>NZ_JBHZAE010000019.1:0-237257 GCF_042754105.1 Embleya sp. NPDC059237 | reverse complement strand
CGCCCCCGCTCCGCGCCGCCCCCGCTCCGCGCCGCCCCCGCTCCGCGCCGCCCCCGCTCCGCGCCGCCCCCGCTCCGCGCCGCCCCCGCTCCGCGCCGCCCCCGCTCCGCGATGGCTTCAACTGCTGCTCCGGGGCCTTGGGTTGCTTTCGCTGTTCGGGCAACTTTCCCGCAGGGAGGGATGATTGTGTTGCGTCGGATCTACCGTTCCCGCAACTCGCGTTCTACGCTGCCGGAATGAGGCATGTGGCGCCTGGGGCGCGTGAGACCAGAACGGCGGAGCGGATATCGACCCCGACCGCCGACGAACCCATCCGGATGATCGTGGCGCGCAACGTGCGCATGCTCGCCCGGCGCGACGGCTACACCGACGGGGCCATCGGCGAGGCGTTGGGCCACGGTCGCTCCTGGGCGTGGCGTCGGTTCACCGGCGAACTGCCCTTCGACCTCAACGACGTGGAGCGCTTGGCCGAACTGTTCCAGGTCGACCCTGCACACCTGCTCGCCCCCGCGCACACGTGGGCGCCCGACCCGTCCCGGAGGGCGGTCTCATGAGCACCGAACGCCGCCCGAGCAGCCGCCGCAACCGCGTCGACAGCAAGCACCGCATCGAGCGGGCCACCGCCCGCCGCGCCACGCGCCACAACGACGGGGCGTCCGTGCCCGCGATGTCCTCGGAGGTGATCGAGGCCGCGCTCTACCGGGCCGCCGAAGGCGACTACGCGGCGCAGGCGACCACGTACATCCTCACCGAGGAGGGTTCCTTCGTCCGCCGCCCCGACCTGTACGCGGTGTGTCTGGACTGGTCCGACGACGGCCGCTACGCCTCGGTGCGGTGGGAGACGCTGCGCGAGGTGGTCACCGCGCCCGACGGGCCCTATCCCGACGGGGCGTTGCGCACCATCCTGCTCCTGTGTTGCTCGCTGCACGACGACGGCCCGGCCCCGCTGTCCCGCCTGGCCTCGCTCGACACCACCAACGCCCGCATCGTCTCCCGAGGCGTACACATCGCCACCGGCGCCCTCCCGTTGCGCCAGGCCCTGGGCAACACCCCCTGACCGGTCGCGGCGACCGCCCGAGCGCGGGCCGCCGCCACCCGTAGCGGTTCGCCCCCCGCCCTTCCGGCGGGGGCGACCGAACAACAGTGGTTGCATATTAAAACCGGGTCTCCTATGGTCATGGTGGTTGCAAGTTGCCACCACGCGGAACGCGGACGGACCAACCGACCGACAGGCGACCGCACGACCGAGGAGACCCCCGAGATGATCGCCGCCGACGAGACCTTCCAGGGCAGCTATCCCTTCGCGCCGTACCACAGTTCGGCGCCCGGATTCCGGATGCACTACGCGGACGAAGGGGCCGGCCCGGTCGTGCTGTGCCTGCACGGCGAACCCACGTGGGGCTACCTGTTCCGCGACCTGATCCGCCGCCTCTCGACCGACCACCGCGTCGTCGTACCGGACCACATGGGCTTCGGCAAGAGCGAGACCCCGACCACCCGCTCGTACCGGCTCCAGGACCACGTCGACAACCTGGAGGCGCTGGTCCTCGATCTCGACCTGACCGACATCACCCTGGTCATGCACGACTTCGGCGGCCCGGTCGGCATGGGTCTGGCGGCTCGGCACCCGGACCGGATCGCGCGGGTCGTCGCCGTGAACGCACCGACGCCGTTCGGGCAGGAGGACCTGGGCGCGGTACTGACCGCCAACGCCGCCGAGTCGCCCTGGTTTCGCTGGATCGCCCGCGCGCACGCCGACGGCACGCTCGAACAGGTGCTGGGCGCCCTGGACTTCACCATCCTCAGCACGCTCGCGCTGAACGGCTTCGAGGACACCCGCATCATCTCCCCGACCTGGATCGAGGCGTACGGCGCGGCCTTCCGCACCCCCGAGGAATGCCTCGGCGCGATCGGCTGGGCCCGGGGCTTCGCCACCGGCGCGCATACGTTCGAGACGCCGACCGCGCAGGCCCGGGCCCGGCTGGCCGACACCCCCGCGCTCGCCGTCTGGGGCACCGCCGACCGGACCCTGGCAGCCGCCCACTTCCTCCCGCTGTTCCGCGCCGCTTTCCCCCGGGGCCTGATCACCGAGCTGCCTGGGGTGGGCCACTACAGCTACGAGGACGCCCCCGAGACGATCGCCGCGCTGATCCGGCAATTCCTCGCCGGCACCGCCACCGACGTGCTCCGGGGATGGTCGGGAGCCGCCTGACGCGACGCGGCGACCACACGGTGGCCCGCAGCCCGTGCGGATGCCCTCGACGCAGCGGAGCGGGACCATGGTGGGGAGGGCGACATGAGCGGGAGGTGTGCCATGGCCGCCAAGTTCGAGATGTACACCGACAAGGCAGGCAAGTTCAGGTTCCGCCTGAAGGCCGGCAACGGGCAGATCATCGCCGTCGGCGAGGCCTACGAGACACGTGCGGCGTGCATGAACGGGATCGAGTCGATCAAGCGCAACGCCGCCGACGCCAAGGTCGTCGAACTCGCCCACGCCTGAGCCGACGCCCCGGCCCGACCGGCGACCGACGCGGGCCGGGGCCGATGTCCGTCGCGGCATCGGTTCCCGGCCCGCGGGCGAGCCCGTTCGGCATCCCCGGCGCTGTCACCGCGACGCGGGCTCGCGTTCGGGGGTCGGTGCCCCGGCCCCGCCGCCGGCAGGGGCGTGGGCCGCCTTCGGGACGGTGAGCAGGGCCAGTACGCCCGCCGCCGGCCCGAGTGCCCCGCAGAGCAGGAACGCCCGGTCCAGGCCCGCCGCGAAGGCGTCCCGAATCGTGTCCACCACCGCGTCCCGGCCACCGGCCGGAGCCGTCGCCACGAGCTGTTGCGCCCGGCCGCCGCCCAGGGCCTCGGCGGTCGCGTGCGGGTCGGCGGCGAGGGTGGTCCCGCCGCCGCGCAGCGCGTGTTCCGCGCCGTCCCGGAAGACCACGCCCACCACCGCGATGCCCAGCGCAAAGCCCAACTGCCGGAAGGTGTTGAGCGCCCCACCGGCCATCCCCGCCCGGCTCGGCGGCACCGCCGCGAGCGCCGCACCGGCCATCTGCGGCATCGCCAGGCCGACCCCTACCCCGGCCACGAGCAGCCCCGGGAGCAGCGCGGTCCAGTCCGAATCGGCGTCGACCAGGGTCAGCGCGAACGCGCCGAGCCCGATGCAGAGCGCGCCGATCCCCAGCGGCCATCGGGGACCCGTACCGTGCGGGAGCCGGCTCGCCACGGCCGAGGCCACGAACGAGACGGCCGCCAGTGGCAGCAGCGCCGGCCCGGCCCGGACCGGTCCGTACCCGAGCACCGACTGGAGCCACACGGACAGCGCCGGGAACGCGGCGAACGCGGAGAACTGCACGAGCAGACCGGACAGCATGATCCCGCTGAACGACGCGCGCCGGAACAGCGCCAGGTCGATCATCGGCTCGGCGACCCGGGCCTCGACCACCACGAACAGCCCGAACGCCACGACGGCGGCGGCGAATACGGCCGGCGTCGGACCATCGGTCCACCCGTCGGCGCCGGCTCGCACGAAGCCGTAGGTGAGCAGCGCCGCACCGAGCGTGAAGGTGACCATGCCGGCCGGGTCCGGCCGCGCCGCACGGTTGCCGTGCGATTCGGTGAGCAGACTCAGGCACATCACCACGGTCAGCACGCCGATGGGCACGTTGACCAGGAAGATCGCCTCCCAGCCCAGGTGTTGGGTGAGCAGCCCGCCCATGATCGGCCCCACCGCCGCGGCGGCCCCCGAGATCGACCCCCATACACCGAAGGCGACGCCGCGGTCGCGGCCCTGGTAGGCGTGTCCGAGCAGGGCGATCGTGGTGGCGAACATGGCCGCGCCGCCCACACCCTGCAGGGCCCGGGCCGCGATCAGCGTCCCGGTGTCCGGCGCCAGCGCGCACAGCAGCGACGCGGGTGTTGCGGGTGCGCTGCGCTCCGGACGCCGTGGAGGCGGTGGCGGAGGGCCTGGGCCGTCGGTCGGACGTGTCCTGGGTACAACTGTTGTCGGCCGGCGCCGAGGTGATGTGCGTGACCCGGCCACGCGGCCCGGAGGCCCGCGGCGACCAACTGCTGCGCAACGTCGGCCGCGCGGCCGGGGTCAGCGAGTTGGAGGCGCACTGCATCCTGCGCGTGGTGGTCGGCGGCCCGCCCGGGTGGCGGGCGCAGAACGTCGCCCTCGACGCCGACCAGGTGGCCGCGCTGACCCGTTCCGCGCCGGTGGTCGACCCGGACGCGCCGCTGCCGCCCTGGAACGACGACGACCGGGCGCTGTTCGCGGCGTTGTCCCGGGACGGGCGCATGTCGTTCGCGGACCTGGCCCGAGCCTGCGCAACCTCGGAGTCGGCGGTCCGCCGTCGGCTGGAAGTGCTGCGCGCCACGGGCGTGTTGTACTTCGAGGTGGAGCCCGACCCGGAGTATCTGGGCTACGCCATGCCTGCCTTCCTGTGGATGTCGGTACGCCCCTCGGCACTGGAGGCGGTCGCGGAGGTGGTGGCGGCCGATCCCCGTACGGTCTTCGGCGCCGTGTCCACGGGGCGGGCGAACTTCCTGGTGAGCCTGCTGTGTCGGGACACCGCCGACCTGTACGACTTCATCGCCCACACACTCGGCTCCGTCGAGGGCATCACAAACGTCGAGACCACCCCGATCGTCGAAACCTTCAAACGCGAAGGCCCGATGCCACAACGGCGTCGCCGACGCTGAGCCGGGTGCGCGTCGCGGCCCGGCCCCGCCGCCGAACCGGTGTGATTCAGCGGGCGGCCCTCGTGGACGCCGACGTGGATGTCATCGAGGAGCCGAACGTGTCGGTGGGGTCGGGTGTACCGCCGCCGGTGTTTCGGGTGGAGGTGGCGGCGCCGTCCAGATTGCCGGCCGTGCCGGTCGTCGAGGTCGGCGATCCCGATGCCGAGGTGGGCGGGGACGTGGTCGGGGCGGCTGCGGTGGACGCGCCGTCGGAGGGGATCAGCGTCGGTTGGATCGAGGCGGTGTCGAGCAGCCGGATCGCCGCCAGCAACGCGCGCAGGCGGTTCGCCTCGATCGCGGGTTCGGACTCGGCGAACGCGCCGTCGGCCCGGGAGATGCGGTCGGGACGCACGTCGTGCGCGCCCGGTGTGGCGCCGACGCCTACCACGAACGAGGCCGGGTCGCCGCCCTCCGCGTTCGGCGGATCGGTCGTGCCGAAGCGCAGCGCGTACAGCGAGGACTTCTCCGGCGCCATCGGCGCGATCACCGCGACCACGTGCTCCCCGCTCGCCAGCGCCCCCGGGGCCAGGGTCAGCGGGACGCGCACCGGTACCCGGGCGTCGGGAAGCACACTCTCCGCGATGTGCCGGACCCGTTCGGCGTCGGCGGCCGGGCCGGTGAGCGAGACCACGGCCCACGCGTCGCGGGCCCACTGCCAGGCCAGTTCGAGCCGGCCGTCGACCGGGGTCGGCCCGATCAGCCACACGGCCGGACGCTCCCGGACCGACGGCGCGGTGGAACTCGACGCGCTCGCCATCGCCGGGAAGCGCCCCGCCGCGTACATCGTCACCATCGCCCGCGTGGCCGCCAACTCCGGCGCGGGCCCCGGCTTCTCCGGCCCCAGTGTCACCCGCTGGCGAAAGCGGCCCGTCTCGTAGGACACCGGCGTGTATCCGCCCGCCGAGCCGACTCGGAAGGCCCGCTCGCGCACGTCGAAGCCGCCCCCGGCGGCCGGCCCGAAGCGCCCGTCGCGCGACGGCGTCGCGAGCACCACCGTCACCAGCGCGATCATCGCCACCGCGACCGCGCCGCCGACCACCGCCAGCACCCGGCGGGCCCGCACCGTGCGGCGACCGTCGCGGATCGCGCGCGCCACGTACACGCCCGGTTCGTCGGACCCGACCGCAGGCGTCTCGCGCAACGCGGCCAGCAGTCGGGCGCCCTCGTACTCCTCGGTGTCCATCGCCCGCCTACGCCCCTTCCCATCGGGCCACGACGGGCCCGTCCAGCAGTGTGCGCAGGCGCGCGAGGCCCAACGCGGTCTGGCTCTTCACCGTGCCCTGCGAGCAGTTCAGGATCTCGGCCACCTCGGCGACCGGCAGATCGCACAGGAACCGCAACACCAGCACGACCCGCTGCCTGGGCGGCACCCGGGACAGCGCGATCCGCACCGCGTCGCGCGTCTCCACGTCGGGTCCGGGCGGCGCGGCGGGCAGCGGGATGTCGTGCGGCGCGCCGACCAGCCGTACCCGAGCCCAGGCCAGCCGGCGCTCGTTGAGGAACGCGCGCACCAGCATGCGGTGCACGTAGCGGTCCAGGTCGTCCGCGGCACTGGCGCGCCGCCAGTGCACGTACAGGCGCGTGATGGTGTTCTGCACGATGTCGTCCGCCCGGTCCGGGTCCCCGCACAGCAGGCGGGCGACCCGGCGCAGCGCGGGCAGCCGGGCGGACACGTACTCCGTGTACGCGTGCTCGTCGCTCGCCCGCACCCGATTGCCCTCCCTCGCCCAACCGCCGATGCCGGCGCCTCCCGGGGACCGTATCGACTCCGGGTCGGCCGCGAGTCCCCCGGTCCGATGCGCCGCCACCCGCTCAGCCGGCACCGGCCGCACCCCCGTCCCGGGCGTCCACAGCCCGGCCGTTCCCACCGCGGACGTCCCACACCCACACGCCGCCGGTCTGCCGGCTCGGCCCGAGCAGCAGTTCGAGCGTCGACCACAGCGCGTTCTCCTGGTAGTGCGGCCCGAGCACCACCACGTCCGCGTGCCAGAAGGCGAGGTCGGCGCGGGCCTGGGCGCGGTCCTGCTCGGTCACCTCCGGAACCTTGCCGCTGTCGCGCACCTCGCGCAGCAGGTTCGAGGTCGGCCGGGTGACCGCGCCGTAGCCGCCGAGCCGGTCCGGTCCGAACGGGCCGACGAAGTAGCCCTCGGCGAGCGGGAAGCCGAGGTCGGCGTCGACCTGCCAGCTCAGCGCCCGGGCGTCGGACGGGTCGGGCAGCGGCACCGTCACGATGGCCCGACCCGACCCCACGTACCGGCGCCAGGTGCCGTCGGTGAAGAACGCGGGCGTCGCCTCGCGGGGCTGGGTGGTCAGCGGTTGCGGCAGCAGCGGCACCAGCGCCTGGAGCGCGGCCACGCACCACAGCAGCCGGATCCGGCGATCGCGGGTACGGGTGGCGGCCTGCGCGCCGAGGGTGAGCAGCATGCCGAACGCGGGCACGCAGACCATGGTGAATCGGCTCTCCAACACCGATTCGTACAACGGGAGTTGCCCGAGCCACCGCCACGGCCCGTCGATGCCGGTGGGTTCGCCGTTCAGGATGATCTCCGGGCCCAGGGAGAACAGCGCGGCGCCGACGAGCACGACCGCGAGCGCCTTGGCAAGCGCGGTGCGCCACAGCGCGACGACGAGGGCGAGGGCGAGCAGGAGCAGCGGCCAGCCGAAGAACGCGTTCTCCTCGGTCCGGTTCATCGACAGGCGCGAGGAGACGTCGATGTCGCCGGCGAGGGAGCGGTCGGCGTACGCGCTCAGCGCGGCGAGGTCGTTGCCCGCCGGGCCGTGCAGCAGGTTGGTGTAGCTCTGCGGGCCGTTGAACTGCCACCACAGGGGATAGGCGACCAGCACCAGGCACAGCGCCGCGCCGATCGGGACCCCCCGGGCCAGCGGACGCAGCGCCGCGCGTGCCGCGGCGGGTGCGGCGCAGGCGTAGCCGACGGCGAACAGCGCGATCCCGGTGGAGGCGAGCAGCAGCGCCTCCTCGCCGAGAAAGATCTGATAGGCCGTCAGCAGGCCGAGCAGGACACCGTCGCGGATCGGCCGCAGGCCGCCGGCCACCCGCAGCAACCGGTCGATGATCAGCGGGATCACGAACAACACGGCCAGGTTGGGATGTGCGTTGGCGTGCGAGATCATCGGCGGGGCGAACGCGCAGAACGCGCCGCCCAGGGCCGCGGCCGGGCGCGAGACGTCCAGGTGACGCGAGATCAGGTAGTACCAGGCGGCGGCGGTCGCGGCGAGCCCGAAGGTCAGCACGATCGCCCAGGTCGCCGACGGCCCGAACAGCCAGGTGATCGGCGCGAGCGGGATGGACAGCCCCGGCATCGAGGTGTTCGCCATCAGGTTGACGCCGCCGGGATGGTTTTGCAGCGTCGTGGTCAGCGGGTTCTCCCCGTGCGCGACGGCGCGCGCGGTGACCGCGAAGAACCACTCCCACTGACGCTGGTCCTGACCGCTGTCCACCAGGTAGCGCCCGCCGGGCCCGCCCCACCACAGGCCGCGGTACAGCAGCAGCGAGGCGGCCAGGTAGACGCCGCACACCAGGGCGTCCAGGGTGCGTGCGGAGCGGGGCAGCGCGATCGCGCGGATCGGCGCGACGGACTCGCGCACCGCGGTCACGCGGCCCGTCCCGGGGGGAGCGGCATCCGCAGCGATTCCGCGCCGGGGGTGCGGCCGGCGGCCGGCGCCGGGCCGTGCCGCAGCCGTACCCGAGCCAGGTCGGTGAGCACTTCCAGGCAGTGTCCGGGGCGCAGTTTGGAGCCGTCCTGGTGGGTCCAGGCCACCGGGACCTCGACGAAGCTCCAGCCGAACGCGAGGAAGAGCCGGAGCACTTCGATGTCGAAGGCCCACCCGTCCACGCTCGCGCGCGCGAACGCGGCCCGGGCCCGATCACCCCGGAACAGCTTGAACCCGCACTGGGTGTCCACCGTCCCGGGCAGCGCGACGGCCCGGATCAGCCGGCTCCCGACATCCGACAACACCCGGCGCACCGGCGGCCGGGCCACCGCGAACGCCGGCCCGCGGGAGCCGATCGCCGCGTCGAACCCGGCGTCGAGCGCGGCCTGGAGTCGGGCCAACTCGTCGATCGGGGTGGCCAGATCCGCGTCGCACAGCAGCACCCGGTCGCCGCGCGTGGCCGCGACCCCGACCCGTACGGCATGCCCTTTGCCCCGATTGACCGGATGTCGCACCAGCCGCACCCGCGGCTCGTCGCGGGCCACCGCGGCGGCGACGGCGTACGTGTCGTCGGTGGATCCGTCGTCGGAGACGACCAGTTCCCAATCGCCTCCGACCTCCCGGAGATGATCGACCACCGCCGCCAGAGTCCCCGGCAGCCGCCGTGACTCGTTGAACACGGGTATCACGACCGAGAGCCCGATCCCACAACCAGTTCGCTTCACACCACGATGACCACTCGACTCCGGCATTGCGTTGTGTGACGTGGACCACATCTTCCAGCGCATGTCGACCCGACGCCCGCGCCGCGACGTCAGCCGGTGGTCGAGCGCCGTCGATACCGCACACAGCCGCACGACTTGCCGTTGGGCACGAGTTCACCGACGTCGAACTCGTCCCCGCCGCATGTGTTTCCGTGGTCCGCGGGCAGATGTCCGCAGTTCGCGCAGGTGTCCGGATCGGGCTTGGCCGACGCGATGAAGACGCCGAACAGCACGAGCGGCGTGACGCCGATGACCAGGACGATCCAACCGTTGTGCATCGTGGCCCCTTCCGACGGTGGGCGTCGCACGTGCGGTGGAGCCGGTGCGGCCTCGGTACACGTCCACCGGGCCGCACCGGCCCGAGGTCCGCTACCAGGTACCGGTCGCGCCGCCACCGCCACTGGATCCGCCGCCGAAGCCGCCGAACCCGCCGTCGGCATCGGCCGCGGCCGGGCCGGCGGCGAGGGCCAACATCGCGGTGATCCCGGCCACCGTCAGGGCCGTGATCTTGCACGCCCGGCCGAGACGCTTGCGAAGGGTCTTTGCAGTCACGAGAGAACTCCGCTCACTAGGGTCGGATCACGGTCCGAGGCCGGATCCGAGGGAGGGTTCCTTTCCGTCGTGCAGCCGTGCAGCCGTGCAGCCGTGCGGTCGTGCTCGTGCAGTCGTGCAGTCGTGCAGTCGTGCAGTCGTGCAGGAAGAGCATCGCAGCGCGCGCGGGTGAAAAGCAGCAGGGAATCCCCGCCTATACGCACCCGTGACCCACGCCCCGGGCATCCGGAAGCGAGTGACGCGCGTCACCCTCCGGGAGCGTGCGGGCGGCTGCCGGACAGTCGAAGGGTGTGGAAACAAGCATGAGATCCCGGATCAGAGCAGGAGATCCCTACGCCTTCGAGGAGTTGTTCGCGGAGCACTCGAAGTCCGTCTACAACCACGGCTTTCGCATGACCGGCGACTGGGCCGCGGCCGAGGACGTGATGGCGCTGACCTTCCTGGAGGCCTGGCGGCTGCGCGCCGACGTGGCCGCCGAAGGCGGCTCGTTGCGGCCGTGGTTGCTCGGCGTGGCGACGAATGTGGTCCGTAACCAACGACGAACGGCGCGGCGACATCAGGCGGTCCTGGACCGTGTGCCGCGCGAGCAGGCAGTGCCCGACTTCGCCGACACACTGGTCGGCCGGATCGACGACACCAGAACGATCGCCCGGGTCCGGACGATGCTCGGCACGCTGCGCCGGCAGGAGCGCGAAGTCGTCGCGCTGTGCGTGTTCTCCGGACTCGACTCCGCCGCGGCGGCCGAGGCCCTGGGGATCCCGGTCGGCACCGTGCGCTCCCGGCTGTCCCGGGCGCGAGCCAAGCTCAAGCGGCTCGCAGACCGGGAGGAGGGCGCGCCGGTGGGCGCGGATCGGGCCTTGCCGACGCCAGTGCCTGCGCCTGCGCCTGCCCAGGGTGTCGACGCCGCCCGCCGGCCGGGGCGCCTGCCCGTCGGCCGACCCATTCGGAAGGAAGCCCGATGAAGCGCCTGACCGCCCACGCCGACTCGCACTTCGACGAGTCGGTGACCCACGACCTGGCCGCGTTGTTGCCGACGCCGGCCGAGCGCGACCTCCCCGCCGCCCGGGCCGAGGGGATGACGGCCACCCTGTTCCAGGCATTTCATGACGCGGCGGCGGAGGAGGAGGGCGCCCGCACCCCCGCTTCCCGCCGTCGGCGGATGGTCTGGCGGATCGGGGTACCGCTCGCGGTCCTCGCGGCGGCCGGCGGCACGATGGCGGCGATGCTCATCGACGACGCGCCGGCGCGGTTGTCCTATCCCCAGCAGACGAGCTGTTCGTACACGTACACCGTCGAACCCGCATTCCTCTACGGCGTGCATGTCGACGCCGCGCAGACCCCGGAGGAGGCGTGCGCCGCGGTCTGGGACGCGATGACCGACACCGCCCGGACCTATCTGCCGGCCGACAGCCCCGAGCGCACCGCTCCGAGGCCCGCCGTGCCGCCGTTGGTGGCCTGTACGCGCAAGGGCGAGCAGAACGGCCTGTGGACGATGCCGAAACCGGCCGGCGTCGGCGTGCGGGATGCCTGCGCCGCGCTGGGCATGACCCGCCCCGACGACGGCGCCCGCTACGGCGGCGCGACCATCGACCAGGTCCGCCGGCTGAACCGGCTGTTGCAGGGTCCGGCGGCCGGCGGCCGGTGTCCGAATCTCGCGGACGTACGGGCACGGGTGGAACGTGCCCTGGCCGAAGTCGGCATCACCACGTGGCCGATCCGGACGGAGATCGAGCCGGGCGCCGACCCGGACGGGGTCTTCCCCATCGTCGACCCGGAGCGCGCCGCCGTCGTGCTGCGCAACAGCCCACCCGGTACCTGCAAGGAGCCGGCCGGCCGCTGATCACCTCGTCGCGGCCACCGCGAAATCGGCCTGGGAAACCGCCCTCGGCGCCGACGGCCGATACGGCTGTCCCTTCGGGCTCCGAGGGCGGTACCCGAAGCGGGTGTCGGTGGCCGGAGGTCCCGACGGCGGCTTCGCCCACGGCGGTTGGTTGCACCCGTTCTTCGATCCGTTCGCCGACCGGTTGAACGCGATGCCGAAGTGGCCGCCGTGGGCCGGCCCGGAGATCGGCGCCCTCGGGGCTACCGCGTCGTGTAGTAGACGTATCCGCCGAGCCCGCCGATGAGGATCAGGTTGTACATGAAGATCTTGATCCGCGCGGCAGCCGAGATCGGCCCGCGCGGAGGGGTGTAGGCGGGGCCTCCGCCGCCTCCGCCACCGTGTCCCCCGGTGCCGTTGCAGTTCGGGCACGGCTGCATCTGCATGTTGCGACCGCTGCCGCCACACCCCCCACAACCCATCCCATCCTGCACCAGCGTGTTTTGGCCGGATCCGCCACACCCGGAGCACATGGTCTCCATCGGCATCCAGCCGTTGCCACCGCAACTCCCGCAGTACCCCACCCTGCCTCCTCGCGAAGATCCCCCGCGCCGAGCTTGCATGAGCAGTGCTCGGGGGTCAACGCAATCCGGATGAACTTCTGCACCGGGCCCGGGGCCGGCCGGAGGAGAAACGACCCCTACATGTGCGACCTCCGGACTAGGGGAGCGCTCGCCGCGCCGGATGACGCCGGTGCGGGCGCGGCGACCGTAACGTCCGGGTGTGCAAAAAATCTACGCCTGGCTGCGCGTGCGTCCGCTCGTGGTGGATGTGCTGTACATGCTGCCCCTGCCGCTGCTGAGTGCCAGTCAGCAGAACGCCGACGACGCGCCGACCGGCCACGCCTGGACTTGGACGTGGGTCGTCGTGGCGGTGTTCTGCCTGGGCGCGGTGCTGCGCCGGGTCCACCCCCGGGCCGCCTTCCTGGTGGTCGCGCTGGGCGGTGTGGGGCAACTGTTCTTCACCGGGGCGATCTCCGCGGCGAGCTTCGCAGTACCGATGGTGTTGTACACGACGGCGAAGTGGGGCAGTCGGCGGCGGGCGCGGATCGCGCTCGTCGCCGTGTTCGTCGGGCCGGGACTCTACTTCGCACGATGGGGCACCAACCTCGAACTCAGCCTACGGGACGGCCTGTTCGGCTACTGCTTCCTGGTGACCAGCCTCGGTATCGCGTGGGTCCTGGGCGACTCGATGCGCACCCGGCGGGCCTACTACGCCGAACTCGAGGAACGCGCGGCGCGCCTGGAGTTCGAACGGGACCAGCAGGCACAGATCGCGGCGGCGGCCGAACGCTCCCGGATCGCCCGCGAGTTGCACGACGTGGTGGCACACAACGTGTCGGTGATCGTGGTCCAGGCCGACGGTGCCGGACGGGCCATCGGCACCGCCCCGGACAAGGCCCGCGAGGCACTGGACACCATCGCCAAGACCGGCCGCGAGGCACTGGTGGAGATGCGCCGGCTGCTCGGCGTACTGCGCGCGGAGAACGAGACCGAGGGCATGACCCCACAACCGAACCTGGGCCACCTGGACGAACTTGTCGCCCAGGTCGGCCGCGCGGGGATGTCGGTGGGCCTGACCGTCGAGGGGGTGCCGATCGACCCGTCCCGGACCGTCGCCCTGACCGCCTACCGCATCATCCAGGAGGCGCTGACCAACACCCGCAAACACGCCGGTCCACAGGCCACCGCGAAGGTGCTGGTCAGATACCTGGAGCAGGCACTGGAGTTGCGCATCGGCGACGACGGGCGCGGCGCGCAGGCACCGGGCGACGGAATGGGCCACGGGCTGATCGGCATGCGCGAACGGGTCGCGATGCTCGACGGACGGTTGGACATCGGTCCGGATCCGGACGGTGGGTGGATGGTGTACGCCCTGCTGCCCTATGGCACGGGCGGGGACGGGGAGCAGGCCGTGGCGGCGCCGTCGACGCCCGCGCGGCGGGCCGGGGCTCGGACGGGGTCGCACTGAGGGGGCAGGCCGTGGGGGGTGTCGGGCTCGTTCGGTTCGGCGCGGTGCCCGGGATTGGCTGGGGTATCGTCGCGACAGGGTGTCGGGGCGACGGGTTGGGGTGGACTGCGGGTGCCGGTCCGGGTGTTGGTGGCCGAGGATCAGGCCCTGTTGCGCGGCAGCTTTCGGATGCTGGTGGACTCCGCGCCGGGACTGCTCGCCGTCGGTGAGGCGGCCACCGGGGTCGAGGCCGTCGAACTGGCCCGCCGGGAAAGCCCGGACGTGGTGTTGATGGACGTCCGGATGCCCGAGATGGACGGCGTCGAGGCGACTCGGTCGATCTGCGGGCCGACGGGCGTGCCGGGCACTCGGGTGCTCATTCTGACCATGTTCGACCTGGACGCGTATGTGTATCCGGCGTTGCGAGCGGGCGCCAGTGGGTTTCTGCTCAAGGACACCCGGCCGGCGGAACTGCTCGCCGCCATCGAGGTGATCGCGGCGGGGGAGGCGTTGTTGGCCCCGACCGTGACGCGGCGTCTGATCGCCGGGTACGGTCCGGCCCCGGGGACCGGGGCACCTTCGCCGTCGTCGTCGCCGTCCTCGGGCGAGGTGGCGGGGTTGACGGACCGGGAGCGGGAAGTGCTGCTCCTGGTGGCCGGAGGGTTGTCCAACGCCGAGATCGGCGAGCGGTTGCGGGTGGGGCTGCCCACGGTGAAGTCGCACGTGAGCCGACTCCTGGACAAGCTCGGTGCGCGCGATCGGGTGCAACTGGTGATCACGTGCTACGAGATCGGGTTGGTCATGCCCGCGCGCTCGGGGACGGGGGCGGGGCCGAACATGGGTCCGGTGCCGGGTGCGGGCCTCGATCGAGGGGCAACTCGACGGTGAGGCGGAAGCCGCCTTCCGGACGCGGGCCGGCCGTGACCGTGCCGCCGTGGATCGCGGCCCGTTCGCGAATGCCGACCAGGCCGTAGCCACCGGGCTCGCGTCGGTGATTCGAGGTCGCCGGACCGTCGTCGACCACCTCGATCCGAACGCGTCGGTCGTCCGCCTCGATCGACACGGCACACCGGGCCCCCGGAGCGTGCCCGGCCACGTTCGTCAGCCCCTCCTGGACGACGCGGTACACCGAACGGCCCACGCTCTCCGGCAACTCGTCCGCCCCGAAGACGTGCAGGCTCGCCCGGATGCCCGACTCCCGCGCGCGTTCGACCAGGGCCGGTACCTGCGCGACGCCCCGGCCCGGGTGCAGTTCCGCCTCCTCCTGCGCCCGCAACACCCCGAGCATGCGCCGCAGATCGGTGAGCGCGTCGCGGCTGGTGGCCTCGATCACCCGCAACGCCTCGATCGCCTCGTTCGGGCGATCCCGCGCCACGTGGCCCGAGATCGCCGCCTTGACCGCGATCACGCCCATCGTGTGGCCGACCACGTCATGCAACTCACGGGCGATCCGCAGTCGTTCGTCGGCCGCCGCCGCGTCGGCGAGTCGGCGCGCCTGATCCGCCGCGAACGCCCGACGTGCCCGTACCGTCCGGCCGATCGTCCAGGCGCCGCCCAGCGCACCGCCGGCGGCCAGTACCGGCGCCGGATCGACGTGCGACGCGTAGGCGGGGCCGGCCACGGGCAGGCCGAACACGCAGATCGTGCTCAGTACGGCGATCGCCGCGGTGGGCAAGCGGCGGCGACGCCAGGCGAGGGCGACCGGATACAGCGTGAAGCCGGCCGCGAGGAACAACGTGGGCCCGGCGTCGGCGACTTCGGCGGCGATCGAGGCGGCGAGCACGACGGCGAAGGCGAGGACCGGCCGACGCCGCCGCACGGCCGGCGGCACCGCGATACCGAGCACGATCGACATCGAGGCCCACCAGGGCAGTTGGCCGCGGTGGACGACGACCGCCTCGACCGCCGCGACCAGCCCGAACACCACACCGGCGGCAGCGTCGAGCCCAAGGAGCCATCCGGGGGTCAACCGCCGGGTGATCGCGAGGCGCAACCTGGACTCGCGCGGCGGGGCCTCCCGTGCCCCGTCCTCGGCCGCCGCAGCCGCGGGCGTCGCGGATTCCCGCATTCCACGACCGTCCCGTCCCGACTCGTTCACCCCCCGACTCTAGGCAGCGCCGCGTCGGCCCGCCTCATCCGGTGGTATGTCGGCCGGGCGCCCGATGTGCCCCCGAACCGGGCCGGCGAGGGTGGTGCGCATGATCGAAGTGCGAGACCTGACCAAACGTTACGGCCGCGTCGTCGCCGTCGACGGACTGTCGTTTCGGGTGCGCCCCGGTGTGGTGACCGGATTCCTCGGCCCGAACGGGGCCGGCAAATCCGCGACGTTGCGGATGGTGCTGGGCCTGGATCGTCCCACCGCCGGAACGGCCCGCGTCGACGGCCGGGCCTACGTCGAACTGCCCAGGCCGCTGCGGGAGGTGGGCGCGCTGCTCGACGCGAACACCGCGCACCCCGGGCGTACCGCGATCGCCCATCTACGCTGGCTGGCCCGGAGCAACGCGATACCCCGCCGGCGGGTCGACGCCGTCCTCGACCAGGTCGGCCTGGCCGGCGTCGGGCGGGCCCGGGTGCGGACCTTCTCGCTGGGCATGCGACAGCGGCTCGGGCTCGCCGCGGCGCTGCTCGGCGACCCCGGCGTACTGATCCTGGACGAACCGGTCAACGGCCTCGACCCGGAGGGCATTCGGTGGTTCCGCCTGTGGGTTCGGGCGCTGGCGGGCGAGGGCCGCACGGTGTTCGTGGCCGGCCATGTGATGAGCGAGATGGAACCGACCGCCGACCGGGTGATCGTGATCGGCGGTGGTCGACTGATCGCGGACACCTCGGTAAGGGAGTTGACCGAACGCTTCGCACGCGGCGTCCTGGTCCGCACCCCGCGACCGGCCGAACTGACCGCCGCACTGGCCGCGCTGGGCGCCACGGCCGCCGCCGAGACGGACGGCCGCCTCGTCGTACACGGGATCGAAGCGCCCGGCGTCGGCGACCTGGCCGCCGCACGTGGTATCCCGATCTGGGAAATCCGCCCGCGTACGGCATCGTTGGAGGAGGCGTACACGGAACTCACCACCGCCGACGTCGAATACCGACCGTCGGGGGATGCGCGAGCGACGGGGACGGCGCGATGATCGACGTTCTGGCCGCGGAATGGCTCAAGTTGCGCACCGCACGCTCCACCCTCATCACGCTCGCCGTGATCGTCCTCGCCATGGCCGGCATCTGTGCCCTGGCCTGGTACGGCGCGCATACCTGGGACGGGCTCACGGAGAGCGATCGGGCGCACTTCTCGATGGCGCCGCTGGAGTCGCTGCTCCTGCTGGTCGTCGAGATCAGCGTGGCGGTGTCGGCCGCATCGACGATCACCGGCGAGTACGCCGGCGGAATGATCCGGGACACGCTGATCGCGGTGCCGCGGCGCGGTCGGGTGCTGGCCGCAAAGGCCCTGGTGGTGGGCGGAGTTGCCCTGGTCGTGGGACCGACCTGCGTGTTCGCCGGCTCCTACGCGAGTCGGGCGGTCGTGGCGGATCGCCCCATCCGCGCTTTCGCCGACGCCGGTACGCACACCACCGCCCTGCTGCTCGCGCAGAGCCTGGCGGTGGTCGTGGCCGCGCTGGTCGGGTTCGCCCTGGGCGCGGCACTGCGCTCGACGACGGGCACGGTCACCTGCCTGGCCGGCCTGCTGTACGTGATTCCGATGGTCCTGCAGAGCCTGCCCGCGCCGTGGGACCGACGGGTCAACTCGCTGACCCTGGACAGCCTTCCGGGCCAACTGGCGGGTACCGGAAACCCGAACTCGGTCTACGGCTCGGCGCTGCCGCCGGCCGGCGCGGCCGTGGTGAGTTGCCTGTACGTGGCCGTCCCGCTGACCGTGGCGGCGATCCGCATGCGACGCGGGGACGCGTGACCCGGGCCCGGTCGTGCCGGACGCCTCGCGGTGTGCGAGCGGTCCTTCGGCCGGTCGTTCGGCCTTACGCGGTCCATATGTGCAGGAGACGAGCAAAGGGCTCTCGATGCAAACCGTACGCGTTCGCCGAACCGGTGGGCCGTGTGCACGCGTTGTCCCGGCGCGGTGCGCCCGCGCGGCCGCCGGTGCTGCGTGCCGCCGATGTCACGCCCGATCCCTCCTGGTCGAGACCGCGCCGTCGGTCGTCTCGTCGGCGGGACAGAGGCGGACGCGCGTAGCGTAGCCGTGGACCCGGCCCGCATCGCGCCCACGACGGTGAGACGATCCGGCGCTGCGCGTGGCGGCGGCACCTCCGGGGTGGCCAACGTGTGGTGTGCGCAAGGGCGTCGGGCGAATCGGGTGTGCCGGGAGGATGAATTGTCATCCGAAGTCCGCCGAAGTCTGGACGGCAACCGCGTTCCTCCGGTGGGATGGCGTCCGTTCCCGCGTCCACGGATCGCGTCTCGCGTCGCGACCGGTCGAGGGGAGTTCGGAGTTCGGCCGTACCACCTGCGTCCCCTGCCCACGGCGCTCCACACCCGGAGCGTCGGCATCCTGGAGGTATTCGATGCGTCGACTGTCCATGGCACTTGCCGCCACCGCGATGACGATCGGCGTCGGAGTCGGCGTGGCCACGCCGGTCCAGGCCGCTCCGGCGGACAAGCCGCAGGTGCTGTCCAGTTGGACCCAGACCAGCGCCGCCAGCTACAACGCCTGGTGGTCCGCCCGGCAGAACCAGGGCAACTGGGCCGCCTACAACTTCGACTGGTCCACCGACTACTGCAGCAGCTCGCCCGACAACCCGCTCGGCTTCCCGTTCCAGAACTCCTGTGCCCGGCACGACTTCGGCTACCGCAACTACAAGGCGGCGGGCACCTTCGCCGCGAACAAGCCCCGCCTGGACAGCGCGCTGTACGAGGACCTCAAGCGGGTCTGCGCCCCGTACGGCGCGGTGGCTCGGGCGACCTGCAACAGCACGGCCTGGACCTACTACCAGGCGGTCAAGCTCCTCGGCTGAGGCCGAGGTCGAGCCGAGCCCCCGGGCCGGTGACGGCAACGTCGTCGGCCCGGGGCGCGGTCAGCGCTCGCCGATGCCCCCCAACACCGGCTTGACGTCCACGATCGGGGTGCCGTCGAGTGCTTCGAGGTCGCGGACGCCCATCCGCAGGCCGTCGATCGTGGTGATGTGTACGCGGTGCAGACCGATCGGGTTGGGCCGATCCGGCGAGCGGGTGTCGAACACGCCCCGCACACGCGTGCGGGCGTCGCCGCGCGGGTGCACGGACAGCACGTCCCGGTCCGCCCGGTCGAGCCAGGTCAGCACCAGGACGTCCGTGCCGACCGCCAGGTCCCGGAGCCCGTCGGCCACGTCCGGCTCGAACACGAGCCAGGCATCCGGTGAACCCTCGTCCCCCTGCTTGGGCGCGGACGCCCGATCCAGCAGCGGGGACTCGACCCGGCCGATCGGCCGCAGCACATACTCGTCCCGACCGATCCCCGGCCCCTGACGCGCGTCGTCGCTCATCGTTGCGCACCCTTCGTCGTCGATCCCACCCGGCGTTGCCCCCCTGACCGTTGCGGGACGGCGGATGTGACGAAGACCGACGCCGGGACGCCGGGACGCCGGGACGCCGGGACGCCGGGACGCCGGGACGCCGGGACGCCGGGACGCCGGGACGCCGGGGCGCGGGGACGCCGGGGCGCGGGGACGGGTCAGTCGGTGACGTCGAACAGCACCGAGCGCACCTTCAGGTCGTCACGGGCGGGATTGCCGTGCGGCTTCAGGCGCCACTCGGCGCCCGCGCAGTGGGCCCCCTGGTAGACGGTGACCCAGGAGTCGGTGTCGTTGTGGGGGCCGTAGCCGGGCGGGACGTCGTCCGAACCGACGCCGTACAGGTCGATGCACACGCCGCTGCGCGGGTCGTGCAGGGTGACCTGATGTTCCTGGCCGGACTCGTCTACGTACTTGTAGTGGAACCCGCCCTCGGCGGCAACGGAGGTTCCGGGCAGTGACAGGACCAGTGCCAGGGCGGCCACGGCGGCGCCGGCGGCATTGCGGAGCTTCAAGGCAAATCCCTTCCAAAAGGTTGCTTGGTCGACCTTAGAGGGAGTTCGCAGAAAATAAGCGGACATTTCGAAGGAATGTGTCGTGGTGTCCGGCGGTCCGTGCCGTGCGCGCCTTCGCGGCGCGTGGGGGTGTGCTAACCGGCGTCCGGGCGGGTGTGTGGGCGGTATCGGGCCAGGAACATGTCCACGCCGCCGGTGATCAGACGGGCCGTCAGGTCCGCGTCCGGCGCGGCGCCCGTGGAGCCGTACGCGATGTGCGGCATCAGCACCAGGCCGGACAGCTGGATCGCGGCCAAGGGCACGTCGTCGATGGCCAGTTCGCCGCGTTCGACCAGCCGGGTCAGCGCCGTGCGAACCACCACGTGGAAGCGGTCCGGGCCCAACTCCTGCCAGGTCCGGCCCAGTTCGGGCAGGCGGGGCATCGAGCCCAGCACCACGTTGTGCAGCGCGAGCACCTCCGGGGTGGCGTGGCCGGTCACCCACGCCTCACAGATGGCGATCAGGTCGGCCCGTACGTCGGTGGAGGAGCCCAGGCGCTCCTCGATCAGACGCATGGAGTCGACCAGCGCCCGATCGAGCATGTCGCCGACGATCGCGATGAACAGGGCCTCCTTGCTGCCGAAGTGGTTGTAGACGGTCACCTTCGCGACGCCGGCCTCGGCGGCGATGGTGTCCATGCCCACGCCGTAGCCGTCGCGCAGGAAGGCGTCGGTCGCCGCCTTCAGGATCGCCGCGCGCTTGCGTGCCGCGCGGTCACCCGAGGGGATGCGCTTGGGGGTCTGCTCGGCTGCCCACACGGTCGGCTCCTCTGCTTGTCGTCGCGTTCATGTGTTGCCGCGTGCACTCGGCACGGTGCGTGAACGCCCGGATCGTTACTCAGTCTAATCAATTCTGAACCGTACAGGTCGGTTCAACTGAACTGCACTGTTGAGTTCATGTGAACTGCACTGTATGGTTTGGTTCATCGAACGGCGGACACCTGAAAGGGGTCGGCAGATGAACCACGACACGGCCACGACGCCGAAGGCGGCATCGGCGACAAACGTCGCGCCCGCCGAAACCCCCGGCACACCGGCGACCACCGCGGCCACCCGAACCGGCGCCGCCTTCGCGCTGCTGGCCGCCGTACAGGCCGTCCTCAACACCTCGGTCACCATCACCTCGGCCGCCGGCCCCGACATCGCCGCCGACCTCGGCCTCGGCGCCTCCGGCCTGGTCTGGACCGGCGCCGCCTACACCCTCGTCTTCAGCGGCCTGCTCCTGCTCGGCGGCCGGATGGCCGACCGATACGGCCGCCGCAACGCCTTCCGGGCCGGCATCGCCCTGTTCGCCGCCGCCTCGCTGGCCGGCGCGCTCGTCCCCGGCGGGGGCTGGCTGATCACCATCCGGCTGCTCCAAGGCACCGGCGCCGCGGTGGCCGCGCCCGCCGCGATGGCCCTGGTCGGCGACGTGTTCCCGGTCGAGGCCACCCGACGGCGCGCGATGGCCGCGTGGGGCGGACTATCCGGCGTCGGCGCCGCGTTGGGCATGCAACTCGCCGGTGCCACCGCCACCTGGGCCTCGTGGCGCTGGTCCTTCGTCGCCCTGGCCCTGGTCGGCCTGGTGGTCGCGGCCCTGGCCGGGCGATACCTGCCGGCAGGCCCGACGCCGACGCACGGCCGGGTGGACGTACTCGGCGCGGCCCTCGTCACCGGCGGCGTCGCGCTGCTCAGCCTGGGCCTGGTGGCCGTCGGGACCCACGGTTGGCTCACCGCCGCCGTACTCCTGCCGATCGGCGCCGGCCTCGTGCTCCTGCTCGGCTTCGGCGTGGCCGAGAACCGGGTCGCCGCGCCGCTGATGCCGCTGCGCTTCCTCGCCTCGGGGCGTCGGGTCGGCGCGCTGGCCACCGGCATGCTCGCGCCGATCGCCGGATCGTCGGCGGCGTTCCTGATGTCGCTGTACTTCCAGCGGGTGCTCGGCTGGTCCGCGTTGCGCTCGGCGCTGGGCTTCGTCCCGTACACCCTCGCGCTGATCGTGGTCAGCGCCGCCGGCGTATTGATCGTGGCCCGACTCGGCGCTCGGCGGACCGCGTCCCTCGGCCTGATCACGATGGCGATCGCGTTCGTGCTGTTCGGCCGGATCGACGCGGAATCCGCCTACGTCGGCGCGCCGTTGCTCGGGATGCTCGTCCTTCCCGTCGGGATCGCACTGACCGCGGCCTCGGCGGTGGTCGGCGCGACGCGGGGCGTGTCGGCCGGG
Source organism: Embleya sp. NPDC059237 (assembly GCF_042754105.1). NCBI lineage: Bacteria > Bacillati > Actinomycetota > Actinomycetes > Kitasatosporales > Streptomycetaceae > Embleya > Embleya sp. NPDC059237. The sequence continues at coordinate 215,461 of NZ_JBHZAE010000019.1, read as the reverse complement.
GACGCCGCACTGGCCGGCGGCGCCTTCAACACCTCGATGCTGATGGGCCCGACCATCGGCATGGCCCTGTTCGCCTCGCTCGCCGACGCACACACCGGCACCGGCCCGTCCCCGGAGCAGGCCGCCACCGACGGCTACGTCTTCGCCTTCCACGCCGCGGCGGCGCTGTTCGCGGTCGCCGCGGTGGCCGTGACGGTCCTGCGGGGGAGCCGGCCGGCGCGGGCCTGATCGGGCCCGCCCACCGCACGACCACCCATCAACTCACCGACCGACCAACCACCCTCATCCATCGAGGAGTTCACCGATCATGATCAGCATCGACACGACCGCCACCACCCCCACCACCGTTGCCGCCCCCGCCACCACCTGGGTGGCAGGCTTCCGCTCCGCCGTGCTCGGCGCGTACGAGGACATTCAGATTCAGCCGTCACGCGCCTTCCGCGACCAGACACTCCGGCAGATCCTGCACATGGACGGCGGCGGCACCACGTTGCGGGTGTTGCTGAGCAACGAATACGGCCGGGAGCCCCTGGTGATCGGGGCGGCGCGGGTCGGCGCGGCCGGCGCGGGCGGCGTCGTGGATCCGGCCCGGGAGGCCGTACTGCGGTTCGCCGGGGCGGCCGAGGTGACCATCCCGGTCGGCGCCCGGATCCAAAGCGACCCGGTCGAGTTCGCCACCGAGGCCGGCACCGACCTGGCGCTGACCCTGTACTTCCCGGAGGACACCGGCCTGGCGACCTACGCACACACCCCTTCCCAGAACGCCTACCTGGTCGCCGGCAACGCCGTGGGCCGGGCCGCGTTCGACGACGCGGAGGAGGTCGACGGGCGGTACTACGTGGCCGGGGTGGACGTCCTGGCCCCCGAGGGCACCGCGATCGCCGTGGCGTTCGGGGACTCCTGGTTCGGCGGCGGTGGCACCACCGTCGGGGCCAACCTGCGCTTCCCGAACCAGCTGAACCGGCGACTGGCCCGGGGCTGGGTGGTCAACCAGGGGCTCGGCGGCAACCGGCTGCTCACCGACGAGGTCGGGCTGCACGGGCTCGCGCGGTTCGAGCGGGACGTGCTGTCCGTGCCGGGCGCCACCCACGTGCTCTTCCACTTCGGCCTCAACGACCTGGGCCTGCCGGGCATGTCCGGGAAGCCGCCGGCCGGTGCGGCGGACCTGATCGACGGCTTCATCGCGCTGGCGGCGCAGGCCCGCGCGGCCGGACTGACCTCGATCGCCGCCACGATGGGCCCGTACGGCGGCACCATCTACCCCGGCGTGGACAGCGTCCAGGGCCGGGCGGAACGCCGTCGGGTGAACGACTGGATCCGTGCCTCGGACGTCTTCGACGCGGTCGTCGACGTGGCCGCCGCGGTCCAGGACCCCGACGCCCCGGACTTCATCCGGGCCGACCTCGACAGCGGCGACCACCTGCACCTCAACGACGCGGGCGTGCGCGCGATGGCCGACGCCTACGACCTGGCATACGTACGGCTGTGACGGTCGCGCGCCCGAGCGCGTCCGCCCGCCGTCGAACCCCGTCACCCGTCACCCGCCGCCCGGTCCCAGGACCGCGGCCGGCGGGTGACGTCGTTCCGGGCGGTGTCGCAGTGATCGGATAGCGTGCCGCGATGACGGATTTCGTGCTGGTCGCAGGTGCGTGGTTGGGGTCCCCCGCGTGGGACGAGGTGGTGTCGGAGTTGCGGGCCGCGGGGCACGGGGCGTATCCGCTGTCGCTCTCCGGCCTCGCCGAGAAGCGGGGCGTGCCGGCGGGGCAGCGTACGCACGTCCGGGACATCGTGGACGAGGTCGAGGATCGGGACCTGCGCGATGTGGTCCTGGTCGGACACAGCTACTCGGGCATCCCGGTGGGTCAGGCCGCCGAGCGGATCGGCGACCGGCTGCGGAGGATGGTCCTGGTCGACTCGAACGTGGCCGTGCACGGCGAGTCGTTCGCGTCCGGATTCTGGTCCGGCGAGGCGGCGATCACCGCCGCGATCGTGGCCAACGGCGGCTTCTGGGCCCCGCCGCCGGCGGCGGAGTTCGCGGGGCAGGGCCTCACCGACGAGCAGATCGCCCGGCTCCTGGCCGACGCGACACTGCATCCCGGCGACTCCCTGACCGAACGCGCCGAGTTGGCCGGGTCGTTGGGTGACCTCCCGACGACCTACCTGAAGTGTCTCCTCGACGGCCCGGAACCGAGCGACGCGGTGGCGAAGTTGCTGACGAGCGAACGGTGGCGGCTGGTCGAGATGAACACGGGCCACTGGCCGATGTACTCCCAGCCGCACGAACTGGCCCGGATCCTCCTGGAGGAGGCCGGCCGGTAGCCGGAAGGAGTCCACGTGTCCGATCGACACACGCGTCATTCGAACACGCGTCATCCGATACCGGCGATCACCCAGTACGCGAGCCCGGACCTGATCGGCGCGATCGTCTACGCCGGCCATCCGCCGGGCGACGACGATGCCTGGGCGGTGAGCGGGGCGCCGGATCGGGCCGCCTACGGCTACTGGGCCGGGCGGTGGTGCGGGATGGCCTGTCTGCGGATGGCGCTGTTCGCGCGCGACGGCCATGCGCCTCCGCTGTACGAGCTGATGGTCGGCTGCGCGACGCACGGCGGGTATGTGCGTCGGGAGGACGGCGGGGTCGACGGCCTCTACTACCGGCCGTTCGTCGAGTACGTACGGGAGGCGCACGGGCTGCGGGCGGAGGTGGTCACCGAGTTGGGGCCGGACCGGCTCGCCGACGAACTCGACCGGGGCCGCCTGGTGATGGCCTCCGTGCACCGGGAGATTCGCCGCCCCGAGCGTCCGGCGCCGGGGCGTGGCGGACACCTCGTCCTGGTCACCGGTCGGCGCGACGACGCGGTCACCTTCCACAACCCGTCCGGACACACCCCCGAGGCGGTATCCGCGGTGCTCGCGCCGCACCGCTTCGACGAGTTCGCGGCACGGCGCGGCATCGTGCTGCACGTGTGAGGCACGCGGCCCAGGTTGCGGCGCGGCACTACGCTGGGCGCAAATGTTCGTTCGGTGAGGAGCATCGGCCGTGATCCTGAGTTCGTTGACCTTCACGCTCGTGCCGAAGCCGTGGGACAGGATGTCGTGGGTGGAGGTTCCCGACGGCCTCGAGTTCATGCGCTACGAGATCACCACGATCCCCGCGCCGAAGCGCCCGGAGGTGGAGGGCACTCCGGAGGAGGCGGCCCGGTGGGAGCGGGCCGCGCAGGACTTCGTACAGGAACTGATGGACGCCCAGTCCGAGGTGCGGTGGGAGCACGGCATCCGGACGAAGCCCCGCTTCATGGCGGACACCGCCACGGTGCGCCTGTGGCGATACTCCTGGTTCCCCAACCGCCGTGCCCGCTCCCGCCGCGCCTGGGACCGCTGCGTGGCCCGCATGCGGGCGGCCGAGGAACGCTACCGCCCCACCCGCGAGGAAATCGAGGCCCGGGTGGCGGCGACGAAGGCACGCGAGAACTGAGCCCACCGGCGGACCCCGGACCGGAACCCGGAGTCGGCATGATCGTTGAGCCCGGCATGACACACACCAAACGAATCGTGCTCGGACTGGCCGGCGTGGTCGCGCTCCTCGGCGTCGCGCCGGTCTCCCCGGCCCGGGCGGCCGACGGATACGACCGGTGTCCCGACGGCTACTACTGCATGTTCTCCGGTCTCGACGGAACCGGGGACATGATCACGCTGAGGGGAAGCACGCCGGATCTCGCCGCGCTCGGCATGAACGACCGGGCGGAGTCGGACTGGAACCGGACCGCCTCGACCATCCACCTCTGGTCCGACGCGCAGTACAGCGGCTGTACGGCCGTCACCTCGTCCGGCCCGACCGGCAAGGGCAACTTCTTCCCGACCTTCCGCGACTTCTTCAGCTCGGTGCAATTCGACGGCCCGGGCGGCCCGAGCTGCGGCACGGCTCCCGGCGAGGTCCCGGGCGACGAGGCGTGACCGGGCCGCTCCCGCCTCCGGCGAGGTGAGTGCGCGTCCTCGGTTCTCGCGTTGGTGGGCCGCGCGGTGTTGTGGGGCCGCGTGAGGGGGATCCCCATGACTCGGGCGGTTGTGCTGCGGCAGCCTGACGGCCTGTCACGTCGTTTGGCGGACGAACCCTCCCGGAAGGAACCGTTCTTCATGCCGTTTCGCGCCCGCTTCGCCGCCGCCTTCGTGCCGCCCCTCCTCGTGATGACCGCCGCGTGCGGCGGGTCGGACGACAAGAAGGATGGCGCGAAGGCGCCGGACGCGGGCAGCACCGCAGGCGTGACCACCGGTGCCCCGGGCGGCGGTTCCGTGAGTGGCGGTGCGGTCGCCGCCGGCACCAAGGGTTACAAGCTCGTCGTCCCGGAGTCGATCGACGCCTACACGAAGTCGAGCAGCGGCACCACGCCCGGCGCGAAAGAGGCCGAGGAGCTCGGGATCAAGAACGCCCAAACGGTGTCCGGCGTCTACAACGCGCCCGATCCCGACCCCGACAACCGGGCGAGGCTGGGCGGCACTCGGCTGACCTTCCACGGTTTCCATGGCGAGATCACCGACCCCGCCAAGGCACTCGACACCTACTTGGCCAACGTCGGCAACAAAGGCATGAAGGGCGGCGGGAAGGCGCCGGGAACCGACATACAGCCCATCGCAGGAGCCAAGACCGTCAAGCCCGCCGGCTTCGAGGGCGCGCTGATGAAGTGCCAGGTCATGCAGTTCACCTACAGCAAGAGCGACGCGGCCACGAAGGCCCTTGCCGATTTCCGGTTCCCGGTCTGTGCCTGGGCCGACTACGCAACCCTCGGCGGCGTCGACGTCGCCGTCTTGACGGAAATGAAGACGGGCGGCGAAGGCATCTCCCCGGACGAGGCAGCCGCGTTGACCGCCAAGCTCTACAACCTGGCCCGCCAAAAGACCTGACTCGGGCGAGGCCTCGGCCGCCCCACATGTCCTACGCCGTGTCCGCGCCGTCCATGTCCAGTGTGCGGTCGGCCGGCGGTGCGGCGGGAGTGCAGCTCTTGCCGGCTCGGGCGAGGACGAGGTTCACCGGGTCGGACCCGTCGACCTGGAGCTTCACCGGATACGGCTTGCCCTCGGCGAGCACGTGCACGGTTCGGGTGGTCTCGTCCTCCTGCCGGGCGGTCAACGCGATGACCCGCTTTCCGCCGATCTCCGAGATCTCGCCCATGACGTAGGCGAGTTTCGCGTCGCCGAAGACGAAACCGATGTCCTTGAGCGGATCGTCGGGTTCGACCGTCATCATCACGTACTTGTCGGCGACCCGGGTGGCCCCCTCGTCGATCTCGGCCTGGGTGCTGTCGGACCGGCCCCCGAGCCCGCGCCAGAACGCGGCGTCGCCCTTCCGATACGCCTTGCCCCCGGCCACGATCAGCTCGGCGGGGTGGCCCAGGGTGGTCTCGGTGCCCTGAAGGTCGCGACCGGCGTGCACGCAGACGTCGTAGTCGGATCGAATCGAGTCGGCCACGGCATCGCCGGTGACCTTGAAGTCCCCGGCCTGCCACAGTGCTTGCGCCTCGGTGACGAGAGCCCTGGGATCCTTGCCTACATTCGAGGACTTGCCGCCGTCTTTGTCGCCGCTGCACGCGGTGACCGAGACAAGCCCCAAGGCGGTGGCGGACAGAGCCGCCACGACACGACCGATACGCACGGGATTTCCTTTTCGGGCCGTCCGGTGCGGCCATCGGGACGCGGAACCGGCGCTGCGCACCGCCGCCGACTGGCTCGACCACCGGCTGACCCGGCCGGAACGGGTGGTGCCGGGACTGTACTTCGGACGTTCGGGCACGGCCTGGGCGTTGTACGAGGCGGCCCGAACCCTGGCGGACGAACCGCCGGCGGCCCGCGCGGCGGCGTACGCCCTGGCCATCCCGCTGACCGGCCGGAACCCGGACGTGTGCCACGGCCTGTCCGGCGCCGGTACCGCCCGGCTGCACCTGTGGCACGCCACCGGGGACGACCGGTTCGCCGAGCGCGCCGGGGAGTGCGCGGACGGCGTGTTGCGGCTGCCGGCGGCGGCCGACGGCGGGGTGGACTGGCCGGTGGGCGGCGACATCCGCGCCGAGCCGGCCGGTTCGTCCCTGTACGGCTTCGGCCACGGCGTGGCGGGGAACGCGACCTTCCTGCTGTCGGCGGCGCGCGACCTGGACCGGCCCGACCTCCTCGACATCGCGCTCGGCGGCGGACACGCGCCGGCCGCGGTCGCCGATCGACGCGGCGGCGTCGCGCTGTGGCCGAAGGGCCCGGGGCGTACCGAGCGGCCGGGGCTGAACTTCTGGTGCAACGGCACCTCCGGCGTCGGCACGTTCCTGGTCCGGCTGTGGCGGGCCACCGGCGAGGACCGCCGGCTCGACCTGGCCGAGGGCGCCGCGCGCGCCGTGTACGAGGAGCGGTGGCGGATGGGCCCCGGCTCGTGTCACGGCGTGGCCGGCAACGCCGAACTGCTGCTCGACCTGCACGAGGCCACCGGCGACGACCGCCACCACGCCCGGGCGCGCGACCTCGGCGACTGCATCGCACTGCGCGCCACCCGCAGGCACGGCCGGCTGCTCATCCCGGACGACACGCTGCGCGACATGTACGCGTCGTACGGCGTCGGGATGGCCGGTGTGCTGGATTTCCTGCTCCGCCTGGTGCACGGCGGACCACGTTCGTGGCTGGTCGACCGGCCGGCCACCGTACCGATTCCCGGAAAGGGGAGATGAACGATGGAGAACTTCGTCCTGGAGCTTCAGGAACTGCCCGCCACCGACGACCACCAGGACCTCGAGCCCATGCGGTGTTGCGACACCTGCGGCCGCAGCTCCTGGGTCGTCGACGTCGAGGACGTCGAGGACGTCGACTGATCCGCTGAACCGCTGAACCACCAGTAAGCCGGGTCCCGTGCGGGTGGCAGGTCCGCCCGCACGGGACCCGGCCCATGTGACCGGGTATGCACGGTGTGTTCAGCCCGGCCCGGCGGCTGCGCGGGTCGAGGCGTCGGTGGAGTCGGCGTCGCCGACGGCCGGCGTCGTGGCCGGCCGGTCCCGCACCGAGACCGACACGAGCACGATCGACAACGCCGAACCCACGGTCAGTATCGGCCACACCCCGTGTCCGAACCGGATGAACAACCACCCGCCCACGACCGGTCCGACCGCCGCGCCCAGACTCCAGGCGAAGTGGAAGCCCGCGATGTAGTGGCTCTTGAGCCGCGCGGGCCCGGCCACCACCGGATAGGCCGTGGTCGCCGGCCCGCCCAGGATCTCGCCGACGGACCAGACCAGCGTGCCGAGCAGGATCACGGCCGGCCCCAGCGGCAGGCCGTACATGCCCACACCGACGCCCACCAGGACCAACGCCCAGGCCATGGTGAGCCGTTGCGACCACGCCTGCGCGTACTTGGTCATCAACAGTTCGAACGCGATGACGATGAAACCGTTCAGCGACACGGCCAGCGTGTACCAGAAGATCGCCACGCCGCTGTCCTTCACGTCGAGCGGCAGCGTGGACAGGTACTGCACGTAGACGACCCCGAAGAAGAAGATCGCGGTCAGGTACAACATGTAGCGGCGATCGCGGATCATCGCCCGATACCCGCCGCGCCCGACCCGCTCTCCCTCCCCGCCCTCCTCGCCGGCCTCGGGCTTCGCGTCACGGCCCGCCGCGCCCGGCTCGGCGGAGCGGGGCGGCAGCGTCACCCACGCGAGGGTCGCGTAGCACAGCGCGACCGCCGCCTCCACCCAGAAGACCAGGGCGTAGCTGTGGCCGGCCAGGTTGTACAGCGCGAACCCGAACAGCGGCGCGACGGTGACGCCGAGGTTCAGCCCGAATCGGTACATCGCGAAGATCATCACCTGGCGGTTCGCCGGGGTGAGGTCGGAGAGCAGGGTGGCCGACGCCGGGCGGTACAGCTGCCCGGCCATGCTGACCAGCGCCACCGCGACCAGGATCAGCCCGAACGAGGGCAGGTAGAGGATGGCCGCCAGCGGCACGCTCGCGCCGACCATGCTCACCACGCTCGCGTTGCGCGCGCCGAGCCGGATCGACAGCGCCCCGCCGAGCAGTACGCCCACGATCGCGCCGCCGCCGTACACGCCCAGCGCGAACGCCGCCTGCCCGTCCGAGTAGTCCCGCGAGGTCAGGAACAACACCAGGAAGATGTTCAGGAAGGCCCCGAGGCGGTTGATGAACGCCCCGGTGAGCAGCGTCTTCGCCGGGAGCGACGCCTGCCGGAAGGTGGCCACCACGGTCACCTCGTCGTTGTCGTGGCCCTCCTCGCGGGCGACGTGGACCATGCCGGTCAGCCGACGACGACGCGGATGGCGGCGCGCACGCGCTGTTCCAGGGCGTCGAGCCCGTCGGGGGTCGGGGCGTCGATGAAGAACGTGACGGACCGGTCGTCGGAGTCGGCGAGCGGGGTCAGCGACGCGCCGCGCTCGCGCAGCACCAGTACGGCGCGCAACGTGGGTTCCTCACCCGGCCCGCCGGGCTTGATGTCGGGCCATACACCGCCGGCACCGATCCACTCCGGCCGCACGTCCGGCCAGTCGAGCACCACATCCTCCAGCGTGCCGGGCCGGTGCTCCAGGTAGACCTGTCGCGTGTAGCGGTGCGGCTGCGGGTAGTTCGCCGGTTCGCCGAGCGCGACGCGCAGGATCTCCGGCTCCAGCGGTCGTCCGGTGGCCAGTTGATACAGCGTCAGCAGCCCGTCGCCGGGGGTGCGCGCCGCCACCTCCATCAGGCGCGGGCGACCGTCGTCGCCGACCCGCCACTCGGAGTGGGCGATGCCGTGCTCGAACGCGAGCGCCGCCACCAGTTCCCGATTGGCCGTCAAAAGCGCCTCACGCAGGTCCTCGCGCACGCTCGGCACGCTGTGCGCCATCTCCACGAAGGTGTGCGCGTGGCTGTCGGTGGTGACCTTGTCGGTCACCGACGCGAAGACCACCCCGCCGTCCTGGATCAGGCTCTCCACGGAGAACTCCGGGCCCGACACCTTCTCCTCGACCAGGACCACCTCGTGATCGGGGTACGTCGCCAGTTTCGCGCGCAACCCGGCCAGGTCCGCCACCGTCTCGACGCCCGAACTGGACGCTCGGGAAGCGGGTTTGACCACGGCGGGGAAGCGCACCGCGCCGAGGTCGACCCGCTCGCGCTCGCCGGCGGGAATGGTCAGCGACGTCGGACCCAGGTCCGGGGCGTACCAGCGCTGGAGGTACTTGCTGCGACAGGCGCGGCTGGCCCGGAGCCCGGGCGAGCGCACGCCGAGCCCGTCGGCGAGCAGGCCGGTCGGCTCGGCGAGGTAGTCGCCCACCGCGTAGGCGCCGACGATCGTGTATGCCTCGCGCCAGGCCGAGGTGCGCGCGATCGCGCCCGCGACGAACGCGCCCTGCACGGTGAAGTCACCCGTCACATAGGCGATTTCGCTGATCTGCGCGACGGGGTTGGAGGTGTCGGCCATGGCCTCCGTCGCCTGTGCGCGGTAGGACTCCGCAGTGATCACCAGGATCTTGAGCCCGCGCCCGGAAAGTTCGGTCAGGTAGAGCGGATTGCGGCGGATCACGGGAAACGAGCCGGTCAGGATGAACGCCTGGGGCCGGTCGGCCGATTCCCGCGACTCGAACGGTGCCTGGGTCATGGTTCCGTGTCCTCCTGGATCGGGCGGTTCCGGTGGTCCGGGTGATTCGGGCGGAGTCGGACGGTTGCGGTGCTCGGGTGGCTCGGGTGGTTCGGATCGGGTTGCCGGGTGGATCGTGGCGACGAGCGGTGTTCAGCCCGTCCGGTGCCGCTCGTCGAAGCGCCAGTCGACGCCGTTCGTGCCCAGGAACTCCAGCCACCGGCGGGCGTCCTCGGCACCCTGGGCGGCCTGGCGCAGGCCCGCCGGCACCCGTCCGGCGAGGATTTCGGTGATCCCGTACGCCAGCGGCAGGGACACACACCGCGCCATCGCGCTCTCCTCGGCGTCGCCGACCGTGTCCAGCACATATTCGCCGCGCCAGCCGCCGCCGTTCGCGCCCTCGAGGTCGAGCGCGACGGCGAGCACCACCCGGTCGCGGTCGGCGTCGGTGGTCGGATACCGGGCGGCGAGTTCGTCGGCGAGGGCGGCGATGCGGTCGCCATCGCCGGTGCGCACGGTGGCGAACACGTCCTGCCAGGCCCGCAGCCAACCGTCCAGACGAAGTGTGCCCCGGACGAACACACGCGCCCGCCAGTCGGCCGGGAACGCGTACTGGGTGAGGTAGGGGAGGCTGTCGCGGTTGGGGTACGCCTCGAACGTCTCGCCGTCGAGCACGAGCGAACGAGTCGCCGTCCACGGGAGGTCGACCACCTGCTCGGCGTCGCCGTCGAGGTAGCGGGCCGGCGCGCGCAGCGCGTTCAACACCCCGCGCGGCGCCCAGCTGAACCGGTAGCGGAACTCGTTGGATTCGGCGGGGACTCCGCCGCAGTACGAGGTGAACTCGACCGTCGCCGGGCCGTCGCCGACGACCTCGCGGCCCCTGGCCACCAGCAGGTCGGCGAACAGGTGGTCGATGCCCGGGTCCAGGCCCGCCTCGGTCAGCACGACCAGACCGGCCTTCGCCGCCGCCGACGCCTCGGCCGCGATCTCCTCCGAGACGTAACTGCTGGACGCGAAATGGGCGTTGCGCTCGATACACAGTCGCACCAGCGCGGGGTGTTCGCTCGCGGGCAACATCGACACGACGATGTCGCCGGTGCGCAACTCCGCGCCCAGCCGGTCGAGATCGTAGGCGCGGGCGGCGGCGCGACCGGTCAGGCCGAGCCGGGCCAGGCACCGCTCGGCCTTGGCGTCGGTACGGCCCCAGACCAGCAGCCGTTCGGCCCGGTCGGCCACCACACGCAGTCCGCTGCCGGTGGACAGGCCGGTGCCGATCCAGTGCACGGTTCCGCCGGCGGGTATCGCGTCAGACATGGACGTTCTCCGTTTCCAGGCCGTTCGCCTCGCATGCCTCGCGGAAGACCCGCAGGCAGCGCTGCCAGGGTTGCCCCGGTTCTCCCAGGGCCGATAGATGGGGCGTCAGTTCGGCGGAGAAGGCGGTACTGGCCTCGCCGGGAAGCAGCGACGGCAGGTTGTCGATGGCGATCACGCCCAGCGGGTCGCCGACATCGCCCACCATGCGCACCGGCTCGCGCCAATCGGTGATGTCGTCGTAGACCGGCAACACATTGTTCCGGGAGGTGACATCGCAGGTGACGTCCGCGATCAGGGACAGTCGCCGGGGTCGCGACCGCAGCGACGCGAGGGTCACGAACGGCGGGGTCGGCGTGGTCACGAGCACGGCGTTGACGAGGATGTCGTGATCGAGCAGCGCCGCGTGATCCAGTGACCGGGTCTCGGCGACGTCCCAGCAGGTCGGCTGGATCCCGGCGACGGCCAGCGCGTCGCGCGCGCCGCGCCCGCACCGGCCCAGCGCGCCGATGACCAGTACGCTCGGCGGCGCGCCGGTCGACGTCTCGCGCAGCATCCGGTCCAAGTCCTGCTTCGGGCGCGGTCGCAGTGGCGGATCGAGCCGACCCCGATGCCGGAGCACCGCGAGCGCCGCGCCCACGTATCCGGCCCAGTAGCCGAACGCGGCCAGCCGCCGTCCGTCCGCGTCGGTGAGGTATTCCAGGTCGAACAGCGCGCCGCCGCCCGCCGCGAAGCGCCGCAGCAGCGCCTCGGCGTCGCGCTGGCCCTTGTACGCGTGGCCGAAGAACACATGCCGGTGCCGCAACGTCGGCGGATCGTGAGGGAGTTCCTTGAGCCCCACGACGAACTCCGCGGCCGGGGCGGTCCGCCAGCTCCCGGCCTCGGCGGCCACGCAGCCGGCGTCGAGGTAGTCCCCCATCGGGAACACGCGCTGCGGCGAGTGCTCGACGGTGACCGTGATGCCCTGCGCGACGAGCCGCGCGGCGTCGGCCGGCACGATCGGCGCACGCCGCTCGCTCTCGCGCGTCTCGTGCCGCATCGTGATCGCGACGTCGGTCGTACGCGGGCGGGGATCGGCCATGTGCTGTCCTCCGGGTACGGGTGCCTGTTCGTGGTCGTGCGGGCGCGGGGCCGACGGCCGACTCAGATGACCAGGTCGGCCAAGTCGTCGGTCGCGCCCGGGGAGGAAGGGTCGCCGGACTCGGTGTCGGGTTCGGCGGGGGCATCACCGGCGGATATGCGCTTGAGCAGGGGCTGTTCGAGGAAGTACGCGAAGGAGGCGTAGCCGCGCCAGACCCTGCGCCACTGCTCGGCCACCGCCGCCTCGCCCGCGGTGCGCCGCACCCGGTCGAGGAAACCGACGATGATGTCGGCGGCTTGTTTGGCGTGCCCGGCGGAAAAGTTGTCGATGGTCAAGTGGGCCTGTTCGTAGCAGTCGTCGATGCCGTGCCGGCGCAACTTCTGGATCTCGTGCAGCCGCATCTCGCCGGAGCCGAACATCTCGATCGCCAGGTTGTAGCCCAGGATCTCGTTGTGGAAACGATCGGGGAACAGGCACATGCACAACTGCTGGATCGCGAACCCATAGAGGTCGTCGGGAAGTTCGTCCTGTTCGATGAACGCCTCGTCGCGGATGTGCGGTAGTTCGATACCCGCGCTGGCCAACACCCGATGGGTCAGCGTGATGTGGTTCTTGCGCAGGTCGCCGTTGCCCATCTCGTCGGCGTAGATCGCGAACAACATCGCGTCGGTCTCGCGCTCGTCGTGCCCGAGGTTGCCCAGGCGGTGCAGCCATGCGCCGTCGATGAGGTAGGTGAGGTAGTAGGTGGACTGCCGGAACAACACCTCGTCGCGGTCCGGGATCTCCCGCAGCGGTTGGTAGGGGTCGACCAGCTTCTCCCAGTAGACCCGCTCGGCCCGCTCGTACAGTGCCCGCGGGCTGTAGTCGAACCAGGTCGCGTCGGTGTACCGGCCGCCGGCCCCGTGTACGAACAGGATCTCCGCGTCCCGGAAGCACTGTTCGGCCCGCTCGGCGGCGAGCGGCAGCGTGTTGGCGAAGTTCTCGATGTTGACCAGGTGGTGGAACAACTCGCGGTGGTCGCGGGGTTCGGCCTCGGCGATCACGACATCGGCCGGGTCGCTGCGCATGATCGCGGCCCGTCGGCGCTCGGCCGCCACGTCGCCGGCGGTCTCGGCGGAGATCTCCACGGCAGGCCGGTCACCCGCCTGTACGCTCACCGCCCAGGCCCGGAACGTGGCCGCCTCGTGCTCGTCGAAGATTCCGAACATCGGCCCGCCGAAACGCATCGCGTCCAGGAGTCGGCAGTCGCCGTTGCCGGGCCCGCGCAGGTATCCGGATTCACGCAGGTCGGTCAGGAATCCCGCGAGGTCGATCCGGGCGGCGCCGAAGACGTCCGTCAACGCCTTGCCGCCGACCCGGGTGCCGCCGTGTTGCCGGCCGGCCAGCGGGGCGTGGCGCGCGATGATCGCGGCGACCCGCGACTCCAGGGTGCGGCCGGCACGCCAGGCCGCGTGCTCGGCGAGCATCGCGACGTGCTCCCGCTCAAGCTCCAGGGTCAGCCGCACGGCGGTGTACAACCGGCGGCGCGCGGCCGGTCCGGCCACGGCCAAGTGTTCGGCCAGCACCTCGCGCAGGGCCGGTTCCGGCAGCAGCGGCGCGGTGTCGGCGAGCAGGTCGTCCACGCCGAGCGCGAGGAAGGCGTAGTGCACGCCGGAGACCTCGGGCAGGAAGTTGGCCGGCAGCCGGGACAGGGCCAGGTAGAAGGCGGCGTGCAGCGCGGTGAGCGGGCGGATGCGGGCCCGGTCCGCGAAGTCGGCGGCGGCGAGCTCCGGCAGGAATACACCCGCGTCCTCCAGCGCGCGCCGGCGCGACCGGGCCTGGCCGCGCTCGGGGTTGCCGCCGCCGCGCAGCGTCAGGTGGTGCGCGAAGAGCCGGTTGACCACGACGGACGGCTGGGTCGCGGGCTGGGAGAGCGTGTCCAGCCAACAGCCGGCCGCCAGCGCCAACGGCGCGCGCCCGCACAGGGCTTCCGCGCGCGCCGCCGGACCCGAACGGGTCAGCGCGTCCAGGCTCGCGGCGGACTCGGCCCGGGCGGCCCGCACTTCGGCGGCGATCGCCTCGGCGAGGACATCGGCCTCGGCTCCAAGTGCGGCGTCGGCCGACGCTTCGTCCGCGCCGTTCTCGCCACTCGACCCCCGGCCGCCCGCATCGGCCAGGAACGCGTCCAGCACATACCGGGCGACCAGAAGCGTCGACTCCGACTCCTGGTCGCGCAGCAGCGTGCGAAACACCTCGACCGGCTCCGCGCGTACTGCCGCCCGCGCCCGGTCCAGGGCGGCGCGGCCGAAGACGAACGGCCGGTGCGGCAGCGCGTCGACGGTGTCGGGCAGGACGAAGGGCACGAAGGCACGGCCGGGACCCGGCGTACGCGGTGCGGTGGTCATCCTGAGCCTCCAACTCGGGCGTTCGGTGGTGTCTCGTCCGCGCTCATGCGCCGGCCCGGCGCAACAACACCCCGATCCGTTGCCCGGGGACGCCGGCGGCCAACAGGTAGTGCCGGCCCGGTTGTACGTGTCCCGCCTCGGCCCGGTCGACCAGGTTGATCAGCGGATCGGCGGCGAAGCAGTGGCCCACGCGGGTGATGTTGTCCAGATGGAGCTGGGCCGGGGTGAAGCCGGCCTGTCGTTCCTTCATCACGATCACGGGTTTGAAGATGTTCGCGTGCATCAGGCCCGCGATGTCGCCCGGCTTCATGCCCAGGGGGGTGAGCAGGCGCTCGTTCACGGTGCGGGCCAGGTCCGCGCTGATCTCGTTGGAGTGCGCCAGTCTGTCCCGGTCCTGGGCGCTCGCGCAGGCAAGGATCTCGTAGCCGCCCGCGATCTCGCCGGCGGCCGTCACCAGGCAGCTCGCCGCGCCGTCGCTGAACAGCGCGTAGCTCGCCATCCGGTCGTCCTCGTGCGCGGCGCTGTCGGTGGTGACCACCAGTACCCGCCGGTGGCGGCCGGCGCGGACGAACGCGGTCGCGGTGTCGATCGCGGCCAGCAGGTTGACGCAGCGGTTCATGTTCTGCCCGTAGAAGGGCACGTCGCCCAGGCCCGCCTCGGCCAGAAACGTCTCCATGAACGCGCCGTGCCCCTCCGAGAGTCCGGGCACGCGGGTGGAGCACAACACGACGGCGTCGGCATCGCTCGCGCCGGCGCGCAGCGTGGCCGCGGCGCTTTCCGCGGCCAGCTCGGCCAGGCCGCGCTCGGTCCGGCGCACGCTCCCCCAGCCCCACAGGTCGGGCGTCGGCGCCATCCTGAACTCCGTGGCACGCGCGGCCAGATTGGCGATGCTCGTGTGCGCGACCTCGAACTCGCCCAGCACGTAGCGCGGTTGGTGCAGGTAGGCGGCCACTGCGCTCACGCGTCCTCCTTTGCCGCGCCGGCCGGCGCGGACATCAGCGTGTTCGCCTCGGCGTAGGGCACGGCCTCGCCGACGAAGGTGAACGTCCCGTGTTCGTACACCTCGCGCGCGGCACGCAGGAAACCGCCCAGCGCGGCCCGGGCGAACGCCGAGCCCAGGCTGATCCGCCGGGCGCCCAGCTTCTCCAACTCCGGGACGGACAACGCCGGTCCGACTCCCGCGAGCACGTTGACGGGCCGGTCGAGCACCGAGCACACGGTGCGGATCGCCTCGACGTCGGGCAGGCACGGCGCGTACAACACGTCGGCGCCCGCCGCCTCGTACGCCCGGAGCCGGGCGAGGGTGTCCGCGAAGTCGCGCCGGCCGTGCAGGAAGTTCTCCGCCCGTGCGGTCAGCGTGAACGGGAACGGCAGCGCCCGGGCCGCCGCCACTGCGGCCGTCACCCGCTCCACGGCAACCTCGATCGGCAGGATCGGGTCGCCCGGGTCGCCGGTGGCGTCCTCGATGGACGCGCCCACCAGGCCCGCGTCGGCGGCCAGACGGATCGTCTCGGCGATTTCCTCGCCCGAGGCGCCGTAGCAGCTCTCCAGGTCGGCGCTGACCGGGTGGGGTGTCGCGGCCACGATCGCGCGCGCGTTGTCCAGCGCCTGGCCACGATCCAGCAGGTTCACGCCATCGGAGTGGCCCAGCGCGAAGGCCAGTCCCGCGCTCGTGGTCGCCAGCGCGGTGAAGCCGAGCCCCGTCAGCAGGCGGGCGCTGCCCGCGTCCCACGCGTTCGCCACCACGAACGCTCCCGCGCTCTCGTGCGCCTCCTTGAAGGCGAGGCCCCTGCGGTACTGGTCAGCCGGGTCGAGCAGCATTGCCGTTCCTTCCGATGTGTCGACGCGCCGGTGTGTCGACGCGCTCATGTGGTCACGCGCTGAGAGAGGGTCGGATCACTGAGGGTCAGATCACTTCGACGTGCTGGTCGGCCCGAACGGCGCTCAGCAGCAGGTCGATCACCGCCGAGGGGCCCTTGTCGCGGAAGTGGAAGTGGCCGCCGTCGACCCAGTGGCACTCGGGCGGGCGCACACATTCCCCCTCCCACAACGCGACCTTGTCGGCGGACAGATAGGGGTCGTCGCGCCCGGCGATCACCGTGACGCCCACCGCCAGCGGTGCGGCGGCCGTGTACTCGTAGCCGGCGGCCATCCGGAAGTCGGCGATCACGCCGGGCAGCAGCAGGTCCAGGACCTCGTCCTGGGCCAGCACCTCCGGAGGCAGGCCCTCGAAGAACTCCAGCGCCTCGGCGAACTCGCGGCCCTCCAGGGCGGCGAGCCGGCACACCCGCTCCGAGGGCGCGAGCGAGGGGGCCGATACCCCGGAGACGAACAACCGGCGCAGCGCGGGTACATCGCGCAACCGCCGCGCGGTCTCGAACGCGACGAGGCTGCCCAGGCTGTGCCCGAACAGGTACATCGGCCGCGTGGCATCGGCGCCCGGCGCGCCGGCCCGGGCCCGGATCGCCGAGGCCGCGCCGTCCGCGAACTCCGCCAGTGTCGGGCGGGTCTCGCGGGCCCGGTGCGCGCGGCCGGGCGGGCACACCGCGACCAGTTCGGCCTCGTCGCCCAACTCCTCCTGCCAGGCCAGGAACGACCGCGAGTCGCCGCCGGCGTGCGCGAAGCAGTACACGAGCGGGGTGTGCGCGGCGGCGTCGTCGCGCGAGACGAACCAGCCGTCGCCGGTCACGGACACACTCACGAGATCACCTCCGACGACGCGGACCCGCCGAGTGTCGCGGACGCGCGCAGTGAGAACGAGTGGGTGCGGTTCAGCGCCGGATCGCCCGGCCGCACGTGCAGTTCGCCGAGGTCGGGCCGCAACACCACGGCCGCCACGGTGCGTTCGCGACGGATGTCGCCGTTGCCCTCGACCCGGATCGGCGCTCGCGACAGCAACGCGAAGTGTGCCTCGACGCCCGCCTCGGGCGGCAACTCGCCCACCCGGACCCGGCAGGCCTCCAGGCGCTGTCGGGAGAAGTTGCGGGCGAAGACGTTGAGTTCGTCGTGGGCGAGGAAGTCCGGGTGCAGGAAGTGGTTGGTGTGCATGCTCGTCGAGGACACGCTCACCCGCTGCTCGTCGTCCAGGATCTCCACCCACGCCGTCTTGCGGGCATCGCACAACACCAGGTTCCGCGAACTCGCGAGCTTGAGGGTGCGCAGGATCCGCACCGCCTCGTCCACGTCGGCGGCGCTGTCCAACAGGTGACGGATGGCCAGGTAGGGCGGCAGGCCCGGCCGCCATCTGCCGCCCAGCACCAGGTTGAGCCCGACGGCCAGGCCGTCGCTGTTGATCCCGAGATAGCCCAGGAGCCCACCGAAGCCGAGCACCAGGACCCGGCGGGGCGAGCCGGTCCGCGCGATGTCCAGGACACAGATCTGGTCGTCGAGGTCGCCGTTGAGGTCGACCGTCTGCGCCAGCACCGGACCGGCCGCGCCGGCGACGGCGTACGTCGTGCAGTCGCCCATGGTCGGGATGCGCTGGTATCCCATCACCTCGCGCCGGATCTGCAGCAGCAGCGCCTCGTCGGCATCGAGCCCCGCGCCCTCGGCCAGCCCGCGCAACTCCTTGGCCAGCAGGGGCGTCTGGCCCTCGATCTCGACCCGGTAGGCGTCCAGCACGGGCCGCAGCGTCGCCCACGACACCGGGGTCGTCCCGACCCGGTTCAACCGGGCCAGTCCGTCGTCGAGGAAGGCCCGCAGGCTCTCCGCGCGCTCGACGCCGTGCCGCCGCCCGCACGCGAAGGCGTCGCCCCGGGCCCGCACCACCGGCACCGCGAGGGTGTCGGTGGTCATGCCTGCCCCGTCGGCCGGGTCACCTTGGGCCCGGCGAGCAACTGCCCGCGCACCGAAGGCCATTCACCGCGCAGCACGCTGTAGTAGATCGCGTCGCGGCGCCGCCCGCCGGGCATCGGGTTGAAGCTGCGCAGCACTCCCTCCTCGGTGGCGCCGATGTTGCGCAGACCCGCGCGTGCCTGGAGGTTGAGCACGTCGGTCTTGAACTCCACCCGCTCGGCGCCCAGTTGTTCGAACGCGTGCTCCAGCATGAGGAACTTCGCCCAGCGGTTGATGCCCCTGCCCCGGAACTCGGCGCCCAGCCACGACCAGCCGATCTCCAGCCGCCCGTCCGGCTCGGCGATGCTGCAGAAGCTCATGCTGCCCGCCGTGCGGTCCACCGACTTGTCGATCACGTTGTAGACGACCCGGCGACCGGCGGCCTGATCGGCCAGCGCCGCGTCGAAGAACGCGTCGAACTCGGCGTCGGTGGCGATCACCAGCACGAAGTAGCGCCAGATCTCGGGGTCCATCGCCTGTTTGCGGATCGCCTCGCGGTCCTCGGGGACGATCGGGCGCAGCAGGACGTGCTCGTTCTCCAGTGTCGTCGAAGCCGTCTGCACCCAGGTCATCTCAAGCCGCCTTTCCGGCGTGGCGCGACAGCGCCTCGGTCACATCGCGCAGCGTGCTCATGGCCGCGACGTCGGGTTCGGTGAAACAGGCCAGGTCCACCCCGGCATCGTCGCAGGCGGCCATCAGGAACAAGACCTTGTTCAGTGAAGTCAATCCGTACGTGCCGACCATGTCCTGGTCCGGGTCGAGGTCCTGGGGGGCGACGTCGGACTCCAACACCCGGGCCAGGTTCGTCCTGGCCACGGTCTCAATCTCGGACTGCATGGATGCCTCCCTCGGTGTCGTGGATCCGGGCACGGTAGGCGTCGAGAATGCGCCCGCGCCTGGGCTTGAGCTGAGAGGTGAGCAGTCCGTTCCCGACGCTGAATCGGGGACTGGCCACCACCACCGCGCGGATTTGCTCGTCGGGCCCGAACGCGGCGTTGGTACGGGCGAGTTGCGCGGCGACGGCGCGCTTCAGTTCGGGTCCGCCCACCCCCGCCGCCGGGGAGACCACGGCGACCAGCCGGGTCTGCGTCGGGCAGAACACCACACACTCCTCGATCGCGGGACTGGCCTTCATCCGTTCCTCCAGCGGCCGTACGACGACCTTGCGGCCGTTGTCGAGCACGATCACGTCGTCGGCGCGGCCGTGCACGTACAGGAATCCGTCCTCGTCCAGTCGGCCGATGTCGTTGGTCCGCACCGTGCCGTCGGGGGCGAACACCCGCTCGGACACCCCGGGCGGCGCCTGCTCGTAGCCCGCGCACACGGGGTGGTCGGCGCGTACGTGAATCACTCCTTCGGCGTCCAGGATCACCCGTTTGCCCGGCAGGACACGCCCGACGCTGCCCCGCCGATGCGCGCCGGGATGGTTCTTGGTGACGATGCACGTCTCGTTGAGGCCGTAGCCCTCGAAGATCGGCAGTCCCGCGTCCTCGAAGAAGGTCAGCGTGCCGGTCGAGGCCGGCGCCGAACCGGTCCACAGGTAGCGGATGCGGTCGCCGAACAACCGTCGCGCGCCGTCGCGGCGCGCGGTCGCCTCGTCCGTGTCGGTGCCCGCGCCGCGCATCCGCGCCTCGATGTGCTTCCTGGCCGTCTCGAAGAACCCCGGCACGCCCATCACCACCGTCGGCCGGATCGCACGCAGCGCCGGGAACGCGGCCTCGTAGGTGCAGATCGTGACGTCGTGGCCCCAACGCAGCGCGGAATACGTCCAGTAGCGCTGCTGGAGCACCGACAGCGGCAGGAACACGAGCAGGTTGTCGCCGTCGCCGTGCGCGAACATCTCCTGGACCGCGCGCAGATCGTCGTCGATGCTGCCGACCGACGCGGTGAGCGTCTTGGGCTCGCCCGTGCTGCCCGAGGTGAGCTTCAGCGACAACACGTCGTCGGGCGTGTAGACGATCGGTTCCAGGACGCGACCGTCGTCCGGCAGGGCCGACGCGACCTCGATCTCGGTGAGCGCCCTGCTGCCGGGGGCCTGCGGTTGCCCGTCGGTGAACAGCACGGCCAGTCGGTAGCGTTCGCGCAGTCCGGTGTCGGTGTCGAACTTGGCGGGGTCGAAGCCCACCGTCACCGCGCCCAGGCGGATCGCCGCGAGATCGAGCAGCACCCATCCGAGGCCGTTCGCGGCCAGGATGCCGATCCGGTCGCCCCGCTCGAAGCCCAGGTCGCGCAACCACAGGGCGAGGCGCCCGGCACGCGTGTGCAGTTCGGTCAGCTCCATGGTCTGAGTCCCGCCGAGCCGGAAGAAAGAGATGTGCCCGCCGGGGGAGGGGGCCCGGGAGACGATGTGGTTGATCACCGAATCGCTCACGGCGTGCTCGCCCCCGCCCCGGCGCGCTCGGCCAGGCCGCGTTCGACGTGCGCGGCCATCGTGCGGATCGTGTCCACCTCCGGCAGGCGGTCCAGCGTGATGGTCAGACCGAAGCGTTTGCGCACCCCGGCCAGGATGCGCGCGGCCACCAGCGAGTCGCCGCCCAGGTCGTACAACGGGCGGGTGACGTCCAGGTCGGTGTCCGCGACGCGCAGCGGCTTGGCCCACAATCCGGCGACCACCAGCTCCAGTTCCGAATCGGCGGCGGTGGGCGCGGCCGACGCCGGCGCGACCGCCTCGGCGGCGGCCGCGAGTCGGGCCCGGTCGACCTTGCCGTTGCGGGTCAACGGCAGCGCGGCGTGCCAGTACACGGCGGCCGGAATCATGTACTGCGGCAAATGCGCGCGCAGCGCGGCGCGTACCGCGTCCACATCCGGGCGCTCGTCGCCGGCCGGGACCAGATGGGCGACCAGCCGGTCGCCCCGCGCGCCGGACTGCCGGGAGACCACCGAGCGTTCCACGGCGGGCAGCGCAACCAGTCGGGTCTCCACCTCGCCGGCCTCGATGCGATAGCCGTTCACCTTGATCTGGAAGTCGCCACGGCCGAGGATGTCGATCTCGCCGTCCGGCAGATAGCGGCCCAAATCCCCGGTCCGGTAGAGGCGTTCGCCGCGCTCCGGGTCGAGCACGAAGCGCTCGGCGGTCAGCTCCGGGTCGTCCCAGTAGCCCCGCGCCAGACCCACCCCGGCCGCCCAGATCTCGCCGGTGACCCCGTCGGGCACGTCGCACCCGAACTCGTCGAGCAGATACGCCCGGTTGTTCGCGTTGGGTCGGCCGTACGGGATGCTGCGCGAGCCGTCCTCGTCCGGGCCGATCGGGTGCGACACGTTCCAGATCGTGGTCTCCGTCGGCCCGCCCAGCGAGACGATCCGCGCGTCCGGCACGAGTTTGCGCAACTCCTGCGGCAACGTCGGCGGAATACGGTCGCCGCTCATCATCACCAGGCGCAGCGTGTCCAGCGCATCCGTGCCCTCTGCCGCCTGGTCGCGCAGCAACGACACGATCGCCGGCACCGAGTTCCACACGCTCACCCGCGCCCGGCCGCACAACGACAACCAGTGCGCGGGATCGGCCGCGCGGTCCGCGTCCGGCAACACCACGGCCGCCCCGGCGCACAGGGCGCCGAAGACGTCGTAGACGGACAGGTCGAAGTTGAAGGCGCTGATCCCGAAGAAGCGGTCCGCCGGTCCTATGCCGAAGCGCGCGTTGCAGTCGGCGACCACGTTGGCCACACTCCCGCGAGCGACCATGACCCCCTTGGGCTCGCCGGTGGTCCCCGACGTGTACAGCACATACGCCAGATGATCGTCGTTCGCCACGCC
Source organism: Embleya sp. NPDC059237 (assembly GCF_042754105.1). Lineage (NCBI taxonomy): Bacteria > Bacillati > Actinomycetota > Actinomycetes > Kitasatosporales > Streptomycetaceae > Embleya > Embleya sp. NPDC059237. The sequence continues at coordinate 193,506 of NZ_JBHZAE010000019.1, read as the reverse complement.
GGGCACCGGACGCGGATCGGGCACCGGCCCCGGCGGCAGCGGCCGGCCGGCGTCGAGCACCAGGACCTCGCGTCCCGCCTCGGCGCCCGCCTCCCCGTCGTTGGTCAACACCACCCGCGCCCGGCCGTTGTCCAGCATGTACGCGCGCCGCGCCGGCGGGAGCGCGGCATCGACCGGCAGGTACGCGGCCCCGGCGAGCAGCGTCGCGACAATGCCGACGACCTGCTCGGGCCCACGATGCATCACCAGCCCGACCAACTCGTCCGGGCCCACGTCGTGGGCGCGCAACCAGGCGGCGGCGTGCGCGGCGTGCCCGTACACCTGTGCGTAGCTCAGCCAGGCGCCCGCGGTCAGCACCGCGGGCGCGTCCGGCGCGCGCTCCACGTGCGCCAGGAACGCGTCGATCAACATGCCCGGCGCGGGCGGCTGCGTCGCCGTCGCGTTGGCTGCCCGGCGGCGCTCGCGCTGCGCCTCGGGCAGCAGGTCGAACGTCCGTGCCGACCACGACTCCTCGGCGAGCAGAGCCTCCAGGAGGTGCTGGTAGCCCGATACCAGGTCCGGCACCAGGCCGTCCGGGAACAGTGCGTCGACGCTGTCGAACTGCACCACCACGCCGCCGTGTTGCTCGAACGTGGAGACGTCGAGCCACACCTGCGGGGTCTGACTGGAGGTGTACACCTCCGGCCCGAACAGCTCCAGGGCCGAGCCGTCGACGTCGGCGTGCGCGTAACCGAGAGCGCTGTTGAACGTGTACGGCATCGGCCCGCGCGCCGCGCCGTCGCCGCGCCGGGCGGCCTCGCGCAACACCTCGATGCCGGTGAAGTGCCGGTTGTCCAACCCTCGGCGCAGCCCGGCCTGCAACGCGCGGGCCCGCTCGACGAAGGGCAGGCGCCGGTCCACCTCGATCTCGACGAGCATCGTCTCGCAGAAGTTGCCGACGGCCTCGAAGATGCGCGGGTGGATCGGCGGACGGTTCGCCACCGTGGTGTTGATCGTGAACCGTGAACCGGCGCCCCAGGCCGCGAGGGTGTCCGCGTAGACCGCGAACAGCACTGCGGAGGGGGTGAGTCCGGCCGCCGCCGCGCGAGCCTTGAGCGCGGTCCACCGCGGCTCGCTCAGCCGGGCGAAGCGCGCCGAAAAGCGTGGTGCCACGATCGAGGAGGGGCTGGTACGCAGGGGCAGGTCCGGGGCGGGCGCGAGGTCGTCGAGGCGGTCCATCCAGTACGCGCGGGCCCGCTTCGCCGGGGCCCGGGTGCGCGCGGCCTCCACGGCAGCTACGTACGCCTCGAAGGACGCCTCCTCCGTCGGGACCTCGGCCGTACCCTCCGTCGTGTCGTAGGCCCGGCGCCAGTCGCGGAAGAACAGGAACATGCCGATCGCGTCCATGACCAGGCCGTCGTGGTCGACGTGCAGCACCATCCGGTCGTCCGCGAGGACGGTGACGTCGACCGCCACGAGCGGCGCGCGGTCGGCCGGCAGGATGCGGTGCGAGCGCGAAGCGCGTTCGGCGCGCAGGTGTTCGTGCCGGGTTGCCTCGGACGCGCCGCGCAGGTCCATGCGCCCGATACGCACCTCGACCTCGGCCTCCCGCACCTGGCGGCCGTCGGGGGTGAAGCGGGTGCGCAACGCGTCGTGGCGCGCCACCACCGCGCGCAGCGCGGCCTCCAGGCGGTCGAGGTCCCAGGCGCCCTCGATCTCGTGGTAGACGTGGCTGGCCACGTTGCCCATCTCGACGTGCTCGCCCCGCCCGACCAGGTAGCTGCGTTGCAGGTCGGTCAGCGCGAAGCCGTCCGGCGGGTCCAGATGGGCGACCAGGGCCGCCTTGTGCTCCTTGATCAGGCGCAGCAGTTCGGGATCCATACGCTCCCGAGGGCCCTGCAGGCGCAGATCGGCTCCGGCGGCCGAGATGGTCAGCCCCCTGGCCTCGATCTCGCGGAGAATCCCGAGGTGGTTCACGCCGGCACCCCCGCGCGTGCTGCGACGTCGTCCGGGTCCAGTCCCTCGGCGATCAGCGCGCTCAGTTCGGCGACGGTGCGGGCGCCGAGCAGTTCCTCGATCGGGACGTCGGCGTCGACCTGCTCGGTGAGTTGGTACTGCAGGGCGATCGCCTGGAGCGATGCCATCCCCAGCTGGATCAGCGAGCGGTCGTGCACGGGCTCGTCGGCGGGCAGTCGCAGGAGATCGCGCACCAGCGCGCTGAACCACGGGAGCAGCGGCGGGTCCGATCGGTCGGCGGCCGGTGCCGAGGGTTGCGCGTCGGCCGTCCCGGGGACGGCGAAGAACTCCCGGCCGGCAAGGTCGACGACGGTCCCGGCCGGTACCAGGTCGACCCGGGCGGGCCAGCGGGTGGGCGCGGGGATGCCGAGCGCGGCGGACAGGCGCTCCGCGAACCGGGGCATCACCGGGGCGCCGCACGTGGCCAGCAGTCGGGCGGCGGCCAGTTCGAGGGCGATCCCCGTACGCGCTTCGTCCTTGAAGTCGGCCACGTCGGCGGCGGGGGCCTGGAGACGCACGAAGGCGGTGACATCGGTGACGATGCCATCCAGCAGTTCGGCCGCACGGTTGAGCGAGAAGCCGTCCTGCCCCAGCGCGCCGGTCAGCGCCGACCGGCGCGCCTCCAACCGGGCCAGGAAGGCCGCGTGTTCGGGCCGCCAGACGCCGGCGTCGGGCGCCACGCCGGCGTATCGCTCGGCGACGCGCTCGCCCAGGTCGTGCAGCCACCTCTGCCAGGTGCCGACGAGGGTGTCCCGGACGTAGGTCTCGTACGCGTCGGGGGAGAAGCCGGTGCGCCGGCCCTCGGGGCGGGTCAGCGCGAGGTAGAAGCGGATCGCGTCGACCGTGCGGGGGTTCAGCACGTCCTTGCCCCAGATCGCGTGGCCGCGGCTGGTGGAGAACTTGCTGTCCTCCAGGAGGTAGAACTCGTTGATGTGGTAGTCGATGTCCGGCTGCCAGCGCGGATGCGCGACCCGGTACAGCGCCGGGATGAACATGGGGTGGAAGAAGCTGCCGTCCGAGCCCAGGAAGTGCACGATCTTCCAGTCGGGCGAGGGGGCGTCCGCGGCCCAGTCGCGGCCCAGGTCGCGGCCGAGTTCGCCGATGCCGTACAGGATGCTGAAGGCGTAGTCCAGCCACGACCAGATCACCTGGCCCGGTACATCGCTCTCGGCGGGGGTGATGCCCCACTCGGCCACGTGCGTGACCGGGATGTGCAACTGCTCGCGCCGACCCAGGCGTTCGGCCAGCTCCTTGACCGCCGCCGGGACCCGGCCGAGCCGGTGGTGGTCGGTGACCACCTTCCCGAACTCGTGCAGCGGGAAGGTGTAGCGCACCAGCGCCCGCTCGTGCGGCGGCGCGTCGCACGCCGCCGAGCGCGGCTCGATCAGGTCGGTGCACACGTTGGGTTCCAGGCACGTCTCGCAGATGTTGCCCCCGCTGTCGCCGTCGCACGTGGGGCAGCGGCCGGACACCCCCGACTCGTACAGGTATTCGCCGGTGTCGGCGGCGAACAGCGCAGCGCTCTCGCGCGGCGCCACGGTTCCCGACGCGGTCAGTCGGGAGAAGAACGCCCGCAGCGCGGCCGGATAGGCGTCGTCGCGGCTGGTCGCGGTGTACTGGTGGACGTCGATGTCCATCAGCTTCAGCGTGGCCAGGATCTCGGCGCTGTAGTGCGCGGCGGTCTGCGCCGGGGTGCGGCCCTCCCGACGGGCGGCGGCCACCACGTAGTTCTGGTAGTCGTCGCTGCCGGTGATGTGCCACGCGTCGGCGCCGAGCATGCGCTGATGGCGGACGAACACGTCGGCGCCGAAGAACGGCCCCGACAGGTGCCCCAGATGCAGATCGCCGTTGGGTGTGGGCGCGGAGGAGAAGACGAACACCGGACGGGTGCCGAATCCGCGGTGCCCGGTGTCGTGGGCGGCGTTCATCGCCCGTTCGCCGTCGCGCCAGTACAGGCTGACGAACAGCAGGTCGGTGTCTCCCGTGTTCTCCACGGAGTGGGTCTCGAACGGTTCGAACTGGACCACGGTGGAGGCGGATACCGGATGGCGCTCGGCGTCCACGGTCAACTCCCCGGTGCCGGAGACGAACACCCATGTCTCCGTCTCGTCGTGCTGGTGCGCCTCCGAGCGTGCGCCGGGGGCGACGCCGACCCAGGTCGCGCCGACACCCAGCCGCGTCGCGGAGCCCGCCTCCACGGCGGCCACGGCGACGCCGTCGGCGGCGTGGGGGGCGTCGGGGCGGTAGGTGCTGATCTTCACGACGGCTCCTTCACTTCGATCACGCGTGCGCAGGAATCGAGGACAGGTCCAGCAGATCCGCGGCCTCCGCCGCGATCGCCGGGGCGAGCCGATATCCGGACCCGTTGGCGGCGCCGGCGAAGACGACGCGTCCGCCGCCCAGCGCCCGCACCTGCGGTTCGCCGGTGGGGCTGTACGCGTCGCAGAACACCCGTCCCGAAATGCGGTGTTCGGCCAACGCGGGGGCGTGGCGGCGCAGGCTCGCGCGCGCCTGGTCGACGTCGTCGGCGGACAGGCCGCCGGCCAGGTCGTCGGGATCGACGTCCCAGGTCGTACAGGTGTAGCTGAACAGCCAGTGCCCCGAGGCGTGCAGCGGCAGCAGGAAGGCATCCTCGTCGTGGAAGACGACGGCCCGGTCGGTGCGGGTCGGGACTCGCTCGACGTGCAGGGCGACGATCTTCTTGACGCGGGCGCCCAGCGGGGCCAACAACTCGCGCCAGGCCGGTTCGGCGAGCCAGGGCCCCGGGGCCAACACGACCCGATCGGCGGTCACCGTCTCGCCGGTGCCGAGGGCGAGTTCGACACTGCCCGGGCCCGGCTCCGCGTGGCCGACGGCGCGCAGCGTGTCCACGTGCACACCCTCGCGCAGGGTCACCCGTGCCCGCAGTTCCCGGGTGAGGTCGTGCACCAGCGTGTATACGTCGGCGTACTGGGCACCCCGACAGTCCCAGACCCGCGCATGGTCGGGAAGTCGCAGGTCGGGCGGGCCGGTTCGGTCTTCGAGAGGGTCGACGGGGGTCAACTCGGCGCTGTCGAGGTAGATCTCGCGCACGCGTGCGGCGTTCGCGGGGGAGGCGACCACCGACATCGGCACCGCGTGAATCGGCAACTCGGGCTCGTAGTTTTTGAGTTCCGCGTAGTACCGCTGGCTGAACGCCGTCATCCGCCGCACCCGCTCCGTCGCGCCGCGCGGACAGTGCAGTCCGGCCGACCGCCGGCTCGCACCGGCACCGACGGTGTCCCGGTCCAAGAGCAGGACGGACGCCTCCGGCGCGCGGGCGAGGATCTCCCGGGCGACCAGGCAGCCGACGATTCCGGCGCCGACGACCGCCACATCGGTGTGTTCCCGGCTCACAGGGCGTCCAGGTCGTCGACGGGCGGTTTGGCGGACCACTCCACGAACGACGGCAATTGTTCGTCGGAGCCCACCCCCAGAAGCCGGTCGAGGATGCGCCGGCTGCGCCAAGCGGTCAGGCTCAGATTGGGATCGGCGAGGCCGCGCTGACCGCGTGCCGCGTTCTGCATGAAGATGAGGCGATCGCGAGGGCCGTCCCATTGCACGGCGAAATCCCGGTCGATGCGATACTCGTCGCCCTCGCGTTCCAGGCGGCTTTCGATCGGCGCGAGGAATTCGGTCGACGCCGGACGGAATCCGGTGGCCCACACGATGGTGTCCACATCCACGTACTCGACCACACCCGGCCGGTCGTTGTGGCCCATCTCGATGGTCCACCCGCCGGACTCGTTCCCGCTCACGTCGGTGACCCCACGATTGGGCAGCAGCGCCAGCAGATCCTGCGTGCCCTCGATGAAGCGGTGCTCGTAGCAGCGCTGGTAGATCTCCCGCAACGTCGACTCGGAGATGCCGTCGCTGCTCAGCACATGACGACGGTTGAGCGACTCGCGGACCGCCCGGTCCACCCCGGCGAAATACTCCGAATAGCTCGGCGTGTAGTACTCGTTCGTGAACGGCGAGTCGTCGATGGGAAAGTAGTTCCCGCGCCGCGAGATCCAGGTCACGCGCCGGGGTAATTCCTGCGGCGCGCGGGATATCAGATCCAAGAACGCCTCGGCCCCGGACTGGCCGCCACCGACCACGGCGACCCGTTTTCCGGCGAGTCCGGGGCGTGTTCCGTCGATGAAGTCGCTGACGTGGAACTGGGTGTCGCCGAGTTTGTCCCTGGCATGCTCGGGAACCCAGGATGTGGTACCGACTCCGACGCAGATGTTCTCCGCCGTCACGGTACGCCGACCGGTGTGCACGACGAACGTGTCACGCGCGTCGTCGAACTCCACGGCAACCACTTTTTCGCCGAAGACGATGTTCTCGTTGCGTCGGCTCGCCCACTCCAGATAGTTCCGGAATTCCCGGCGGGGAACCGCGTCGTACCGGGCGTTGATGAAGTGGTAGATCTTGCCCTGCTCGTGCAGATACGAGAGGAAGGAGAACCCGTTGGTCGGGTAGGAGAGGATGACGAGATCCTTGAGCAGCGACACCTGTAACGACGCGCCGGGGATCTGTTGATTGTCGTGCCAACCGAACCGCTCCTTCTGGTCGAGAAAGAGGTTCGGCGTCTCCGCGCGCCCGTGCAGCAGTGACGCCAGGCTCAGGTTGGCGGGACCGACTCCGATGCCGACACAGCGGTACTGCGCCGACTGGGGCTCGATGTTTCCCGAAACACGGTTTTCGACTGGTTTCCCCACGGCTCGACGACACTCCCAGCACTCGCGCAGGACTGGTCATCCGGCGAAATCCCCGTTGGACGCGCGTAACACGCGTGACGGCCGGGGACAGCCCCGGGCGTCGGGAACGGCACGCACGGAGCTTCACGACGGATGCTTCTCGGAGGGGTGGCCGCCGGGCACCGCGGTGGTCGAACGATGGTCCGCGGCGCGCGTCGGGCGGTGACAAGTGGTCGGATGGTGCGCACGAGATTCCCTGCCGGCCTGTTCTCGAATTTCGAGAATCGGCGGTCGGGATGCGGAGGCCGGGCCCCGGCTCGTCCGGTCGAGTCGATGCCGATGTCGACCGGAGGAGAGGGCGTCGGCTTCGCGGGGAAGCTTCGGAATGGCTAGGGTTCAGCTATTCATTTCGATTTCACCAAAGGTTCGGGTCATCAAATTTTCCCGTGCGACTTCGCGCGGACTGATGACCGGGATTGACTGTATAGCAGGCCGGTCGGCTTGGCTAGTGTGTCGCGGCGAATCCGGCGGAAGATCGATTACCTGCCGATCGGGGAAAACGCGAAGATCGTATTCCGGTTCCCCAATCTGTGACAACTGCCGAGATGGTATTGATCGGCTTGTTTGCCATGGATATCGGCGGGTGTATGCGCAGGTCGGGCCATGGGTGGGCGAATTTGATCATCGCCGGCCGACAGGATCGATGAAGATCGATGCGCGCATTTTTGGCGACGGCATATCGTCGCGGTTCCCGAGGAAGGGGAGTCCTCGATTTCGGGATCGTCCGGGTGCCGGCTCGGCCGGGACGGACGCATGAATGTGGTCCGGGCGCTCGTCGAGCCGACGATGCCGCCGTGCTCGGTGCGCGTGGATCAGGTGCGTACGGCCGTCGCCGTCGTGGCGGTGTGCCGCGCGGCGTGCTCCGGGCGCGGCCGGCTCATCACGCGGGCGAGGTACCGGCCCAGGGACAACAGCGCCCAGAGCGGTACCCCGAGGAGGGTGAGGGCGAGGAACAGGCCGCCGATGAGGAACATGAATCGGAAGTATGCCGGACGAGATGGGGCACGTCACCCTCTTCGGGTCGATCGACTCGGCTCCGCCCCGGGACCGACGCCCTCCCCGACCCCGACGGATCGTCCGGAGGAGCAATTTCCGGCCTGCCGGCAGATCCCGCCCGTCGGCGCCGGGCCCGCCGTCGCCGACCGGGAAACGGGGCCGGGCGCGGTCGGACAACGGGGCCGGGCGCGGTCGGACAAGTGTCCGGAATTCGGCTGCCGTCCCCAGGAATTCCCGCCAATGATGAGATCTGTCGGCGGGTATGTGGGCCTCTCCGCCCGTGATCGATTCGCCGACCCGCCCCTCACTGAAAGCACACGGAAGGGAGATTGCGATGGAATTGCGCGGCGGTACGGAACTCCACATCGAATCGGCCGACGAGGACGAATCGTTCGACATTCTCGTGGGTGACCTGGAGTTCGAACTCGTGGACGACCGGCTCCGTCCTCCGACGAGCTGTACCCACTACGGGTACTGCCCGGCCTGAGGCTGAGCCCGCACGTCGGATGCCGTGCCCGAGGGTGCGGCATCCGACGTGTTCCGGCGCATCCGACGCCCGGATTCGCACATCCCGGGCCCGGCCCGAGCCCGGCCCGAGTTCCGCCCGAGCCCAGCCCCGTCACGGAAGGACGATTCGTCTTGGCCACCACGCTGCCGGTTCCCGTGCTCGACCGGCTGATCCGGCATGTACGGGAGGGCGGCGCCCAGGAGGTGTTCCCGCCCGTCGTCACCGACGGACCGGCCGAAACCCTGGTACCCGACGGCGCGTTGGGCGGTGTGCGGGACGCCGACCAGGTGACCGCGCTGCTCGCCGAGGACCGGTTCGCCCCCTTCCGGCGCGCGATGGAGCGACTCGACGCCTGGAGCGTCCGCGCCGCCGCCGGCATCGACGCCGACCTCCTGGCGCCCGGCGTACTCGACCCGGTCGACTCCGCGCTGTTCGGCCCCACGCTGAGCGCGATCTTCACCGCCTGCCACCACTCCCCGGCGTCGGTGGCCGAACGCCTGGCGGAGCTGCGCGTCACCCAACTCCAGTCCGCGCTCGACCTGTTCCTCGTCCGCATGGGCACCGACCTGGGTGCACCGAACCGGCCGCGAGATCCGCGCCTGGCCGGTCCCGTGGTCGAACTGCGCGCGCACGGAGCGGAAACCCACAACGGCGGACTGCGGGTGCTACGACTGGCGTTCGCGGGCGGCGGCGCGCTCGCGTACAAACCGCGACCGGCGAACGGGGAAGCCCTGTTCCTGGCCGACGGCACGATCGGAGACGACCGGCAACCCGCGCAACCGGGCGGCCTGTTCGAGCGGATCAACGCACTGCCGGAAGCCGCCGGACCGGTGCGACTGCCGACCCTGGCCACCTGGACCGGTAGCGGTCCCGGCGCGCGCGGCTACAGCTGGCACGAGTGGATCGAAGCACCGGCCGAGCAGGGTCCCGTCCGCGTCGACGGCTCCACCACGATGACCGGCACGGTCCTCACCCCCGAACAGGCGCGCCGCTTTTGGCATCGGGCCGGCAACCTCGCCGCGACCTGTGTCGCCTTCGGCATCTCCGACCTGATCGGCGGCAACGTCCTGGCCGGAGCGCGCCCGCACCGGGCGCACGACCAACCCATGCTGTACCCGGTGGACCTGGAGTGCTACTTCACCGGATCGAGCGGACTGCGCGCCACCGGCCTCCTGGGCCCGGCCCCGGCGCCCGCCGAGGCCACCGCCGACGACTTCGAATACCCGCCCGGCCTGGAGGACACCGCCGACTGGCGGGCCCTCGAGGGCGGCGCGCTGGTCTGGCGACGCGCGGCCGACGGGACGCTGCGACTGCTGCCCATGGACCGCCCGCCGACCCGAACGGTGGTCCCCTCCGCCGTCGCGGATACCGAGGGCGGGTTCGGCCGCGCGCCCCACCTCCTGTCGATGCTGCGCGGCATGTTCGACGCCTGGACGCTGCTGTGCCGGCACCGCGAGGCGGTGCGGCGCGAACTGGAACCCCGGGCGCGCCGGGCGTACATCCGCATCGTGCCACGCCCGACCGCCGACTACGCCCGGGCCATCGACGCCCGACTGCGCGGCACCACCGCGGAACGCTACCCGGACGGCGAACCGTTCGGCGTCGACGAGAAGGCGCAGCTGAGCCGCTGGGACGTGCCCTACTACTTCTGCGCGGCGGCCCCGGCCGACGGCGACCCGGCCGCCCTCGGCGCACCGCTGCTCACCATGGCCCCGGCGCCGGAACCCTTCCTGGCCACGCCCGTTCCGCTCCGGGAGAGCCCCGAGGCGGAGGTCCCCGATTTCCCCACGGCCGGACTGCACCGCTACGCCGACCCCACCCTGGCCGCGCTCGGCCCGGCCCTGCGCGACGCGGTGGTCGGTGTGGTCGAGCAACTGCCGGACACCCGAGCCCTGGTGGACCCCACACTGGGGGTGACGCTGCGCTGGTCCGAGGGCGGCGCCGAAGGCCGGGTCGACTTCGACTGGCCGCGGGCGGGCCGGCGGTTCGGCTACGAGTGGGCCGGCGGCACACTGCGCATCCACCTGGCCAAGCTCGACACCCCCACGGAGGCGTCGTGAGCGGCACGGCGACCGGAAGGGCCGGAACGACCGGGCTGCCGGCCCCTACCGGCGGGTCGACCGACGAGCGGACCGGGGCCGACTGGCGCGACGTCTGCGCCCGCGCCTGGGATCGCGAACCGGCGCGCGTATCGCACGTCGTGCCCCCGATCGACGCGGTCACCGCCTTCCGTACCGCGACCGCGATGAGCGGCCCGTTCCGCGCCGGAGCGCGCCCCCGATCGGTCTCGGCCGTGCGCTTCTTCACCGTCGACGGCCGACTCGCCGCCCCCGGCGCCCTGTTGCCCACCGAGGACGACTACGACCTCGATCGTTACGCGGACCGGCTTGACGACGAACTCGACGGCAAGGGCTGGCTGCTGACGATCCGGCACCCCTTCGTCCTGGACTTTCCCCGCTGGGCGCGGGCCCGGGACGCGCTGGCCGGACTGTGGTCCGGGATCGGGTGGCCGGCACTGCCGCTCACCTCGGAGCTCTGCTTCGGCCACGACTTCCGCACCCCACCACCCGCGCCCGGGACGGACGTGCTGACCTGGGTACTCGCCGGCACCCATCGGCGCGACGCCGGCGCGGGCGACGTGCTGTACCACCCGGCGGCGGCCGTGGAGTCGGACGGGGGCGAGGAGTTCACCGATCGGGCCGCCGTGTTGCGGATCACCGTGCCCACCGATCCGACCACCGCGCTCCCGGCCGTACGCGGCGTGCTCCAGGACCTGATCCGCCGGGACCCGGTGGCCGCCCAACCGATGCCGTACCTGCCCTATCCGCCGCCGGAGAACGCGGACGGCTTGACGCCGCCGATCGCCGAGTTCGCCGAGGTCGCGCGGGTGCTCGGCCGGGTGGCGGGCGACCCGGACGGGGAGTTGACCCGCACGGTGCGCCGCCGCTGGGCCGCCCGGCGCACGGCGGCCGGCCTCGAACCGGTACCCGAACCCCGCTCCGCCACCGCGCCCGGACCCGGCATCGAACCGGCCATCGACGCCCACTCCCGATTCCGGCTCGTCGCCGAGGTCCTGCGGGTGCCCGAGGGCCCCGCAGCCGAAGTATGGGCGGTCAACGGCCTGTTGCTCCCGGTACGCGGCGCACTGGCCCCGCGCGTCCTGGCCGCCCTGGAGCGGCGGCGCACCAGCGACCTCGCCGAGGTGTGCGCCGACGTGGGCGTGACCGGGCACACCACCCGTGAGGAAGGCGTCCTGACCCTGCTGCGCGTGCTGTACCGGGTGCGCGCCATCGAATCGGCGGCCGAGGCGGACACGACCGAAACGACGGACACGACCGAAACGACGGCGGGGGAACCGACATGACCGACCGCACCGGTGGCGTCGACGTCATCGACGACCTCGACTGGGACCTGATCGCCGACCGCTACTGGGACCGCCGTCCGGTCCTGATCCGCCTCCCGGGCGGCCCGTCGGCCCACCCCTTCCGCCCGGACGACGTGTTCGGCTCCGCCGTGGCCGCCACCGCCGCCAACGCCGCCGGGGAGATCCCCAAACACGTGCGCTTCGCCGTCGACCGCGACCTCAAGTCCCGCCCCGACGGCTGGTTGCCGCTCGCCGAGGACGACTCGCTCGACGGCTACGCCACGCGCCTCGCCGAACGCCTCGACGGCCGCCGGTACTCGCTGACCGTGCAGGCGTTCCACGCCTTCAACCACCCGCTGTGGCGCCGCGAACGGGCTTTCTACGACGGCGCCTTCCGCCGCTTCGGGCTGCCGCTGAGCAGCGCCATCACCACGATGTTCCACGGCAACTACGAGCACACCCAGATCGGCGCGCACAAGGACCGGTTCGCGTCGTTCATGTTCGCCCTCCAGGGCCGCAAGGTGATGCGCTTCTGGCCGGAGCGGCCGTGGACGGAGGCGGTCACCTCGGTGCTGGACTACGAGCGTTACCTGCCGGGTTCGTTCGCGGTCGAGGTGCACGCAGGCGAGATGCTCTACTGGCCGTCGAGCCATTACCACGTCGGGGAAAGCGCGCTCGACGACACCCCCGCGACGAGTGTGAATGTCGGCCTGCCCCGCGAATTCACCCGCGCCGCCTTCGAGGTGGCGGAGTATCTGACCGACCCCACCCCCGAGTCCATGCTCAGCGAGGAGATGGAGACGGCCGGGCTGCCGCCGCTCGCGGGACCGTCCTGGGCGCCACCCGACCAGGACGAAAGGCCGCTGTCGGCAGATGTGTTACCCGCCGCGCTCGACCAGGCGGTGGACTTCTTCCGCTCCGGCGCGAACGAGGAGGCGGCCCGCGAGTGGGTGGCGACGTTGTCGCTGCGCCGCTGGACGGCCGGCGGCTTCTTCCCCGCGCCGCCGCCCGCGCCGCACCGGTCGCTGACCGACGAGGTCGCCGTCGGGCTGCCCGCCGACGAGCCGGTGCGTTGGCAGGACATCGGCGCGGTACGGATCGTCGCCGCGTGCGGGCACACCACGCGCACGCCCCTGCCCGCCGAGGCCGTTGCCCGCCTGCTCGCCGCGCTGCGCGCGCCCGCACGGGACCAGCGGGTCGGCTCGCTGCTCGACGAACTGCTCTCACCCGCCCGGGAGGACGGCCGACGCCTCCTGGAGGACCTGACCGGCTTCCACGCCCTCACAGTCACGGGGGATTGAGCCCGCGGATCGGCCCGCCGGCCCCACCGACCCGGCCGGCCTCTGTCGTCTTCGCCTCCGCCAAGGCGGGCAACCGTACCTCGACCACCGTCCCCCCACCGGGCGCCGGCCCGATCGTGATCGTGCCGTGGTGCATCTCCACGATCGCCGCGACGATGGACAACCCCAGACCGCTGCCGCCCTGGGTGCGACTGCGGCTCTTGTCGGCCCGATGGAACCGGTCGAAGACGTGCGGCAGATCGGCGGCCGGGATGCCCGGGCCGCGGTCGCGGACGGTCAGCACCGCCTCGCCGCCGGCGGCGCGCAGTTCGACCTCGGCCGGGGTATGCACGGGCGTATGCATCCGGACGTTGCCGAGCAGGTTGGCCACCAACTGCCGCAGCCGGTCCTCGTCCCCGAGCACGCTCACCCGATCCCCGATCGGGAGGCCGGCGCAGGTCAGCGGTCGGTCGGGCTCGATTGCGGCGGCGTCGCGGCAGGAGTCGGCGACCACCCGGGTCAGGTCGACCGGTTCCAGGTCGGTGTCCTGTTCCTCGTCCAGGCGCGCGAGCAGGAGCAGCGCCTCGACCAGGCCGTTCATCCGGCGTATCTCGGCGCGCATCCGGCTCACCGCGTCGTCCACCGCGGCCCGGTCGGGCAGCGCGCCGCGCTGGTACAACTCGGCGTATCCGCCGATGGATTGCAGTGGATTGCGCAGTTCGTGCGAGGCGTCGGCGACGAATCGGCGCAACCGTTCCCGGGAGGCGTCCCGCGCGGCCAGCGCGGCCTGGATCCCGTCGAGCATCCGGTCGAGCGCGATGGCCAGTCGGCCGACCTCGGTGCGCGGGCCGATCAGCGGATCGTGCACGCGCTGTGCATAGTCGCCGGCGGCGATCGTGTCGGCGACCCGGGCGGCGCGCTCCAGCGGCCGCAACTCCCGCCGCACGCACAGCGCGGCGAGCAGGGCCAGGGTCGGCAGCGCGATGCCGACGGTGGCCAGCACGACGTAGAGCGCGTGGTCGGCTGCCGCCTCGGTCTCGCGCACGCTCAGTGCGATCAGGGCGGTGCGCCCGTCGGTCAACGCCTGTACCCGCACCCGGAAGCTCTCCCGCGACCCCGGTTGCGCCGAGCCGGTGGTGAACGTGGCGCCGCTCGCGGGCAGCGGACCGGTCAACCTCGGTCCCGGGCCCTGGGGTTGCCGGTGCACGACGGCGAGCGCGACGTACAGGCCGCCCGGGTACTCCAGCCACACGCCCGGATCCAGGCTCATCGGCGCGTTGCTGCGCTCGCGGGTGTCCAGCGCGCGCAACGCGGCGGCGGTGGTGTCCAGTTGCTCGTCCAGGCGGTCGAACAGCGACTCCCGGAGCACCCCCACGGTCACCGCGGCGCAGGTGTTCAGCACGACCGTGCACACCACGATGATCACCACCACCAGGCGGCGGTGCAGCGGTTGGGTGCGGATCCCGGCGCGCAACCTCAGCACGGCGGGGTGCGCAGGCAGTAGCCGACGCCGCGCCGGGTGTGGATCAGCGGCGGACTCTGCCCGTCGTCGATCTTGCGGCGCAGGTAGCTGATGTAGGTGGCCACCACGGTGTCGTCGCCGTTGAAGTCGTAGGACCAGACGTGCTCCAGGAGCCGGGCCCGGGTCAGCACCCGATCCGGGTGCAGCATCAGGTAGCGCAGCAGGCGGAATTCGGTGGGGGACAGGTCGATGTGCCGGCCCGCGCGGCGCACCTGGTGGGCGGAGGAGTCGAGTTCGAGGTCGGCCACGCGCAGGATGTCGCCGCCGGGGTCGGCGCGGCGGGTGCGGCGCAGCACCGCCTCGATACGCGCGGTGACCTCGTCCAGTCCGAAGGGTTTGGTGATGTAGTCGTCGCCGCCGGCGGTCAGCCCGCGCACCACGTCCTTGCGGGTGTCGCGTGCGGTGAGGAAGACCACGGCGACGGGCAGGCCGTCGGCGCGCAGCCGGCGCAGCACCTCGAAGCCGTCGCCGTCGGGCAGCATGATGTCGAGCAGGACCAGTTCCGGCAGGAAGTCCCGGGCCACGGTGAGCGCTTGCCGTCCGGTAGCGGCGGTGCGCACGTCGTAGCCGACGAAGCGCAGGAACCGGGTGACGGTGTCCACGATCGCGGGTTCGTCGTCGACGACCAGGAGGCGACCGCGCTCGGTCGGCGGCGCGGACGAACCGCCCGATGGCTCCGCAGTGTTCATCTGGTTCCTTCTCGATGCGCGTTTCGCCGGACGGACGGGCCCCGGTCCGGTACCAGCGTGGCGCACGAACCGGCGGGCATTCCATGGGAGTCGTGTGTGAATGGGGCCTTTCGCGGCCCGGTTCAAGGGGGTTGCCAGGCCGTCGGCTCCTGGCGTGGACGGGATCGGGCCGACCCGATCCCATCCCCGTGCCGTATCCGTCCGGGAGTTCGTGATGTCCTCGCTGTTGTATCGCCTCGACCGTTTCGCCTATCACCGCCGCCGGTTCGTCATCGCCGCCTGGGTCCTGATCCTGGTGGCCTCGGCGGCGGCCACGCTCACCCTGATGAAACCATTCGCGTCGCGCAACGACATCCCGGGCACCGAGTCGCAGCGCTCCCTCGGCCGGCACCGGGCCGATCGTGAGCTTCCTGCCGATCCTGCCGATCGGCATCCTGTTCGGCCTGGCCATGGACTACGAGGTGTTCCTGGTCTCGCGGATGCGCGAGGAGTACACCCACGGGCGGCCCGCGCTCGACGCGCTGCGGGTGGGCTACGGGCACAGCGCCAAGGTCGCCGCCGCCGCGCTGATCATGGTGTCGGTGTTCGGGTCGTTCGTGTTGTCCGACAACGTGGTGGTCAAGGGCATGGGCTTCGCGCCGGCCGCGGGCGTGTTGTTCGACGCGTTCGTGGTCCGGATGACGCTGCTGCCGGCCGTACTGGCGGTGCTCGGCGCTCGGGCCTGGTGGTTGCCCCGGGCCCTCGACCGGTTCCTGCCGGACGTGGACCTGGAAGGCGCCGGACTGGCGCGCCGACTCGACGGCGCCGGCGCCGTGCCGACGGAGCGGTGCCCACGTGCTGAACGAGACCCGCTTTCCGCGATCCGGGCCGGTACTCCGGTTGTGCGCTGGTGCTCCAGGCCCTCGACAGCATGTCGTGGGCCGTGGCCGCGCGAGCGGAATCGAGCGACGGATCGGATGTGGTGGACGTGCTGCGGGGCGCTACGGGGGCACCTGAGGCGGGTGGTACGCCTGATGGCCGGCCCCGACGCCCGGTGGGAACAGACGTTCGAATTCGGGTTCGATCGGGGCTACCATGATCGGCATGACCGAGCCACCGGACGTCGACGCACTGGAGGCGTCGTTCTCCGGTGGCCGCGCGACCCTGGGGCAACGCGTCGACGCCACCCGCGCGCAGGCGGCCCGCGCCGGCGCGGACGCGGAGACGCCGCGCCACGGCCGGCCCGGACCGCCGCCACCGGCGGAGGGCACGTGGGTGTGGGTCCGGCAGCCGGAGGACCGCGGCGTACTGCTGTGTCGTGTGGTGCGCTGGGAGCGCACCGCGTCCGGCGCCTGGGCGCTGCGCGTCGACCTGCCGATCTGGGCCGGATACCGGGTTCCGGGCGGGTACGAGATCGACGGGTCGCACCACCTGCAGATCGCGCCGACGCACGCGCTGATCGAGATCCCGGGCCAGGACTACAGCCGCATCCCGCGCCCGTAGGGCGTACCCGCGTCACGGCGACGCGTCGCGCGTCGGCGGTCGGCGCGGAGGCCGAAGGCCCTTCGCACCGACCGCCGTGGGGCGATCCGGTCAGCCCGTGAGCATGCTCAGGTCGATCCCGGCCAGCCGCTCCGGGTCGGTGAGGATGTCCAGCGAGGTGATCCGCCCGTCCTCGATCGTGAACGCCATCACCGACAGCGGCGTGCCGTCGGAGGCCAGCGAGACCACGCCCGGCGTGCCGTTGATCAGCGCCGGCAGCGCGATCTCGGCGAAGCGGGCGAAGGTGATCGCCTGCGACGCGACCTCGGCCGCACCGCGCCGGACCAGGCTCGGCCGCAGCGTGCCGCCGTCGGAGCGGGCCACCACCTCGGGGTGGAGCACGGCGACCAGGGCCTCGAAGTCGCCGCCGCGCGAGGCGGCGAGGAACGCGTCGACCACCGCGCGCCGCCGACCCGGGTCGGGCTCCGGCGCGGGCGAGACGCCCTGGACCCGCCGCCGGGCCCGACTGGCGAGTTGCCGGGTGGAGGCGAGCGTACGGTCCAGAACCGGGGCGATCTCGTCGAACGGCACGCCGAACATGTCGTGCAGGACGAAGGCCAGCCGCTCGTCCGGGGCCAGCGTCTCCAGCACCACGAGCAGCGCGATGCCGACCGAGTCGGCCAGCAGGATCTCCTGCTCGGGATCCATGCCGTCGGGACCGCTGACGATCGGATCGGGCAGGCGCACGAACCCGTCGTCGTCCTGCAGCGGATCCTCCCGGCGCGCCGTCCGCGACCGCAACATGTCCAGGCACACCCGGCCGACCACCGTGGTCAGCCAGCCGCCCAGGTTTTTCACCTCGGAGATGTCGGACCGACTCAGCCGCAACCAGGCGTCCTGAACCGCGTCGTCGGCCTCGCCGAGCGAGCCCAGCATCCGGTAGGCCACCGCCCGCAGATGCGGCCGGGTCTCCTCGAACCGCTGCGCCAGGAAATCTTCTTCGCTCACCTGTCACATCTCCATCGGCCGTTTCGTCAGTGCAGTGAAGGACGATAACCGGCCGGTACTCGAACGAACCGACCGCCCACGATCGAGAGAGAAGAAGACGTCATGAGCGCTCGGATGAAGAACCCCGCCATGGTCCTGCCCGACACGATGAAGGGCATCCAGTCCATCTACAAGGCGATGTACTCCGGCGGCGTGCCGCAGGAGATCCTGGAATTGGTCCACCTGCGCGCCAGCCAGATCAACGGCTGCAGCGCCTGTGTGTTCGCCGGCGTCGCCGGCGCCAAGAAGGCGGGCACCACCGACGAGCGGCTGCACGCCGTCGCGGCCTGGCGCGAGGCCCCCTTCTTCTCCGACGCCGAACGCGCCGCACTGGCCCTGACCGAGGCGTCCACCCGGCTCGCCGACCACAGCGGCCAGGCCGTACCGGACGCGCTGTGGGACGAGGTCGCCGACCACTTCGACGAGCGGCAGCTGTCCGCGATCATCCTGATGATCTCGATCACCAACTTCTTCAACCGGATCAACACCACGATCGAGGAGCCGGCCGGCGCGTCCTGGGGCTGAGCCGCCGCGGCACGGGGCGATACCCGGGATCCCGCGACGGTCCCGGGGCCGACACCACGCGCGGAGGGCGTGCGTGGTGTCGGCGGAACGGGGGTCGAAGGCGTGCGGCGGACACACCTTCGACGGTCGCTCAGGACACGCGGGGCAGGGCTCAGGAGCCGACCGGCAGGAACGCGTCGAGGATCGGGAGCAGCAACTCGGCGCGTCCGGGCACGGCCATGTGCGTGGTGTCCGGCAGGACCGCGAGCCGGGACGAGGGGATCAACCCGTGCATGAACGCGGCGTGTTCCACCCGGATGAAGTCGGTGTCGCCGATCACCAGGAGGGTGGGCGCGGCGATCGCGCGCAGCTCGTCGTCGGTCCATTCGGTGAAGCCGTGCGCGACGGGCTGGAGCTTGGCCAAGGTGGCTCCGAAGGCGGTCGGGTCGGGGGCGACCCGGGCGTACGCCTCGACCATCGCCTTGAAGTCGGCCTCGGTCGGCAGGCGCGGCGAGGTCTGCTCGGGGGCGGAGATCTCCGGGAAGTAGCCGTCGTGCCGACAGTGCGTGGCCAACAGGGCCAGCCGGTTCACCCGTTCCGGCGCGCGCACCACGGCACGCAGCGCGGTCAGGCCGCCGAGGCTGTAGCCGAGCAGGTCGGCCCGATCGATGTCGAGGTGGTCGAGCAGCGCGATCACGTCGTCGGCCAACACCTCCAGCGACATCTCGCGGTCGGAGTCGGCGGTGTGCCCGTGCCCCTGCAACTCGACGCCGATCACCCGCCGGTTCGCGGCGAGCGCGGGCAACAGCGCGCCGAAGGACAGGTCGATGGTCTGCGCCCCACCGTGGAGCAGAACCAACGGGGGCGCGGCTCCCTCGACACCGTGCTCCTCGTAGTACATCTCGATCCCGTTGACCGGCGCGTAGCCGGCGGTGCGTGCACTGGTCGTCATCCCACTGCTCTCCTGACCCTCGTCCGAGTGAATACGCGACGTCACACTCATTGGACCGACGGAGCCGGCAAAACTCATCGCGGGCATCCGAACGTGCGGGCGCGCTCCGGGTTGCGGTGTCGGGTTTTGGGGTGGGCTTGGGGGTGCTCTCAGGTGGTCTTCATCTGCGGGATCGAGAGTCTCGGGTATGACGGAAGACAATGCGGGGCGCGCGGAGTCCACCGGGAGCAAGACGCGGGCCCCGGATCGGCGGCGGGTGAAGCGGGCCTTGCCGGTGCCGGTGGTGGCGGCCGTGGTGGCCGGCCTGGTCGGCGGGTTGTCCGGGGTGGTCGTGGTGCGCCACTTCGAGGACGCCGACCACGCGCCGCCGGCGGCGATCGGCGGGGCGCCCGTGCGCAACGCCTCCGCGGGCGGCGGCGCGGGGTCGGTGTCGGCGGTGGCGGCGGCCGTCCGGTCGAGTGTGGTCGAGTTGCGCGTGACCTCGCGGCGCGGCTCGGTGACGGGTTCGGGGGTGGTCCTGGACACCGCCGGCCGGATCCTGACCAACGATCACGTGGTGACCGGGGCGGGTCCCGGCGGCCTCACGGTGGTCTTCGCCGACGGTCGCATCGCCGCCGGCACCGTGTCGGCGAGCGACGCCGCCCACGATCTCGCGGTGGTCCGGGTGAGCGGTGTCGGCGGCCTCACCCCGGCCGTGCTCGGCGACTCGGCGTCGTTGCAAGTGGGCGACGGGGTGGTCGCGTTCGGTTCGCCCCTCGGCCTGGGCGGCACGGTCACCTCCGGTGTGGTCGGCGCGCTGAACCGGCCCATCACGACGTCCGGAGAGAGTGCGGTCGTGCCCGACGACGCGAGTGGCGTGCGTACCTCGCCCATCGCGGCGACCGACGCGAACACGGTGACCTACCAGGCGATCCAGACCGACGTCGCGTTCGGCTCGGGCAGTTCGGGCGGCCCGCTCGTCGATCTGTCCGGCCGGGTCGTGGGCATCGACTCGGCCATCTACGACACCACCTCCGAGGGCGGCAACGACCTGCCCTGGGGCGGCAGCAGCGGTGGCAGCGGAGGCGGCGCCGAGGCGGACGCCGGCAGTGTCGGCATCACCTTCGCGATCCCGATCGATGTGGTCAAGACCTTCCTGAACACCCTCGGCCCCGACGCCTGACACCGACCCGAGTCGATCGTGCCTACCCGCGTGGGCCGGGCACCGGGTGGCGGACTCAGACGTTCGGCTCGACGTACACCGCGTGCCGTCGATGTCGGTCACGACACGGCAGCCTGCCACAACGACCGAGGCGCGGGGCGGCGGGTACGCGCGGGGGAACCCGTTCGGCGCGGGCCGCGTCCATTCGCCGGATGTGGCGACGGAAGGGGAGTCCGGGCGATGGGTGGACGGCGGGTCACCGTGGGGACGGCGTGGCTGCGCGGGGCGGTCGTACCGGTCGTGATGGCCGTGACGGCGACGGTGACGGTGACCGCGTGCAGCGATTCGGGTGGGGGCGGGTATCGGCGGTCCGCTCCGGACCAGGCGCCCTCCGCGCTGCCGTGGACCGGGGAGGGGGCGCGGCCGGCCCTGGCGACGGTGCGCACCCGGGCCGCGGTGTTCCGGCTGCGGGTGCCCACCGACCGCTGGGTGCAGGGCGATTCGGCGGCGGTGTCCGGCTCGTACTGCCCAGGCGTGCGGGTCGTGGTCAATCGGGGCGTGTCCGGCCCGGACCTGGTGATCCAATCCTTCGGCACAGCCTGCGACCCGCGCACCATGCCAGGATGGGAGGGCCTGAGCCCGAAGGACCTCTACCGCACCGAGTCCGACATCCCGACGGACCGCCCGGTCGAAACCGTACCCACTCCGCTCGGGCGAGCCGTGATGTTCGCGGGCACGGACGGCGGACCGACGGCCGTCGTCTTCCTCGCCTCCCCGCTCCTGCCCGACCACCCGACCCTGGTCATCCGTACCGGCGGCCAACCCCAACTCTTCGCGACGACCCAACTGGCCGACCTCCTCCACAACGGCCTACTCCCGGCGGAGTAGCCCCGGGCAGCGCGGGTCGGCGGACGAGCCGTTCGACTTCGCGGCCGGGATGGAAGCCGGACACGAGCGGTGTGCACCGCTTGCGCAGGGCCCGGGTCCAGTGGGCGGCGGCATCGCGGCCGTGCAACGCGGTTGCCACGCAGGCGACTTCGTGCGCGGACAACCCGAGCGGGGCGTCCGCGACCGGCGGCGCCGGTCAGGCACGGCCACCTCCAAGACGCGGTTCGCGAGCAGTACGCCGGCCCCGCTCCTCGTACACCGCGCCCGCGCCGGCGGGAAAGCACGGATGGTCGGCGCCGGGCGAGCCCGATCGGGTCCAGCGGGTGCCCGCCATCGCCGGCGGCGGCGAGCAGGGTGCGCGGCACCCGGTGCACGGTCGTACGAGGCCGCGTGCGGATTGGGCAGCGGGCCCTGCTCGACGAGGGTGGCCCGATGGCCGGCCCGGGCGCGCTCCAGGGCGGTGAGCAGGCCGACCACGCCGCCGCCGACGATCACGGTACGCATCACCGTCCCCACGTCGGCGCCGCCGCGGTGTCGCCGACGAGCGGTTCAGCCCTTTTCGGAGTGCCGCCTCCCCGGGCCGCCCCCGTCGCTCCGGCCGCGACGGCCCGCCCGCCGTCCCGGTCGATCACCCGGACGGGCCAACCCCGCCCCGCCCGTCTCGACGGCCGACCACGTGCCGGTGACCTCGTACTCCGTGTCCCCGCACGCGGATCGGGACCACCCGGCCCGGCTCGGCGCGGCTCCGGCCCGGATGCGCGCGGGACCGCCCCCGGATTGCATGGTGAAGCCGGTGAATCCCAGCACACGGGAGCGGAAATGCATGTGATGCGAGCGGTCGAAGGTCCGGACAATGTCGTGTGGCACGCGATGGAGGGCGAGGACACCGCGTTGTGCGGCGAGACCCTGCCGAACTTTCGTGAAGTGCACGGCAGTCGCCGGCGGGAGACGTTCTGTGTGGCGTGCATGATCGAGATCGAACAGATCGCGGCGCCGGGCGCGACGCCGGACGCGGCCCCGACGTCCCGACACTGAATCCCTCACCAGTTCGTCCCACCAGTCTTTCCCACCCCGCGGCCCCGACCTCACCCGCCCGCTCCTCCGGGCGAACGAGGTCGGGGCCGTCGCGCGGCGGCTCCCGGTTTCGGGCGACCGATCAGTCCGACACCCGCAGGCGCAGCCGCACGGTGGTGCCGGTTTCGGTGGAGCGGATCTGGACCAGGTCGCAGATCTGGTTGGCGATCCACAGGCCGCGGCCGCCGTCCTGATCGGTGGTCGGGCGGTGACGGCCGGCGAGCGGGTCGGTGATCCGGCCGGCGTCGTGGACGTCGCAGAACAGGTGGGCCCCCTCGGACCACAGCACGATCGTGCCGGCCGCACCGCCGTGCACGACGCTGTTGCCGGTGATCTCACCGATCGCGAGCAGCGCGTGATTGACCCGGGTCCGCGTCGCGTCGGGCAGTATCCGGCGGACCAGCGTCCGGACACCGGCCAGTTCGCCCGCCCGGAAGGCCAGGCGTTCGGCGTGCCCCGGGGCGCCCGGCAGCGGCGGGCCGCGCAGGGTCGCCGCGTACACCTCGGCGTCCGGGCGCGAGCGCCGCTCGCCGGTGGCGCCGGTCGGCGGCGGGGGGTGGGCGCGCCGCGCCTCGGCGATCACCTCGGGGTGCAGGCCGCAGACGTCGTACGGACACAGCAGCCACCACGCCTCGTCGGCGAAGGCCAGGTCGAGCAGCACCTCGTGGTGACCGCACTCGACCAGTTCGGCGGCGTCGCGGCCGACCCAGATCGGCTCGCCGATGCCGCGCCGGCCCCGCGGGCCCTGCGCCGCCGTCCACTCCCGCCAGGCCGGAATGATCCGCGCCGGATTGCGGCCGACCCGCTCCATGTCGATCCAGGTCACCAGGTCGGCATCGGCGGCCAGTTCCTTGCGCAGCGCGCCGGCGCGCGACTCGATCACCGCGACGGCGACCGCCTCGCCCGCGCGCAATCCCGCGCGCACGAAGGCCGCCGTGCGCTCGACGAAGTCGTCGAGGCCCGCGTACAGCAGCGCCTCGTGGCGAAACCTCGGGGCCGCGTCCATCCGGGCGTCACCTTCCCCAGTGCCGGGTGGGCAGTCGTTCCCGACCGGCCGGTTCCAGTGAACCTACCCGATGACCGCAAATGCACCGAAGCGCCCCGGACGGCCGCGCAGGCGGGCGACACCGCACGCGACCGACCGGTTACCCCGAACGGGCGGTCGGAGGAGTCGCGGCGCGGCCGGCCGGACAGAGGCGAACAATGAGCTTCCGCACCGCTCCCGGCGCGCACGGCACGGCCCTCGTCTACGGCCCCCAGGACCTCGCCCGCTGTCTGGACCTCTACGCCGACCCGCGCTGCCCGTTCTGCCGACGCATGGAGGTGGGGCTCGGGCCGGTGTTCCGGCGACTGGCGGACGAGGGCCGGTTCGTACTGCGGTACCACTTCGCCACCTTCCTGGACGTACGGCTGGGCGGCGAGGGTTCGCATCGCGCGGTGAACGCCCTGCGCGGCGCGGCGGACGTCGGCCAGGGGCCGTTCCTGGACTACCTGCACGTGCTGTACCAACGGCAGCCGGACGAGTCGACGGACACCTTCGCCGACCCCGACTTCCTGCTGGACGCCGCCGGCGAGGTGCCCGGGCTGCGCGGCGCCGACTTCGACCACGTCGTGCGCGGGTTCACCCATCGGGCCTGGGTGGACCGGGCACAGGCGGACTTCGCCGAATCCGGGGTGACCGGCACCCCGACCGTACTGCGCGACGGCACCCCGCTGACCGTCCTGGACGCCTCGGGCAAGGCCCTGCGCCCGAAGGTGTTCCTGGCCCAACTGCACTGACCGCGCCCGGTGTTCGACCGGCCGCGACCTCGTGGGCACGCCCTCCGGAGAGGGCGCGCCCACGAGGTGTCGGTGGTGCGGGAGGTCAGACGCCGACCGGGACCTTCGGCGCCGGGGCCTCCGTCGCCGACTGCGCACGAGCGCGCGGGATCAGCGCGGCGGTGACCGAGCCGACGCCGGCGAGGGCGACGCCGACCCACAGCGCCGGGACGAGGCCGTCGACGAAGCTCTCGGGCGAGGCGAAGCCGCCGTTGGAGCTGAAGACCGAGGCGAGCACCGCCACGCCGAGGACGCCGCCGAGTTCGCGCAGCGCGTTGTTGGCGCCGGAGGCGACGCCCTGCTGGTCGGTACGGACCACGGACATCAGCAGGCTCGCGGTGGGGATGAAGTACAGCGACATGCCCAGCCCACACAGGATCAGGGCCGGGATCTGCTGCGCGTAGGTGACGTCGGTCGACGCGGTGACCGCGAACCAGGCCAGACCCGCCGCGCTCAGCGCGAGACCCGCGACGACCAGCGGCCGGCCGCCGATCCGGGCGGACAGCGGGCCGGCGAGCGGGGCGATGACCACGGGCATCATCGTCCACGGCAGGATCCGCAGACCCGCGTCGAGCGGCGAGTAGCCCTGGACACCCTGGAGGTACTGGGTGAGCAGGAAGATCGAGCCGAAGACGCCGGCGAACATGAGCAGCCCGGAGAAGGTCAGGGCGGTGAAGGCACGGTTGCGGAACATCGTCATGGGCAGCATGGGCTGTGCGGCGCGGCGTTCGTAGCCGACGAAGACGGCGATCAGGGCGGCACCGACGGCCATCGGGGCGATGACGCCGACGCTGGACCAGCCGTGGCCCTCACCGCGGACAAGGCCGAAGACGAGGCCGAGCAGGCCGAGGCTGACGAGGACGGTGCCGACCAGGTCGAGGCGGCTGTTGGGGCCGTGGCTCTCGTCCACCTTGCGCAGCGTGAGCGGGACCAGGACCAGGCCGAGCGGGACGTTCAGCCAGAAGATCCACTGCCAGGAGCCGTGTTCGACGACGGCGCCGCCGACCAGCGGGCCCAGGGCCACCGCGAGCCCGTTGATGCCGCCCCACAGCCCCAGGGCCATCGGGCGTTTCTCGGGGGCGACCGCGCGGGTCAGGATGGTGAGGCTGAGCGGGAGGATCGCGGCGGCCCCGGCACCCTGCAGGGCGCGGGCGAGGATCAGCGTCTCGGAGTTCGGGGCGATCGCGGCGATCGCGGAGGCGACGGTGAAGATCCCGATGCCGGTCGCGAAGATCCGGCGGCGGCCGAACCGGTCGCCCAGCGCGGCGCCCAGCATGAGCAGCACCGCGAAGCTGAGGGTGTAGGCGTTCACGGTCCATTCGAGCTCGGATATCCCGGCGTCGAGGTCCTCGCGGATGGACGGCAGCGCGGTGGTGACGACGAGGTTGTCGAGCGAGGCCATGAAGAGGGCGAAGCTGGAGGCGAGGAAGGTCCACAGGACGGTGCGCGATCCGGTCGCGGGTCGCGCCTGCTGCTGGCTCATGGGATCCCTTGGGTCGAGGTCCGGACGTAGTGATCGATGACTAACTTTGACGCTCAGGATTAGTTATTGATTACTAACTATTGCGGGCAGGGCTCTGCCCATCGGCGTCGGGGCGGACGGAGAAGGGTCCGCGAGTGGTGCGGTCGGGTCGGGTGGGGCGTGGGTCAGTCGGACGGTGCGGACGCGGGCAACTCGGGGGCGGGCGGCTCGGGCGCCGGTGGCTCGCCGAACCGCTCGGAGTCCTCGCACAGATCGCAGTGGAGCAACTTGCCGTCCGCGGAGAGAACGTCGTCGAAGTACCGGTTGCGGGGCAGGTCGAGCGAGGCGATGACGTTGCAGAGCATGCCGCGCGCGAAGAAGTTGGTCAGCTCCTCGCCGTCGACCCCGGTGACCTCCCGGGCGAACGCGTCCAGCCGGTTCCAGAACCCGCGGATCTCGGACCGCAGTTCGGCGTCCTCGGCCGCGGCGTAGGCCTGCAACTGGATGCGCAGCAGATCGGTGTCGGTGTCGGTGTCGAGGAAGTCGTGGTAGGCGTGCGCCATCGCATGCATCGCCGGGTAACCGGTGAGGCCTTCGGTGGCACGGCGGAAGCGCTCCTCGACCCGATCGAAGGCGTACTCCACGGTGGCGAGGAAGAGCGCCTTCTTGTCGTTGAACAGACGGAACAGATACGGCTGCGAAACCCCGACACGCTTCGCGATCGCCGACGTGGAGGTGCCGTTCAGACCACCCTTGGCAAACTCGGTCACGGCAGCACGAATCACCGCAACACGACGCTCGTCCGCACTCATCCGAACAGTGCCGGCCACACGACTGGTAGGAGCTGCCATGCCAAGTAAGTTATTACTCAATAACTCATCTCGTCAATCCCCATCCGCGGCGCCGGGCTTGGTGCGTCTCTGTCTCCGCCCTCGGAGGGAAGGTGTCACCGGTTCGTGTCCGACTCCGCCGAACGGGGTCTCTTTTTCTCGGACGGCGGTTCTCCGGCATGTAAATATCGGACATTTCGCCGATTCTTTACTCGTACTTGGCGTACGGGCAACGCAACCCCGAACGCCGACACCCTCGGAGAACACGTTGAGATACCTGGCTCTACTGCGGACCGCGGCCCCGTCGGTGCTGGCCGCCACACTGCTGACGGGAGTCGTGGCGCACCCCGCCGCGGCCGACCACGAGGACGGTCACGGTGGAGGCGGGGACTGCCCGCACAGCTGGAGGGCCGGGAAACCCGGCCCTCCAGGGCCCGCAGGGCCCGCGGGTCTCGCCGGTCCTGCGGGTCCTGCCGGTCCGACCCGGCCGACCCAGATCGTCCAGACGACCTACACGCTGACACCCGGGCTCAACACGGGAACCGCGACCTGTATGGCGGGAACGGCCATCACGGGCGGTGGATTCAAGACGCCCCTCGGAGGCAACAACCTCACCGTCCAGGTGTACGAGTCCTACCCGTCCGCCGCGGACACGTGGACGGTGTCCTTCAACAACTCGGCGAGCACCGCGGGCTCCTACGTGGTCTACGCCGTGTGCCAGCCGGTGACCTGAACCCCGGCGGTCCGCGCCGGGCGGTGACACCCCATCGCCTGGCGCCGGCCGCCACGACCGAGGCCCGGTCGGGCTGGATGTGCGCCCTCGTGGCGGACCGGCGTCGCGACGACGTTCGCGGCCCATCCGAGGTGGGACCGCTGATGTGTGGCCGGCCGGACCCTTGGTCGGTGGCGTGCGTCAGCGATGGCTGAAAAGCGCCTGCCCACGTCCAACACGCACCCGGAACCCCCCGCGCTCAAGCGAGCCGGGCCAACCGCGAGCCCGGCGACCCCGGCCGAAGCGGTGGGCAGTAGTCGCTGTCCCACCGGCGGCCTGCCGGACGAGAATCAATCACGGGCGACAGCAGTCGACTGACCTTCCGGCCGCAAGACGGGAGATGCCCGGGGTGTCGCGATCCTCCGAAACGATCAGATGATTAGCGTGCCGGGTATGGGTGATTCGAGGCTGGTTGCAGCATCGGGGGCATTGATTCGAGACGAGGTAGATCGCGTTCTGCTCGTGCGTCCGACCTACAAACCCGGCTGGGAGATTCCCGGGGGCGTGGCCGAGGACGGCGAGTCACCTCTTGAGGCGTGTCTCCGGGAACTCCGCGAAGAATTGTCCTTGGTACCGCCGGATCCCCTACGTCTGCTCGTAGCTGACTGGGTGCCGGCCGCCGACCGTCCCGGCGGCATGCGGTGGATCTTCGACGCCGGAGTGCTGACGCCGGCGCTGATCAGCACGCTACGGCT
The DNA here is from genome assembly GCF_042754105.1 of Embleya sp. NPDC059237. NCBI lineage: Bacteria > Bacillati > Actinomycetota > Actinomycetes > Kitasatosporales > Streptomycetaceae > Embleya > Embleya sp. NPDC059237. The sequence goes on along the minus strand of NZ_JBHZAE010000019.1, from coordinate 165,745 downwards.
CCCACCCGATGAGCTGAGCGCGTACGAGTTCGTGCCTGCGGACAGCGTGCCGGACTACATGCCGCCGCGCCGGGCCCGCCGGATGGAGTCGGCTTTGATCGCGCTCAAGCGAGGGCCGATGTACCTGGAGGCGGGCGAGGAACCCGGCGCTTTCCAGGCCGTAGCGCGAGTCAGGGGGGCGACGCGTTCACGCAGGTCGGCGCACTCGGTGATGTGCCGGTAGGGCGCGGTGGCGTCGAATAGATCGCTCAGGCGTTGCCGGACACGAAACAAGTGCAGGCCGGTCGCGGCGGTGACGGCCGCGTGGCCGGTGGCGCACGCCTGCTCGACGTCGCCCTGCCGCAATCGGACCTTCGCGAGTTCGGCCAGGTCGAACGCCGTCGAGCGGACCTCTTCGCTGCCACGAAGGAGGAGCGATCGCTCGAATCGTTCGGCGGCCCGGTCGAGCTGCGTTCGGTCGTGGGTGGCGAGGTCGCGGTAGTTGGACGCGGTGGTACCTGCGAGTTCGGCTTCGGTGAAGTATCCCAACCACGTGGGGGCGTCTCCGTCGGTGGTGCGGGCGAAGGCTTCCTCCGCGTTTCCGATGGCGCGGTGAGTGTCCTGGACACGGCCGAGCTGCCCGCAGATCCACCCCTCGCGGGTGGCCGGCATGCTGTCCAGACGCGGTAGGTGGACGTCGCGCACCGTGTGCTGGGCCATCCGGATCAGGTCGAGTCCGGTGCGCAAGTGACCCAGCTCGACGCATTGGACCGCCATGGTCGCCAGGATGTTGTTCCCCGCCTGCCACGGCATCGCGCACGCCCACCCTCCGCACGCGCTCGCGTTCGCCTCCCTCGGCGAGACGATCCCGTCCGTCACCAACCAGCTCGACACCCTCGGAGAGATCCCCTGCGTCGCCGCCGACGACCACGCGATCAAGCGCCGGGTCGCCAATGGCCACACCGCCATGCCGATGATCCCGGGCGTCGCCCAATCACCCGGCCCCTACGTCGTCAACATGGAACTCATCCCCCAGGTCCTCGCCCACCTCACACCCCGCGCGGGCGAACTCGATCGACCCGGCCTCGGATTCACCATCCACCGGCACGGCGCCATGACCATCGGTCGCACCCTCCACGAGGCCGCGAACAACCTCCACCGGATCGAGTCCGGAGCCCAGGCCGCCATCCTCCAGGCCACCCTGCTCGGCGGCCTGTCACACGTGCGTACCAACCCCCTCTTCGCCTCCGATCACACCCCCGAAGACGCCCGCGCGTCTGCTTGGATCGGTTCGTGCCGACACTGGGCGTATTCACCCGATCACAACGGAGGAATCCCGCCCGTGGAGGCGAACAACACGAGCACTGCGGCCCAGACCATGGCCGCCGACCGGCACCTGTACGGCATCACCGGCGGCCAACCGCTGAAGGGCGCGGTACAGGTAGCCGGCGCCAAAAACAGCGCCACCAAACTTCTCGTTGCCACCCTGCTCACCACCGAACCCTGCGTGCTGAGCAGGGTGCCGCGCATCGTCGAGGTCCAGATCGTCCTGGACATGCTCGCCGAACTGGGCACCCACGTGGAATGGCTGGACGAGCACATCTGCGCGTCGCCACCCCCACCGTCGTCAACCCTTCCCTGTCCGAGGCGTACAGCGGCGTCAACCGCATCCCCATCCTCATGATGGGACCCCTCCTGCACCGCGTCGGCGAGACCGTCGTCCCGCTTCCCGGCGGCTGCAAAATCGGAAAGCGCCCCGTCGACTTCCACCTGAGCGGCCTGCGCGCCATGGGCGCCGAGATCACCGAACAGCTCCGCTCCGTACGGGTGAAGTCCCTTGGACTCAAGGCCGCACACGTCGAACTGCCATTCCCGAGCGTCGGCGCCACCGAGAACCTGCTCCTGGCTGCCGTCCTCGCCCAGGGCACCACGGTGATCTCGAACGCGGCGGTCGAGCCCGAGATCATCGACCTGATCATGTTCCTGCAACAGATGGGCGCCCTCGTCGACGTCCGCGTCGACCGCACCATCGTCGTCCAGGGTGTGGCACGGCTGCGCGGTGCCCGCCACGCCCCGATCCCCGACCGCATCGAGGCCGCGAGCTTCGCCGCAGCCGCGGTTGCCACCAACGGGCGCGTGGAGGTCGTGGGGGCCGTTCAGGAACACATGACCACGTTCCTGAACCACCTTCGGAAGTTGGGCGGGGAGTTCGAGGTCACCGACCGTGGACTCGCCTTCCACCGCGCCCGTGACCTGAGCGCCGTGCACGTCCAGACCGACGTCCACCCCGGCTGCATGACCGACTGGCAACAGCCCCTGACCGTCCTGCTCACCCAGGCCAACGGTGCGTCCGTGATCCACGAGACCATCTACGAGGACCGGTTCGGCTACACCCGGCAACTCGCCGAAATGGGTGCCAACGTCATCCTGAGCACCGACTGCCTCGGCGGCAAGCCCTGCCACTTCGCCAGCCGCGACTTCGAACACTCCGCCGTCGTGCTGGGGAGCACCCCCCTCACCGGTGGCGATCTCGAAATCCCCGACCTCCGCGCCGGCTTCGCCTACCTCCTCGCCGCCCTCATCGCCGAGGGGGACAGCACCATTCGCGGCACCCGCTACGTCGAACGCGGCTACGAAGACCCCGTCCGGAAGCTCGCCTCCATCGGCGCACAGATCCAGACCACCCCAGCTGCGCCGTAGCCACAGGCGACGCGCGCACCACCGAACCCGGTCCGGTGGTGCGCGTGTCGATCAAGGACGAAGTGGTTGCGCGCCCTCGGCGGACTGCGGCGGCACAGCACGGTCCATCGGCTCGATCGCCAGATCCAGCACCGGCAGCGGTTCCGTCACGCCGACAGAGAGCCCCGGCCAGGTAGGTGATCGGGTGGGTCGGAGCGAACCCGTCCGGTGTGTAGGCACGTATCAGCTCACGCATCTCCGACCCCCGTCCGACCAAGCAAGCCGGCGCACACCGTCCACCTCCGCCACCCCACGGTCAAGGCCCCCGGCCTCGGCCGGGCATCGCGGGCAGCGTGGAACGGCGGCGGGGCGCCATGGACTCAGGTCAGGCGCCATTTGACGACGGGCTTGCCGAAGCCGGGCAGGAATTCGACGGTGACGGGCTTTGCGTTCTGCGGGAGTTGGTAGACGAGGAAGGCTTCGAGGGACTGGCCCGGTGGAATCCGGACGGCATCGGGGAACGTGCCGCCGGCCGCGATCGTCGCGGGGGCGGCCAACTCCCACTCGCCCCGGTCGTCGACGATGTGCGAGCTGAAGACATCGGACGCGTTGAGGGTCGTCGACCCGGTGTTGTCGATCTTCCAGAGGAGGGCGACGTAGCGCTTCCCGGACGAGGCCCCGGCGTAGGGGTTCGCGGCGGGCGCGGGATCCACCACCCGGCGGAGCGTCGCACTGAACACGCCGCCGGTCGAGCTGTCTACGGTGCCGGGCTCGCCGACGCCCACCACCGTCGCCGCGCTCGCCGTGGCCGTCGGGGACGCGCCTCCACAACGCTTGCGCCACTCCCCAACGGGCATGGCGGGGTCACCACAGCTCATGCTCTCGATGGCATTGGCGGCGGTGTTCTCCCTGGTCCCCGAGCTCGGCCGGCCCGAGCCGCCGGAACAGGCCACCAAGGCCGCACTCAGAACAGCACCTATGACATACGTGAACGCGCGGGTGCGCATGATTCCCCCCCGATCGGCCGGCGTGCACATGATGCCAACCCGCCAACACCCCCGTACACCACGTGCGGCGGGTGATGTCCGCGCCGCCGTGGCGCCCGCACGGCAGGGTGGCCCCGGCCGCGTGGGGGGCAGCGTTGCGCCATGCGGCCTACCTGGACCGGCTTGACCTGCACACCCAGAGCGAGGGCGTCTTCGGCGCGCGGACTTGCGTTTCGCAGGGGGCATGTCGGCGAAGCGAAGTGGGAAGCCGGGACCGTCCGACACGATCTGCAAGGCGTGCTGGACGTGGTGATGACGGCGCCAGAGCGCCACCAGCCGCGGAGCGATCATCAGGTCGGATCGCTCCCAGTACGCGCATTTCTCGCAGGTCGGTGCCTGCGCGCCACGAGCCCGGTGAACCGAGATGTGATGTTCGACGAGCATCCACAACGCCACCGAACGGCCGGCGCGGCCCTCGGCGGTGAGACGTGCGCACTTCTCGCATGAGGCCGCCGACGCCCCGCCGCTAGGCAACACGATGCTCACCGTTGTCGTCGGTCTGATCCATCTCGGGTGCGCCGCTCGCGCACCCGCGGATGCTTCCGGCGGGGGCGAGGATGTGCCACCCGACCGCTGCAAGCGTGCTCAGGTATGTGGCGTATCGCGCCTGGACCTCGGCGTCGGAGCCGACCCACATCACCGTCGTCAAGTGCGCGGCCCGCGGCCCGACCGGCAGCACCCACAGCCGGACGAATCCGGGCCGCGTCTCGGCCCACTCCCGGATGATCGACACCCGTGACCCGCCGGGGCGCTCTTCCTGACCGAACGGGCCGCCGCCCTCGGGGTGGACGAACGCCCCCCGGATGTACACCCCGGCGGGCGCGTCCTCACCTCCACCGTCCACGTCCCTGATCGCGTCGTCCAGGCGCCGGAAGGTCTCCTTCCGTGTCTCCTCCCCGGTCACGGTTCCCCCCACGGACCCAGGTCGGCGTACGGGCCACGACCGCCGTGGACGAGCCGGGGTGAACGCCCGTGTCGAGTACAGATGCCGAGTCTGCTCCACCGAGATCACCCACCACAGCCGGGTTCGGTCGGCAGGCTCCACTGTCGTAAACGGCACGTCCCACCGCCGGCCCACGGAGTAGGGCACGAGACCTGTGTACGTGTCGTCGTCGGCCCGCATACGGGGCTGATAGAACATCAGTCCGTCGACGAAATCCGTCAGATGCTCGGCGAACTCGTTCATCGTGGACCAGTTGCCGATCGCGGCGTGAACCGCCCCGGCCGGGAACGACACGGCGGAGAACATCGTCCCGGGCGTGAACCAGCCGGCTCCCGAGTGTGCCCACTCGGCGCGTGCCTGCGGTGCCGATGGCGCTGCATTCAGCAGCCATTCCCAAGGCTCGCCTCCCTCCGGCGCCACGTCCGACGGGGCAGGGGGATCAATGGACATCGCGTATTTCCTTCACGACAACGGGGCCGACAGCGTCATTCGATGACTCGCTGTTCCTGGTGGGCCCGGACGAGAGTTTCGAGGCGGCGAATACACGGCTCGCAGGCGTAGAAAGGCCCGGCACCCTCGTGATCGGTGTGCACAGGTCCGAGCGTTCCATCGCCCGCCCCTCACGCGAGACTGTCCACGACGGTGGCCTCGGCCCACACCCGCTTGGAGAGATCGCCGAACACTGCGGCTGGTTGTACTACGACGCCGACCAGCAGGAGAACGCGAAACGCTACTGGGGCGAGGCCCTGACGGCAGCCACGATGCTCCGTGACACCAACCTGGAAATCCTGGTCTTCTCCTCCATGAGCCTTCAGGCGCCACGAAGGCAGCCCCCGAGACGGCTTCGACCTGGCGCGTGCCGCCCAAGACCGCGCAACCCGTCTCGGCTCGCCCATCCTCCAGTCCCTCATCGCCGCCCGCGAAGCACGGGCCCTGTCGCTGATGGCCGACGGCACGGCCGCCCGGCGCCGGATGGTCGACGCGATGCGACTCGTCGATCGCAACGGACGAGGGCGGCGCCCTTCACCCGCGTGGGCCGCCTTCCACGGGCAGGCCGAGCTGGACTACGCGCAAGGACTTCTCTACACCGAACTCGGGCACCACCACGCGGCGACCGGGTTCCTCCGCGCCGCACTCGCCCACCAGGAGGCGAACTACGGCCGCAACCGAGCCCTCTACCGCCTCACGTTGGCCCGGAGCCTGATTGGCGCCGGTGAAGTAGACGAAGGAGCAGCTCAGGCCACGGGCAGCCTGGACGATCTACAAGAGGTCGAATCGGGCCGGGTCACGCGGCGCCTCACCGAAGTGGTCGGCTCGCTGCGCGCCGTCGATGCCGTCTCTGCCAGGGACGCCACCGAGGAATTGGCCGAGTACGTAAAGAAGGGGGCTGCGTGATGCCCGAGGTGACGTACGAGCGATACGAGGGCCAGGACGCCGCAGCACAACTCGACACCTTCCTGCCGGCTTATGAGGAGGTCTACGCCGAACCCCCGTACAGCGAAGGCCCCTCCGACGTAGCTGCGTTCATCGAACACTTCCTGCTCCACACGCAACGACCGGGGATGCGCCTGATCATCGCCCGCGACGGCGAGGACGTCATCGGCTTCACCTACGGGTACCTCCTGCCTCGCGACACCGGATGGTGGACGAACGTCGACCGGGTCCTCCCGGACGACTTCACCCGCGAGGACGGCAACCGGACTTGGGTGATCCTCGAACTCGCCGTCCGCGAAAAGTGGCGCCGCCGCGGTATCGCCGCCGCCCTGCACGCCGCGCTCCTCGAGGGCCTGCACGTAGAGCGGGTAACACTAACCGTCCGCCCGGAACCGGAGGCGGCCCCGGCGCAGTCCGCTTACACATCGTGGGGCTACCGCACCGTCGGGGTTTCGCACCCATGGGAAGACGCGCCGTTCTACAACGCGATGATTCTCGAACTCAACGGCCGGCCCACCCCGGCCCCACCGGATACGAGGGACCGTCCCCGACGGTGAACGAGGTCGAACAGCACCAGCGTCGCCGGCGTCTCGCGTGCCATCCACGCGGCCTTGGCGGGCGAATCGGCCAGGTCCATGCGGGACTGCAACAGTCCGAAGTCGCTGCGACGCTGCGCGAAGGCCACGATCTCGCCATCCAGGACCGCCGTCGTGGCGCCGAGCACGCCGCCCAGCTCGTGCAGCTCGGGATGACAAGTGAAACCAGATCAAGCCGTTCTCGCGCGGCGTGGCAGCGGTTGTGCGTCAGATCGGAGGTCGGCTGTCGGCCATCTCCCGCAGCGACTTCTTGAGGACCTTGTCGAGGGTGCCAAGGGGGAAGGCGTCGACGAAGTAGATCGCGCGGGGGACCTTGTAGTCCGACAGCCGCTCGCGGCAGGCCGCCAGGATGCTCTTCTCCAGGGTGTCCTCGTCGGGTGCGTCCGGTTTGCGGATCACGAAGGCCACCACGACCTCGCTGAGGAAGTCGTGGTGTTTGCCGACCACCGCGACCGATCCGACGCCGGCGACGGCGCCGACGACGTCCTCGACCTCGCGGGCCGAGACGTTCTCGCCGCCGACCTTGAGCAGGTCCTTGTCGCGTTCGCGGTAGAACACGTTGCCGCCGGCGCCGAGTAGGACCATGTCGCCGGTGCGGAACCAGTCGCCGACGAACGCGGCCTCGGTGGCCTGCGGATCGCCGTGGTACTCCAGGAACAGCTGTACGCCGCGTTGGCCGCGCAGCCACAACTCGCCCACCTCGCCCTCGGCGCACTCCCGGCCGGTCTCCGGGTCGACCACGGCGCAGGCGTACCCGGGTGCGGGGCGGCCCATCGAGCGGGCGGGCAGGTACTCGGTGGGTTTGCCGGTGATCGCGTGGGTGACCGTCTCGGTCATGCCGAACGCGGCGTACACGCGCAGTCCGAGCATCGTGTCCAGGGCCGGGGCGACCTGGCCGAACACGCCCACCCGCAGGGCGGTTTCCGGGCGGTTCGGGGCGGCGAGCACACCGAAGCAGAACGGCATCAGCGACATGTGGGTGATCCCGTGCCGGGCGACCACGTCCCAGAACCGGCTGGTCGACCACTTGGGCGTCAGGACGGCGGTCGCGCCCACGCCGAGTACCGAGAAGAACGACCAACTCTGCGCGTTGACGTGGAAGAAGGGCAGGTGGATCAGGTAGCGGTCGTCGGGGCCCAGGTCGATGCTGCGCGGACCCGAGCGGCTTGCCCAGATCGCGTTGGCGTGCGTGTGTACGACGGCCTTGGGGCGGCTGGTGGTGCCGGAGGTGAACATGATCCCGAACGGGAGCAGCGGTTCGATCGGGCGTCCGGTCCAGGTCGCGGCGTCGCCGTACAGGTCGGCGAAGGAGACCGTGTCCGGGGCGGCGCCGTCGATGACCGCGACCCAGTCCAACGCGGCGCCGGACTGCGCCAGCGGGGCGACCAGGTGGGGTTGGGTGACGGCGGCCATGCAACCGGCACGCTCGACGAAGTAGGCGATCTCGGCGGGGGTGGCGCGGGTGTTCGTGGTCACCGCCACCGCGCCCACGGTCGCGCAGGCCAGCCAGGCCAGCACCATCTCGGGGCAGTTCTCGCTGTGGACCAGGACCTTGGCGCCGCGGCCGATGCCGCGTCCGGTCAGGCCGGCGGCCAATCGTTGGGTGTCGCGCAGCAGTTCGGCGTAGGTCCAGGTGCGGCCGGTGCCCTCGGCGGGTTCCCACACCAGCGCCGGATGTTCGGGGCGGTGCTCGGCCCAGTGCCGGAGCAGCCAAGGGATGTCCTGCCCGTGCACCTGGAATCCGTCGATCGTGCCGCCCGCCATGGTGATCCCCTCGTGCTCGTCGTCCGCGCGACCCGCGTCGGCACGGGAACGATAGGCAAGGGTTTTTGACGACGTCAAGGATATGGCGAAAACAGGTTCTCGTGGAGGGCGTGTCCGTCCTCTTCTTTCGGGAGGATTTACCGGCCGCCCTTGCCCGTGCGCAGATCCGCGAAGTCCTCCCCTGGGTCGCGCCGCGCCGGCATGCTGGCTGGTGCCGAGGGTGGGGAGCGGGTCCCGGTGGAGGCTGACGCGCGTGCCGTGGTGGTGGGGATCGGCCGGTGGGATGCGGTCGGTTCGGAGGGGTGCGGAGGGCACGGAGGGCACGCGCCGGCTTGGGCGGAGGTTGCCGCGGCGCTGACTCGGCTCGGGTATCGCACGACGGAGGTCCATACCGGCGTTCCGGGTGGGGAGTCGGGCAGCGGTGTGGCGGATACGATCGCCGCCGCCCGGGTGGTCTACGTCGCCGGGTACGGGCGGATCGGGCCCGACGTCGCGGTCGGGCGGTGGATCGCCGATGCGGAACGGGGTGACGCGCCGACGCTTTTTCTCCTCGATATGTATGGGGCCGACGCGGCTGCGGTGCGGGCATTGGTGAATCGCTCGGATACGTCCGCACAGGTGTGGGTGATTGCTGCCGGCGTGGGGGAGCCGGGTGTGTGCGACGGGGGGTTCGGGCGGGCCCTGGTCCGGGTTTTCGACGAGGTCGCGCGTACCGGACTGGATGCCGACCCGGCGCGCTCGCGCGTCGCCTTCTCCGTGGTGTCCCGGCGGATCCGGCAGGCGATGGGGGAATCGCCCGGTCGCGGCCTTCCCGTGTACAGCACGCCGACGCCTCCGGCTCGGGACGAACCGGTCCTGCCGTTTCTTCCCAACCCACGCTTCGATCCGACCGCGCCCAGTGTCGCCGGCATCGATCCGGCGTTACGGGCGTTCCTCGAATCCGGGGTCGTCGGGTACGGCGTGGCCGAGGGTCGCGCCGGTGTCGGGTTTGTGGGGCGGCGTTCGGGGCTGCGGAGGTTGGTCGGCTGGGCGGACGATGTCGAGGTGGGCGGGCTGCGGGTGATCGCCGGTGGTCCCGGCGCCGGCAAGTCGGCTCTGCTGTCGGTGCTTGCGTGTGCGGCGCACCCCGTATTGGTCGCCGCCGCTCCGCAGGTGCGGCGGCGGTTGCTCGCCGACGATCCTCGATGTTGTCCCGCCGTGGCCGTGCACTTGGCGGCCGTGCATGCGCGGGGGCGTACGCGGCACGAGATCCTGGCCGCGATCGTCCGGCAGCTCGTGCCCGACGATCCGCGCCCGGACGACCTGTTCGATGCGGGGGCGTTGGCGCGGCTGCTCGGGGACGGGCCGCACATTCCGGCGATCCTGGTCGACGCTCTCGACGAAGCCCTCGAACCGGCCGCGACCTGTGCGGACCTGGCCGACCTGGCATGGATTCGGCGCGCCGACCACCGTCCGGCGGTGCGCTTGATCGTGGCGGCACGGCGCCTGCCGATGTTCGATCGATTGTTCGAATTGGCCCGCGCCCAGGGTGGGTTGCTCGACCTGGATGCCGCCGACCCGAACGAGGTACGGGCGGACCTGGCCGCGTATCTCCGGGGTCGGTTGGCCGAGGTGCCCGCGTATCGGCCGGCTGCGATGGGGGCGATCCGGGAGAGCCTGGCCCGGGCCGTCGCCGATCGGCTCGCGTCGCGTGGCGGGGAGGGGGCCGGGTGGGGGGCGTTCCTGATCGCCGACGTCTTCGCCCACTACCTGGCCGCCGTCCCGCCGCCCGCCGACCCGGACGAGGCGGCGCGATGGGGCGGCCTGGCGCCGACCGACCTGCCGGCCGTGCTCGATCTGGATCTGGGCGTACGGGCCGACGGTGAGCACATCCGGGCGATCCTGGCCGCGCTGGCACATGCGCGCGGTGAGGGCATGCCGGCGGACGTCGCGCTGCCCCTGGCCGGACTGTTCGCGCCCGACCTCGACCCCGAGCGGGCCCGCGCGCTGCTGCCGGATGCGCTGTTCCACGTGCGGGCGACCCCCGACCACGACGGCACGCTCCTGTACCGGCTCTTCCACCAGGGACTCGTCGAGCACCTCATGTGTCACCCGCGATCGTCTGCCGAGGCGGGTGTGCCGACGGCCGGGGCCGTGCTGGATCGACTGCTGGGGTGTGTCGGGCGTGAGGGGGCGCGGCGTCGGTGGGATATGGCTTCGCCGTATGTGCTGCGGCATGTCCTGGTGTATGCCGAGGCGGCCGGGCGGCTGGGCGAGGTGTTGGCCGATGACGCGTACCTGGCGTGGGGCGACCCCGCCGATCTGCTGGCCGCGTTCGCTCGGGCGGGGATGTCGGAGCGGCGGATGGCCGCCGTCGTGCATCCGACGCCGCCGCCGCACGGGGCCGTACCGCCCGCCCGGCGGCGGCTGCTCGCGTTGGAGGCCCATCGGCGCGGCGCACCCGCGTTGGCCGCATGGCTCAATCGCACGACCGCGCCCGGTGCGTGGAAGCCGATCGCCGCCGGTGGCACCGGGCTCGTCGACGAACCGCGCGGGCCCCGGCACGGCCACGGGCGCGCCGTGTGGGCGGTGGCCTGTGCCACGGTCGCCGGCCGGCCGGTCGTGGTCACCGGCGGGCAGGACGACCGGATCCGGATCCGCCGCCTCGACATCCCCGACCCGATCGGCGCCGGCCTGGCCGAACCCGTCTGGTGGGTGCACGCGATCGCCTGCACCACCGTGCGCGGCCGGCCGATCGCGGCCACCGGATCCCGCGACAACGCGGTCCGGCTCTGGGACCTGACCGGTCGGGTCCGACTCGGCGAGCCGCTGACCGGACACACCGGGTGGGTGACCGCGTTGGCGTGCACCACGCTGCACGGCCGGCCGATCGTGGTCAGCGGATCCGCCGACGCCACGATCCGGATATGGGACCCGCTCACGGGCCGGCCGATCGGGACGCCCCTGACCGGCCACACCGGACCCGTACACGCGCTGGCCTGCACCGTCCTCGACGGCCGCCCCATCGTGGTCAGCGGCTCCGCCGACCGCACCGTACGGGTGTGGGACCCCGCCGACGGTCGGCCCGTCGGCGCACCGTTGACCGGCCACACGGGCGTGGTGCACGCGCTCGCCTGTACGACCGTGCGCGGCCGTCCCGTCGTGGTCAGCGCCGCCGGCGACGCCACCGCGCGGATGTGGGATCCGCGCGCGGGCACCCCGCTCGGCCGACCGCTGACCGGTCACGCGGACAGCGTGCACGCCATCGCGTGCGGCACGGTCGGCGGCCGATCCGTCGCGGCCACCGGTGCCGACGACCACACCGCGCGAATCTGGGACCTCGACGCCGGCCGTCTCCTGGACCGCATCCTCCTCCCGGCCCCGTCCCGCGCACTCACCTTCACCCCGCGAGGTCTGCTGATCGCCTTCGACATGGACATCGGCCTGTGGGCCCGACAGCCCGCCGACACCTCGGGTCGGTGCGGCACCGGGGGCGTCCCGTAGCGTCGGGGGTGCGGGGCCACAGTTGGTGCGGCCGGTGCCGTGGATGTCGGCGGCGATACTCTACATAGGTGTAGAAAGCACAGAGGCGCAGAAAGCATCCGGGCGCAGAAGGCTCGGAGCACGGATGTGGAACGGTGGAGCGGCGGCGCGGCGCCACCTCGCCACCTCGACGCCACATCACCACCACCTCCGCACGACACCGACACCACCTCGGCACGACCCGCGGCACGACTCCCGGAGGCGATATGACGGTCCGTCCAAATCCCGGCAAACCGTCGGCGCGTGCGGTGCGGCGCGGCCCGGGGGAGCTGGAGTCGGAGGTGCTGGCGCTGCTGTGGGTAGCGCGCGGACCGCGGACCGCGGCCTGGGTCCAGGCCGAACTGGCCGGTGATCTCGCCTACACCACGGTGGTGACCATCCTGTCCCGCCTGCACGACAAGGGACTGCTCGCCCGGGCCCGCTCTGGACGGGCGTACGCCTACACCCCGGTCACCGACGAGGCCGGCATCGTGGCCCGCCGGATGCGCGCGCTCCTCGACCACGAGGCCGACCGCCAGGCGGTGCTCGCCAGCTTCGTCTCCGAACTCTCGGCCGCCGACGAGTCGATCCTGCGCGCCCTGCTCGGCGCCGCCGGACCGGCCGAGAGCCGGGGTTGAGCATGCCGCTCGCGCTCTACCTGCCGCTGCTGCTGCCGCTCACCGCGTTCCCGGTGGCCCGACTTGCCGGCGACCACCTGCACCCGCGCACCGCCACCCGCCTGCTCACCGTCGTCTCGGTGGTCCTGTCCGTGTGCAGCACCCTGTGCCTGGCGCTGCTGGTCGTGGTCGGCACGGCCCAACTGCCCGGCAATCCGCTGCCCGACGGCTGGTCGGACACGGAGGTACGCGACGCGATCCCGCACGTCAGCCTGTTCGGGATCCTGGCCATCCCCACCTTCCTGGCCATCCTGACCGCCGTCGCCGTCACCCACCGGCGCGACCGGGTCGAGCACCGCTTGGCGTTGAACGCCGTCGCGGGCGCGCCCGCCGGCGGCGAACTGACCGTGCTGCCCGACCCGACGCCCTACGCCTACGCCCTGCGCGGACCGCCCGACCGCATCGTGGTCTCCACCGGGATGCTTCTCCCGCTCGACGACGAGGAGCGCCGCGCGCTGATCGCCCACGAGCGGGCCCACCTGAGGGGCCGTCACCACCTCGCGCTCGCCGCCACCCGACTCGCGGCCTGCGCCCATCCGCTGCTGCGTCCGATCCACACCACCGTCGCCTACACGGTCGAACGCTGGGCCGACGAGGACGCCGCCGAAGCCCTCGGCGACCGGCGCACGATAGCCCGCGCAGTGGGCAAGGCGGCGCTTGCCGCCAAGGGCCGCCCGCCGTTCGCCGCACCCGCGTTCGCCGCGCCCGGACCGGTGCCGCGTCGGGTCGCCGCCCTGCTCGGTCCACCGCCGCCCACCGCGTGGCCCACCCCCCGCTCCCGCGCGGGCGTCGCGGCCCTGGTCGCCGCGACGGGCACCACGGTGTCCGTACTGGCCTCGCTCAACGCCGCGGTCGCCCTGGTCCTGCTCCTGATCGCCGCGACGCCGTTGTAGCGCGTGTCTCCACGACACGCGCTCGGCCCAAAACCGCGCCGCCGACCGCGCGCTACTCGCGGGCCACGCGCTCGCGGGTGGCCGCGGAGGCGCGGTACATCCGGCGTCGTTGCCCGTCGACCGTCCGGTGCTCGGACACGAGCGTGCCGTCGCCCTCCATACGGCGCAACATCGCGTACAACCGCTCGGCGGCGACCTCGAACCCCTGCCGCCGCAACTCGCCGAGCAGCCACGGCCCACAAAACTCCCGCTCGACCGCGACGCGAACGATCTGCCGCCACATGGCACCCCGCTGAGCCCTACCCACCGCGCCCGAGCCCCCTTCCGCGACTTCCGCTACTTGCGTGACTTGCGCGACTTCCGCGATCAAAACTTCTACAACGATGTAGAAACCATACAGCTCGCCTGCCGACCCCCATCGCCCCGGTCGCGGAACGCGCAGCCGTTTCGGGCCGAGACACGCGGGGTGGGAAAGTGACCCAGGGGCAGGGTGGGTAACGGAGAATGACGGGGTGCTTCCAGATGACGATTACCTGTTGAAGATCGGCCGACTGACCTATTCCGTGACGCTCGTCGAGGGGCTTGTGCTCTCCGAACTGTCCCGCCTGACCGGCCTGCCGCCCGGCTTGCGGGCGCGCAAGTTGACCGGGCGTTCGGCCGGGGCGATCGGCAAGGCGCTCCAGGATCCGGGGAACATCGGCCACGTCACCGACCCCGCCGTGCGCGAGTGGTTGCGGGTCGCGGGCGAGGAACTCGCGGCGGTGGCCCGACTGATCCACGCGCTGCTGCACGCGCGCCCCGCCGAGGCCGGCGAGGAACCGCGCCTGCATCGGTGGCCGGCCGAGGTGGGGGAGAGCTTCGACATCACCCACACGTGGCTGGACACCGCCCAGTCGACCGTCGACGACGCGATCCGCCAGGTCGACCGCTCCCGCGTACCCAGCCGGGTCTGACCCGACCACCGCTCTTCCGACTTCCCGGCCGGCGGATCCGGCCCCGCGCCACCTGCCGGCCCATCCGGTCCCTCCGGCCTGTTGCCCGAGCCCACCACGCCCGGCCGCCTGCCGCACAGGGCCCGCGACCCGCCTCCGATCGCCGCTCCGACGCACGTGGTGCGCGGCGGGCGCGGGTCGGGTCGGGGGCCTCCGGTCCCGGGCGCGGGGGCGCGGTGCGGGAGGCGGCCGGCGCGGCGCTACGGTGGCCGACCGCCGCCGGGCCGGCCGTTTCGGGCCTGGCATTGGCGAGCCTGATCCCGGACAGCCTGCGCCGATCGCCCTACACCGCCACCTGGTTGGCCCTGGTCGGCATGGCCTGCCTGTTCCCGGCCGGCGTGATGGTCGTCGGCGCCGGGGTGGTGGCGTTCCGGGTCGCATTCGGCGCGGGCGCGGCGACGGTGGGCACGTTCCTGTTGCCGCGCCTCGTCGACCTCGCGGGTGGCGGTTCGCTCGGTTGGCTCGACCGGCGGGGCCTGACCGTGCTCGGCGCGGGTCTGCTCACCGGGGCCTGTGCGGCGTACTACCTGCGGCGCCCGATCGCCCGCCCCCGACCATGGCCCGCCGTTCCGGTCGGACAGGCACCTCTGGTGCCCGGCCGTCGCGGCGCCGACACCGGGGGCCTCTTCGGTTGACCCCACCCCACCCCAGCCCACACGACCAGGCCGACGCCGGTCGCCGGACCCCCGGCGACCGGCGTCGGCCGGCGCGCACACGGCTCACGCGGCCCACAATTGCCTCAGGCCGCCACCGGTGCCGCCACCCCGGCCAGCCGCCCGGTCAGATGAGCGATGCGCGCCGACGCGAGCCCGTCCCCGTACGGACTGGCCGTCGCGGCCAACCGAGCCAGCCGCTCCTCGGAGTCGGCCAGCCACGACCGCGCCGTGTCGCCCAACTCCGGACCCGGCCGGACCAGCACGGCGAAGCCCGCGTCGATCGCCTCCGGACGCTCGGTGGAGCGACGCACCACCAGCAGCGGCCGGCCCAGCACCGTGCACTCCTCCTGGATGCCGCCCGAGTCGGAGACCAGCAGCGCGGCGTGCCGGGCCAAGGCCAGGAACTCGCCGTAGCCCACCGGCTCGACGGTCGTGATCCGCCCGAGCAGCGCGGCCGGGCCGAACCGGTCGACGGCGGCGCGGGTCCGCGGGTGCATCGGGAACAGCACCGGCGTGCCGGCCCGGGCGATGGCGTCCAGCTCGGTCAGCACGGCCCGTAGCGCCTCGGCGGTGTCGGTGTTCTCGGGGCGGTGCACGGTGGCCAGGACGTAGCCGTCGGGCCGCAGACCGTACCCGGCGAGCAGCGTGGCCCGCGCGGCCCGGTCGGGGAGTCGGCGCCGGACCACCTCGACCACGGTGTTGCCGGTGACCTCGATGCGGCTCTCGTCGACCGACTCGGCGCGCAGGTTGGCCGCGTTGGTGGCGGTGGCGGCGCACAGGACGTCGGCGACGTGGTCGACCATGACCCGGTTGTGCTCCTCGGGCATCGCCCGGTCGAAGCTGCGCAGCCCGGCCTCGACGTGGACGAGCGGGATGTCGCGGGCGTTGGCCGCCAGTGCGCCGGCGAGGGTGGCGTTGGTGTCGCCCTGGACGATCACCACGACCGGCCGCCGCTCGGCGAAGGCGTCGTCGAGCTGGTCCAGCGAATGGGCGATCTGCCCGGCGCGCGGACGCCCGCCGACGCCGGTCAGCAGTTCGGGGCGGGGCAGGTCCAGATCGCGCAGGAAACGCCCGGACATCGCCTCGTCCCAGTGCTGGCCGGTGTGCACCAGCCGGGCGGCGGGGCCGAGTTCGTGGATCAGCGGGGCGAGCTTGACCAGTTCGGGGCGGGTGCCGAGGACGACGGCGACACTGGCGGCGGGCAGGTGGGGCACGTTCACGTACGGATCTCCGAGCCGGGGGGCGGGAAGTGGCAAAGAATCGGGGTCAGGCTTCGAGCGCGGTGGGTACGCCCGCGAGCTCGACCTCGGCATTGCGCCGGGTCTTCGCCCAACCGTTGCGGCCACGCGCGAGCCGGACGGCGGCGCGGCAGGCGACCACGAACAGGTGGTAGGTGTACAGCCACATCAGGACGCCCCACCCCAGTCCGGTGAGCCATCCGCGGTCGGCGTGCACCCGTTTGCGATAGGCCAGACCCCACGCCACCATCGGCACCGCGGCGAGTACGAACGCGGCGGCCATCACCGGCCCGAAGCGGAACTGGAAGTCGGCCGTCTCGTCGGGGAACACGATCAGTCCGACCCCGGTGATCGCCAGGGACAGTGGCGTGAGCAGCACCAGCAGGACGCACACCAGCGGCTGGAGGAAGGTGTAGAGCACCTCGGCCTTGCCCGACCAGCGGTAGTGCGGGGACGCCAGCACCCGCCGCGTGTAGCGCAGGCACTGGAGGTTGCCCTGGGCCCAGCGGGTGCGCTGGGCCAGGAAGCGGCGGGAGGAGGGCAGGCCCTCCTGGGAGACCTGCGCCTCGGCGACGTGGGTGAGCCGCCAGCCCGCCAGGCGCAGTTCGAGGCCGGATTCGTAGTCCTCCAGCAGCGCGCGCTCGGGCCATGGCCGACCGTCGTCGCCCGCGAGCGAGTCGAGGGCGCCGAGCCGGACGAACTGACCGTTGCCGCCCAGTCCGACACTGCCGGTACGCCGGCGCAGCAGCTGCATGCCGGTGTTGTTGGCGCGGAACTCGATGTCCTGCATGCGGACCAGGAGCCGGGCCCGGGCGTTGGCGAACCGGCCGCGCTCGGGCAGCGGGCGCGGGTCGTCGACGTTGCGCATGCGTACGCCGATCTGTACGGCGCCGGTGTCGGGGCGCCCCATCGCCTTGTCGGTGCAGACCATCGCGAGGGCACCGGGGTCGAGCCGGCCGTCGGCGTCGATCACGCCGACGATCATCCGCGCGGGGTCGGCGTCGACGGGCAGCCAGGCGCGGATCTCGCGGTAGGCGGCGTTGAGCGCGGCGCCCTTGCCTATCCGCGCGTTCGGGCGCCGGCGGCTGACCAGGTGCACCCGCTCGTCGTGTTCGGCGGCGGCCAGGACCAGTTCCGCGGTGCGGTCGTCGCTGTGGTCGTCGACGATCCACAGGTGCGCGTGCGGGGCGGAGCGACGCAGGTCGGCGAGCGTCTGCGCGACCACGGCCTCCTCGTCGCGGCAGGGGACGACCAGGTGCCATTCGAAGGCGGTCGGGTCGCCGGGATCGGCCGGCCGGTTGTGCCGGAAGGCGTGCCGGGTGCCGGCCCAATAGATCAGGAAGCGGCCGAACACCAACAGCATGTAGACGAGCAGGCCGAGGGACAGCGCGGTGGCCGCCCAGAGAATGCCGCTCTGGTGGGCCAGGACGTACTCACGCACAGCGCCGGGGATGAAACTACCTCCAGTTCGAATCCAAGGCACATGTGCTCACATGGTTGCTATTTTGGTGCACAAAACGCCTCACGCACCATTGAATCTAAGGTAAATCCGGACAATTTCCAACTCGAAAGCCGAGTGGCGCGCCTCACCCCGACCGACACGCAGGCGCCGACACCCGCGCCGGCACCCGCCCGACGGGTTAGTTTCGTCGCATGAGACGACCCGTCGGGTCCGGTTCACATCCCATGGTTCGGCCGGATACGGCGGCGCCCCCGCGCCCCGGTCCGGCCGCGGCGTGGGCGCGGTGGGGACGGCTCGGGGAGCGACGGCGGATCGTCGGATGGACCCTCGCCTGCGCGTGCTCGATCGCCGTATATCTGTATGTGCGCCACCTCAGCCACCCGTCCATGGTCGACCTCGTGGTCTACCGCGCCGAGGGGCTGGCGGTGCGCGAGGGGATCGACCTGTACGGCCCGCTGAACACGCCGCACGGCCTGCGCGCCACCTACCCGCCGTTCGCCGCGCTGTTGTTCGTGCCGTTCACCTACCTGCCCCTGCGGGTGCTGCTCGGGGTCGGCGTCGCGGTGAACCTGCTGCTCGTCGCGGTCGTGGTGCGCCTGTCGATGCGGTTGGTGGACCCCGAGGGGCGTCGGCTCGGGCCGGCGGTGGTGCCGGCGGCCACGACGTTCGCCATCTGGTTCGAGCCGGTGTTCACGACCATGCGGTACGGACAGGTCAATCTCGCCGTGGCGGCCATGGTCCTGTGGGACTTCACCCGGCCGCGCGGGGCCGCGCTGCGCGGGGTGGTGCTCGGGATCGCGACCGGGATCAAGGTCACCCCGGCGGTGTTCGTCGTGTACCTCCTCCTCACCGGGCGGCGCCGCGAGGCGGGCACGGCGCTGGCGACGGCGGCGGCGACCGTGGCGTTCTCCGCGATGGTGCTGCCGGGGGTCACCCGACGGTTCTGGACCGACCTGGTCTTCGATCCGGAGCGGGTCGGGCGGCTGGAGAACGCCGCGAACCAGTCGATCCGCGGCCTGCTCACCCGGCTCGCCGGCACCCGGGACCTCGGCCTCGGCTGGACCGCGGTGATCGTCGTAGTGAGCCTGCTCGGCCTGTGCTGCACGCTGATCGCGTACCGGCGGCGCGGGGACGCGTGGGGCCTGCCCGCGTGCGCGGTGACCGGATTGCTGGCCAGTCCGATCTCGTGGAGCCACCACTGGGTGTGGTGCGTGCCCATCGCCCTGCTGCTGTGGACCACGCTGCACGGCCCGCACACCCGGGCGCACACCGCGCTGTTCGCCGGTCTCCTGGTCTTCCCCAGCTTCCTGGTCTGGTCGGTGCCGCACCTGCCCGACCAGGAGTGGCACATGACGGATTTCGAACTGTTCCGCTCGTCCTGCTACGTGGCCTACGGCCTGGCCTTCGTGCTGGTGGCGGCCCACCCGGGCCGGTTACGCCCGACGCGTGTGCCGCGCTCTTCGGTCGAGTTGACTGCCGGAATCCGGCAATGACCCGCGCGGGAGCGGATCCCTAGGCTCGGCGGATGATCGTCGGGCCGGTTCCGGAGGGAATCGGTCGAGGTACGGAGGACGCATGGGCAGGATCCGCATACGCTCGGTGGCCGTCGCCGCGTTGGCGCTCGGGGTGGCCGCGGTCGGGTGTTCCACGTCGGAGGACGAGTCCGGCGGCACCCCCACCCGGGTGAACACGGCGATGGGCGCGACCACGTTCCACGCCAAGGGGTCGACCACGGCGGTGGCCGGCGGCACCCAGGAGATCTGGTCCGACCCCCGTCAGGGGATGCACATCGTGATCACGATCGGCGGAACCGAACCGGCCGGCGAGATGTTCTGCCACGGCACGGACCTGTACATGAGCACCGACCTCGCGGTGGAATCGCTGCGCAAGGCGGGTGGCGCGGCCTACGACGTACCCGCGGACCTGAAGCAGTCCTTCGTGCGGGGACCCGCCAGGGACGGGTGCGGCATGTTCTACGAGGTCGCCTCCTCGGCCAAGGAGGACAGGAAGCTCGCCGCCACCGTCGCCGGCGTGCCGACCACCGCGATCGTCGCCCACCAGGGCACCACCACCGACACCTACTTCATCGCCGCCAAGGACAAGCCCTACGTGCTGCGTCTGGACTCCAACCGCGCCGGCCACGTCTCCACCACGAACTACGACTCCTTCGGCGCCCCGGTGACCATCCGACTGCCCACCGAGGACCGGATCGTCTCCATGAAGGACTTCCAAACCAAGGCCACCCTCCCCCGCTGACCCCGCGCCCCCCTGCCTCACCCGAACCCTTCGGCGGCCGGGAACGCCATTAGGGTGGCGGCATGGTGAAGCGTGGCCCGTATGGGAAGGGTGAGGCGAAGCGGCGGGAGATTCTTCGGGTCGCGCTGGAGGTTTTCGCCGAGGAGGGATACCGGGGGACCTCGCTGCGCAAGGTGGCGGCGCGGTGTGATCTGAGCCTGCCCGGGCTGATGCACTACTTCGCGTCCAAGGAAGATCTGCTGACGCAGGTGCTTCGGGCCCGGGACGAGGAGAACGGGCGGCTCTGGGACGAGTACGAGGGGCCCGATCCGCACCTGGAGATTGTGCGCGCGGGGGCGCGGGCGGCCGGGTTGATCGAGTTGTTCGTGTCGATGGCGGCGGCCGGCAGCGATCCGGAGCATCCGGCGCACGCGTTCTTCGCCGAGCGGTATCCGCGGGTGCGCGGGCAGATCCGGGAGCTGTTGGCCCGGCAGGCGCGCAACGGCGTGATCGAGAGCGCGATTCCGCCGGAGCGGCTGGCGGCGCTGGTGCTGGCGGTGGCCGACGGCATCCAGTTGCAGTGGCTCAACGATCGTTCGGTGGACATGGAGCAGGCGCTCGAAGACCTGTTGGAACTGATCGCGCCGCCGCGCCCCGAATAGCGCCCGCGTCCCGGGCAGGGGTGGGCGGGGAGCCCACGGGGAAGGGGTCCCCGCCCACCCGACTCGCCGCGCTCAGCCGACGGGGGCGGCCACGCGGGCGGCGAGTTCCGCGAGTTGGTCGTGGGGGATGATGCCGCCGGCGAAGTCGGCGATCACCTCCAGCGGGACGCCCTGCGCGGCGCGCAGCAACATCGGGTCGTCCGCCAGGCGCGAGGCGATCGCATGCTCCGTCGCGGCCAGGCACTCCAGGAGCAGCGGGCCGCCGACGGGGTGGGCCAGCCATTCGCCGAGGGTGCTGCGCAGGTCCAGGCCGGTGCGCGAGGAGTCCTCGACGTCGACCTCGACGGTCAGGCGCACGTCCCGCGAGGACGCCGCCGCCTCGATCCGGTAGGTGCCGCCCTCCACCCGCCAACCGTCCTCGCGCACGCTGTAGTAGGCGAGGTCGGTCCGGGCGAAGGACACCACCACCTCGCGGCTCTCGCCCGCCTCCAGCCGCACGGAGGCGAAGCCGCGCAACTCGCGGACCGGACGCTCCACGCGGGACCCCGCCGGCGCCGCCGAGTAGATCTGTACGACCTCGCGCCCGGCCCGGTCGCCGATGTTGGTCACGGTGACCCGGACCGTGAACCCGGCACCCTCGTCGGTGCTCTCCACACGCAGGTCGCCGTAGTCGAACGTGGTGTAGGACAGGCCGTGCCCGAACGGGAAGGCGACCTCGCGGCGGGCCGCGTCGTAGCCCCGGTAGCCGACGAAGACGCCCTCGGCGTAGCGCACATGGCCCTCGGAACCGGGGAAGGACAGGAAGCTCGGCGCGTCCTCCAGGCGCAGCGGCACGGTCTCGGCGAGCTTGCCGGAGGGGTTGACCACGCCGAACAGCACCCGGGCGAGCGCGCCGCCGCCGGCCTGGCCGAGCAGGAACCCCTCGACCAGCGCGGGCACCCGGTCGTGCCAGGGGGCGGTGCGCACCACGCCGCCGTTGGACAGCACCACCACCACCCGCGGATTGACCGTCAAAACCCGGTCCAGCAGCGCGAGTTGGTCCGCGGGCAGGTCGATGTGCCCGCGGTCGAAGCCCTCCGACTCGTCCTGGCGGGCCAGGCCGAGGAAGAGGACGACGGTGTCGCTCGCGGCGGCCACGCGCACCGCCTCGTCGGCCAACACGGCCGGATCGGCGTCGGGTTCGGGGCCGTCCGACAGCGGGTATCCGGCCGCGAACTCGACCCGGGCGCCGTCGGCCAGCGCGCGCAGCCGGTCCAGCGGTACGTCCACCCGGGTCGGCGTCACCTGGGAGCTGCCGCCGCCCTGGAAGCGCGGGGTGCGGGCCAGTTCGCCGAGCACCGCGATGCGCCCGGCGGTCGGGTCCAGGGGCAGCAGGCCGCCGTCGTTGCGCAGCAACACCACGCAGTTGTCGGCGGCTTCGCCGGCGAGGCGGTGGTGGTCGTCGTAGGGCGCGGCCGAGCCGTCGCCGGCCGGCCGGGCGCCCCGGTGGGCGAAGCGGATCAGCCGGGCGACCGAGCGGTCCAGTACGGCCTCGTCCAACTCGCCGGAGTCGACGGCGGCGACCACCTCGCGGTCGGTACGGCCGCCGGTCGGGGGCATCTCCAGGTCGAGGCCGGCGCGCAGCGCGGCGACCCGGTCGCGGACCGCTCCCCAGTCGGACATCACCAGGCCCTCGTAGCCCCATTCGGCGCGCAGGATGTCGGTGAGCAGCCGGGTGTTCTCGGACAGGGTCACGCCGTTGACGCCGTTGTACGCGCACATCACCGCCCACGGATCGTCGTCGCGGACGATACGTTCGAAGGCGCGCAGGTAGATCTCGCGCAGCGGGCGCTCGTCGATGTCCGCGCTGACCCGCATCCGTTCGGTTTCCTGGTTGTTGGCCGCGTAGTGCTTCAGGGTGGCCCCGACGCCGGCGTCCTGGAGGCCGCGCACCATCGCGCCGCCGAGCGCGGCGGAGTGCACGGGGTCCTCGGAGAAGTACTCGAAGTTGCGTCCGCACAGCGGCGATCGTTTGATGTTGATGCCGGGTCCCAGGAGTACGCCGATGCCGTGCGCGGCGGCCTCGACGGCGATCGCGCCGGCGACGCGGTGGGCGAGTTCGACGTCCCAGCTGCTGCCCAGGGCGACGGCGGGCGGATAGCACGTCGCGGGGGCGGCGGGGCGCAGGTCGAGCTGGCCGTTCTGCGGGTCCTCGCTCTGGAGCCGCAGTCCGTGCGGGCCGTCGGACATGGTGACCGCCGCGATGCCGGCCGCGTCGAGCCCCTTGGTGGTCATCTGTCCCGCACCGCTGGTCAGCGCGGCCTTGTCGGCGAGGGTGAGGTCGTGCTCCACCGGGCGACTCCGATCGATGGCTTCGTGGGCGGGCCGGGGAGGGCACCGCCCGGTGCGAAAACCATAAGGTGATCGGTTTTCATGGTCAAGGGTGCCCGAAGGGCGTCGGATCCCGGGGACCTCGGGCTCGGCGTCGTACATCGTGTACACCAGCACCCATGGCGCCTGCTCGGCCGCCGCGTCCGGGTCTCCTGTGGTCGATTCGTCAAACAAACGGCGGTGACGGGGCCGGGACCGGTCCCGTCGTCGGGCCGGTCCCGGGAAGCGCCGTTCCTCGTAGTCCCCGGTGGTGCCGTTCCGCAGGTGCTATTCCTCGATGACGCGGAGCGCGCCGGAGGGGCACAGGTCGGCCGCCTGGCGGGCGGCGCGGTGGGCGCGGGGTTCGGGGTGCGGCGTCAGTACGGTGACGAGGCCGTCGTCGTCCTGGTCGAAGAGTTCGGGTGCGCTCAGCGCGCACAGGCCCGCGCCGACGCAGACGCTCCGGTCGCCGGTCACCCGCAGCGCGACCCGTTCGGGGGCGGTCACCACGTCACCGGGAGTTCGTTGACCCCCTGGATCGAGGCGCCCGGCCGCAGTTTCACGTCCTCGACCGGGACGGCGAGTCGCAGCGTCGGCACCCGATCGAACAACGCAGCGATGATCACTTCGAGTTCGAGGCGGGCCAGGTTCTGGCCGAGGCACTGATGGATGCCGTAGCCGAAGGCGAGGTGGTGACGCGCCGAGCGCCGGATGTCGAAGGTGTCCGGATCCTCGAAGACCGAACCGTCCCGGTTGACGATGGAGTTCGCCACGATCACGCCGTCGCCCGCGCGGATCAGTTGTCCGTCGATCTCGATGTCGGCGACGGCCACGCGCCCGCCCGCGATGTCGGCGATGGCGAGGTAGCGCAACAACTCCTCGACCGCGCCCGGGATCAGGGTGGGATCGGCACGCAAGGCGGCGTGTTGTTCGGGGTGTTCGAGGAGGGTGATCACGCCGAGTGAGGTCATCGACGCGGTGGTCTCGTGGCCGGCCACGAGCAACAGGACGGCGGTGTCGACCAGTTCGGCGCGGTCGAGCGCGCCCTTGGCCACGTACTCCGTCACCATGTGGGACAGCAGGCCCGGACCGGGGTCTTGTTCGAGCCGGGCGATCAGTCCGCCGAGGTAGTCCTCCAGCAGGTCGCGCGCGGCCACCGCCTCCGGCCCGTCCACGGCCTGGAGCAGGCGCCTGCTCGCGTCCTGGAACAGGTCGTGGTCGGCGTACGGGACGCCGAGCAACTCGCAGATCACCATGGAGGGCACCGGTAAGGCGAGCCGGGTGACGAGGTCGGCGGGCGGACCGTCGGCGATCAGGTCGTCGATCGCGGCGTGCACGATGCGTTCCACGTCCGGGCGCATGCCCTTGATCCGCCGCACGGTGAACTCGCTGATGGTCATCCGCCGCCGCGGCCCGTGCTCGGGCGGGTCTAGGGCCAGGAAACCGGGCTTGCGGTTGCGCAGCGCGTACAGACGGGGTGAGGTCAGCGGGAAGTCGGGGTTCGCGCGATTCGAGGACAGTCGGGGGTCGGCCAGTAGTTTCCGGGCCGCCTCGTACCGGGTCACCACCCACGCCGGGCGGCCGTCGTACAGGGTCACCCGACGCAGCGAACTCGGCGCGTCCCGTAGCGTGTTGTAGGTGTCGGGCAGTCGGTAGGGACAGGTGCGGTCGCTCGGGAAGGCGGGAGCCTCGTCGGGGCCGGCCCCGGTCGGGAAGGTCGGGGTCTCGTCGGTGGGGAAGGTCGCAGCGGTCTCGGTCATCGATCCCCTCGCAGCCTTGATCTGATAGAGAACGAGTGGTTCTCTGCTTGGGAGGCTAGGCTCATCCCACAGAGAACGCAACGATCTCTCGATAACTTTGAGGAGTTGACCTGTCACCGAATGTCGGCCCGGCGGTCGGGGTGAGCGTCGACCATCGCAAGGGGCCACGCCGCCGCGGCGAGGAGTTGGAGAATGCCATCCTGACGGCGACGCTGGCCGAACTGATGGATGTCGGCTACGCCGGACTGACCATGGAGCGGGTGGCCGCCCGCGCTCGCACGGGCAAGGCCACGCTCTATCGGCGCTGGCCCAGTCGCGCGGAACTGGCCATGGACGCATGCAAGTTGATCGGCGTGGGCGAGGGCGAACCACCCGACACCGGGGAACTGCGCTCGGACATGATCGCGCTGTTGCGGGAGATGGCGGCCAAGTTGGCCGGTCCGCTCGGCGGCATCCTGCGTGGACTGCTCGCCGAGACCACGCACGACCCCGAACTCGCCCGCCTGGTTCGGGAGCGGATGCATACGGTCGGCCCGGAACGGACCCGTCGGGTGCTCGAACGCGCCGTCGAGCGAGGTGAGATCGACGCCGGGGTGCCGACCTCGCGCCGAGCGGGTGTGGCCACCGACCTGCTGCGCAACGAATTCCTGTTGTTCGGGGCGCCGATCGCGGACGAGGTGGTGATCGACATCGTGGACGAGGTCTACCTGCCGCTGGTGCGGATGCGTTCGGCTCCGGCCGTCGGGCCCGAGTCGGGGGCGTGAGGGCGGGCGTCGACGCGGGACCGGCCGGCGGATCGCGGCCTTGTCGGACGCCGCCCGGATCCGCCGGACACCGGGCCCGGCCGGGTCGGTTCGGGGACCGGCCGACGATCGAGCGGACCTCGGCGATCAGGCGGGCGACCGGCGGCTCGGGCGCACGTTCGGTCCACATCACTGTCAGGACGGACGGTGCCGCGTCCACGACCGGGATCCAGCGCACGCCGGCGCGATCGCCTTCGGCGGGGCCACCGTCGCCAACGTGCTCGGTGTCCCCGCCGGCACCCTGGTCGGCGGACTCACCGACTGGCGCATCGTGTTGGTCGCCCTGGGCGGTCCGGGGCCGGTGGTCGTGGTCGCGCCGGTCCTCCTGCTGCTGCCGATGCCCGCGTCGCAACCGGTGCGGCTGCGCACCCTCGGCGAGCAGTTCCGCAACCCGATCGTGTGCGCCGGCGTGCCGGCCACCCTCCTCCTGGTGAGCGGCCACTTCGCGGCGTTCACCTTCGTCAGCCCGATCCTGCAGGACCGATCCGGGATCGACGAGACCTGATCGGTCCGGTCCTGCCGGCCTTCGGCCCGGCCGGGGGATCGTCGGCAACTTCCTCGCCGGCGCCGCCGCCGGCCGCGACGTACGCGGCACCATCGGCCTCGCGCTCGGCGCCCTGTTCGGCGGCGTCCCGGTCGACACCGTCTCCACAGCCGGCGTACTGCTCTTCGGCGCCGCCCTGAGCGCGCTGACCTCGCTCGCCGTGTGGGGAACCCGCAAGATCCGACCGGGACTTACTTCGGTCGGAGCGCGCCCGACCCGGAACGGTCATTACCCGCAGGGAATTGTCGGTCCCGGACGCCGAACGGAAGATTGTCGTCACGGGCCGCCGCACCGGCGGGCCGCCAACCCCCCACACCCCCGGAGGTTCGCCATGTCCGCAGTCAAGTCGACGGCCGAGGTCATCGCGCAGTTCAACGACGCGTTCACCAAGCACGACCCGACGCTGATCGAGGGCCTGGTCGGCGAAGGTTGTGTGATGGTCACGGTCCAGCCCGCCCCGGACGGGACCCGCTACGAGGGGCTGGAGGCATGCGAGACCTTCTGGAAGGACCTGGCGGCCGACCCGAAGGTCAGCTTCCAACCCGAGGACGTCTACGTCTTCGACGACCGCGCGGTGATCAAGTGGCGGGTGACATTCACGCCGGGCGAGGTGAACGAGGTGTTCGGCGGGGCGCACGCCGAGTCCACCACCGTGGCGGGCGTCAACCTCATGCAGGTGCGCGACGGTCGCATCGTCGAGGGGCTGGGGTACAGCAAGACGCCGTGATCCGCGGCGGGCCCGATACGGGGCGGGTCCGCCCCGGGAAGGCCGTCGACCCCGCGTGAACGGGGTCGACGGCCTGCGACACCCACCCGGCAGAATTCCGGTATGACCCCCACCGCGCCGCGCTATCTGACCCCGGCCGAGACCGCCGAGCGCTCCGGCTTCAGCCTGGACACCCTGCGCTACTACGAACGCATCGGCCTGCTCTCCGACGTGGACCGCGCGCCCAGCGGGCATCGCCGGTTCACCGAGCAGGACCTGCAATGGCTCGGCATCCTGCGCTGCCTGCGGGACACCGGCATGCCGATCGCGGACATGCGCCGCTACGCGGAACTCGCCCGCACCGGCGACCGGGAGTCGCTGACCGAGCGGATCGCCCTCCTGGAACGGCACGACGCCTCGGTGGAGGAGCAGATCGCGCTGCTGCGGGCGCAGCAGGGGCACCTGCGGGCCAAGATCGACTACTACCGATCGGTACTGCCGGACTGAACCCGAAACCGGTCGGCCCGGACGGGGTGTGTGTGCTGCCGGCGGACGACGGATGACCATGCGGCGTTCGATGGTCGAACAATCCGTGTCGACAGCGCCGAAACCGGGCGCGATGGTGTGCTCTCCCGATATGGATGTACGGGCATGGGTCCGGGTGCCGGAGCACTCCGGTCCGTTCGGACGCCGGGACAGGAGAGGGTCGCCATGGCCGATACCCACACCGATACCACCACCGACGACTTCGACGGGGACCGGTTGCCACCGACCGTCGCCGCCGACCACCAGACGACGCTCCTGGAATACCGCCGCGCCCGCGGCCGGCAGCACGTCCGCGATTGGTACGCCGGTCTGCGGATCAAGAAGTTTCCCGAGGATCTGCGTGTGTTCGAGCACGTGCTGTGGTCCTCGCGGACACAGGTGGTGGTGGAACTGGGTACCCATCTGGGCGGCTCGACCCTGTGGTTCCGCGACCGACTGCGCACGCTGGCCGGCTACGGCCGCGTCCCCGAGGCGATCCGGGTGATCTCGGTCGACCTGGACCAGTCGCGCGCGGTGGCGCTGCTCGGTTCCGCCGATCCGCACTTCGCGCGCGACATCACCCTCGTCGCCGGCGACGTCCGCGACCCGGGGCTCGCCGAACGGGTCGAGCGACTGATCCCGCCCGGCGCGCGCTGTCTGGTCGTCGAGGACACCCTGCACGAGTACGACACGACCGCCGCCGCGCTGCGCAACTTCGCCCATCTGGTGCCCGACGGCGGCTTCTTCGTCGTCGAGGACGGCATCGTGGACGACCCCGATCTGTGTCCGCCCGACATGCCGGGCGGCGTGGTCCCGGCGATCGGCGACTGGCTGGCCGGCGACCAGGGCAGCGCCTTCACCACCCGCCGCGACCTGGAACTCTACGGCGTCACCAGCCACCCACACGGCTGGCTG
Source organism: Embleya sp. NPDC059237 (assembly GCF_042754105.1). Taxonomy (NCBI): domain Bacteria; kingdom Bacillati; phylum Actinomycetota; class Actinomycetes; order Kitasatosporales; family Streptomycetaceae; genus Embleya; species Embleya sp. NPDC059237. The sequence continues at coordinate 137,386 of NZ_JBHZAE010000019.1, read as the reverse complement.
CAACGAGTCCGGCGCCGCCCGGCACCGTAACGGTCGGGTGCGCGAGCCGGCTGCGCGAGCCGGCTGCGCGGGAAAAGCGTTTGCGACGGACGGGTGTTGTTCGGTAGAAAGTGCGGCCGGACCCCCAGCGGCAGATCGCCACGGGGGACGTGACGACGAGAGGAGGGACACGCGATGTACGCAGTCATCACCGCGCCCGTGTCCTCCCGGGGGACCGACCGAGTCTGACTCCGGAACGGACGGGCGCTCTTCACCGGAGTGTGCCTTGACCGTGGAACAGCAGGATCCGATCACGCGTGCGATCACCGGACGCGACGAACTCGCCCTCTTCTCCGAACTGCCCTACGTCCTCAACACCGAACTGTCTGACGACCTCGCCGCCGGCCGCCGCCGACCGGAATGGATGTGGGTCGCCCTGCGCGGTGACCGACTCCTGGCCCGAGCCGCATGGTGGAGCCGTCCGGGGGACCGGCTGCCGCGCTATCTGGACATCCTCGACGTCGACGACGGCGTCGACGGTGTCCCGGCGGCGGAGCGCCCGGAGTTCGCGGCGCGCCTGGTGCGCACCGCGTTGTCCGACATCCTGCCCGCCGGGACCCGGCCGCCGGAGTACACCCGCTTCGTCCCGCCCGACTGGCGCGAGGACACGTTCGTCGGCCCGGCCGTCCGGGCCCGCATGACGGCACTGGAAAGCCTCGGCGCCCGGCTGTTCGTGGAGCGGCTGCGGTTGGAATGGCGCCCCGGGACGCCGATTCCGGAGCCGCGCGGCCGGCTGATGTTCCGTCCGGTGCACGATGCCGACGAACTGGTGGCGCTGATGACCGGCGTCCTGGCGGGGACGTTGGACGCCCACGGGCGGGACGAGCTGACCCGAATGACCGCGCGCGAATCGGCGGTTGCCCAGTACGACGACGAACTGGCCCGCTACGCGAGCCCGAAGGAGTGGTGGCGCATCGCGACGCTGCCGGACGGGGAGCCGCTGGGATTCGTCGTCCCGGCGCACAACGGCTACAACCCCGTCATCGCCTACATCGCGGTCCTGCCCGCGTATCGCGGCAACGGCTACGTCGACGACATCCTGGCCGAGGGCACCCGTGTGCTGGCCGCACAGGACGTGCCCCGGATCCGCGCGGCGACGGATCTCGGCAACGTCCCGATGGCGAACGCGTTTCGGCGGGCGGGGTATGTCAACTTCGAGCGTGAGATCAACATGACCTGGCGCTGACGGGCCGGCGGGCGAGGACGCCGAACACGCCGTCCTCGCCCGCCCGCTCCGCCGGTCCCGGTCGGCCCGGACGATCCGCCGCCCGGGATCCGGTCAGTGCGCGTTGTCCAGCCGAGTGCGCTGATCCGGCGTCAGTTCCAGTTCCACGGCCGCCAGGTTCTCCGCCAACTGCGCGATGGAGGAGGCGCCGGCGAGCGGAAGGATCGGGAGGGTGCCGCCGATCTGCCAGGCGAGCACGACCTGGTTCACCGTCGCGCCGATCTCCTGCGCGACCTCCCGCAACACCGCGAGCCTGGCGGGCGTGCCCGGGTGGTCGTAATCCGGCGGCAGCGGCTTGTCCGGCCGCGCGTACGCACCGCCGAGGAGCGGCGAATAGGCGACCAGGGTCAGATCCGGCTCGGCGCGCAGGTAGCTCAACAGATCCGGACCGGCGTGACCGAGGCTGCCCTCGGGGAAGAGCGCGCCGGGTATGTCGTAGCGCGGGCGCAGATGGCTGTGCTGATACTGGAGCACCTCGTACCCCGGCACCCCCGCCGCCGCGGCGAGCGAACGGGCCCGCTCCACACGCCACATGGCGTGATTGCTCGCGCCCAACAGGCCGACCGTACCCTCGGTCACCAACTCCCCGAACGCCTCCACGGTTTCCCGCAGCGGCACGGTCCGGTCCTCGATGTGCGCGTAGAGCAGGTCCAGCCGCTCCACCCCCAGCCGCTCCCGGCTCCGCTCCGCCGCCTCGCGAATCGCCTTCGCGGACAGGCCCTCGGGGTTGTCGATGTAGCCGGTGCCCGCCGCCAGCGGCGCCGCGCCCAGTTTGGTGGCGATGACGATCTCGTCCCCGACGCCGCGGCTGCGCCGCCACCGTCCGAGCAACGCCTCGCTCTGCCCGCCGAGTCCCCCGTCGACCCAGAACGCGTAGTTGTCGGAGGTGTCGATGAACGTGCCCCCGGCCTCGACAAAATGATCCAACACCGCGTAGGAGGTCTTCTCGTCGGTCACCGACCCGAACAACATCGCCCCCAGCGCAAGCACACTCACCTCCCGACGTGTGCCCGAATCGACCCCGATGGTGCGGTACTTCATGGTGACCCCCAACGCCGCGGCCCGCGATGTCCCGGGCCCGAGGGCACGAGTCAACAACCTGGACCGCGCTCCAGGTCAACCCGTCGGCGCCGGGGCGGGGGGAATGGCGAATCGCAGTTCCGGGCGTTCCCAGCCGACCCTCGGGGGCGACGGGGCGATGGTGCCCACGCGCGTCGCGCCCAGCCGCCGGTAGAAGGCCTCCGCCGGTGGATGGGCGACCACACGCACGGCGGTGAGACCGGCGCGGCCGGCCTCGTCGATCATGTGCTCGATCAGGAGCCGGCCGACGCCCGATCCCTGCGTGTCGTCCGCCACGAAGGCCAGATCCAACTCCGGCGGATCCAGCACGAGGGCGTAGAAGCCCAGCGGCTCGTCGCCCGCGTCGACGGCCGCGAAGACCCGATGCCGGGCGACGTAGTCGGCCGTGACCCGATATCCGGCGATGATCGAGGCGTAGTGCCCGCGGTAGGCGCCGGAGTGTCGGACCAGCGCCGTGAGCCGGTCCGCGTCCGAGGCGACGGCCCGCCTGATGGTGATCGACTGCATCCGCCGAAGCCTACCGGGCACCGAATCGGCGGCCGCGAGGTCGGTCGGGTCGGGGCCCGCGCCGGTGGGGACCGACCCGGGACCGACCCGACCGCCTCGCGGGTGGTGCGTCAGTCGACCCGGAAGCCGTGTTGGCCGGCCAGGCGGGTCAGCGATCGTTGGCCGGGGATGCCGTTCGCGTCCTGGCCGGAGTAGCCGAGGCGGCGTTGGTAGGCGGCGTAGGCGTGGATCGTGGCGGTCCCGAAGGAACCGTCGACGTAGGCGGACGCGAGCAGGCCCTCGGCCTGGAGCGCCTGCTCGACCAGGAGCACGTCGGTGCGGTGCGCCGCCGACCCTTGGGGTGCGGGTGGGTCGAGGTGCGCGGAGTCGAGGATGTTGGCCAGGCTGACGGTCGGGATCCCGTCGCCCCCGGACGTACCGCGCGGGTCGTGCGGATCGGCGGTGGGTGGGCAGCCGTCCGGGAAGCGCGGGGCCAGGTAGCCGGTCACCCGCGCGTCGGTGCGCCGAAACGTGTGCGAGTAGACGCCGTTGCCCTGGCCGCCGTCGCCGCCGGTCGGGATCGTGTTGCCGCCCTTGGTGTACACGTGGACGTCGTCGAAGCGGACCACGATCTCGGTGTGCGCGCCGTTGCCGAAGTCGACCCAGGCGCCCCAGCTCGGGTATTCCGACCACTGGTCGTGCGCGCGGGCCCAGTTCGCGAACGCGGTGACGTTGTCGACCTTGGGCACGATGTCCGCGAGGCCGACGTCGTTGTACATGCACCAGTCGAAGATGACGCACCACGGCACGCCGTCCTCGCCGAACTCCCGTCCCCACTTGGTGCGGTTGTCGTAACCGTCGCGGGGGTTCCAGCTCTCGTATACGCCTTCCGGTACAGCTTGCAGATGTGCGATCAGGTCGTCCCATGTAGCCATGGGCGGCCCCCATTTCAGGCCGGGCGGAACGTATCTCGATGGCCGGGGTGGGAGGTCTCGTTCCGGTGGACCCGAGCACACCCCGGGCGCGTTTCGCGGCCGCGGCACGAAACGCGCACTGACGTCGATCGGGGCATACCCACTGACCTGCGACGTGTACCCCGAGTACATGTTCGATGACGTGGTGTAGTCATATGGTCGTATCATCGGACTAACAGAACGATCACGAGAGTTGCCACCGCGCGGCGGAGCCTCGATCGCCCATCAGTCGGCCGGCGAGCCGGCGAAGTTCCGACGGAGAGCGGGCGGTTCGTAGCTCGCGTTCCCGAATACCTCCCAGAAATCTGGGATTTCGCCGCACCGTGCACAGTGGCGAGGATGTCGACAGTGCGGTGCACGCGAGCGCGACCGCGCGGTCCGGGCGGCGACCGGACCGGGTGTGTCGCCCGTGGGCAGGCACGGGGGTTGCCGAAGCGGCGGCCTGGGGGGCGGAAGTGGCGCGCGCGCCGACGAGTCGGCGTCGTATCGAACGCGCAGGGGCCGTGCGATCCGACGGATCGACGCCTTCGGGGCGCGCGCCCTTTCGATTCGGGACGCGTGCCCTTTCGATTCGGGACACACACCACAACTTCGTCGATCAGGTCGCCGGTTCGGCGACCTGATCGTTCAGCGCGGCGCGCAACCAGGTGTCCGTGGCCCCCGGGGTGGGTTCGGCCGGGTCGGTCAGCTCGGCGGTCAGTTGCCAGTAGCGCTCGATCCGGGTCTCGCCGACGAGCAGGCCGGCCAGCCGGCGGCGGAAGGCGGGGGTGTCGGCCGTGTCCCACGAGCGGGCGTAGGCCGCGACGAAGCAGTCCAGCGCCTCGCCCGGCCGCGGCGGACGATGGGCGCGCAGCTCGGGTGCGGCGAGGGTGTGGGCTTCGACCAGGCCGCCGAAGAGTACGGCGGGCCGCGGCCCGGTCCGCGGCCGATGCGCCGCCGGCACCCGGCCCCCGGGTCCCGCGCACGGCCGGGTGACGAGCGCGTGCAGGCGGGCGAACGCCAACACCTGGGCCGGCGTCGGATCAGCGGGCGGTTGCGGCACCGAGCGGTCCACGATGGCCGTGACCAGCCGGGCCGGGAGCCGGGCGGGCAGCCAGCCCCGCCAGAACCGGGCCACCGGCGCGGTACTGGGCGGCACGGACACGGCGCCGACCAGCCGCAACCGCTCGGCCCGCTCGTCCGGCGCACAGTCCCGGAGCAGGTGCAGCGCCGCCTCGCGCCAGCGCAGCTCGGCCAGCCGCGAGCCGACCTCCCGGAGCTGCCCGGCGATGATCTCCTCCAGCGTGTCCTCACGATCGAGGAAGCGCCCCACCTCCGGCACCGGCAGGTCGAGACCGCGCAACGAGCGGATGGTCCGGAGCCGGTCCAGTGCCTCCGGACGGTAGCGCCGATGGCCACCGGCACTGCGCGCGGCCTCGGGCAGCAGGCCGCGATCGGAGTAGAAGCGCACGGTCTTGACCGTCACGCCCGCATGCTCGGCGAGCTCTCCGATGCTCCAGGTGTGGTCGGCGGACACGACTTGAACCTCCCTCAGGGGGAGTTCCTACGGTAGCGGCCCGCCCGGACCGGCCCCACGGCCGGTCGGCGCCCCGCCCGCGGGGTGTGTCGAGCGCGGATTCGATACGGAACACGAAGGGACGACCATGACGGCGTTCGTATTGGTGTCGGAGGCCCACACCGGCGGGTGGATCTGGCGGGACGTGGCCGCCCGGTTGTCGGCGGCCGGCGACGAGGCGTATCCGGTCACGCTCACCGGACTGGAGGACCATCGACAGCCGGTGGGCCCGGACATCGACCTGGAGACGCACATCCGGGACGTGATGGACCTGATCGACCGCATCGACGCGGCGCGGCCGGTGGTCGTCGTCGGGCACGGCTACGGCATCCACCCGGTGCTCGGCGCCGCCGATCGGCGCCCGGACCGGGTGGCCCGGATCGTCTACCTGGACGCCGGCCTGCCGCAGGACGGGGACCCGGCGCTCGCCGCGATCGCGGACGTGGCGACGCGCGAACGGTTGGCGACCCTGGACGGGGATCCCGTCCTCCCGGCGCCGACGACGCGCGAGGACTGGGCGCGCTGGGGCGGCGTTGCGGACCTGTCCGACGCGGCGCTTGCCCGGCTGACCCGGTCGGCCGCGCCCCATCCGGTGGGCACGCTCACCCAACCGCTGCGCCTGTCGGGGGCGGCGGCCGAACTGCCGACCACGGGCGTGTTGTGTACCGGGAACGGGGCGAGCATCGCGCTCGTCGAGTCGCTGGTGGGCATGGGGAATCCGGCGCTGCGACGGCTGGTCGACCCCCGGGTGGGCTTCTTCGAACTCGCCACCGGCCACTGGCCGATGGTGTCCGCGCCCGGGGAAGTGGCCGACGTACTGCGCCGCGCGGCGGCCGACGAGGGCCACCGCCTGTCGGCGAAGCGGGAAGAGCCGAGCCACCTCGGGCCGTTCCCGCTGGACGCCCCCGCGTGCGACCGGGAGCGGGTGGGGCGGGTCGACCTGTACCTCCCCGACGACGAACTCCCTTGCCCAGTCGTGCTGTTCGTGCACGGCGGGCCGCTGCCCGAGGGCGCCCTGCCGACGCCGCGCGATTGGCCCACGTTCGTCGGCTACGGCCGGTACGCGGCGAGCGTCGGGGTGGTCGGCGCGACCGTGGAGCACCGGCTGCACCGACCCGGCGACTACGACCGCGCCGCCGAGGACGTGGCCGCGGCGATCGAGACGGTACGGGCACACCCGCGCGTCGATCGGGACCGGATCGCGCTGTGGTTCTTCTCCGGCGGTGGCCTCCTGGCCACGGACTGGCTCGTACACCCGCCGTCGTGGTTGCGCTGCCTGGCCGCGACCTACCCGATCCTGGCCCCCATGCCGAACTGGGGCCTGGCCGACTCCCGCTTCCACCCGGCGAGGGCGGTGCGGTCGGCGGGCGAACTGCCGATCGTGCTCACCACGGTGGGCCTGGAACGCGCCGAAATCGCGGTGACGGTACACGAGTTCCTGGCGGCCGGCGAGGCGGCCGAGGCGAACGTCGAGGTGATCCACCTCGCCGAGGCCCGCCACGGCTTCGAGGCGATCGACCACACCGAGGAGACCCGAGCGGCCATCCGCCGGGCGATGCGAGTCGTGACCGGCCATGTGACGGGCTGACCCTGAGGCGTGTCTTCAATCTCCCGCCGAGCTCCACGACACCCGGCACCGCACCAGCGGCCCCGGCTCTGCGTTTCCGAAGAGCCGGGGCCGCCCCGCACGTTACTTCGCTCAGCCCGCCGAAGCCGCCGAGCCCGAATCCGCCCAGTGCGTCGCGATCGCCTCGATGATCCGCGGCCGCAACTCCCGTGCCTCGATCACCGCGTCGACCGAACCCACCTCCACCGCACGGCGGATGTCGTGGACCCGGTCGAACTCCGCGGCCACCTCGCCCAGTTTCTCGGTCCGCACCGACGAACGCAGTTCGTCCAGCTCGGCGGTCAGCGTGGCCCGCTCCGCGCCGGAGGCCGCCGCCGCGCGCGACTCCAGGTCGCGCACCCGCGGGTCGGCCGCGGTGCGCGCGTTGACGTCACCCGCGAAGACCACCGCCGCCGCGGGCGCCCCGCCGAGGACCGACGCGAACGAGCCCTCGATGGCCAGCACGGTCATGTTCGGGTTCAGCGCCTTGGAGAAGACCACGAACGCGCCGCCGTGGTAGCGCGAGATCACGCAGAACACGATCGGCCCGCGGAAGTTCACGATCGCCCGGCCGATCTCCGCGCCGTACTCCAGTTGCAACTTCCGCATCGACTCCGGCGAGCCGTCGAACCCGGACAGGTTCGCCAGCACCACCAGCGGCCGGTTGCCGGACGCGGCGTTGATCGCCCGCGCGGCCTTCTTCGACGACTGCGGGAACAGCGTGCCCGCCGTGTAGGTGGCCGGCCCGTCCGTGGGCGGGAAGCCGCGCCGCGGCACCGCCCGGGACTCGATGCCGAGCAGGCACACCGGCATGCCGCCCAGGTGCACGTCCTGGACCGCCGCCGTGTCCGCGTCGGCCATGCCCGCCCAGCGCTCCAGGACCGGGTGGTCCTGGTCGGACAACGCGCGCATCACGGTGCGGATGTCGAACGGCTTCTTGCGGTCGGGGTTGGCCTCGGCGGAGAAGATCTCCCCGACCGTGGTGAAGTCGCTGCCCTCCACCACGTGCGGGAAGCTCGACACGTCGCGGTCCGTCGGGTCGGTGGTGCCGGTCCGACGCGGCGCGAGTTCGCCCGGGGCGACATAGGTGTGGTCGTAGTGCGACATCAATACGTCACGCGCCGCGTTCAGGTCCGGCGCCCAGTACTGCGCCTGCCCGTTCGGGCCCATCACCCGGTCGTAGCCGCCGATGCCGAAGTTGTCCTCGGCCGACACACCGCCGGAGAAGTCGAGGGCATGCTTGCCGGTGAGCACCATGGCCGAGTCGGGGGTCATCACGAGGATGCCCTTGGTGTGCATGAGCATGGTGGCCTCGGCATTCCAGTACGGCTGTGCGCCGACGTTGATGCCCGCGACCACGATGTTGATCTCGCCGCCGTCCTGGGTGAACGTGACGATGCGCTTGAGCGCGGCGGCCACCCAGTCCATGTTCTCCGTGCCCGACTCCATCGAGATCCGCGCACCCGACGACAGCGCGTACCACTCCACCGGCACCCGCATGCGCTCCGCCAGGTCCAGCGCCGCGATCACCCGACGGCACTCCGGCTCGGACAGCGCCCCGAGCGACTTCGTCGGGTCGCCGAGCAGAACCACGCGGGTGACACCCTCGGGGTGCCGCGCGGTGGCGGTGCGGACCACACCCGCCACGATCGCAGCGGAGTTGGTGCCCTTGGGCCGCTCGACCGGCACGAGGGCGTGCTCGTCGTTCAGGTCGTACTCGACGAAGTCACCGAGGCGGTCGGTGAGTTCGTACGGGTAGACGGTGTTGCGGCTGCTCGCGCGCAGCACCTTCAACCGGTAGCCGTCCAGCGGCTCGACCGGCTCGTCCGACGGCTCGCCGATGGTCAGTTCGGTACCGCCGGCGGCGTCGAACGGGATCCGTACCGCGATCTTGGTCAGCTCGCCGGTCTGCGGGTCGCGCTGACGGGCGATGAACAGGATCTCCTCCAGGCCCGCGCCCGCGGTGGTCGGCCGCACGCGCCCGGCGATCATCTCCATCTCGGCGTGCGTGAGTCCGCTCGGCGGCCACACGTAGACCACGACCCGGTTGGTGTTGAAGCGCTTCGCCGACGGTCGCCGGGACTGGGCGCGGCGGATCGAGTCGAGGCACGTGGCGAGGATGTCCTCGGCGGTCGGCAGGGCGACCAACCTACCCTCGTGGTCCCGGAGTTCGGTGAGGTCGCGGACCTGGGCGAAGGCGACCAGGCGGTCGTCGGCGGGGTTTTCCCGGGCGACGCACTGGAAGAGGTAGACCTCCTCGTCCGAGGACGGCAGCCGGGTGAGGTCGAACTTGCTCAGCCGCTCCAACTGCATACGCTGCGCGATGTACGGGTGCAGGCCCCGGATCAACCGCTCCTCGACCATCCCGGTGTCCGACGGGCGGAACGTGAAGTGGTGGTGCATCACCGCGCCGCCGCGACCGGCCACCGTGGTGGTCAGTCGGCGGACCCGAGGCGGCAGCGGCTGCGCGGCCACCACCTCGTGCAGCGCGGCGGCCGTCGCGTCCGCGCTCTCCGGCTGGTTCTCCCAGGACAGGTAGATGTCCGCGTCGATCGGGTTGCCGTCGGCGGCCAGTTCGGCGAGGCCGCGCAGCGCGCCGCCCAGGGCCTCGAAGCCCACCGCGGCGGAGACCAGCGAGGAGCCGGCCCGCTCGGCGACCACGAATGTGCAGCCCGCGATCTCCCGGGTCCGGACGTCGGTGAGGCCCTTGTTGCCGTAGTAGCGCCGGGTCAGCACCTCCAGCATGGTCGCGTTGTCGAGGTTGTCGCGAACCAGCCGCTGCCCGAGCAGCCGGACCAGGGGCTCGGTGCTGCGCACCATCTCGGCGACCCGCTCGGCGCGGTCCGGGGTGTCCGGGTGCGCGTCCAGGTGCCGCAGGTGCTTGCGCACACCGGCGTACACGCGGGCGCGGTTGCGGCGCAGCAGCGGCCGGCCGAACCAGTCGTAGACCACGCCGCGCGCGAGGTCGGCGAGCACGGGGAAGCGGACCTGGGTCGCGGCGATCAGCCGCTCCAGGGCCAGACCCGCGGGCTCGTGCAGCGTCGCGTCCGGCGGCGCCTCGCGCAGCCAGGAGCGCAACAGGGTGGCGATGACGGCGGCGTCGGCGGAGGCGCGCTGCTGGGCGAGGAAGATCCGGAACACCGCGGCTTCGAGCTCCGGGCACGGCTCCGGCTCGGTGACGCCGTAGTGGGCCAGGGCCTTGGCCAGCTTGGCCCGGAACGCCGGGGGCAGTCCGGCGCGTTCCACGTCCAGGCTCTGCAGGTAGCTGTGGAAGTACTCGCGGGCGCTGTGCAGGTGGCCGTCGCCGCCGACGTCCTCGCCCGCGGGCCGGTTGCGGCTCAGTTCGGCGAGGTCGGTGAACATCTCGATCAGTTCGAGCTCGCGCACCAGCGGGCGGTGGCCGGCCTCGGCGGCGGCGGTGCGGGCGGCGAGGTAGTCGTCGAGCACACGGCGCTCGTCGTGCGGGTCGACGTCGAAGCCGAGCAGCAGGCTGCGCAGGTCCTCCTGGCCGCGCCGGGTGCGTGCGCGCACGGGGACGGTCTCGGGCGCGGCGGGCAGGTCCAGCTCGACGGACGCGCCGGCGGTGGTGTCCTCGGCCTCGCCGTCGTCGTCGGCGAGCGGTTCCAGGCGCAGCAGCGGGGCGCCGGTCTCCACCTGGCTGCCCACGGAGACCGAGCATTCCTTCAGGCGTGCCCGGAACGGTGCGCGCAGCACCGTTTCCATCTTCATGCTCTCCAGCACCAGGACCGGTGCGCCGGCCTCGACCTCGTCGCCGACCGCCAGGGGGGTGGCGACGACCAGGGCGGGGGCGGGGGAGCGTACGACGCCGCCCTCGTCGCGGCCGACCCGGTGGGTGACGCCGTCGACCTCGACCAGGTGCGTCGGCCCGTGCGTGGCGGTGAGCAGCCGGTAACGGGTGCCGTTGACCACGATCTGGCCGGTGTGCCGGTCGAACCGGTCGAGCTCGACATCGGCGGTACGCACCACCTCGCCGACCTCGATGCCGACCCGGAAGCGGTGCGCGCCGACGCGGGCGACGCGGACGCGGTAGCCGACGCCGCGCAGCTTCAGGTCGAGCGGTCGGCCGCTCTCGTGCTGGACCTGCGGTCGCCCGCCGAAGGCGGTGGAGAACAACCGCTGGCGTTCGGCACGCTCCTCCTCCTCGTACGCCTCGATGGCGGCGGCGGCGAGTGCGACGGCGGAGTGGCGGTGCGAGACGAGTCGGCCCTCGCCGCGCACGCGGTCGATCCAACCGGTGTCGGCGCTGCCGTCGATCAGCTCGGGCTGGTCCAGCAGGTCGAGCACGAAGCTCTTGTTGGTGGCGCCGCCCTCGATGATCACCGTGGTCTGCGCCATCGCCCGCCGCAACCGGCCCAACGCCTCGTCGCGGTCGTGCCCGTACGCGATGATCTTGGCGATCATCGAGTCGAAGTCGGCGGGGATGGTGTCGCCCTCGCTGACGCCGGTGTCCACGCGGATGCCGGGCCCGGCCGGCAGGTCCAGGCGGGCGATCCGACCCGGGGAGGGGGCGAAGTCGCGGTCGGGGTCCTCGGCGTTCAGGCGTGCCTCGACGGCGTGGCCGCGCTCGATCGGCGGGGCGCCTTCGAGCCGGCCGCCGCCGGCGATCCGCAACTGGGCCTTGACCAGGTCGAATCCGGTGGTGGACTCGGTGATCGGGTGCTCGACCTGGAGGCGGGTGTTGACCTCCAGGAACGCGAACAGTCGGTCGCCGGGGTGGTAGAGGAACTCGACGGTGGCGGCGCCGCGGTAGCCGACGGCCAGCGCCAAACGTTCGGCGGACGCCTTGAGTTCGGCCACCTGGTCCGGCGCCAGGACGGGGGAGGCGGACTCCTCGACGACCTTCTGGTTGCGTCGCTGGATCGAGCAGTCGCGCACACCCAGCGCCCACGCGGTGCCCTGGCCGTCGGCGATCACCTGGACCTCGACGTGTCGGGCACCGGTGACCAGGCGCTCCAGGAACACGATGCCGCTGCCGAACGCGCGCGCGGCCTCCTGGCTGGTGCGTTCGTAGGCGTCGACCAGCTCGGCGTCGCTCGTGATCACGCGGATGCCGCGTCCGCCGCCGCCGGCGGTGGCCTTGAGCATCAGCGGGTAGCCGATCTCGGCCGCGGCGGCCAGGGCCGCATCCAGGGTCTCCACGGCGCCGCGGCTCCACGGGGCGACGGGGACGCCGACCTCTTCGGCGATCAGCTTCGAGCCGATCTTGTCGCCGAGTTTGCGCATGGCCTCGGCGCTCGGGCCGACGAAGGCCACGCCCAGTTCGCGGCACAACTCGGCGAACGCCGGGTCCTCCGCGACGAAACCCCACCCGACCCACGCGGCGTCGGCGCCGGTGGCCACCAGCGCGCGCTCCAGGGCCTTCAGGTCCAGATACGGGCGCGCCGACGCCGGCCCCAGGTCAAACGACAGATCGGCCTCGCGCACGAAGGTGGCCGTACGGTCGACGTCGGTGTACAGAGCGACGGTCTCGATCCGGGTGCCGGTCTCCGCGGCCAGCTCCCGGACGGCGTGGATGAGCCGCATCGCGGCCTCCCCGCGATTGACGATGGCGACACGACTGAACACCCGACCGAACCTCCTGCAAACCAACGATTGTGCTCGCCGCGACGATGCGGCGACCCCCGACAGTGTTCACCATTCCGTGAACCGGTCGGCAACGCCATGTCGCGGGCAGTGCACACTGAGCGGCGCCAGTTGTAGGAAACATCCAAAAGGGCCGAACACCCCCGACCCGACCGGGGCGGATCCGACGGGAGAAAGATGCCGGTTTCCGGGGTTTGGTCCCTGGCTTGAAGTACACGGTCGATGTGGACTTCGATACATGCGCCGGCGAGGGGCGCCCGGACTCGACTTCGTCCCGTCGGACGGGACTAATCGATGGTGTCGGCGGCGTCGACGTGGCCATCGGGGGCCGCGGGCGTCGAGTGGCGGCGCAGGCCCTGTTGTACCGCGCCCAGAACCACCCGGGCGATCACGCCGACGGCGATCAGGTTCACCACCATCTGGACCATCGCCACCACGCGCGCGCTTTCGCTCTTCGGGGCGATGTCGCCGAAGCCGACGGTCGCGAAGACGGTGAGGGTGAAGTAGAGGGCGTCGGTGCGGGTGAGCGCTTCGGTGAAGGAGTCGGGTCGCTCGCGGCCGATGACGAAGTAGGTCGAGGCGAAGAGCAGGAGCAGGAACGGCAGTGAGACGGCCAGTGCCTCGACGGCGCGCACGCGCGGCCGCTCGGCGTGGGCGATGAGGTTCACCTGCCACACCACGAGGGTCGCGAACACGACGAGTCCGACGGCGAGTCCGATACCGGTCGCCGTGTCCAGACCCCGGTCCAGCGGCAGCACGTAGTAGAGGGCGAGCAGCAGGGTCGACGAGCCCAGCGCGCGCAATCCGCCGAACAGCGCGATGCGGCGCGTGGTGGGGGCTGGGGCGAGGTGCTTGGTGGCGCCTTCGGTCGGGCCGTCGAGCGTCACGATCCGCCTCCTCGGGGCTCCTCCTCGCGGCACACTCTAGATGGGCCCAGGGGAGATATCGGGGCAAAATGCTGCGTGTCGCGAGTCAGGACGGGTCGGCCGAGGCCGGAGCGGGTGGGCGGGGTGCCCACCGGGCGCGGGTCAGTTCGCCGACGACGAAGGCGACGACCGACGCGACGACCAGGACCGGTACCTGATCCGTGCCGTGATCACCGAGCAGCAGTACGGCGAGCACGGTCGCCGAGACCGGCAGCCGCAGTGTGGCCGAGCCCGCCGCCGCCAGACCCACCGCGAGCCCCGGCAGGGTGCCGAAGCCGGGAAGGTCCTGGCACAACAGCGCGGTGGCCGCGCCGAGCAGCAGCACCGGGAAGATCGGCCCGCCGCGCAGCGAGCCGAGCGAGACGGACCAGGCGAGCCCCTTGCACAGGACGAGCATGAACAGTGCGGACGTCGCCCACGAATGCGGGTTCGCCGCCAGCGTGGCCAGCGTCGACTGTCCCGAGAGCGCCGCCTCCTCGGGCGAGCGGCCTGTGCTCGCCGCGTATCCGGCCACCAGCGCGCCGACCACGATCGCGCACATCACGATCCGGCGGGTCGGGTGTGGCACGGTCCAGTCGGCGACGTGGCGACCGAGCGTCATCAGCAGCACCACCCCGCAGCCGATCACCGCCGCCAACGGCACACCCCACAGGAAGTCGCCCGCCCGCAACGGAGTGCTCGGCGGCAACGAGGGCAGCGCCAACCCGCCCGTGGCCAGGCCGCTCCACGCGCCGAACCCGGTGAACACCACCGCCCCGATGCCGCTCGCCAGCAGACACGGCAGGATCAGCGCGATCAGCCGGGGACCGCCGAACCCCGCCGCCTCGATGAGCAGTACGGCGGCGACCAGCGGGCTGCCGAACACGGTGGCGATCGCGGCGGCGGACCCGGCCGCCGCGAGCACCGCGACCATCTCGGGCGCGGCGGCGCGCCGGGCGCTGCGTACGGCGGACAACGCGAGGGCGCTGCCGATCGCCATCAGTGGGCCCTCCGGGCCCAGGACCGCGCCGAACGACAGGCTCGCCAGCGCCGCGACGACCACGCCGGGCAGCGCCGACGGCAGAATGGGCGGGCCGCCGAGCCCGTTCACGGGCAGATGCCCCCCGGCCCCGGGCAGCCGGGCGGCGACCCCGGCCACGACCAGACCGGCCACGGTGAGCAGGGGCAGCGGCCACCACCACGGCGCGACGGAGTAGCCCATCTCGTGCGGCAGGTGCTCCCACAGGCCCTTCTGCATCGCGTGTTCGAGCGCGACGAAGCCGAAGGCAGCCAGGGAGACGGGAACACCCACGACGGCGGCGACCAGCAGCAGTAGCAGATAGCCGGGTCGCAGAACCTCGGGCGACCCCCGCGTCGCGGACGCGGACGGTGCCCGGTCGGGTGGATCGGGTGGTGGCTCGGGCGGGGTACTCAAGGTCACTCCGGGGGTGGCGGCAGCGGAACGGCCATGCCCGTCCATGAGTACACACGGTGACCGCAGCCGCACCTCGGAGTGATTCCTTCGGGTCCGTCGGGGGCGGGCTCGGGCGCGCCGACGCGCGCCCGGCGTGGCTCAGCCGAGCACCTTCTGCTTCGCCTGCTGGAACTCCTCCTCGGAGATGGCGCCGTTGTTCCGCAGAGCGGCGAGTTTGTCGAGCTGTTCGACCGGACTGGCGCCCCGGTTCGTTTCGCCCGCGGAGCCGGCCGCGTCGCGGATGTACGCCCGGACCGCCGCGTCGTTCTCCTTCGCCTGGGCCACGTCGCGCCGGCTCATCGACCGGCCGCGCACGATCAGATAGACCAGCACGCCCAGATAGGGCAGCACGATCGTGAACACGAGCCAACCGGCCTTGCCCCAGCCGCCGAGGTCGTGGCTGCGGAAGATGTCGGTGATCACCTTGAACAGCAGGAAGAACCACAGCACCCAGAGGAAGAGCCACATCATCGTCCAGAACACGTTCAGCAGCGGATAGTCGTCCACGGGAACTCCACTCTTCGCAGTGCTGCGACCGGCGTCGTCGACGCACGGACGCGGGGGTTGCGAGCGGGCATCGATACGGGCTCGCAATTCAGACTTACCACCGCTTTCCGCTGCCGGCATCCCGTACCGCGCCCGGGGCATCTCCGGTCGGGCGTATGGGTTTGCGATCGTGGCCGGCCGGGTGCCGGACGAGTTGCGGCCGGTGGGGCGTACGACCGGCTCGGCGGGCGCGGATCTTCGGCGACGCCTACGCGGACTACGTCCGCGAGCACATCCTGGGCCCCGCCGGGATGACCCGCACCGGGTTCGCCCCGCTGGAGGTTGGCAGACCGACCCGACCCGACCCGACCCGACCCACGCGCACGCGTACGGGGAGCCGCAGGCGGACGGCCGGCGTCTCGACCCGACCGCCGCGATGCGCGGCGCCGAGATCGGGGGCGGCAACGGCGGGGTCGTCTCCACCGCCCCCGACCCGCGGGCGCCGACGGGCGCTTCGGGGGCCTTTTCGGCGCTACTTGTCGGCGGTGAGGGTTCCCGCGGCGCCCCAGCTGTCCGTGGGCGTCTCGTGGATCCAGACCTGGACCGCCTCGGCCGGGATCTGGTACGCCTCGACCATGGCGTCGGTGAGCCGGCGGACCAGATCGCGCTTGAGTTCGACGCTGCGCGGACCCTGCTGGACGGTGATGACGGGCACGACGGCCTCCTTCGGTGCGCCGCCGCCCGGTGATTCCGGGCCGCTGTGCGGCGTGGGACCACTCCATCGCAGGTCGCGGCGCGGACCCAGGGGCAATCGACACCGACAGTGATCACAAATCGTGATGAGTACCGAGCGTGGGCGGGTCGTCGTCCTGGGCCCGGCACGCGTCCAGGAGCGCGGCGAGGCGGCGGGCGGGGGCGTCGGGGCGGACCGCCAGGTAGGTCTGCATCGTCGGCACCGGGGCGGCGAACGGGCGGAAGACGGTGCGGGTGGTGGACAGGATCGCGGCCTTGCTCGCGTAGAAGACCGTCCAAGTCGGCGGCCCGGCGCCGATCGCGGCCAGGGTGTCCTGGTCGGTGGTGAACGTACGGCCCACCACCGGCTCGAACCCGGCCGCCCGACACGCGCCGACGAGCAGGTCGACCAGGTGGGGATTGTGCTCGCGGGGGACGATGCGCAGCGGCAGCGCGGCCAGGTCCGCGAGCGCGATCTCCGCGCGATCGGCCAGAGGATGCGCGGCGGGCAGCGCGACCACCAGCGGGTCGCGCCACACCGGCACCAGGTCCAGGTCCGGCGCCCGGTCCACTCCGCGCACCAGCGCCGCGTCCAGCGTGCCCTCGCGCACCTGGCGCAGCCGGTCGGCCGGCGGCAGGCTGACCAGCTCGACGCCGGTCTGCGGGGCGCCCTCGGCCAGTGCCGCCAACAGCCGATCCAGCCGGGTGCCCAGCCCGACGTTGGTGCCCAGACGCAGGACCGCGGCCTCCTCGGCGCGCAGGGCGGCCATCGCCGCCAGGCCCGCGCGTTCGGCGGCGAGCAGCGCGCGGGCGTGCGGCAGGAACGCGTCGCCCGCCGCGGTGAGTGTGACACTGCGCGTGCTGCGCTCGAACAGGGTCACCGCCAACTCGCGCTCCAGGCGCCGGATCTGTTGGCTGACCGTGGGCTGCACGATGTGCAGCCGCTCGGCGGCCCGCCCGAAGTGCAACTCCTCGGCCACCGCCACGAAGTACCGGATCTGGCGCAGCTCCATGCCCCGTGCCTCCGCACCGCGCGTCGTTCGTGATCGTCGACGAGTGTACGAACCCGGGCCCGCCCGGGCGGCGCGGTCACACGGATGCCGCAGGGGCGGGCATGATCGCCGCCCGGTAGGGAACTCTCCGCACCCGTCCGTACGCGCAATCGCAGGGCGTCCGCGGCGTGGAGCGGGCGCCGGCCGTCGTATCCGGAGGCACACCATGGACACTCGTCGCCGGCTGACCGAGGCATTCGACACCGTGTCCGCGTGGGCCGACGCCCATCGGGAGGCCCCGCCCGACGGGGCCGGCGAGCGCGCCGGGGACCGGTTCGAGGCGCACCTGGCCGCGCTGGCCGAGCATCTGCGCGGCGGCCGGCCGCTCCCGCACCCCGCGTACGCCGGGCACCTGGTCAAGCCGCCGCACCGGGCCGCGGTGGCCGGTCGGCTCGCCACCTCGCTGGTCGGGCCCGAGGACCGGGTGTTCGACGGCGATCCGACCACGGTCGCGCTGGAGGAGGAGGTGATCGCCGACCTCGCCGCGATGCTGGGGCTGCCCACCGCCCACGGACACCTCACCTCCGGCGGGGCCATGGCCAACCTGGAGGCGCTGTGGGCGGCCCGCGAGGCGCACCCCGACCTCGGCATCGCGCACGGCGCCGACATGTATCCCGCGCACGAACACATGTGCGCCGTGCTGCGCACCCCCGCGTACCCCGTGCCGACCGACGCGACCGGGCGGATGGACCCCGACGCACTGGCGCGGGAACTGCGTCGGGAGCGAGTCGGCACCGTCGTGGTCAGCGCCGGAACCACCACCCTGGGCGCGGTGGACCCGATCGCCGACATCCTGCCGCTGTGCCGGGAACGCGGGGTGCGGGTGCACGCGGACGCCGCCTACGGCGGGTTCTTCACGCTGCTCGTGGACGCGGACGAGCTGCGCGCGACGCCCGCGGCCCGGCATCTGCGCGCGCTCGCCGAGTGCGACTCCGTGGTCGTCGATCCGCACCGGATCGGCCTGCACCCCTCCGGCTGCGGTGCGGTGTTGTTCCGCGAGCCGGTGACCGGGGTCGGCGCGCGGCGGGATCCCCGGGCGGGCGACTTCTCCTCCGACGTGCCGAGCCCGGGCGAACTCGGCCTGGACCGTGCCCGCCCCGGCGCCCTCGCCGCGGCCCTGTGGTTGACCCTGCGCGCCCTCCCGCTCAGCCCCGAGGGGGTCGGCTCGGGGCTCGCGGCGGGCCTGCGCGGCACTCGGCAATGGTGCGAACTGATCGAGGCCGAACCGGAGTTGATGCTCTTCCAGCGACCCGAGCTGGACATCCTGACCTATCTGGCGCTCACCGGCGAGCGGCACCCCCGGATGTCCCAGGTGGAGGCATCCAGCGGGCACATCCTGCGGGCCGGCACCGCCGGTGCCGAACCCCTCGCGCATCCGAGCCACCTGAGCACACTCTCGGTGCGGGTCCTGGACTTCCTGCGCCGCCACCCCCGGGCGGTCGCCGATCGCAACCGCACGCGGGTGTTGCGCAGCGCCCTCCTGGACCCCGCCGCCGAGTCGCGTGTGCACGACCTGCACGCCCGGATCACCGCGCTGGCCGCCGCCGCGCCGCGCCGGGCGAGTGGCCCCGAGCCGGGCGCGGCGGAGCCGGTGACGGCGCTGCCGTAGCGGGTTGCAGTACCGCCGTCGCGCCACGTACGGGCCCTCCCCGCCGGGCCGGGCCGGGCACCGGGACTCGGACCGGGCGCGGGGCCGACCGGTGCGATCCGGGTGACGTGTCGGCGCGGGTGTGACCCCGGCGGGGAGGGCGACTTCCGGCGTCAGGGACGCGGGGGGCGGGGCAGGAGCAGGGCCAGCGGGACGACGAGCAGGATGAGGAAGCCGTCGACCGCGAATGCGGTGTGGTAACCGTCCAGCACGGCGGCCGGGTCGGTCGCGGAGTCCTGGGCGGCGACGGTCACCAGTACGGCCAGGCCGAGCGCGCCGCCGAGTTGGCGGGCGGTGTTGAGCAGACCGGACGCGGCGCCCGCGTCGCGGGCCTCGATGCCGGCCGTCGCGGCGACGGTGACGGGCAGCAACATCAGGCCCACCCCGGCGCCGGCCACGACCGAGCCGATCACAAAGCGCACCGGGAAGCCGCCGTCGGCCGGGAGCCAGGCCAGGAACAGCACACCCACGGCCGCCGTCACCGCGCCGCCGGCCAGCAGCGCGCGCGGGCCGAGCACGGCGATCAGGCGATGCGCGGCCATCCCGGCGGCGAGCATCGTCACGGTCAGCGGCACCATCGCCCCGCCCGCGCGCAGCGCCCCGTAGCCGAGGATGCCCTGGAGGTAGAGGGACATGAAGTAGAGCGTGGCGGTCATCGCGGAGCCCAGCACGAGCATCATCAGGTTGCCGAAGCACAGCGCGGGCAGCCGCCACATCTTCAGCGGCACCAGGGGGCGGGCCGCGGCACGTTCGATCAGGACGAACGCGATGGTGCACAGCGCGGCGCCGGCGAACGTGCCCAGGACGCCCGGCGAGGTCCACGAGTGGGTGGTGGTACGGGAGACGGCGTAGCCGAACAGGCCGGTGACGCCGGTGACGGCGAGCGCGCCGCCGACGTCGATCCGGCGCCGCTCGCCGGGGTCGGCCGCCGGGGTGGGCGCGAGGCCGAGGCCGGCGGTGAGCAGCAGCGCGACGCCGACGGGTGCGTTGACCAGGAAAACCCAGCGCCAGCCGAACTGCTGGGTCAGCACCCCGCCCAGGACCAGTCCGGCCGCGGCGGCGACACCGCCGGTCAGGCTCCACAGGGTCAGCGCCCGGCCGCGGCGGATCGGGTCGTGGGCGTAGCCGGCGGCGATCAGGCTCAGGCCGTTCGAGGCGAGCGCGGCGGCGCCGAGCCCCTGGGCGACCCGGGCCACCAGGAGGGTCGTGGTGTCCTGCGCCACGCCGCCGAGCACGCCGGCGGCGGTGAAGATCAGCAGGCCGGTCTGGAACATCCTCTTGCGGCCGAACAGGTCGCCCGCGCGGGCGGCGACCACGAGCAGGCCGCCGAGGGTGATCAGGTAGGCGTTGACCACCCACTGCTGCCCGGTGTCGCTCAGGTCGAGCGAGGCCCGCAGGTCCGGCAGGGCCACGGTGACGATGGTCGAGTCGAGCACGACCATGAACTGCGCCACGCAGGCGACCAGGGCGATCACGTCGCGCCGGGCCGGGGGGGTCGGGCGTGGGGCGGGTTTCGCGAGCGGGGGCGCGGCGTCCGGTCGACCGGGACTGTTCGCCATGGGGACTCCTGGGAGTGGTGGATAGCATGGAGGCAGATGGAAACGCCGTTCACCGTGAACGATGTTCACAGTGAACGTTGTTCACGTTAGGATCGGATCACGAGTGCTGTCAACGGCACGGAAGCGGGAGTTCTCGATGTTGCGACGGCCGGATGTGGTCAAGGGCGCGCTCGACCTGCTCGACGCCGAGGGGCTGGACGGCCTCACCATGCGCAAACTCGGTACCGCGCTGAATGTGCAGGCGGGGGCGATGTACCGGCATTTCCCGAGCAAGGAGGCGCTGCTCGACGCGATGGCGGAGCAGCTGCTCGAAGGTGTCGCGGCGCCGCTGCCGGAGGCGCCCTGGGACGAGCAACTGCGGCTGCTCGGCGGCCGGTTGCGCGGCGCGCTGCTCTCCCGGCGGGACGGCGCGCGGGTGGTCGCGGGCACCTACGTGCCGGACGTCAACACCAACTCCACGGGCCGGTTGGCGGTGGAGGTGCTGTGCCGCGCGGGCCTCGCCCCGGAACAGGCCGGGTGGATCACGTTCGCGATGTTCTACTACGTCCTGGGCCACACCATCGAGGAGCAGGCCCAGTCCCGCCTGGCCGAATCCGACGACTGGGCCACGCGCCGGGCCGCCGCGGGGCCCGAGGAGTCCGCCGCGTTCGAGAAGGCGATGTCGGCGCTGGTCGGCGCCGACCCGGCGGAACGCTTCGCCTACGGCCTGGACGTCTTCCTGGACGGCATCGCCCAACGACTGCCCTGACGCCCGAATCGAGCGGTCGAGGGGTCCATGGCGTCCTCTCTGCCTGCCCGAACGGCCCTTCGGTGGATGAGAGTCGTGGATCGGGCGGGCGTCACCCGGGTTCCGGCATTTCCCGCCGTACGAGTTCGGTATTGTAAATTTATTGTTCACTGGTTAACAGTTGGGAGTGGATGTGCTGCTTTCCCTGGCGGAGGTGCGGGCGCGGTGGGCGGCGGAGCATCCCGGGCTGGATACGTCGCCGATGGAGATCGTCGGGCTGATTCGGCGGATCCATCTGTTGCACGAACGGGCGTTGCGTCCGCTGCACGAGGCCGCGCCGGTGACGCCGCCGGAGCTGGATCTGCTCATTCCGCTCCGGCACGCGCCCGGGCCGGTGATCGCCCGGCGGCTCGCGGCGAATCTGGGCGTCTCGCGTGTGGCGGTGAGCAAGAGCCTGGCCCGGCTGGAGGAGCGCGGTCACATCCGACGTACGCCCAGCGCGGTGGATCGCCGGTCCGTGGAGGTGGTCATCACCGACGCGGGTCGGGCCGCCGTCGACGCACTCTTTCCGCGCCTGTTGGCCCGCGAGGTCGAACTGCTGGCCGGGCTCGGCGAGGACCGCGAGGCGGTCGTCGCCGCATTGACCCGGCTGGCCGAGGTGTTGGCGGCCGCCGATCCCGATCGGTGACCGCTCCTCGCATCCGTACCCCTTCCAGAGACGGGACTTTCTCATGACGGACGAGCGATTCGTCAAGCTCCACCCGGGCGAGCGGCGACCCGGGCGAGTGCCGCTGCCGCCGCCCTTCCGGGTGATGGCGCGGACCGAGGACACCGAGGGACGCCTGTCGGTACTGGAGGTGACCCTGGTTCGGGACATCCCGCGCCACACCCACCACCGCGCCGACGAACTGATCTACGTGCTGGAGGGCGAACTCGGAGTGCACTTCGACGGCGAGGACACCTCCGTGCCGGCGGGGTCGTTCGTCCTCCTGCCCAAGGGAGTTCCGCATGCGCTGAGTCGGGTCGGCCAGGCCCCGCCACGGGTGCTCCAGATGTCCTCGCCCGGCGGGTGGGAGTGTTTTCTGGAGGACATGTTCGAGGCCGGCCCCGACGTGCTGCATGCCGACGGCGCGCTCGACCCGGGCCGGATCAACCCGATCGCGGCGCCGCACGGCATCGAATACGAGGTCTGACGAGGACGCCTCGGCGCGCGGGCCTGGTCAGTGGCCGGCGACGCGGCCGGCGCACTCGTGGTTGGCGGCGGTGATGTCCGGGATTGTGCCGAGGCCGATCGTGGTGAGCAGTTCCGGGCCGAAGGTGATGATTTCGGTGATCAGGCCGTTGTCGATGCGCAGTACGTCGAGGGTCGTCGCGGTGAACACGCCCAACCCCGGCCGGCGGACGTAGTGGCCCACCGCGGGTCGGCGGTTCATCGCCAGCGGCAGCGCCTCGCGGTCGGCATGCCCGGGGGCGTCGGTGGGGATGGGCCGGCGCACCTCGACGATGGCGCGGCGGCCGGTGTACACGAGCCGGGCCGGGGGGATCGCCTGGCGGGCGTCTGCGTGCAGCAGCGCGGCCAGTGCCGCCGGGTCGGCCCGGCGGGACGCGGTGACGTAGCGCTCCAGGCAGGTGAGTTCGGCGGCGTCGGGCCCGGTCGGCCGGTCGCGATTCGCCGCGTCGTGGTCGGGCAGTTCCTCGCGCAGGGTTCGTCGGGCCCGTTGCAGGGCGCTCTTGACGCCCGCGACGTTCATACCCAGCGTGTCGGCGGTGTCCGCGGCCGGCCAGTGCACGACGTCGCGCAGGATCAGCGTGGCGCGTTGGCGGGGCGGGAGGTGCTGGAGTACGGCCACGAAGGCCGGGTCGACGGTGTCGCGGTCGGCGGCGGCCCCGCCCTCGAGTTCGTCCGGGAGGGGCTGGAGCCAGGTGACCTCGGCGAGGGCCGAATGCACCGGTTCACCCGCGCCGTTCGTGGCGATCGCGATCTCCCGTCGGCACTGCGCCAAAGAGGCCGGCGCGTCCAGGCACGCGTTGGTGGCGATCCGGTACAGCCACGACCGGAACGGCGCGTGCCCGGTGAACCCCCGGCGCGCCCGCCAGGCCCGCAGCAGGGTCCGGTCGAGGACGTCCTCGGCGTCGGTGCACGAGCCGAGCATGAGATAGCAGTGCACGCGCAGAGCGTTGCGGTGGTACTCCGCCAGTCGTACGAACGCCTCCTCGTCCTCGGCCCGAACCGCTGCCAGGACCCCACGCGCTACATCGTCGGACGTACTCACATCAACCTCACAGCCTCCGCCGACCCCCCTCGGAGCGCCGAACGGTCCAGTCGCGAGCCCGATTTCCCGGCACGCGGCCCCCGCCCCCGACATCCGGGACGCACGGCCTGCGCCCGGGAGCCGGCGGGCCGGCGGGACCGCCGAAGCCGTCGGGACCACCCGGCCGGGCGGTCGACCCGGCGGGCGGCGGTCTGCGCCGCGCCTGCCGGCAGACCGGCACCCGGCGGCGCCGACGGTTCGATGCGGACGGAACTCCCCCGTGTGAGCTCCGGTCGGGCACACCGGGGGACGGCGGCCCCCAGGTACCGACCGCCCACCGGTGTATGCGCACGACGGTAGGCAACCGACGCGTGTCCGAGCGTCAAACGCTCGGTGGGGATTCGGGGAGTACCAGGGATGCAGAGGTGGGCCGCGACGGTCAACCAGCGTGGTAGGCAAGCCCGGGCGTTCCGGGACGTATCCGTCGTGCTCCCGGCGTTTCCGCGTCCCCGTCGCGCCCGTTCAGCCGCGCCAGTCGGGGCCCTTCGGCGGGAGCGGCACGCTCGCAAACACCCGGAATCCGCCGCCCGGGCACGGGCCGACCTCCAGCGTCCCGCCGTGCAGCGCCACCCGCTCCCGCATGCCCGTCAGGCCGTAGCCGCCGACCACGCCGGTCGCGGGGATGTCGCCCGCGCCGTCGTCCACCACCTCGATCAGGACGCGATCGGGCAGATGCCGAACCTGGACGCACGTGCGCGCGTTGCCCGCGTGTTTGCGGGTGTTGGTCAGTGCCTCCTGGACGATCCGATACAGCGTCAGACCCGTGGCCGGGGGCAGCGGTTCACGCTCGCCGTGCTCGCGGTACTCCACCGGGAGGCCGGCCGCGCGGGACTCGGTGATCAGCCCGTCGATGTCGTCCATCCCGGGCTGGGGCTCGGAGGGCGCCTGCTCGGGACCGTCGTCGCTGCGCAGTACGCCGAGCAGTTGGCGCATCTCGCGCAGCGCGGCGCGCCCGGACGACTCCAGGGTGAACAGCGCCTCCCGGGCGGTGTCGGGCTGACGTTCGAGGGTGGCCCGGGCGCCGCCGGACATCAGGTACATCGTGGTGATGTGGTGCGCGACGATGTCGTGCAACTCCCGGGCGATCCGCCGGCGCTCCTCGGTGACGGCCCGATCGGCGAGCAACTGCCGGTTGAGCGCGACCTGGCCCTGCCACTTGGCGGTGCCGAGTCCGACGCCGACGATCAGGAGGGTGGCCAGCAGGTCGGCGCCGACCATCTGGACGAATGTGTCGGAGTCGTACGAGTCGCGCAGCGCCTGGACGGCCAGCGCACCGCAGCCGGCGATCCAGAGGTCGCGGGTGCTGCCGAAGCGGGCCACGGTGTACAGCGCGACCAAAAGGGCGCCGCCGTAGGAGTGTGTGGTCGCGGTGGTCATCACGACCAGGAAGCTCTGGGTGACGACGACCGCGGCGAGCACGCGCATCGGATGCCGGCGCCGCGCGGGCAGGATCATGGCGGCCACCAGGGCCAGCGCGATGCCGACCGGTACGCGCCTGGGCTCCATGCCCTCGTCCGGGATGAGGTAGGCGAGGGTGTCGATCACGCCGGCGGCCAGCGATACGAGCAGGTTCACGCGGTGCCGCACCAGGAAGGCGATCGCACGGTTGGCCCGGAGCCGCTGCCAGGCGGCGGCGCCGGGCTTCGGGACGGTGCGCCGGCGGTGCGCGGGTGCGCGTGGATCGCGCCTCGCGACACCCTTCGTCACGCGCGGTGCGGCGGCGGGTGCCGGCGCGGGGGGCGCCGCCAGGCCGTGATCGGACCCCATGCTCGGGTCTCCTTCGATTGTGCAGGTGGACGGTGAGCGTGGTGGGTGGGGGTCGGGGGCGGGTCGGGGCGTGGTAGTGCGGGGCGAGCGCCGCGCGGGTGCCGGGGCGCGAGTATGGAGCGTCCATTCCATTTCACCGCCTTCGGCGGCCTCGGCGGGCCGTTCGGCAGACGATCTCGACCCGGGACCGGGGTCCGGCGTCGATGCCTGACCGGGACTCAGGTCCGGGGTCGGGGTCATCCCTGGGGCCGAGGGAGGTGGGTGAATTTGGGCGGATCGGGGTGGGGCAGGCGTACAACGGGCCCGGTCGCTGCCCGCCCCCACCCACCGCCGGCCGGCGTCGTGTCGGTGTCGTTTCGGTGCCCGCCGAAGTGTTTCCGGGCCACGATGGCCGCATGACGTCGCGAAACCACGCCTTGCTCGCCGATCCCGCCTACACGATGCCGGTCGTACCCGACGCAGCGCCTGCGGGCGTCGCATGGTTGCGCGCCTCGGTCGCCCGATTCAGCGCCGGCGCCGTGCACGAGCGGCGGCGGGCCCTGGTCGTTGCCGACCTGGACCGGATCGATCCGCAGCACCTCCGGGAGCGGGCCGCGCGGGACGGCCGCGGGCCGGTCGAGGTGTTGGCCGAAGCGCTGGGCCTGCCCGGCGAACTCGCCGCGAGCATCGCCGCCGACGTCGCGGTGGTGGCGACGGCCTACCAGCCGCACACCGCGATCACGGCCGAGGCGGACCGGGCCGTGGCGCGCCTGGTCCGGGTGTGCGGCGGCGTCGCCGACGAGGCCACCGCCAACCGCATCGGCCTGCTCGTCCAGGCGTGCGACGCGACCAAGGCCCTGGTTGCACACCTGGCCTCCGGCCGCAGCGACCCCCCGGTCCCCCGCACCCGCCGGGTGGCACCGGACGGCACCATGATCGAGATCGACCTCACCGAGACCCCCTACGGCCTCGGCCCACACGCCTGCCCCGCCCACACCCACGCCCAATCCCTCGCATCAGGCCTACTCGAAGCCCCCACCCCACAACCCACCGCGCCCACCCCGACCTGACCCCCACCGGCGCGTCAGCGCCCCCAACTCCGGCTGCCCGCGTGATCGACGCGCGAAGCGCGGAGAGCGGCGGAGCCGCGAAGTCTGGGTCGGGTGGCCCGGAGCGAAGCGGAGGGACACCCGACCCCGAGCGAGGGGCCGCTTTTCTGCGGAGGAGCGAAGCGGGGGAGCAGAAAAGTGGTCCCTCGCGAGCCGGCGCGAAGCGCCCAAAAAGAAGCCACGCTGCCGACACGAGTCCGTCCCCCGACACGCTCACGCCGCGATCGGGGCCGCACGCCCCCCGCGCCCACGACTCCGGCTCCCCGTCGCGCCTCACCCGCGTCCCGGGCCCGCGCGCTCCGACGCCCACGCCCCTGTCGGACTCACGCCCGTACCGGCCTCCCCGGCAAAGCGTCCAGGCACAACGCCCCGTCCTGGACCACCGGCACGCCGCCGACCAGGACATGTGCAAAGCCCAGCGAAGGACGCGTGCTGTGCTCATACGTCGCCCGGTCGGTCACCGTCTCCGCGTCGAAGACGATCAGGTCGGCGTCGCAGCCGACCTGCACCCGGCCCTTGCGGCGCATCGCGGGCACGCTGTCCTGGAGGATCCGGGCGGGCCCGAAGCTGCTGCGGGAGACCGCTTCCAGGAGGGTGAGCGCGTCGAGTTCGCGGACGTAGCGGCGCAGCACCTTGGCGAACGTGCCCGCGGTGCGCGGGTGGGTGACCGCCGTCGGGGGCAACGGCCAGGCCAGCGGGTCGGGTTCGCCGTTCGTCCAGGTCAGCGGCATCGCGTCGGAGCCGACCACGGTCGAGGGGTGGAGCAGGGCCCGGTCGATCAGGCCCTGTTCGAACGGGTCGGCCTCGTTGAGGAAGTGCGCGATGGCCAGTCCCGCCGGGTCCTTGGCACGCACCTCGCGCAGCCGTTCGGCGTTCGCCATGCGCTCGCCGGTGGCGGCGTAGACGATGCCGTCGGGGGTGAGGCCGGTGGCGGCGAGCAGCTCGGGGGCGAGGAAGGCGGCGCCGATGGCGGTCATGCCCGCGCCGTACGGGTACGCCTCGGTGGAGATCCGGCCGCCCTCGGCACGGGTGTCGTCCATCAGCTGCATGACCTTGTCGCTGTGCAGCCGCGAGGTCGAGGTGATGTGGCAGAAGTGCGCGTGTACGCCGGTCTCCGCCGCGGCGCGGGCGATCTCCTGCGCGCCGTCGATCGCGACGTCCGGGAACTGCTCGACCAGGTCCCGGGCGTGCGTGTAGGTGGGGCGGCCCGATTCGGCGGCCAGGCGGGAGACGGCCAGGTACTCCTCCGGCCGGACCCGCGGCGCGTAGCCGACCACGACGCCGATCCCGAGGGCGCCGGCGGCCAGGTCGAGGCGGAGGAGTTCGAGCATCTCGTCGACCTGGGTCCCGGTGGCCTCGCCCTGCCAGGCGGGGTTGCCGAGCAGGCCGAGGGCGACGTGCATGCCGCCGCCGTGCGGGAGGCCGCCGACGGCCGCCATCCGGGCCTGGCACCACGACGCGGAGAAGCCGTAGTTGAGCGGACGGCCCTCGGCGGCGGCCTGGCGGTAGCCCTCGTCGACGGGCGAGAGGCCGGCCTCGAGGTCGAGCGCGGTGGTCACGCCGTCCATGGCCTGGAGCCGGTGGCCGGCCACGTCGTGCGAGTGGCTGTGCATGTCGATGAAGCCGGGCGCGACCACGAGGCCGCGCACGTCGACGGTGCGCCGGCCGACCAGCGGGCGCGCGGACACGGCGGTGATCGTGCCGCCGGTCACCCCCACGTCGGCGAGTGCGTCGTGCCCGGTCTCGGGGTCGAGTACCCGACCACCGCGCAGCACGAGGTCGTGGATCTGGGACGGTGGCCCGGCGGTTCGCGTCATGGCCACACGCTAGGAAGCCACCGGGTGCGGGTGCGTTGTCGGCGACGCCGAAATCTCCCACACGACTTCGTGGCCGGGTACAACGCGGGCCGAGGCGGCGGTGTGCCGGGCTCGGGGCCTGTCCGGTTGGATGGGGCGGTCGAATGTTCGATTCAGTGGTTGCTTGATTCAGCGTGTGCTGTAACGTCTACGCGTGCATACGTACGAAGAGGACGGGCCGGCCGTCGTGGTGGACGCCGCCGCGCTGGCCCGGGTGGGGACCGCGCTCGCGGACGAGAGCCGGCGCCGGTTGTTGCTGGCGCTGTTGGCGGCGCCCGCGTACCCGTCGGAACTGGCCGAGCGGCTGGGGCTGACCCGGGGGAACGTGTCCAACCACCTCTCACGCCTGCGGGACTGCGGGCTGGTACGCACGGTCGCGGTGGGCCGCCGAGTGCGGTACGAACCGGCCGACCCCAAGCTGGCCCACGCGCTCGCCGACCTCGCGGCGCTCCTGCCTCCGGCAGAGGTGGAGCGGACGTCGGACGGCTTGCCGGATCGAGACGGCTTGGATCACTCGGATCACTCGGATCACTCGGATCACTCGGATGACCCGGATCACTCGGATCGCCGGGGTCGTCCGGTCGGGGACGCCGACGATGCCGCCGACGCGGCCATACCCGCAGGGGTGCTCCGTGGCTGAGACGCACGGTGGGAGCGCCCGCCGCCACGCTCCCCGCCGGGCCTTCTCCCGCCCGGGGTCGTTGCGGGCGGCAGGCGCCCCCTTCGGACAGGTTCCGGGCCTGCTCGGTGTGGATGTCGTCGTTGGTCGGCTTGCCTGCCTGTTTGTTCAGTTCGTTCCGCGGATCGCCCTACGCGCCGCCCCGAGTTCAGCCGAGGAGACGCCGATGTCGGTTCCGGTCGGGAAGGTTCCGTTGCCCGTGTTCGTCGGGGGATTCGACGACGGATGGCCGTTGTCCGCGGCCTTCGGTCGCTCGGAGCTTCGGGTCGGGTGGGCGGCATGACGGCGGTTCAGGTTCAGGTTCGGGGTGCGGTGCAGCGGCGGTTGCGGGCCTGGGCCGGGGCGATCATGGCGGCCTCCGGTGGGCTGTTGCTCGCGCTCGCGTTTCCGCCGGTCGGGTTGTGGCCCGCCGCGGCGGTCGGGCCGGCGCTGTTGTTGGCCGCCATTCGGCATCGGCGGGCCAAGGTTGCGTTCCGGCTCGGGACGTTGTTCGGGCTGACGTTCTTCATTCCGCTGCTGTGGTGGCTGACCAACCTGGGCATCCTGCCGTGGCTGGCGTTGAGCGTGGCCCAGGCGTTGCTGCTCGGACTGCTGTGCTGCGCCGTGCCGACCTTCGCCCGGCTGCCCGGATGGCCGCTGTGGGCGGCCTGCTGGTGGGTGACCACGGAGGCGGTGCGCTCCCGGGTCCCGCTCGGCGGCTTTCCGTGGGGGCGGCTCGGCTTCAGTCAGGCCGACGCGCCGACCCTGGGCTGGGCCTCCGTGGCCGGCGCTCCCGGCGTGAGTGCCGTCGTCGCGCTGACCGCCGCCTTGCTGGCCGCGCTGCTCACCGCGCCCCGCGCGTACCGCGTCCGGTTCGGGGCGGGTCTCGTGGTGGCCGGTGCGCTCGCGTCGAGCGGGGTGTTCCTGCTGCCGAGTACGCACGGCGAGCGCACCGCGAAGGTCGCCGTCGTCCAGGGCAACGTGCCGCGTGCCCGCAACATGGAGGAGCAGGCCCGGGTCCAGCAGGTCGCGGAGAATCACATCGCCGCCACCCGCGAGCTGGCCCGCGACATCAAGCTCGGCAAGGCCCCGCAGCCCGACCTGGTCCTGTGGCCCGAGAACGCCACCGACCGCGACCCGCGCACCGACGTCGGCCTGCGCGAGGGCATCTCGCTCGCCGCCCGCGAGGTCGGCGCGCCGATCGTGGTGGGCGCCATCCTCGACGCCTCCCACGACCGGATCCGCAACACCAGCCTGCTGTGGTTCCCCGACACCGGCCCGGGTCGGTACTACGCCAAGCAGCAGCTGGTGCCGTTCGGCGAGTACATCCCGCTGCGCGACCTGATCGGCGGCCTCGGCGATCTCCAGCTGATCCCACGCGACTTCGTCGCCGGCTCCGGACCGGTGCGCCTGGACGTCGGCCCGATCCACGTGGCCTCCTCGATCTGCTACGAGGTCGCCTACGACGGCCAGGTCCGCGGCGCGGTCCGCACCGGCGCCAACCTCCTCGCCGTACCCACCAACAACGCCACCTACATGCGCAACGGCAGCCTCGCCGAGCCGAAGCAGCAGTTGGCCATGTCCCGGCTGCGCGCCGTCGAACACGGCCGGTCGGTACTGGTCGCCTCCACCACCGGGATCAGTGCGGTCATCGCCCCCGACGGCACGATCGTGAAGTCCACGGACCCGTGGACGCGTACGGTGCTCAACGCGACCGTGCCGCTGCGCAGCGAGACCACCCTGGCCACGCGCCTGGGCGAACTCCCCGAGGGTGGGCTGGTGTTGATCGCCGTGGCGGCGATGGCCGAGGGCATCCGCCGCAGCCGGCGCGACCGGCGCGACGCGACTCCCGCGGCGGCGACCGCCGGCGATGCCGCGCCGACTGCGGACGCCGGCGCCGACTCGGCGACCGTGCCCGCGACGGCGTCCGACACCGCGTCGGTGCCCTCCGCCGCCGCTCCGGAGGGTGCGTCCGGAGAGCGCTGAGTCCGCCGACGGCGCGGGGCGGGTGGTCTCTCGGTACCTCTTCGTACCGAGACCACCCGCCCCGCGCCGCGTTCCGCGTCCGCTACGGCGTGCAGTTCAGCGTGCCCGCGCGCAGTGCGTGGCCGCCGTCGTTGTCGTCGTCGGACCAGACGACGGGCTTGTGGCCGGACACGCAGGCCGTCTGCGGGGCGATGGCGAAGCCCTCGTTGTTGTAGTTCGACAACCCCGTGGGTCGGTTGTACCCGGCGGTTATCGCGAACCGGCCCTGGGCGTCGATGCCGAGGGTGGTGCTGCGGCCCTGGCAGGTGTTGTCGCAGACCGCCCACAGCCGACCGGTCGCCGGCTCGAACTGCAGCTCCATCACCGCCGGGAAGCCGCTCGCGAAGGTGGCGACGCGGTGGTATCCGCCGCCGGTCCGGTCGAGTGCGTAGGCGTACACCGTGCCGTTGGCCTCCAGGCCGACGAAGAACAATCCGCTCCCGTGGTCGGGGTAGGCGGCCGGGTCGTAGGCCGCGCCGGTGTGTTCGTCCCGGAAGCCGTGTCCGGTGAGGAAGGTGTCGGGGATCCAGGTGATGCCCTCCAGGCCGCTGTTGGCCTCCACCGCGGGCAGGTCGGCGGTCAGGTTCCACTCGGCGGTCGCGTTCAGTGCGCCGGCCGTCGAGGAGGTGTCGAAGCGGGCGATCTTCGGCAGGCTGACGCCGCTGTCGTCGTTGTCGCGCTCGGTGGCGACGAACAGGCCGTCGGGGGTGAAGGTCACGCCCTCCGCGTCGGGATCGCCGCTGCCGTTGCGGTAGTTCAGCGCCTTGCCCGAGGCCCAGCCGCCGGTCGGATCCGGGCGCCACTTGCCGCCGGTGTCCGGCACGAGGCGGTACAGCGTGCCCGGACCGTTCTTCACCGCCCACAACACGCCGGCGTCCTGGAAGGAGAGGCCGCTGAGGTTGGTGCCGAACACGTTGGAGCCGTCGGCGACGCTGACGGTGCTGCCGCCGGGCCAGCCGGCCCACGAGGTGGGGCACGAGTTCGGCGCGCCCTTGGTCGGTGCGGTGGTGGTGGTGAACGAGCCGGTGCCGTCGGCGCAGCGGCCGTACGTCGTGCCGGCGTGCGCGGTCCACGTGTACGAGTCGACGAGGGTGGTGCCGCCGGGCCCGAACAGCCGGGCCGAGTCGGAGCTGCCGAGACCGAAGGACGACTCGACGTCGAGCGCCAGGTAGCCGCCGGCGGGCAGCGAGGTGCCGGCGGCGATCGAGTAGGTGTGCGCGTCGTCGTTGTCCTTGACGACCCACCCGGACAGATCCGCCGCGGCCGAGCCGGTGTTGACCAACTCGACCCAGTCGCCCGGGGTGCCGCCGTTCGACTCGATCTCGTTGATCCGTACCACGGCCTGCCCGGCGGCCTGTGCCTGCGGCTGTGTCTGCGTTTGGGCGGACGCCGGCGCGCCCGATAGTCCGAGGGCGACGAACGACAGTGCGGCTACGACGAGTTGCACTCTTCCAGGCAAACACTTTCGCACGATGGCCAGTCCTTTGCTCGGGGATCGGCGGCGAGCGGCGCACTCGCCCTCGGATCGAAGCATGGGGCACATCGGCGGCGGCGCGCTGAACACTTTACGAACGTCGTGCGAAGCACACCGGGCGGGCGTCCGGCGCGGCGGGCCCGGCCTATGACCGTCCGTCACAAAACGGGGACCTGATTCGTCATGACGGTGATGGAGCGGGACCGCCCGGGCGTGGGGATGCACCGGGGCGGGCACTTCCCGGTCCGATCCGAGTCCGTTCCGAGTCCGTTCCGAGTCCGTTCCGAGTCCGTTCCGATGGATGACCGCACCCGCCCGCCCCGGCGCCCGTCCGGGCGTTGACCCCGAGGAATCGATCATGCACCTCACGACGAATCGACCACGATGACCGCGCCGCCGATTCCGCGCGTCTCCGCGTATTGGGCGCCGTGGGAGCACGCGTTGCATACGTTCCTGGCGCGGATCCACGGCGATCGCCGGTTGGCCGCCCGATTCCTGCCGGCCGCGGCGGCGGAGCCGCCCGTGCCCGCCGTGGAGGCGATCACCGTCCACCTGCCCGTCACCCTCGAACGCGGCCTGGCCGCCCGGGCCGTGCGGCACGCGGTCGCGCTGTACGCGGTGCACCAGGGCTCCATCGCCGGCGGCCTGCACCGCCCGGACGGCACCTCGATCGGCGCTGCCTGCCGTGACCTGGCCCGACTGATCGCGCCCGACCACACCTTGGTGCAACGCCGCGAACGCACCCGCTTCGACGGCGCGGTCGAGGCCGAGACCCTGGACGAACTCTCCACCCGCCTGCACCCGTTGATGGCCGAACTGGGCCGCCGGCGGATCGCCCTGGACCACGTGCGCCTGGCCAAGGACCTGTTGTGGTGGGAAACCCCGGTCGGCCGCCGCTACACCCGAAACCGCTGGGAGGAGGACTTCCACGACCTGGCCCCACAACTCCCGCACCACGAGAGCTGATTACCGCCTCGGCGCACCGGAATGCCCAACTCACCCGCCCACCGGTCGACTTCCCGATCCGCCGCCCGGGAGGCCGCCGGCATGATCGGGCCATGACTGTGATCGAGATCGTGCGGGGTGACATCACGCTCCAGGACACCGATGCCATCGTGACCGCCGCGAACGAGTCGTTGCCGGGTGGCGGTGGCGTGGACGGGGCGATCCACCGGGCGGCGGGTCGACGGCTCGCGGCCGCGGGGGCCGAGATCGGGCCGTGCGACCCGGGCGACGCGATGGCGATGCCGGCCTTCGACCTGTATCCGCCGGTGCGCCACGTGATCCACACTGTGGGGCCGGTCTGGGAGGGCGGCGACTTCGGCGAGGCCGAGATCCTGGCCTCCTGCTATCGGCGTTGCCTCGAGGTCGCGGACGAACTGGGCGCGCGGAGCGTGGCGTTCCCGGCGATCGCCACTGGCGTGTACGGATTTCCGGCGGCGGAGGCCGCGCGGATCGCGGTGGCGACGATCGTGGGGGCGTCGAGTGCCGTGGAGCGGGTGCGGGTGGTGGCGTTCGATCGGGATGGGCGGGACGTACTGGAGGCGGTGTTTGCCTCGGCCGGCGGAGCGTCCGCGTCCGGGGCCGCCGCCGAGCCCCCGTCCTAGATGAGTGGGCGGCGGCGGGGGGTTGTCGGCCAGGGGTGGTGGGGGAGTGGGGTGGGGTCTATCGCGAAGACGCTGCGGCCGGAGGTGGCTTCGCCGACGCCGCCGCGTTTGATGACGCGGTAGTGGATCTCGGCGCTGCTGCCCTCGCAGGCGCGTACCCGGTCCAGGGGGATCTGCGCGGAGCCGTCGCCCCGGGCCCGTTCGACGGTGAAGCGGGTCTCGAACGGCTCGACGCCGGACGGTCGTGGGGTCCAGGTGACGACGACGGTGTCGCCGCTGTCGACCGGGACATCGTCGTACGGCACGGTGACGGTTGCGCCGCGCGCGTCGAGTCGGTCCAGGCTGATGTGTCCGTTGCTGGCCTCGGTGACGTCGGCGAAATCGAGCAACGGCGGGTATTCGCTGACGCATTCGACGACGGCGCCGCTGGGTGCCTCCAAGGTTCTGCCGTCCGGTTTGATCAGTCGGTAGGTCACCTGCACGGCCGCGCCCGCGCTCCAGCAGACCTTGGCGTGCGGGAGGGTGACGTAGACCGCGCCGACCCGCGCGACGGCGGTGTGTACCTCGAACGCCCCGACGAGGGTGGGGGATCGCGGCGCCCACGTCACCACGAGGCCGTCGCCGGGCCCGCACACCGCCGCCGGGGCGGTGATCCGTACGGTCAGGTCGCGCCGCCCGTGTCGATCGAGGTCGACACGATCGTCGACGGCGTCGCACACATGCGGCGGTGCCAACAGCTCGCAAACGGACATGGTGAACGTCCCTTCCACGAACGAAGATCAAACGTCGGCCACTTCGCAGCGTAACCAGGAAAGCATCCGGTAACACCTCGTTGCCGGGATGAAGATGCCAGGTCGAGATCTTGGGTGCGGTCAGGGCTTTGCCGGGTCGTCACTCGCGTGTTCTCGTGCCTCAGGAGGGTTTGCGGGCTGGGCCGATGCGGGTGCCGGTGCCGGTGCCGGTGCCGGTATTGGCATCGGTGCCGGTGCTGTGGCCGACGTCGTTGGTGCCGCCGCGCGGTCGCGGGCGTCCAGCAGGGCGCGCTCGCGGCGGTCGGCGTTGAGGATCGCGCGGATGAGGTAGGTGAACCCGAACGCGACCACCAGGAACGGGGTGAGTTCGACGATCGCGCCGAGCGCCTTCACTTGCTCACCCCGCCGCTGCACGGCGCGCCGGGTTCGGGCGATTGTGGCCCCTCCCGGTACGTCTTCAGGAACTCGTCCAGACGCGGATCGCCGACGTCGTCCAGCGGCAGTTGTATGCCCCAGGCACTGGCGACCACCGGCGACGGGAGGTCCGGGACGGGGCTCAGGATCACGTACGACGCCTTGGCCTTGGCCGTGAGCGGGGTGAGTTGGTCGGCGGGCAGATCCGGGCGGTAGGTGAGCCATACCGCGCCGTGTTCGAGCGAGTGCACCGCGTTGCGGGCCGGGACGGGTTGGGCGTATGTACCGCAGTTCAGCCACGCAGGATCGTGTTGTCCCCCGACGGGCGGCACCTGTTCGTAGCGGATCTCCCGCTTGGCCTCGTGGCCCTGGGACGCGGTGTAGGTGGTGACTCCCCGGATCGGGGAGGAGATCCCGGCGACGGACTTCACCTCGGCGACGAGCGTGCCGCCACTCGAACCGGCTTGGTCCGCACGGTTGTTCGCGTCGTCGTTGCTCCGCGATACGACGATGGCCAGGGCCGCGATCACGCCGGTGGCGAGCAGGGTCACGAGGCCCCTGACCGCGAGGGCTCGGCGGCGCTGCGCTCGGCGCTGCCGGTCGCGTTCGGCGGCGACACGGCGGCGGGTTTCGGCCATTTTGGCGGATCGTTCGGCTTTCGACTGCTTTTTGGAGGGCTTGTTGGAGTACTTGTCGGGTTGGTTCCCCGGTTGGTTTCCCGGCCGGTTCGGTTCGCTCGGCTTGTTCTTGTCGGCTGCGGACGGGTGGGTCCGGTCCTGCTGGTCCATGGGTGTCCCTCGGGCGTCTCGGTGACATCGACGACGGATCCCGCTCGCCCGGGGTGCGCCGGTGTCGCGGCGCGGGCGAGTCGGGTGGTCGTGGTCAGGTCCGACTGACGCACAACTCCCGGGTGTCGGGCGGATCCCGGGGGACGGTCGAGGGCGGGACGGCGCGGAGAGCCGCGTGCGCCGCCGTGGTGTCGAGATCGTCGGGAGCGGAGGACGATCGGGGCGGGACGACGGGGCCGGCGGTCAGAACGGCCGCGCAATGGCGGTCCCCGGGGCGGCAGTCGGCGCCGAGCGCGCCGTGCGGGGAGCCCGGATTCGGGTGTCCGGCCGGTGCGGTGGCCATTGCGGCGGAGGCGCCGAGCGCCGGGATCGGCGCGGCGGTCGCCTCGTTCGTGCCGGAGGTTTCGACCGTGCCGACCGTCGCGCAGGCCATGAGCAGGAGCAGCAGCAACGGAATCACCCGACGGAACCCACGGCCACGGGCGCGGCCATGGCCACGGGTGCGGTCGCGAGTGCGGCCACGGCTGCGGCCGGCGAAATCCCCTGCGAAGACCTGCCCTGCGGCGGACCAACGACCCACGCGCGGACCCCTCCGTCCCGAATTGCGACCGCTGCTTCGATCGAGCGGCCGGCCTACCTCCTACGTATCGTAGGAGATGTGGCGGCGCCCCCGTCGCGGCGGGGCCGTGGCGTTCGGTCGCGGCTCCGGGATTCGCCCTACGATGTGCGCATGAGTACGGGCGAACGACACGCAGGTGCCTCGATGACGCAGGAATCGGCCGCCGCTGAACGCCTGGAGGTCGCCGCTTCGGTCCTCGCCCTGCTCGCGGACCGTACCCGGCTCGCCCTGCTCGACCGGCTCGGTCGGGGTGAGGCCGACGTCACGACGCTGACCCGGGACTGCGCCGCGCCGCGCCCCTCCGTCAGCCAGCACCTCGCCAAGCTGCGGCTGGCCGGCCTCGTCACGGCCCGCAAGGACGGGCGCCGCGTCGTCTACTCGCTGCGCCACGGCCATCTGCGTCGACTGGTGGACGAGGCGCTCCAGGTGGCCGACCACACGATCGGCGAACTGCCGCCGCACGACTGACGCGTGTGGGGACACGCGCCTCCGGTGGGATTCGTGATGATCAACGCGTGCATGTGTACGCACATGATGAGTACGCTGGTCTCGCTCCTCGATGCCGCCGAACGGGACGAGGCCGATGCCGATGCTTGCCGTATTGCGAAATCGCACCTATCGCCGTCTGTTCACCGCGCAGGTCGTCGCGCTCGTGGGTACCGGGCTGGCCACGGTCGCACTGAGCCTGCTCGCCTACGACATCGCGGGGGCCGACGCCTCCGCCGTACTGGGCACGGCGCTCGCGATCAAGATGGTCGCGTACGTCGTCGTCTCGCCCGTCGCCGGTGCGCTCGCGCATCGGGTCTCCCGCCGGGGACTGCTGGTCGCGATGGACCTCGTCCGTGCCTTCGTCGCGCTCGCGCTGCCGTTCGTCACCCAGGTGTGGCAGATCTACGTGCTGATCCTGCTGCTCCAGGGCGCGTCGGCGATCTTCACGCCCACGTTCCAGGCCGGCATCCCCGAACTCCTGCCCGAGGAGGGCGAATACACGGCGGCCCTGTCGATGTCTCGGCTCGCCTACGACCTGGAGAGCCTGTTCAGCCCGGTGTTGGCCGCACTGCTCCTCGAACTGGTCTCGTACCACTGGCTGTTCGCCGGTACGACGGTGGGCTTCGTCGCCTCGGCCACCCTGGTCGTCTCGGCCGTGTTGCCTCGGCCGGCGCCGGCGGAGCGGGCCGATGGTGTGCAGGGCCGGTATGCGCAAGCGGGCCTCGGGTTCCGGCTGTTCCGGGAGACGCCGGGACTGCGAGCGCTGTTGGCGCTCGATCTGGCGGTCGCGGCGGCGAGTGCGATCGTCTTCGTCAATACGGTGGTTTTGGTTCGGGAGCACTTCGGGCGGAGCGCAGGTGCGGTGTCGCTGGCCCTGGGCGCGTATGGCGGGGGTTCGATGGTGGCGGCCCTGCTGCTGCCGCGCCTGCTGCGCCGTTTTGCGGATCGGGGCGTGATGTCGGCCGCGGCGTGCGCGCTTCCGGTCGTACTGGCCGTCGTCGCGGGGGTTACCGCGGCGGCGCCGAATACGCGGTCCTGGGTGCTGCTCCTGGTCGCGTGGGCGGCGATCGGCGCGGCGTGTTCGCTCGTGCTCACCCCGGCCGGGCGGGTGATTCGGCGGTCGGCGGGGGCCGCGGACCTGCCCGCCGCGTTCGCCGCCCAGTTCTCGCTGTCCCACGGGTGCTGGCTGGTGACCTATCCGCTCGCCGGATGGTTGGCTGCGGGTGCCGGTATGCCGGTCACCGCGATGGTGCTGGGCGGCATCGCCCTGGCGGGGGTGGTCGGTGCTGCGGCGGGTCGGCCCCGTCGCGGGCGCACGGAACTCGTGCACGTGCACCGCGACTTGCTCGCCGACCACCCGCACCTGGCCGACGCCGTGCCCTCGGCCGGCGGGTGGCGGCACCGGCACGCCTATGTGATCGATCGGCACCACCACGCCCGGCCCGACGCGCTGTCGGAGTGGGACTGAGGGGCTCGGTCAGTGGTATGCGTGCACGACCGCGTGGCCCTTGCCGCGTGCGATCAGCCAACGGTTGACAGGGACGGTGATCACGAAGGCGACGGCGAACGACAGCGCGAGACTGGCCCAGAAGAGCAGGTCGCCGAGTCCGGCGTGCATCGCGCCGGGCACGAGCATCATGACGCTGTTGTCCATCACTTCCATGACGATGATCGACACGGTATCGGCGGCAAGCGCGACCTTGACGGCCTGGCGCAGATCGACACCCGCGCGCAGGACGCCGCGCATGGTGAGGCCGTATCCGAAGACGAACGCCAGGATGATGGCGGTGATGATCGTGGCGAGGTTCGACCAGCCGAGGGCGGTGCCGATGATCATGCCCAGGACCTCGCCGATCGCGCAGCCGGTCAGGCAGTGCAGCGTGGCCATGGCCGCCATTTTCCAGGAGGCGGGGTCTTGGGTGGCGTGGCCTGCGTGGCCTGCGTGGTTCGCGTGGTCTGCATGGCCGTCATGGCCTGCATGGCCTGCATGGCCGTCGTGGCTTCCGTGGTTCTCGTGACTTCCGTGGTGCTTTTCGTGACCCGCGTGGTTTGCGTGCTCTTCGTGGGGCTTCTCGTGATCCCCGTGGTTTGCGTGTTCCCCGTGCTCCTGGTGCTCCCCGTGGTTGTTGCCGTCGTCGCCGTGGCCGCCGTGTGGGTGCTCGGAGTGGTGATTTTCCGCGTGTTGGTGTCGGGCGGGTGTTTCGTGGTGCGTGGTCATGAATGTCTCTCCCGTGTGTACTTGCGGCGCGACAGCGCCCGGCGAGTTTACGGGCCGGGGGTATGCATGACCAGAAGATCATTTCATCGGACCCCATTCGTCGATGTGTTGCTCCTGGGCCTAGTCTGGATACCAACGTGGGGTATGGGCGACGCGAAGCGGAGGGTGGGTACGTGGCGGCGCGGACGGCGGGACCGGTGGCACGCGCGCCGCGTGGCATCGACCGTGTCCTCGTGCGTGGCCTGCTCCTTCTGCTGCTGACCCTCGGCGTCATGGGCATGCACACGTTGGGCCATCCGGCGTCGGCGGCTGCGCAGGGGTCGGCGACCGAGGCCGCGGATGCGGTCGGCGCGAGCCGCGGCGCGATGGAGCCGATGGCGCCCGGCCATCACGGCGGTTGCCCGGATGGCGACTGCTCCACCGACGGCGGCCCCCGCCACGGCTCCGACCCGACCATGATCTGCCTGGCCGTGCTGCTCGCGGGCCTCGGCGTCGTGGTGGCGGCCTTGGCCGTACCCGCCCTGCGTCGCGCCCGGACCCGGCGCCGACTTCGGCCGAGGGCCCGACTGGCGGCGTTCGTACTGGGATTGCCGCCGCCGAGGACACCCGATCTCGCCCTCCTGCGAGTGCTGCGCATATAGGCCGACGTCCGGTCCCGGGCCACGGCCGGGGACTTCGCGCCCTGTTCCGCATCGCCGAGCCCGCCGTACGGGCGGGCCGCGCACTCCCAGGAGAAGTACGACCATGAAGCGATTCACCCGTACCCGTACCCGTACCCTCGCCCTGACCGCCGCCGTGTTGTCCGGCGCGCTCGTCCTCGCCGCGTGCGGTAGCGACGACAAGGACAAGTCCTCGGCGCAGGCGTCCACTTCGGCGTCCGCTCCGGCTGCGGCGTCCGCCCTCGCCTCGGCTTCGGCGTCGGCGTCGGCGGGTGCGTTCAACGACGCGGATGTGATGTTCGCGCAGATGATGATTCCGCACCACGAGCAGGCCGTGGAGATGGCCAAGGAGGCGCCGACCAAGGGGGTCGACCCCGAGGTGAAGAAGCTCGCCGCGACGATCGAGGCGGCGCAGGCACCGGAGATCAAGCTGATGAAGGGCCGGCTCACCGCGTGGGGCAAGCCGACCTCGGCTCCGGGTGGCATGAACCATGGCGGCGGCATGATGTCCGAGGCGGACATGACCGCGTTCAAGGCGTCCACCGGCGCCGACTTCGACCGGCGCTTCCTGACCATGATGATCGAACACCACAACGGGGCGATCGCCATGGCCGAGACGGAACTCGCCCAAGGCGTCGATCCCGCCGCGCGTAAGTTGGCCGAGCAGATCAAGAGTTCGCAGGCGGCCGAGGTGCAGCAGATGCGGCAAATGCTTGCCGCCAAGGGCGGTACCACCCCGAGTTCGCCGTCGATGCCCGGCATGAACCACTAGCCGGCTCCGAACGCCGCCGCCGTCCCTCCGCCGCCGAATTCCCGCACGGCGAGGGGCGGCGGCTACCTGCGCCGTCCGCCGTGCGACGTCGACGATCGTCACACGGCGATGCGGGCGGCCGTGTCGGGATCGATGCCGTCGGCCGGGGCGGACGCACAGTGGTGGGCCCCTGCGGCGTGCCCGAGCGGCGCCAACGCGAGTAGAGCGGGACCGGTGAGCAGAACGACGGCCAGCGCCATCGCCGCTGCGAGGCGCAGGCGGCCCAACGGCGCGTCGGCACGGGCGAGTCGGCGTACCCGATGCAGCGCGGACACCCCGCCGGCGCCGAGCCCGCGCGTGGTGGTTTCGGGCGCGGCCACCGCGACAACCGCCTCGGCCAGGGCCCGCCGGCCATGACGGTGCGCGGCCGCGTCATCCGCCGCGAGTTCGATCAGCAACGTGATCTCGGCGCGGGCGCGGCGAAACAGCGGCGGGAACGGCATGGCTCGCTGAAGCCCGGCGGCCAACCCGAGGGCAAGATGGTGCCGTTGGCGGATGTGGGCATGCTCGTGGGCGAGGGCCGCCCGCAGCTGACGCGACGTCAGCGCCGCCACCGCCGCCGAGGTCAACACGACCGTCGGCCGGCGCCCCGGCAGGCAGTACACCATGGGTTCGGCAAACGGAACGACAAGCGCCCCCGACGGCCCGGCCGGACACCCCAGCAGCCGCAACCGCTCACGATGCGCCCGCCGAGCCCGCGCCGCCGCCACAAGCTCATACCCGACATTGCCCACGACCCACAGACTCACCCCACCGGCGCCAACCGCACCCACAATCGGCGCCCCGGCAACCCCCGACCACCCGTAATGCCCACGCAAACCGGCCGCACAAACCCCGAACACCTCCCCAACGGCCACGCCCACGGCCCCGACCGGCACCACCATCACAGCCCCGACCAGCACCAACGCGCCCAGGGCCGACAGACTGCCCACCTGCCACAACACAATCCCAACTCGCGGCGCCCGCTCGACCCACCGCCCCACCGACAACAACCAGGGCAGCCCGAAACTCACCCCCAGGCCATACCCGAAGAGCACCACGAGCAGACCCCCCACACCCACCCCCACCGGTCACCCAACCCAATCGCCCCCCGAACCCTAACCACCGCCGCCCCCACCGCCCCCGCCCACCCGATCACAGCCGCGCGAGCCCCTCAGGGCGGGCGCCGGCCGCCCGTCGGGGCCGACGAGACGGGCGCGTTGCTCGGCTCCGCCGGGGGCCTCCCGAGCGGCCCGCGTCTCCTCGGCGAGCTTTGTGCTTGCGGTGGGCCGGCCCGGGGCGGGTCAGGGTCGCTGGGTCGGCCGCCGCCGGCGTGCGGGGCTCCGAGACCCGCCGCTCCAGACGAGACGACCGCGTTGCCCGGCGGAAAACCGACCGGCAGCGGCGGGCAGGGAGGGTGGTCGGGTCGAGTCTGCCGGGATGTTTTCCCGAGTGGCCCGCGTTTCTGCGGCCGGCGTTGCGCTGGTGGTTGCGGAGGGCCGGCCCGGGGCTGGTCAGAGTCGCCAGGTGGGCCGCCGCCGGCGTGCGGGGCTCCGAGACTTCGAGGTCTCGACGAGACGAGCGCGTTGCTCGGCTTAAAAGCGGCCGGCAGCCGCGGACAGGGGGGCGCTCGGGTCCAGTTCGCCGGGCTTGCGTTCCCGAATGGGCCGGGCGTTCCCGGCGTGCGTTGCGCCTTGGGTCGCGGGTGGCCTGGTGCGGGGCCGGTCAGAGTCGGTGGTGGGCCGCCGCCGGCGTGCGGGGCTCCGAGACTTCGAGGTCTCGACGAGACGCGCGCGTTGCTGGGCGAAAAAGCGACCAGCAGCGGCGGACAGGGAGGGCGCTCGGGTCCAGTTCGCCGGGCCTGCGTTCCCGAATGGGCCGGGCGTTCCCGGCGTGCGTTGCGCCTTGGGTCGCGGGTGGCCTGGTGCGGGGCCGGTCAGAGTCGGCGGTGGGCCGCCGCCGGCGTGCGGGGCTCCGAGACGGCGGGTCTTCGGCGAGGCGGGCGCGTTGCTCGGCGAAAAACCGGCTGGCAGCGGCGGGGAGGGAGGGCGCTCGGGTCGAGTTCTCCGGAGGGCCCTCCCGAGTGGGCCGAGCAGGGGCATTTCGAAGTGCTGTGTGAGGGGGCGAGAGTTCACGAAACCGGACAGCGTGAGGTGCCGCAGTCTCGGCGCGAGAGAAAACCGCAGGTCAGCGCGCGGCGGACACGTCTGCGGTGCCTCGGGATCCGGTTTCGGCCCCCACTGGGCACTTTCGGCCCGCTCGACAGCCTCTGCGAGGTCGCAGCGCCCGAAGCCAACCCCCACCGGGCAGTTTCGATCTCCACACCGGCGCCGAGGAGACCGGGACACACGAAACCGGCACTCGACACCCGACTTTCCGCCCCGACTCCGCAAAACCGCAGGTCACCGAAGCTCGAAGCCCACAACCACCCACCGCGATCCGGTTTCCAACCCCAACTCCCCCCAACGCCCTCCAAACACCCCGACCCACCCGGGAAGGCCTCCGGCGAACCCGACCCGACCAACCCACCCGCTCCCCCCGCTGCCAGCCGGTCTTTTCGCCGAGCAACGCGCTCGTCTCGTCGGGGGCTCGAAGTCTCGGAGCCCCGCACGCCGGCGGCGGCCCACCGCCGACTCTGACCGGCCCCGCACCGGCCACCCGCAACCCAAGGCGCAACGCTCGCCCAAAACACCCGGCCCATTCGGGAACGCAGGCCCGGCGAACCCGACCCGAGCACCCACCCCGCCGGCCGCTGCTGGTCGCTTTTTCGCCCAGCAACGCGCTCGTCTCGTCGGGGGCTCGAAGTCTCGGAGCCCCGCTCGCCGGCGGCGGCCCACCGCCGACTCTGACCGGCCCCGCACCGGCCACCCGCAACCCAAGATGCAACGCACGCCGGGAACGCCCGGCCCACTCGGGAACGCACGCCCGGCGAACCCGACCCGAGCACCCACCCCGCCGACCGCTGCCGGTCGCTTTCAAGCCGACCAACGCACCCGCCTCGCCGAAGACCCGCCGTCTCGGAGCCCCGCACGCCGGCGGCGGCCCACCGCCGACTCTGACCGGCCCCGCACCAGGCCACCCGCGACCCAAGGCGCAACGCACGCCGGGAACGCCCGGCCCATTCGGGAACGCAGGCCCGGCGAACTGGACCCGAGCGCCCTCCCTGTCCGCCGCTGCTGGTCGCTTTTTCGCCCAGCAACGCGCGCGTCTCGTCGAGACCTCGAAGTCTCGGAGCCCCGCACGCCGGCGGCGGCCCACCCGCCGACTCTGGCCCGCGCCGGACCCGCCCCGCGCAACCACACGCGCAA
Source organism: Embleya sp. NPDC059237 (assembly GCF_042754105.1). Taxonomy (NCBI): domain Bacteria; kingdom Bacillati; phylum Actinomycetota; class Actinomycetes; order Kitasatosporales; family Streptomycetaceae; genus Embleya; species Embleya sp. NPDC059237. The sequence continues at coordinate 93,410 of NZ_JBHZAE010000019.1, read as the reverse complement.
CGTCCGCCGGAGACATCCGACTTACCCGGCCGGCGCATCACTCTCGTTGGGAGGCCGGAGGCTTGGAGTCTCCCGTGCCGGGGGGCGGGTCGGGCCCGCGACTCGGGGTGGCTGTGCAGCGCTGGTGTTCTCGGGGGGTCGGTAGGCTGGAAGGGTGTGGGGGTTGGGGAGTCTTGAGGGTGAGGCCATGGACGTGGTTTGGTCCATGGGGCGGCCCGTCGTGGTGCATGACGTTGTTGCGGCGTTGAATGAGCGTCGGGAGAAGGAACTTGCCTACACGACGGTCATGACGGTGTTGAACAAGCTCGTTGCCAAAGGGTGGCTCGATCGTCGGCTCTCGGGGCGTGTGGGTACCTATGTGCCGGTTGAGGACAAGGATGCCTACACCGCGCGGATCATGGCCGAAACGCTTGCCGATAGTCAGGACCGTGCGGCGGCCTTGTTGGGCTTTGTCGAGCGGCTCGATCCGGTGGAATCGGCCGCTCTGCGGGCGGCGTTGAGGCGGGTCGGGGACTCCGGGGTGGTGGAGTGAGGTACGAGTAGCGCATTGCGCATTGCGCATTGCGCGTAGGGCGTAGGGCGTAGGGCGTACGGCCGAGCTTCCCGGGGTTTGGGTGGGGTTTATTACTACGCTGCATAGTAATAGGGTTGGCGGTGCCGTTGAGGTGCCGCCCTGGCGGCGTCTGCTTTGTGTGGGCGGCCGGACCGGAGGAGTGCAGCGTTTATGGGTGTGCATGCCAGATCTCGGCCTCGGGTTGCTCGGCGGGTCGGGGTTTCGATTGTTTCCTCGGCGGCGGTTGGGGTGATGGTGTTCGCCGCTTCGCCCGTGCAGGCCGAGCCGCAGCCGACGCTGCAGCAGGCCAAGGAGCAGGTCGACGCGCTGCACGAGGAGGCGGAGGCCGCGACCGAGAGTTACAACGGTGCGGCCGATGCGAATCGTAGAGCGCAGGAGCAAGTCGCGGTGTTGCAGCAGCGGTTGGCCGACAAGCAGGCCGCGCTTGCCCGTCAGCGGGAGATGCTCGGGGGCATCGCGTCGGCGGAGTATCGCGGTGGTGGCGTGGATCCGAGCCTGCGGCTGTTGATGACCGATGACCCCCGGGGATTCCTGAACCGGATCTCCCTCGATCGCCAACTGAGCGCGCGGCAGCAGGAGGCGCTGGGTCTCGTGCAGCGGCAGCGGCGCGAACTCGACCAGGAGCGCCGGGAAGTCGCCGAGCGGATGGCGGAACTCGACCGCACGCAGCGGGAGATGACGGCGCGCAAGCAGACCGTCGAGGCCAAGCTGCGCCAGGCGCAGGACGTCGTCAACCGGTTGTCCGGCGCCGACCGGGAGCGGTTGCGCCGGGAGGAACAGGCGGAACGTGACGGCAAGGCCCGGGAGGCCGCGGCGGCGAAGCGGCAGTACGAGACGACCTCCCCGGCGACGTCCGACCGAGCAGCCGCCGCGGTACGGGCCGCCTACGCGCAACTCGGCAAGCCGTACCGCTGGGCCGCCACCGGCCCCGACTCGTTCGACTGTTCGGGGCTGACCCAGTTCGTCTGGCGGACGGCGAACGTCTCGCTGCCGCGCACGTCCCAGGAGCAGGTGCGGGTGGGCAGGCCCGTCGCCAAGTCCGAACTCCAGCCCGGGGACCTGGTCTTCTTCTACTCGGACCTGCACCACGTCGGCATCTACATCGGCGGTGGCAAGATGATCCACGCCCCCAAGCCCGGCGCGAACGTCGAGATCCTGTCCATCGACGTGCGCGGCATGCCGTACATGACGGCCATCCGCCCGTAACGCCGCCCTCGCTCAGTTCGGGGTCGGGGTCGTGGTGGCGTCGCTGTCGTCGACCCGGCGGACCTCCGGGGCGGGCCACTCCTCGAGGGAGTAGCAGACGGCGAAGTCGTCCACGTCCATCCAGCCCACCGCATGGCGTGGGTCGTCCTCGGCGTCGGCGATCAGGATCGCCGCCGTGCCGTCGCGCGGATGGTTGCCGTGCGCGTGTCGGACGCCTTGGACCAGGACCAGGCGCGGCGAGAAGTCGGCGTTCGGCTCGAATTCCTCGCGTAGTCGCCAGGTTTGGCCCGGCGCGGCGATCAGCCACGGCGAGAGGTCGGCGACACGGTCGCAGGCCACCCGGGTGGCCGCGGCCGGGTCGAGGTGGTCGTCGGTGATCAGGGCGTCGATCCAGGCGTTGACGAGAGCTCCGGCGCCGAAGGCCCCGAGGAGATGGTCGATGCGCTTGTCGTTGGGGTTCATCGTCAGAACCCACGAGTGTGGACCGGGTATTGGTTCTCATCGGACCGGTTGGGGGTGGGATCGGGATTCTGATGGGTGGTACGAGTGGTGTACATGAGGCTCGGCGCTTCCTGTGGGGTCGGTCGACGGCGGGTGGACGGCCGGGCGGACGATTGTGGACGTCCTCCGTGGGTGTGAACCGGAACGGACGCCCGGGTATGCCGGGGTGGGGCGACACGATGGTGCGGATACCGTCCGCGCGTGGTTCGTGCGCGATCCGGGTGCGACCGGCGCGCGCCCCGCGTGCGGGTATGGCGGCGACATACGGCCCGATCGTGAGCGGTTTGTGATGCTCCGGCCGTGTATGGCCGGCCGCCGCGGTCATAGCGGCCACCCATGGTCGTGCATGGTTCGCCCATGAGTACGCAATACGAGGCGATTTGCTGATTTACCTGACGAACTGCCCACGATGGTGTCAAGCTTGAGGGTCCGGGTGGAGGAATACCGACGACTTGGCGGGGGATCCGATGGGTGAGTGGGGGCAGGGCGTGGAAGTCGGTGGGATCCGGTCGATGGCGAGCGAGGACGGTGCCGGCGCGGGTGCCGGTACGCAGTCCGCCGAGCGGGCGTGATCCCGGAACCGCGGGGGGCCGAGGTCCTTCACTCGACCCCCGCCCGAGACGCCGCCCCCGACGCCGGCTCGACCCCGGCGAGCCGCGCCGCGCGTTCGGCCGGCAACGGCGCCGGCCACCCCGACGAAGCACCCGCGCCTGCGCCGGCCCGCCGCCGACTGCTCCAGGTGCTCACCCTGGCCGAGTTGGGCCTCGAACGCCTCGAACGCCAAAGCCCCCACCGGGAGCCGGCGGCCCGCCCCGACCCCGACCGCAGCGCCACCGAGCAGTTCGTCGTGGAGACCGCCCGCCTCGTGCTGATCGCCGACCGGATCCCGCACTCCGCACCGGAGATCCGATCCGCGCTCCACCGCATCGCGACCCTGCTGGCCCCGTTCGCCCGCACCTCCGAGCGCACCGCGTTGCTCGTCCGACACCCGCGCACCGCCGTGCCATTCGGCATCACGCATCTCGCCCTGGAGCAACTCGGCGTCCCAGACCCCTACTTCGCGGCCACGCTGCGTCGTGCCTTCGCCACCGGCCACGTGGACGCCGTCGAACGGCCGCCGCACCGCCGCCTCGAGGCGGCCTGGCTGCGTGCCCAGTGCGGCGGCGAACCGGTCGACTACACCGCACACCGCCAGGGTTCGATCCTGGCCGCACACCCGCACCCGCTGTACATGAGCCTCGCCGACCTGCACGCGCTCACGCACACCCTGTTCCACCTCACCGACTTCGGCCGCCGCGAACTCCCCGACGAAGCCGACCCGATCGAGCTGCGGCGCATCCTCGATGCCTGCCTGCTCTGGCACCTCTTCGAGGAAAACCCCGACGTGGTGGCGGAGTTGCTGACCGCCGTGCTGCTCCTGCCGGGCCCGGTGTCGCGTACCGCGCTGCTGTGTCGGGACGCCCTCGACGCGTTGTGGACCGAGGTGGGGTTCCTGCCCGGCCCCGGTCCCGGTCCCGGTCCCGACCGGCAGCCGACGCTCTTCGGCACGCCCACCCGCACGGAACGTGAGACCTACGCCTTCCGGCACGACTTCCACACGATGTACGCCGCCGGCCTGATGCACGCGGTGGCCCTCGCCCGCGCACCGCACGACGTGTGGGCGCGGCCCGGGGTCCCGGCCGACCAGACGGGGGTCGGCGTGTACTCGGACCGATGGCCGCTGTGGATCCGCCTCGTCACGCGCGACGGACCGGGCCTGCCCGTCGCGTCGGCCGCCGAGGCGGCGATCATCCGGGCCGGGCGCAACGGCGCGTACGCCGAGATGGAGAACGCTCTCCTGTCGGCCGCCGCGCACGGCGTCTCCCCGCTCACCGTCGCCCACGCCCGGGACCTGCTCGACCGCCACCTCACCAGCGACCGACCCGACCGACCCGACGTCGACGCGCGGAGATGACGACCCGCGTCCCCGCCGAAGCCGAAGCCGAAGCCCAAGCCCGCGCCAGTCCGGCACAGCCGCTACCTCACCACCGGCCCCGCGTCCGTCGGTGATTCCGCCGTCGTGGTCGCGTCGTGCGCGCGCGCCAGCGCGTCGACCGGGAGCGGTTTCACCGGTGGCCGGGCGGTGAAGGCGCCGATCGTCTCCCTTGGCAAGCCGGTTTCCCGGTGTAGGAGTTCGAGCAGGGCCGGCCCGCACATCCGGCCCTGGCAGGGGCCCATGCCGGCGCGGGTGATCAGTTTGACCGCGTCGGCGGTGTCCAGGCCCGGGTTGTCCGCCAGCGTGCGGCGGACCTCGCCGAACGTGATCTCCTCGCAGCGGCACAGCACGGTGTCGTCGTCGGCGAGCGCGTGCAGCCCGGCCCGGTGCGGTGCGCACGTGTGGTCCAGGAACGCCGCCATCCGCCCGGTGGTGGCCAACTCGGCCTCGATGGACCGCAGTTCCCTGTCGTATGTGGCGGATTCGAGCAGGCCCAGGCTGCGGCCGATGTCGAGGCCGGCGCGGCGTCCGGTGGCCACGGCGTGTTCGGCGCCGGCCACGCCGGTGAGTTCACCGGCCGCCCAGATGTGCGGCAGCGAGGTGCGCATCGCGTCGTCGTGGTCGAGTACCCAGCCGCCGGCCGGGCCGTTCCAGTGCACCGCGCAGCCCGCCTGGCGGGCCAGTTCGGTGGAGGGGACGAAGCCGTAGCCGGTGCCCACGGTGTCGCAGCCGACGGTGCGGGCGCTGCCCGGGACCGGGCGCCAGTCCTGGTCGACGCGGGTCAACACGGCGGCGGTGACGTGCTGTTCGCCCTCGGCCCGCAGGAGCAGTGTGCGGGTGTGCACCGGAACGCCCGCCCGACGCAGCGTGCGCAGCGCGGCCAGGCCCTCGGCTACCTTGGCCCGGTTGCCGGGCAGCGCGGCGACGGCGCGGATCAGGTCGGCGGGGGCGGGCAGGTGCTGGGCGAAGGCGACTTCGGCGACGTCCGCGCCCGCGCGCACCAGTTGCGCGGCGGCGATCAGCAGCAGCGGGTGTGCGCCGGCCAGTACGATCCGCCGACCGGCGAGCGTGCGGTGGCCCTTGAGCAGGGCCTGGATGCCGCCGACGGTGAGAAAGCCCGGGAGGGTCCAGCCCGGGAGCGGCACCGGCAGGTCGTAGGCGCCGGCGGTGAGCAACAGGGCGCGTGGCAGCAGGACTTCCACCCCCTCGGGGCCGTGCACCGCGACCCGGGGCCCGGCCGGGACGGGGGTGCCGGGCGGCGCCGCCCAGCCGTCGGGCGCGGTGCGGGTGGCGAACACGCCCCAGGCGGTGGTGTGGTGGGCGAAGGCGATGCCCGGATGCGCGGCGGCGCGGGTGAGCAGCGCGCGGCCGGCCGCGTACGCGGGGGCGGAGAGCGGGTCCGGGCCGGGGTTGCCCGGGTCGGGGCGGCGCCAGATCTGGCCGCCGGGGCGCGGCTGTTCGTCGACGACCAGGACCCGGGCGCCGTGCGTGGCGGCGGTGACGGCGGCGGCCAGCCCGGCGGGGCCGGCGCCGACGACGAGCAGGTCGGGGGTGGTGGTGTTCATCGGGCTTCCTCGCCGGTGGTGTCCACGGTCATGCCGGCGCGTACGGGTTCCTGGCAGGAGCGGATCAGGGGCGCGCCGTCGACGGTGACGGTGCACTCGAAGCACACGCCCATTCCGCAGTAGGCCGCGCGCGGCCGGCCGGCGCGGTCGTGCCGGGTGACGGGTTCGTCGATCGCGATCAGCGCGGCGGCGAGCGAACGACCGCCCGGCACCTCGCGCAGGACGCCGTCGAGGGTGATGGTCACCTGCCCCGGACGGCCGGAGGGGGAGTGGTCAGACAAAGTTCAACGCTCCGAACCGTGCGGGGGAGTAGTCGTCCAGGGGCAGGGCGGTACTTCCGGTCAGGATCTGTTCGGCGAGCAGGCGGCTGTAGGTGGGGCCGAGGGTGAAGCCGGATCCGCCGGTGGCGACGTACAGGTCGGGGCGGCGCGGAACGGCGCCGAGCAGCGGGAGTTGGTCGGGGGCGAGCGAGGTGGCGCCGGACCACACGCGCAACACGGGCAGCCGCTGTACGGCCGGCACCACGCGGGCGGCGTCGGCGCCGGCGAAGACCGAGTCCAGGCGCAGTTCGGGGCGGGCGTCCAGGTTCAGGGTGCCCGCGTGCTGGACGAACTTGGCGGCCCGGCCGCCGCCGATCAGGATGTTGCCCTCCGCGCTCTGCTTGAGCGAAAGCCGCCGGCCGGCGTGTTGCACCAGGTGCGGAACCAGCGGCCGAGTGGGGGCGGTGACGGTCATGGTCAGCGCGACGGGGACCACGGGCAGCCGGATGTCGGCCATCGCGGCGACCTCGGCGGTCCACACGCCGGCGGCGACGACCACGGCGCGTGCGCTCAGGCGCGGGCCGGCGGCGGTGTCGGCGAGCCAGTGCCGGCCGTCGTGGCGCAGCGCGGTCAGCCGTACGCCGGTCTCGATCCGGGCGCCGAGCCGCCGCGCGGCGCGCGCGTAGGCGTGCGTGACCAGACGGGGGTCGGCCTTGCCCTCGCCGGGGCACCACGCGGCGCCGACGACCCGCTCGGACAGGTACGGGGCCAACTCGTGCGTGGCGCGGGCGTCGAGGAGTTCGACGTCGAGCCCGTGGCTGTGCTCCAGGTGCGTCTTGTGCGCGAGCAGGGCCAGGTCCTCGGGGCTCTCGGCGAGCATCAGGCCGCCGCCGCGGCGCACGCCGCACGGTTCGCCGAGTTCGTCCTCCAGGCCCGCCCACGAGTTCATCGCGTCCAGGTGCAGCGGCAGTGCCTCGGCGGCGCGGGCGGCGACGGCGTGGCCGTGTTGGATCATCCGGTATTCGAGCTGGAAGTGCAGGCTGCCGGCGTTTTGGCCGGAGGCGTGCCGGTTCAGCTGGTCCTTCTCGATCAGATGTACGCCGGCACCGCCGCGGGCGAGGTGGTAGGCCACCGCGCAGCCGAGCAATCCGCCGCCGATGACCAGGACTTCGGTGCGTTCCATCAGGAGACGAGTCCCAACTCGGCGAGGGTGGCGTGGACTTGGTCGGCCTCGGCGACGGTGAGCGGAAGGAGCGGACGGCGCGGGTGTCCGGCGGGCACGCCGCGCAGGGTGAGGGCGTGCTTGAGGATGGCGGGGGCGCTGGCGAAGCGCGGCCCGTAGTCGCGGGTGAACCACGCCTGCATCAGCACCCGGTCGCGGGCGCCGACGGCCAGCGCCGCGGCCTCGTCGCCGGCGGCGAGGTGGGTGAAGAAGGCGGGGTGGTCGCGGCCGAGCACGGCGCCGGCGCCCATCAGGCCGTCGCCGCCGATGCCGCGCATCAGGGCGGCGCCGACCGCGTCGGTGGTGATGCCGAAGTAGCGCACCCGCTCGTGCAGGGCGACCAGGCCGCGGACGAAGCCGCCGAAGTCGCCGGTGGAGTTCTTGATCGCCACCACGGTGGGCAGGTCGGCGAGTGCGGTCAGGGTGTCGGTGTCCAGGTCGACGCCGGTGCCGCGCGGCCAGTTGTACACGCACAGCGGGATGTCGACGGCGGTGGAGACCTCCTCGTAGAAGGCGATGGTCTCGCGCGCGTTGGGCACCACGTACGGCGGCGGGGTGAGCAGGATGCCGTCGAGGCCGGCGGCCCGGGCGGCGCGGGCGTGGCCGATCGCGGCGGCGGCGGTGTAGGCGTTGCAGCCGCCGAGCAGGGTGTATCGGCCGCGGACCCGGCGGGCGGCGTGGGTGAACAGGGTCGCGCGTTCGGTTGCGGTGAGCGTGTACCACTCGCCGGTGGTGCCGGCGATGACCACGCCGTCCAAGCCCTCGGCGGCGAACCATTCCAGTTGTTCGTCCCAGGCGGCCAGGTCGAGGTCGCCCTGGGAGGTGAAGGGGGTGGTCACGGCCGGTATGTAGCCGTGCCAGTCGACGGTGGTGCGGTCCATGCCCTCGATCCTTTCGGGGACACAAACCCGGGATCCGACACACACGGGCCGTTCGGCACCGGTGGGCCTGGTACGTGCGCTCCGGCCGTACGGCGCGGTCGGCCGGCGCGTCCGGGGTGTGGGGGAGCGACCACACCCCGGACGCGCAGACCGACCGCGCCGCGCGAAACGGAACCCGCGCCGTGGCGACGCGACGCCCGCACGTCGCGGGCCGTCGAGCGGACCCGTGCCTACGGCGACGGGTGTACCCGCGGGCTGTACGGCGCGGGCGACACCCATGCCGTACCACCTCGGGAGCACCCGAAGCCGTGCCGGCCCGAGAACCGCGCCGCGCTACGCCAACGGGTGTACCCGCGACCACCGGTCCGCCGGGACCGCCCGCCGCGCTACGGCGTGGGAAGTACCCGCGTTCCGGTGCCTCGGGCGCACCCGCGCCTCACGGCATGGGCGGCGTGACCGCGACCAGTAGCCGTGCCGGGGCGTCGGAGTTGTTGACGAACCGGTGCGGCAGACGCGAGTCGAACGTGATCGCGTCGCCCTCGTGCAGGTGGTGGACGCGACCGTCCACCTCGACGTCGAGTTCTCCGGCGAGTACCGTGGCGCATTCCGTGGAGGGATGGCTGTACGGCTCGTCGGAGGAGGCCTGGCCCGGCTCGATGTCCGCTTCCAGCACTTCCAGATCACCCGTTCCGGGGGTGAGCCTGGAGTAGGTGATGTGCTGACGGGCGGCACCGAGCCGCATGCGCCGCTCACGCGTGGTGACAGCCACGCGCGGTACGTCGGGGTCGTCGAACAGGGTGGCGATGGAGGTGTCGAAGACGCGGGCGAGCTTGCGCAACGTGCTCAGGCTCGGTTCCGCGGCGCCGTTCTCCAACTGGCTGAGCATGCCCGCGGAAATACCGGCTGCGGCGGCCAACTGACGCAAGGTCAGATCGTGCGCCTGCCGTAGTTCGCGCAGTCGGTCACCCAGCATGTCCGATCCCGTTCGCTTCGCTGCCGAGTACCCTCGACTCGTGGATCCTGGCTTGTGCTATCGACTTGTTCAACGTGATTGAACGCTTCGGGGCGAAGATAAGCACGGTGCTGATCCCCCGTCAAGATCGATTGGCTCGGTGTGGGGGTGAAGCACGCCCTCCCGGCGTACCGCGAGCGAAGTACGCGTCGGCGAAAGCGGGTTCGCCGCTCCCCGGTCGCCGCTGTCGGCATTTGTCCCCGACAACGCCTGTGAGCAGTCATCGAGCAGCCGGCGAGCAGTCATCAAAGCGTTATCAAAGCGGAGAATGATCGCTCCATGTGGATCCTTGATCACCAAACATAAATTTTTGGTCCCACATGTCGAGATGTGGAAAAAAGTCATTGACCACCACCTCGACCCGCGCCTACTTTCGAGCCCACCGTTCAGCCAGATCAAACACTCGGTTCCGTCATCGGCCGATCGGGTGCCTTGAGAAAGGTGCGCCATGCAGGGCAATCAAGCCATCGGGGACAACAGCGGCAGCACGACCGCGGGCAGGTCGGCAGGCAGCAGATCCGCCCGCCGCCGGGCCGTGCGACGCGCCGCCGCGCCCGTCGCGGTCACCGTGGCCGCCGCCATGATGCTCGCCGCGTGCGGCGGCGCGAAGAAGAACACCGACGACAAGGGCGGAGGCGGCGGAGGCACCCTCGTGGTCGACACCTCCTTCAGCCTCAAGACCGCCGACCCGGGCCGAACCTTCGAGCCCACCGGCATCATGGTCACCCGGCCCGTCTACGACACGCTGCTCACCTTCGCCAACGGCGACGTGACCAAGCCCGTGCCGTTGCTCGCCTCCTCCTACGAGGCCTCGCCCGACGCGAAGACCTTCACCTTCCCGCTGCGCTCGGAGGCCAAGTTCTCCGACGGCACCCCGGTCACCGCGAAGGATGTCGTCTTCTCCTTCAACCGGGTCAAGAACCTCAAGGGCAACCCGGCCTTCCTGCTGGACGGCGTGACCGCCACCGCCAAGGACGAGCACACGGTGGTGCTGACCACCGCGGCCGCCGACCCCGCGCTGCCCTTCCGCATCGCGACCCCGGCGCTCGGCGTGGTCAACTCCAAGACCGTGGCCGCGCACGGGGGTTCCGACGCGGCCGGCGCCGACCAGGGCGACAAGGCCGAGCAGTTCCTCAACGGCGACTCGCAGGGCAGCGGTCCGTACAAGATCACCAAGTACGACGTGTCCACCGAGGTCATCCTCACCCGCAACGAGAACTACTGGGGCGCCAAGCCCAAGTACGCCAAGGTCGTGGTGCGCAACGTGCCCGCGAACACCCAGCAGTTGAACGTGCTCAGCGGCGAGAGCCAGATCTCCCTCGACATGTCGCCCGACCAGGCGGTCAAGGTCAAGGGCCAGGCCCAGGTGCTGCAACAGCCCACGCCCACCACCGCGTTCCTGTTCACGAACGACAACCCGGCGATCTCGCCGACCACCTCCAACAAGGACTTCCAGGAAGCCGTGCGCTACGGCCTGGACTACAAGAGCCTGTTGGACGTGGCCGGCGCCGGATCCGCCCAGGCGGCCGGGATCGTGCCCAGCTTCTTCACCGGCGCGCTCGACCCGGGCAAGGCCGTCCAGCGCGATGTCCCGCGCGCCAAGGCCGCGTTGGCCAAGGCCGGGCTGAACAACCCGAGCGTCGACCTGTACTACGCGTCCGACGTGACGATCAACGGCATCAACTTCGGCGACCTCGCCGCCCGGGTGCAGGCCAACCTCAAGGAGGTCGGCATCAACATCAACCTCAAGCCGGCCCCCACCCAGACCGCGCTCGACTCGTACCGCAACGGCTCCGAGGCGATGGGCCTGTGGTGGTGGCAGGCCGACTACCCGGACGCCAGCGACTACCTCGCCTTCACCCCCGGCGAGCTGGTCAGCCTGCGCGCCGGCTGGAAGGCCGAGGCCAACCCCGAGGTGTCCGGCCTGGCGCAGAAGGCCAAGACGGCCACGTCCGACGCGGAACGCGTGACGGCCTACAAGCAGTTGCAGGAGTCGATGAACAAGACCGGCCCCTTCATGCCGCTGCTCCAGCCCGCCCAGGTGATCGCCGCGAACAACTCGGTCAAGAACCTGCGCTACAACCCGATCTGGTACATCGATGTCGACAAGCTCGGCTGATCCCACCGCCCGACCCGGCACGCCCCGGCCGGCCGCATCCCCCACGGGGGGTGCGGCCCCCGGGCCCCGGGCCGCGCGCGGCTCCCACCCCTTCGCCAGGTTCGTCCTGGTGCGCCTGTCCATCGGTCTGCTGCTGTGCGTGGGCATCACCGTCCTGGCCTTCGTGCTGACCCACTCCGTGCCCGGCGACCCCGTCGCCGCGAACCTCGGCGACCGGGCCCAGAACGACCCGGCCGCGGTCGCCGCGTTCAAGGAGAAGAACGGGCTCAACGACTCGCTGCCCTCGCAATACTTCACCTACCTGGGCAACCTGCTGCACGGCGACATGGGCACCTCCCAGCAGACCCACCGGCCCGTCTGGGACGACCTGGCCGACAAGGTCCCCGCCAGCATCGAACTCGCCCTGTTCGCCATCGTGTTGGCCCTGGTGATCGGCGTCGGTCTGGGCATCGTCGCCGCCGTCACCCGCAACGGGTGGCCGGACCGGGTGATCCGGGTGGTCAGCCTCGCGGGCGTGTCCATGCCGGTCTTCTGGCTCGCCCAAGTCGCCTTCTACCTCTTCTCGTTCAAGCTCGGCTGGATCCAGGCAGGCGGTCGGCTCTCCCCCGGCGCGATCCCCCCGGACGAGATCACCGGCCTGTACACGCTCGACTCGCTCCTGGTCGGCGACACCGGGACCTTCGGTGAGGCCTTCTCCCGGATGATCCTGCCCGCCTGCGTACTGGCCGCCTTCAACATCGGCGTACTCACCCGCTTCACCCGCGCCGCCGTACTCGAAGCCCTCGGCAACGACTACGTGCGCGCCGCCCGGGCCAAGGGACTTCCCGAGAGCACGGTCATCCGTCGGCACGTGTTGCGCCCCGCGCTCACCTCGATCCTGACCGTCGCCGGACTCACCTTCGGTGGCATGCTCGCCGGCACCGTGCTCGTCGAGAACGTGCTGTCCTGGCCGGGGCTGGGCCAGTACGCCTACAAGAGCGCGCTCAACCTGGACCTGCCGTCCATCATGGGCGTCTGCCTGTTCGTCGCGGTCGTCTACGTCGTGATCAACCTCCTCGTGGACCTGCTCTACGGGGTCATCGACCCGAGGATTCGCCTCTCGTGAACGCCACGCGCCTGTTCCTCGGCGATCGGCTCGGAGCCGACCGCACCCCCAGCCCGGACGACGACGCCCCCCGGCGCAAGCCCCGGCGCGCCGGGAAGTCGCCCTGGCGCAGCCCGTTGGCCGTCACCGGCCTCGCCATCATCGGCGTCTTCCTCTTCGCCGCCGTATTCGCCTCGCTGATCTCCCCCGAGGACCCCCTCGCGCAGAAGTGGCCCAAGTACCAATCCCCCTCCGGGGACCACTGGTTCGGCACCGACCAACTCGGCCGCGACATCCTGTCCCGGGTCATCCACGGCACCCGGATCTCGCTGCCGCTGGCGCTGCTCCTGGTGGTCCTGGCGATGGTCATCGGTACCGTCCTGGGCGCGGTCGCCGGATACTTCGGCGGCTGGATCGACATGGTCGTCATGCGCTGCGCCGACCTGGTGCTCGCCTTCCCGGCGATCATCCTGGCCATGGCCGTGGTCGCCGCGCTCGGGCCGAACCTGACGAACGCCGTCCTCGCCGTGGTGATCGTCAGCTGGCCGACCTACGCCCGCGTGGTGCGCGGCCTGGTACTGACGCTGCGGCAATCGGACTTCGTCCAGGCCGACCGACTCCTCGGCGCCTCCGGATGGCGCGTACTCGCCGTGGACCTGCGGCCCAACCTGGCCGGGCCGGTCGCCGTGCTCGCCGCGCTCGACCTGGGCAACGCGGTACTGCTGCTGTCCGGACTGTCCTTCCTCGGCCTGGGCGCGCAACCGCCCGCCGCCGAGTGGGGCGCCATGGTCAACGCCGGATCGGCGAACTTCGACGCGTGGTGGGTCGCGGTCTTCCCCGGCGCGGCCATCCTGCTCTCGGTGCTCGCCTTCAACTTCCTGGGCGACACCCTGCGCGACGCGCTCGACCCACGTACGGCCCGGGCGATTCGAAAGTGACTCCGAAAGTGACGGAGATGAACGAGAACCCCGCTTCGACGCCCGCCGCCTCGACCCGCGAGAAGTCGATATCCGGCGCGGAACCCGTGCTGGCGATTCGCGATCTGGTCGTCGAACTGCCCGGCCCCGACGGGAGTCCGCTGCGCGCCATCGACGGCGTCGACCTCACGGTCGGGCGCGGCGAGATCGTCGGCCTCGCCGGCGAGAGCGGCTCCGGCAAGACGATGACCGCGCTCGCCCTGCTCGGCCTGCTGCCGCAGGGCGGCACCGCCGCCGGGCGGATGCTCGTCGAGGGCGACGACGTCCTGAAGATGACCCCGCGTCAGGTCCGCGACCTGCGCGGCAACCGGGTCGCGATGGTCTTCCAGGACCCGATGACCTCGCTGCACCCGATGCTCAGCGTCGGCAAGCAGCTCACGGAACACCTGCGTCACCACAAGAAGTTGGACAAGCGCGCGGCCAACGCACGCGCGGTGGAACTGCTCACCACGGTGCGCATCCCCGACCCCGAACGGGCGCTCGGCCGCTACCCGCACCAGTTCTCCGGCGGCATGCGCCAGCGCATCGCGATCGCCATCGCGCTCGCCTGCGACCCGGCGCTGCTGCTCGCCGACGAGCCCACCACGGCGCTGGACGTCACCGTCCAGGCGGGCATCCTGCGCCTACTGGACCGACTGCGCCGGGAGAACGGCCTGTCCGTGCTGATCATCACGCACGACCTCGGCGTGATGTCCGCCCTCGCCGACCGGGTCAGCGTGATGTACGCGGGCCGCATCGTGGAGAGCGGGCCGCGCGCCGACGTGCTGCGCGAACCCCGACACCCGTACACCCGAGGCCTGTTGGACGCGCTGCCGCACCCGGACGGGGGCAACGCCGCGCTGGTGCCGATCGTCGGCTCGCCGCCCAAGCTCGGCCAGGCGCCCAGCGGTTGCGCGTTCCACCCGCGCTGCCCGCACGCCGTGGCCGCATGCGCCGAGGAGCGGCCGAACCTGCTCGCGCTGACCCCCACCCACGCCGGCGCCTGCCCGATCGACCCCCTGGCCGTCACCGCCTCGAAGGTGGGTACCCCATGACCGCGCTCTCCACCTCCAACCTCACCGTCACCAGCAAGGACGTCGGCCTGCGGCTGCACGACCTGTCCGTGACCTACCGCTCGCCGGGCCGCCCGCACGTGCGCGCGGTGGCCGGGGTGAGCCTGGCGGTGGCCCCGGGGCAGGTGGTCGGCCTGGTCGGCGAATCCGGCTGCGGCAAGTCGACCCTGGGCAAGGCCGCGGTCGGGCTGCTCAAGCCCGCCGGCGGCCGGGTCACCTTCAACGGCCGGGCGGTCGACACGCTGGGCCTCAAGCCGCGGCCGAGCGACCAGCGCGGCCTGCAGATGGTCTTCCAGGACCCCTACGCCTCGCTCAACCCGCGCCGCCGGATCGGCGAACAGATCTCCGACGCCGTGGTGTTGGCCGGCGGCACCCGCGAACGCGGTCGCGAGACCGCCCGCGAACTCCTCGAACGTGTCGGCCTGGCCGCCGAGTTCGACGACCGCTTCCCGCACGAGTTCTCCGGCGGGCAGCGCCAACGCATCGCCATCGCCCGGGTGTTGGCGGCCGAGCCGTCGTGCATCGTCGCCGACGAGCCGATCGCCGCCCTGGACGCCTCCGCGCAGGCGTCGGTGGCCAATCTGTTGCTCGACCTGGCCCGGGAGCGCAACGTCGGCCTGCTGTTCATCTCGCACGACCTGTCCATCGTGCGCCAGATCGCCGACACCGTCGCGGTGATGTACCTGGGCACCGTGGTCGAGAGCGGCCCCACCGCGCAGGTCTGGGACGACCCGCGCCACCCGTACAGCAAGGCGCTGATCTCCGCGGTGCCGCGCGCCGACGGCAGCGGCGAGTTGCCCGTCGACCTCCCCGGCGACGTCCCCGACCCCGCCTTCCCGCCCACCGGCTGCCGGTTCCACCCGCGCTGCCCGATCGCCACCGACGCGTGCGGGGTGGACGAGCCCGCACTGGTGGAATTCCTCCCGGAGCGCAGGGCCGCCTGCTCGATCCTCGCTCCCGCTCTCACGAAAGTCGGGTGACCGCACCCATGTGGTTGACCAACTGTCACGTCGTCGACGTCGTCACCGGCGAGGTCCTGCGCGATCGCAGCGTGCACATCGACAACGGTGTCATCGTCGAGGTGGCCGCCGCCGCGCCGGCGGACGCGGACGTCCACGACCTGGGCGGGCGGCACCTGCTCCCCGGGCTGATCACGTGCCACTCGCACATGTCGATCGTCTTCCCCTTCTCCGAGACGCGCGAGGACGAGCCGGCCGAGTTGACCGCGTTCCGCGCCGCCCAGCGGGCCGCCGACGCGCTGCACGCCGGGGTGACCACGATGCGGTGCGTGCACGAGCAGAACCGGATCGACTTCGTGCTGCGCGAGGCGCGCGCCCGGGGCTTCATCCGCGCCCCGCGCGTCTTCGGCGCCGGTCGTGCGCTGTCCACGCCGGGCGGCCACGGCGAGGGCTCGGACTGCGTCTACGTCAAGGGCGCGGACGCCTTCTACCACGCGGCCATCGGCGAACTGGAAGCCGGCGCCGACCACATCAAGATCTTCATCAACTCCGGCCTGGCCCGCGAGGGCGAGGACTTCGAACACGCCGAGATGACCGACGCGGAGATCGCCGCCACGGTCAAGGCGGCCGACGAGCACGGCGCCTACGTGGTCGCGCACGCCGGCGAGTCCGCCGCGATCCGCCAGGCCGTCGAACTGGGCGTGCGCTCGTTCGAGCACATCTACGCCCTCGACGCGGAGACCGCGCGCCTGCTCGCCGAGCGCGAAGCGTTCGTCACCCCGACGCTGTGCGTGACCAACTCGCTGGGCTGGATGCGGGACAACCACTTCGACGAGGGCTCCGTCGTCAACGCCAAGAACGCCATCGCGCCGCACCAGGAGAGCTTCCGGCGCGCGGTCGAGGCGGGCGTACAGGTGGTCAACGGCACCGACGTGCCACCCGGCGACCGGGTCGACGGGGTGTCCGCCGTCGTGCACGAGATGTACCTGATGGCCAAGGGCGGCCTGGACAACCTGCGCGTGCTCCAAGCGGCCACCGTCACCGCGGCCCGGCTGATCCGGGCCGAGGACCGGCTCGGACGCATCGCCCCCGGCTACGCGGCCGACCTGATCGCCGTCGACGGCGACCCGCTGAGCGACCTCGGCGCGATGGGCCGGATGTCCTTCGTGATGCTGGAGGGCGAGGTCGTCCGCGAGGACGTACCGGTCTGACCTCCCGCGTGCCGCCCGACCGCCCTCTCCGATAGGACCCGCATCGATGACCACCCCTTCCACCTCCCGCGACGCCCACCGCCCCGCCGGGTCGGCCGAGGACCGCGCCGCCGTGTGGAGCGCCCTGCTCGACATCTACGCCGGCTTCACGGCCGGCGACCGGGAGCGGATCGACCGCCGGATCCACCCCGAGGCCACCATCTGGGACTCGGCCGCCCCCGAACTCCTCTTCGGCCGCGTCGATCTGGACCGCATCCGGGCCGAGCGCCCGGTCGGCCCCGACGCCCCGGTGGTCACCGGGATCCACGCGAGCGACGAGGTGATCGACATCTGGGACGACACCGCCCTCGCCCGCTACAACCTGCGCGTCGACTTCGCCCCCGCCGCCGACGGCACCGTCCTGCCCTCGGAACACATCCGCAACACCGCCGTGGCCCGCCGCTTCCCCCAGGGCTGGCTCGTCGTCCACAACCACGAGGACGTCCTCGGGTAACAACCCCGCACACCCGGCCCGGGTAACCCCGCCGCCCGGCCCGGACGGCCTCCGCCGCCCGAGCCGGGCGGCGGGGCTGCGGTGGGACTTGCTAAGGTGTGCGATTGCTCAATCCGCGCAGATGCGAGGAGCATGCCTCGGCGTGCGCCGGTTTCGGCCGGGCACGGCGCGCGGGAAGGACGTGGAGCGGTGAGCACACCCCTGTACGAAATGAAGGCCGAGTTCTTCAAGACGCTCGGTCATCCCGCCCGCATCCGGGTGTTGGAACTGCTCAGCGAGCGCGAGTACGCGGTCGCCGAGATGTTGCCCGAGGTCGGCATCGAAGCCTCGCGGCTGTCCCAGCAGCTGGCCGTGCTGCGGCGGGCGAACCTGGTGGCGGTCAGCCGCCGCGAGGGCTCGACCGTCTACTACACGCTGACCAGTCCGCGGGTGGCCGACCTGCTCGCGGTCGCGCGCGGGATCCTGACCGGGCTGCTCACCGACCAGGTGGGCCTGCTCGAAGACCTGCGTGCGACGACGCCGGGGGCGTCCGCGGCCACCGCCGCGGCCGATGGGGCCGGGAGCTCGCCGTGCTGAGCCGGGGGCGGGGCGACGCGGAACGGCCCGTGCCCAATCCCGCCTACAGCGTCCGGATCCACATCCCGCCCGACGCCGACGCGATCGTGGAGAGCGTGCTCGCCGACGCCCCCGGCACGGTCGCCCGCCGGGCGGACGAACCGGACGTGACCGGCGCGCGGCGAATCACCCTGGACGCCGACGGCCCGCGTACCCTCGCCTGGCTCACCCGCACCCTCGCGCACCGCCTGGGCGCCGACCTGCTGCACGCCCAGGACCCCGTCTTCACCACCGCCTCCACCGGCAAACTCACCCTGCGCGTATGCGCTGCCACCAGCACCGGACACGACGTCGCGCTCCTGGACGCGGACGCCGACCGCCGGGTCGTCTCGCACCTGGCCGCACACCCGGAACAGATCGACCGCTACACCGGACGCGGCCACCGCGTCGCGCTGATCAGCGACGCCAGCGCCGTCCTCGGCTTCGAGGAACTGCCCGCCGACGCGGTCCTGCCCGCCCTCGAATCGCAGGCCGTACACCTGCGCCGGGCCACCGGACTCGACGTCTTCCCGCTGCCCGTGGCCACTCCCGACGTCACCGACATCGCCCGCGCGGTACGCATCCTGGCCCCCGGCTTCGCCGCCGCGGTGCTGGTACACACCCGCCTGGACCGGGTCACCGTCACGCACGCCGCGCTCGGCCCGACCCCGCCGGTGCTGCTCCTGGACACGATCAACGACGGCCTCGCGCCGGCCACCGCCGCCGCCACGGTCAACGCCCTGGTCAACCGTGGCCTCAACCCGCTCTCCGCCCGGGTGATCGTGGTCGACCCCGCCGCCGGCGGCGACCTCGCCGGACTGCTGATCGCCTGCGGCATCGCCGACCTGACCCTGTTCGACCCGTTCACCCACCGTGCCGACGCGCTGCACACGATCGCCGACGGCGCCGATCTGATCGTCGACCTCACCGCCTTCGCCACCCCGCCCCCGGGCGTCCCGGTCCTGCGCGCCCGTCCCGACACCCCGCCCGCCTTCGGCGCCACCACCACCGGGCCACGCCCGCTGCACGCCCTCCCGGGCCTGCTCACCGCGGCCACCACCACCCGCCGTGCGATCACCGGCCACGCCCGGGTCGCCGCCGTGTACGCGCTGATCGAGAACACCCCGCGCAACGCGCTCCTGCCCCCCACCGACCAACCCGGACTCACCGCCGTGGTCGCCGCGGCGGCCACCCGGGCGCTCGACAACGACCCGGACCGGGACCGGGGCTGACGCCGGGATCGGGGTCGAGACCCCGTCGCGGCGCCCCTTCGGTCACCCGCAGGCATGATCCGGTCGCGGTTCGGTGATGATTCGGGTGGTCGGGAATGGGCGTGTCCGGTGTCGGATCGGCGGGCGAACGGCCATCCTGGGGTCGGCGGGTCCGGTCGTTGCGGAGGAGACATCGGGTGGGTGATCGGGGCGAGGACACACGGGACACGACGGCCGAAGACGGCGGTCCCGGAAACGGGTTCGCCGACGGGGACGGCCATCGGGCGCCGCTCGGACGCGACTTCGGCGGTGTCGCCCTCGCGCCCGTGCCGACACGTCTGATCCCCCGACAGATCCCGCCCTCGCATCGCGACTTCGTCAACCGCGACGCCGAACTCCGAGCCCTCGAAGAGGTCCTGGCCGGCGGACTGCACGGTCCGGGTCCCGGCGTGGTCGCCCTCACCGGTCTGGGCGGCGTCGGCAAGACCGCGCTCGCCGCGCACTGGGCCGCGCGCGCCGCCGGCCGTTTTCCCGACGGACAGCTCTATGTCGACCTCGGCCAGAGCCGGTTCGAGGGCACGATCGACGTCGGCAGCGTGCTCGGCGCGTTCCTGCGCGACCTTGGCGTCGACGAGGCGTACATCCCGCCCACCCTGGCCGGGCGCGCCGCCACGTTCCGCTCCGCGACCGCCGGCCGCCGACTGCTCGTGTTCCTCGACAACGCCCGGCACGCCGCCGAGGTCCGCGCCCTGCTGCCCGCCTCCGGCATGGTCATCGCCACCAGCCGGACCCGCATCGACGGGCTGATCCTGGACGGCGCCCGCGCGGTGGTCCTGGACCCGCTGAGCGTCCCGGCCGGCACACTGCTGATCCGCCGCTGGTTGGGCGCCGGCCGCGCCGCCGACGGCGAACTGGCCGAACTGGTGCGGCTGTGCGGGGGACTCCCGCTGGCGCTGCGCGCGGTGGGCGCGCGCCTGATCCGGCGCCGCCGGCTGAGCGTGGACCGCGTGCTGACCGAACTCGCCGACGCGGAGCACGGGTTGGACGCCCTGGCCAACCACGAGGGGGTGCACGTGGAACGGGTCTTCGACGCCGTCTACGACAGCTTCTCGCCGGCGGCCCAACGGCTGTATCGCATGCTCGCCGCCCACCCCGGCCCCACCTTCACCCCGGCCCTGGCCGCGGCGGCGACCGGCGAACCCGATGCAGCCGCACACCTGGACGAACTCGTCGACGCCCACCTGGTCGAGGAGATCGACCCCGACGGCACCGGCGAGGAGCGCCACCGCTTCCACGACCTGGCCCGCCTGCACGCCCGGCGGCACGCGCTGCGCGATCCGGAGCCGGAACGGGAGGCGGCGCTGCGCCGCATCGTGGCGTATCACCTGGTCGCCGCCGACACCGCCGATCGCCTCGTGCTCGGCTCCCGGCTCCGGCTCGGCGGCGACGCGAGTACGGCATCGGCCGCCACGCCGACCGCCCCGCGGTTCGCCGGGCGCGCCGAGGCGCTGGACTGGTTGGACGCCGAACGCGCCGACCTGCTCGCGGTGCTGCGGGCGGCGGCGAGCCGGGGGTGGCACGACGCGGTGTGGCGCCTGTGCGAGTCGTTGTGGGCGCTGTACCACAGTCGCAAGCACTACGCCGACTGGATCGAGAGCCATCAACTGGGCATCGTGGCCGCGCAGTGGGAGCGCCGACCCGACGCCGAGGTCCGGATGCGCAATCAACTCGCCCGCGCGTTCTACGAGTTGCGCGACCACGAGCGGGCCGAGACGGAACTGCGGCGGGCCGAGGAGCTGTTGCCGATCGTGTCCGACCCGCGCCTGAGCGGGGTGGTGTGGGAGACCCAGGGCCTGCTGCACCTCGCCCGGTCGAGTCCCGAGGACGCGGTGCGCTCGTTCTCCCGGGCCCGGGAGGCCAATGCCGGCGACGCGCACGGCATCGTGGTGCAGAGCTACAACCTCGGCGGAGCGCTGCTGGCCGCCGGTCGGCCGGACGAGGCGCTGCGGGTGCTGGACGAGGCG
Organism: Embleya sp. NPDC059237; assembly: GCF_042754105.1. Taxonomy (NCBI): domain Bacteria; kingdom Bacillati; phylum Actinomycetota; class Actinomycetes; order Kitasatosporales; family Streptomycetaceae; genus Embleya; species Embleya sp. NPDC059237. The sequence continues at coordinate 72,490 of NZ_JBHZAE010000019.1, read as the reverse complement.
CTGGCCACGGCCGACGCGGCCGGCGACGAGGCGATGCGGCCGCGGATCGCCATCGTGCGCGGCCGGGTCCAGCACACGCTCGGCGCCACGGACCGGGCCGTCGCGAGCCTGACCGAGGCGGTGCGGACGGCCGCGCGGCTGGGGCAACACGTCAAGGAGGCCCAGGCGTTGGAGGCGCTGGTCGAGGTCGCGGTACACACGGGCGACGCCGCCCTGGAGCAACACGGCCGGGCCCGACTGGGCGTGCTGTACCGCGAACTGGGCGTGCCGGCGCCGGAGCCGGGGGCCGACCGGCCCTGACCGCCGGCCGGGCCCGAGCGGCAACCGCATCGGACTCGGACCTCGAACCCCCCCGAACCACCGCCGTGGCGACGCCGATCAGCCCCGGCTCGACCCCGACCCCGGCCCCGGGGTCTCCATGGTGAACGCGACCTCCACCTCCCGCTCGCCCGTGCGGATCCGGATGCCCTCGTGCAGCGTCGTGGGATGTCCGCCGGCCATCGCCCACAGATGCAGCGCACAGCCGAGCACCACGGGGTCCAGCCACGGCCGGTTCGTCCCCCACGCCCGCACGGTGGACGCCTCCAGCAGGATGCCGCCGCGCAGGCGCACCAGATGTCGGCCCTCGTCCAGCGCGGCCACCGCCACGCTCAGCCCCGGCAGTTCGTCCGCCGTCTCGGCCGCCCACGCGGGCGCGGCCGGTTCCGCGAACGGGTCGGTGCGTACCACCACTTCCGCGCCGGCCCGGCGCCGCAGGTCCACCTCGTCGGCGGTCACCGCGTAGAACCCCCGCGCCTCGTCGTGCCCGGGCAACACCGGGAACCGCCGGACTGTCACCGTCGCCTCGGCCGGCACCACCGAACCCACCACATCCCACAGGGTGGGACCGCCGCCGAACTCCGGGCGCGGATCGGCGACCGGCCGCACCACCGGCTCCTCGGCGGAGGGCGGCAGGCCGAGCTGTGCGTAGAGCAAATCCCGCAGCAGGCGCGGAGATTCGCCGATTGCCCCCAACGAGCGGGCGGTGATCGGGTGCAGCGCTCCCGGCTTGTGCTCCTCGGCGGTCCGGAGCAGCTGCGCGTACAGATCCCCGTCCGGGTCCAACCGGGGCGCCTCCCGGGCGAACGCGGCCGTGGGCGAGGCCGGATCGACCTCCCCCTCGCCGGTCGCCGCGAGCAGCGTCACCCGATCCAGGCCCGCGCCGTAGAACGACACCGAACCGTGGTCGCCGACCACCCAGTCGGCGGCGATCAGCGCGGCCTGCCAACCCCGTTCGGGCGGCACGATCAGCAACCCGGCGTCCAGCGCGTCGGCCAGGAGCCGGTCCCGCACGTTGAACGGCCCGTGATAGCTCCACACGTTCGGATGCAGCACCACCGCCACCACGAACTCGTCCACCGGCAGTTCGCCGATCAGCCGCAGCGGCAGCTCCGGATGCCGACCCAGCAGCGAATGCTCGCTCCAGGTCGAACTGACCACGACCAGCCGCCGGCCGTGCACCGCGCCGAACGGCTGCCGGTAGCGGCGCCGCCGGGACAGGCTGAGCACGATCCGGTGGAAGCACGGATCGCCGATCACCACCGAAACCGGCAGCGCCTCGGGGCACGTGCGGGCGAGCAACTCCCACTGCTCCTCGTGGGACAGCCCGATCGCGGCCGGGAACACCCGCCCGTCGTGGGTCAACTCCCGCCGGGACAACCCCGCCGGCGACTCGCCGTCCCCCGTCGACGCCGGTACCAGGCGGTTGTATCCGGCGCCGTGCGGCATCACCACCAGCGGCGCGTCCAGGTGCCGCATGTCCGCGTGGACCGCCGCCGCCACCGCGAGATCGAAGCGACGACTCGTCGCCTCGGCCCACGACAACACCCGCACACCGAGCGAACCCAGGTATTCCGGCAGCCCGTTGGCGAACGCCGAGCCGGGGTTGATGGTGAACGACACCTGGATGCCGTGCTCGGGACGCAGCAGGGGAAGCACGTCGAGCAGACGCGTGGCCGAGGTGAGCGTGCGGACGACGGCGAGCACTTCGAAGTCGGTCCGCAGGGTGCCCCAGCGGGAACCCTCGGGGCTATCGGATACCAGCAAAGGTCACTCCGGGCGACGACGCGCGTGAAGACGGGTGATCACGATGCTAGCCAAGTCCGCCCACCTTCCGGTTCACCGGACCCCGCCACGCCGAGCCGACCCGCCGCGCCGAGCCGAGTCGCCGCGCCGAGCCGAGTCGCCGCGCCGAGCCGAGTCGCTCCGGCGGCCGGGCGCGGGTGGCTTCGAGCCAAGTTTGGTCAAGTGGGCCTCGCCGGCGGGCGACGGTGTCCAGGATGACCCCATACGCGCCGCGCGCCGGCAGGGCGACCGGCACACCTCTCGGAAAGCGGGGTCGCGATGACCGCACCCGAACGGGTCGTACCGCCGGAGGGCGACGACTTCTACCTTCCACCCGTCCCGCTGCCGCCGGGGGAGTACGGGGACGTGATCCGATCCCGCCCGCTCACCGGCGTGGCCGCGCTCCGCTCGGCGAGCCACAACGAACTGGTGCTCTATCGTTCGGAAGCCGTCGACGGCACACCGATCGCGGTATCCGGCATCGTCGCGCTGCCGCCCGCGCCCGCGCCCGACGGCGGCTATCCACTGATCGGCTGGGCGCACGGCACCCTCGGACTGGGCGACAAGTGCGCGCCCTCGCGCGACAACGAGGAGATCGCGGCCGAACTCCCCGAGCACCACGAGATCAACCAGTCCCCGCACGTGCTGCTGAACGCGCTGCTCGAAGCCGGCTGGGCGGTCGCGATGACCGACTACGAGGGTATGGGTACACCCGGCCCGCATCCCTTCCTGCTGGGCCGATCAGAGGCGCACGGCGTGCTCGACCTGGTCCGCGCGGCGCGCCGGCTGTACCCGGTGATCTCCGACCGGTTCGCCCTCGTCGGCCACTCCCAGGGCGGCCAGGGAGCGCTGTTCGCCGCCCACCACGCCGATCGCATCCCGGAGTTCACCCTGCTCGGCGTGGCGGCCCTGGCCCCGGCCTCGCACATCGTCGAGGACCTGATCGCCGGAAGCGACTACGACGGCTACACCGGCGGCCTCGCCTTCACGCCCCTGCTGCTGACCGGCGCGATCATCGGTTCCCGGGCGGAGGCGACCGAGGAGCGGCCGGCCATCGACGCGCTGGAGGTGCTGAGCACCGAGGCGTACACGCTGTTCACCGCCTCCGCCGACCGATGCCGGGTCGAACTGTCCGCGTGCGAGGCGTGGGGCGGCATCAAGGGCAACGCCCAGTTCCGGGGGAGCCTCACCCAGGATCCCAATCCGCATCAGCGGGAGTTCCTGCGCCAGGTCGAACGCACCAATCCCGCCCTGACCATCCCGGTGCCGATCCGCGTCTCGCACGCGCAGCGGGACGAACGGGTCAAGATCGCGTACAGCACCAGACTGGTGGCCGAACTCGGCGAGTTGGGCAATAACATCGTCTACCGGATCCATGCGCGGGTCGCCGACGGCGGCAGCTTGGGGGCGCACTTCGGGCTGATCGAGACCGACGTCCCGGAACTGCTCGCCTGGCTGCGCGACCGGGAGCGGGCGAAGCACTGACCGGTGCCGGAGCGAGTGCCGGTGCCTACGTGCCGGTCGCCGCGCGGGCGGTGGACAGCAGTTCGCTCACCGTGCCGGTGAAGTCCGGCAACATCGCGTAGGCGGTCGTCCAGGCGTCGGGGCTGCCCGCCAGGTGGATGTCGACGAGCAGGTCCAATGCCTCGTCGACCGCCTGCGGGACGACGCCGTGCGGCGCGTCGGTCAACGTGCGCAGCACCATGCCGGCGGGGCGGCCGTGCCGGAGCCACTGCTCGGGGTCGACCGCGCCGTCGGTGAGTGCGTCCGTGATCAACCCGGGCCAATCGGCGGCGGATCGGCGCCGGCCGAGGAACGGGTACACGGCGCGCAGGAGATCGCGAGCGAGGGGCCACGCATGCCGTGCGAGTTCCGCCAGGTCGCAGTACTCGCCGGCGTGTTCGGCCAGTGCCCGGGTCGGTTCCTCGGGCAGGTCCGGCCGGACGTCGGCGAGTACTTCGAGCGCCTTGACGGAGAGCGGTTCGGCGCGGTGTGCGGCGAGGATCGTCGACCAGCCGGGGTCGGCGACGGTCTCCAGGAAGCCGCGTGCGCCCAGGCTCGGCAACAACGCGACCACGCCGCCCGCCCGGGCCCGTTCCTCCCAGTCGGTGATGGTTTCCGCCAGGAGCCGATCGGCATCGGCGGGTGTCGCCCGGTCCGCCCGGGCGACCACCCCGCTCGGGTCCGTGCCGAGGTTTTCCCGGACGTGGTCGGCGCCGTCCGGGTGCAGGGTGTTCTGGGCGAGCATGGCGGTGACGCGCGAGTCTCCGACGGCCAGTGCCGCGCGGTAGGCGTGCAGCGACTCGTGGACGGTTGCCCGGTAGTGGTCGCGATAGAGCCGGGACGGCCGGGCGGTCGGGTCTTCGACGGCGATGGCGATCAGTGTCCGGCGCAGCGCGGGCAGCCGGGCCGGGTCGCGCAGCAACCGCTCCCGAACCCGCGGCGACGTGCGCGGACGGGTGAAGATTCCCACGTCGATTGTGGGAGCGGCGGCGGCGAGCAGCGCGGCGTCGACGTCGGCGCCGCCGGGCCGGCCGTACAGATCGGCGGTGAACTCGGGCGGCAGATGGGCGGCGACGCGCGCGATCGTGTCCGGGGTGGTCTCGCGCAACAGTGCGCACAACGCGGCGTGGCGTTGCCGGCCGGAGTCGTGGCTGTAGGGCCGGAGGTAGTCGGCCCAGATCGGCGGGGCGGGGTCCGGGCCGTCGGCCGCCGCCGACGCCGCGTCGAGCAGATCGGGCAGGGTGCCGGGGTACTCCGGGCCGAGCCGGGCCAGGTGCAGCCACCCGGGGACGTCGTCACCGAGCCGGTCGCGGACGAGTCGGGCCAGTTCGGCGTCGACCAGCGCGAAACGCTCCCGCCGGCGTCGCTGCGTCGCCGGTCGCGCCGCGGCCTGGACGTAGTTCTCCAGGAACGCCCACGCCGGCGCGGCCTCGGCGACCAGGTCGGCCGCGGCCGGAGCGTCGGCGGTACGGGTGGGCTCGCACGCGTCCAACAGGGCGGCGGTGAGATCGCCGTCGTCCACGCCCTCGGCCGCGGGCCACCGCTCCAGCCGCGGCCGGCCGTCGGGGCCGACGCCGACCAGCGCCCGCAGCGCCGCGTGGTCGAGCCCGTACCGGCGTACGAGGCAGACCACGTCGTCGGAGAACAGGGGCGATCGGTGGTGGGCGTCGAGGACCGGGCCCCACGCGAAGGTGTGCGGGGCGACCATGACCCGGTTCACCGCCGGGGACAGACGTGAGCGCGACGGGTCCTCGATCGCTCGCAACCGCCGGACGAAGCCCTCCGGTCGGGCCGCGTCGAGGATGGTGGTCTCCACGTCGGCCCGGACCTTGGGCCGGTCGAGTGCCTCGCGCATCTGCCGGTGCAGTCCCCGATAGGCGCCGTCGAGATCGCGCGTCCACGGTCGCACGGCATCGGGTCCCTCCAGGTCCCACAGCCGCAGCAGGGCCAGGGCCCGTTCGGCGCGGGTGAGCCGACCGTCGGCGCCGAGCGTGTGCAGCGTGTGCCGGACCAGGTCGGGATCGGCCGCGACCACGGCGGGCGCGAGCACGGTGTACTCGGTCGTCGCGAGCAGGCGGGCCCGGAGCGCGGGATGCACGGGTACCGGTCCGACCGGCACGAGCCCGGCCGCCACCCGCTCGGTCGGCGGCAGGCATCCGGGTGGACCGCCGGCCAGGATCAGCCGGCACATCAGCGGCGAATCGGGTTGGTAGAGAAGGGCGTTCGTGTCCGGCTCGGCGCGGCGGTACAGGTCCCACAGCGGACTGTCGTAGCGGGTGAGGTGTCCCGGCTCGGCCCGGAACTCGAGATCGCCGGCCAGTACGATCCGGTCGATGTCGTCGCCGTGTGCGTACATCCAGTCCAGGAGGGCGTCGGGGCTGCCGAGTGCCCCGGCCACGAGCCGAGCGCGGGTCGGGGCGCCCAACCGCGCGGCCACCGCCTCCACTTCGGCGGCGTCGGCGTGGCACAACAAACGGATGAACGCCGCCTCCGCCATGCCGTGCCATTTCTCTCGTGCGCGCGTCCCCGGGCCGCCCGCCGACGTTACGCGCCATCCGTCGGGATACTCCACCCAATCATCCGCCGCCGGGCCGTCGCGGGCGGGGTCGCGCTCGGCCGCTTTGCGGCGCCCGCGCGAGGCATGAACACCCCTCGGGGCGGCCGGATTCCCCGAACGGGAGAGCACCCCGGACGGCCGGTGCGGCGGTGGAGTGGTGGCGCCGTCGGGCGGCCGGCTCCCGCGAACGGCGCGCCGATCCGACTCCGCGACCGCGACGCGGGAGTGGGGCAGTCCTGGATCGTGGAGAAGGACGGCGCGCCGCGCGCGATGGGGAAGCGCCCGGACGACCTGGGTGGACACCCCCGGGACGGGGTCGGGGGCAACTCCGGACCGTCCCGAAGCAGCCGCCCACCGCCGGTCGAACCGGGTGTGACCCGGATCTCCACGGCATATCGATGAGTTCCCGGGGGGCCGGCGGTCCTATCCTCGACGGCATCGGAACGACCGCGTGAGGAATACGGACATGAGCGACAAGCCGAAGGGCCCGGCGGCCTACTTTCCCTCGATCGAGGAGAAGTACGGTCGGCCGATCGAGGAGTGGCTGGGCCTGGTCCGCTCCTCGCCGCTGACCAAGCACATGGAGTTGGTGTCCTGGCTCAAGAGCGAGCATGGCCTGGGCCACGGTCACGCCAACGCGCTGGTCGCCCACGTGCGCGCCGAGCAGTCGACCGCCGGGTAGTCGTCGGTCGTCGTGCCGGGGATCAGGCGCTGCCCGGCGGCGTCGTGGTGGGGCGGGCACGCAGGTGGGCGCGCTCGCCCTGGGTGCCGAACAGGCTGAGGAATTCCACCGATCGGGCGTCGACCGCGTCGAACCAGTGCGGCACGCGGGTGTCGAACTCGGCCGCCTCGCCGGGCGTGAGCACCAGATCCTGCTCGCCCAGGATCAGCCGCAACCGCCCGTTGAGCACGTACAGCCACTCGTAGCCCTCGTGGGTCTGCGGGTCGGGCTCCCCGCGCAGGCCGCCGGCGGAGATGACCAGTTTGTACGCCTGGATGCCACCCGCCCGGCGGGTCAGCGGCACCATCGTCATGCCGAAGCGGGTGATCGGACGCAGATGGATGCGCGGGTCGCCGGTCGGCGGGGCGTCGACGAGTTCGTCGAGGGTGACCCCGTGTGCCCGGGCTAGCGGGAGCAGCAATTCGAGGTTGGGGCGGCGGGAGCCGGATTCCAGGCGGGACAGCGTGCTCACCGAGATGCCGGTGGCCGCCGCCAGGTCGCCCAGGGTGATCTTGCGGTCGCGGCGCAGCGCGCGCAGGCGTGGGCCGACGGCGGTGAGGGCGGAGTCGAGATCGTCGTCCATGCCGTCGAGTTTGCCATATCGGCAAGTAATGTTGCCGGAATTGTGGATGCGTCGCATGGTCGTAATCGGAGGTGGTCGCGATGACCGATCGGCTGATGGACGGCTATGACGTGGTGGTGATCGGTGGCGGTGCCGCCGGATTGAACGGGGCGCTGATGCTGGCCCGGGCGCGCCGCTCGGTGGTGGTGATCGACGCGGGCGCACCCCGCAACGCCCCGGCCGAGGGGGTGCACGGCCTGCTGGCCCGGGAGGGCATGCCACCGGCCGAACTGGTCGAGCGGGGCCGGGCGGAGGTGCGCGGATACGGGGGGCACGTGGTGACCGGCGAGGTGGACGCGGTGGCCCGGGAGGCCGACGGCTTCATGGTGGCGTTGGCCGACGGGCGTACCGTGCGGGCCCGGCGGCTCCTGGTCACCACCGGGCTGGTGGACGAACTGCCCGAGGTCTCCGGGCTGCGCGAGCGGTGGGGGCGGGACGTGCTGCACTGCCCGTACTGCCACGGCTGGGAGGTGCGCGACGGGGCGATCGGCGTGCTGGCGAGCGGGCCGCTGTCGATGCACCAGGTATTGCTGTTCCGGCAGTGGAGCGACGACATCACCTTCTTCCCGCACACCATGGCGCCGCCGACCGGGGAGGAGGCCGAGCAGTTGGCGGCCCGGGGGATCCGGGTGGTGGCCGGCGAGGTGGCATCGGTGGAGGTCGTCGACGACCGGCTGGTGGGTCTGCGGCTCGCGGACGGGACGCTGATCGAGCGCGACGCGCTGGCGGTGGCCACGCGGATGGTGGCACGCGCCGACTTCCTTGCCGGTCTCGGGCTGCGGGCGGTGGCGCATCCGTCGGGGGCGGGCGAGTACGTCCCCGCCGACCCGACCGGCCGCAGCGAGGTGCCCGGAGTTTGGCTCGCGGGCAACGTGACCGACCTGATGGCGCAGGTCGGCGCCGCGGCGGCCGGGGGCGCGGCGGCGGGCGCGCAGATCAACGCCGACCTGGTCGCCGAGGACACCCGGCGCGCGGTCGCCGCGTACCGGGACGTGTTCTCGGCCGCGAGCGAGGCGCGGGTGTGCGAGAAGGTGCTGGGGGAGCGTCGGCACGGCCTGTGACGCCGGGGGCGTCGGCACGGTGTGCCGGTCAGGGGCGTGGGTCCGGTAGCTCCTGCGGTGTGGGGTCGGTGCCCCAGCTGGCCAGCAGGCGCAGGTTTTCCGCGGCGATCGGGTCGGTCGGCACGTGGTGGATCGTCAGGCACTGTTCGGGGTCGTCGGGCAGGCGCAGGGTCTCGAACGGGAGGGTCAGCTCGCCGATCACGGGGTGGTGCAGACGCCGGCTGCCGTGACTTTGCTCCTGGACGTCGTGCCGGGCCCACAACCGGCGGAACTCCTCGCTCCCGGACGAGAGTTCGTCCACCAGCGCGGTGAGGCGCGGGTCGTCGGGATAGCAGCCGGCGTCCAGGCGCAGGGTGCCGACGACGTCCACCGCCTTCGATTCCCAGTCCACGAACAGGCGGCGGTACCCGGGGTTCAGGAAGACCAGCCGGCCCCAGTTGCGCTCCCGGTCCGGGAGTTCGTCCCAGTCGCCGAACAGGGCCGCCGCCGGGCGATTCCAGGCGAGGACGTCCAGCCGCCGACCGGTGACGTACGCGGGCATCGTGTCCATGGCGGTCAGCAGCGCCCGCAGGCCGGGCCGCACCTGCTGGCGCCGCGACGCGGTGTAGCGCCGGTGCGGCTGGTGCCGGCACTTGGACAGGTGGGTGAGGTGGGCGTGCTCGATCTCGGTCAGCCGCAGCGCCCGGGCGATGGCGTCGATCACCTCGGTCGACACGTTGTGGCCCTTGCCCTGTTCGAGCCGGGTCAGGTAGGCGACCGACACCCCGGCCAGCTGGGCCAACTCCTCACGGCGCAGCCCCGGTACGCGCCGGTGCCGCCCGGTGACCGGCAGCCCGACGTCCTCCGGGCCGAGCCGGGCCCGCCGGGTGCGCAGGAACTCGCCGATCCCGTCGCGCGGATCGATCGGCCGCCCGCCGCCGGGGCGCGCGGCCTCGTCCGTACCGATGCGATCGTGGACGCCGTTCGTGCCGTTCATGTCGTTCATTGTCCACGGCCGGGCGGGCGGGCGCGGGGCCGAGGCTGACCCTGGCAGTGGTAGGAACGGCGGTCCTGAGCGGAACGGAGGTCTGGCAGCGCGGGCCCGGGGCGGGCAGGGTCGAGTGCAGGTACATGCACACAATCGGTGTCGCTACCGCCCCCGTTTCCGCTTCCGGCGAAAGAGCCCCCATGCACTCTCCCCTGCTCGACCCCTATCGCGGCCCGAACCTGCACCTGCCCAACCGGGCGGCGATGGCGCCGATGACCCGCTCGCGCGCCGACGACGCCACCGGGGTCCCTACGCCGATCATGGCCGCCTACTACGCCCAGCGCGCCGCCGCCGGTCTGATCGTCAGCGAGGGCATCTGGCCGCATCGCCTCGGCAAGGGCGGCCCCGGCGTGCCCGGCCTGACCGACCCGGCGCAGGTGGCCGGCTGGCGGGAGGTGACCCGCGCGGTACACGCCGAAGGCGGGCGCATCTTCGCCCAGCTGTGGCACGTGGGCCGGGTCAGCCACCCCGATCTCCTCGACGGGGCACGGCCGGTCGCCCCCTCCGCCGTGGCGATCACCTCCGGCGCCATCCACACCGCCGCCGGCCCGAAGTCCTATGTGCGCCCGCGCGAGTTGTCGACCGCCGAGGTCGCCGCGTCGGTCGAGGCGCATGCCGAGGCCGCGCGCAATGCCGTCGACGCCGGTTTCGACGGAGTCGAGATAAGTGCCGCCTACGGCTATCTGCTCGCCCAGTTCCTCGCCGACAGCGCCAACCGGCGCACCGACGGCTACGCCGACCACGTGCGCTTCCCGATCGAGGTCGTCGAGGCGGTCGCCGCCGCGATCGGGCCGGAGCGCACGGCCTTGCGGATCTCCCCGGACAACACGCAGCTCGACATCGTCGAGGTCGATCCGGCGACGCGCTACCGCCGACTGGTCGGCGCGCTGGACGGGATGGGACTGGCGTACCTGCACGTGGTGCAGTCGGGGGTCTATCCGGCGCTGGCCGACCTGCGGCCGCGCTGGGGCGGCACGCTGATGGCGACGTACGACGGCGCCGAACCGGGCGGCCACGAACGGGCGGAGCACGCGGTGCGGACCGGGCTCGCCGACGTGTACGCCTTCGGTCGACTGTTCCTGGCCAACCCCGATCTGCCCCGACGCCTCGCCGCCGGCGCCGTGTTCAACCGACCGCTGAAGACCGGCCACTACGGCGGCGGCGCCGAGGGTTACCTGGACTACCCGCGCCTGGACGGGTGATCGGGGTCGATCCCGCCCTGGGACGGCGGCGATTCCCGGAGTCGGGCGCGGGGGAGGATTCCGGGCGTGACCGACTCCGGGCACCACCTCGACGGTGCATCCGAGCAATTCGCCGATCGAGAAGGGGCGCGCGGCGATCCGCGAACCGGGTCACGAGCCCTGAGCAGGTCCGCCGACGGCCGGGGCGTCAGTGCGGGGCGCCGGCGCGTTCGGAGGCGTCGAGGTAGGTGTGCAGCGCCCGGCGGGTGTGGGTGAGCGCGTCGATGCGCTGGTCCAGTCCGTCCAGGCGGGTGCGCAGGAAGTCGGTCAGCTCGCCGCAGGGGGCGAACTCGGGGGCCGCGCCGATCGCGCAGGGCAGCAGATACGCGATGTCCTCGGTGGACAGCCCGGCTTCGAGCAGGCTGCGGATCTGGGTGACGGTGAGGACGGCGTCGGCGTCGTACTCGCGATAGCCGTTGGCGCCGCGCGCGGGTTCGAGCAGGCCCTGGGCCTCGTAGTAGCGCAGTTGGTGGGTGTGTACCCCGGTCCGTCGACTCAGTTCCCCGATCAGCACGTGCGCGCTCCTGGTGGACGTTCGTGGTCGACCTTCGCGGTTGACCTTCATACCGGTGTGAACGTCGATGATCCTGCCACAGGCATCGCGTCACACGAAGGAGCCACGATGGGAAGGCACGACGTCGACCGCACACCCGTGACGGTCATCGGTCTGGGGCACATGGGTCGGGCACTGGCCGACACCCTCCTGCGCGAGGGATACCCCACCACGGTGTGGAACCGTTCGCCGGCCAAGGCCGACGACCTCGTAGCGCGGGGCGCGCGGCTCGCCCCGTCGGTCGCGGACGCCGTCGCGGCCGGCGCGCTCGTGGTCGTCTGCGTCACGGACTATGCCGCCGTGCGCGAACTGCTCGACCCGCCGACCGGGACGTTGGCCGGTCGGACCCTGGTCAACCTGACCACGGGCACCTCGCGGGAGGCCCGGGAGACCGCCGCGTGGGCGGCGGGGCACGGCGCGGACTACCTCGACGGCGCGATCCTGGGCGCGCCGACCGCGATCGGTACGCCCGAGGGGGTGATCCTGTACAGCGGCCCGCCGGCCGCCTTCGAGCGGCACGAGGCGGCGCTGCGGAGCCTGGGCGGCGGGACCGCGTACCTCGGCGCGGACCAGGGTCTTTCCGCGCTCTACGACGCGTCCATGCTCGGTCTGATGTGGGGCATCCTGAACGGTTTCCTGCAGGGGGCCGCGCTGCTCGACACCGCGGGGGTGAGCGCGGGCACGTTCGCGCCGGTGGCCCGGCAGGGGTTGGCGACGGTGGCCGAGTGGCTGGCCGGCTACGCCGCGCAGATCGACGAGGGCAGCTATCCGGTGCTCGACGCCAGTATCGACACGCACCTCGCGTCGATGGAACACCTGGTGCACGAGAGCGAATCGTTGGGCGTCGACGCCGCGTTCCCGAGGCTGGTCCGGGCCGTGGCCGAGCGGGCGGTGGCCGACGGGCACGGCGGCAGTGGTTACGCGGCCGTGATCGAACAGCTCCGTGCGCCGGCCGGGACCCGCCCGTGATCGGCGATCGGGCCGGGCGCGGGGGGAATACGCGGCGCCCGATCGGGAATTGGGCCCTGACATGAGCACCTCATCGTTCGACCCGCATTCGCTGCTCGCGCAGAGCCGCCTCGGCGTGCTCGCGACCATCAAGGCGGACGGCCGCCCCCAGCTGTCCCCCGTGATGCCCTTCTACGATCGAGCGGCCGGCGTGCTGCACGTCTCGATGACCGAGGGCCGGGCCAAGACCGCGAACCTGCGCCGCGACCCGCGCGCGACACTCGAGGTCACCAGCTCGGACGGCGGCTCCTGGGCCACCGCCGAGGGCGTCGCGACGCTGATCGGACCGGGCACCGACCCGGACGGTCCCGAGGCCGACGCGCTGGTGGACTACTACCGCGCGGCGGCCGGGGAGCACCCGGACTGGGCGGAGTACCGGTCGGTGATGGTGTCCGATCGTCGGGTGCTGATGACGATGACGGTCGACCACGTCTACGGAGCCAGAATCCGCTGACCCGTCCGGCCCGTCCGGCCCGTCCGGCCCGTCCGGCCCGTCCGGCCCGTTCGCCCGTCCAGCGTGACCGGCGGTACCGATGGGACCCGCGTCGATCACGTCGACGGGTGTGGGTCGGGCGGGGGTCGGGCGCGGTGGCGGGCGACGGCCTCGCGGACCGTGGGGGTCGGGCCGGGGCCGACCCCCACGCGGGTGCCCACGACCCCTCCGTCACCGAATGATCACCGACCGCACCACGCGTACGGCAGGCGATTCGTACCCCTATATTGATCTGCGCTCTGCCCGGGGAACCAACAACCGGGCACTACACGGGGGAATCACCATGTCTGCTTTCGTGCGCCTCGGCGCGGTCGTGATCGCCGGCTGTGCGGTGCTGGGCCTGTCCGCCTGCAACGACGAGGACAAGGAAAAGAAGGCCACCACGGCGGACCCGGGAGGCCGGGCCATCACCGCCCCGGCCACCGCCGCCGCGACCGGCACCACACCCTCCCCGACCGCCTCCGGCGCCGCGACCAGGCCCGCCGGCACGCCGACCTCGACCGCCAAGTCGACCGGTACCCCCGGCGGGGAGTGCGCACAGGACCAGATCTCGCTCAAGGTCGACTACCCGGCCGGGCACAAGGACGTGCTGTTGGTCGTGGGCACCAACACCGGCGCGGCGGCCTGTGTGCTGCCGGGTTGGCCGCAGGTGTACGCGGGCGGTACGGCCGGCCGGGACGTCGAGCACGGCAACGACTACCAATACCCGTTCCAGACGCTCAAGCCCGGCGGCACCGCCTACGCCGCCTTCCACCCGGCACCGCCGGCCCCGGGCGGCGGCTCGGAGATCGCCGACATCCAGGTGGCGGTGGAGGCGAACAAGGCCGGGCAGACCGGCAAACGGCTGCCGGTGCACGCGCTCGACAAGCCGAGCGGCCAGCTGTTCGTGAACGCCGATGCCGTCATGGGTGGTTGGTATCCCACGACGGCCGCGGCGATCGCCGCGAAGTAACCCTCGGCAAGGTGGGCGGGATCCCGATCCCGCCCACCGGTGGGTCAGCGGGGGCCGTTGCCCTGTTCGACGCGCTTCCAGGCGTCCGCGAACAGTTCCGGCAGGGTCCGGTCGAAGTCGGCGCGGAAGTAGATGGTGAGGCTGTCGGGTACGAGACGGATACCGAGGAAGGTCGCCTTCCAGGTCTCCATCGAGTGGTATTCCGGCGTGTGCGCCTCCGCCCACGGGCCCGGCAGGAAGAGGCCCCGGTAGGCCCGGGAGCGTTTGTCGGCGACCGCCAGGCTTGCGTCGACCAGGGCCGTCGCGGCCTTGCGATGGCGGGTCGGGGTCCAGCCGTTCCAGGTGCGCACCCTGCGGTCGGTCGGGGCCTCCAGGACCAGCAGTTGCAGGTACAGGGCCGCCGCGTCGGGCGACAGTGCCAGTGACGCGGCGACCCGGTCGACCAGTTCCGGGACGCTCGCGGCGGGGTTCGCCTCGTACGCGCCCGGGGGCAGCGCGCCGGAACGCACCCGCTCGACCACGCCGGTGAAGTAGTCGCTGCGGATGCGCCGGACGTGGTCGACGGCGCCCCTTCCATGGAAGCCGTTGCGCCTGTCGGTGAGTTGCCTCGTGCGCTCGGCGTCGACATCCAACAGGGCGGGACGGAAGCACAGTTGGGGGGAGTGCCGGTACCGGCCGTAGTGCGACGGCGGCGGTGCCCCGATCGCCACGGTCAGCCCGTCGTCGAACGCCGGCGCGGTCAACGGCTCCGGGCTCCGGTAGGGATCCGGGCCGAAGAGCGCGCGCAGGTCGTCGTCCGTGATTTCTCGCGGGCCGTCGCCGCCGTGGAGCAGCAGTCCGGGATGGGCCAGTCGCGCGCGAAGTTCCTCGATCAGGGTGGGCAGACTTTCCCGGATCGGGTCCCCGGCGGGCAGTTCGGCGTACACGGTCGGCACGAGCATCGCCACGTCCTGCAGCAGGTGGGCCAGGCGCCGGGGTTCGTCCGTCGTGCCCGAGGCGTCGACCAGCCTGATGGAGGTCTCCGAGGCGTGCGGCCGGGTGTCCAGATCCTTGGCGACCAGCGGCTCGTCGGCGGGGTGGGCGAGGGTCGCGCAGATCTCGGCGGCCGGTGTCCGCGGCTTCTGCGCGGCGATCAGCGCCCGTGAGGTCTCCGGGATCGGGGCGTGGTGACCGCGCCGGGCCCGCCACGCGGCGGCGATCCGGCCGGCGACCTCGCACGGGCCGGCCGGCGACCACAACTCGGCGGGGTCGGCCGGCAGCGCGTGGGCGAACAGGTCGAGCCGGTCGGTGTCGGTCAGCGGTGCCAATTCGGCCTCGGCGGGCTTGGCCTCGGTGGTGGTCAGGCCCAGGGCGTGGCGCTCCTCGCGCGCCGGGAACGGGTCGGGGGAGGACGGCGTCCCGGGGTTGGCGGCCAGCAGGAGGGTGGCCGCGGCGCGGGACATCCCGGTGGCGTCGACGAGCAGGGCAACCGCCTCGGGGTCCCACGGCATCGGGCCGCGGGTCCGCACCAGGGCGACCAGTTCGCGGATCTGCCCGGCACTGCCCCAGGCGCCGCGCGGCACGTCGACGACATCGGTCATCGGGCCCAACTCGGGTGCCTCGGCGGCCCCGCGCCGAAACTCCAGGACGCGGATGCCCTTCCAGACGTGGAACAGCTTGATGGTGGCGCCGTGTTCGTCGCGTATCCCGGGTGCGAACACGCTCGGTTCGGACACCTTTCCGGTGCGCCATCGGGCGTCGGCGTCGACGAATCCGGTGTCGGACCAGACCTCCAACAGGGCGAGCAGGCGCTCGCGGGCCTCCTCCGGGGCCGACGGCGCCGCGGCGCGCAACGCGATCGCGCCGATCCGGCCGATCAGCGCCGCCCATTCGCCGTGCCCGACGGGCTCGGGGGCAAGATGCCCGGCGGGCGGGTCCCACGTGCCGGCCAGGTATCCGCCGACGCGTTCGATGCCGGCGAGCGAGGCGCCCCGCCAACTCCCGCCCGTGTGGAGCAACCCGGTGACGGCCGCGGCCACACCCTCGTCGTCGATCGCCTGAAAGTTGTGTGCCATGGCCCCTTTCTAGCCCGCCGCCCGGACAAAGCGGCCGATGGAGGGGGTTCGTCGCGCATGTTCGGGTCGGGGCGGGCGGGGGGACTTGCGGCAAGGCCCCCGTGCGGGCCCACAATGCCGACTCACGGTGATCGACTACCGGCTGATCGTGACCACGACGGTGTCGCGAGGGCCGGGTCCGAGGTCGATGCGGGAGAGGGAGTTTCGATGCGTGTGTTGTTGTCGACGATCGGGTCGCGGGGCGATGTGCAACCGATCGTCGCGTTGGCGCTGGAGTTGCGCAACCTCGGGGAGGACGTACGGGTGTGCGCGCCGCCGGACTTCCGGGCCTGGCTCGAAGGACTCGGGATCGAGTTCGTGCCGATCGGTCCGGAACTGGCCGGGACCGCAAAGGCCGACCCGGCCGCGGGTCCGCCCACGCCCGAGCAGCGTCGGCGGCTGATCGAGGGCACGGTGGCGACCCAGTTCGACACCATCCCGGCGGCGGCCGCGGACTGCGACGTCATCGTGGCGGCCACGGCCCTGCAGATCGCGGCGCGTTCGGTGGCCGAGTCGATGGGAATCCGTTACGTCTAGGCGAGCTATTGCCCCATCGCCCTGCCGTCCACCCGGCATGCGCCGCCCCCGATGCCGGGACGGCCGCCGAGCGAGGGCGGCGCCGACCACGCCGCGCTGTGGGCCGAGGACGCCCGGCGCCTGAACGACCTCTGGGGGCCCGCTCTCGACGCGCATCGCGCCGGCCTCGGACTGGGGCCGGTCGACGACGTGCGCGGCCACATGTTCACCGAACAGCCGTGGTTGGCCGCCGATCCGACGCTCGCGCCCTGGCCCGGGCCGGCGGATTCGGATGTGGTGCAGACCGGCGCCTGGATCCTGCCCGACGAACGCCCGCTCGCCGCCGAGGTGGAGGCATTCCTCGATGCCGGCGAACCGCCCGTGTACTTCGGCTTCGGCAGCGTCCGTGCCCCGCACGACCTCGGCAAGAGCATGATCGAGGCGGCTCGGGCGCTCGGACGCCGTGCGATCGTGCTCCGAGGTTGGGCCGAACTCGCGCTCCCGGACCGGGAATCCGACTGCCTGTCGATCGGCGAGGTGAACCATCGGGCGCTGTTTCGCCGGGTGGCGGCCGTCGTGCACCACGGCGGGGCCGGTACCACCACCGCGGCCGCACGGGCGGGCGCGCCGCAGGTGATCGTCCCGCGGCACTACGACCAGCATTACTTCGCCCGGCGGGTGGTCGAACTCGGCATCGGACACGCGCACGCGCCCGGGACGGCGACCACCGACTCGCTGATCGCGGCGCTCGACGACGTCCTGCGGCCCGAGCCGGCGCAGCGCGCCGCGGCGGTCGCCGGTCGGGTACGGACCGACGGGGCGCATGTCGCGGCGCTGCGCTTGCTCGCGGCAGAGCGCCAGGGGCCGTGTTGAGCCGTCGGGCACGGCAACGGCCTTGGCCGGCACGTCGGTTGCCTGGATCGGGCCCGCCGCCGGACGCGTCGGCGGCTCGCCCGCGTCGGCTAATCGACGCCCGGGTAGCGCACCCCGATGTGCTCGCGCACGGTGTCCAGCGTGCGCATCACGGCCAGCGTGCCCGCCAGTGGCACCAGCGGGGATTCGGTCTCGCCCGCGCGCAGGCAGCGCATGACCTCGATCGCCTCGTGCCGCATCGTGCCGCGTTCGGGATCGTCGGTGACGTCCGCGAGCAGCACGGTCCGCGGCTCCTCGCCCCGGCGGTGCACGACGAACCGGTCCGGGTAGTAGAAGCCGTCGGTGAACTCGATCCGCCCCAGGGTGCCGGCGACGGTCGCGGGCGCATCGGTGTCGGCCGTCATGGAGCAGCCCAGGGTGGCCACGGCACCGCTGTTCCAGCCCAGGACGATCCCGGTGTTCGCGTCCACCCCCTCGGGGGTCCGGTGCGCCCAGGCCCGGACCGTGTCGGGCTCGCCGAGCAGCAACTGGGCGAAGGAGACCGGGTAGACGCCCAGGTCGAGCAGCGCGCCGCCACCCTGCGCCGGGTCGCGCAGCCGGTGCTCGGGCGGGAGGTCCTCGGCGAAGCCGAACGCGGCGGACACGCTGCGTACCTCGCCGATCACGCCTTCCCGGACCAGTTCACGCATCCGGCGGATCAGCGGGTGGCAGTACGTCCACATGGCTTCCATCAGGAACAACCCGCGCTCCCGCGCCAGTTCGACCAGCTCGCGGGCCTCGCGCGAGTTCAGCGTGAACGCCTTCTCGCACAACACCGCCCGCCCGGCCGCCAGACACAGCCCCGCCGCCTCGCGATGCGCCGAGTGCGGGGTGGCGACATAGACGATGTCGATGTCGTCGTCGGCGGCCAACTCGGCCCAACTGCCGTACGCCCGGGGGATCTCGTGCCGCTCGGCGAAGGCCTTGGCGCTCGGAGTGCTGCGCGACCCGACCGCGATCACCTCGGTGTCCGGCAGGCTCCGCAGCGCCTCGGTGAACTCGGCGGCGATACCGCCGGTCGCCAGGATGCCCCAGCGAATGGTTCGTACGGCAGCGCTCATCGTCGCACCTCACCCTTGGTCCGGCCGCTCCGTCCCCGCCAGGATAGGCAGCCCCTCGGCGCCGCGCCCCGACGGGGCAGCGGGCGGCGGCGTGCGCGGCGGTTCGGCCCCTGGCGCGTGTCTTCAATCTCCCGCCGAGCTCCACGACGCCCGGCACCGCACCTCGCCACCCCCGGAGAAACAGGCGAATGGAACCACTGTGCACCTGCTTCTCCGGCACGCCGATGCACGGCATCCGCCCTTCGGGCTCCTCGCTGCGCTCACGCCGCGGAGCCCGACGGGGGCTTGAAGACACGCGCCAACGCGAGGGCGGGAGTCGTTTGTCGCGCGTCACCCCGGCCGGCCGACGCGCCTCCCGGGCGCGCCCGGCGCGCGGTGTGGTCGATCGGACGAGGGCGCGTGTCGTGGGGTGTCCGGCGCCGATCGGTCGGCGGAGCCGGGCAGCGAATCGTTTGGTCGAGCGCCCGTTCGAGGCGCCCGATTCGGTTCCACGCCTCGCTCTCACACCGGTGCGCTCTGCCGGGGTGTCACCCCACCGCACCAGCATTGGCGGACGCTCCGCCGAGCGATCCCACCCGCACGATCGGAAGGCGCCGTCGTGACCCCCAAACCCGCCGGAGAAGATCCCACCCCCCTGAGCGACGCCCGCTCGAAACCCGGGCCGAACGCCATCCCGCACCAGAGCGCCACCACGCCCGAGGCCCCCGCGGAGACCCCGCCCGAGGTCCCCACCGAAGTCCCGACCCGCGTCCCGACCGAGCGCTCCGTCGGAGCCTCGACCCGAGTCCCGCCCGAGCTCCCCGCCGAAGCGCCGACCCGAGCCTCGACCGAAGACCCCGCCGAAGCCCCGCCCGCCGACGAACGCCCGGACCAGGAACTGGCGTTCGCGCCCCCGGGCCGGGATACCGCCGTCGCGCTGACGAAGATCACCACCCGCGCCATGGCCGCCCGCCTGCCGCACCTGCTCGTGCGCGCCATGCGCCTCGCCTGGAAGGCCGACCCGCGAGCCCTGGTCGCGCTGATGGTATGTCAGGTCCTGGCCGGCGTCCTCGAAGCCGGCGGACTGCTCGCCACGACCGGCACGATCACCGCGCTGATCGCGTCGGGTGACGTCACCGACCGCTTGCGCGACGCGCTGCCCTCGATCCTCCTGCTGAGCGCGGCGGTCGGGCTGCGCGCCGTGCTCGGCATCGCCGTGGTGGCGCTGTCCGCGCGGGTGACCCCGCGGCTGACCCGCGAGTCCGAATGGCTGCTGCTCCAGGCCGCCTCCCGGGCCGAGTTGGCCGCCTACAACCACCCCGGTTACCAGGACCGATGGGACGCCGCGGACCGGGGCCTGCAATCGATGCGCGGCCTGATGCCGCAGTCCCAGGACGTCCTCGCCGCCTGCGCCTCGCTGATCGCCGCCGCGTCCGTACTCACCCTCCTGCACCCGGTGCTGTTGCCCCTGCTGCTCCTGGGCGCGCTGCCGCGCGGAGTGGCGGCGGTACGCGGCGCGCGCGTCGAATACCTGACCACGCTGCACACCCAGGACGAGCGGCGGCTGCTCAACATGCTGCGCTGGCACATCTCCGACCAGCGCTGGGCCGACCAGCTCCGGGCCGGCACCATGGCGCCGTTCCTGCTCGGTCGCTACGCCGTCGCGGCCGATCGGGTACAGCGGGTCACCCAGTCCGGCGCCTGGACCACCGCCAAGATCGGCCTGGTCGGCGCCGCCGTCGGCGGGCTGGCGGCAAGCCTGGTGTGGGCCGCGCTGGCGTACCTGCTGTCCACGAACCGTATGTCGGTGGCCGCCGCCGGCACCGCGGTGATCGCGCTGCGTACGGTCGGTACGGCCCTGGGCGGTCTGGTGGTCTCCGGCAGTCGGCTCTACAGCGTCGGCCTGTACCTCGACGACTGGGCCCGCTTCCTCGACGAGGCCGGCGGCCACGCGATGACGCGCGGCGACCTCGTCCCCAAGCCGCCCGTCGTGGTCCGCGCCGAGAACGTCACCTACCGCTACCCCGGCAAGGCCGCACCCGCCGTCGCCGACATCGACCTGGAGCTGCGCAGGGGCACCATCCTGGCCCTGGTGGGGGAGAACGGTTCCGGCAAGTCGACCCTGTCCCGTCTGCTGTGCGGCCTGTACCTGGCCCACGAGGGCCGAGTCACCTGGAACGGCGACGACGTGGGCGACCTCGATCCGCACGCGGCCTGGTCCCACGTCGGCTACGTCCCGCAGGAGATTGCCCGCTGGCCGCTGTCCGCCCGACTGAACATCAACCTCGGCCAACCCCGCGAGGACGACGACGAAGCGATCGAGCGCGCGGCCGGCGCCTCGGGCGCGGACGACGTGATCGCCGGCCTCCCACGCGGTCTCGGCACCCTCCTGGCCCGCGAATGGTGGGGTGGCGTCGACCCGTCCGTGGGCCAGTGGCAACGATTCGGCATCGCCCGCGCGCTGTACGGCGAGCCGGGGCTGATCTGCCTGGACGAACCCACCTCCGCCCTCGACCCCCGAGCCGAACACCGCATCTTCGCGGGCCTTCGCGAGATCGCCCGGGACAGCGCCGTCGTCCTGGTCACCCACCGACTGGCCAACGTCGCGGTCGCGGACCACATCGTGGTGATGGACTCGGGGCGGGTGACCCAGCAGGGCACGTTCGACGAACTCCTCGCGGAACACGACGGGTTGTTCGCCGAACTGTGGCGGCTGCAACAGGACCGGGGCGCCGAATCCGCGCCGCGCGCGTAGTCGGCCCGCCCGGACGGAGGAACACCCCATGGACATCGGTACCAGGGTCGAAGCGGTCGGGGACCTGGGCGGCGGCCTCACCCAATCCGTCCCCGCCGGGACCCGGGGCGTCGTCGTGGGCAGCCGGTTCGACGGCCGACTGGAGGTTGCCTTCACCCTGGCGGGCCTCCTCGGCGGCACCCGGTCGGTGACGGTCGCGGTCGCGTCGAACAAGGTGAAGCCACTGTGAGGAAGGCCGGGACGACCGGGGACACCCGCCACACCCGCCACGCCGGGGCATAGGGCTCGCGGACCCGCCCTATCGGGGCTCGTCTTCGGGTTCCGCCCGGCCCGCCGCCAAGCTGCCGAGCAGGCACAGTGCCTGCTCGGTGGCGCTGCCCGGCTCCGCCTGATACACCACCAATTGCTGCCCCGGCGCGCTGTTCACCGTCAACGACTCGTAGGACAACACCAGTTCGCCCACCGCGCGATGCCGGAAACGTTTGGCCTCGGTGCTCTTGCGGCGCACCTCGTGTCGGGCCCACAGCCGGGCGAAGTCCTGGCTGCGCAGCGACAGTTCGCCCACCAGCGAGACCAGCGCCGGGTCCCCCGGATCATCGCCCGCGCACGAGCGCAGCGACGCGACGGTGTTGCGCGCCGCCTGCTCCCAGTCCGGGTAGAACGTGCGCCCGGCCGAGTCGAGGAAGAGCAGCCTGAGCAGGTTGCGTTCGGGCCCGTCGAACAGCGCCGCGCCCAGCGTGTTCGCGGCCAGGATGTCCATGTAGCGACCCAGTACGACGGCCGGCTGCCGATCCCAGGACTGCATCATTTGCACCAACAGCGGACTCACCCGCTCGGCCCGCCGTACCGGCGAGCGGCGGCGCGGCGCCGGGCGGGCCAGTCGGCGCAGGTGTTCCGCCGCGTCGTCCCCCAGGCGCAGTGCACGGGCCGGCGCGTCGACGACCTGCTCGGACGGGCCGCGCTCGCGACCCTGCTCCAGGCGTACGTAGTAGTCGGTACTGACCCCGGCCAGCGCCGCAACCTCCTCCCGGCGCAGTCCCGGCGTGCGGCGGCGACCGACGTGCACGATCCCCGTCGTCGCCACGTCGACCGCCTCACGGCGGGCGCGCAGGAAGGTGCCGAGGGCGTTGTCGCTGTCCATGCCTCGACGGTACGACGAGGGGAGGCGGGCAGCCAGGGTGTGGTGCTCCCAGGGTGTGGTGCTCCCAGGGTGGGCGGCGGCCTGGTTGGGCCGGCGGAGCCCGGCCGGCCTGGAGCCATGACACACACCGCACGACACAGCGGCACCGCCGGCGGCACGACCCCTCGGCTTCCCCTGCACGGCCGGGTGGCGGTGGTCACCGGCGCCTCCAGTGGCATCGGCGCCGCGACCGCCCGCGTACTGGCCGCGGCGGGCGCCGACGTCGCCGCCCTCGGTCGCCGTGCGGACCGACTGGAGGCACTGGCGAAGGAGCGCGTCGACGCCGACACCGGCGGCACGATCGTGCCCGTGCCCGTCGACGTCCGCGACCTGACGGCGATGCGGCACGCCGCCGGCGTCGTGCACGAGCGGCTCGGCGCCGTCGACCTGGTCGTGGCGTCGGCCGGGGTGATGCTCGGCGGCGCCTTCGAGCAGGCGGAGACGGTCGAGTGGGACCGAATGCTCGACGTCAATGTGACCGGACTGCTGTACACGGGCCGGGTGTTCGTCGACGACCTGCCGGCCGCCGCGGCGGCCGGACGTCCCGCCGACCTGGTGCACATCGGCTCGTTGGGCGGCCAACGGCCGTTTCCCGGTTGGTCGGTGTACTGCGCGACCAAGGCCGCCGTGGCGCACCTGAGTCGGGGACTGCGCGCCGAGCTGGGCCCGCGCGGCGTACGGGTCGCCAACGTCGAACCCGGCGCCACGCTCACCGAGTTGGGCGACGACATGCACGACCCGGCGAGCCGCGAGCAACTGGCCGCGATGCGCACCGCGAACACCCCGCTGTCCGCCGAGGACGTGGCCGCCGCCGTCGGGCACGCCGTCGCCGCGCCCGCGCACGTCAACTTCGCGGAACTGCTCCTGGTACCGACGGGCCAGGGGTGAGTCCCATATCGCCCAGGAATCGACCCACGAAGGACATTTCGATGGACATACCGGCCTCCTCCGTATCCACTCCCGTCTGGTTCGTCACCGGCTGTTCGTCCGGCCTGGGGCGGGCGATCGCGCTGCACGCGCTCGAACGCGGGGACCGGGTCGTGCTGACCGCCCGCGATCCGGGTGCCGTTGCCGAGACGGTCGGCGGGTACGGCGATCGTGCGCTCGTGCTCCCGCTCGACGTCACCGACGCCGAGGCGATCGCCGCCGCCGTGGCCGCCGCCGAGGCCACGTTCGGCCGGATCGACGTGCTGGTCAACAACGCCGGCTACGGCTACCTGGCCGCCGTCGAGGAGGGTGAGGACGACGAGATACGGCGGCTGTTCGATACCAACGTCCTCGGTGTCGCCGCGATCACCCGGGCCGTGCTGCCCGGCATGCGCGCCCGGCGGTCCGGCCACGTGGTCACCATCGGCTCGATCGGCGGACTGGTCGCGTTCGGCGCGACCGGCTACTACCACGCCACCAAGTTCGCGCTGGAGGGCCTGTGCGAGTCGTTGGCCGCCGAGGTCGCGCCGCTGGGGATCCGGGTGACCATCGTGGAGCCGGCCGCGTTCCGGACGAACTGGTCCGGCCCTTCGATGCGGGAGTCCGCCGTCCGGATCGCCGACTACGCGGACACCGCCGGCGCCCGCCGGGCCGCCACGCGCGCGACGTACGGGCGGCAGCCGGGCGACCCGGACCGTGCCGCCGCCGCGATCGCCGCCGTGGTCGACGCCCCCGAACCCCCGCTGCGGCTGCTGCTCGGGGAGGCGGCGGTGCACATCGCCGACGCCCGACTGGATGCGCTGCGTGACGGGTTCGCGGCGTGGCGGCAGCTGAGCCTGGGCGCGGACTTCCCGCCGGAGAGGTGAGGTGAGCGGCTGTCCGGACCGGGCCGGGTCGGGTCGCGCGCGGTCGGTGCCCGACCCCGGGTGCGGCTGTGGCGGTTTTCCGGTGGCCGGGTACATTCCTGCCATGCACATCGTCGCCATCCTCGCCCTGGACGGGGTGATCCCGTTCGATCTGGCCACCCCGATCGGGGTGTTCACCCTCTCCCGGCTCCCGGACGGTCGGCCCGGCTACGACGTGCGGGTGTGCGCCGAGCAGCCGGAGGTCGATGCCGGCCTGTTCACCCTGCGGGCGCCGTGGGGGCTGGACGGGTTGGTGGGCGCGGACACGATCATCGTGCCCGGGACCGCCGACCCGCTGACCCCGCTCAGCCCCGCCGTGCGCGAGGCGCTGCGCACGGCGGCGCGGAACGGGACCCGGATCGCGTCGATCTGCGTGGGCACCTTCCCCCTGGCCGCCACGGGACTGCTGGACGGCCTGCGCGCCACCACGCACTGGATCGCGGCCGATCTCCTGGCCGAACACCACCCGTCCGTCGAGGTCGACCCGGACGTGTTGTACGTGGACAACGACCGCATCCTCACCTCCGCCGGCGCCGCCGCCGGGATGGACCTGTGTCTGCACATGATCCGCCGCGACTACGGTTCGGCGGTCGCCGCCGACGCCGCCCGGCTGTCCGTCATGCCGCTGGAACGCGAGGGCGGGCAGGCGCAGTTCATCGTGCACGACCATGTCCCGACACCGCAGGGTTCGGCCCTGGAACCGCTGCTCGCGTGGTTGCGGGACAACCTGGGCGCCGAACTCACCCTCGCCGACATCGCCGCCCGGGCGGGAACCAGCACCCGGACCCTGATCCGTCGTTTCCGCGAGCACACCGGCACCACGCCGCTGCAATGGCTGCACCGCGCGCGCATCCGCCAGGCCCAGCATCTCCTGGAGACCACCGGCGACCCGGTCGAACGCATCGGCGCCCAGGTCGGGTTCGGCTCGCCCACCGCCTTCCGCGACCGCTTCAAGAAGACCACCGGCGTCAGCCCCCACACCTACCGCCGTACCTTCGGCTCGGCGCAACCGGCGTGTCCCTGACCATGCCCGGCGTCCGGCCCGGGCCGCGGGTCGCGGCTCAGGACGGCCGCGACTCGACCGCCGGGAGCATGGCCAGCAGGTGTCGGCCGTCGGTGTCCTCGTGGTGCAGGAACACCACCTCACAGGTGCCGAACACCCGGAGCCGTACGTGGTGGCGCAGTCGCGGACTGCACGGCAGTACACACCGGTGCCAGCGGGTCGCGGCGGCCGGATGGGCCAGCAGGGTCCGCACCAGCGCGGCGACCGTCGGGTCGTCGCCATAGCGTACGTAGGTGAGTTGCGCGGTGGTGACCGCGTCGCGGCGGACCGCGTCGATGTCGGCGAAGGTCCCCGCCGCCTCGTCGCCGAAGATCCAGTCCAGCACGTTCGGCGGGCCCGCCGGCGCCCGGCGGTGGTGCAGCGCGGGGAAGCAGGCGAACACCATGTCGTTGGCGGCGAGCACGTTCCAGGCGTGGTCGGTGAGGATCGCCGGATTGGGGGACAACCGGCACAGGGTCTCCCGGTCGTCGTGCGACACGTCCGGGTCCGGTCTGGGCACGGGCCGGGGGAACACCGTCGAGTCCGGCCCCGTGGCCAGCAGGTGCAGCAGTCCGCGCTCGCGGTGCGGGACGCGCAACGTGTCCGCGACCCGGGCGAGCCGATGCGGGTCGAAGGCGACCCGGTCGCCCCGTTCGAGATGCCCGTACCAGCGCAGACTCACCCGGGCCCGGCCGGCGACGTCCTCCTGGCGCGGAACCCGGTTCGCCGCGCCCGCGAAGCCGAGCCCGGGTACGGCCGGGACCAGTCGGGTGCGATATCCGATCAGCATGCGGTGCAGGAGGGCGCGCCGAAGTCCCTCGTGATCCACGATCGACCTCCCGAGCCGGGGCACGGCGACAAGACGGCAGCGGCGGAGCCGGCATCACGGGTCGGCGCGGGAGGCACCGAACGCCTCCACCCTCGCGATGAGTGCGACCATCAGACACGCCCACCCCCCAAGGTCACAACCCCTCGACCACCCTCGACTGCGCCCGCCGATGGGGCGAGGCAGGCTTGTGGCGGTCAGGCGGTCAGGCGGGGTTGCGGGCCGTGGTGAGGGTCAGCGTGCCGTAGTCGACGGGGACGTTGCCGCCCGCCGCGTCGATCGCGGCGCCGAGGGCAGCCAGGAGTTCGGCCGAGACTTCGGGGGCGAGTCGGGTGTAGACGCCGATGGTGGGGACCTGGTCCAGCCACTCGTCCCGGGTGTAGGTGTGTCGCCAGTCGAGCCGCCACTGCTCCGGTTCGGCGAATGCGCCCGCCGCCCGGAGGCCGTCGGCCGCCTGGGTGCACATGGTCGCGTACGCCCGGTCGATGTCCGCCGGGGTCGGCAGTGCGGCGGGGGAGTCGGGCAGCAGTCGGCGGTGGATCTCGGCGAAGGCGGCGGCGAGTTCGGGCTCGGGCGAGGCGGCGTTCCAGAACAGGGCGAGCCGGCCGCCCGGGCGCAGCACCCGCGCCGCCTTGGCCGCGCCCGCGACCGGGTCCACCCAGTGCCAGGCCTGGCCGCAGACGAGCGCGTCGAAGGTGCGTCCGGCCGGGTCCCAGTCCTCGAACGTGGCGACCTCGACGTCGAGCCCGCGTCCGCGCGCCCAGTCGGCCATGCGCGGGTCCGGGTCGACGCCGAGCACCGTACATCCGGCCGCCCGGAAGCGGCGGCCGACGATGCCGGTGCCGCAGCCGACGTCCAGGACCTCCGGGCCCGGGGCGGCGGCGACGATGCGGTCCACCAGGGCCTGCGGGTAGCGGGGGCGGGTCCGGTCGTAGCGTTCGGCGTCCACGCCGAACGACTCCGCCGTCTCGCGGTGTCGGTGGGGCGGGATCGGGGGTTCGGGTCGGGGGGTGTGCTCCTGCCCCGACGGTATAGTGGGCATGTGCCCACTATGAATGGGCGTCTGCCCACTCGTCAATCGCCTCCCCGTCGAGCGCCGGATGCGGGGCGTGGGGCGATCGAGCCGGAAGGGGCGAGTGACCATGCCGACGGGAGTGGCCCTGCGCGACGTGCGGGAGCAACTGTTCGACGCGGCCGAGCGGGTCCTGCTCCGGGACGGGCCGAGCGCGCTGACCAGCCGGGCGGTGACCACCGAGGCGGGCTGCGCCAAGGGCGTCCTGCATCGGCACTTCGCCGACTTCGACGACTTCCTCGCCGAACTCGTCCGCGACCGGGTGGCCCGGATCGACGGCCGCGCGGCTGCGCTGCACGGCCTGGCCGGGTCGGGCGACGTCGCCGAGCACCTCGCCGAGGCGTTGATCGACCTGTTCGGATCGGTCGCCGTGGCCATCGTCGGCCTGGTCGTCTCCCGCGACGAACTGCGCGCCCGGCTGCGCCGCACCACACCCACCGGTGTGCCGATCCTGACCGAGGCCACGGCGATGATCGCCGGCTATCTCGCCGCCGAGCGTGCCCTGGGCCGGCTCGTCCCGGACGCCGATCCCGACATGCTCGCGCCCATGCTGGTCGGCACCGGGCACCTGCTCTTCGCCGACCGCAAGGGCACACCGCCCACTCGCGAGACGGTGCATCGGGCGGTGCGCACCTTCCTGGCGGGTGTGGTGTCGGGGGTCCCGCGCTGATCATCGGTGCGCACCTTCGGAAGAAGGTTCCGGAATTCATTGACGCGGGTTTCGGGGCGTCCGATGCTGGGAGCAGACCAACCCGACAGATGTCGACGAAACGCGCATACGGTACGCAAGGGAGTCGACCATGTCTCGACGACCGCGTCGCCCCGAGCCCCGCGGCGGGGGTGGATCCTCCGCACCACCGCCGCGGCCGAGCCGACCCGAGCGGTACCAACAACCCGTGCCCGCCTCGGAACTGCTGCGCCTGTACGTCACTGCCGACGGGGAACCGGTCCTGCTCCGGGTCGCCGGCGAGATCGACGTGGCCACCGGTCCGCGATTGTGTCGGGCGCTCGGCCGGCTGCTCGACAGCGGCGCGGAGCACGTGCACGTCGACCTGGCGGACGTGACCTTCTGCGACAGCACGATCGTGCATGCGTTGCTGCACGCGCGCACCCGGGCCGGCGCGCGGGGCACCACGCTGACCCTGGATTTGGGCGAATGGGCCCGCCGCCTGCTCGACATCACCGGGACGACGCATCTGTTCACGCTGCGTCGACGGCCCGAAGCGCCGCGCTCCGCCGATCCCTGATCGACTCGCGTCCTCGCCCGCCGGCGGTTCGGTGGTGTCAGCCGCAACAGCCGTCCCGCTGCAACTCCAGGGCGATGGCCAACCAGCCGTCGGCGGGCTCGGGTTCGGGGCGGGCGTGGTGGCCTGCTCCGGGCGGCGTCACCCGGGCCTGGCCGGCGGCGGGCGCGGAGGCGGCGGGCGCCGGGAAGGAGCGGACCAGGTCGTCCCGGTGGAAGGGGGTGCCGCCGCGTACCGCCGAGACGGTGCGGACCAGGGTGTCGAAGTCGGTGAACGGATCGCCGTCCACGATGGTCAGGTCGGCCAGTCTGCCCGTCTCCAGCGTGCCCAGGTCGCGGTCCACGGCGAAGAGTCGGGCCGGCAGCACGGTGGCGGTGCGCAGTGCCTGGGCGGGGGACAGGCCGTGCGCATGCAGCGCGCGCAGTCCCAGGTGCAGGTGCAGGCCCACCGGGACCAGGGGCGCGTCGGTGCCCAGGGCGACCCGGCCGCCGGCGCTCAGGATGCGACGGTAGGTGTCCATCTCGGTGCCCAGCGCGGCCAGTTGGGCGGGTGTGGGTGGGCGGCCGGCGAGTTGGCGAACCAGCGCGGTGTGCCAGGGTGGCATCAGCACGGTGACCCGGTCGTCCGCGGCCAGGGCCGGGTCGGCGCCGATCAGGGGCAGTGCGGTGAACGGCGTGGCGATCATGGCGAAGTCGCCGGTGGTGTAGATCTCGTGCACGTCCTGGTACGAGTGGCCCGTCGCGGAGACGGCGCGGCCGAACTCGATGCGCTGGGTCGCGTTCAGATGGGTCGTCAGGTCTTGGCCCACCTCGATTCCGGGCGAACACAGGTGACTTCCGGCGGGTACGCCCAACTCGTCGTGGGCGTACCGCGCCGCCTCGGCCATCAGCCACGTGGGGGCGCGCACGTACGTCTTCACGAAGTCCCAGTCGAGCGCGGCGGCGCGGGCCAGCGACCGGGTGAGCCCGGCCGGCGTGCGGTGGCTGCGGCCCATGCTGTACGCCACCCGTGCCCCGTCGAGGAGTTCGCCGGTGCTCAGCAGGCGGGGGCCGGCCAGTTCGCCGGCGTTGATCGCCTCCTTGAGCCGGGCCTGTTCGTAGGCGAAGCCGCCGAGCGAAACGGCGGTGGTGATGCCGTAGGCGAGTTGGGTGGCGGTCTGCCGGCCGCCGAAGGTGTACTGCCATGGGTGGGTGTGCGCGTCCCACAGGCCGGGGAGCACGGTGCGCGCGGACGCGTCGAGGGGTGGGGCGGCGGACGGGCGGCCGGGGCGATGCGGTTCGATCGCGGTGATCCGGCCGCGGTGGACGAGGATGTCGACGTCGTCCCGGGTGCGCTCGCCGGTGCCGTCCCACAGGCGTCCGGCGTGGACGACGAGGTCGGCCGGGGTGGGGTGGCGGTGGTCCAGCGGCACCCGGACGGTGCGGGCGGTGCCGGCGGCCACGTCGAACAGGCGCAGCCGCCCGGCGGACAGGTAGAGCAGTCGGCCGCCGTCGGCGGACCAGGACGGATGGTCGGCGGTCTCGGTGGTCAGCTGTCGCGCCTCCCCGTCCGGAGCGCCGTCGGCGCGAACGGGCAGCAGCCACAGGGCGGATTCGACGATCACCGCCATCGAGCGCCCGTCGGGGGACCAGACCGGCCCCGAGTCGTAGCGGTCGGCGATCGAGGCGTGCGGGGCGACCGCGTACAGCCGGCTTGCGCCGGCTGCCTCGTGCGCGTCGCCGGCGGGCGCGTCGACGTCGATCACCCGGATGAGGTTGTAGCCCTCACGGAAGCGCCGGTTGAGCCGGTTGCGATCGCACAGCGCCACGCGGCGGCCATCCGGCGACCAACTCGGCCGCCCCGGCAGTCCACTGCCCGACAGCGGCGGCGCGAGGACCCGTTCGGTGCCGCCGGCCAGGTCGGTCAGGACCAGGTTGCCGGACATGTCGAGGCTGACGAGCCGGCGTCCGTCGGGGGACAGGGCCGGGTGTGTGCGCCCGCCGGCCGCCAGGACCGTTTCGGTGCCGGACGCCAGGTCGAGGCGGCGTACCGCGTAGAGGCCGTCGCGGTCGTCGGCGAACACCAGGCCCCGGCCGTCGCCGGTCCAGGTCGGCGCCATGACGTAGCGTGTGGGCGCGGTGGAGAACACCCGGCGCGGCACTCCGCCACCTGAAATCGGCGCGATCCAGAGGGAGTTCAGCGCCGCGAAGACGACCTCGCGGCCGTCGGGGGACAGCGCCGGCAGATGGATGCCGCGGACCGGCCGCACCCGGTCCGTGTCGAACTCGCGGTGTTTGGCGCGGTATCGCGGCCGGTCGAGCGGCAGGGTGGCGTCGAACGCGAACTCGACGGCCGTCGTGGGGTCCTCGGGGCGGAGCAGCCGGAACCGTCCGTCCACGTTGAGCAGCAGCTCGCCGCCCGCACTCCAGCGCGGCGGCACCGGCAGCACGTCGCCGTCGATCGGGACCCGCGCGCCGTCGACGATCAGGGCGCACTCCCCGTCGGGCCGTTCGCTGTCGGACCCGCCCATCGTGCGCAGATACGCCAACCGCCCGGAGGCGGACAGCGCCGGGGTCATGATCTGTGTGCCGGGCGTGGTCTCGGTGTGCTCGACGGTCACCGGGCCGGTGCCGTCGGGGGGCACCGAGGCGACGGTGCGGGCGTCCGGGGACGCGCCGCCCGCGGCGGCCCGGACGAACAGGATCCGGGTGCCGTCGGGGGCCCAGGTCGGATCGAAGTCCTCCCACGGGCCGTCCTGGAACGGGCCGTCCTGGCCGGGCAGTCCGGTGATCCGGGTGAGCGCGCCGCCGCGCACGTCGAGGACCCAGAGGCGGTAGGGGCTGCCCGTGATCGGGTCGCCGTCGCGTTCGGACGCGAACACCAGCCTGGTGCCGTCCGGGGACCAGGCGGGCGCGCGGTCGTCCCACGGGCCGTCGGTGAGTTGCCGAAGGCCGCCGCCGTCGGGGCGCATCGTCCAGACGTGGAACCGGCCGTCCCGATACGCCGAGAAGGCCAGGAGTCGGCCGTCGGGGGCGAACACCGGGCGGCCGGGCTCCAGTTCGGGGGCGGTCAGCGCACGGGCCGGGCCACCGTCGGGCGGGATCGCCCACAACACGCTCTGCACCTCGGCGACCAGGCCGCCGCCGACGGGATCGAGCGTCGCGGCGCCGTTGGTGGCGGCGGTGAAGGACAACGAGTCGCGGCCGGCGGCGACCTCCGCGAACGGATCGTGGGCGGGCCGGGCGCCGGGCCCGATCGCGTCGCCGATCAGTGCGCCGCCCACCGCGACACCGCCGGCGGCGATCACGAACCGGCGCCTGGTGAGTCCCGAACGGGACGAACGGCCTTCGTCGGCCGGGTCGATGCTTTGCACGGAGCCTCCTGGTATACGACGCACGGGGTCGGGAGGGCGGACTTCGGCAACGTATCGGTTTGTCCGGTATGGCGATCGTCGATGCGGCACGGGAGGCCGAAGAAACCATCCCAACGGGTGAGTCGCGGTGTGGGCTTGCGGGCCGATCGGTGTGCGTGGGCGAGTGGGTGCCGCATGGACGGGTTACCCAACTCGCGTGGCATGCAGCCGAGTTGGTTTTTCTGGAGGGGTTGACGAGCGTCGGCGGGACGCCTGGATATTGCCTTGGCGTCTCTTGTTAGGTAAGGCTAACCTAAGTGGACATTGCTCTATCCGTGCGGTCGGGTGGGCGCCGCGCGCGACGCGTCGAGGCCCGGGCCGGCCGCAGTATCCGAGGACGGTGCATCCCATGACCATCGACTCCGCCGCTGCTGCCGCGCCCGCCGCTGCCGCCGCGACCGACCCGCGCCGACTGTGGGTGCGCCACGAGGGGGAGTTCGATCCGCTCGACGTCGTGGTGCGGTTGGCCGAGGCCGGGGGGTTCGAAGAGTCGGTCGTATACGAGGGGGAGGGGCGGTGGTGGTTCGCCGGCGGCGCCGTCGCGGAGGTGGCCGTGCATGCCGACGCCGTGGTCGGCAAGAGTGGGGGGCGATGTACTCGTGTGCCGTGGGAGGGGTCGCCGGCGCGGGCGATCGAGGCGGTGCTGGGCGGGCTGCCGATCGAGGACTGGCGGCTGTACGGGTGGGTGGGCTTCGAACTCGGGCGGGCCGTGGCCGGGTTGCCGGTGGGCGCGGATCTGCTCGGGCGGCTGACGGTGCCTCGGATCGAGGTGGGGGTGGACGAGACGGCGCTGACCGTGTGGGCGTGCGACATCGAGGAGTTGCGGCGGGTGACGCGGATCGTGCTCGACGGCGATCGGGCGACGGCCGCGCCGAGTCGGCCGGTCGACGTCGAGGACGACGATCCCGCGCCGTTCACGGCGGCAGTGGCGGCGACGGTGGGGCGGATCCGGGCGGGCGAGGCGGACAAGGTGGTGTTGTCCCGGCGGGTGGCGGTGCCCTGTGCCGTCGACTTTCCGGCCACCTACCTGCGGGGGCGCCGGGCGAATACGCCGGCCCGGTCGTTCCTGCTGGATCTGCCGGGACTTCGGGCCGTCGGGTTCAGCCCGGAGACCGTGGTGGAGGTTGCCGGCGATCGGACCGTGACCGTGCGACCGCTCGCGGGCACGTGTCCGCGCGACGGCGACCCCGCCTTCGACGCCCGACGGCGCGGCGCGCTGTTGCGGGACGCCAAGGAGGTGCACGAGCACGAACTGTCGGTCCGTGCCGCCGAGGCCGAACTGCGTGCCCTGTGCGAGCCGGACAGTGTCGGCGTGGACGAGTTCATGGCGGTCCGGGAGCGGGGCAACGTGCACCACATCGGCTCGCGCCTGTCGGGCCGACTGGCACAGCCGCACAGCGCCTGGGACGCCCTCGTCGCGACGACTCCCGGCCTCGCCGCGACCGGCGTCCCCAGGGCGGCGGCCTACGCGGTGATCGACGCCCACGAGCCGGGCCCGCGCGGTCTCTACGGCGGCGCCGTGATCCGGGCCGGCCGGGCCGGGGAGTTGGACGCGACGCTGGCCCTGCGGATGATCCACACCCGGGACGACACCACGTGGCTACAGGCCGGTGCCGGCATCGTCCGCGACTCCCGGCCGCCCGGCGAATACCGCGAGACCTGCCACCAACTGACCACGACGGCGCCCCACATCGTCCCCCTGCCGAACGGCTCCCCGAAGCTGCGCTGACCCTTCGTGTGCGCGCTCGCCGGTCCGTGGCGGATCGTGGTCTTCGTCACCCGGGAGGGATACCGCCCCGTTTCGGGGCCGGTCCGGCCTGCGGCGCCGGGGCCTTGTGCGGATCGCCGAAGTCTCGGTTGCAGCATGTTCGGCTCGACCACTGTCCGTCGCGTGGGGACATGCCGGAGAATGTCCCGCAGCACTGGTTCGCGAGTCGGCGGGAGAGGAGCAGGTCGTTGATCGGTTTCGCGCACCGCGCCAAGGGCGGGGCCGTCCTGGGGGCCGCTCCGGGCCACCACGGGCCGTTCGGCGCCGACGCCCCGAGCGGTCCGGGCGACATACGCCTCGTGCCGCGTCCCTACACGCATCCCGACACCCAGCGTCTGCTGCACGCGCTCTACGCCCAGCAGGTCGCGCTCTACGGCTTCGCCGACCACCCCGACACCACCGAACCGCGCGATCTGGAGCCGCCCGAGGGCCTGTTGGTGGTGGCTTACGCCGGCACCGAGCCGATCGGCTGCGGCGGCTGGCGCACCCTGCCCAGTCGCACGGCGGAGATCAAGCGGCTGTATGTGGTGCCCGAACATCGGGGCCGGGGCTGTGGTCGCCGCCTGCTGGCCACCCTGGAGCACACCGCCGCCGAGGCGGGGGCGCGGCGCCTGGTGGTGGAGACCGGCGCGCGCAACATCCGTGCGCTTGCGCTGTTCGCGGCGACCGGGTACACGCCCCGCATCCCCTATGTCGAGGGCCGTGACCCGGCGATCAACCGGGCCATGACGAAGGAGTTGTTCCGCACCCTGGGCACCCGCCCCCTGTCGGCGCCACCGCGCTGAGCGGCGCCACCGCGCCGAGCGCCACCGCGCCGAGCGGCGGCGCGCCCCGGGCCGGGGTCAGCGTCGGGGGGTCCCCCGGGCGGTGGCGACGGCGAGTTCGCGCGAGAGGGTGGGGTCGGGGACGGGTACCTCGCCGAAGTCGGGCGCGGCCGCGTCCACCGGAAGGCCGTGGATGACCCGCTCGACGGCCGGCGGCAGCCGAGGATCGGCGCCGCGATGACTGGCGGCGATCAACGCGTGCCGTACGGGATCGGTGAGCAGCGGGCGGGCGGCGCACGGCACTTCGCACGGCGCGTCGGGTGCGCTCATGCGCTCGGCCCGGCGGCGCCAGTGCACGGCGTCGCGGGTCTGGCCGTGGCTGCGGTGCAGGAGGTACAGGCAGTGTGCGGCGGTGCGGTTGCCGCAGCCGGCCGCGACCTGCCACCAAAAGCGGGCGCCGTCCCCGTGGTGGGCCAGATACAGCAGCGAGGCGAACACCAGCGCGCCGTCCGGTCCGCCCTCGTGCAGCGTGGACAAGCGCTGGAGCGCGTCGGTGGCCTGGTCGGCGTTGAGCACGACGGCCGCGGCCAGGGCGAGTTCGTGGGCGGCGCGCTCGCGGACGGCCCGGGGGCCGGACTCGGCGTCGGCGTCCGTACCGGCCTCGGCCGGGGTCGACGCGCCGAACAGGGCGGCGGCGATGGCCCGTTCCGCCTGGGCGTGGTCGTAGTCGTCGTATTCGTGCGCGAGGACGCCTTCCGCGCCCAGCATCTCGTCGATGGTCGGCCGGTGTTCGCGACGGTCGGGGTGAGTGCTCACGGGATGTCCTCGCTGGGGTCGGTCGTGCCCGGATGGGTGGCCGATCGGCGCAGCGCCCACCGCAGATCGCAGCGCACGCCGTCGGCGGTCGTACCGAGCAGGTCCGCGACCTGCTCCGCGGAGCAGCGCAGTCGGGTGCGCAGGATCAGTACGTCGTAGTGCCGCCCCGGGAGCGACGGGATGTGCGGCGACGCCGCGACGGCGATCCGCGCCGGGTGCGGGCCGTACTCGTCCAGATGTCGCCGGAACAGGGCCCAGGCGTACGCGTGCACGTTGGGGCGGCGCAGCGCGTGCGCCCACGTGCGGGCGAGGTCGAGGAGCGCTCGGGCGACGAGGGTCCGGGCCCGGTCCGGGTCGTCGAGGTGCACGCGCGCGTAGTCGAGCCAGGTCCCCGCGTGTGCCTGACGGTAGCCGTGGAACGACACGGGCAGCGTGCGGGGTTCGCCGCCGATCGCGGCGTCGGTGGGGCTCATGGGCGGGTCGGAGGGGGACGGTCTGGGCGCCGATGGTCGCTCACGGGTGTCCTTGCCTGTTCGGGGCGCGTGTCGAGACCGGATCCGCAAGGTCGTCGATGCGGACATCGACAGGACTTCGGGATGCGCTCGAGGGGACTTGACACACAGCCAAGCGGACGCGGAGGCCGTCTGTGCAAGTGCACGGGAAGTATTTTGTCCCATCCGGGGGGTTCGCCGCGCGGAACGGCGGACCGCGGCCCCCGAATGCGGCACACTCGGTACCCGCCCGGCGCAACCGGGTTCGCCGGGTCCCCCGACCGCCGGGTGGTGGTCACCCGCTCGGCGCGCGATCGACTCGCGACCGCGGCGCGGTCACCGTGCGACGGGGCTCGTCGATCCCGGATAAATGATCGTAAACATGTCAAAACCGGGCCCGTTCGATCAACGGACAGCGAATACGTACTTACGTGCAGTTAGCCTTCATCTTGCACACCCGGGCTCTCCACAGGGTTTGCTGTGCCTGGGAGCGCGCCGCGCCCCGCATCGACGCCCCGACCCACACGGGCCGGGGAGCCAACAGAGAGGTCTCCGCGTGGAGACGCAGAACCACCCTCTGCGGGTCCTCGAACCCGGCTCGCGGATGCCCCTCCCCGGGCCGGGGACGGGAGTTCCCCGCCGGACCCCACCGCGCAACAGGAAGGACGGGTCGTGACGAACCCGGGGGAACGATCCGCCGAAGGCCAACTGCCGCCCGATTTCGTCCGGTTCCACCGCAGGCACGCCACCCTGTGGTTACGGGTCGCACACCTGGAACTGGGCGCGCGCGAGCCGGCCGCGGAAGTCGTCGAACAAAGCCTGATCGAACTGGCCACGGTATGGGAGCGCGCGTCGGGACCCGTCGAACCGCTCGCCTGGCGCATGTTGCGCCGGCACATCGTCCGCCACATGCAACGCAGCGGCAAAACCTCGGCGTTCGTGTCCACCGCCGCCTTCGACCCGGCCGCCTTCGAGGCGCTGCGCCTGCCGCCGAAGGTATTCGACACCCTCGAACACCGCATCGCGCTGTTCACCGCCGTGCACGAACTGCCCCGGGACCACCACGAGGTCTTCCTGCTCACCCGGGTCCTCGGACAGAGCAACCAGGACGCCGCCCGGCTGCTGGGCATCCGGGAGAAGACCGTGCGCGAACTCCGGCGCGACGCGATCGCGCTGCTGATGCAGGGGTTGAGCGAGGACGACCCGGACACCGCGACAGCCGCCCGCCGCGTCCTGCACCTGTCCCGCGACCAACTCGCCGAACTGGAAGGGCCCATCGGCCTGTTCCGGGCCATCGCCCGGCTGCCGGACCGGCAGTTCGAGGCGATGACGCTGCGCTACGTGCTGGAGTACTCCGACGAGACGGCCGGTCGCCTGCTGGGCATGACCGCCGCCACCGTGCGCTCGAACGTGCGCCACGCGAAGGAGACGATCGCCCGCACCCTGGGCCTGCCGGAGCTCCCGGACCCGGACTGACGCGCGGTGATGTCCCCCCGATTTCGGGTAGTTCCCCGATGTGCCCCGCGGATGGGGCCGGTTCGCGATGATCGGCGGACGACGACCGGTACCGCGCGGAGGATCCGGTCGGCAACCAGGGGGAGACGACGGTGGCGGACGAGCCCGGACGCGGCACGGACAGGCCCTTGGAGATCGGCATCGAACGAGCCCACCCGGCCCGGATGTACGACTACTACCTGGGCGGCAGAACCAACTTCGACCCCGACCGCGAGGCGGCCGAGGCGGCGCTCGCGGCCTTTCCCACTCTGCGGACCACCGCCGAGGAGAACCGCGGGTTCCTGCTGCGCGCGGTCGAGCACCTGGCCCGGTCCGGCATCCGGCAGTTCGTGGACGTGGGCAGCGGCATCCCGGTCGCCGGCCGCAACACGCACGATGCGGCCCAGGCCGTGCGCGCCCAGGCCCGGGTGCTCTACGTGGACAACGACCCCATCGTGCTCGCGCACGCCCAAGCCCTGCTCACCAGCGGGCCCCGGGGCCGCACCGCCTACCTCAACGCCGACCCGCGCCGACCCGAAACGATCCTCGAGCACCCGGAGTTCGTGCGCTCGGTGGACTTCGACGAGCCGGTCGCGATGTTGCTCGTGGCGATCCTGCACTTCGTCGCCGACCACCAGGACCCGCTCGACCTGCTGCGCCGGCTGACCCGGCGGCTGCCCTCGGGCAGTCGGCTGGTGATCGCGCACGTGACCGGCGACTACGACCCGAAAGGCTGGGCCGGCCTGGTCCGGGCCTACGCCGACGCGGGCATCACCGTACGCCCGCGCAGCCGCGCCGAGGTGGCCGAACTTCTGGACGGCTGGGATGTGGAGGCGCCCGGCGTGGTCCCGGTGTCCCGATGGCACCCCACCGCCGAGCCGTCCGCCGAACCCGCGCTCGTCTCCTGCTACGGGGCGGTGGCCCGCAAGCCGTGAACGCACCGCGGACGCGCACTCGACGCGGGTCGTCGGCACTCCGGCATTCCGGGCGCCCGGCGCGGTCGAACTCGCGGGAGGGTCGGTACGGTCCCGCTGCCCGTGGTCAAGGCGCGGATCCCGGCGGCGAGTTGGGTCACGCTCGGGCCTGGGCGGATGGACAGGGCCCGCGCCGGAAGGGTTTGGAGTCGGCCGCGGGCCCGGGCCGGGGCGTGGCGGGGGACGACCAGGACCACGCCGACGCGGGCCGATCCGGGGCCCGGCGCAGCGGCCCGACGAGGCGATCCGCCCGATACTCGCCCAACACCACGACACGGGTCACGCGACGGTGTACGGGGCCGGTGTCGCCGATGTGGATCACGGCTCTCCCTTGCCGGTCGTCCGGATGGCCCTTCCACGATGTGCGCCGCCGAGGGCGGGTTCCAGTGCCGGCCACCGGCGCACCGGAGCATCCCGGCGCGCGGGGAACTCCCTTGCGCGCCGCGGGAGTCGGTGACCGGAAGGCGGCATCCGGGCGAACGGGCGGGGTCGGCGGTCCGGTACGGAACGCGCGAATCCACCTGCGGGGCAAGGCGGAACGCCCCGCGAGGCGCCCCCGTCCGTACCGGTCGGGAGCGGGGTAGGGCACGGCCGATTCCGTCCGGCGCGCAGGATGGGCCGCCGTGCTTCGGGACGCGAGCACACCACCCCCGCGCGCCCTGCCGCCGACCCGTGGCCGGATGTTGCACTGGCGGGACGGCGGTGAGCCGCGCGGGCCGTTCCCGTCGTCGACCCCGCCCGCCACGACATCCCGTACAGCTGCCACGTCGGCGGCGGCGCCGCCCGTACACGGCCGGTCGGCGTCGCGCGGAACAGGAGTCGACGATGCCCCTCGGCCCGGCCCGCTTCCTGCTCGCCACCTCCCGACACCTGCTGCGCGCCCACCCCGGGCCACCGCTGCGGGTCCGGCCCGGCCCGGGCCAGTTCGTCCGCGTCGCGCAGAGCGCCGAGCGGGCCCTGCGGCATGCCGGGCCCGGCCGGTGTGTGGTCGGCGCGCTCCCCTTCGACGAGAACACCCCCGCCGTGCTGGCCGTCGGTCGCATGTACAGCACGGCCCGCACCACCGTCGCGACCTGCGGAACGGCCCCGCCCCGGCCGGCCGGACCGTCGGCCACCGACCCCGCCTACCTGACCGCGGTCGCCGAGGTGGTGCGGCGGTTGCGGGCCGGCGACGCGCGCAAGGTGGTGCTGGCCCGCAGCCTGACCCTGGCGGGCCGATTCGACCCCACGGTGACGCTGGATCGGCTGTACCGCAACAACCCGGGCGGACACGTCTTCCGGCTCGACCTCGACCCGTGCGCGCCCGGACCCGACGCCCACCGCCCCGGCGTGCGCGGGCCCCGGCGCACCCTGGTGGGCGCCTCGCCGGAACTGCTTTTGTCCCGACACGGCGACCGACTCCTGCTCAACCCGATGGGCGGCAGCGCACCGCGACACCCCGATCCCGCACTGGACCGGGCCCGGGCCGCCGAGCTGCTCGGCTCGGCCAGGGAGCGACGCGAACACGCCCTGCTGGTGGACGAGTTGCGCCGGGTGCTGACCCCGCTGTGCACCAGGCTCGACATCCCCGACCGGCCGGGCGTGGTGGCCACCGCACGGGTGTGGCACCTGTCCACCCGGATCCAGGCCAGATTGCGCCCACCGGTGCCCAGCGCGCTGGCGCTCGCGGCGCTGCTGCACCCGACCCCGGCGGTGTGCGGACTGCCCCGCGCGGCGGCCCGGACCCTGATCGACCGCCTGGAGACCCACCCGCGCGGCTACTACAGCGGCCTCGTCGGCTGGATGGACCGGCACGGCGACGGCCGCTGGATCATCGCGCTGCGCTGCGCGGTGGTCGGCCGCTACGGCATCCGGCTGTGGGCGGGCGCGGGCATCCTGCCCGAATCCGACCCGGAGGCCGAACTCGCGGAGACCAGCGTCAAGTTCGCCACCATGCTCGACGCCCTCGGCCCGCTCCCGGTGGAACACCGCCTGGTCCCGATGCCACCGCGCCACGCGTGAACGCACGCCGACGCGCGAGACACGCCCTCGTCCGGGCGAACCGGTCGGTTGCTGCGTGGTGGGGAGGTAGACCGGTCACGGGACCCGGCCCTCCCGGGTCCCGTGACGACCACCCCGATTCGGAGATCCGTATGTACTCGCTGAAGCGGTTGGGCCGGATGGCCGCGACCACCGGTGCGGCGCTCGTGCTCTGTACCGCGATGTCCACGAGCGGCGCGTACGCCGCCACGGGCACGTTCACCTACGTATCCCCGGACTCGGGTGCGTTGACGATCGAGAACCCGGCGAACGGGGAGTGCCGGCTCCTGCTCCAGGGTGCGGTGCAGGTGGAGAACGGCACTGACGCAGGCGCCCGCCTGTTCGCGGACCGGGGCTGCGAGGAGCCGCTGAGCGTGCTGGCACCGGGCGGGTCGGCGAACTTCGAGGAGCCGATTCCGCACAGCGTGATGTTCGGCTGAGCGGGTCGCCGGCGCCGGCTCCTTCGCTTTCGCGCTTGCGCTCGGGGTCGCCTTCGCCGAGGCGGGTGTGCTCCGCCTCGGCGGCGTCCTCCGGGTGTTGTTCGCGGCCCCGTTCACGGTCCCGTTCGCGCAGGTCGTCGGGTATGTCGGCAACCGGCGGTAGCGTGGGCGGCATGACTCCGGAAGAGCTGGCCGATCTGGCCCACCTGCGGCGTGCGCGGGACCTGATCGACCGGGACTACGCGCGACCGCTCGACGTGCCGACGATGGCCCGTCGGGCGCTCATGTCGCCGGCGCACTTCTCCCGGCGGTTCCGGGCCGCCTACGGCGAGACCCCGTACAGCTACCTCATGACCCGCCGGATAGAGCGGGCGATGGCGCTGCTGCGCGGCGGGATGACGGTGACCGAGGCGTGCATGGCCGTCGGCTGTACCTCGCTCGGCTCCTTCAGCTCACGGTTCACCGAGATCGTCGGCGAGACCCCGAGTGCCTACCGTGGCCGGGAACACCCGGCGGTGGCGGCCATGCCCGCGTGCGTGGCCAAGGTGCGGACCCGGCCGGCCCGGGGCGGCCCGAGCAGGATTCGAGAAGCGGGTCCCGACGACGCCGGCTAGCGTTGGGCGCATGAAGATCGCACTCCAGTACTGCCACATCACCGTCAACGACGTCGACGAGTCGCTCGGCTTCTACCGCGACGCGCTCGGCCTCGAACTGCGCAACGACGTCGCCTCCGGCGACTTCCGCTGGGTCACCCTCGGCAGCGCCACGCAGCCCGACCTCGAGATCGTGCTCTCCGAGCCGCACGCCGGCCGCTCCCAGGCCGACGGAGACGCCCTTCAGGAACTGCTCGTCAAGGGCATGCTGCCGATGACCGTCTTCAGCACCGACGACCTCGACGCGACCTTCGAGCGGGTCCGAGCGTCCGGAGCCGAGGTCCTGCAGGAGCCGATCGACCAGCCGTGGGGACCGCGCGACTCCGCGTTCCGCGACCCCTCGGGCAACATGGTCCGGATCCAGCAGGCCAAGGGGTAGCACCGCTCGCCTTCGCGGTCGGCTCAGCGCAGCCGGCCCACGCCCGCGAACATGTTGGTGTCCTCGACGCCGACCGGCTCCTCCCCCTCGACGGGGTGCCAGTGCTGCATCGGCACGACACCCGGCTCGACGAGATCGCACCGGTCGGCGAACAGGGCGGTCAACTCCTCCCGGGAGCGCAGATACATCGGCACGCCCCGGCGGTTGTACACCTCGGCCAGCGCGGTCGAGCCCTTGGCCAGGTCGGCCGTCGCGGCGGTGATGGCCAGGTAGCTGCCGGGGGCCAGCGGCGCGGTCAGCTTCTCGATCAGCCCGGCGGCGTCCTCGACGAACTGCAACATCGCGATGACCGTCACCGCGACCGGTTGGCTCAGGTCGAGGGTGTCGCACAACTCGGGGGTCGAGAACAGCGTGTCGGGCTTGCGCATGTCGGCCTCGACGTAGGAGGTGCGGCCCTCCGGGGCGCTGCTCAGCAGCGCGCGGGCGTGCACGAGCACGATGGGGTCGTTGTCGACGTACACCACCCGGGACTCCGGGGCGGTCTCCTGCACCACCTCGTGCAGGTTCGGCGAGGTGGGGATGCCGGTGCCGATGTCGAGGAACTGGCGGATGCCGGCCTCGGCGGTCAACCAGTGCGCCATGCGGCGCATCACGGCCCGGTTGACCCGCATGCTCGTCCACAGCCCCGGCCACACCTTGAGGGCTTCCTCGGCGGCCTCCCGGTCGGCGAGGTAGTTGTCCTTGCCGCCGAGCACGTAGTCGTACATCCGTGCCGAATGCGGCACCGTCGTATCCACCTGAACCATCCTCGGCCACTCCTGACTTCCGACTGGTAACGCGCTGGGGCCGGCAGGCACACGATCCTGCATCTCAGGAACGTATAAGCGAGTTTCGAATCCGACAACCGCGCCGGGGCGTTCGTCCGCTTTGCCGACCGCGTTCCTTTGTTCGGGCCTGTTCGGGCCTGTTCGGCGCCCCGGCCCGTCCGGCCCGGCCCCGCCCGGTGCCGGTCAGCGGTGGTGGGCCGCCGGGTGCGGGTCGAGGGCTTCGCGCCAGTAGCCGACCATGGCCGCGCAGGGGTCCGCCAGGCCGTCCGCCGCCACCCGGTCCTGGACGCCGGACAGATACACGGGGCGGCCGTGCCGGCGGCGGACCCGGATACGGCGGGTGAGGTAATTCGGGGCAATGGCCCGGATCGAGAGGTCGGTGACCTCTGCCCAGGGAACGAACCGGGTACGGAAGAGGCCGCGGTCGGTGATGCCCTCGGGAGTGAGCCGGGTGCGTGCCACCACGCCGCGCACCATGAGGGGCGGGACGAGTAGGAGCACCACCAGGCCCATCCAGATCGGGATGTACCAGCGGCTGACGTCACCGGCGACCGAGCGGCGCAGGAAGTGCGCCCACCCCGGGTCCACGGTCACCCACAGCGCCGCGGCGATCCCGACGCCGGCTGCGACGGCAGCGGCGATCCACTCCCGTCGCCGAGGGGTGATCCGGTATTCGAGCGTGTCCATTCGCCCAGGTTAGAGGCCTGAAGCGGCCCCGTCGGCGCGCTTTGACGGGTGCCTGAGAAGTCTTCCCACCTTCGGCAACGACGGGGTGTGCGACGTTGCCGGGATCTCAGGCGGCGCGGCGGCAGTGGAAGATGCCCCAGCTCATCCGGCCGCTGCGGCACGCGTCGACCCACAACGGCAGGTTCTCCTGGAGGGTGGCCAGGTAGGTCGGGTCGATCACGTCGCGGAGTTCGTCGGCGCGCCGGCGGGTTTCCTCGGTCAGGCGCAGGTAGTGGGTGAGCGCCTGCTCGCTGCGGTCGTCGAAGTCGATATGGGTCAGGCCCAGCGCGGCGATCTCGCGCAGGTAGAACGACGGCGTGGCGAACTCGGCCACCTCGAGCCGGGCCAGCACGGAGCGCAGCGCCTCGGGCGGGGTGCCGTCGGCGGCCATCAGGTCGGTGAAGACCAGGTCCCCCTCCGGGGCCAGCACACGAGCGGCCTCGGCCAGGAGTTGCCGCCGATCGCCGCTGTGGCAGAACGCCTCCTGCGACCACACCACGTCGAATTGCCCCGCCGGATACGGGATGTCCTGGAACGACCCGGTGACGACCTCGATCAGCCCGTCGAGACCGGCCTCGACGTTGGTGTCGCGATGCCGGGCGTTCTGCGTCGGACTGATGTTGAGCGCAACGACCCGACACCCGAACTGCCCGGCCAGGTAGCGAGCCGGCCCGCCGTACCCCGAGCCCAGGTCCAACACCGTATGCTCCGGCCCGAGCCGCCCGGCGACCCGATCCGCCGCGAGCTCGACGGCACGGCGTGATGCGACCGCCACGGATTCGTCGGCGCGGGCGTACACGCCGGTATGGATGTCCTCGCCGCCCCACACGGCCCGATAGAAACCGTCGACGTCACCCGTGCCGTAATACCGCCGCGCCGCCTCGGCAGCCGCGACCGCGCTCTCGTGACTCATCACCGCCACCTTCACCCTCCACTATGCGCCGCCACCGGGTCGCCCGACGGCAGATGCGCTCGGATGTACCGAATTCGACGTTAGTCGGCTTCATCACCGATGACCGGGATTCGGCAATCATCAGCTTTTTGGGGGTGGGCGGTCTCGGCGTGGTCGCCGATGGAAACGGAGACGGAAACGGAAACGGAAGCGGAGAGGGAGACGTGTCGTTCGCGCTGTCCGAGAAATCCGAAGTATTCGAGCCCAACACACCTATCTGAAGCGCGAATCGGACAGTGAAAGACCGCGCGTCGCTGCGTCAATCAAAGCCCGTGCGATTGCCGACGTGAAGCCCGGTTGTTCTCACGGGAGTTCGCGCTACGATCCAGCGATCGTGGCGATGAGCGGGGGAAACGTGGGGCGTTGCGCCTGGTGGCGAACGGTGGTGTCGCGGGC
Source organism: Embleya sp. NPDC059237 (assembly GCF_042754105.1). Lineage (NCBI taxonomy): Bacteria > Bacillati > Actinomycetota > Actinomycetes > Kitasatosporales > Streptomycetaceae > Embleya > Embleya sp. NPDC059237. Next base: position 28,047 of record NZ_JBHZAE010000019.1, on the reverse strand, counting down.
CGTGCGCGGCACCACACCGGCTGTGGCAGCCGTCGTGATGATCTCCTGCTCGGTGTCGGGGGCCGACTTCGACCGCCCGTGGCACGACACCACGCGCGACTACCTCCACGCGGTCGCCGCAGGCCGACCGGCCACGGCATTTCACGGCGCCTGCAACGGCGCGCGCGAGGAGGACACCCGCCGGGTGGTGGCGGGCGAGGGCGCCGACTTCACGTTCTCGTTCGTCAATTCCACCAGGGAGGACGACCTGGCCACGGTGAACGTCTCGATCACCGGCGCCGACCATTCGCCGTCGCCCTACTGGGTCGACCTGCGCCGAGAAAACGGCAAGTGGGTGGTCTGCCGCCTGGCCCCAGGCAACGTCGCCATCGACGCCGGCCTCCCAGGAGACGCCCCAATCGGCTGACCGAACCGAGGCCGGCGCGTTGCCGGTTGGGCTGCGGGTGGCCGGTGCGGGGCTCCGAGGCGGCGGCTTCCGGCGAGGCGGCCCCATTGCTGGGCGGAAACCCGGCCGGCAGCGGGGGCGGGGAGGTTGGTCGAGTCGGGTCCTCCGGGGCGCCTTCCCGAGTGGGTCGGGTGTTTCCGGCGGGCGTTGCGCCCTGGGTTGCGGGTGGCTGGTGCGGGGTTGCTCTGAGTCGGCGGTGGGCCGCCGCCGGCGTGCGGGGCTCCGAGACCCGGGCCGCCCGACGAGGCGGGCGTTTTGCTCGGCGGAAAACCGGCCGGCAACGGGGGCGGGGAGGGTGGTCGGGTCGGGTCCCCCGGGACGCCTTCCCGAGTGGGTCGCGCGTTCCCAGCGGGCGTTGCGCCTTGGGTTGCGCGGGCTGTGCGGGGCTTGGCTGAGTCGGTGGTGGGCCGCCGCCGGCGTGCGGGGCTCCGACACCCGAAGCCCCCAACGAGACGGCCGCGTTGCTCGGCGAAAAACCGGCGGGCAGCAGCGGCGGGGAAGGTGGTCGAGTCGGATTCTCCGAGGGGCCTTCCCGAGTGGGCCGGGTGTTTTCGCCGGGCGTTGCGCCTTCGGTGGCGTGGGCCGGCCCGGGGCTGGTCTGAGTCGGTTGTGGGCCGCCGCCGGCGTGCGGGGCTCCGAAACTGCGGTCTTTCGGCGAGAGGGGCGCGTTGCTTGGCGAAAAGCCGGCGGGCAGCGGGGGCGGGGAGGGTGGTTGGGTCGGGTCCTCCGGAGGGCCTTCCCGAGGGGGTCGGGGCGTTTCGGGGGCGTTTGGCGAGGGGTTGGAGTTCGAAACCGGATCTCGGCGGGTGGTCTTGAGCTTCCAGCTTCCGTGACCTGCGGTTTTGTGCGATCGGGGCGGAAAGTCAGGCGCCGAGTGCCGGTTTCGTGTGCTCCGACCTCCTCAACGCCGGAGCAGGGACCGAAACGGCTCCATCGGAGTCGGGCTTCGGGCGCTGCGACCTCACAAAGGCCGTCGAGGAGACCGAAAGTGCCCAGTGGGAGCCGAAACCGGATCCCGAGGCATCCGAAACAGTCGCCGCCCGCACTGACCTGCGGTTTTCTCGCGCACCGAGGCTCCGGATACTCCGCGTCATCCGGGTTCGTGAACCTTCGTAACCCACATGCCACCGCCTGCCGGAAACACCCGGCCCACTCGGGAAGGCGCCCTCGGCAGACTCGACCCGAGCAGCTCCCTCCCGCCACTGCCGGCCGGTTTTCGCCGGGCAACGCGCCTGCCTCACCCGGGAGCCCGGGTCTCGGAGCCCCGCACGCCGGCGGCGGCCCACCACCGACTCAGACCAGCCCCGGGCCGGCCCACGCCACCGAAGGCGCAACGCCCGGCGAAAACACCCGGCCCACTCGGGAAGGCCCCTCGGAGAATCCGACTCGACCACCTTCCCCGCCGCTGCTGCCCGCCGGTCTTTCGCCGAGCAACGCGGCTGTCTCGTTGGGGGCTTCGGGTGTCGGAGCCCCGCACGCCGGCGGCGGCCCACCACCGACTCAGCCAAGCCCCGCACAGCCCGCGCAACCCAAGGCGCAACGCCCGCTGGGAACGCCCGACCCACTCGGCAAGGTCCTCCGGATGAGGTGCCCTTACCGCCACCGCCACCCTGCCCGCCGCTGCAGGTCGGTTTTCGCCGAGCAATGCGGCCGTCTCGCCGGGACCCCCAGGTCTCGGAGCCCCGCACGCCGGCGGCGGCCCGCCTCCGACTCCGACCGGCCCCGCACCGGCCGGCCTGCACCACAAGCGCAACGCTCGCCGAAAGCGCTCGACCCCCTCGGGAAGTTGCCCCGGCGGAATCGACCCGACCATCTGCCCCGCCCCGCCCCGCCACGCTGTCGGCCGGTTTTCGCCGAGCAAGACGCCCATCTCGCCGGAAGCCGCCGTCCCGGAGCCCGGCACGCCGCCGCCGGCGTGCCACCACCGACTCGGACCAACCCCGCACCAGCCACCCGCCACCCCGAGCGCACCGCCCGCCCGGAACGTCCCGCCCCCTCGGCCAGGCCCCGGCGGGCTCGCGCTTCGCTCGACCCTCCGCCACCCCCGTCCCCGGAGCCGCGTGGGCGGGGGATACTCCCGGCGTAGAGTCCGACCAGCTTTGGGAGGGCCGGTGAGTTTGGGGTGATGGCGGGTGGTTGAGGGGGAGGGGGCCGTGGGGGCGGCTCGGGTGTTGGTTGTGGATGATGATCCTGCCATTCGGCGCGCCCTTGAGCGGGGGCTGCGGTTGGCCGGCTATCGGGTGCAGTTGGCCTCGGATGGGGCGGCGGCCCTGGCTGCGGTCGGGACCGGGGAGGGGGCCGGGGGGCAGGCGGCGCCGCAGGCGATCGTGTTGGACGTGGCCATGCCCGGGCTTACCGGGATCGAGGTGTGTGCCGCGTTGCGTGAGCGCGGGGTGGATACCCCGGTGCTGATGTTGTCCGCTCGGGACGAGACCGTCGATCGGATCACCGGGCTGGAATCGGGTGCGGACGACTACCTGGTCAAGCCCTTCGACCTGCGTGAACTCGAACTCAGGCTGCGTGCGCTGCTGCGCCGTCGACCGCCGGCCCCGGCCGGGGATCGGGTGCTGCGGGCGGGGCCGCTGACCCTGGACGGTGCCGCGTATCTGGCCACCTACGACGGTGAGCCGGTGAACCTGACCGCTCGCGAGTTCGCGGTGCTCGACGTGTTCGTGCGCAACGCCGGGCTGGTTCTGACTCGGGATCAGCTGCTGGCCCGGGTGTGGGGCTACGACTTCGAGGTGCGGACCGATGTGGTCGACACCTTCGTGAGCTACCTGCGTCGCAAGCTGGAGGCCGGTGGCAGGCCGCGCCTGTTGCACACCGTGCGCGGGGTGGGCTTCGTGCTCCGGGTGTCGGACGGCCGGCGGTGAAGGCGGCGGAAGCGGTGAACATAACGGGCGGGGTCACCCCGACCACCCCCGCTGGTGGGTCCACCGAGGCCGACCGCCGTCCCTCGGGCGCGCCCTCCCCGCCCCGGCGCCGGCAACTGTCGATGCGGTTGTCCACCCGGATCGCGCTTGCCGTCGGCGTCCTGGTGCCCCTCCTCGTGATCGCGGCCGGGAGTCTGGTCGTGCGGTGGGTCACCGCTGATGTGACTCACCGTCAGGACGTCACGTTGCGGCAGCGCGCCGACCGGCTTGCTCCGGATGCGCGGGCGCTGCTGCGTGCCGTCGAGAACGATCGGGAGAATGCCGTGCGGGCCCGGGAGACCAGGCTGTTCGACGGGGCGCTCGACGTCGGGGTTCGCGTCGAACTGCCCGGTGGGCCGGTCGCCGCCGGGCCGCAACCGCCGCCCGCGGTGGCGCTGCCGGAGAATCGGCGGTCCGGGCCGGTCACCGTGCGCTCCGGCGGCAAGGCGTGGCGCGTGATCACCCGGCCGCTGGGCGCTACGCGTTCCGGGGCGCCCGCGACGCTGCGGGTGTTCCAGCCGACGGCGGAGACCGAGGCCCGTACCGCGCTGCTGCGCCGCCGGGTGTTCGTGGTCGCGCTGTTCGCCGTACCGATCTCCGCCCTCGCCGGCCTGGTTGTCGCCGGTACGACCACTCGCTCGTTGCGGGCGCTGCGTCGACGGGCGGCGGCGATCGAACCGGACGACCGGGAGCGGCCCGACGTACACGTCCCATCGGGGGTGGCCGAAGTAGACGAACTCGGTCGCACCCTCGCGGACGTGCTCGGGCGCTACGACGTACAGACCGCGCGAACCCGGGACGCCCTGGATACGGCGCGCGCGTTCGCCGCGACCGTAGATCACGAACTGCGTGGGCCGCTCACCGGGATGCGTACCGACCTCGACGTGCTCGCGGCCTACCCCGACCTGGCGGCGCACGAGCGCGTCGAGGTATTGGCCGACCTGACCGCCGGCCACGAGCGGATCCTGTCCCTGCTCGCCTCGCTGCGCGCACTCGCCCAGGGCGACCTGGCCGACGCGCAACCCTTCGACCAGGTCGACCTGGTCGAACTCGCCCACGAGGCGGCCCACGACGCGCGGCTCCGGCAGCCCGGCGCGGAGGTCGAGGTGGTCGGCTCCGGCGAGGTCCGGGTCGACGGCCTGCGTCCGGGACTGCGCCTGGTCGTGGACAACCTGATCGGCAACGCACTCGTGCACGGGCGCGGCCCGCACGGGCCGACCCCGATCCGGGTCGCCGTCGAGGCGGTACCCGACGGTGCCCGGATCCGGGTGGACGACGCCGGCCCGGGGATTCCGATCGACCGCCGCGCGGCGGTGTTCGAGCGGTTCCGGCGCGGACCGGACAGCCCGGGAGCCGGTCTGGGACTGACCCTGGTCGCCCAGCAGGTCGAGCTGCACCGGGGCCGGGTCACGGTCAGCGACCCGCCCGAGGGCGTCGGTACGCGCGTCGAGGTCGTACTCCCGCTGCGGCACCCGGCGGCGGACGCGGCCGGCGACGACGGGATCCGGCACGACTGGCTGACCCGCGAACCGGGGGCGGTCGCCACCGCGAAGTGATCGTCGAAGCGGCCGGAGGAAGTGAGCCTCGAAGCGGCCCGGAGACCGGGGGATCGGGCGATTCCCCGGCCGAGTCCGGCTTCACAAGAACCGCACAGACGGCTCACAAGAACCCCACAGATCGGCGACCTACTCTCGCGGCACGCCACCCCGCAGCGGGGCGGTGAACCGTGAACTCGGGAGATCCACCATGTCTCGCCGTACCACCACTTCGCGCACCCGCGCGCCCCGGCGCCTCGCCACTCTGGGCGCCCTCGCCGCCCTGACCACCGTCGGCGCCCTGGTCTCGGCACCGGCCGCCCAGGCGGGCCCGATGCCGGCCGGCGACAAGCACAAGCCGGGCATCTGCAAGCGGGTTCCGACCATTGACACGCGCCTGACCAAGGCGATCGAGCGGCTCGGCGGCGACGCGACCGTCAAGGGATCCATCGCACACCTGCAGGCGCGCATCGCCGAGGCGGACAAGCTCAACCGCCCGGCCGTGAAGACCTACCTGAACGACAAGTTGACGACGCGTCAGCGTCTGTTGCCGGAACTCAAGCAGCGCAAGGCCGACCTGGCGAACGTCAAGACGTGGTGCGACACGCAGCCGTCCGCCGCGGGCAAGTGAGCAGCGTGCGCCGCCGGATCGGCGGACTCGTCGTGGCGGCGCTCGCCCTCGGTGTCACTCTGACCGGGTGCGGCGGCTCCGACGGCGGCGACAACGGGTCGAAACCGGCCGGCAGCCAGGTCACGCCCGCCGACGCGCCCTCGGACATGGCCTCGACGGTGGCCGAGGCGGAAAAAGCCGCCGACCGCGCCGACCAGGACGCCACGGCGGCAGAGGACCCGCCGGGCTGACGGCCCCGCCGAACCTCGCGGGCCCCGGACCCTACGGCCCTGGGACCTCACGGGCCTGGGCTCTCGCGGGCTCCGGGACCTCACGGCCCCACCGACCCACGACGATCGGTAGGTACACCCCGGCGGGTCGCACGCGCGGCCCGCCGGCCCCACGTCCACCCGGCGCCCCGCCTACCTACCGCGCATTCACTCCCGCAACAGGCTCGTCGGCCGGAACCCGTACCGCCAGGAAGGTCGGGGTGTGCCGCAGCCGGAACCCCAGCGACTCGTAGAGCCGTATCGCATTGGCATTCCCTGCCGAGGCATGCAGGAACGGAGTCTCGCCCCGACCCCGTATCCCGGCCACCAGCGCCAGGACCAACCGCGTCGCCAGCCCCCGCCCCCGGTGCGCGGGATCGGTGCACACCGCGCTGAGTTCGGTCCAGCCGGGCGGATGCAGGCGCTCCCCGGCCATCGCGATCAGCGCGCCCTCGTGGCGGACACCGAGATAGGTGCCCAGTTCGATCGTGCGGGGCAGGAACGGCCCGGGCTCGGTGCGGGCGACCAGGTCCGACATCTCCGGTACATCGGCGGCGGTGAGTCGGACCAGCGAGTCGTCGGGGATGCCCATCACGACGTCGCCCAGGAGCTGTACGCCCGCCAGCCGCATCACCACCTCCCAGTCCTCGGGCGGCCGCAGGGTCTCCCCATCGGCCAGTGGTACGACCACGCCGGGACCGGCCAGTGCGGCCAGATCCGCCCAATCCGCCGCGCCCGGATCGTCCGGCAGCGCCGCGAACGGCGATACGTCGACGGGATAACGCCGCACCCGACCCTTGCTCTCGGCAAGGCCGGCATGCGGTCCGGTCAGGGACGTGTAGACCGCGTTGTCCAACACCCGCAGATCGCTCACGCGGCACCGCCCGGCCATCGGGACTGAGACATGATTCGCAGGCTACGAGCATGATCCCGCTCCGTCAAAGGGTGTTCACGGTTCGAAACGACGCCCGATGCCGGCGTCGAGCGGGTCGATGGACAAGACCGGACATGCTGCGTTAGCGTCGCGACGTCGACCGATATCGGGGGAACGATCGCATGAGCGGGTGGATGAGTACGGCGAATCGCCGCGCCACGCCTGCCGCGTACCCCCGCACCGCCGCCGGCGCGATGTCGCCCCGGGCGCGGTTGACCCGGCGCCTGTTCATCGATCTGCGCCGCTCCGCCGGCTCCCTGTGTCACTGACCGGGTAGCACCCTCCACCCACCCGGGCCCACCCGGCTGCTCCACGAAACCGCCCGTTCCGTGCGCGACATCGCGTGCGCCAGGGCTCGTGGTCGGCCGATTCCGCGCATGAACTCCCGCCTGTAGCAGGCAACTTCGGCATGCCCCAGCGGGCTGTCCGGCGCCGCCGCGCGCCCGGGCCCAATCATGGCGCGCGTCTTCCCGGCCGGGACCCACCTTCACCACCGCCACCCGCCCTGCCCGTCGAAAGCGAGAACCGAACCCATGTCATCCGTACCGAACCCCGCGACCCCCCTCCACCTGGCCGTGGCCCTCGACGGCGCCGGTTGGCATCCGGCCGCCTGGCGCGAACCCGAGGCCCGCGCCGACGAGTTGTTCACCGCCCGCTACTGGACCGACCTGGTCGCGGAGGCGGAGGCCGGGCTGCTCGACTTCGTCACCATCGAGGACGCGCTCGGCCTCCAGTCCACCGCGTACGACCGCATCGACGACCGGACCGACCAGGTGCGCGGTCGACTGGACGCGGTGTTGATCGCCGCCCGCGTCGCGCCGTCGACCCGGCACATCGGGCTGGTCCCGACGGCGACCGTCACGCACACCGAGCCGTTCCACGTCTCGAAGGCGATCGCCACCCTCGACTATGTGAGTCTGGGCCGGGCCGGCTGGCGGGCACAGGTCTCCCGGCCGGTGGACAACGCCCACTTCGGGCGGCGCGAACAACCGGCGTTCACCTTCGCGGACCTCGGGCAGCCCGAGGCGGTGGCCGCGGTCGCGGAAACCTTCGCCGAGGCGCGGGACTTCATCGAGGTGGTGCGCCGACTGTGGGACAGCTGGGAGGACGACGCGGAGATCCGCGACGCGGCGACCGGCCGCTTCATCGATCGCGACAAGCTGCACTACATCGACTTCGTCGGGCCGAGGTTCCGGGTCCGCGGCCCGTCGATCGTGCCGCGCCCGCCGCAGGGGCAGCCGCTGGTCACCGTGCTGGCCCACGACACGGTGCCCTACCGGCTCGGCGCCGACGCGGCCGACGTCGTGTACGTAACCCCGCGCGACCACGACCACGCGCGGGCCATCGTCACCGAGATCCGAGCCGAACAGCGGGTCGCGGGACGGGAGTCGGAGACCGTACACGTCTTCGGCGACGTGGTCGTCGTCCTCGACGAGAGCACCGCGGCGGCGCGCGAGCGCAAGGCACGTCTCGACGACCTCGACGGCGCGGAGTACCAGAGCGACGCGTTCGTATTCACCGGCAACGCCGCCGAGTTGGCGGACCTGCTCCAGGACTGGCAGCGCGCCGGGCTGACCGGATACCGCCTGCGCCCGGCCGCGCTGCCCCACGATCTGCGGGCGATCACCCAGGAGTTGGTGCCCGAACTGCAGCGCCGCGGCGTCTTCCGTACCTCCTACGACGCGGGTTCCCTGCGCTCCCGCCTCGGCCTGCCGCGGCCCGCGAACCGCTACGCCGCGCCCGCGCCGGCCGCCGCCGCGTCGTGACTCCGGCGCACCCCACCGTCTCGCCACCCGCCCCGCCACTTGTACGAAGGAACCCATCCCGATGAGCAAGCCGCACAAGCAGATCATCCTCGGCGCCTACCTGGGCGGGGTGAACCACCACACCCTGTGGTCCGATCCCGGGGCCGGCAGCCAGATCGACTTCGCCTCCTTCCGGCACCTGGCGCAGACCGCCGAGCGCGGCCGGTTCGACTTCTTCTTCCTCGCCGAGGGCCTGGCGCTGCGCGAACGCCTCGGCCTGATCTTCGACCAGGACATCGTCGGCCGCCCGGACACCCTGCCGGTGCTCGCCGCGCTCGCCGCCGTCACCGAACACCTGGGCCTGATCGGCACGATCAACGCCACCTTCAACGAACCCTACGAGCTGGCCCGCCAGTTGAGTTCGCTCGACCACCTGTCCGGCGGCCGGGCCGGGTGGAACGTGGTCACCTCGTTCGACGCCTTCACCGGCGCCAACTTCCGCCGTGGCGGCTTCCTGCACCGGGACGACCGCTACACCCGGGCCGGCGAGTTCCTGGCCGCGGCCCGCGAACTGTGGGACTCGTGGGGGGCGGACGCGGTGGCCGCCGACCGGGAGGCGGGGGTGTTCCTGCGCGACGCCAAGGCCGGTGAATTCGCCTTTGCGGGCAAGCAGTTCGACATCTCCGGCCGGTTCACCACGCCGCGCGGCCCGCAGGGCAGGCCGGTGATCCTCCAGGCCGGCGTCTCGCCGCAGGGTCGCGACTTCGCCGCCGGCGGGGCCGACGCGATCTTCTCCCCGTACCATCGCCTCGACGAGGCCCAGGAGTTCTACCGGGACATCCGGGCCCGGGCCGTCCGGCTCGGCCGGCCCGCCGACGCGGTCAAACTGCTGCCGCACGCGTCCTTCGTACTGGGAGAGAGCGAGGCCGACGCGATCGAACGCCACCGCGACATCACCCGGCGGCAGATCGGCGGACGTACCGCGCAGATCCTCCTGGAGACGGTCTGGAACCGCGACCTGTCCGGCTACGACCCCGACGGGCCGCTGCCGGACGTGGATCCCGACCCCGAGGGCCCACCGGTGGTCCGCGGTCGGGCCCGGATCGCCGAGGACGCGCACCGCAGGGTGGCCGAATGGCGTCAACTGGCGGAGGCCAACTCGTACTCGCTGCGCGACCTGGCGATCCACGTCTTCGGCCGCACCGAGTTCGTCGGCACTCCCGAGCAGGTCGCCGACCGGATCGACACGTTCGTCCAGCAGGACGGCTCCGACGGGTTCATCCTCGGTTCGCACCTGACCCCCACCGGCCTCGACGAGTTCGTCGACAAGGTCGTGCCGCTGCTCCAGGAACGTGGTTCGCTGCGCACCGACTACACCGGTACGACGCTGCGCGACAACCTCGGCCTGCCGTACCCGGACGCACAACCGGAGGCACAACCGCACGCGCTCTCGGACACCCGACCGGACGCGACCCGGGTGGCCTGAGCCACCACATGCCCATGCCCGGTCGTCGCGGACGACGACCGGGCATGGGCACGCGCGAGGGTGGGTCAGCGCGAGCCCGTCAGGTGCGCGAACAGGATGGTGTTGTCCTGGTAGCCGCCCTTGTCGGCGTCGTACTCGCCGCCGCAGGTGATCACCCGCAACTCGGCGCGGTTCAGGTCGCCGTACACCCGCTGGGTCGGGAAGTCGGTCTTGGTGAAGCGCTCCACCGCGTCGACGGTGAAGATCGCGGTGCTCTGGTCGGCTCGGCGGATCTCGACGGTGGCACCCGGACGCAGGGTGCCGACCTCGTAGAAGACGGCGGGGCCGGCGGCCGAGTCGAGGTGGCCGACCAGTACGGCCGGGCCGAGTTCGCCGGGAGTAGGTCCCTGGTCGTACCAGCCGGCGTGGCGCTCGTTGTCGGCGGGCGGCACCTGCACGGCACCGTCGGCGTCGAGGTCGACCGAGGTCAAGGGGGCGTGCACGCCGATCTCCGCGATGTCGATCGTGACCGGCTCGGAACGGGCCAGGACCGGGCCCTCCGGCGGTGCCGGCGCCGCCGCGGGGCCGGCTGGATCGGCGGGACGGGCGGGATCGGCGGCATCGGCCGGTGCGCCGGCGGCCGGGGAAGGGGCCGCCGTGGCAACGGCCTTGGGCGCGGCCGTGGCCGTCGCGGGCGGGCGACGGTTCTGGTAGCCGATCACGCCGAGCACGACACCGCACACCACCGCCGCGACGGCCACCACCAGCAGGAGGCGGTGGCCGGCGCGACGAAGGAAGGACGTGTCAGCCACGCAGGCTGCCCCGACGCAGCGCGAACGCACCGGCGCCCGCACCCGCGACGGCCAGCGCGCCGCCCAGGGCGAGCAGACCGGCGTCGGACTCGGTGGTCCCGCCCGAGCCACCGGCGACGGCGCCGACCGGCATGGTCTTCGTCTGCGTCCCGTGCTGGGCCGCCGGCTTGGCGATGTGGTGCGGCGTGGTCTTGTCGTTCTTGTGGTGCACGTGCTTGGGCTGCTCGTGCTTGGGGTGTTCGGGCTTGTGGTTGTGCACGATGTTCGTCGTGTGGTTGTTGTTGATGTTCACCGTGTTGTTGGTCGTTTCATTGACCGTCACGTTCGACGTGTTCACGGTGTTGTTCGTGACGTTGTTGATCACGATCGGCCCGGGGCTCGGCTTGTGATCGGGCTTGTGGTCCGGCTTGCCGGCGGGCCGGTGATCCGGCTTGTGGTCGGGCTTTTCGGCCGGCTTCCCGGACGGCTTGTGGTCCGGCTTCTCGGTGGGCTTCTCGGTGGGCTTGTGGTCGGGCTTGTCGGACGGCTTGTGGTCCGGCTTCCCGCTCTCGCAGTCGTGCGTGGGCCGGGGGCAGCGACCCACGCCGTCGGCGCTCCGCGCCGCCTGGTCCTCGTCGGACCCAACACTGGTGCCGGTCGCCGGCGCCTTGAGGGTCTTGCTCTGCGGGCCGAGACCTTCGGCTGCGGCGGCCGTGCCGCCCAGGGCTACGGCCAACAGGCCGGCGGCTACCGTGCTGCTAAGGACACGAGTGGTACGCATCAGCGTTGTTCTCTCCTTCGCGGCCGGCGCGTGATCGGTGATCCGATGGGGAACGCGGCGGCGCATCGGAGGGTTGCCTCCGGTTTATGCGAATATCACTCTTTGTAGCTTTTTTGACACATATGGGCGATCGTGGCGATGGTCGGCGGTGCCTTTATCACGGCCGCCGCCGACCACCCGCGACCGGCGGCCCGCCGACTGCCGGGCCGGCGACCCGCCGACTCCCGTCGGACCGACGTCAGTAGTGCTTCCAGGTATCGGTGAACGCGTCGCCGGAGGCCGACAACGGGCCGGGAGTCGCGTCCGTGACACCGTTCTGCACCATGGTGACCGGCCCGGCCGATGCGGCGGCGAGCGTACGGCCGTCGATCGTGGCGTTGGTGAAGGTAACGCTGCCGAAGTCGGCCAGTGGGGTGCGCGCGCCGTTGCGGCTCGGCGCCTCCGCGATCACCTCCGCGCTGCCGTTGGTGGCGCCCCGGTAGCGCGCGAGCGTCTTGGTCTCGGTCCAGCCGAGCGTCGAATTGGTCAGCTTGGTGGTGTAGTTGTCCGAACCCGGGTTGTACACCACCGAGGCGGTCATGGTGTCGCCCGGTCGGACCGGATCGCGGAACACCGACTCCGGGTCCGGGTAGTTCTCCCACCAGGCGAAGTAGCGCGGCGTGCCGCCGACCCGGTTGCACTCGGCCTGGGTGCCGGTCTGCTCGACGGTTTTGCTTCCCCTGCCGTCCAGGCCGACCCAGATCGACACCGCCCCGGTATGGGCACAGGTGATCGACGGCTGGACCCATGAGGCGGAGACCGAGTGGTAGGTGGATCCGGAGGCGGCGTAGCCGGACCAGTTGCCGGAGGTGCCACCGGCGACCGAGCGGGCCCCGGCCGGGGTGTCGGCAGCCGACGACGCGGCGGCCGCGGCGGGTGCCGCGCCGATCAACGGCGCACACAGCAGCAGCGCGACGCAGCCGCCGTAGGACCGAAAGGGCGTTCGGGCACGTGGGATCACGATGACTCCCGAGGAGTGATGGGGGAGGGTGGACGCCCCCGAAGGTCCCGTCGAGGCGAGCCGGACCGACGGGGGCGGTGCCCGGGGACCCGGATGGACGAGCGGGCCGCCGTGGCGATCCAGAGGTTGGCGCGTTTCGGCGGGGTCGGTCAACGGTCCTTCGAGGTCCCGCCGTCCACTGGCGACGACGGCCCTCGACCGGCAACGGCGAACACCCGCGACACCCGCTCCGACCTGCGCCGAAGCGTCCCGACCGGCCGAACCCGGCGGCCAATTCCGTGGATTCGCCAGTGGACGGACCGGCAATCGGCCAGGGGCGTGCGTCCACTGGCGAATCCAGGGAATTGGCCCCGCCCGACGAGCGATCGGGGGACGCACGGGGAGCGCTCGACGGGCCCCCGACCCGCTCCCGACGAGCACCCGGCGACCCCGAGCCCCCGGCCCCCGCTCCCGCGCCGTCCACAGATTTGCCGGGCCGTCGACAGAAAGCCGGCCGACGCCCGGCGACGCGTTGACGTGTGCTCCGTCGGTGCGGGACCTTCGTCGGCACCACGCCCCGGCCGACCGACCCCGTGTCGCGAGCCGGGCGGGTTCCCCACTCACTCATCGGAGACAGGCATGCCTTTCGCATTCGCCGAGGCTCGTTCCCGTACCCGCGCCCGAGACCGGTCCGGCTCCCGCGACCGGACGCCCCGCCCCCGCTCCCGGTTCCGCTCCCGCGTGTCCCTCCCGCTCGCCGCCACCGCCGCCGGCGGCCTCGCGCTGGCCACCCTGTCCGGGGCCGGCCCCGCCTCGGCCGCGACCACCCCGGCACCGGACCACATCGTCGTGGTGATGATGGAGAACCACGCCTACGGGCAGATCATCGGCAGCGGCAGCGCCCCGTTCATCAACTCGCTGGCCAACGGCGGCGCCCTGCTCAAGGCGTCGTACGGGATCACCCACCCCAGCCAGCCGAACTACTTCGCCGTCTTCTCCGGCAGCACCCAGGGAATCACCGGCGACTCCTGCTACCAGGTCGGCTTCTCGCACGCGGCCAACCTGGCCTCCGAGGTGATCGCCGCCGGCAAGACCTGGGGCAGCTACAGCGAATCGTTGCCCAGCGAGGGCTCGACCACGTGCAGCAGCGGCAAGTACGCCCGCAAGCACGTGCCCTGGTTCGGCTTCGACAACGTGCCCACCTCCAGTGCGCACACCTTCGGCCAGTTCCCCGGCGACTACGCCAAACTGCCGAACGTCTCCTTCGTGATCCCGAACCTGTGCAGCGACATGCACGACTGCGGGGTGTCCACCGGCGACAACTGGCTGAAGAAGAACCTGGGCGGCTATGCCGATTGGGCCAGGACGCACAACAGCGTGCTGGTGGTCACCTACGACGAGGACGACAAGCACAGCGGCAACCACATCCCGACCGTGCTCTACGGCCAACCGGTCAAGGCCGGCAGCTCCACCTCCACCTCCTACAACCACTACGACGTCCTGCACACGATCGAGGACCTGGCCGGTACGGGCGCGCACGCGGGCAAGTCCGCCTCCGCGCAGTACATCAGCGGCATCTGGAACTGATCGTGTACCTCGCGGACAGCCGTCGCTCCCCGGCGTCCGACGCCGCCCCGGTCCGCCGACCGGGGCGGCTCCGGGGCGTCGCCGGCACCGTGCTGGTCCTGGGGATCGTCAGTCTCCTCACCGACGTCTCCTCGGAGATGGTCACCGCGGTGCTGCCGCTCTACCTCGTCACCACGGTGGGCCTGTCGCCGCTCGGCTTCGGCGTCCTGGACGCGGTCTACAACGGCTCGGCGGCGCTGATGCGGCTGCTCGGGGGGTTTCTCGGCGACCGCGGCGGCGGCCGGTACAAGGTGGTGGCGGTGATCGGCTACGCCCTGTCGGCGCTGTGCAAACCGGTGCTCGCGTGCGTACACACCCTGACCCTGCTCGGCGCGGTACTGGCGGTGGACCGCACCGGCAAGGGGCTGCGCACCGCGCCGCGCGACGCGCTGATCTCGGCGGCCACGTCGCCTGAGCGGCGGGGACGCGCGTTCGGGGTGCATCGGGCGATGGACACCGTCGGCGCGCTCGCCGGTCCGGTGCTGGCGTACCTGATCCTGCGCGTCGCCGTCGACGGGTATCACGCGGTGTTCGTGGTGAGTTCGTGCGTGGCGGCGTTCGGCGTACTGGTGCTCGTGTTGTTCGTGCCGCGCGATCCGCGGCCGGCTTCCGCGGACGTGGGTGCAAGCGAGGTCGGAACAGGGCCCCCGCAGGCGACGTCCGGCCCGGACGGGGTGCGGGCGCTGCCGGCCCGACGGCGGCTGCGTCGGCTCACCGTGTGCGCCGCGCTGCTCGGACTGGCCACCGTCGGTGACTCGTTCGTGTATCTGCTGCTGCAACACCGGTATCGACTGTCCGCCGAGTGGTTCCCGCTGTTACCGATCGGCACCGCCGCCGTGTTCCTGCTCCTGGCCGCCCCGTTGGGCGCGGTCGCCGATCGTATCGGCCGGTGGCGGATGTTCCTGCTCGGACACCTGGCGCTGCTCGGGGCGTACGTGTTGCTGCTGCGTTCCGGGGCGGACGGCGGATGGTTCGCCGGTGCGGCGCCGGTCGTGGTGCTCGCGCTGCACGGGCTGTACTACGCGGCCACCGACGGGGTGTTGCCGGCCGCCGCCGCGAGTGCGGCGCCGGCGGGGAACTGCGGCGCGAGCCTGGCCCTGGTTGGCACCGGGCAGGCGATCGGGCGCTTCGTGTGCTCCCTGACCCTGGGCGCGCTGTGGACCCGCTGGGGTGATCGGGCCGCGTTGTCCCTGATGGCGGCGGCGCTGGTGGGGGCCCTGGTCGTGGCGTGCCACGTGCTGCGGGGGGCCGAACCGCCGGCCGCGCAGGGGACTTGCCCGCCCGTCGCCGCGTCCCCTACCCGCCCGACCGACGAGGAGCCCGGATGACCGTCGACCGAACGACCGCCGCCCGCCGCCTGGTCGTACTGCTCGTCGCCTTCGTGGTGTTGGCCGCGGCCGGCACGTGGGCGGTCCTGGACGCCGCCGAACGTGCGGGTCGGCGCGATCGGGAACAGCCGGGCGGGCCCGCGGTGCACCCGGGTCCGCTCGCGCTGGGCCCGGCGGCGGGCGGCCCGCGGTTGCTCTTCCGCAGCATGGCCTGGGGGCCGCACCGGGACGAGATCGCGGGCGTACCCGCCGATCGACCGGACGGGCCGCGCACCGTGTCCGGCCTCAAGTGCCTGCGTTTCCACGCCGCTTCGGGCACCGGGATCTGCCTGCGGGCCGAGCACGGGCCGCTCGTGGACACCTACCGGGCGGTGATCCTGGACGCCGACCTGCACGAGAGGCGCAGCTTCCCGGCCGCCGGAATCCCGACCCGGGCCCGGGTCTCGCCCTCCGGCCGGATGGTCGCCTGGACGGTGTTCGTCAGTGGAGACAGTTACGCGGGTGCCGAGTTCTCCACCTGGACCACGATCGTGGACACGCACACGTGGACCGTCCAGGAGAACCTGGAAAGCTTCGCGGTGACCAGGAACGGTCGTCCCTACCGGGCACCCGACCTCAACATCTGGGGCGTCACCTTCGCCGACGACAACCGGTTCTACGCGACGGTGGCCACCGACGGACACACCTGGCTGGCCGCCGGCGACGTCGCCGCGCACACCCTCACCACGCTGCACCAGAACGTCGAATGCCCCTCCCTGTCGCCCGACGGCACCCGGATCGCCTACAAGAAGCGCGCCCCCGAGGCGCCCGACGACGCACCCTGGCGGTTGTACGTGCTCGACCTGCGCACGATGACCGAGAGCGCCACCGCCGAACGACGCAACGTCGACGACCAGGCGTTGTGGATCGACGCCGCCACCCTGCTGTACGCCCTGCCCGGCGACTACGGCGCCGACCTGTGGACCGTCCCGGCCGACGGCACCGGCGCGCCCCGGATGCTCGCCGCGAGCGCGCTCGCCCCGGCCCTGGTGGGATGACCGGAAGGCGCGCCGGCACCGGCGCCCGGCGACGACCTCCCGCGTGGATCACCGCGAGCACCGTATGTATCTGCTTGGCTACTGTGTGACGTGACAGGCGCGTCGTGATTCGGGAGGCAGCGATGAGCACAACCGAGTACGAGCAGACCAACCCCGCCGTCCGGCTGGACCTCGAACCCGGCCAGATCGTCCAGGAATTGGGCTACGACGACGACGTCGACCACGACCTTCGCGAGGGCATCGAGTGGCTGACCGGCCACGACCTCGTCGACGAGGACTACGACGACATCGCCGACGCCGTGCTGCTCTGGTTCCGCGCCGAGGACGGCGACCTCGCCGACACACTGCTCGACGTCGTCGGCCTGCTCCCCGAGGACGGCGCCGTCTGGCTGCTCACGCCCAGGCCCGGCCGGGACGGCGCGGGCGATCCCGACGCGGTCGAGGAGGCCGCGCGCAACACCGGCCTGAGCCGGACCCCGGCCGTCGACGTCGGCCCGGACTGGGAGGCCACCCGGCTGGCCGTCGCCGGGAAGTAGCCGTCCGGGTACCGACGCGGGGGTGTGGCGGACGATCGAGCCGCCGCACCCCTTCGGCGTGCCCGCCGCACGGCCTCAGTCTTGTACCACGTCCTCCGCCGGCCCGTCGTCCCACTCCCATTGCAGGCCGTAGATGCCGGGGGTCACCTCGGGAAAGACCGTGCAGGCGTGGCCAGTCGCCGCGATCCGGATCTCGCGGTGATCCTGCGCGGGCGCGTCGTGCCGGGGCCGCCACCCGGCCGTACACCGCACCGGCATCATGCGGCGGTCGAATCGCGCGCACAACACCATGGTCCGGCCGGGGAAGCGCACCATCCGCGCGTAGCCGGTGGAGACCACGGACGACGCGTAGGCGTAGCTGTACTCCACGACGGTCGTCTCGTCCTGCTGCAACGGCACGTCGAGAAGCAACTCGACTGCGGCGAAGCCGTGTTCACGATCGACCCGACGGCGGCCGAGCCGGCAGCCGACCAGCCGGGACAGGCCCAGGTCGGCGCCGAGGGACATCTCCGGCTTCGCCTCGGTGAGCAGGATCAGTCGGTCCGCCCGGGTGGCGACCGCGCGCAACACCTGGACGACATCGATGCGTTGCTCCTCGCGGGCCCGGCCGATGTGCACGTCGATGCGACTGTGCAGGCACTCCAGGCGGGCGTTGGTCCGCGGATCGAAGTCGGTCAGTACCCCCTCGACCGCGGGATCCCCGAACGTGCCGGTGTCGTCGAGCGATCCGGGGATGTGGTCGACCCAGCGGCCTCGGGGCCGGCGCGGGCCGAGCAGCACGATCAGCGCATCGGTGCGCAGGTGCAGCAGGTTCTCCAACGCCCGTACGGCGGCCAGGGAATCGGCCCGTTCGGGGCGACTGCGCCCGCGCTGCCAGTAGCTGAGGCTGGACACGCTCACCTGGACGCCCCGGTGGGCGAGTCGGCGCTGGATGTTCTCCAGGCTCAGTCCGCTCTCGCGGATCGCGATCCGCAGCGCGAGTTCGAACGGGCCCGAGCGCAGCGCCCGATCGAGTTCGGCCGACTTCGCGGCACCGGCGTGGGGGAGTGACGGAGAAATCGGCATGCACCTGCTCTCACCGGGAGCACTGTGCGGCCACGGCCGCGTGACTGCGCGGAATCTACCGCGACGCGCTTGTGTCCGGCGAGGGTTCGGGCCGGCCGTTGCCCGGATTTGCCATGCCGACCGGGAAACCCCCGGGTGGGCGCGGGCCTTGCGAACGGGAAAGTATCCCGGACCCGCCGGTGGGGGCGGTTCGGGCCCGCGCGTGTGCCGGCGCGGGGCCGACCGGCGACCGTCGTTACTCGGAGTCGGTGGCGGCGCGGGGTTTGGCGCGTACGTGCATACGTTCGCCCTGGCGACCGAAGAGGCTGAGCACCTCGACCGGCCGTTCGTCCGCGCTGCTGAACCAGTGCGGGACCCGGGTGTCGAACTCGGCGGCCTCGCCCGGGCCGAGGACCAGATCGTGCTCGCCGAGGATCAGCCGCAGCCGGCCCTCCAACACATACAGCCACTCGTAGCCCTCGTGGGTACGGAAGGTGGGCTCGGTGCCCCGGAACGGGATGATCATCTTGAATGCCTGGAGCGGGCCGGGGGTCCGGGTGAGGGGGATGAACGTACCGCCGCTGGGCAGCGGGTGCGGGTTCAGCCGGATCCGGGGATCCCCCACCTCCGGGGCACCGACCAGATCGTCCAGCGGCACCCGGTACACGCCCGCCAGCGGCAGCAGCAACTCCAGCGTGGGTCGGCGTTGCCCGGACTCCAGTCGGGACAGCGTGCTCTTGGAGATGCCGGTCGCCTCGGACAGCGCGGCGAGCGTGAGACCACGCTCGGCCCGCAGCCGCCGAAGGCGGGGCGCGACCTCGTCGAGGACCGTCCGGTAGGGGAGTGCGTCGTCCGTCATGCGGGCATTCCACCGCGCCGTCCCCATCTTGGCAACACGAGTTGCCGGGGCGGGGGAGCCGGTGCAGCCTCCTCGCCATGACCTCAGAGATTTCGCGGGATGCGCCGGTGACACACGATGTGCGGCCGGCCTCGGGCTCGGTGCGGTGGGCGCTCGCCGGGCTGTGCCTGTCCATGTTGTTGTCCTCGCTGGGCACGAGCGTCGCCAATGTCGCGCTGCCGACACTGGCCGATACGTTCTCCGCCTCCTTCGCCCGCGTTCAGTGGATCGTGCTGGCCTATCTCCTCGCCATCACCACCGTGATCGTCGGCGCCGGCCGGCTCGGCGACCTGATCGGGCGCCGCCGACTGCTCCTGGTCGGGATCGGTGTGTTCACCGGGGGCTCGGTGTCGTGCGGCCTGGCACCGACCCTGGAGACGCTGATCGCGGCCCGTGCCGCGCAGGGCCTGGGGGCGGCCGTGATGATGGCGCTCACCATGGCGTTCGTCGGCGAAACGGTGCCCAGGGAGCGGACCGGGAGCGCGATGGGCCTGCTCGGCACGATGTCCGCGATCGGGACCGCGCTCGGTCCGTCGCTCGGCGGCGCGCTGATCGCCGGGCCGGGGTGGCGGGCGATCTTTCTGGTCAACGTGCCGTTGGGGATCCTGGCCCTGCTGCTTGCGCACCGACACCTGCCGAGTGACCGCCGCGAGCCCGGGGCCGACCGACCCCGCTTCGACCACGTGGGCACGCTGCTGCTGGCCGGAACGCTCGGCGCGTACGCCCTCGCGATGACCGTCGGGCGCGGCGGGTTCGGCGCACTGAACGCGGCGCTGCTCGTGGCGGCCGGGCTCGGCGTCGTGCTGTTCGTACGGACCGAGGCGCGGGTCACGTCGCCGCTGATCCGGTTGGCGATGTTCCGCGAGCCGGCGCTGAGCGCGAGTCTGGCCACGAGTGCGCTGGTGTCGACGGTGATGATGGCCACGCTCGTGGTGGGGCCGTTCCACCTCGCGCGGGCGCTGGGCCTCGGCGACGCGCTCGTCGGACTCGTCATGTCGGTCGGCCCGGTCGTCGCCGCGCTCACCGGGATTCCGGCCGGCCGGATCGCGGACCGCTTCGGCGCACGGCGGATGACCGTCGTCGGGCTGATCGCGATATCCGTCGGCGCGTTCGCCCTGGCGCTGACCTCGGGACACCTCGGGCCGGCCGGCTACCTGGCGCCGATCGTGGTGACGACCGCCGGCTACGCGGTGTTCCAGACCGCGAACAACACCGCTGTGATGGCCGACGTCCGACCCGATCGACGCGGTGTGGTCTCCGGCATGCTCAACCTGTCGCGCAACCTCGGCCTGATCACCGGCACATCGGTGATGGGCGCGGTCTTCGCGCTCGCGTCGGGCGCACACGACGTGACCACGGCACGCCCCGACGCGGTGGCGGCCGGCACTCGGATCACCTTCGCCGTGGCGGGAGCCCTGATCGTGGCGGCGCTCGCCATCACGCTGCTCGCCCGACGCCCCGCCGTGCGCCCCGCCCCGACCGCGTGAACCAGGCCGCGTGGACCGAGCCGCGTGAACCCGCCCGCGCGAACCGCCCGCGCGAATCGCCCGCGTGAACCCGCCCGCGTGAACCCGCCCGCGCGAACCGCCCGCGCGGCGGGAACTTTGTCGGTCGGGCGGACGACTGCTCGGGTGGAACGACGAGGGCGGGGGCGCGCGCCCGAGCGGTGCCATCGCCCCCGCCCCGATCCCTCCGCAGCCGACGCCTCGACCGAAGGACGGATCACGCATGTGTGGAATCGCCGGCTGGGTGTGCCTCCGCCCCGACGGGCGCCCGCTCCGCCCGGTCGTCGAGGCGATGACCTCGACCCTGGCCCGGCGCGGCCCGGACGCGGGGGACGTATGGGCGGACGCACACGCGGCGTTCGGCCATCGACGCCTGGCCGTACTCGACCTCGCGGGCGGCGCGCAACCGATGGTGGATCGGCCCGAGGACCCCCGGGTGGTCCTCGGGTACAGCGGCGAGGTGTACAACCACCACGAGCTGCGCGCCCAACTCCGCCGCGCCGGGCACGAGTTCCGCACCCGAAGCGACACCGAGACGGTGCTTCGCGCCTACCTCGAATGGGGCGAGGAGTGCGCGGAACACCTGGAGGGGATGTACGCGTTCGCGATCTGGGACCTGCGGTACGACCGCCTGGTCCTGATCCGCGACCGTCTCGGCGTCAAGCCGCTGTACTGGGCGCGGGTACGCGACGGCATCGCCTTCGGCTCCGAACCCAAGGCCCTGTTCGCCCATCCCGAGATCGAACCGCGCGTGGACGCGGACGGACTGCGTGCGGCCTACGGGCTGCTCTTCGACACCGGTCCCACCGTCTGGACCGGGATCCGCGAACTCGAACCCGGCTCGATCCTCACCCTCGACCGGGCCGGGTTCCGCGAACACCGGTACTGGCAACTGACGGTGGGCGCACACCACGACGACCGCGACACCACCGTGGAACGGGTGCGCGCCCTGGTCGAACACGCCGCCCGCGGCCAACTGGAGGCGGACGTACCGGTGTGCAGCCTGCTGTCCGGCGGCCTGGACTCCACCGTGGTCACCGCGCTGCTCGCCGACGAACTGCGGCACCGCGAGGGCCCCGACGCCCGGCTCCGCTCCTACGCGGTCGACTACACCGACCAGGCCGACACGTTCACCGCCGACATACTGCGCACCGGCCACGACACCCCGTACGCCGCCGAGGCGGGCCGGTTCATCGGCACCGACCACGACACCGTGGTCCTGGACCCGCGCTCGCTGCTCGACCCGGAGCACCGACGCGCGGTCGTCGCCTGCCGCGACTCGCCGATCGGCGTCGGCGACATGGACACCTCGCTGTACCTGCTGTTCGGCGAGATCCGCCGGCACGCCACCGTCGCGTTGTCGGGGGAGGCGGCCGACGAAGTCTTCGGCGGCTACCCGTGGTTCCACAGTCCCGCCGCGCGCGCCGCCGACACCTTCCCCTGGCTCCTGGTCACCGGCGACGAGGCCGCGATGCCGCTGCATCCCGACGTCGCCCGCACGCTGCGCATCGGTGAATACCGGGCGGACACCTACCACACCGCGCTCGCCGCCGTGCCACACGCCGCACACGAGAGCGCCGAGGAGCACCGGCTGCGCGAACTGCGGCACCTGTCGCTGACCCGCTGGCTGCGCCAACTCCTGCACCGCAAGGACCGGTTGAGCATGGCCCAGGGGCTGGAGGTGCGGGTGCCCTACTGCGACCACCGGCTGGTCGAGTACGCCTACGACGTGCCGTGGTCGCTGCACTCCTTCGACGGTCGGGAGAAGAGCCTGCTGCGGGGCGCGGCCGGCGACACGCTCGCCCCGCGCTCGATCCGGGAGCGGCCCAAGAACCACTACCCGGCCACCCATCACCCCGACTACAACCGGGGATTGCAGGACCTGGCCCGGGACGCCCTCGACGG
Source organism: Embleya sp. NPDC059237 (assembly GCF_042754105.1). Taxonomy (NCBI): domain Bacteria; kingdom Bacillati; phylum Actinomycetota; class Actinomycetes; order Kitasatosporales; family Streptomycetaceae; genus Embleya; species Embleya sp. NPDC059237. Next base: position 5,702 of record NZ_JBHZAE010000019.1, on the reverse strand, counting down.
GCACGGCGGACGGGTCCGCGCGCTCGTCGACGAGACGGTGATCAGGTCCTGCCTCGACACGCCCGCGCACGAACTGCGGTGGGGGCACCGGTTGCGCCTGGAACGGGTGGTCGACCTCGGCCTGTGGCTGGACCTGTACCGACCGGAGATCACCATCTGAGCCCCGACCGGCGCCCCGACCCACGCCGCCTGCCCAACCACCGCCCCCGCACCTGCACCGCACCGCCAGGGAGATACACCCCGTGACCCGGATCGAACCCGGTACGAACCGCCCCGACTGCACCACGAACGACCCGCACGCCGTCGAGCTGTACGGGCGCGAGTACAAACGCGACCCCTACCCCCTCTACGCCAAGCTCCGCGACGCCGGCCCGATCCATCGGGTGCGCTTCCCCAGCGGGGTGGGCGCCTGGCTGGTCACCGGATACGACGCGGCGCACGCCACCCTCAACGATCCCCGACTGGGCAAGAACCACGACCTGGGCAACGACCGTTGGCGGGCCCTCGCCTCGATCATGCCCGAGCCGCAACACACCGAACTCCAGGTGCATTTGCTCCACCAGGACCCGCCCAGGCACACCACCATGCGCCGCCTGGTCACCGACGCCTTCGCACCGCGTCGGGTCGACGCGCTGCGACCTCGGATCCAGAAGATCGCCGACGACCTCGTCGACGCCATGCCGGCCGGCGGGGGAGCGGACGTCGTGGCTTGCTTCGCGGCCCGCTTCCCGCTCCGGGTCCTCGCCGAAGTCATCGGCCTGCCCGCGGAGTTCGCGGCCCGGTTCCGGCGCGAGTGGTGCAAGGTGGTGCAGCCCGTCGGTCCCGGGGACCCGCGCCGGGCCGGATACGAGGCGCTGCTACGCGAACTCCAGGGCTACATCGCCGACCTGGTCGCCGATCGCCGGGCCGACCCGGACGACGACGGCCTGCTCGGCCGACTGGTCGCCGCGCACGCCGCCGGCCGGCTGACCCGGGCCGAGCTGGACTCGATGATCTTCCAACTCCTGGTCGCCGGCCAAGAACCCGTGACCAACCAGATCAGCACCGCCCTGATCACCCTCCTGCGACACCCCGGACACCTGGACCGACTCCACGAGGACCCCACGCTCCTGCCCACCGCCGTGGAGGAACTGCTGCGCTACGACAGCGCCTTCGAACTCACCACCTGGCGCTTCCTCGCCGCGGACGACGACCTGCACGGCACCGCCGTCCCTGCCGGTGACTCGGTGATCGTCTCGCTGTGCGCGGCCAACCGGGACCCGAAACGTTTCCCCGACCCGGACATCCTCGACTTCGACCGCAGCCCCAACCCGCACCTCGCCTTCGGCCACGGCATCCACTTCTGCCCGGCCGCCGCGCTGGCCCGGGTCGAACTCCACGTCGCGCTCGGCACGCTCCTCGCCCGCCTGCCGGGCTTGGCCCCGGCCGTCCCGGTCGACGACGTCGAGTGGATCCCCGCCGTGCTCGCGCGCGGCGTCGACACGCTGCCGGTTACCTACACCGAGCGGGCGTGACCAGGCCATGCACGCCATCGACCGCCGAGACCGCCCGGGTCCCGCGCAGACCGCCGCGATCAGTGCCGCGATCCTGGAACTGCTCCTGCCACACCGCCGTGCGGCCGAACGCGACCTCGAACCGGGCCGCGAATCGGTCGCCGACTTCCCCGAACAACTCGACCGAGTGGCCGACTTCGTCGCCCGGGGCGAACCCGTCGTGTTCGCGCTGCCGGGATTCCCCTGCAAATCGCCCAACCCCGCCAAGGTCCTGGGACATCTGCCCGACGAGGGCGAACGGCTGAGCCTGGCCTTCCTGGACGGGCTGTGCGCGTCGGTGGCGGCCGTACACCCGCCCGGCGCCCGGATGTTGATCTGCTCCGACGGCCACGTCTTCGCCGACCTCGTCCGCGTCCCGGACGCGCACGTCGACGCCTACACCGACGAACTGCGCGCCGTCATCGCCGACAACGCCTTGGACCGGCTGAGCGTGTTCGACCTGCGCGACGTGCTCGGCGACGACCCGACCGGCCCGGCAGGCCCCCGCACACACGCGGACAAACGTGCCTGGCTGCACGCGCGCCACGCCCCGACCCTGGCCGAACTACGCGCCCAAGTCCGGTCCGACGAGGACACGTTGCGGCTGTACCGGGGCATTACCCGGTTCCTGTTCGAGGACACCGCCGACTTCCCCGGCACCCGATCCGCGCTGCAACGCGACTGCCGCGACCGGGCCTACGGCGTCATCCAGCGCAGCCGGGCCTGGAGCGACCTGATCGCCGAACACCACCCGCGCGCGGTGCGCCTGTCCATCCACCCGCAACGGCGCGGCGCCGACAAGTTCGGGATCCGCCTCTTGGATGCCCCCGATGTTTGGGCCACCCCGTGGCATGCCACCGTGCTGCGCCGCGCGGACGGTCGCGCGCGTCTACTGCACCGCGCCGAGGCCGCACGCCTGGGTACCCTGGTCCACCACGACGGCCGACCCAGCCACTTCCACCAGGCCGCCCACTGAGCGACGGGCTACCCCGCCGTCGCCGGATCCCGGCCGGCGAGTGTTTCCAGGGTCCGGTAGGCCCGTTCGAGGGACTGCTCGGCGAGCGGCTTCAGGGCGGCCATCTGCGGCACGACCGCGGCGAGCGTCAACTCGGCGGGTACGAAGGTGGTCAGGTCGTCGGTGCGGCCGATGGCCCCCAGGACGGCGCGCAGGTAGGGCTCCTGGTGGTCCCAACCCGCACGCGGCGTGCCCGGGGCGTACGAACCGCCACGAGGGCTGATCACGATCACGGACGTGCCCGCCAGGGGGCCGGGTTCGCCGCCGGGCACCGCCATGGTGGCCGGGGAGACGACCCGGTCCAACCACGTCTTGATCGTGGACGGGATCGAGTAGTTGTACATCGGCACACCCATCACGACCGTGCTCGCCGCGCGCAACTCGGCGTTGAGCGCGGCGGTCAGCGCCCATTCGTCCGCCGGCGCGCCGTGTTCGGCGCCCGGGTCGACGAGCGCTTCGCGCACCGCGTGGGTCAGGTGCGGGATCGGCTGGGCGGCCAGGTCCCGGTAGGTGTACGCGCCGCTCGGGTGGCGTTCGCGCCAACGGGCGGCGAAGTGGGCGGACAGGAGCCGGGATACGGATCCCGTCCGACGCATGCTCGCGTCGAGATGCAGAAGGGAGGGCACGCTCGGGCCTCGAATCGTCGCGGTGTCGGTTCGGCACGGTGCCGGACGCCGTCGCGTGGCCGATCCGATTCCGGGATCGGCCCCGCGGCGGCCGGCGATGACGACCGTAGACATTGACGCCGGCGTGAAGGCAAGCATGCCCGGCGCCCTCCGACCAGGCGTGCGGGCCAGGAGTGCAGACCAGGAGTGCAGACCCGGTGTGCGGACCCGGTGTCTCAGACCAGGTGTTCGCCGAGCACGGCGAGTTGGGTCACCCGGGCCTGCTCGTGGAGGGCGCGGCCCTTGTCGGTGGCGATGACGAAAACGCCCCGGCGGTCGCTCTCGCACATCGCGCGCTGGACCAGGCCGCACTTCTCGAGGCGGGCCACGGCGCGTGAGGAGGCACTCTGGCTCAAATGCAGATCGACGACGAGGTCGTGGATGCGGGACTTGCAGCCCTCGGCGTCGACCAGGCGATCGAGGACCTCGTAGTCACTCATCGTGAGGCCATGCCGGGCCTGAAGGGCGCGATCGAGTTCGTGCGCCACCCGGCTGTACTGCGACAACAGCTCGCGCCAGCTCTCGATCAGCGGGTCCTTCGTCTTCATTGCGTCACGGTAGCGCCGCCCGTCGTAACATGCAAGCAAATTTATTGCACCCACATTTAATGCGTAGACATTCAATGCGTGCGCATGTACGTTCTTGCCCATGGCTTCAACAGTCGAGACCTACGCGGGACCGTCCTCCCGCGAGCACTCCGTCCCCTCGTCCTCCTCGTCGGCCGAAACACCGTCCGGTTCGCACTGGACCCCCAGACTCTGGGGCGTCCTGGCCGTGCTGTGCCTCGTGCTCTTCCTGGATGGCCTCGATGTCTCGATGGTCGGCGTCGCGCTGCCGTCGATCGGCCACGAACTCGGTCTGTCGGCGACGTCCCTGCAATGGATCGTCAACGGCTACATCCTCGGCTACGGCGGGCTGCTCATGCTCGGCGGTCGCACCGCCGACCTGCTCGGCCGCCGCCGGGTCTTCCTGATCGCGCTCGCCGTGTTCGCCGGCGCCTCGCTGCTCGGCGGCATGGTCGACAGCGGCGGCCTGCTGATCGCCACCCGCTTCATCAAGGGCCTGGCCGCCGCGTTCACCGCGCCCACCGCCCTGTCCATCCTCACCACGACGTTCCCCGAGGGCCCCGCCCGCAACCGGGCGCTGTCCGTCTTCTCCGTCTTCGGCGCCAGCGGCTACTCCTCCGGCCTGATCCTCGGCGGCCTGCTCACCGAGTTCGGCTGGCGCTGGACCTTCCTGATCCCCGTGCCGCTCGCCATCCTGGCGCTGATCGGCGGCTGGTTCCTGATCCCGCGCGACCGTCCCGCCGACTCCGGCGGCCACGACGTGGTCGGCGCGATCACCCTCAGCGGCGGCATGTTGCTGGCCGTCTACACCGTCGTCTCCGCCCCCGAACGCGGCTGGGGCGCACCGCTGACCCTCGGCTCGATAGTCCTGGCCGCCGCCCTGCTCACCGCGTTCGTCCTGGTCGAGAAGCGCATCGCGCACCCGCTCGTGCGGTTCGGCATCCTGCGTGTCGGCACCGTGGTCCGGGCCAACCTGAGCATGGTCGCGCTGATGGGCTCCTACATGAGCTTCCAGTTCATGATGACCCTCTACCTCCAGGACGGACTGGGCTGGTCCGCGCTGCGGATGGCGCTCGCGCTGCTGCCCGCCGGCCTGGTCGTGGCCTTCGGGTCGCCGTTCACCGGCAAGCTGATCAACCGCTACGGCACCGCGCCGCTGCTGATCGCCTCGATGGCCTCGATGAGCCTCGGCTACGTGTGGTTCCTCGCCACCGCCGGCACCACGCCCAACTACGCGTTCGCGGTGCTGCCTACCATGCTGCTCCTGGGCGGCGGCTTCGCCTTCGGGTTCAGCGCGATCATGGCCCAGGCCACCGAGGGCATCGAGGACTCCGAACAGGGTCTCGCCTCCGGCCTGGTGCAGACCTCCGGCCAGGTCGGCGCGGCCCTCGTGCTCGCCGTGGTCACCGCGCTGACCACCGGCGCCAAGGCCGGCGACGCCGACTTCGGCTCCTACCGCCCCGGCGCCAACCTGGTCACCGCCGTGGCCGTGGTCGGACTCCTGCTCAACCTGGTCCCGCTGCTCGGCGCCAAGCGTCGCGGCATCGACAAGGACGATTCCATCGCGAACGTCCGGTAGCCCGGACGGCGCGCGGACGGCTCGACGTCCGCAACGGTCGGACGGGGTGGGCCGGGCGGCCGGCACGGCGGGTGACTCAGGCATCGGCGGGTTGCCTCTCCTCGGAACGGTTGTGGTTGCCACGGGGGTCGGTCTGTTCGCCGCGCCCCGCGCTGTCCGGCGCGTCGCCCGGCTCGACCCGGCTGACCAGCACGGTGTCGATCCGGTTGCGCCGCCCGGTGGTGCCCTCGGCGATCAGCCGGAGCCCGGCCACCTCAGCCCCGGAGCCGGGGATCGGCACCCGGCCGAGCGCCTGGGCGAGCAGGCCACCGACCGTCTCCACCTCGTCGGTGGGCAGTTCGGTGT
>NZ_JBHZAE010000018.1:0-252575 GCF_042754105.1 Embleya sp. NPDC059237 | reverse complement strand
ACGCCGTCGCGTTCGTCCCGTTCCTGTGCCTGGCCGTGACCATGATGCTCGGCGCACTCCTCGGCCCACCCGGAGCCACCGAACGCCGACGCGCCTGGGGCACCGCGGGCGTGGTCGCGATCATCGCCCTGATCGCCTGGAACTTCCTCTACTTCTACCCGATCTTCACCGGTGAGACGATCACCCGCAGCGGATGGCTGGACCGCATGTGGTTCAGCACCTGGATCTAGCGGCGCGATGTCGCCGTCGATGCCGAGGGAGGCTGCACCGGTGCCCGTCACGCGGGAGCAGGACATACGCAGGCGAGCCATCGACGCGACCCGCGACCTGGCCGCGGAGGGCGGCTACGACAGCGTGCAGATGCGCGACGTGGTCCGCCTGTCCCGGCTCTCCTCGGCGACCATCTACCGGCACTTCTCCTCGAAGGACCACCTGCTCGCGGCCACCCACCTGGAGTGGATCGCGGCCCTGGAACGCAGCGGCGCGGCCCGCCCGGACGGCGCGAACGCGGCCGAGCGGGTCTGCGCGATCCTGCGCGACACCTGCCGCACGATGGCCCGCCACCCCCGCCTGACCGCCGCCCTGATCCACGCCCTCGGCTCCTCCGACCCGGGCGTGGGCGACTGCCACCGCGAAATCAACCGCATCATGAACACGATGTTCCGCACGGCCCTGGCGGACGAGGTGACCAACGCCGACGAGTTCGTCCACTTGCTCGGCATCGCCTGGGAAGGCGCCCTGTTCAGCTGGGCCTTCGGCCGAATGACCATGACAGAGGTAGAACACACAATCTGCCGAGCCACCCACCTACTCCTACTCGGCACCACCACAGAGGCCGGCACACCCCCCTGACGGCCCCCGAAACCAAGCCACACCCTTCACATCCCGTCCGGCGTGGGAAAACGCCCACCACAGGCACCACGGTCCGCAGCCTCAGCCGCCGAACCCAACCAATCCCAGCCCGTCCGGCGCTTGAGGACGCCCACCGCAGGCACTCGGGAACCGCCACCCGAACGGCAAACACAACCCAACTCAGCCCGTCCGGCGCTTGAGGACAACCGACTCGGGCCGACCAATTGGCCCGTCCGGCCCGAGGACCGGCCGGCCGGGCCCGCCCACCCGCACTAGGACGCCCGGCTCGCGCGCTCCGCGACCGGCGCCGCAGCCAGGTCCAACGGCGCCAACTCCGGCCGCTTCGCCGTCACGTGATCCCCCGACGACTGCCCCCGAAGCCGCCGCCCGATCCACGGCACCAGGTGCTCCCGCGCCCAATGCACGTTCTCCAACCGCGCCGCCCCCGCCGTCACCGCGACCTCCTCCGCCGGCCACGGCGCATCCGGGTCACCGTCCACGGCCAGCCCGAGCGCCCGCCCGACCTTGAGCGCGACCCGATCGTGCCCCTCGGGCGACAGGTGCAGCCGATCCTCGCTCCAGGCCCGCCGATCGTGCAGCGAGGTGAGCCCCCACATGTCGGCCACCGCACAGTCGTACCGATCCGCGACCGCCCGCAACAACTCGTTGTAGGTGGCCACCTTGCCCCGGATCAACTTGAGCACCGGCACCCACCGCGTATCGAACCCGGTGAACACCACCACCCGCGCGCCCGTCGCCGTCAGCGCGGCGACCGCCTCCTCGTACTCCGCGGCAAGCTTGTCCGGGTCGCTCCCGGGCCGCAGCACATCGTTGCCCCCCGCGCACAACGTCACCAGATCGGGCCGCGCCGCAATCGCCAGCGGCACCTGCTCCTCGACGATCTGATGCAACAACTTCCCACGCACCGCGAGATTCGCGTACCGCAACCCCGGCCGCTCCACCGCCAGCCGAGCCGCGAACCGGTCGGCCCACCCGAGATAGTTCCCGTCGGGCCCGGGATCCCCGACGCCCTCCGTAAAGCTGTCGCCGATGGCCACATAAGAGTTGATTCCGGACAGATTCCCGTGTGGATTCACAAGCTCGGCCATGTCACCCGATGTTGGCACCGCTCACCTCGCCTACGCGACCGTAATAACCACCCGAACACACTCCGCTACACGCGGCGCTGCCCCGCACGTCACCACGCGAGACGCACTCTTTCGAGCAAGGCCGATCGACCCCCGGACATTCCCACCCCGGCCCGAAAGATCACTGTTCACACACCGGGCGCCGCTTCGTCACTCAAGGCTTCGACGTCAGGCCAAGCCATTCCCGACGCCGCGCTCACGGGCTGCGCCCGCAGCGCGAATTCGAGCAGCCCGGACAGCTCGCCCCAACCACGAACCAGCACATCCAGCGCGGCCTTCGCATCCGTTCCCGGCGGCAACGGAGTATCACCGAGCAGGTCCGAGAGCGTGTGCGGCCTGCACAGTCGACGCTGCAGGGCCCGCCAATCCTCGTCCCTTTCCGAGTCCGCACCGAGAGACCATGGCTCGACCTCATACACGGTCCGATCGAAGCCCACGGAGTGGAGCAGACCGGAACGCCGTACCAGGCACGGGTAACAGACACCGCAGTTGGCCATGGTCAAGCCCTGCCCCTGCCGAATCGGCGGCTTGCCACAACTCACCGTGCCCTCCAGCTCGGCCGCTCTCAAACCGGCGTCCAGCGCGGCCCGACACACCTCCCCTTTGGTCAGCTGCCCAAGGGGATTCACCACCGTCACCGCACCGTCGCCGGCGCTGATCTCGGCCATCAACGCATTCAGGTGATGCAACGTCCAAGGATGGACGGAACGGGTCGAGCAGGCCGCGGCGCGGGCCGGCGTCAGCGGTGGGTTGAGCGCGAGTTGTCCGTTCTCGGGCACGTGCACGATCCGCACCCGATGAGCCGTGGCGATGCGAACCGCACCGGTTGTGTACAACAGTCCTCGGGTGCGCGCAGAAGTCTCCAGTCGGTCTCCGGATCCGTCGCCCTTCGGGGTCTGCCGCAGGGGTACCAGTGAGATGTCCCGGGTGGGGCGCAGACGTCGAACCGACGCGTACACCCGTTGCTGCACCGCGTCGAGACTGATCTCGCGGAACATCACGAACACCAGGCCCTGCGCACTGGTTCCACCGGCTCCCGCACGGGTGGCCGCCCAGCTCAGGGAGTCCAAGCCGCCCGACAACAACGCCACTTCACTCACCTGGCGTTCGTACGCCAACGGCAGCGCCTCGCACGTGTACTCGGGTCGGAACGCGCGGAAGGACACCTCCCACACGTCTGCCGTAAGCGTCTGAAGCAACGTAGTGAAATGAGCCGACGCCACGGGCGACCCCCAACGTTCGGGATCGGTCACCGGTACCGAGAGGTGGATGTGGCGCGTCCAGTTGTCGACGGCGGTGCTTCGTCGAATGTACTTGTCCGCGATGAAGGCGGCCCGAGCCACGCGAAACAGGTCCTCGGCCCAGGCAGGGACGAGACCGGGCAACCGATCCGCTCCGGTGACCCTGCCCTCGCGTTCCTGGAACGAGTCCGCACCGACCACTGTCGCGTGCTCGGGTGCCGTCGCCGTATCCCTCGGGTGCGCCGACCACCACACGAGTCGACCGGGCCCGGTCACACCGACTCCCCCACGTCGCCGGCGAACGGAGTGACAAGGCCGAGGATCATGCCGACCGTGCGCGGCACAAGGCCCCGAGCAACGTGGGACAACCCGCCCGGTGAACCTTCCGTATCGGCGGTCTCGCAGGGATCGGGGACCAGTTCCAACACATGGTCCGCAACCCAGCCGCTGATCACGTCCTCCGGATCGATGACAGGCAGCACCGGAACGGCCGACTTCACCTTCTCCGCCACGACGGAGCGCAGAAATTCGGCCACCACGTCGGCGAAGAAGAATCGATAGAGGTCGCACAGGACATCCGAGGCGATACCGCGACCGGCCGAACCCGTTCTTGCGCCCGATTCCGGTTCCGGGTGCTGTTCGAGCACCTGACGCCCCGCCGCCACGACAGCTCTACGCACGACCGCGTCCGCAAGGGTGCCGCCCTCTCCGGCGATCCGGGAGACGAGCCCGGCCAGGAAATCCGCCTCGGTCTCCATCCGCGGCGGGTCCTCCAGCACCGCGGCCAATCGTTCGCCCGCCGCACACGCGGCGTCGTAGAGGCCGAATGCCGTGGGATCGTCACGCACGGTCGACTGGAGGGCCAGGAGATAGCCCCGGGCAATCCCCCGAAGGCGATCCTCGGCATCAGGCCCGTCCGGGTCCCACCGGGTCAGCCGACCGCCTACGGAACTCCATGGTCTCCCGCTCGGTCCATCCCACCGCGTGGATGTCCCCACCGTGCCCCCCGGTGTCGATGCCGCCCGCCTGGCACCTTCCATGGCAGCAGACGAAGGAACCGCCCGGTAGGGGGTGAGTCGGCCATGATTCGACGCATTGATCGGGATCGCACCGCGCCTGATGGGATTCCGCGCTTTTACCAACCGACGACCACACAGTGGAATCCGGAAATGACGAAAGCCCCGCCGGAGTTCGGCGGGGCTTTCGTGATGTGTGGACCTGTGGGGATTTGAACCCCAGACCCCCTCGATGCGAACGAGGTGCGCTACCAGACTGCGCCACAGGCCCAACGAGGAGAAACATTACCACCTCCCCGAGCCGGCTCGTGCACGGGTATTCACTCGTTGCCGGCTCGGCGCCACTCGTGTTCGTAGAGCGGGAGGGAGTCGACCGACGCGCCGTAGCCGGTGCGGGTGTCCTCGGCGTATTGGTCGAACAACGGGGTGGGCGGGCGTAGTGCCTCGGCCGGTTGCGGGTCCGGGACGGCGTGGATCTGCGGGCGCTCCGGCTCCTGTTCGGTGTCGCCGCGCGGGACGACCGGGGCCGTCACGTAGGTGGGCAGCGGGACGGGGACCGGGTCCCACGCGTCCCGGTCGGGGCCGTCACCGGTGGCCAGTTCGGCGATCCACTCGGCCAGCGCCGGCTCCTCCTCCGCACGCTCGCGTCGACCCCGGGCCGAGCCGGCCGGGCCGGCGGCGCCGCCCGCTCCCGCGGGGCCGGACGCACCCGGCGCACCGGAGCCCGAACGCGGGGTACGGACCTGCCGCCCCTCGCCGGCCGTCGGCGGCGTCGCGGGCCGGGGATCCGCCGTCGCGCCGTCGGCGGCCTCACGCGTCCGGGCTGCCCGGACCCGCGCCTCGTGCGCCGCGCCGGCGTCGGCCGGCGTGCCCGGCTTGCCCGCCGGTCGGCCCAGCCGGCGCAGCCCCGCCTCGTAGCGGCGGCGCTCCTGGACCCGCAGATGCACGATGTACGCCGACAACAACACGCCGGGCACGGCGGGCAGCCACACCCAGGCGAGGCCGGCCACACCGGCCAGGATCGCGCCGGCGGTGAAGCCGGCGAACAGGCTCGCGATCACCCGGCGGCGACGGGTGAGCAGCGCGGCGCGCCCCTCGTCCCGGCGCACCGGCGCGGCGGGGCGCTTGCCCGCGCCGCCGGCCTTGCCCTTGGCCGCCGCGGCGGACCCGGCACCCGACCCGGTCGCCTGCTGCGGCACCGACGACTGGCCACCCGAGGACTGCCCGGCGGGGGCCTGCACCGAAGCCTGTGCACTCGAAGCCTGCCCACCCGAGCCCTGCGCACCCGAAGCCTGTGCCCCGACACCCGGCCCCGCGCCCGCCGTCCCCGACGGCCGCCGCCCGCGCCCGGACTCACCGGCGGCGCGGCGCTCGGCGCCCTCCGTACCGCTCTTTTCGGCCAGCGCCCGCGCCGAGCGCCGCTCGAAGGCGCCGCGACGGGACAGGATCCGGATCGCGGTGGTGAAACGCTCGGTCGGCCGGGCCTCGTTCAGCTCGTCCTGTCGGCGAAGCCACATGGGCACCAGATAGGCAGCCCAGGCCCCCACGATCGCTGCGTAGATCAGGCCGCTGCCGTTCACGCTTCACACGCTAAGCCGGATGGGCACCGCATCGTCGGATTAGGCACGGTGTGTCGTGCGATCCGTTCTGATGCCCATGTGACGGATGTGACTACCGGGATCATCGAGGCGACCGGATCGCTCGGGGTCGCCGAGCCCCCCGAGGCCCACCGGGCAGCCGTGCCCCCGGAGGCTCCGGGGTCTGCCGAGGTGACACCGCTCATATCTCCGGGAGAGTAGCGAAATCGCGAGATCGATGTGTCGATATGGCGGGATCGACATCGAAGAGATTCCGAAGGCGGCGGTGACTACCAGGTGAACCCCCGGCTCTCCCGATAGGCGCGCCACCGCATCAACAGCCCCTCCGGGACCTCCTCGGCGTTCAGCGCGTACGCCAGGTGGTCCCGCCAGTCGCCGTCGATGTGCAGGTAGCGCGGGCGCAGGCCCTCCTCGCGAAATCCCAGCTTGTCCACCACGCGCCGACTGGCCCGGTTCTCCGGCCGGATGCACACCTCCAGGCGATGCACCCCGAGCCGGAAGAAGCAGTGGTCGGAGACCAGCGCGACGGCGGTCGGCATCACGCCGAGCCCGGCGACGCGCTCGTCGACCCAGTAGCCGACATGCGCCGAGCACATCGACCCCCAGGTGATCCCGGCAACGGTGACCTGGCCGACCAACTGCCCGTCGTACAGCACCACGAACGGCAACATCCGCCCCGCGCCGGCCTCGGCCCGCAAAAAGCGGACCATCTGCCGAAAGGTCGGCCGCCGCCCGGCCGCCGACCCCGGCGGCACAGTCGCCTCCCAGCGGCGCAGCCACTCGCGATTGCGGGTGTGCACCTCCTGCCAGGCGGCCGCGTCCCGGGCCCGGATCGGCCGAAGCGTCACCCGGCCCTCGGCGAGTTCCACGGGCCAGCCCCGGGTCAGCGCGTGCCCCATGGCGGCTGCTGCGCCCCTCCGTAGCCCCCGCCGCCCTGGTAGCCGCCCCCGCCGCCACCACCCTGGTAGCCGCCACCCGCGCCGTAGCCGCCCTGGTACCCGCCGCCGGGCGGAGCCTGCTGCGGCCCGCCGCCGAACCCGCCGGCACCGCCGGCGCCGCCGAAACCGCCGCCGCGCGCGTGGTCGCCGCCCTGGAGCTGGGACACCACGTGCGGCAACACCTTCGCCAGCACCGTGATCCCGTCCTGCGCGCCGCCCGGCGAGCCGGGCAGGTTGACGATCAGGCTGCGGTAGGTCCAGTGCGAGTCCTGGGTGATCGCGACGCCGGCGATGCCGCGCGACAGGATCGAGGTCGGCACCTTGTCGAAGTTCTCCATCCGGATCGCCTCGGCGATGCCGGGCACCTCGTAGCTGATCACCCGACTGGTCATCTGCGGGGTCTGGTCGAACGGGTTGAGCCCGGTCCCCCCGGTGGTGATGATCACGTCGTAGTGGCCCGCGCACGCGTCGCGCAGCGCCTGGGCGACCGGCTCGCCGTCCGGCACGATCTGCGGCCCGCGCGTCTCGAAGCCCATCTGTTGCAGCCCGCGCACGATCACCGGGCCGCTCTCGTCCTGGTAGGTCCCGGCCGCCGCGCGCGTGGACACGGTGATCACCATGGCTCGCATCAGACTTGCCCTCCGTCCCGTTGTGTGGCCCCTGCCCCCGGGTCCCGCTGCCAGTCCCCGGAGACTCCGCCCGTCTTCGCCTCGACCCGTACGTCGGTGATCACCGCGCCCGGGTCCACCGCCTTGACCATGTCCACCACCGTCAGCGCCGCCACGGAGACCGCCGTCAGCGCCTCCATCTCGACGCCGGTGCGGTCGGCGGTGCGCACGGTCGCGGTGATCGCCACCGCGTCGTCGTGCACCGACAGATCCACCGCGACGCCGTGCAGCGCGATCGGGTGGCACAGCGGTACCAGGTCGGGGGTGCGCTTGGCCGCCATGATGCCCGCGATCCGGGCGGTGGCCAGCGCGTCACCCTTGGGTACGCCCTCGCCGCGCAGGAGTTCGACCACCCGCGGCGACACGAGCACCCGGCCCGACGCGGTGCCCGTGCGGACCGAGACGTCCTTGGCCGTGACGTCCACCATCCGGGCCGCGCCGGCCTCGTCGAGGTGCGTGAGGTTCTTGGCGCCGCGCGTCAACTGTCCACCCCATACGGTGAGCCCCCCGTTGCGGTGGGCGTCGAAGTGCCGTCCGTGTCCGACTTCCGTGTGCGTCGAACCGGCGTTTCATGTCGGGGCAACGTTAGAGGCACAACCGGGCGCCCCGCATACACGGGCCCGCCCGGACCGGGATCGCGGCGCCCGGACGCAGACGCCGCCGCCCGCTCAGCCGAGCAGCATCACGGACACCTCGGTGCCCTCGGCCACCGCGGTGACCTCGGCGGGAAGGCTGATCAGCGCGTTCGCCCGGGCGAGGCTGCCGAGCAGGTGGGAGCCGGTGCCGCCGACCGGATCGACGGTGCCCTCGCCCACGCCGTCCACCGGCGGGGTGTACCACGCACGCAGGAACTGACGCTTGCCCTCGGGAGAGGTCAGCGCCGTCGAACAGGTCGCCCGCACGGTCGGGCGCTCGGTGACCGCGGCACCCTGCATCCGCAGCAGCGCCGGCCGGACGAACACCTCGAAGGACACGAAGGCGCTGACCGGATTGCCGGGGAGGGTGAAGATCGGCGTCTCGTCGGGGCCGATCACGCCGAAACCCTGCGGCATCCCCGGCTGCATCGCGACCTTGCCGAACTCGACCGTGCCCAGCTCGGACAACACTTCCTTGACCACGTCGTAGGCGCCCGCACTGACCCCGCCGGTGGTGACCACCAGGTCCGCCCGGATCAGCTGGTCCTCGATCGTGTCGATCAGCACCTTGGGGTCGTCGGGCACGTTGCCGACGCGGTACGCGATCGCGCCGGCCTCGCGCGCGGCGGCGGTGAGCATGTAGCTGTTCGAGTCGCGGATCTGCCCGGGGCCGATCGGCCGGCCGGGCTGGATCAGCTCGCTGCCGGTGGACAGGATCACCACGCGCGGCCTGGGCCGGACCCGGATCCGCTCCCGGCCGATTGCGGCGAGCAGACCGACCTGGGCGGAGCCGATCGTGGTCCCGGCGTCCAGCACGGTCTGCCCCGCCGACACGTCGTCGCCCCGCCGCCGGATGAACTGCCCACTCGACGGCGCCTTCGTGATCCGCACGGTCGGCAGCCCCGCGTCGGTCCACTCCACCGGCACGATCGCCTCGGTGCCCTCCGGCACCGGCGCGCCGGTCATGATCCGCGCGCACGTGCCCGATCCGAGCGCGACCTTCGGGGTGTCGCCGGCGGCGATGTCGTCCACCACTTCGAGCACCACCGGGTACTGCTCGCCCGCGTCCGCGACATCGGCCAGCCGCACCGCGTAGCCGTCCATCGACGAGTTGTCGAACGGCGGCAGGTCGCCGGTGGCGGCCACCTCGTCGACCAGGAGACTGCCGTGCGCGTCGAGCAGTTGCAGTTCGAGGGGGGCGAGCGGGGCGATCCGTTCGAGGATCCCGCTCAGATGGTCCTCGACGCTTTTCATCCGTGCATCTCCTCGTTCACGTACTGCCTCAACCAGGCCCGGAATTCGGGCCCCAGGTCTTCACGCTCGCATGCCAGCTTCACGATGGCACGCAGATAGTCGGCCCGGTCGCCCGTGTCGTAGCGGCGCCCTTCGAACAGCACGCCGTGCACGGTGCCGCCCTCGTTCGGCCCGCGCCTCGCGAGCACCCGCAGGGCGTCGGTCAACTGGATCTCGCCGCCCCGACCGGGCGGGGTGTGCTCCAGCACGTCGAACACCGCCGGGTCCAGCAGATAGCGCCCGATCACCGCGTAGTTGCTCGGCGCGGTCCCGGTCTCCGGCTTCTCCACCAGGTCGGTCACCCGCACCACGCCGGGCTCGGAGACGCCCTCGGCCAGGGGTTCCACCGCCGCACAGCCGTACAGGTGCACCTGCGCCGGGTCGACCTCGATCAACGCCACGACGCTGCCGCCGAGTTCGCTGCGTACCCGAAGCATCGTGGCGAGCAGCGGATCGCGCGGGTCGATCAGGTCGTCGCCCAGGAGCACCGCGAACGGCTCGTCGCCCACGTGCGGCCGGGCGCAGGACACCGCGTGCCCGAGGCCGCGCGGGTCGCCCTGGCGTACGTAGTGGATCGCGGCCAACTCGCTCGACTCGCGGACCAGCTTGAGCCGGTCCAGGTCACCCTTGGCGGCCAGCGCGTGTTCGAGTTCGTAGGCCCGGTCGAAGTGGTCCTCCAGGGCGCGTTTGTTGCGCCCGGTGACCATCAGTACGTCGGTGAGCCCGGCCGCGACGGCCTCCTCGACCACGTACTGGATGGCCGGCGTGTCCACGACCGGCAACATCTCCTTGGGCGTGGCCTTGGTCGCCGGCAGGAACCGGGTACCGAGGCCGGCGGCGGGCACGACCGCCTTGGTGAGCCGGAACGCATGACGCGCAGACATGACCGCACACTAACGGGTGAGGTCGCCGGGGGTGCCATGAAGCCCGGCGATTGGCCGGTTGTCGGCCGCCGGCCCGGTCTCGGCCGGGTCCGGGCCGCAGAACCGGTCGCCGCCCGCCCGCTTGGCCCGGGCCAGCGCGCGGTCGGCGGCGCGCAGCAGGGTCGTGGCGTGGGTGCCGTCCTCGGGCAGCACGGCGGTGCCGATCGCCAGGGTCAGCGGGACCGGGTCGGTCGCCGCGCCGAACGTGCCCCGGCGTACGGCGTAGCACAGTCGCTCCGCCACCTTGGCCGCCCCGGCCGCGTCGGTCTCGGGCAGCAGGATCACGAACTCCTCGCCGCCGTACCGGGCGATGGTGTCCACTTGGCGGATCTCCAGGGCCAGCCGCTGGGCCACCTCGCGCAACACCGCGCCCGCGCCCTGGTGGCCGTGCCGCTCGTTGACCGCGCGGAAGTGGTCGAGGTCGAGCATGAGCAGCCCCAGCGGCCGACCGAACCGGGTCGCCCGCATCACCTCGCGGTCCAGCACGAGTTGCAGATAGCGGTAGTTCCACACGCCGGTCAGCGGATCGGTGACCGACAACCGCTCCAACTCGGCCCGGTTCAGCTCCAACCGGGTGACCTCGTGTCGCAGTTCGGGCAGTTCGTTGCCGGCGATCGCGCGCAACCGGCGTACGGCGACCGTCAGCGAGCCGACCGCGACCGCGAGCGCGCCGACGAGCAGGATGATCAGGAGGCGTTCGAAAGTCAGGCTCATGCGGGATCCGGGTCCGGTGCGATGGCGCGAACTGTGTCGATTGCGCGGACTCCTTCGGTAACCCGTCCAAACACGTCATTCAGGGAACAGCATGAAGGACATCCTCAACGACAAGGCCACGCTGAGGTCACAGTTGATGAACTCACGGTCACGTGCCGGGTCGGACCGGCGTGTCGCGGCGAGTCGCGCGCTCCGGGACGCGCTCCTCGCACTCCCCGAGATCGCCGCCGCGGGCACCGTCGCGGCGTATGTGCCGGTGGGTTCCGAGCCGGGCGGGCGGGATCTGGCCGAGGACCTGACCGCCGGGTCGACCCGGCGGGTGCTGCTGCCGGTGCTGCTGGCCGACAACGACCTGGACTGGGCGCTGTACGAGGGGCCGGCGTCGCTGGTGCCGGCCGGCCGCGGGCTGCGTGAGCCGATCGGGCCGCGGCTCGGCCCGGAGGCGGTGCGCACGGCCGATGTGCTGGTGGTGCCCGGGCTGGCGGTGGATCGCCGGGGGATGCGGCTGGGGCGCGGCGGCGGCTCCTACGACCGGGCGCTGGCCCGGGTGCCGGAGGCGGCGGTCACCGTGGTGCTGCTGTACGACGACGAGGTGCTCGACCGGGTGCCGGCCGAGCCGCACGACGTGCCCGTGGACATCGCGGTGACGCCCGCGGCGGTGTACCGGTTCACCCGGTAGCACCGCCGCGGGCGCCCGTCACGGCTTGCCCGGCGCCGCCGGACCGGCCGGGAGCAGGGTCAGCCGGTGCTTGGCCGCCTTGTCCACCGCCGCCGGCGTGAACGCCCACGGCAGCGTCTTGCCCTTGCGCCACAGGTCGGTCTGATCGGTGTAGTTGTCATGCCACACGTGCCCGGAGGCGCCGGTCAGGTTGATCCACCGGGACGCGTCCAGGTCGGACATGTCCACCACCATCCGCATCGACGGCACGGTGGTCACCTCGTAGCCCTGCGCGGCGTTCCAGCCGGTCGCGTTGACCAGCCCCTCGCCGCCGGACATCGCGTACGGCCCCCGGTTGAGCATCCACTTGACCACGCCCGGACCCTCGGTGCCCAGGGTCTGGTTGCGCAGGGTCAGCGTGTGCAGCCGGCCCCACGACCAGGTGTCGATGTTCTTCCCGAGCCGGGCGGTGAGGTCCTTCTTCGCCTCGGTCATCGCCTTGTGCAGCAGCCCGTCGCGGGTGGTGACCGCGCCCGGGTTCTTGGAGATGTTCCACCACGGGCTCTCCGGGGTGGCCAGCAGTGTGCGCACGACCTCGTTCCACCGGTCGCCGCCGTCGGGCTGCGCGGTCGAGTCGTCCCGGTCACCGCACTGCACGTGTGTGTTGTCCGCGTTGCTCGCGCAGTCGTTGTCGGCCCGGACCGAGAACGGCATCTTGTCGCCGAACGCGAGCATCAGCACCTGACGCCACACCGCGTTGAAGTACGCCGCGGCCGTGGAGTCGGCGTCGTTGCGCTTGTCCCAGTCCTTGAGCAGGTCCTGCGCCTCGCGCACCCACGGATCGTCGATCCGCACCGCGAGCAGCGCCGGGACCAGGAACTGCGCGACCGGGTTGACGTCGTCGATCTGCATCTTCTGCATCATCGCCGGATCGATCTTGCCCGGCGCCTTGACGATCATCTCCTCGATCCGCGCGCTGCGGGCGCCGTACCCCCAGTCGGAGGTCAGCAGATACGGGTACGCCGGCGAGGTCACCGCGTTGTTCGCGGTGACGATGTAACCCTCCTGCGGGTCGTACACGTTCGGCAACGACTCGAACGGGATGGTGCCCAGCCAGTCGTACTTCGGGTCCCACCCGTACACCGGCCACCGGCCGTCGCCGCTGCGGCGCAGCGGGATCTTGCCGGGCGCCTGGTAGCCGATGTGGCCCTCGACGTCGGCGTAGATCGCGTTCTGCGACGGCGCGTCGAAGTTCTTCAGCGCGGCGCGGAAGTCGTTCCAGTTCTGCGCCCGGTCCAGTTGGAAGAGCGCGTCCATCGAGCTGCCGGGGTCGAGCGCGGTCCAGCGCAGGGCGACCGCGTAGCCGTCCTCGCGCTGGGGGCTCAGGTCGGGGATCGGCGCGTCCTTGCCGACATCCTTCAGGTCGTCGGACTCGTCGGAGGCGTCGGTCAGGATCGGTCCGTGCCGGGTGGTGCGCACGGTGATCCGGCGATCGGCGCCGCCGGCGACCTTGATGGTCTCCTGGCGGACCTCCTTGAACGGCTCCCACTTGGAGTCGTAGAGCACGCCGTCGCCCTGGACCTTCTCCAGGTACAGGTCGGTCACGTCGGCGCCGAGGTTGGTGAAGCCCCAGGAGATCTTCTGGTTGTGGCCGATGATCACGCCGGGCATGCCGGAGAACGTGTAGCCGGAGACGTCGTACTGGCACTGCGGTCCGACCGCGCGGCAGTGCAGCCCCATCTGGTACCAGACCGACGGCAGCGACGGCGACAGGTGCGGGTCGTTGGCGAGCAGGGGCTTGCCGGTGGTGGTGCGACTGCCGGCCACCACCCACGAGTTGGAGCCGACGCCCGACGACTTCTCGCTGAACAGCGAGGGCAGCTTGGACAACGACTCGGAGAGGTTGGCCAGCGCGGACTGCGCGTTCTTGGACGGCGCCGGCGGCGGCGCGTCCTGGGCGAAGCGCTCGGTCTTGCCGTCCTTGACGATGTCGCCGTTGCGCACGATCGGCTTGTTCGTGTCGTATGGGTAGGGCGGGTACAGCTCATCGATCCGGTTGACCGTCAACTTGTCGGACAGCAGCGCGCGGTCGATCTCGTCCTGCATGTTGGTCCGCAGGTCCCACGCCATCGCCTTGAGCCAGGCGACCGAGTCGACGGGGGTCCACGGCTCGGCCTTGTAGCCGTCGTGCACGAGGCCGAGGAGCGCGTATTCGAACGACGCGTCGGCGCCCTTGTGGTCCTTCAGATAGGCGTTGACCCCGTCGGCGTAGGCCTGGAGGAACTTCTGCGACTCCGGGGCCAGCGCCGCGTATTCCTGCTCGGCCACCTTGCGCCAGCCGAGCGTGCGCAGGAACTTGTCGTTGTCCACCTGCCCGGAACCGAACATCTCGGAGAGCCGGCCCGCGGTCATGTGCCGGCGTACGTCCATCTCCCAGAACCGGTCCTGGGCGTGTACGTAGCCCTGCCCCCGGAACAGGTCCTCGGACGTGTCGGCGTACACCTGCGGGATGCCCTGGGCGTCGCGGACCACGTCCACCTTGCCGGTCAGCCCCGCGATCCGCACGGTGCCGCTGGTCTGCGGGAACGAGTCGCGGGACAACTGCCAGCCCCACCAACCGAGTCCGCCGGCCGCGATGGCGAGCACCACGACGAAGACGATGGCGGTCAGCCGGAACCGGCGCCAGGCCTTGGACGGCCCCTTGGGGGTGTTCGATCGTTCCTTGACCTTGCCGGTGCCGCCGGCGGCGGGCTCGGCGGCCTCGGGCGCGGACTCGGCGGTGGAGCCGGTCGCGGCGGAGGGTGCGGGCGAGGGGGCGGGCTCGGGCGCGGGTGCCGGGATCGGTGCCGGTACCGGTACCGGCGCGGGCGCGGGACCGGCCGGCGGTGGCTCGGCGGCGCGCGGCGCGGGCGGTACGGGCGCCGCGGCGGGCGGCGGGACCGACCCCGCGGCCGGCTCCGCGTACGGCTCCAGGGGCGGGTAGGGCTCCCCCGGGGCGGGCGACTCCGGTGGGGCGTACGGCTCTTGTCCGGCGTGGGGCTCCCGCGCCGGATACGCGTCCTGCCGCGGCGCGTACGGCTCCTGCGGGACGTAGGGCTGGACGTAGGGCTCTTGCTCTGGCTCTTGCGGGACGTACGGCTCGGGTTCGTCGTACGGCTCGGGCGCGGCCCGGCGCTCACGCTCCGCGCGTTCTTCCGCGCGCCGCTGGGCCGCGACCGGATCCGCCGCGGCCCACTGCGATGTGGGCCACTCGCCCGTGGGCCAGTCGTCCCACCCGGAGGATGAGGCGTCCTGGCCACCGGGGGGCTGCTCCGGGTCGGGCGTCTTCGAGGGAGGCATCAAGGTCCTTATGCGGTCGGTGCGGCAAGGGACACCTTAAAAGCCGAGTGTCGTCGACAGCACAGCCACGGGTACGAGACGGGACCCCTGTGGGGTATGGATCCTTCGCTTTGGTAAAATATTTCCCAGGCGTAGGTAATTGATCGCCGGTTCGCCGGCGCGGCAGGGCCCCCCGTCCCAAGGCCCGCTGATTCCCTGCGCATTCGCGACGCCGGCTTCGCCCGTCGTCGTCTGCCTTCATGTTCAAGCACTCCGTGCGGCCGCCTGGGGGGTGGCCGGACCGACGACCGCCGGAGGTGACGCACGTGTCCGTGCCCGAGCTCAACCAGGTCCTGCTCCTGGGTGCCCTCGTCATGCTGTCCGCTGTCATAGCGGTCCGCCTGGCGACCCGCACCGGGCTGCCGAGCCTGCTGCTCTACCTCGGACTCGGAATGGTGATCGGGGCCGACGGCCTCGGCATAGGTTTCGACAACGCCGAACTGACCCAGACGCTCGGCTACGCCGCGCTGATAGTGATCCTCGCGGAGGGCGGGATCGCCACCAGTTGGAAGGAGATCAAGCCGTCGGTACCGGCCGCGGCGGTGTTGTCCACCGTCGGGGTCGGGGTGAGTGTCGCGGTCACCGCGTTGGCCACCAGGATCGTGCTCGACGTGGACTGGTCGACCGCGATCCTGATGGGCGCGATCGTGTCCTCCACGGACGCCGCCGCGGTCTTCTCGGTGTTGCGCAAGTTGCCGCTGCCGCACCGGTTGACCGGGTTGCTGGAGGCCGAATCCGGGTTCAACGACGCGCCGGTGGTGATCCTGGTGGTCACGTTCGCCCACACGGGCCACATCGAACCCTGGTACAGGATCCTCGGCGAGATCGGCCTGGAGCTGACGATAGGCGCGGCGGTCGGCCTCGCGGTCGGCCGGCTCGGCGCGTTCGGCCTGCGCCACGTCGCGCTGCCGGCCTCCGGCCTGTATCCGATCGCGGTGATGGCGCTGTGCGTGCTGGCCTACTCCGGCGGCGCGTTGGCGCACGGCAGCGGGTTCCTCGCGGTCTACCTGACCGCGCTGGTCCTGGGCAACTCGCAGCTCCCACACGGCCCGGCCACGCGCGGCTTCGCCGAGGGGCTCGGCTGGATCGCCCAGATCGGGCTGTTCGTCCTGCTCGGACTGCTGG
The DNA here is from genome assembly GCF_042754105.1 of Embleya sp. NPDC059237. Taxonomy (NCBI): domain Bacteria; kingdom Bacillati; phylum Actinomycetota; class Actinomycetes; order Kitasatosporales; family Streptomycetaceae; genus Embleya; species Embleya sp. NPDC059237. The sequence goes on along the minus strand of NZ_JBHZAE010000018.1, from coordinate 236,388 downwards.
TCACCCCGCACGAGTTGGGCAGCGCGGTGGTCCCGGCGCTGGTGATCGGCACCATCCTGCTGCTGGTCGCCCGGCCGCTGTCGGTGATCGTGACCACGTCGCCATTCCGCATACCGTGGCGCGAGCAGCTGATCCTGTCCTGGGCGGGACTGCGCGGGGCGGTGCCCATCGTGCTGGCGACCATCCCGATCGTGAAGGACATCCCCGACGCCCAGCGGCTGTTCAACATCACCTTCGTGCTGGTCGTCGTGTTCACCCTGGTCCAGGGGCCCACGCTGCCGTGGATAGCGCGCAAGGCCGGTTTCGCGGGTGCCGACGAGCCGACCGACCTCGGCGTGGAGTCCGCGCCGCTGGAGAAGCTGCACGGCCACCTGCTGTCGGTGAACGTGCCGACGGGTTCGCGGATGCACGGCGTGGAGGTCGGCGAGCTGCGTCTGCCGCGCGGGGCCGCGGTCACCCTGATCGTGCGCGAGGACGGGAGCTTCGTGCCCGAGCCGACCACCGTGCTGCGGCGCGGCGACGACCTGCTCGTGGTGACCACCGACGCGGTACGCGACCGGACGGAGGACCGACTGCGCGCGGTCAGCCGGGGCGGCAAGCTCGCCGGCTGGTTCGGGGTCAAGGGCGACACCTGAGGCGCGGCGCCTCGCCGTCGGCCCGGACCGGATGTGCCTGGGATACAATCGTATGGTTGATCGTCGGCGGGGCACCCCAGGGTGTCCCGGACGCCGATCCCACTGCACACACCGACTCTGCCTGACGCAGGGCTGGCGTCGTGACCGCACGGCGGCCGAGGCACAACGCTTCGGTATCTACCCCGGTGGACGCTTTCGAGGACAGCTCTCGGCGCACCGGGGTTTCCCCTGTGCGTCACCAGGTGGCAGGAAGCGACAACCCGCGATGCCCACGATGCCCACGCATCGGACCGCCGCACGCGCCCGCCGGGGGCGGTGCGCATGATCTCCACGTACTCCACGCTGCTGCGGACCCCCTCCGCCTGGCGATTCCTGGCTCCCGCGCTGATCGCGCGGCTGCCCTACGCGATGCTCGGCCTGGGCATCGTGCTGCTGGTCAAACACACCACCGGCTCGTACGGCACGGCCGGCGCGGTCTCCGCCGCGGCGGCCGTGGCGCTGGCCTTCGTCGGCCCGCAGACGGGTCGGCTCGCCGACCGCTTCGGCCAGGCCGCGGTGGTCGTGCCCGGCGCGCTGCTGCACGGCGCGGCGGTGTCCGCGCTGATCGTGGCCGCGCTCGCCGAGGCGCCGCTGTGGCTGCTGTTCACGACCGCGGTGCTCTCCGGCGCGACGGTGCCGCAGATCGGCTCGATGGTGCGGGCCCGCTGGGCGGCGCACCTGGAGCGGTCGCCGCTGCTGCCGACCGCGTTCGCGTTCGAATCGGTGACCGACGAGTTCACCTTCGTGGTCGGCCCGGTGGTGGCCACCTTCCTGGCCACCGGCGTACATCCGGCGGCCGGCCTGGTGGTCGAGGCCGCGCTGACCGTGGTCGGGTCGTTGTTGTTCGCGACACAACGCGGCACTGCGCCCCGGCGGGTGGTCCGCACGGCCGGTGACACGCCGCACACGTCCGCGCTGCGGATCGGCGGGGTACGCCTGCTCGTGGTCGCGTTCATCTGCATCGGCGGGGTCTTCGGCACCGTGCAGGTCTCGGTCACCGCGTTCGCCGAGGAGGCGGGCCGGCCCGGCCTGGCGGGCGCGCTGTACGCGGTCTTCGCGGGTGGCAGCCTGATCGCCGGGGCCGTCTACGGCGCGATCGCCTGGCGGCGGGCCGCGCACCGCCGGATGGTGGTGATGTTCGCGCTGCTCGCGCTCGGCACCGCGCCGCTGTGGGCCATCCCGTCGGTGGGAATCATGGTGCCCGTCGCGTTGCTGTGCGGACTGGCGATCGCACCCACGCTGATCACCGGCTTCACCCTCGTCGACACGCTGGTCCCGGCCGCGGCCAAGACCGAGGCGTTCACCTGGTTGACCGGGGCGATCGGGCTCGGCCTCGCGCTCGGCTCGACGTTCTCCGGGATGCTCACCGACGCGCGCGGCTCGGGCGCCGGGTTCGCGCTCACCCTGGCCTCCGCCGGCATCGGCTTCCTGGTGGTGCTGGCCGGGCAACGGCTGCTGAAGCCGAAGGCGGATGTGACACCCATTACACCGACGACCACCACCGTGGTGGACGGAACTCCGGTGGATGCTGCACCATTGGCACTCGACAGGTGAGAGTGCCAGTACCCAGCTGACCTGTCTGTCGAAGGAGGACCAGACCGTGCCGACGTACCAGTACCAGTGCACCGCCTGTGGCGAGGGCCTCGAGGCCGTCCAGAAGTTCACGGACGACGCGCTGACCGTGTGCCCCGCCTGCCAGGGCAGGCTGCGCAAGGTCTTCTCGGCGGTGGGCGTGGTGTTCAAGGGCTCCGGCTTCTACCGGACCGACAGCCGCGGCTCGAGCACGTCGTCGACGCCGGCGACCGCCGCGTCGTCCGGCTCGTCCTCGACGGGTTCGTCCTCCTCGTCCTCCTCGGAGGGCTCCTCGTCTTCGTCGTCGACGTCGACGTCCTCGACGTCCTCGTCCGGCTCGTCCGGTACGACGTCGACGGCGGCCTGAGCGATGACGACCGGCGTGTTGCCGGCGGGGGTGGCCCCGGCCGAGATCGGTGTGATCGGCGGTTCCGGGTTCTACGCCTTCCTGGACGACGTGGTCGAGGTGCGGGTGGACACGCCGTACGGCGCGCCCAGCGACGCGCTCTTCCTGGGCGAGGTGGCCGGCCGTCGGGTCGCGTTCCTGCCCCGGCACGGCCGCGACCACTCGATCCCGCCGCACCGGATCAACTACCGCGCCAACCTGTGGGCGCTGCGGGCCGTCGGGGTCACGCAGGTGCTCGCGCCGTGCGCGACGGGCGGTCTGCGGGCCGAACTGGGTCCGGGCACGCTGGTGGTCCCCGATCAGCTGATCGACCGCACCTCCGGCCGCACCCAGACGTTCTTCGACGGGCTGCCGCTCGCCGACGGCAGCGTGCCGCCGGTCGTGCACACCACGTTCGCCGACCCGTACTGCGCCGACGGGCGCGCGGTGGCCATCGCGGGCGCCCGCGCCTCGGGGTGGGAGCCGGTGGACGGCGGCACCCTCGTGGTGATCGAGGGGCCGCGCTTCTCCACCCGGGCGGAATCCAAGTGGTACGCGGCCCAGGGCTGGTCGATCGTCGGCATGACCGGGCACCCCGAGGCGGTGCTCGCGCGCGAACTGGGGCTCTGCTGCACGGCCATCGCGCTGGTCACCGACCTCGACGCGGGTGTCGAGGCAGGCGAGGGGGTCACCCACGCCGAGGTGATGGAGGTCTTCGCGGCCAACGTCGACCGGCTGCGCACGCTGCTGTTCGATGTGGTCGCGGCGTTGCCGAAGACTCGTACGTGCAGCTGTGGCACGGCGGAGGTCGAGCGGCCGGCGTAGGCGGTTCGCCGGTCGGTGAGTGTTGTGTGGTCGGCCCGTCCGGCCGTGTGTGATGTGTTCGAAGGCCGTCTCCCGGGTGGGGGCGGCCTTCGTGCTGTTCGGGGGCGGTCGCTCGGTGGGGGGAGTCATGTCACTCACGTGGGTGAATTTGTTGTCCACAGGGGGGCGGTGATCCACAGGCATCCGGGCGGTTCGGCGCGGGTGGGTCGGCGGGCGGCACGGTGGGGGTGCGGCTCGGCCCTCGTTTTCCCGCCCCGGTTCCGACGGGGGTCGGGCCGCATCGTCCCTACCGTGTGCGCCGCCCGCGTTGGAGGTGTGATGTCCGCTTCGGGATCGTTCGGATCGTCGTTCGGCCGGGCCGGCGGGCCGGCCCTTCGCGGGTCGCCGGGGGTGCCCGCCCGGCCGTCGTGGCGTCGCGTGTTGGCCCGGCATCGGCGCGGGTTGGCCGCGTTGTCGGCGGCGGTTGCCGCGCTCGCGGTGATCGTCGCGGTCCGGCCGGCGCCCGCGCCCACCACGCCGATCCTGGTGGCCGCGCGTGACCTGCCCGCGGGCAGCACGCCCGGGCCCGCCGACCTGGCCCTGGTGCGGATGCCGACGGCGTTGCGCCCCGAGGGGGTCCTGCGCGCGGTCCGGCAGGCCGAGGGGGGCGCGTTGACCGGTCCACTGCGGCGCGGCGAGCCGGTGACCGACGTGCGGTTGACCCGGCCCGGCGGCCCGGCCGACGCGGGCCCGGTCGCGCTGCCCGCGCGCTTCGCCGACGCCGACGCGGTGGCCGTACTGCGTCCCGGCGACCGGATCGACGTGCTGGCCGCGCCGCCGCCCGAACACCCCGGCCCCGCACGGCCGATCGCCGCCGGCGCCGTGGTGGTGGCCAAGCCGCCCCCGACCGGTTCCGGGTTCGGGGCGCCCGGGTCCGGAGCGCTCGTTATCCTCGAGGTTCCCCGCGCCGTGGCGAGCGAACTCGCGGGCGCGGCGACCGGCCCGGGACTCACCTACACCATCCGCAGGTTCTGAGCGGCGTTGTTGCGACGGATCGTGAATGACACCAGACTCGTGCGGGTTGTCCGGCTTCATCGGCTATTCCACAATTACTACGATTATTACCGCTGTTGGTGGTGATCGTCGCTCGGAACGCCAGGTCGAGCCTCGACCGATCAAGATCGATGGGAATCAAGCAGTGGGCGGCTTCAAGAAGTTCCTCATGCGCGGAAACGTCGTCGACCTGGCCGTGGCCGTGGTCATCGGCGCCGCGTTCACGGCGGTCGTGAACGCATTCGTGAAGGGGATGATCAACCCGGTCGTGGGTGCGCTGGGCACCAAGAACCTGGACAGCTACACGACCTGCATCAAGGGCCCGTGCGGCGTCGACGCGAAGGGTGAGACGACCGGCGTCCAGTTGTTGTGGGGCTCGGTGCTCGGCGCGGCACTGACGTTCGTGATCACCGCGGCGGTGGTCTACTTCCTGCTCGTGCTGCCGATGAACCACATGCTGGAGCGGCGCAAGCGGGCCCTCGGGCACGCGGGCGAGAAGGAATTGAGCGACGTCGAGATCCTGCGCGAGATCCGCGACCTGCTCGCCGAACGGCTGGAGCCGCAGCAGGACTCCGGCCGCGACGGGGGCAGCGGATCGTCGGGGCCCTCGGGAGGCTCGGGGACCCCCGGAGGCTCCGGGGCCACGCGTTCGGACGCCTGATCGGTCGAACGGCGGGCCCGTACCTTTGTGGGAAGGTGCGGGCCCGCCGTTCGTTTTCGTGGACTGCGTCGAGCGTCTGTGCCGCCCCGGGCCGCGCCTGCCGCCCGACGGCGGCCCCGGCTCAGAAGTGGTGTGGCGGCTTGTCGTCGAGGAAGCGGCGGATGTCGGCCGGGTCGGCGCCGGTCCGGTGCTCGCCCCAGCCGGTGTCGGTCTCGTCCGAACTCGTTTCGGGCAGCAGGTCGTCCCAGCCGAAGCGGTCGTGCCGCTTCGGCCGGCCCGGTCCGTTCGCCTCGCGCTCTTCCGCTTCCGCCATCGCACCAGTGTGCCGGCGCTCCGGCGCGGGCCGCGTCACGCGGCCTCGAGCCCCTGGGCGGTGGCCAGCTCGCGCAGTTCGACCAGCGCCTGCTTCTCGATCTGCCGGATCCGCTCGCGGGTGAGCCCGAGTTGCTTGCCGACCTCGGTGAGCGTGTGCTCCTTGCCGTCGGCCATGCCGTAGCGCGCCCGCAGGATGGTGGCCGTACGGCCGTCGAGCCGACCCACCAGGTCCGCTATCTGCTCCCGGCGCAGCGTCGCGAGGGTGATGTCCTCCGGAGTCAACGGGTCGGTCTCCTGGACCAGTTCGCCCAATTCGGTCTCGCCGTCGTCACCCACGGGGGTGTCCAGGCTGATCGGGTCACGCGCCCACCCGATCACGTCGACCACCCGCTCGGGGGTGGTGCCCACGATCTCGGCGATCTCCGGGAACTCGGGGTCGCGACCGTGGTCACGGGCGAACTCGCGCTGCACGCGGCGGATCTTGCTGAGTTCCTCGACCAGGTGCACGGGCAGTCGCACGGTGCGGGCCTGGTCGGCCATCGCCCGGGTGATCGCCTGCCGGATCCACCACGTGGCGTAGGTGGAGAACTTGAAGCCCTTCGCGTAGTCGAACTTCTCGACCGCGCGGACCAGACCCACGTTGCCCTCCTGGACCAGATCCAGGAACGGCATCCCGCTGCGCGGGTAGCGCCGCGCGACGGAGACCACCAGACGCAGGTTGGCCTGGATGAACAGTTCCTTGGCCGCCGCTCCACGCGCGATCAGCGCGTCGAGCTCGGCCCGGTCGACTCCCTCGGGTACGGCGTCCTCGTCGATCAGTTTCTGCGCGTAGAGCCCGGCCTCGATGTCCTTCGACATCTCCACCTCGCGCTCCGCGTCCAAGAGCTTCGTGCGGCTGATCTCGTCCAGGTACACACCGACCGTGTCGCGCTCGACGTCGGCAGCCTTCCGCGTGCGGGAAGCCGCCACTCGCTCGGCGCCCTGTCGGGCCACACCACGTGTAGTCGGCATGCTCTAGCCCTCGCTTTCATTCGCGTTCGTCAACATTTCGAACGAACGAGAAGCCTGTGGTATTCCATCCGGAGATGTACTGTTGAAAGGTTGGCCGATAGCGGCCTTTATCAGCGCCTGCCCGGCCTCGGGCTCCGCATGCACGCTCCGGAGTGCCTACGATCCGCTCAACGGCCGAGGGGCCCCGGATGTTCCTAAGGCCCGGGTGGGAGCGGGTGCGCGGACTCCGGGAGGGCGGCCTCGACCCGCCGACGGGCGTCGCCTCACCCACCGTGGGGCGGTCCGGTGCGACGTGCCTCGCAACTGCCCGACCGACCACTTTCGGCCGGCCGAGCGCGGCCCGCCGCGCACGGCCGGCATCCGTCCCGGCCCGGCGGTCGGCGCGGGTCAGTGCGTGTCGGAGGCGGGTTCCAGGTCGCGGGGGATCAGCCGCCAGGCCAGTACCGCGGCGACCAGCGCGACCACGCCGCCGGCCAGGAAGGTGGGCGTCATGCCGGCCGTGAACGCGTCGCCGGCCCGGGTGAGCAGGCCGCCCGTGCCGAGCCGGTCCGCCACCACCGACGCGTCCCCGATCGACTCGCGCACCGCCGACAGATCGGCCGCGCCGAGGTCGAGGTCGGGCAGGTTGGAGCGGTAGAGCGCGGAGGCCATGCTGCCGAGGATGGCGACGCCGAGGGCTGCGCCGAGTTCGTACGCGGTCTCGTCGATGGCGGCCGCGCCCCCGGCGTCCGCGGCCGGCGCCGAGGACATCAGCACCACCGAGGCGACGGTGGCCAACGTACCCACCCCGAGCCCGACCACCGCAAGCGAGACGCCGATCAGGGGGTAGTCCACGTCCCGGAAGTGCTGCCCGATCCAGGGCAGCGCCAGGCCGACACCCATCAGCGCGAGGCCGATCCCGAGCACGTTGCGCGGCGGGAAGCGGTGCATCAGCGGCGGCACCACCATCGACGCCACGATCAGCGCGATCGGCGCGGGCAGCAGGTGCAGACCGGCGGACACGGGGCTGTAGCCGCGGACGTACTGGAACCACTGGCTGAGCAGGAACAGCGCCGCGCCGAGGCCGAGCATGCCCAGGAAGATTGCGGTCGCGGCCATCGTGAACGCGCGGTTCGTGAACAGCCGGACCTGGAGCAGCGGGTGGGCGAGGCGCAGTTGGCGCCGGACGAACACGGTCAGCGTGACCCCCGCGACCGCGAGCAGGATCCACGCTCCGGGGTCGGCCACGCCGCCCTTGCCGAGTTGTTTGACGCCGCCGGCGAGCGTGCCCATGCCGACGATGGACAGCCCCACCCCGGGCCAGTCCCACGCGCCGGAGCGCGGCGAGCGGGACTCGGGCAGCAGCCAGAGGCCGAATCCGATCACCGCGACGGCGATCGGCACGTTCAGGAGGAACGCCGACTGCCACCCGTGCGACTGTACGAGCAGTCCGCCGATCACCGGCCCGAGCGCCATGCCGCCGCCGAAGACGGCCGACCACACGGCGTAGGCGAAGGCCCGCTCGCGGGCGTCGGTGAACACCTGGCGCAGGATGGTCAGCGTGGAGGGCATGATCGCCGCGCCGCCGACGCCGAGCAGCACCCGGGCGGCGATCACGTGCCAGGCCGCAGTGGCCGCCACCGCGAGCAGCGAGGCGATCGCGAAGATCGCAAACCCGACCAGGAGCAGCCGTTTGCGGCCCCAGCGGTCGCCGAGCGCGCCGGCGGTGACCAGCAGGCCGGACAGCGCGAGGGCGTAGGAGTCGATGATCCACAACTGCTCGACCGCGCCGGGCCGCAGATCGGCGACCAGGGAGGGGAACGCGACGTTCAGGATCGTCGCGTCCATCGAGATGATCAGCAGGCTCCCCGACAGGATCGCGAGCACGGCCCAGCGCCGCGGGTCACGGGCGGGACGAAGGGGGGTGGAGCCGGCCATGAGACATCCTCAATTCTTGTGAGACACAAATGTCTCATGCCTCGATCGACGCGTCCACCGCTCCCCCACCGGGTGCCTACCGCTCGCCTCCCGGGAGTACGACGTGCATCAACGACTCGTCGTGCCGGAATCCGAGGCGCTCGTACACCGTCCGGGCCGGATTGCCCTCGGTGACCGCGAGGCCGATCGAGGGCAGCCCGGCGCGCGCGGCGAGGCCGAGCATGTGCCGCAACAGCCGGGCCCCGAGGCCGGCGTACGCGGGGTCGGGATCGCGGAAGACCTCGCTGATCCACGGCCCGAGTTGTTCGGCGTCGTTGACCAGCACCGCCGCGACCACCCGCCCCCGATCCAGCGCCACCACGCTCGCATCGAGCAGGGGCCCGAGCACACGTCCGTGGTACAGGACGTCCAGGTCCTCGGGATGGGGATGCGACGTGCCGTCGGGATGTCCCGGCGGATAGGCGGCGATCCAGGAGTCGTACAGCGCCCAGGGCGGCACGGACGTCACCGGCCGCACCTCGATGCGCGGATCCGCCCACGCGTGGCCGTCGGCCAGCGGATCCAACTCGCGGGCGTACCGGTGCAGATGCCGCACCAGTCGGCCGCCCGACGCGATCAGCACCGCACCGGTGTCCGCGTGCGCCGACACGACCCATCCGGGGAGCGCGGTCAAGATGGCGGGGGCCGCCGCCTCGGCCGGCAGCCGATGCAGCCGCAGGTCGAGCGCGGCCGGTCGGCCCGAGCGGTTGCCGAGCCGGTAGTCGGCGACGAGCGTCCCGTCCCGATCGAAGACGGTTCCGCGCGTACGCACGCTTTCATCGGTGGTCATGAGGTTCATTCTTCGATGCCCGAGCAAGTCGTTTACCTCCTCGGTCGCGGCCCTCTGCCCCCTCGCCAGGATCACCCGGCACACCGGTCGTCGCATTCCCGCGCCCACCAGAACATGCGCGGAGAGTGATCGCCCCCGAAACTGACATACATGGATAAAATCTCGCTCCGGACGGCCACGAAGGAGCAGCTCGCCTCGGCCCGCAGCACCTCGTCGGGCCGCAGCTCGACCGCCATGCTCGGCGGCTCCCGCCGGCGCTTGCGGCAGACCCTGATCGCCCTCACGGCGGGCAACTCGCTGGATCAACCCGAGAGCCCGGGCGAGGCCTCCCTGATCGTGCTGACCGGCCACATCCGGCTGACCGCGGGCGACGACTCCGTCGAGGGCGCCTCCGGCGACCTGCTCGTCGTCCCCGAGGAGCCGCACACGGTGGAGGCCGTCGAGGACTCGGCCGTCATCCTGACCGTCGGCACATCGGTGACTACCCCTGGCGCTTGATCCACTCGCCGCCGCCGAGCGGGTAGTCGTAGCCGGGGCGGGCCGAGCCGGCGCTGGTGCGAAACGGCTTGCCCTTGTTGTCGACCTTGACCGTGCCGCGGCGGCCGTCGGCGGCGGACCAGTCCAGGGTGAGATCCCAGCGCACGTCGTGGGCCTTGGTGTGCACCGTGACGTAGAAGACCTCGGGGTCGGTGGCGCTGACCTTGTACGGGAAGTCGCGTTGGCCGTTCTTCGCGGTGACGGTGGGGCTGCCCCGGTCGAGGTCGATGTCGAAGGACTTGGTGTCGACGTCGCCGCCGCAGCCGACGCCCATCGCGTAGTCGTTCCAGGCGAGGGGCGCACCCTTGGCGACGACGCGGACGTGCAGCGCCTCCAGGACGATCGTTTCCCGTTCGCGGCCCTGGACGGTGAGGGCGATCTGCTGCTCGTCCGAGGAGACCGCGCCGTACGCGCCGGACCAGCGCACCGCGTCCGCCTCGCCGGCGGGCGGGCCGACCTGCTCGGGGGCGCTGTCGACGAGGAAGTGTTGGCTGCACGGGTTGCTGTAGACGTACGGACGTACGGCGACGCCGAGCGGGTCGTCGCCCGAGGCGGCTCCCGTGCTTGGCGTGCCGCCCTTCGAGGCGCCGGGCGCGACCTTGCCGGGCGGGGTGGTGCCGGGCGGGGCCGAGGCCGATCCGGTGCCGGTGCCGGCGCCGGCGGTCGGCGGGGAGGCGGGGGCGGGCACGGCGGGCCGGTCGCCGGCAGCCCGCGGGGCGGTGGGCACGGGGCCGGAGTCGGCCGCCGTGCGGGCGTCGGAATCGTCGCCGTCGTCGCCGGACAGCGGGTACGCGACGACCAACACGGCACCGAGCACGGCCGCTGCCGCGGCGAGGGTGACCGCGGCACGGCGACGGCGCGCGGGGGTGGGGGTCGGCGCATGCGGCGGCCCGACGACCGTCACCGTGTCGTCGCTTCCCGGGCCCTGCTCGGACGAGCCGACCGAACCGGCCGAGGGCACTCCGGCCGAGCCCGAGAAGCCGACCGAAGCCGCTTCACGAGAAGCCGCCGAGCCGGCCGGGGACGCCCCGGAGCCAGAAGCCACAGCAGCACCACCCCCGGCTTCCGCCCCTGAGCCCACCCCCGGCCGGGCACCTCCGCCCGCTTGGCCCACCCCGACATCCCGACCCACGCCCGAAGACGATTCGGCCAAACCCGGACGAAAACCCCCAGTCGCACCCGAACCCCCAGCCGAGGCCCGACCCGGGCTCGGAGCCTCAGCCGGAGCCGCAAGCCCGGGCGAGGCAGAGGCCGAAGCCGAAGCCTCGCCCCAGGTCGGCGTCGGGGTTGAGACCTCAACCGGAGCCGGGGCCGCCGTCGGGGCCGAGGCCGAAACCTCAGCCGACGTCGATGCCAAGACCGGCGCCGGAGCCGAGGCCCCGGCCGGAACCTGGCCCCCGGCCGGGCTCCGGGCCGGGGCCGAGGCCGAGGCCGAAACCCCGGCGGCACTCGAACGCGCCACCTCGGCGACAGCCGAAGCCTCAGCGTCAACCGGAACCGGAGCCCCGGCAGGAATCGAGGGCGAAGTCGGCTCCGAAGGCGAAGCCCCCGCAGGAGGCGTAGTCGGGCCCGGATCCGAGCCCTCCGCCGGGGCCGAGGCCACAGTCGGACCCTGCCCCCCGGCCGGGGCCCAGGCCAAAGCCCCGGCGGGAGCCGGAGGCGAGGGCGGGCCCGATGCCGGACCCCCGACAGGAGCCGGGGGCGGGGTCGCGGCCGAGGACGGCCCCCCGGCGGGAGCCGAGGGCGGGTCCGAGGCCGAAGCCCCGACAGGAGCCGAGGGCGAGGGTGTGGCCGAGGGCGGACCCTCGGCGGGGGTCGGGGGCGCGGGCGGGTCCGAGGGGGAAGTCCCCGCCGGAGGTGAAGTCGGGTCCGGGGCCGAGGTCCCGGCCGGCGCCGGCGTACGCGGACCGGCCGTAGCCGGCCGGCGGCCTCGCATCGCGTCCGCCAGGATCCAGTGTCGGTGCAGCTCCACCAGCTCCTGTGGGGTCGCCCGGCACGCCCTCGCGAAGCGCTCCACCGGTGCGTACTCGTTCGGCACCGCGGTGCCGTTGCAGTAGCGGTGCAGCGTCGAGGTACCCATGTGCAGCCGCTTGGCCAGCGCCCCGTAGCTGAGCCCCGAGCGGTCCTTCAGCCCCCGCAACACACGCGCGAACGCCTCCGTTTCCGCTGCTCCCGCTGCCTCCGACACCCGTTCCTCCATCGCCCCGTGTCCCAAGCCGGCGTTCCAGGGGTCCGGCATTTCCCCTGGTCAGACCCGGTTTCGCCGTTCCGGCGTCCCCAATCGGCCGCTGTCCGTAGCCGCTGGGACGAACCCTGCCACAGGCTCGTGGTCGTTCAAGCAGCGCATCACCCGAACTCCCGAGGAGCCCGATCACATGTCCCGCGTCCGCACTTCCCGCACCCGTCTCGCCGGTGTCACGACGCTCGCGCTGGCCGCGCTCCTGCTGACCGCGTGCAACAACGACTCGGACAAGGACGGCAAGCCCGCCGCCGCCCCCGTCGTGACCACCCCGCCGAGTGCCCCCGCGGCCGCGCCGACCGCGGCGCCGATCGCCTCGACCCCCGCCGGCGCCCCCTCCTCCCGACCCGCCTCCTCGAACACCAAGCCGGGCGCAGCCTCCGGCCAGGACTCGGGCGGGCGAACCGATCCCGACAACGCGGTCACCTGCGAGGGCTCCAACACCAAGACCGTCGCGGCCCCGCTGAACCGCCCGATCAACCACGTGCTTCTGACCGTCACCAACACCGGCGGCAAGATGTGCTTCCTCTACGGCTACCCGGCCCTGCGCTTCGGCGAGGCCCAGTCCGTACCCCCGGTCATCGACGAGTCGAAGCCGCAGGCGGTCGTCACGCTCAAGCCCGGCGAGTCCGGCTACGCCTCCGTCAGCCTGTCCGCCGCGGACGGCAGCGGCGGCACCGGCCACACCGAGAAGACCCTCACCGTCTACTTCCACGGCCCCTCGGGCAACCAAAGCGTCGGCAGGGGCGCCACCCCGTCGCTGCCCGCCCAGGGCCTGTACATCGACGACTCCCTCAAGACCACCTACTGGCAGCAGTCCATGGACGACGCCACCAGCTGGTAGCCCGCCCGCCCCGGGCGCCGAGCCGGCACCGCCCGAAAACGCCCCGACGTCCACCCGACCCCGTCCGCTATCCTGTGCGCGGGATCCGATCCCGGGGACCGAAAGCCCATCGCCCCCGGACCCGGTTCCCCGCCCCGCCTCCATAGCTCAGGGGATAGAGCACCGCTCTCCTAAAGCGGGTGTCGCAGGTTCAAATCCTGCTGGGGGCACCACGCCTGAACAGGCAGGAAACCCCGGCCTCGGCCGGGGTTTCGGTGTGGGTCACTGGTCCAGGTATGCGAGGACCGCCAGCACGCGGCGGTTGTCGCCGTCGGCCGGTAGTAGGCCCAGCTTGGTGAAGATGCTGCTTATGTGCTTGGCGACGGCCTTCTCCGAGATGAAGAGGGACTGGGCGATGCCCGCGTTGGAGCGGCCCTGGGCCACCCACACCAAGACCTCGCGTTCGCGACCGGACAGGGTGCTCATGCTCTCGTCGCGCTCCTTGCGCACCAGGAGCTGGGAGATCACGTCGGGGTCCATCACGGTGCCGCCCTCGGCCACCCGTCGGATGGAGTCCAGGAACTGCGCCCCGTTGGTCACCCGGCCCTTGAGGATGTAGCCGATCCCGTTGCCGCCGCTGCTCAGCAACTCGCGCGCGTACAGCGGTTCGACGTACTGGGAGAGGAGCAGCACCGGCAGGTCGGGCATCTCGCGCCGGGCGGCGAGGACGGCGCGCAGGCCCTCGTCGGTGAAGTTCGGCGGTAGCCGGACGTCGACGATCGCGACGTCCGGTCGCTCCTCGGTGAGCGACTCCAGCAGGTCCGCTCCGTTTTCCACCGCGGCCACGATCTCGTGGCCGTGTGCCTCCAGGAGGCGGATCAGTCCGTCCCTAAGGAGGAAGTGGTCTTCGGCGAGGACAATTCGCACGGAAGCTCCATCGTCACCATCGTCGGGCCGTTGACGGGGCTGTTCACGGCCAATACACCGTCGAAAGTGGCAAGTCGTCGCTCGACGCCCTGCAGACCGGTGCCACGGGCGGCGTCCGCGCCGCCGTGTCCGGTGTCGGTGATGGTGACGCGCAGCATTCCGTGATCGTAACGGACGTCGATCCAGGCCCGGTCCGCGTTCGAGTGCTTGGCGACATTGGTGAGGATCTCCGAGATCGCGAAGTACGCGGCCGACTCGATCGGCATCTCGGGGCGGCCGGGCAGGTCGACGGTGACCTCGGTGGGGACCGGGCAGACCATGGCCAACGACCGCACCGCGTCGACGAGTCCGCGGTCGGCGAGCACCGGCGGGTGGATGCCGCGGACCAGATTGCGCAGTTCCTGCAACGCCTTGGCCGAGGACTGGCGTGCCTCGATCAGCAGGGCGCGCACGGCCTCGGGGTTGGTCTCCAGGAGGCGTTCCGCGGCGTCCAGGTTCATGCCCATCGCCACCAGGCGGGCCTGAGCGCCGTCGTGCAGGTCGCGCTCGATCCGGCGGATCTCGGCCATTTGTGTGTCCGCCGCGTCCGAGCGGGTCGTGGCCAGGTGCTCGATGCGGCCGGCCATCATCTCGTTCTCGCTCGGGGCGAGCATCGCGTAGGTGTACAGGGCGTGCTTGTGGACGGCGCGGGGCGCCAGCCACAGGGCCAGCGGCAGGTGCAGGACGCCGAGGATGCCCGCGAGCACCGCGGTGGCCGATCCCCCGACCGGGATGAAGTAGTACCACAGGCCGTCCCACTCCTCGGAGAGCGAGACGCCGAAGAAGGCGAGGAAGATGCCCCACGCGCTGCCGAGGAGCAGGGCGATCGGGAAGAAGGCCAGGAAGGCGCCGGCGACGGGGTCGGAGAGCACCCAGACGAACTCCCGCCGCAGTTGTGGGTCGTTCATGATCCAGCGGTAGCGGGCGACGACTCCCGAGGCGCCCGCGGGCACCGGCGGCTGCCGGCCGGCCGGGGTCGGGATCCGCACGCCGGACCAGCGCGCGGCCAGCACACGTTGGCGGTTGCTCAGCCCGCGTACGCCCTCCATGGCGCGCGGCACCATGCCGAGGCCCGGACCCACCAGGGTGATCGCGGAGGAGACGGCAAGAGAGCGGCCGAGGGCCGCGATCGACATCCAGCACAGGACCAACGCCCGCCGCAGACCGACGAACCCGGCAGGGACGGAGAACCCTTTGATCTCGCCCGACGACGGGCTTTCCCCGAGCTGCCTCGTGCCGTCCATGTATTCACTCCTCTTGCCATTCGCGGTGTCCCGGCCACAGTGGCCGTGTCGCTATTGTGGCGGAGGTCGGGCACCGAAATCGGTAGTATTTACTCCCCTCTTGGACGGCGGAGGGGGGGTGTTTCCCCTACCTCCGTCAGGGCGCGGCCAAAGGCGTCCCGGGGGCGACGAAGAGCGACAGGGTATCCGCCACGCAGGCCGCCTGTTGCCGGCCCTCGACCTCCACCGTCATGCGCACCGCGGTCAGGTGACCCGAGGGTGTTTCGCGGACGTTGGTGAGTCTGGCGCCGCCGCGGACCCGGGCCCCGACCGGCACGGGGCGGGGAAAACGCACCTTGTCCAGGCCGAAGTTGACGCCCAGCTCCACCTTTTCGATCGCGAAGATCGCCCGCATCATCGCGGGCAGCAGCGCGAGCGTCATATAGCCGTGGACGATGGTCCCGCCGAACGGTCCGGTCGCCGCCCGCTCGGGATCCACGTGAATCCACTGGAGGTCGCCGGTCGCACCGGCGAATTGGTCGACGCTTCCCTGGGTGACTTCGAGCCATTCGCTGTAGCCGAGGTGTTCGCCGGCCGCGCCGGCGAATTCCTCAAGGCTGGAAAAGGATCTCATGCGGCAGATTCTGTGTGGGCGTCGAGGACGCGGCAAGGTGCTCCGGGGCCGGTTGTTCGTTCGGTCAGCGCGCCGTCAGCCGGCTGTCAGCGGTCGCCGGGGATCACCCCGTCGCGGCGCGCTCACAGCCGGCCCGGCACGGCGTCAGCCGTAGCGCTTGAGCTCGTGGAAGAAGTCCGGGACGGTGTGCAGTCCGTCCGTCTCGCGCACGCGGTCGTACACGTACTTCGCGACGGCCATGTCCAGGACCCCCAGGCCGAACGGCGAGAAGACCACCGGCCGGTCGGCCGGCGGGGTGATCGCCCCGGTGAGCACGTCGTACAGGGTTCCGGCGACGAACTCGCGGTTGCCGACCAGCTGTTCGGCCAGATGCGGCGAGGTGTTCGCCTTCATGCAGTGCTCGATGTCGTCGACGATGTTCCACGAGTCCAGGACGATCTCGGGGGACAGGTCCCGCAGGGAGACGTGCAGCACCAGCGGGTTGTGCGCGAACCATCGCGGGTCGCTCACATGCGGCTCCCCCGCGACGGTGGCGAAGACCACCAGATCGCTGGAGCGGATCAGGTCCTCGGCCTTGTCGTGGATGGTGATCCCGCGGTCCTCGCCCTCGGCCCGGCGCAGGTAGCCCGCGAAGCCCTCGGCGTACTCGGCCGACACGTCGTGCACACCGATCGACTCGAAGGCGAAGCCGCTGCCCGCGAGGTACCGGTGCACATAGCGGGCGATCAGACCGACCCCGAAGAAGCCCACCCGCGTGGGGCGTTGCCCGCGCGCCTCGCCGAGCCGCGCCGCCGCGAGGGCCGCGGACGCGGCGGTGCGCGCCGCGCTGATGATGGAACTCTCCAGGCACGCGAACGGGTAGCCGGTCTCGGCGTCGTTGAGAATGAGCACGGCCGAGGCACGCGGGATGCCGGCGGCCACGTTCTCCGGGAAGCTGGAGATCCACTTGATGCCGTGCACCTCCACGTCGCCCTTGATCGACGCGGGCAACGCGATGATCCGCGACGACGGACGATCGGGGAAGCGCAGGAAGTACGAGTCGGGGTTGACCGTCTGCCCCTCGCCGTGCAGCCGGTAGGCGGCCTCGATCGTTGCGACGACCTCTTCCTCACGCCCGCTGAGGACGCGGTCCACCTGAGCGCCGGAGACCACGGCGAAGGAAGGTACCTGATTCATGGGAACACTGCTCCTGGTGGGACGAAAGGACCGGGTCGGGATGGGAAGGTGACGGTCGCGGGCCGGCCGGCCCTCAGCCGATGCGGGCCAGGCCCTTCGCGCCCTGCCGCGCCTGTCCGCGCGAGACGGCCAGTGGGTCCCAGTCCGGTGCCCGTTCGGGCAGTCTGGAGGCGTCGCCGAGCACCTTTCCGGTGTACGCCTCGGCGAACAGCCCGCGGCCGAGGATGCGCGAGGCGGCGGCGATTCCGCAGGTCGCCACGCCGCCGATGCCGCTGCCGTAGCGGACGTTCTGGCCGACCACGTACAAACCCTCGACCTCGGTCCGCACGTCGGGCCGCCGGGCCGTGCCGCCCCAGGTGGCCATGCCGTACGGGGTGCCGCCGCCGGCTCGGATGTAGCGCTCGTTGGTCAGCGGAGTGGCCGTCTCCACGTGTGTGATGCGGCTGCGGAACGGGCCGAGGATCTTCTCGGCGGTGTCCAGCATCGCCTCGGTCAACTCCCGTTTGCGGGCGAGGTAGACGGGGTTGCGGCGGTACGGCTCGCCGTCCACCGGTCCGCCCGGCACCCCCCAGAAGTCGTAACCGAACGGGCAGTTCATCATGAGCTGGAAATTGCTGTGGCCGGGCGGGCACACGGCGTGCGCCCCCGGGTCCCGGAGGGAGGCGAAGAACAGGGCGAGTTGCGACACCGTGTCCATCGTTTTGTCGCGCGCGTACCGCTCCAGCATCGCCGCGTGCGCGCCCTCCATGTCGTCGCTGCCGTGCCACCAGATGTTGGCGTTGGGCAGCGCCGGCAACTCGGTGTCGAGCGCGACGTACACCGAAACGATGGCATTGCGCATGGTCGCCTCGCGGGTCCGTGCCACGACGCCGGCGGGGAAGGCCGCCTCACCGCCGCACAGGTCGAGGACGGTGCGCCGGTAGTCCGCGTTGGAGATGATCAGCGGCGCCGAAATGCGCTGCCCGTCGATGAGTTCGACGCCGGTGGCGCGCCCGTTCTCGATCAGGATGCGGCGCGCCTCGCACCGGGTGCGCAACTCGCCGCCGTACGCCTCCAACGCCTCGACGAACGCGGCCACCAAGGCTTGGCCGCCGCCCTCGGGGTAGTACGCGCCGCGCAGGTAGTGGTCGGTGATGTTGACGTGCTCGGCGAAGCCGACCCCGTCGGGCATCGAGCCGTAGTTGCCGGCCTGGGCCGCGATCAGGGTGCGCCCCTTGGCGGACAGGCCGCAGTGGTCCAAGGCCTCGCCCAGCGTACGGCGAGTCCAGCGCATCGCCTCAGGGAACCTGCGGCACAACTGCGCCATCGAATCACCCGTCAGACTGGCCCGGTTCACGGCGGCCAGCGCCGTGGCGAGGTCGATGAACCGGTCGACGCGGTCGGCCTCCTCGGGCAGTGCCTGCCGAAGCCGGTCGGCGTAGGCGTCCCACCCGGCCGGCACGTCCAGGGTCGCGGTGGGCGTCATGACCCGGTCGAAGCCGTGCTCGTTGTCCATGGGCAAAAAGCGCACCCGGTCACGGACGCCGAGGCCGGACAGGATCGTGGGGATGAGCCCGTCGGGCCCACAGTCGCCGAGGTAGTGCATGCCGACGTCGAACTCGTACTTGCGCCGCCGACGGAAGGCGTGCGCGTTTCCGCCCGCCACGTCGTGCTGTTCGAGGATGAGCACGCGGCGCCCGTCGGCGGCCAGATAGCCGCCGGTGACCAGGCCGCCGATGCCGCTGCCGACGACGATCACGTCGTAGCTGTCCCGAAGGCCCCCGGCCCCCTGCGTTCCGGTCCCCATCAGAAGGTGCCACCACCGTGGATCTCGAAGACCGACCCCGTGATGTACGAGGCCCGGTCCGACACCAGGAAGGACACCAGGTCCGCCACCTCCTCGGGGCGGCCTGCGCGCCCGAGCGCCACGCTCCCCAGCATCCGCTCCACCGCGGCCTCGGACATGTCGTCGACCATGTCGGTCGCGATCAGGCCCGGGGCGACCACGTTGGCGCGCACACCGCGCGGTCCGCACTCCTTGGCGAGGGACTTGGTGAAGCCGATGATCCCGGCCTTGGAGGCGGCGTAGTTGGCCTGCCCGATGTTTCCGTGGATCCCGGACACCGAGGACAGATTGACGATCGCGCCGTTCCTGCGCTTGCTCATGGAGAACGCCGCGGCGCGGCACACGTGGTAGACGCCGTCCAGATTGGTCCGCAGAACTTGGCCCCAGTCCTCCTCGGGCATCAGGATCACCGGCCGGTCCCGGGTGATGCCCGCCGAGGTGACGGCGACGTCGACGGGGCCGAGTTCGCGCTCGGTTCGCGCGTACCAGTCGCGCACGTCCGCCGCGTCGGACACGTCGCAGCGGGCGGCGCTGACACGCGTGCCGAACTCGCTTGCCTGCTTGACCAGTTGCTCGGCGGCCTCGTCGTTCGAGCGGTAGCAGAACGCGACGTCGTACCCGTCCCGGGCCAGGCGCAGCACGATGGCCTTGCCGATGCCCCGGGACCCGCCGCTGACCAGCGCGATCATGCGTGCTCCCCGAGCAGTCGCAGGACGGCACAGGCCACCGCGCCGTCCCGGTCGACGGCGGACACCAGCGCGATCCGACCGGACGAGGTCGGGTCGGCCTCGGCCACCCCGAGCACCGCCTGGATCTGGAAGGAGGCGGAGGCCGCGCTCGTATCGCCGAGCAGCTCCATGGACGGCACCCGGGACAGCGCGTCGGCGGGCAGCAGCGCCGCCAGCGCCTCCGACTCGGCCCGGCCGGCGGCGGTGGGGGCGGCGCATGGGACGGCCGCCCACACCTCGTCGGGGGTGACGCCCGCGCGGTTCAGGGCGCGGCGCACGCAGCCGGTGACCGCGGCCCGCGGGTCGTCGTCGATGTCGATGCCGCTCTCGATGCTCAACACGGCGGCCAGCGCGGGGCGTTCGGCGGCGCCGGCGTGCTCGACCAGGAAGAGCCCGCAGCCCTCGCCGAGCAGCGGCTCGGGGTCGCCGGCCGCGAGGGCGGTGTACTCGAACCAGGCGTGGATGGCGGAGAACTCCTCGACCGAACCCACCAGGTACTTCGTCGCACGGCCCTGCCTCATCAGCCGCCGCGCGTAGTTGAGGGCGAGCAGCCCGCTGACCCGGCCGCCCGCGACCGTCGTGTTGGGGCCCTTGAGGTCGTGCCGGATCGCGCAGGCGCCCGCGGCGTGGTTGAGGCTGCCGAAGGGGATGCGGCCCGCGTCGACGTGGAAGGGCAGCGCGTTCGTGTAGGACTGACGCAGGAGGTCCGTCATGTTCTCCAGGCTGCCCATGGAGATCCCGAGAACCACACCGGTGGCCTCGTCGGTCCGCACCGCCCTGTTGCCTTCGGCGTCCAGGAGCAGCCCGTCGGAGGCGACCAGGGCCAGCGCGGTGAGCCGGTCCATCTTGGCCGTGCCCTTCGGACCGAGCAGGCCCGGGATGTCGAAGTCCGGGACCGTGCAGACGTTGGGCGACGGCAGCGTGCCGAGCGCCGCGTCCGCCTTCACGGCCGTCTTCGCGCCGCCGCGCACGCCCGCGGCGAAGGCTTGCCGGGTCACGCCGTGCGGGGATACGGCCGACCAGCCGGTGATGACTAGCGTCTCCGGTGGCAGCGAGGCCGCCGGGGTGACTGCTGCGGTACTCATGTGGGACTCACTCTCCGTACGTCCCCAGAATCAGGATGGCGTTGTTGCCGGCGAAGGCGCTGGAGTTGTTCTGCACGAGCCGCACGTCCGCGTCGAGGGCGTGGTTGGGTACGACGTCGAGCGGGCAGGCCGGGTCCGTCTCCCGATGGTGGATGGTCGGCGGAATGAACCCGTGCTCGATGGCGAGGCTGCAGGCGATGGCGCCGAGGGCGCTGGCCGCTCCCATCGCGTGGCCGAGCATCGACTTCAGGGCCACGGTGCGCGGCGGCGCGTCGCCGTACACGTCGAGGATGGCGGCCGACTCCGTGCGGTCGTTGGCCTTGGTGCCGGTGCCGTGCGCGGAGATGAAGTCGATCTCCTCCTTCTTGACCCCGGCGTCGTCCAGGGCGAGGCGAATGCCGCGCGCGATGCCGAGGCGGTCCGGTGCGGTGGCGTGATTGGCGTCGCAGCTGAGGCCGTAGCCGAGCACCTCGGCATAGATGTGCGCGCCGCGCGCGAGCGCGGATTCCAGGCTCTCCAGGACGAGGATGCCCGCACCCTCGCTGGTGAGGATGCCCTGCCGGTTCTTGTCGAAGGGCCGTACCACGTCCGGGGTGAGCGCGCCGAACCGCTTGAAGGTGAGGTACGCCTTGCGGCACACCGCGTCGGCTCCGCCGCACAGCGCGACGTCGACCTCGCCGGAGCGGATCGCGTCCAGGCCGTAGCCGATCGAGTAGTTGCCCGCCGCGCAGGCCGTCGTGATGGTGGTGGCCTCCACGTTCGGTATGCGCAACTCGCGGGCGATCACGGTGCTCAGCCGGCCCGCGTTGATGCGGCGGGACAGGACCGGGTCCATGGCCTCCGGGTCCCCGGCGGCCAGTTCCTGCTCGACGAGCACCCCGATGTCGTGCGACTCGCCGTCGGTGGTGCCGATGCTGATGAGCGCCTGCCGCTCACGCAGGTCGGCCTCGCTGAGTCCGGCGTCCACCACCGCCATCCGGGCGGCGGCGACGGCGAACTGCCCGGCGCGGCCCATGTCGTCGAGGGGTACGTTGCGGATCCAGCGCTCCGGCTCGAACTCGGAGACCTCGCATGCGGTGTTGTGGCCGAACCCCTCGGTGTCGAAGCGGGTGATCGGCCCCGCGCCGGAGCGACCGGCCCGCAGCGCCGCGGTGAACTCCTCGACACCCGTGCCGATGCTGGAGATCGCGCCGAGGCCGGTGAGGACGGCCCGGCGGCGATCCGCCGGTGCGCGGGCGGGGGGCGCCGGTGGTGGCTGTGCGGTGGACATCGGACTCCTTAAGCAGTGGGATGCCTGTGGACGGGGGGTCCGGGACGGGGACCCCCGCTGCTCACCAACCGGCGGCGGCGGCGGTCACCTGGTACGTGGTCTCCACGTTCACCATCTTCGGGAGCTCGTCCATGTCGATGACGATGGAGTACTCCATCTCCAGGGCGCTGAGCACGTCGATGAGTTTCAGGGAGTCGGCGCCCAGTTCGTCGATGAACAGTGTGCTGTCCGCGAACTCGGTGTGAACATCGATGTTCTCGGCGATGATTTCCCTGATGCGGGTAAGGCGCTCGGGCACAACCGTGGTCATGTTTTTTTCTCCGTTTCCCAGGTTCTCGAATTTGCCTTACGGCAAAAATTAGTCAGCCTCGATGACGGGCCGATGACATTCAACTGACCGCTCACTGACGGCAGTTGCCGGTCACCTTCCGACGGCCTTTTCGAAGCCCCGTACACTGCCGGCGACCGCGATGACCAGGATCGTCGTCAGGGTGATGGCGGCGACCACGCCCGGATGGTCGGCGGCGAACCCGCTGCCCGCCGCGCCCGAGGGGTCGTTGCCCCACAGCCTGCGGCAAGTGGTGATGACGGCGGTGACCGGGTTCCATTGGGCCACCGGGCGCAGCCATTCCGGCAGGCCGTTCACACCGACATACGCATTGGAAAGAAAGCTGAAGACGACGAGTACGAGCGCGCCCGTGCCGTCGATGGCCTCGACATTCTTCTGGGTGGTGCCGAGCAGAATTCCGAGCCACAGCATGGTGTAGATGAAGGCGAGCAGCACGGCGAATCCGGCGGCGGTGCGCAGCACGCCCTCGTGTGGCCGCCAACCGACGGCCAGGCCGACCAGGGACACCGCCGTCAGACTGACCGCGCCGACGCACAGGTCGGCCAGGGTGCGGCCGATGAGCACCGAACTCGGTGCGATCGGCAACGAGCGGAACCGGTCCACCAGGCCGTGGCGCAGATCGAGGGCGACACCGATGGCCGTGGGGCCGACGCCGGACAGGCCGACCTGGACGGCGATGCCCGCCAGGATGAAGTCCTCGTACGGGACGCCGCCGGGAACGTTCATCGACTTGCGAAAGAGGTAGCCGACGGCGACGAGCATCACCAGCGGCGTCATCGTCACGAGCACGAGCCGGCCCGGGGAGCGGCGCAGATGGATCAGATGGCGTCCGGCCAGGGCGAGGGTGTCGCCAAGGTAGCCGAGCAGCACGCCCCTGGACTCCGCGGATCGCGGCACCGGGGACGAGGCCGCGGGGGCGAGCGCCGTCGGCGACACCGCGGCGTCGGTCGTCGATGTCATCGCCGGCTCTCCTTCTTCTGTCCCGTGCCCGTGAGCTGGAAGAACACGTCGTCGAGCGTGGGCTTGCAGACCTCGAAGTCGACGGTGTCCACGCCCTTTTCGCGCAGCGCGACGGCGGCACGCGCCACCTCGTCCAGGCCGCCCCGGTCGAGGTGCACCGATACCCGCAGAGTGGCCGGATCGGCGACCGGTTCCTGGGCGCTGCCGAGTGTGGCGAGCGCGGCGACCGCGTCGGCCAGGCTCTCCGGGCGGGCCACGGTCACCTCCAGGCGCTCGCTGCCGACCATGCGCTTGAGCGCCGCGGGGGTGTCCTCGGCGATGACGCGGCCGGCGTCGATGACGGCGATGCGATCGGCGAGTGCGTCCGCCTCCTCCAGGTACTGGGTGGTGAGCAGGATGGTCACGCCGTTGGCGACCAGGTCGCGCACCACGTCCCACAGGACGCTTCGGCTGGTGGGGTCCAGGCCCGTGCTGGGTTCGTCGAGGAACAACACCTGCGGATCGCCGATGACACAGGTCGCCAGGTCGAGCCGGCGGCGCATGCCGCCCGAGTAGGTGCCCACGGTGCGGTCGGCGGCGTCGGTCAGCTCGAACCGTTCGAGCAGCTCGGCCGCGCGCAGGGCCGCACCGCGTCGCCCGTAGCGCAGCAGCTTGGCCAGCAGGACCATGTTCTCGCGCCCGGTGAGGAGTTCGTCGACGGCCGCGTACTGTCCGGCGAGGCCGATGCGCCGCCGGACCTCCTTACCCTCGCGCACCACGTCGTGCCCGGCGACGACGGCGCGGCCGGCGGACGGCTCGACCAGGGTGGCCAGGATGCGGACGGTGGTCGTCTTGCCGGCGCCGTTGGGGCCGAGTACGCCCAGGACGGTGCCTGCCGGCACCGCCAGATCGACGCGGTGCAGTGCCGTGTGGCCGCGGTACTGCTTCTGCAGCCCTTCGGCGAGGATGGCCAGGTCGGACGAGGCCACGGTCATCCCGCCCGACGCTGCAGGCTGAGCGGACGCATGTCCGTCCAGTCGCGCTCGATGTGGGCCACGGCCGTGGCGCGGTCGGTCTCTGCGAGCGTCACCCGCCAGCCGTCGGGCACGGCGGCGAAGGACGGCCACAGCGAGTACTGCCCCTCGTCGTTGACGAGGACGAGGAACCGGCCGTCTTCGCGGTCAAAGGGGTTGGCCATGGATGTTCTCCAGATCTCGGTTGGTGCTCGAATGCGTCGAGTGCGGCGAATGCGTCGGGTGGTCGGGTGGTCGGGGGTCAGGCGGGCTCGGCGGCGGCCCGGGCCGCCGCCAGGGCGGAGAGCGCGTGCTCGACGGCCCGGCCGATGGCCGCCGCCGGGGCGGGTCGCATCATCTGTTGGTGGGTGCAGTCCACGTCGTACGTGTCGATGGCCCGGCCGACGTGCGGCTCCCAGCTCTTGAGCTTGAGGGCGCGCTCGTCCCGCGTGCCCCTGTCGCTGCCCCCGGTCGCCACGAAGAGCGTCATGGGGCAACCGTCGAAGCGGCCGGGGGTGAAGCTCCGGAACAGCTCCAGGTTGTTGCGCATGACGCTCAACAGGCGCTCCAGGGTGGCCTGTTCGAACGCGGCGAGCGGGCCGCCGGAACCGGCGAGGTGCGCGGCGACGCCCTGCGGGGTGAGCCGGTCGAACCCCGCCGGGTCGACACCGGCCTCCGTCAGGAAATCGGCGAGGAACTCCTCGTCGCTCGGTGCGGCGCCGTGCGCGTCGTCGGGGTAGGCGTCCAGGTTCGCCAGGTAGGCCACTTCCTCGCCCGCCGCCCGCAGTCGCACGGCCATCTCGTGGGCGACGACACCGCCGTAGGACCAGCCGAGCAGGTGATACGGGCCGGTCGGCTGGATGGCCCTGATCCGGGCCAGGTAGTCGTCGGCGACCTCCCCGATGTGCTCGGGCAGCGGGCCCGGCTCGGCGATGCCGCGCGCCTGGAGGCCGTAGACGGGCTGCTCCGGGTCCAGGTGCTCGGCGAGCGCGGCGAACGGGATCGCGAAGCCCAGGCCGCCGTGTACGCAGAACAGCGGCGGCCTGCCGCCGGTCGGGCGGATCGGCAACACGGGCCCCAGCGGGTCGCCGGCCTCGCCCTCGGTGACCGCGCTCGCGGCGAGGGCCTCGACGGTGCGATGCTCGAAGACCGCGCCGAGGCTGATCCGCAGCCCGAGCCGGGCGGCGCCGTCGACCAGCCTGATCACCTTCAGACTGTCCCCGCCCAGTGCGAAGAACCCGTCGTCCGGACCCACGCCGTCGACATCGAGCACCTCCTCGATCGCCGCGCACAACAACCTTTCCCGCTCGGTGCGAGGCCGCTGCGGCGCGCGGTCGGCGCCGGCCCGGGGGCGGTCGGGGGTGGGCAGGGCCTTGACGTCGAGCTTTCCGTTGGCGTTCAGCGGCAGCGCGGGCAGCGGGAGATAGCTGTCCGGCACCATGTAGCCGGGCAAAAAGCGCGCCAAGTGCCGTTGCAGCTCCGCCGGTTCCGGGTTCCGGCAGCCGGGGGCGGGCACCACGTAGGCGACCAGGCGACGCTGGCCCGTGCGCTCGGCGGGAGCCAGCACGGCGGCCCGCGCGATCGCCTGATGAGCAGTCAAATGACGCTCGATCTCGCCGAGTTCGACGCGGTAGCCGCGGATCTTCACCTGCTGGTCGGCGCGCCCGACGTAGTCGATCCGGTCGTGCCGGTCCCAGCGCACCAGGTCGCCCGTCCGGTACATCCGCTCGCCCGGCGCCCCGAACGGGCAGGCCACGAAGCGGTCGGCGGTCGTACCGGGCCGGTTGAGGTACCCGCGGGCGAGGCCCTCACCCGCCAGGTACAGCTCGCCGACCACACCGCGCGGCACCAGTCCCAGCGTCTCGTCCAGGACGTAGGCGCAGGTGTCCCCGATCGGCAGCCCGATGGGGACGGTGGCCCCGCCGCCGACCAGGGCGGTGTTCTGGGAGGTGGCGAAGGTGGTGGCCTCCGTCGGGCCGTACACGTTGAATACGACGGTGTCCGGCAGCGCGGCCCGCAACCGCTCGATGTGGTCCGGGGACAGCGCCTCGCCGCCGGTGAACAGGGCCCGCACGGGGGCCATGGCGCGGGGCCGGGTGTCGGCGAGGGTGTTGACGAGTTGAGTGGTGAGGAAGGCGATCGTCACCCCCGCCCGGCCGACGAACGCCTCCAACGTCTCGGGGTCGGCGGGCCCCGGCGGGCA
Source organism: Embleya sp. NPDC059237 (assembly GCF_042754105.1). Taxonomy (NCBI): domain Bacteria; kingdom Bacillati; phylum Actinomycetota; class Actinomycetes; order Kitasatosporales; family Streptomycetaceae; genus Embleya; species Embleya sp. NPDC059237. Next base: position 210,157 of record NZ_JBHZAE010000018.1, on the reverse strand, counting down.
GATCGCCAGCCGCGCGCCGTGGGTGAGCGGCGCCCAGATCTCGAAGGTGGACGCGTCGAAGGCGACCGCCGCGAAGCACAGGAAGGTGTCGTCCGGGGTCGGCGCCAACTCCGGCAGCCCCCCGACCAGACGCACGGCGGCCCGGTGCGAGACGGCGACGCCCTTGGGCTTTCCGGTGGAGCCGGAGGTGTAGATGACGTAGAGCAGGTCGTCGGGTTCGACGACCACGGCGGGCCCCGGGGCGGCGGGCAGCGCGGCCGACGCGGCCACGGTGTCGGGGGCATCGAGGACCACGACCTCGACCCCGGCACGCTCGGCGCCGAGGGCGGCCCGGCTCGCCAGGGACTCCTGGGTCAGCAGCAGGCGGGCACCGCTGTCGGTCAGCATGTCGTGGACCCGCTCGGCGGGGTACGACGGGTCGAGGGGCAGATAGGCCGCGCCCGCCCTGGCGATCGCCAGCACCGTGATCACGGTGGCCGGTCCGCGCTCCAGGAGCAGGGCCACCAGGTCGCCTCGGCCGATGCCGCGGGCGATCAGCAGGTGCGCCAGACGGTTCGCCGCCGCGTCCAGTTCGGCGTACGTGACCCGGACCAACCGCTCCGGGGCACCCGGCTCGGCGTGGATCAGGGCCACGGCGTCCGGCGCGGCCGCGACCCGGGCCGCCACCAGCTCGGTGACCGTGGTGTGCGGGGTGCCGATGCGATGGGTGCCGAGGGCGAGCAGTTCGGCGTGCTCCCGGGGGTCGACGATGTCCAGGCGGGACAACGGCCGACCGGGCTCGGCGAGCGCGGCGGCCAGCAGCCGCAGGTAGGCGTCGGTGATGCGGCGCGCCGTCGCGGGCTCGAAGAGGTCGGCGGCGTACTCGACGGCCAGCGACAACCCCGGCCCGGCCGCGTCCCCCGCCTCCTCGGTGAGCTGGAAGAGCAGGTCCCACTTGGCGGTCTCCCCCGGCACGGGCTCCTGCGTCACCGAGACCCCGGCGTCGGCGTCCTCGGGGGTCTTCGCGTCCGGGCCCGGTGCCGCCTGCTGGAAGCCGAGCATCACCTGGACCAGCGGGTGCCGCGACATCGACCGCTCGGGGTTGAGCACCTCCACCAGCTTCTCGAAGGGCACGTCCTGGTGCCGATAGGCGGCCAGGTCGCACTCCTTGACCCGCTCGACCAACTCCCGCAGGCTCGGGTCGCCCGAGGTGTCGGTGCGCAGCACCAGCGTGTTCACGAACATGCCGACCACGTCGTCGAGGCGCTCGTCGGTGCGGCCCGCCACGGGACTGCCGAGCGCGATGTCGGTGCCCGCGCCCAACCGGGTGAGCAGCGCCGCGAGCCCGGCGTGCAGCAGCATGAACACACTGACGCCCCACTCGGCCGCGAACCGGTACAGGTCCTCGCCGAGCGCCCGCGGCACCGCGGTGCGGACGTGGCCGCCGCGAAAGCCCGCCCGGGCGCCGCGCGCGAAGTCGAAAGGCAGCGCCGGCTCCTCCGGGAGACCGGCCAACGCCTCGGTCCAGTAAGCGAGTTGGCGAGCCAGTTCGCTGCGCGGATCATCCGCGTCGCCGAGCAGTTCCCGCTGCCACAGGGCATAGTCCGCGTACTGCACCGGCAGCGGCGGCAGTTCGGGCGCACGCCCGGTGCGTCGGGCCCGGTAGCACTCGGTCAGATCACGGGTGAGTGGGGCAAGGGACCACCAGTCGGCCGCGATGTGGTGCACCACCAGCAGCAGCACGTGCTCTTCGGGTCCGAGCGCGAACAGGGTGGCCCGCACCGGGATCCGGGTCTCCAGGTCGAAGCCGCGCGCCGCCTCGGCGGCGAGCGCGGCGGGCAGGCGATCCTCGGTCGTCTCGCTCACCGGCATCGGGACGAGGGCGTCGGCCGGCGCGAGCACCCGCTGTTCGGCCGGACCCGCGCCGTCGTCCCCGGCCGTGGCGCGCGCCGGGAAGACGGTGCGCAACGCCTCGTGGCGCGCGACGACGTCCCGCAGCGCCCCCTGGAGCGCCGTGACGTCCAGGGGGCCCGAGAGCCGGACCGCCAGCGGAATGTTGTAGAGCCCGTCGGGCGCGCCGAGGCGTTCGATGAACCACAGCCGCTGCTGCGCGTACGAAAGCGGCAGCGACGCCGGACGCGGGCCCGCGACGAGCGGAGCCCTGCCGCGCTCCGCACCGGGCAGCCGCTGCGCGAGGCGCGCCGGCGTCGCGGCCTCGAACAGGTCCCGGATCCGCAGTTCGGCGCCGAGTTCGGCGCGGACCCGATTGACGATGCGCGTCGCAAGCAGCGAGTGGCCGCCGAGCGCGAAGAAGTCGTCCTCCACGCCGACACGTTCGAGCCCGAGCACCTCGGCGAAGACGCCGCAGAGCAGTTCCTCCTCGCGGGTGCGCGGGGCGCTCGCCGACGTGGCGTACTCGGGTGCGGGCAGCGCCCTGCGGTCCAGCTTGCCGTTGGCGGTCAGCGGCAGCGCGGCCAGCCGCACCACGGCCGCCGGGACCATGTAGTCGGGCAGCCGTTCGCCGACGAACGCCCGCAGTTCCGCGCCCGGTTCGGCCGCCGCCTCCTCGCCCGCGTCGTCGCGCAGCACCACGTACGCGACCAGACGCTGGTCGCCCGGCCGGTCCTCGCGGGCGACCACGGCCGCCTCGGCGACGCGCGGGTGCCGGCCGAGTACGGTGGCGATCTCGCCCGGCTCGATCCGGAATCCGCGCAGTTGCACCTGCTCGTCGGCGCGCCCCAGGTATTCGAGGGTGCCGTCGGATCGCCACCGGCCCAGGTCGCCGCTTCGGTACATGCGGGCGCCCACGGGCTCGAACGGGCAGGCCACGAAGCGCGCCGCCGTCAGGTCGGGGCGCCCCAGATAACCGCGCGCGAGGCCGGGACCGGCGACGTACAACTCGCCGGGCACGCCCGCCGGTACGGGCTGGAGGGCGCCGTCGAGCACGTACACCCGCAGGTCCGCGATGCCGCGCCCGATCACGCTGCCGCCGTTGCCGGCCGCCGTCGCGGCGTGCAACTCCTGGTAGCTGACGTGCACCGTCGTCTCGGTGATCCCGTACATGTTGACCAGCAGCGGCAGGTCGGGGGCATGCCGGGCGTACCAGTCGGCGAGCTTGCCGACATCGAGCGCCTCGCCGCCGAACACCACACGACGCAGTGCGAGTTCGCGCGGGCTCTCGGAGTCGGCGCGGATCAGCTGATAGAACGCGGACGGCGTCTGATTGAGGACGGTGACCCCTTCCGCGGCAAGCAGGTCCAAGAACGCGCCGGGCGAACGTGACACGTCGTACGGCACGACGACCAGGCGCCCGCCGCGCAACAGCGCCCCCCACAGCTCCCACACCGTGAAGTCGAAGGCGATGGAGTGGAAGAGGGTCCACACGTCGTCGGGCCCGAAGCCGAACCGATCGTCGGTGGAGTCCAGCAGTCGCACCACGTTGTGGTGCGGTACCACCACGCCCTTGGGACGGCCGGTGGAACCGGAGGTGTAGATGACGTACGCGGGGTGCTCCGGATCCGCGTCGACACCCGGCTCCGTGTCCGGGCAGGCGGCGAGCGCGGCCGCGGTCTCCTCGGCCCCGAGGTCGACGCGCTCCACGGCCGGTGCGTCGGGCAACTCCGGCAGTCCCGCGTCGACGCACGTCAGCAGGAGCGTGGGGCGCGCGTCGCGCAGGACGTAGGTGATCCGGTCCGCCGGATGGCCCGGTTCCAGGGGCAGATAGGCCGCACCGGCCTTGAGGACGGCGAGGACCGCGACGATCAACTCCGCGCCGCGCGGGAGCGCCAGGGCCACGAACGTCTCGGGCCCCGCGCCCCGCGCGGCGATGAGGTGGGCGAGCCGGTTCGCACGGGCATCCAGCTCTCGGTAGGTGAGGGCGCCGCCGGGCCCGTCGGTCCCGGGCACGGTGACCGCGACGGCGTCGGGGGTGTGCGCAGCCTGCGCGGCGAACAGCGCCGGGATGGTGGTGCGGCGCGCGGGCTCGCGAGGAGCGGCCGACGCGCCGCTCCACTCGGTGAGAAGGCGCGCCCGCTCGGCGGGGTCCGGTGCGCCGAGGCGGGCGAGGAGCGTGTCCGGCTCGTCCGCGACCTCCTCGAGGATGCGGACGAACCGGTCCAGGACACGTGTCGCACCGACCCGGGCCGTCGCCTCGCTCCGCCCCAGCGTCGCGTCCTTGTAGGCGAGTCGCAGATCGAGGCGCTCGCCGGGGAACACCGTCAGGCTCAGCGGGTAGTGGGTGGCCGCGTGCATCTCGGCCGCGCTCACCTCACCGCCGAACTCGCGGCGCAGCGTCTCCCCGTCCAGCGGATAGTTCTGGAACGCGAGCACGGTGTCGAAGAGTTCGCCCTGGATGCCGGAGGCGGCCTGCGCCTCGGCGAGCGGCAGGTGCTCGTGCGGCATCATCTCGACCTGCTGCCGGGCCAGCGCCCGGAACAGCTCGCTCGCCCTCAGGTCCGGGCGCAGGTCGGCCCGCACGGGCAGGGTGTTGGCGAAGAGCCCGATCATCGACTCGACGTCCGGCACCTCGGCGGGCCGGCCGGAGGTCACGACGCCGAAGACGACGTCCTGGCGGCCGGTGAGCCGGCCGACCAGCAGCGCCCAGCAGCCCTGCACCACGCTGTTGAGGGTCAGACCCTGCCCGCGTGCCCACCCGGCGAGCGCCGCCGTGCTCCGCGGTGACAGGACGTGCTCGACGAACGAGGGCGGTTCGAGTGCCCGGCCCGCGTCGGGAAGCACCCGCACGGGTCCCTCCAGGCCGGCGAGCAGCGCGGCCCAGGCCGCCCGCGCCGCGTCCCGGTCGCGGTCGTTCAGCCAGGTCAGGAAGGACCGGTACGGCGCGGGCGCGGCCAGTGCCGCCCGCTCGCCCCGCGCGCCGAGGAGCAACAACTCGTGGACGGCGAGCGGAAAGGACCAGCCGTCCATCAGGATGTGGTGCACCGACCACAACAGCCGGTGGCGTCGCTCGCCGAGCCGGATCAGCGTGAACCGCATCAGCGGCGGACGCGACAGGTCGAACCGGCGCAGCCGGTCCTCGTGCGCGAGCCGCTGCGCCGCGGCCTCCCGCGCGGCCTCGGGCAGCCCCGTCAGGTCCCGGAAGTGCCAGTCCGGCTCGACCTCGCTCTCCTTGAGCACGATCTGCACGGGTTCGCCGCTTTTGCGATTGCGGAAGCAGGCTCTGAGGTTCGAGTGTCGGCTCAGCAGCGTCGCCGAGGCCGCGCGCAGCCGGGCGGCGAGCCGGGGCCCGTCGTCCGTGTCCCGGTCGTCGATGTCCGCGACGAACTGGAGCGTGTAGAGGTCGGGTGCCGCCGGGTCGTACGAGGACAGGAACAGCAGCCCCTGTTGCAGCGGTGAGAGCGGCAGTACTTCGCTGATCTTCGACCCGGCTCCGGGAGCGGTCGTCACGACAATTCCTCATTCAACTCGAATTCGAGATCGGCCAGTTCCTCGTCGGAGAGGGAGATCAGGCTGCCCTCGGGCTCCACGGCGGCGCGTTCGGGACCGTCCTGCTCGTGTTCGGCGGCGATCTGTGCCAGGGCGGCGGCCGTCTTGTGGGTGAAGATGTCGCGGGTGGTGAGGGCGAGGCCGGCCTTGCGGGCGCGGCTGACGAGTTGGATCGAGCGGATGCTGTCCCCACCCAGGGTGAAGAAGTCGTCGTCGATGCCCACATCGGCGAGGCCCAGGACGTCGCCGAGGATGCCGCACAGCAGCCGCTCGTTCTCGTTGCGCGGGCCGCGCGCGGTATCGCGGTCGGCGGTGGCGGGCGACGGTAGGGCCTTGCGGTCGAGCTTGCCGTTCGAGGTCAGCGGCATCGCGTCCAGCACAACCCAGGAGGCGGGAATCATGTACGCGGGCAACAGTTGCGCGAGTTCCCCGCGTACTGTCGCCGCGTCCACACCGGGCCCGGTCAGGTAGCCGACCAGGCGGGGGTTCCCGGACGCATCGGGCAACACCGCGACGGCGGCGTCGGCAACCGTCTCCAGAGAGCGGATGACGGCCTCGATCTCACCGGTCTCCACCCGCCGTCCACGGATCTTGATCTGGTGGTCACGGCGCTCGATGAACTCCAACTGCCCGTCGGCCCGTTGCACGACCCGGTCACCGGTGCGATACATCCGGGCACCGCCACCCACGAAGGGATCGACGACGAACGTCGCCGCGGTACGGGCGGGATCATGCAGGTAACCGCGGCCGACACCCGCGCCGCCCACATACAACTCGCCCGGCACACCGGCCGGAACCGGCCGCAGCTCGTCACCCAGCACGTACAGACGGGTGTTCCGCACGGCCGTACCGATCGGCACCCGCGACCCGAGGATGTCCGAGGCGGTGATCACGGCGTGCGTCACATCGTCCGAGCACTCGGTGGGCCCGTACGCGTTCATCAGCGGGATCTTCGGATGACGGGCATGCCAACGCCAGCACAGGTCGACCGGCAGCGCCTCCCCCGTAGTCATCAGCCAACGCAGATCCGGCAGTTCCGGAGCGGCGTCCTCGACATCCCACGCGTCCAGGGCCGCGCGCAGCAGCGAGGGAACGACCTCCAGGACCGCAACCCGTTCGTCGCGGACCAGCGCGAACAGCGCGGCGGGGTCGGCCGCCATGTCGGTGCCACACACCCGGACCCGACCACCGACCACCAGCGGAGCGAACATCTGCCACACCGACACGTCGAACGTCAGCGGCGCGTTCTGCACGACCGTCTCACCGGCCGCGAGGTCGAGATCGGCGACCTTGGCCCAGAGATGGTTGAGCATGCCCGACCGCTGCACCATCGCCCCCTTGGGACGACCGGTGGACCCCGACGTGAACATCACATACGCCAGATCCGACCCACCGCCGACGCAAGCCGGCAGCTCGCCGGGAATCGGCGCGCCCTCCAGGTCGACGACCGTGACGGGGACGGTGGTTGTCGAGGCGGCAAGCTCGGCCGCCGCCGTCTCGTATCCCGCGCCCACGAGCAGATGGCCGGCGCCGCTGTCCCCGAGCAGGGACGTGTTGCGGGCGGCGGGCGCGTCCGGATCGAGCGGCAGATACGCGCCACCCGCCCCCAGCACACCCAACACACCCACCACGAACGGCACCCCGGGATCGGCGAACATCGCCACCACCGCACCCGCCGACACCCCGGCCTGCGCCAGCCGGACGGACAGTCCACCGGCCGCGGCGACCAGCTCCCCATAGGTGAGGGATGTGGTGCCGTCCGACACGGCGGTCTCGTCGGGAATGCGGGCGGCCACCGCCCGTACCCGCTCGACGACGCCGAGGCTCTCCTCGGGGATCGACGGGTCCCATGTGCCGAGCAGCCCGCCCAGCTCACCGCTCGTACCGGGGCCGGCCGCGGTCGCCGGGGCGGTCACATCGATGTGGGCGAGCGGCAGTTCGGGCCGCTCCGCGACCGTGCGCAGCAGGTGCTGGAAGATCACCGCGGTTCGCTCGACGTCGTCCCGGGTGAACCGGTCCGGCGCGTAGTCCAGGCGCAGGGTCAGGGCGTCGCCGGGGAAGACCACCATGCTCAGCGGATGGTGGCGGGCGTCCCTGGCCTCGGCGCGCACCACGCGCGGACCGTCGGCGCCGGTGTCGAGGCCGTTCTCGTCCAGTGGGAAGTTCTCGAAGAGCACCACGGTGTCGAAGACTTCGCCGGAGAGCCCGGCGGCCTTGTGGATCTCGGCGAGGCCGAGGTGTTCGTGCGGGAGCAGCGCGGTCTGCTGATCCTGGAGGGCGTGCAGCAGTTCGGTGAGGGTGGCGCCGGGGTGCAGCCGGGCGCGCACCGGCACGGTGGTGAGGAACATGCCGATCATCGACTCGACGTCCGGGACCTCGGCGGGGCGGCCGGAGGTGACGGCGCCGAAGACGACGTCCCGGCGGCCGGTGAGCCGGCCGAGCAGCAGTGCCCAGCAACCCTGCACCACGATGTTGAGGGTCAGCCCCTGTGCCCGCGCCCACCCGGACAGGGCGGCCGTCAGCTCGCGGGGCACCTCGGCCTGTACCGATTCGGGCAACATCGGGGCGTGGTCGCGATCGCCCGGGACGAGCAGCGTGGGTTCGGCCACGTCGGCGAGCACCGCGTGCCAGGCCGCCTTGGCCGCCTCCCGGTCCTGCGCGGTCAGCCAGGCGAGATAGGAGCGGTACGGGGCCGGGTCGGCGGACAACGCGACGTCCGCGCCGGTCGCGCACAGCGTGAACAACTCCCGTACGAGCAGCGGCATCGACCAGCCGTCGACCAGGATGTGGTGGCTGGTCCAGATGAAGCGGTGCCGGTCCTCGCCGTGGGTGACCAGCGTGAAGCGCAGCAGCGGCGGCGCCGCGAGGTCGAAGCGACGGGCCCGCTCGGCGTCGGCGATCCGGTCCAGTTCGGCGGCCCTCGCGGACTCCGGAAAATCCGTCAGGTCGATTTCCCGCCAGGGCAGTTCGGCGTGCCGCGGGATGAGCTGTACGGGTGCGCCGGTGGCGCGGGCCCGGAACGAGGCGCGCAGATTCGGATGCCGATCGAGCAGCGCCTGGCCCGCGGCACGCAGCATCGCGGGGTCGAGGTAGCCCTCGATGTCCGCGACGATCTGCAGGGTGTAGACGTCCACCGCGTCCGTGTCCGCGTCGTCCTCGGCCTCGGTCGCGCCCGCGGTGTCGTAGTCGGCGTGGAAGAGCATGCCCTGCTGCAGCGGGGTGAGCGGCAGGACGTCCACGAGGACCGTGCCGGTCCGCGCGAACTCGGCCTCGTACTCCTCGATCTCGTCCTGCGCCGGCTCCACCAGCGGCAGGTCGGACGGAGTGAGGCCGCCCGCGCCCGGCGCACCGGCGTGCCGGGCGAGCAGTTCCAGGGCGCGGAACCAGGTCTGCGCGATGTCCTGGGCGTCCTCCTCGGCCACCGTCCGGCCCGCCCACGCCCAGTTGGCGATCAGGTGCGGTCCGTCGTGGCGGTCCTCGGTCGCCGGGGTGACGTCGAGCAGGTGCGGCAGCGGCATGCCCGGGTGCGCGCCGGTGCCGACGACGCCGTTGCCGGCGACGGGTTCCCACAGCCGGGTGTCCCGGGCGTCGAAGCGGCCCATGTAGTTGAAGCCGATCTGCGGCCGGTTTCGGCCGGCGAGGGCGCGGGCGGCGTGCGGGTTGAGGTAGCGCAGCAGGCCGTAGCCGACGCCGCGGTCGGGCAGCGCGCGCAGCTGTTCCTTGATCCGCTTGAGAGCCGTGGACAGGGCGGGGCCGCCCGTCCACACCTCGTCCCAGTCGAGCGTGCCGGGGTCGAGGCGCACCGGGAAGGCACTGGTGAACCAGCCGACGGTGCGGGACAGGTCGAGGTCGTCGCCGAGCTGCTCGCGGCCGTGGCCTTCCAGCTCGATGAGGGTCTGCGCGTACCGGGCGTGGCCGTGCCGCCGGCGCCAGTCGGCGACGGCGAGCGCGAGGCCGGTCAGCAGGACGTCGTTGACCTCCGCGTGGAAGGCCGCGGGGACCTCCGTGAGCAGCGGCCCGGTGACATCGGGGCCCAGTTCGAGGCGGAGGGTGCGCCGGGTGCCGTACACGTCCGTGGCGGGGTCGAGCCGGTGGGTGCCGACCAGCGGGTCGGGTCCGGCCAGGATGTCCTGCCACAGGGCGAGTTCGGGCCCACGCACCTGGGTGCGGGCCTGCTCGGTGAGCAGTTTCGACCAGCTGCGGTACGAGGTGCCGACGGGGTCGAGGGCCGGGGCGCGGCCGGCGGCGAGTGCCTCGTAGGCAGCCGCCAGGTCGGGCAGCAGGATGCGCCACGACACGCCGTCGATGACGAGGTGGTGGGCGCAGAGCACCAGCCAGGCGGTGTCGGCGTCGGCTCCCGCGCCGATCAGCACGGCCTGAACCATGACGGCGCCGGCGGGGTCGAGCCGGGCGCGGGCCGCGGCCGCCTGCCGCTCGGTGTACCCGAGGACGTCCTCGGCGTCCGCACCGCCGTCGAGGCCCTGAACGGCGATGACCAGGCGTTCGCCGGAAAGCGCGCCGGGCGCCAGGACCTCCGTGTGCCAGAGTCCCGGGGCCGGTTCGGTGGCCCGGGTGCGCAGCGCGTCGTGGTGGTCGACCAGGGCGTGCAGGGCCGCGTCGAGCCGGTCGGCGTCGAGCGCGGCGGGAACGCGCACCACCACGTGCTGGCTGTACTTGACGACCGGCCCGGTGAGACTGCCGCTGTCGTCGTGCAACTGGGCCATGATCGGCGTGAGTTCGTAAGGACCGCTGCCCTCGTCGTCCGCACCCGCGCCGGCGCTGCCCGCGGCCTCGGCGTCGATCCTGCCCGCCGCCTGTGCGAGGGCGGCGGCGGTCTTGTGGGTGAAGATGTCGCGGGTGGTGAGGGCGAGGCCGGCCTTGCGGGCGCGGCTGACGAGTTGGATCGAGCGGATGCTGTCCCCACCCAGGGTGAAGAAGTCGTCGTCGATGCCGACGTGGGTCAGGCCCAGGACCTCGCCGAAGATGCCGCACAGCAGCCGCTCGTTCTCGTTGCGCGGGCCGCGCGCGGTGTCCCGGTCGGCAGCCGTGGGCGAGGGCAGCGCCTTGCGGTCGAGCTTGCCGTTCGAGGTCAGCGGCATCGCGTCCAGGACCACCCAGGAGGCGGGAATCATGTACGCGGGCAGGAGTTGGGCCAGCTCGGCGCGTATCCTGCCGGCGTCCACGCCGGGCCCGGTCAGGTAGCCGACCAGACGGGGGTTCCCGGACGCATCGGGCAACACCGCGACGGCGGCGTCGGCAACCGTCTCCAGGGAGCGGATGACGGCCTCGATCTCACCGGTCTCCACCCGCCGTCCACGGATCTTGATCTGGTGATCGCGGCGCTCGATGAACTCCAACTGCCCGTCGGCCCGTTGCACGACCCGGTCACCGGTGCGATACATCCGGGCACCGCCACCCACGAAGGGATCGACGACGAACGTCGCCGCGGTACGGGCGGGATCATGCAGGTAACCGCGGCCGACACCCGCGCCGCCCACATACAACTCACCCGACACACCGGCCGGAACCGGCCGCAGCTCGTCACCCAGCACGTACAGACGGGTGTTCCGCACGGCCGTACCGATCGGCACCCTTAGGTCGAGGGTGTCGGAAGCGGTGATCACGGCGTGGGTGACGTCGTCGGAGCACTCGGTGGGCCCGTACGCGTTCATCAGCGGGATCTTCGGGTGCCGGGCGTGCCAGCGGTGGCACAGATCGACCGGCAGCGCCTCCCCCGTGGTCATCAGCCAACGCAGATCGGGCAGTTCGGGGGCAATGCCCTCGATGTCCCAGGCATCCAGGGCCGCGCGCAGCAGCGAGGGAACGACCTCCAGGACCGCAACCCGTTCGTCGCGGACCAGCGCGAACAGCGCGGCGGGGTCGGCCGCCATGTCGGTGCCACACACCCGGACCCGACCACCGACCACCAGCGGAGCGAACATCTGCCACACCGACACGTCGAACGTCAGCGGCGCGTTCTGCACGACCGTCTCACCGGCCGCGAGGTCGAGATCGGCGACCTTGGCCCACAGGTGGTTGAGCATCCCGGAACGCTGCACCATGGCGCCCTTGGGGCGACCGGTGGACCCCGACGTGAACATCACGTACGCCAGGTCCGACCCGGCACCGACGCAAGCCGGCAGCTCGCGGCAGGCAGACGTGTCCGCCAGGCCCACGACCGTGACCGGGACCGTGGTGACCGAGCGGACGAGTTCGCCGGCCGATGCCTCGTATCCCGCGCCCACCAGCAGGTGGCCGGCGCCGCTGTCCCGCAGCAGCGCACCGTTGCGGGCGGTCGGCGCGGCCGGATCGAGCGGCAGATACGCGCCACCCGCCCCCAGCACACCCAACACACCCACCACGAACGGCACCCCGGGATCGGCGAACATCGCCACCACCGAACCCGCCGACACCCCGGCCTCCGTCAGCCGGACGGAGACACCTGCGACGCGCGTAACCAGCTCGCGATAGGTGACGCTCTCGGCGCCGTCGGACACGGCCACGGCATCGGGCGTTTCCGTCGCCACGGCACGTATTCGTTCGATGAGCCCTTCGTCTGCCTCCCCCTCCGCGGCGGGGTCCCACTCGCCGAGCAGGCCGAGCAGCTCACCGGTCGCGCCCAGACCGACCCGGCCGAGCGGCTGGTCGGCGGGCATGGCGGCGAGCGCGGCCAGGAAGGTCTCGAAACGGGCGAGGTGGGTGGCGAGTTCCGCGGAACCGTACAGCTCGGGGTTGCCGTCGAGGTGGATCTCCATCGTGCCGTCGGCCGTGTTCAGGACCGTCATGATGAGGTCCTTGACGATGCCGGTGGACAGGTTGACCACCAAACCGCGGCAGTCGTCGGAGAAGGCCAGCTCCGGGTCCTGGTTGAGCACGTTGATGAACGGCCCGAAGGCGCGCTGGTCGTCGGTGCGCAGGCCGATGTCGCGGCGGATGCGGTCGCCGCGGTAGCGCTGGTGTTTGAGCGCGCTCGCCACCTCCACCCAGGCCCGGCGCAGCAGCTGGGTACGGGTCATCTCCGGGCTCACCCGCACGGCGAGCGGCAGGTAGTTGGCGAGCATGCCGGGGATCTGCCGGCTGATGGCGCCGACCCGACCGGTCACCGGCAGGGTGAGCAGCGGCCCGGCGACACCGGTGACCCGCTGGGTGTAGGCGGCCATCGCGGCGACCATCAGGACGGGCATGGTGACCTTGCCGTCCTGGGCGAGGGCGCGCAGCGCGTCGGTGGCCTCGGGAGAGAGGCGGGAGGTGTGGCGCAACGCACCGCGGCCGGGGGCAGGCTCCTCCTCGGAGAGGGAGACCAGCTCGGGCGCCGGCCCGTGCGCACCGGAGGTGAGACGCTGCGTCCAGTAGGTACGGTCCCGCTCGACCAGCGGCGAGTCGCGGTATTCGCGCTCGGCGTCCAGAAGGAGGTGGAACGCCGGGATCGCGCCGGGGTCCGCCGCCGAATCGGCGATGCCGGCGACGAGCCGGGTGTACAGCTCGGCGAGCCTCGGGTAGAGGAGCACGCGGCTGTAGCCGTCGATGAGGATGTGGTGCATGCACAGGTAGAGCAGGTGGTGCTCGGGTGCCAGCTTGATCAGCGCGCCGCGGTACAGCGGGAAGTCGGTGACCTTCAAAGGCTCGGCGTGGTCGGCGCGCATCCACCGCTCGGCGGCGGCCAACGGCTCGGTCTTTTCGCTGAAATCGAAGATCTTGAGCGGGAGTTGGGCGAGTGGACGGATGATCTGCCCAGGGACGCCGTCCTCTTCGAGGAACTGCGCGCGCACTCCCTCGGCCTCGTCGGCGAGGCGGTGCATCGCCTGTACGAGCAACTCCACGTCGAGTGGCCCGCGCAGTTCGATGTAGTCCGCCATGTTGTAGGCCAGCGGCCCGGTGGCGAACCGCTCGTCGAACCAGATCTCGGCCTGCGCCGCGGTGAGCGGAAGGACAGTACCCCGGTTGTTTGCCATCGCTTTGCTCTCCGTCATCCTCAGCTCAGCCTCGAATCGACTCTCGATCCTTTGGTACCGCTCGGTCCGCGGTCAGCCGGAAATCGTTTCGAGTCCGGCGGTGAATTCGGACCCGATGTCCGCGTATTCGACGCCTGCCGTGAGACCTTCCGGGCCGATCGAATCGCGCACCCAATCGTCGCGGTAGACGGTCTCCATATAGCGCTCGCCCAGGTCGGGCGAAATGGTCACGGCGGTCACCTGGTCGGGTGCGCCGGCGGTGCCATAGTGCTCGTCGAGCCAGTGCAGCGCTCCGCTCACGGCGGTTCCGGTGGAGCCGCCGAAGAGGAACCCGTGGCGCATCAACTCGCGGCAGGTGCGGACGGTGTCCGCCTCCTCGACATGGATCGCGGCGTCCACCAGCGACTCGTCCAGGAGCGGCGGACGCACGCTGGTGCCGAGGCCCGGGATGTGCCGGGTGGCCGCGGGGCGCCCGAAGGTCACGGAGCCGACGCTGTCGACCGCGATCACGCGCACCGACGGGCGCCGCTCACGGAAGTAGCGCGCGCAGCCCATCAGGGTGCCGGTGGTGCCGGCGCCGATGAACAGCACGTTCAGGTCGGGGAACTGGCGGGCGATGGCGGGCGCGGTGGTCCGGTAGTGGGCCATCCAGTTGCCCGGGCTCAGGTACTGGTTGAGCCAGACCTTCTTGTCGTCGGCGGCGAGCAGCGCCTTCACGTGCCGGATCCGCGCGCCGAGGAAGCCCTCGGTCTCGTGCGGCTCGGTGACCACGTGCACCTCGGCGCCGAAGGACTCCATGGTGCGCCGGGTCACCTCGTTGCACCGGGTGTCGGTCACGCACAGGAACCTGAAGCCCCTGTTCGCGGCGAGCACGCTCAGGGCGACGCCCATGTTCCCGGACGAGGACTCCACCAGGGTCGAGCCGGGGCCGAGCACACCCGCGGCCTCCGCCTGCGCGACGATCTCACGGGCCGCCTTCAGCTTGATGGACCCGGCGAAGTTGAATCCCTCGACCTTCAGAAAGAGCCGACGCCCGAAAAGCGGCTGTAAATTCACGAAGAGGTCGCTGACCTCGAATTCATGCGACGCGGAAATAACCGGCACTGGCGACTCCTGGCCCTCGGCAACCAATTAGCCTGGACGGCCAGCCTCTCGCCGTGCGCTGACGAGGTGCTGACGGACTGCTGACGAGGGCGGCGTCACGAGCGCGCCGCCCACCTCGCAAGATGCGTCAGTGGCCCGTCAGTTATCGGTCACTTGAGTGTCAGTGCGATCGGCCTATGTTTGTCATTCCGCCCGTCCAGCTCTTCCGCGAGGAGTCCGGTTTGAATCGGCCGTCCGCGATCAGCGAAGTCCTCTCGCTCTCGCCGCTGCAACAGGGACTGCTCTTTCTTTCGGAGTACGACCGCGAGGGAACGGATGTCTACACCATCCAGCTGGTGCTCGATTTCCGGGAAACGACCGACGCCGACACCGCCGCGCTGCGCGCCGCGGCGACCGCGCTGCTGGAGCGGCACTCGAATTTGAGGGCATGCTTCCGGCATCGCAAGAACGGCGAGGCGATCCAGATGATCCCCAAGTCGGTGGCGCTGCCGTGGCACGAGGTGGAGGTCGGCGCCGGGAGTGGGCGGGCCGCGTCGGTGGAGGCCGAGTTCGACCGGGTGGCCGAGGAGGACCGGCTGCGCCGCTTCGACCTGGCCCGGCCGCCGCTGCACCGGTTCACCCTGATCCGGGCGGACGACGGGCGTTGCCGCCTGGTGTGGACGGTGCACCACATCCTGGTGGACGGCTGGTCGATGGTCTCGCTGATCGGCGAACTGAGCGCGCTGGTCGAGGAGTCGAAGTCGGGGTCCGCCCACCCCTCGCCGACCGGCGCCGCCTCGGCCTCCTACCACGCGTACCTGGCCTGGCTCGGCGCGCAGGACAAGCCGGCCGCCCGGCAGGCCTGGGCACGGGCACTGGCCGGTGTCACCGAGCCGACCCGGCTCGTCCCGGTGGGCCACGCCCACGCCGAGGGCCGGGGCGCGCTGCCCGAGTCGGTTCCACTCGACCTCTCCCCCGAGGTCTCCGCCGACCTCGTCCGGTTCGCCCGCTCGCGGGGGCTGACCGTCAACGCGGTGGTGCAGGGCTGCTGGGCGCTGCTGCTGTCCAGGTCGACCGGCCAGGACACGGTGTTGTTCGGCGCCGTGACGTCGGGCAGGCCGGCCCAGATCCCCGATGTCGAGCACATGGTGGGCCTGTTCGCCAATACGCTGCCGGTCCGCGTCGACGTCGACCCGTCCCGCACCCCGGCCGAGTTGTTCGCCGCGGTGCAGCGGGCCCAGGCCGACCTTCTGCCGCACGAGCACCTGCCTTTGGCGGAGGTGCAGCAGCTCACCTCCGTGCGCGGTGAACTCTTCGACACGGCGCTGATGTTCCAGAACTATCCGATGGGGCCGATGCCGCACACCGCGGCCGCCGGCTCCCTGGTGACCGGCGTCGACATCCGCTCCGCCACCCACTACCCGATCACCCTCACGGTCTTTCCGGGCACCCCGCTCGGCCTCGCGGTCAATCATCGGCCCGGGGTGGTCACGCGCGCCGAGGCCCACCGGATCGGGCGGCGCTTCGCGCGGCTCCTGGAGTCCGCCGTCGCCCGGCCCGACGTGCCCTGCGGCCGACTCGACATCCTGGACCGGGCGGAGCGGGCACACATCGTCGACGGGCGCAACGACACCGGGGTACCGCTCCCCGGCCACTGGCTGGCGCCGCTGCTCGACGCCCGGGCCGAGCACACCCCGCACGCACCCGCCGTCAGCTGCGGCGACGAGCGGCTCGACTATCACGAACTGCGGACCAGGGCGGATGAGTTGGCCCGCGCGCTGCGTGCGGCCGGCGCGGGCCCGGAACGCACGGTGGCCATCGCGCTCGACCGGTCCTGCGCCCTTGTCGTGGCTGCCCTGGCCGTGCTCAAGTCCGGCGCGGCCTACCTGCCGCTCGACCCCGACTACCCCGCCGACCGGCTGCGCTACATGCTGGCGGACGCCGCCCCCGTGGTCACCCTCACCGACCGACGGGTGCGCGAACTCCTCATGGGCGACGACGAGACGAGCACGGGGCAGTGGTGGGCCCTGGACGAACCGGGGTCCGTACCCACGGTGCCCGTCGTCCCCGGGGAGGCCCCTGCTCCGACCCCGCACGCCGACCATCCGGCGTACGTGATCTACACCTCGGGCTCGACCGGCCGCCCCAAGGGCGTCGTCGTGCCGCACGGCGCGCTGACCAACCTGGTCCACGACATGGTCGAGCGCTTCGCGGTGACCGCCCGGGACCGATTCCTCGCGGTCACCACCTTCGGCTTCGACATCGCCAACCTGGAGCTGTTCGTACCGCTCGCGGCCGGCGCCGAACTGCTCGTCGCCGCGCGCGAGACCGTGCGCGACCCGGCCGTCCTGGCCGCCGCCGTCACCGACCTCGGCGCCACCCTGATGCAGGCCACCCCCAGCCTGTGGGAGTCCCTCGCCGCCGACCACGCCCCCCGGCTGGCGGGTCTGCGGGCCCTGGTGGGCGGCGAGGCGCTGCCCGAGCCGCTGGCGCGCACGCTCACCGCGCACTGCGCGTCCGTGACCAATGTGTACGGCCCGACGGAGACGACGATCTGGTCGACAGCCGCGCCCCTCACGGCGGACACCCCGACCGCGCCCGGCCCGCCGCCCATCGGCGGCCCCCTCGCCAACACGCGTGTGTACGTGCTCGACGGCGCCCTGCACCCGGTGCCCGACGGCACCTTCGGCGAGCTGTACATCGCCGGGTCCGGGCTCGCCCGCGGCTACCTCAACCGGCCGGGCCTGACCGCGGAGCGGTTCGTCGCCGACCCGTTCGCGCCGCGCGGCGCGCGCATGTATCGCACCGGGGACGTGGTCCGCTGGGACGGCACCGGCAGTGCCCTGGAGTACTCGGGGCGCAGCGACCACCAGGTCAAGATCCGCGGCCACCGCGTCGAACTCGGCGAGATCGAGTCCGTGCTCGCCGCGCAGCCCGGTGTCCGGCAGGCCGCCGTCACGGCCGCCGCCGACCGGGCGGGGCACACCCGCCTGGTCGCCTATGTCGTACCGGCGGGGACCGATACCGACCGGCTGCGGGAGCGGGTCGCCTCGGTGCTGCCCACGCACATGGTCCCCGCCGTGTACGTTCCCCTGGACGCGCTGCCGCTGACCCCGAACGGCAAGACCGACCGCAAGTCCCTGCCCGCGCCGCCCGACGAGCGGGCGGGCACCGGACGGGCGCCCGTGGGCGAGCACGAGGAACTGCTGTGCGCGGTCTTCGCGGAGGCACTCGGACTCGAACGTGTCGGCGCCGACGACGACTTCTTCGCCCTGGGCGGTCACTCGCTGTCCGCGACCACGGTCACCAACCGGCTGCGCGCGGCCCTGGGTGTGGACGTCCCGGTGCGATCCCTGTTCGATGCCCGCACGGCCGAGGCGCTGGCCCCCACCCTGTCCCCGGCCCTCCCCGGTACCGAGGCCGGGCCGGACTCCGGCGACGCGCGCTCCGCGACGGTGTCCCGTACCCGGCGCCCCGTGCTGCGCTCCGTGCCGGGTCGCCCGTCGTCGGTGCTCCTGTCCTACGCCCAGGAGCGTCTGTGGTTCCTGGACAAGATGGACGGCCCTTCGGGCGCGTACAACATCCCGCTGGCCGTGCGCCTGACCGGCCCGCTCGATGCCGGGGCGCTGACGGCCGCCGTACGCGACGTGGTGGCCCGACACGAGAGCCTGCGCACCGTGTTCGCCGAGGCCGACGGGCTGCCCTCGCAGTTGATCCTGTCCCCCGACGAGGCGGACCGGGCGGGTGCGCGGCTGGTCCACGTCACCCTGCCGGGCTCGGCACCGGCCGGCCCGACCGCGGACACCGAAGCCGCGCTCGCCGACGCGCTCGCCGCCGAGGCCGTCCACCCCTTCGAGCTGTCCGCCCAGGTGCCCCTGCGGGTCCGGCTGTTCACGATCGGGCCCGACCGCCACGTGCTCGCGCTGACGGTGCATCACATCGCGGCCGACGGCTGGTCGCTCGGCCCGCTCACCCGCGATCTCGCCGACGCCTACGCGGCGCGGCTCACGGGCGGCGCGCCGCGGTGGGAGCCGCTGCCCGCGCAGTATGCCGACTATGCCCTGTGGCAACGGGAGCTGCTCGGTGCCAAGGCCGACGCGGACAGCCTGGTCGCCTCCGAACTGGCCCATTGGCGCCGGGCGTTGGCGGGCATCCCGGAGGAGCTGGACCTGCCCACCGACTTCCCGCGCCCGGCGCGGGCCGGTCACCGCGGCGCGGAGGTCGCGTGTACGGTGCCCGCCGACGTCCACGTGCGCCTCGCGGAACTCGCGCACACGAGCGGCGCCAGCCTGTTCATGGCGGTCCAGGCCGGACTCGCCGCCCTGCTCACCCGGCTGGGAGCGGGCACCGACATCCCCCTGGGCAGCGCGGTCGCGGGGCGCAGCGACGACGCGCTCCGCGACCTCGTCGGCTTCTTCGTCAATACGCTCGTACTGCGCACCGACACCGGGGGTGATCCCACCTTCGGCGCCCTGCTCTCGCGCGTACGCGAGAGCGATCTGACCGCGTACTCGCACGCCGAGCTGCCCTTCGAGCATCTTGTCGAGGAGCTCAACCCGGTGCGCTCGATGGCCCGGCAGCCGCTCTTCCAGGTGATGCTGGCGTTCGACAACGCGGACCCGCTGCCCGGACTGTCGGGGATCTCGGCCGCGGTCGAGCCGATCGGCACGGTGACGGCGAAATTCGACCTCTCCTTCCACGTGACGGAGCAAACGACCGCGGACGGCGCGCCGAACGGCCTCTACCTTCGCCTGCACTACCGCGAGGACCTGTTCACCGAGGCGACGGCGGATCGCCTCGCGCGGGCCCTCGCCACCCTCCTCGGCTCCGCCGCACGCGCCCCCCACTCCCCCCTCAGTGCCCTCGACCTGCTCACCGCCGAAGAGCGCTGCACGCTCCTGTCGGACCGGAGCGGACGCCTGGTCCCGCGGCCCCCGGTCACGCTGCCGGCCCTCTTCGAGGCGTACGCGGCCCAGGCGCCGGACCACGCGGCGCTGATCACTCCCGACGGCGTACCCGCCGGCCCCGGCTCGGTCCGGCTCGGCTACGCGGAACTCGACACCCGGGCGAACCGTCTCGCCCACCTCCTCCTGGCCCGCGGGATCGGCCCCGGGGACGTGGTCGCGCTGGCCCTGCCCCGGTCCGCGCGGATGGTCGTCGCGCTGCTCGCCGTCCTCAAGGCCGGCGCGGCCTATCTGCCCGTCGACCCCGCGTATCCCGCCGAGCGCATCGCGTACATGCTCCGGGACGCGGCGCCGGCCGCGGTGTTGACCGACGCGGCGGTCGCCGACCGGCTCCCCGACCTGCCCGAGGGCGCCGTCCCGCTCGTCCTGGATGCCCCCGCCGTTCTGGCCGAGTCGGCCGAGCGGCCCGGCACCGCCCCCACCGACGCCGACCGCACCCGGGCGCTGACCCCGCAGGACACCGCGTACGTCATCTACACCTCCGGCTCGACCGGTCGCCCCAAGGGCGTCGCCGTGCCGCACGCGGGGGCCGCCAACCTGGCCGCCAACCTGCGTTCGGGCCTGGGCGCGGGGCCCGACACGCGGGTCCTGCAGTTCGCCTCGTTCAGCTTCGACGCCACCGTGTGGGAGTTGTGCGCCTCACTGTTCTCCGGCGGCGCCCTCGTCTTCGCCACCGACGACAGCCGGCTGTCCGGCGAACTGCTCGCCGACCTGATCGCGGAGCACGGCGTCAACCACACGATCCTGCCGCCCACCGTCGTCGCCGGCATCCCGGATGCCGCGGTGTTGCCCGAGGGGATGACTCTGCTGGTCGGCGGCGAGGCCTGCCCGCCCGCCGTAAGCAATCGTTTCTGCCGGCATGTCGAACTGCGCAACGCCTATGGCCCGACCGAGGCTTCGGTCTGCGCCACCTGGAGCGACCCGCTGACTCCGGAGGGCAGGCCGCCGATCGGACGACCCCTGGACAACTTCCGGGTGTACGTCCTGGACACCGGCCTGTCCCTGTCACCCATCGGCGTCACCGGCGAGCTGTACCTCGCCGGGGCCGGCCTCGCGCACGGGTATCTGGGCCGCGCCGCCACCACCGCCGAGCGTTTCGTCGCGGACCCGTTCGGGCCGGCCGGCACCCGCATGTACCGCACCGGCGACCTCGTGCGGTGGCGACCCGACGGCACCCTGGACTACGTCGGCCGCTCCGACCACCAGGTCAAGCTGCGCGGCTTCCGCATCGAGTTGGGGGAGATCGAGGCCACCCTCGTCCGCCACCCGGTGATCACCCAGGCCGCCGTCGCCGTCGTGCCCACGCCCACCGGAGAACCCCAACTGATCGGGTACGTCGTGCCCGTGCCCGGCGTCGCTGCCGTCGATGTGCCGGTGCTGCGCGCGTTCGCCGCCGAAACGCTGCCGGCGCACATGGTGCCCGTGTCCCTGGTCACCTTGCCCGCGCTGCCGTTGACGGCGAACGGCAAGCTCGACACCCGCGCCCTGGCGGCGGCCGGAACGGGCATCGCCGCCCCGGTCCCGGTGCGCGCGCCGGGCACGGCCGCCGAGCAGGTCGTCGCCGGGGTCTTCGGCGAGATCCTCGGCCTCGAACAGGTCGACGTCGACGGGGACTTCTTCGCGCTGGGCGGCGACAGCCTGCGCTCGGTACAGGTGGTCAGCCGCGCCGCGAAGGCCGGGCTCACCCTCTCGCTGGCCGATGTCTTCACCCACAAGACGGTGGCGGCCCTCGCCGCGGCGGCCCGGCCCACCACCCCGCGGGCACCCGCCACACTCCCGGCCGCCATGACCGCGCCCGTCCTGCCCATCCGACCGGCCGGCACCGCGGAGCCCCTCTTCTGCGTGCACGGCGGGGTCGGCTTCGGGTTGCCGTACGCGGAGTTGGCCCCGCACATCGACGCGGCCCGGCCCGTGTACGCGCTGCAGTCCGACGGCATCGCGCCGCACGGGGACGACGCGGAGCAACCCCGGGACGTACCGGCGCTGGCGGCCACGTATCTGGCGCGCGTCCGGCAGGTGCAACCACAGGGTCCCTACCACCTCCTGGGCTGGTCCTTCGGCGGTCTGGTCGCGCACGAGATGGCCGTCCAGCTCCAGACAGCGGGTGAACGCGTCGCCTTCCTCGCGGCGTTGGACATCTACCCCGTGGCCCCGCACGACCCGAATCCCTCCGACGAAGAGGTCCGTGCCGCCTTCGTCGAACACCACGCCGCGGGGACCGCGATCACCGAGGAGGAACTGCGCCGGCTGACCGCGATCATGCGCCGACACATCGATCTGGCGAGGGTGTTCACGCCGGGCCGCTTCACCGGAGCGCTGACCCTGTTCGTCGCCACCGGCGAGCAGCGGGAGATTCCGGTCGCCGAACTCGTGGATCGCTGGCACCCGCACTTGGACGGACCACTCACGGTGCACGAAGTGCCGTGCGACCACGAGCAGATGCTCTCCCCCGAGGCTGCCCGGCAGATCGGCACGGTCACCGACGCGGCCCTGAACCGGGCCTGACCGGGCCTGACCGGGCCTGAACGCACGACGGCAGCTCCGCGGGGAGCTGCCGGTATCAGTGACGAGTCGCCGTCTCGGCGCTCACAACGAAGGGTCCTGCATCAGGATCGCCTGGTAGAGGTGGTGAAGGCGACTGTTCGGCTTGAGCCCCAACTCCTGGTCGAGCCACTTGCGCGTGCGGTGGAAGACGTCGACGGCCTCGGACTGCCGTCCGCAGCGGTACAGGGCGATCATCAACTGCTCGCTGAACCGCTCGCGTTCGGGGTACTGCGCGAGCAACTGCTTGAGTTCGGCGACGACGGTCCCCGCCTCGCCGAGCTGGAGCTGGGCCGCGATGAGGTCTTCGCGCGCGGTCTTGCGCTGTTCGTCGAGACGCAGCGCCACGGCCCGGCACCAGGGGCCGTCACTCGTGTCGAGCAGGGCCGGCCCGCGCCACATGCCGAGCGCCTCGCGCAGCAGATCCATGGCCTCGTGCGGCCGGTCGACGACCAGGCTCGCGCCCTTGCCCGCCGTTTGCAAAAAGCGATACGCGTCCACGGCGTCGGCGGGGATGTTCAGCGTGTAGCCGTTGTCCACCGTACGAATCAGCTCGTGGCCGGGCCCGCCGAGCCCTAACTCGGCCAGTGACCTGCGCACCCGCTTGACGTTCGCCTGTAACGCGTTGCGCGTGTTCTTGAGCGGAGCCTCACCCCACAGCTCGTCGATCAGCTCGTCGAAGGTGACCACCTGACCGATGTTGAGCGCCAGCATGGTGAGCATCACCCGGTTCTTCTTCGCGCGTATACCGACGGTTTTCTGACCGTCTCCTAACAGCAGCGGACCCAATATGGAGATGTACACCAAAATCCCCCGTCTACCGTTGAATTCCAGTCACAAGTTGTTCGCTTGCAACGCCGGGCCTGCCACATGGAACAACGGTCGACTCGTTCCCGGCGACCCGAAGGAGGGTAAGAATCCAGGTGGTATTCACGATGGTCAATTATCGGATACGCTTGACGGCTCCGATACTGTACCTTCGTACATGCTTTCGTAGACTTGCGCAACCAGGCCCGCCTGAAGGCGGGATTCCACTTGTAGCTTGACCAGGATGTTTGCCACATGAGCCTTTACGGTTCGTTCCGTGACGTCGAGTCGGGTGGCAATGCCGCGGTTGGAATGCCCGGCCCCGAGGAGCGCGAAAACCTGTTTCTCGCGCCCGGAGAGCGCCCCGACTCGGGCAAGTTCGGTCTGCCAGCGCACCGAAGCAGGGCCGCTGTCGCTGTGCATGAGTCACCCCCGTGATCGCCCCGCTTCCCGGTTGTGCGCACGTCGGAAGGCGCAGACCTCCGCCACGAGGCAGTTGATCATGCGCCGCCGAACACGCATGCGATTCTATGTTTCCCATCGGAATCCCCACACGGTTTACGGAACCCCCGGCTCGGTGGTTCAACGTGAGCCGGCGAAATTTCCGCGCGCGGAACGCACGAAAAAGGTGGCCGGGGGTGGGCCGAAGCCCATCCCCCGGCCACCCGGAGCCCGACGCGCGAAGAGCGGTCAGGGAACCGACGTCCCCTCCGCGACCACGGCCGGCATCCGCGGCCCCCGGGAACCGTGCTGATAGGCGAGCCGCGAGGGCCACCAGGTTTTCCAACCGACCAGCATGACCACGGCCGGCAGCGCGACGATGCGGATGAGTGTGGCGTCGAGCAGCACCGCACCCGCCATACCCACGCCCAACTGCTTGAACTCGATGAAGTTCAGCGACGCGAGCAGGGCGAACACGGAGACCATCACCATCGCGGCGCCCGTCACGACGCCCGCCGTCCGGGTGATGCCCTGTTCGACGGCGTCCCGAATGCCGAGCCCACCGCGTGCGGCCTCTCTGATCCGGCTGACGACGAAGACGTGGTAATCCATCGACAGGCCGAGCAGGATCACGAAAAGCATCAGTGGCAGCCATGCCACCACCCGACCCGTGGACTGGAAGCGCAGGATGCCTTCCGCCCAGGTCCCCTGGAAGATCAGCGCAAGCAGACCGAAAGACGCCACCGCGGACAGGACGTTGAGGACCACCGTGATCAGCGCGAGCACCAGGGATCGGAAGGCGATGGCCATGACCAGAAAGGTCATGGCCAGCGCCGCCCCCAGTACCCAGGGCATCTTGGCGACGACGTTCGCCCGGTAGTCCACGTCGTACGCCACATCGCTGCCGCCGACCGCAAACTCGGCGCCCTCGACGCCGCCGAGGGTGTTCGGGGCGATGTCCTCGCGCAACTTCCTCAGCGACTCGCGCGCCTTGCCGGAGCTGCTCTTGAAGCGGGTGCCGACGGCGATGGTGCTGACGGTGCCGTCCGCCGACGTCCGTACCAGGGGCTGCGGAGTCTGTACGAAGAGGTCGTCGCGCCGCGTGCGGTCGACCAGCGCGGCCACCCCCGTGCGCAGCTCCGCGGCCCGGTCGGCGGAGACCTTCACGGCGATCATGTGCGTGTCCGCCGGGCTGGGGAACGACTTCGTCAGGCGCTCGTTGGCCTGCATCGCGGGGATCGACTTGGGCAGGTCGTCGATACCGGTGGCCTTGAGCCGCAGACCGAGGGCGGGCAGCGCGAGGAGGAGGAGCACGCCGACGGAGAGCACGAGCGCGAGAACCGGGTGGCGCAACGACGGCTTGAGCATCGCCGACCACAGGCGAGGCTTGACGCCGCCGTTCTGCGTGAGCCGCCACACCAGGGGCACGCGCGGCTTGTCCAGGTAGCGGCCGAACTTGGACAGCATGGCCGGCAGGACGGTCAGCGAGGCGCCCATCGCGATGGCGACGACCAAAATCGCGCCCGTGGCCATCGCCTGGAAGGCGATGTGCCCGGCGAAGTAGAGCGCGCACATGGAGACCATCACCACCAGGCCGGAGACCAGCACGGCGTGGCCGGACGTGGCCGCGGCGACCTCGATGGCATCGACCTCGTTGGCGCCGAGCGCGCGTTCCTCGCGCTGCCGCTTGAGGTAGAAGAGCGAGTAGTCGACGCCGATGGCCATGCCCACCAGGACGATGATGTGGGTCACCGGGCCCGGATCCGGCACGAACTGGGAGGCCACTCCCCACAGGCCGAGTCCGGTCAGTACCGAGGACAGGCCCAGGACGACGGGGACGCTCGCGGCGACCATCGCGCCGAAGACGAAGACCATGACGAGTAACGTCACCGGCAGGCTCAGCACGGTCGCCCGCCGGCGGCCGTCGTCCAGCAGGTCGTTGAGCCCGGCCCGGATGGAACCCTCGCCGACGAGCTCCACATGTACGTCGGAGTGCGCGTCCTGGGTCTTCTGCACGCTGTCGAGCAGCGGTCGCACCCGGCTGTCGGCGGTCTCGGGGTCTCCGTTGAGCGTCACCGGGACCAGCAGGGCCGAGCCGTCCGAGGCGAGGATCGGCTCGCCGATCGAGGCGATGCCCCTGTCGCCCTTCAGGCCGGACACCGTCTCGTCGGCCGCGACCCGGGCCTTGGCCACATCGAGCTTGCCGACGTACGGCGTGACCAGGATGTTCTCCACCGCGCGGACCTGGAGACCCCCGCTCTTGGCGATGGCGGCCGCCCGGCCGGACTGGCCTATGGACAGGTCCGAACTGGTGGCCTGCCGGGTACCCGTGGCGGCGCCGACCGCCAAGGCCCCGAGGACGACCACGAGCCAGAGCGCGAGTGCCCACCAGGGGTGGACAGCGCTCCACCGCGCGGCCTTGGTGATCACGTTCCTGCCTTCCACGATTACCTCCCCCTCCTCGAAAGGAATACCCGGCACCAAAACACGGTCCTGGCTCAAGAATCCGGCCGGTGCTTTACCATCGTGCTCTCGCGCCCTTAAATCTAGCGACGCTCCGGCACGCGACCACGGGTACGACTACGCCTTTTTGAGGGGAGTTTCTTCTACTTGACACCCGGCCTGTGTCGCATGCCGTCGGTTTCTGTCGGCGACATTGGGTACCACATCCTCGGTGAAACGTAAAAGGGCCCGTCACCGAGCAGCGCGACGGACCCCGCATATCCTTCGGGAAGCGGCAGGTCGGCAACTCTCCACGGTCCCGCGAGCGGACCCGAGCGCGAGTACACCGTGGCCTGCCGCGCGGTATGGGCGACGGGAATCGCCATGCTCTCGGTGAGCCTGCCGCCCACCGCCTTCACACACGCCTCCTTCCTCGTCCACAACCGAGTGAAGGCGCCGTTCCCGCCGCGCGCCACCAACTCCCGCTCCTCGTCACCGAAGAAGCGCCGAGCCAACCGCTCGGTGTCCAGGTTCGGGCGGGCCAGTTCCACGTCCACCCCGACCGGTCGCGAGGCCAGGGCGAGCAGCGCGATGTCGCCCGAGTGCGACAGGCTGAAGTGCAGGTCCGCCCCTTCGACCACCGGCTTTCCCCACCGGCCGCGGGTGAAGCGCAGGGCGGCCGGCGGGCGGCCCAGACGCTCGCCGACGACAATCCGGGTCGCGGCGTGCGCGATCACGAAACGGCGCCGCATTCCCGGCACGAGCCCGCGCCCGGCACGGGCCTTCTCGTCCTCGTCGAGGAGATCTTCGAGGGAAGCCGGACAGTGGTCCGGGTCGTCCTCGTCGCCGAGCGATATCCGCCAGACCTCCACCCGTTCCCGACCGTTCTCGTCCTCGACATCCGGCCGGCCACGCGTGCGGCCGATGTCGCCGCGGTCCGCGCTCACCGGGAGGGCGACCGTGGCATGTCCACGGCAAGCGGCCCGAAGGCGCGAGCGTGGTGCGAGACGAAGCGCCGGTACCGCCTCGGCCGGACAACCGTCGGCTGAAGTTCCTTCCGAAAAAAGGCAATCGACATAGTGTCGGGAAGGCAGCCGGAAACCGCCGAGAGCGACGTCATGCCAACCACATTGGCGGAGAGCGCTGACGCCCAACTGACGGTGGACTGACTACAGTCCCGATGGTGTCGCCGCTTTCCCGGGAGAGCGCGCCCCGGGAGAGCCCGAGGCGCGTCGCGTAAACATCCGCCCCGGCGCACGCAATTGCGCGCACGGCGCGTGCGGGCGCGTGCGCTCGTTCCGACACCCGCCGACATTCGGCGGTATCGGCGCCCCATTTCGCGGTGCTTCGGCGGCCTCTCCGTCGCCCGTCAGGTCGTCGGGGTCTGTGTGGGGTCCGCCGTGCCGGCTCGGTTGTAGAGGGCGGCGATGTCGGGGCCGAAGCGGCTGCTGTACGAGGTGAGGTCGTCGCCGCCCTCCTGGTAGCCGCCGATGACACCGATCACCGTGCCCCGGCCGTTCGCGGGGTCGATGTCGGTGAGCATCGGGCCACCGCTGGTGCCGTCGGGGAAGTCCGCGCAGTCGAAGCGCACCTGGGTGTCGGACAGGGCTGTGGTGGTGTTCTGGCAGCCGATCGGCTGCTCCTCGCCGTCCGGGTAGCCGATCAGTCGGGCCGCGCGATCGACCGGGGAGTCGAAGGACACCTGTTCGGCGCCGGTGACATCCTCGATCCGGTCGCCGGTGCCGGGGCGCCGCACCTGGAGGAACGCGACGTCGTAGGCCGGATCCCGGTCCGAGATCCAGCGCGGGTCCACGTCGATCCGGGACGGGACCCACACCCCGTACGGCATGAGCCCGTCGTGATAACCGGGGGCGAAGGCGATGTCGGACGCGAACGCCTCGCCGTAGACGCAGTGCGCGGCGGTGATCACCAGGTTGCGGTTCGGCGAGTGCACCACCGTCGCCGTGCAGAAATGCTCCGGCTCCGTGCCCTCGCCCACGTGCAGGAGCGCGCCGACCGCCGGCGTCGGCGCGATGGCGCCGGCCCGCAGCGGCTCGGACACCGGCAGCGGCTCGACCGCCTCCGAGCTGATCGTCGGCACGGGTGTCCCGGACGGGGCCGCGGGCGCCCCGCCCAGCAGGCTGGCCGCGATGCGATCGCCCTCGGCCGGATCCGGCAGGTGATAGCCCCGGGCCGCGTCGCCGCCCGCCCGCGACCTCGGATGCCCAAAGATCCGGCCCATCGAGGCCAGACCCGCCACCACCAGCACGGCGACCACACAGAAGGCGGTGCCGACCAGCAGTCGGCGCCTTCCCCGGGTCGCTTCGGAATCCGCGGTTCGTCGCGACACTCGATCACCAATCTCGGCGTAAATTCGGCCTCGGCCCTCGGACGCTACCGGGTGGATCGCTACCCGGGTGAGGACGAATCAGACCGCCGATCGCACGGTCACACGCTCGTGACGAAGTGTTCTTGCGACCGTCGCCCCAACAGGTGGGAGGGGGGCGACGGTCGCAGGAAACCCCCGTTATCGCACGCCGGCTCGACGCCGTCTCTCCAAACCGCCCGACCGGCCCTGCGACCGTATCCCGGGGCTCGTCACCGACGGCACCCCGGTATGGGTGATTTATGACTGGCTTAAGGAACCTCCGGGGCTCGGGCCGGTGCTCCGCGGTGACGGGCGGCCGGATCATGCCCTCGTGCCGAGGGGGCCGGCGCTGCCACACTTTCCTTGTTCCGCAGGGGTTGTCGGCGGGGTGTCGGCGGGGCGACGGCGGGCCGGAGAGGGCGGGGTACCGATGGCGGGTTCCGACGACTCGTGGTGGACGGTCCGCGCCCGGCTGCGGCTGATCTGGGTGCCGTGCGCGGCGGTGATGCTGGCCACGGTCGCGGCGCTGGTGGTCGGGCTGACCCTGGACGGCGACGCGCGCTCGCGCGGGCTGCTCCTGGTGCTCGGCGGCGACCTGCTGCTCGTGGTCGGGCTGACCGTGCTGATCGAGGCCGCGCTGCGGCGCACGGTGGAGCGGCCGCTGACCCGGCTGGCCGATCCGAGCGAGCCGCCGAGCCGGGCCGCGCGCTACGACAGCCGGGAGTTCGGCGCAATCGCCGGCGCGATGGCGAGCCTGCGCACCCGGGCCCGCGCCGGGGAGGACCGGGCCCGCCGGGAACGCGAGCACGTCGCCACGCTGACCGCCGTGGTCGCCGAGCGGGACCGGGAGTTGGCCGCCGAGCACGAGCGGGCCCGAGCGTCGGCGCGGGAGCGGGACGACCTGCGCGCCCGGCTCGACGAACAGGACCGCCGGGCCCGACTCGCCCAGGCCGACCTCGACCAGTTCGCCCACGCCGCGACACACGACATGCAGGATCCGCTGCGCCGGATCGTGTCCTTCGGCCGCATGCTCCAGGAGCGCTACGAGGACGTGTTGGACCGGCGCGGCCGGCAGTACATCGACTTCACCATCGACAACGCGCGCCGACTCCAGGTGCTCATCGACGAGATGGTCACCCTGACCGAGGTCGGCCGCTCGCGCGCGGAGAGCGTCGCGGTGGACCTGGACGAGGTGGTGCGGCAGACGTGGTTGGACATGGCGGATCGGGTCGAGGACACCGGCGCCGAGTTGGCGCACGCCGAACTGCCGGTGGTGGACGCCGATCCGGTGTTGCTGGCCACCCTGATTCGGCATCTGCTCGGCAACGCGGTCAAGTTCGCCCGCCCGTACGAGCGCCCGCTGGTACGGGTCGACGCCGAACCGATCGCGGAGGGATGGCGGATCACCGTCACCGACAACGGGATCGGCATCCCGGCCGAATCGGCGGAACGGGTGTTCGCCGCCTTCCGCCGACTGCACCCGCGCGAGACGTACACGGGCAGCGGGATCGGCCTGGCGATGGCCAAGCGCATCGTCGAACAACACGGCGGCCGAATCGCGGTGGACACCGAGTACACGGCGGGCACGCGGATCGTCTTCACGCTGCCGGAACCCTCGGCGGAGGACGCGGAGCCGAAGGAGATGTCGCCCGAGGGCACGGAGGCGGAGGACATGGCGCCGGCGGGCACGGAACCGGAGGATGTGACGCCCGACGGCACGGAACCGGAGGACTCGGCGCCGGAAGGCACCGAGCCGGCGGACGCGGAGCCGGAGTACGGACAACCCGAGCCGATTGAACCCGTTCGCTTCACCGATCCGTCGAACCACGAACCCCTCGCGTACGTTTCCGTTGCGTCGGCGCCGCGTGAACGACCGGTGCCGGGAACCACGACGGAGGCAGCCCATGCGAGCGACGGACCCGAGCACCGACCCGACGACCGTCGACCCGACGGGCACCCCGTCGACGAGTAGTGCCGAACCCACTCGGCGGATCCTGCTCTGCGGCGCCCTGGTCGCGGCCGGCGGCGCCACGCTGGTGGCCTGCGGCAGCGGCGGCGACGACGGCAAGGACAAGGCCCCGGCCGCCGACAAGGTGCTGGGCCCGGTCGGCGACGTACCGGTCGGCGGCGGCAAGGTCTACGACGACGCCAAGGTGGTGGTCACCCAGCCCGCCGCCGGCGACTTCAAGGCGTTCACCGCCGTGTGCACCCACCAGCAGTGCCTGGTCGGCAGCGTCTCCGGCGGGCAGATCCACTGCCCCTGTCACAACAGCAGCTACGATGCGAACACCGGCGCCGTACTCGGCGGCCCCGCCCCGCGCCCGCTCGCGGCCAAGTCGATCGTGGTCACGAACGGTCAGGTCGTTCTCAAGCCCGCGTAACCGACCGGCCCCGCCCAAGCCCGTGGCCGCGCCCGCACCCGTGTCGACGATCTCGAACCGGTACGTCCCGGCAAATCCGGGAAAAGAGATCAAGTAGGAGTTTTCACGCACACCGGATGTTGGGAGGCGGCCATGACGGGCTTGGACGAGGCGCTGCCGGTCGACCATCGACTCGGGCAGGTCTACCGGTACGGCGGCGGCTTCATGGGCCTCGCGCTGATCGTGTTCGGCATCCTGGGCTTCACGCACAACGTCGGCTTCTTCTCCACCACCGGACGCGAGGTCGCGGGCATGTCGACCAACGGCGCGCTCAGCCTGATCTCGGTCGTGGTCGGCGCGATCCTGATCATCGGCGCGATCATCGGCGGCAACACCGCCTCGACGGTGAACATCGTGGTCGGCGCGCTGTTCGTGATCAGCGGCTTCGTGAACCTGGGTCTGATCGGCACATCCGACATCAACTACCTGTCCTTCAAGATGCCGAACATCATCTTCAGCTTCGTGGTCGGTCTGCTGGTGATGACGTTCGGCCTGTACGGGCGGGTCAGCGGCCATCTGCCGCACGACAACCCGTACTGGCGCGCGCGCCACCCCGAGCAGGCCGCCCGCGAGGACGCCTTCCGCAGCCGGGCCTCGGTCCTGGCCCGCGACGGCGCGTCCGCGCTCGGGACGGGTTCGTCCCGCCCGGGCATCGCCGGCAGCCGCTGAGTCGCCCCCGGCGGGCGATCACCGTACGCGAAGGCGCCGGAACGGAGAGCATCCCGTTCCGGCGCCTTCCCGCGTACTCGCCCACGCGGGCCCGCACGCTCAGTGCCCGGCCGTCCCCTCCGCACCGGGCGGGCGCTCGAAGCGCGGCATCAGGAATGCCAGCCCCCACGCCACGGCCAGGGCGGCGGCGCTGCCGAGGGCGCCGACCGTGAACGCGTCGTCGAACACCCCGCGCACCGCGTCCAGGCTGTGTGCGGCGGGCGCGTTGTCCTCCACGTGGGTGAAGAACAGCGTCCCGAACAGCGCCACCCCCAGCGCCCCCGCGAGCTGCTGCACCGCGTTGAGCACGCCGGAGGCCGAGCCGACCTCGTGATCGGCCACCCCGGCCAGCGCGATCCCGAAGAACGGCGCCATCAGCAGCCCGAACCCGAAGCCCGCGACGGCGGTCGCCGGCAGCAGGATCCAGGTGTTCACCGGGCCGTCGTGCATCGTGATGGTGGCCGCGGTCCCGAGCACGCCGAGCAGGCCGACCACCAGGCCGGCGTGCAGCACCCGACGGCCGTACTTCGCGGCGAGCACGGCCCCCGCCAGGCCCGCGCCGACGGTCGAGCCCAGCGACCACGGGATCAGCGCGAGCGCCGCGTGCGTCGCGGACCAGTCCAGGCCGATCTGAAGATAGACGCCGAGCACGAGCATCAGGCCGATCATCGAGGCGAACATCATCAGGCCGACCGCCAGGGCGCCGGTGAACGCACGATTGGCGAACAGGCTGACCTCGACCAGCGCGTCGCGACCCGCACGGGTGGTGCGCAGCTCGTACCAGGCGAACAGCCCGAGCACCGGCAGCGAGGCCGCCAGGCAGCCGAACGTCCAGGCGGGCCAGCCCTCTTCGCGGCCCTGGACGAGCGGGTAGACGAGCAGCATCATCGCCGCGGTGACCAGGACGACACCGACGAGGTCCAGGCCGGGTCGACGGGTGGTCGTACTCGGCTCGGGCCGGGGCACCACGCGGGCGCCGGCAACCAGGGCGAACAGGCCCAGCGGCACGTTCACCATGAACACCGCGCGCCAGCCGAGGCCGAACACGTCGGCGTCCATGACCACGCCGCCCAGGATCGGGCCGAGCACCGCGGCCAGCCCCATCGAGGGGCCGAACACCGCGAACGCGGCGCCGACCTCGCTCTCGTGGAACATGTCCCGGATCAGGCCGAGCGCCTGCGGCACCATCATCGCCGCGGCCAACCCCTGCAGGCCGCGGGCCCCGATCAGCATCTCCGGCGACTGGGCCAGCCCGCACAGCGCGGAGGTGACGGTGAACGCGGTCACCCCCATCAGGAACATCCGCCGCCGGCCCAGGATGTCGCCCAGTCGGGCGCCGGTGATCAGGAACATCGCGAACGCGAGCGTGTACGCGGCGGAGAACCACTGGAGGTGGGTGGAATTGCCGCCGAGCGCGTCTCGGATGCCGGGACCGGCGACGTTGACGATCGTCGCGTCGAGCAGGTCCATGATGTCGGCGCCCATGACCACCGCGAGGCCGATCCAGCGCAATCGGTAGGACGTGCGCTTCCCCGTCTCGGCCGCGGCCGGCGCGGCGTTGGTGACGTCGGTGTCCATCGTCTCCCCCGTCTCCCCTTCTGCTTCTGCTCCGGTTTTCGAACACTGTTCGTACTCCGAACAGTGTTCCCGTCTCGAACACTGTTTTAGGTGCGAACACCGTTCGAGTCAAGTACAGTGTTCGTAAAGTCGCAGGATTCGTGGGATTGGTCGAGGAGGTGGCGCCGTGTCCGAGGCTCCCGAAGTACCCCTGCCGCCGTGGCGCACGACGCCCAAGGCTCGGGGCCCGCGCAAACCGGCGCTCTCGCAGGAGGCGATCGTCACCGCCGCGCTGGAGATCATCGACGCGGAGGGCATGGACGCGCTGAGCATGCGCCGGCTGGCCCAGCGCTTCGAGACGGGGGCGGCGTCGCTGTACGCCTACGTCGCCAACAAGGAGGAACTCGTCGAACTCGTGGTGGACCGGGTCAACGGTGAGGTGCACATCCCGGTCGCCGATCCCGAGCGCTGGCGCGAGCAACTGCGCGAGACGATGTTCGCGATCCGCGACGTCTACGCGGCACACCGCGACCTGGGCCGGGCCACGATCGGCTCGGTGCCGATGGGTCCCAACTCGCTCCACTCGTCGGAGCGGCTGCTGGCCATCCTGCGCGCGGGCGGACTGTCCAAGCGGGTCTGCGCGTTCGCCGCCGACGTGTTGTCCATGTACACCGTGATGTCCGGCCTCGAACTGGGCGGGCCGGAGGCCGGGCACGGCTCGACCGACGCCGAGCGCGGCGCCTACTACGCGCGGATCCGGGAATACTTCACGGCCCTGCCCGCGGCCCGTTTCCCCACGCTGGCCTCGCTGAGCGCCGAGTTGACCAGCGGCGATGGCGACGAGCGTTTCGCGTTCGGGATCGACGTCCTTCTGCTCGGCCTGATCGCGTACTCCGAACGGGAGTCCTGACCCGGACCCGACGTCGACACCTCCTCGCGCCGGCTCCCCGCCGATAGGTGTGCAGCAGCATGGGGAACAGGGACCACGGCACGGTCCGACGTTCTCGGGAGGCTGCATGTTCGACATCGGGGAATTCAAGGCCGGACCGCGCAACGCGATCACCGACGTGGCCGGGCTGCGGGTCGGGCACGCGGCGTACACCGACGCCGGCGCGATGACCGGGACCACCGTCCTGCTCGGCCCGGTCGGCGGTTTCGTGGCGGGGGTGGACGTGCGCGGCGGCGCACCGGGCACGCGCGAGTTGGACGCGCTCGATCCGCGCAACCTGGTGCCGCGGATCGAGGCGATCGTGCTCAGCGGGGGCAGTGCGTTCGGGCTCGACGCGGCGGGCGGGGCGGTGGCGTGGTTGGCCGAGCGCGGGCGGGGGTTCCCGGTCGGCGCCGAGCCGCACCAGGTGGTGCCGGTGGTGCCCGCGGCCTCGCTGTTCGACCTCGGGCGCGGCGGCGACTGGCGGCGCCGGCCCGACGCGGCGCTCGGGCGGGCGGCGATCGCGGCGGCGGACGCCGAGCCGGAGCACGCGCCGGTGCCGACGGGCAGCGTGGGCGCGGGCACGGGGGCGATGGTCGGCGGCCTGCGCGGCGGGGTGGGTACGGCGAGCGTGGTGCTGCCCGGCGGGGTCACGGTCGCCGCGCTCGCGGTGGTCAACGCGGCCGGGTCGCCGGTCGACCCGATCGGCGGGCTGCCCTACGCGGTCGGCCTCGGCCTACCCGGCGAGTTCCCGCTCACCCCGCCCGAACACGCCGAGCACGCCGCCGCGTTGACCCGCGCGGCGGCCGCGGCGCAGACCCCGCCCACGCTCAACACCACGATCGGGATCGTCGCCACCGACGCGACGCTGACCAGGTCCCAGGCGCAGAAGGTGGCGGGCGTCGCGCACGACGGGCTGGCCCGGGCGATCCGTCCCGTACACACCCTCTACGACGGCGACACGATCTTCGCGGTGTCCACGGCCCGCGTCCCGCTGCCCGCGCCCGACCCGACCACGCCGTACGGGGTCAACGAGGAGGCCGCCGCGCTGACCCTGCTGCACGCCGCGGCGGCGGACGTGTTCGGCCGGGCCGTCCTGCACGGGGTGCTCGCGGCAAAGCGCGGCGGGTCGGTGCCGGCGTACCGCGATCTTTATCCGAATTCCACCTGTCGATACGACGGGTGACGTTTCGGCGAATTCCCAAACCCGGTCGCGGCTCGGCTTCGGAGCCGGCCTATCATCTTCGATTCGAGGACGAGTTTTCCCGTTTCCGAAGGGGCTCGAAAAACTGACGGAGCGGTCGCCGACGTGGGTCACGTGGATCATTTCCAGTACGGAGCGTTGACCCCGGTCATCGCCTACCTGATGTCGTGTCTCGGCTCGGCGCTCGGGTTGTTGTGCACGACGCGGGCCCGCGCGGTGCGCGGTTGGGTGCGGGCACGCTGGTTGGTACTGGGCGCGGCCTCGATCGGCGGTACCGGAATCTGGGTCATGCATTTCATCGGCATGCTCGGTTTCTCGGTGCGCGGCACGCCGATCCGCTACGACGTGTCCAAGACCATCACCTCGCTGGTGCTCGCGGTGATCGTGGTCGGCATCGGCATGGCCATCGCGGGTCGACGCAACGCGGGCTGGGTCGGCCTGGTGCTGGGCGGCGTGGTCACCGGCGGCGGCGTGGCGAGCATGCATTACATGGGCATGGCCGCGCTGAGCCTGGACGGCAGGATCCACTACGACACGCTGCGCGTGACGTTGTCGATCGTGATCGCGGTGGTCGCGGCCACCGCCGCGTTGTGGGCCGCGCTGCACGTGAGCGGATTCGCGGCGACCGGGGGCGCCGCGTTGATCATGGGCCTGGCGGTCGGCGGAATGCACTACACGGGAATGTCGGCGATGAGTGTGCGTACCGAGGGTGCGCACGGGTTGGCACACGGTGTGGAGGCGACACAATTCCTCGCGCCGTTGATCACCGGCATCAGTCTTTTCACGGTGATCACGTTGTTCATGGTGGCCCTGTCGCCGTCCGCCGACGAGATCAGGGAAGAAGCCGAACTCAGGGCCCGGCTGGCCCGGTTGGAAGACAATCGGGGCACCCCGTTCGCGGCCGGGAATGCCGGCGGCGAACGGGTATCGCATCGGCGGCGCGCCGAAGACGATCCCCGGGATTACTTCCGCGGCGGACGCTGATCCGGGCTTCGTGCCGAGCGAGGCGGGCCAAAGCGGTCGAGGCGGCCCGGATAACGCTTGATTGCGTCAATGATTTGGCGCAGACTCGCACGACGTCTCAACCAGCCCGACGCGTCGGCGCACCGTCGGCGCGTGGTCAGGAGGAACCCGATGCCGATCCCCGTGCCCCTGGACGAATATCCGGTCCACCAGGTCCCGCTGTTCCACAGCGAGGTCGGCTCGACCGACCGGAACTTCTACGACCGCTGCATCATGCACGCCTACGACCGCACGGGCGGCGTACAGATCGCCACCGGCCTGGGCGTCTACCCGAACCTGGGCGTGATCGACGCGTACGTGGTGGTCCGCAGGGACGGTCGCCAGCACGCGGTGCGGATGTCGGGCGCGCTCGGCCCGGACCGGATGCGGCAGGAGGTCGGCCCGTACCGCATCGAGGTGTTGGAGCCGCTGTCCAGCGTGCGCGTGGTGTGCGACGCGCCGGAGCAGGGCATCACGATCGACCTCACCTTCACCTCGCCGTTCGCGCCGCTGCCGGAACCTCGACACGTGCAGCGCAGCGACTTCAAGCCGATGCTGGACGCGTCGCGCTTCGTCCAGATCGGCGACTGGACCGGCACGGTGACCCTGGACGGCGAGGAGATCACGGTCACCCCGCGGACCTGGTCCGGCTCGCGCGACCGCTCGTGGGGCATCCGCCCGTCGGGCGAGGCGCCGCCGGCCGGACGGCCCGCGCAGACCGC
The DNA here is from genome assembly GCF_042754105.1 of Embleya sp. NPDC059237. NCBI lineage: Bacteria > Bacillati > Actinomycetota > Actinomycetes > Kitasatosporales > Streptomycetaceae > Embleya > Embleya sp. NPDC059237. Next base: position 173,597 of record NZ_JBHZAE010000018.1, on the reverse strand, counting down.
CGGGTTCTGGTGGAACTGGATCCCGCTGCACCTGGGCGACCAGGCGCTGATGATCATCGCGCAGGAGTCCGCCGACGGGCACCGTTTCCTGACCGAGGCCATCCGGATGTACCCGATCGCCTCCGGGAAGGCTCCCGAGCAGTTGGGCTGGCCCGAGTTCGACGTGCGGTACACGCCCGGCACCCGGCACCCCGAGGGCGCCGACATCCACCTGACCGACCGCAAACGCAACGCGCTCACGCTGCGCCTGGAAAACCACGGGTACATCGCGCTCAACGTCGGCGCGGGCTACGGCGGCGACCCCGACTGGGGGCACGGGCAGTGGAAGGGCGAGGACTACCTCGACGGCGCGGTGTACGAGCAGAAGGACCCCGGGGTGGCCAAGCGCATCCCGTTCGGTGTGATCGACCATGTGGCCACCGCTCGGCTGCTCGGTCCGGACGGCGCCCTGATCGCGGAGGGTCTGGGCATCTTCGAGCACGGCACGTTCGGGCGGCACGACCCGTCGGGGTTCACGGGGTGGGATTCGGTGGCGCCGTAGCGGCGGGGGCTCGCCCCCGGCGCTACCCGCGCACCTTACCGGACATGCACCGTTGATGCCCGCAAAACGCATAGATTGCTGAAATACCGGGACAGTTCGCGGTATTCATAGGTGCGGGACCGGTGTCACTCACTCCCGTGACCCGCCGACCGCCGGGCCGTGCACGCGAGTCCTCCCGCGCGCCCGGCCCGGCCGGTCTCGGCCGGAGCGGTCCGGCTCAGTCGTCGGCCAGGAACGCGTTCAGCCGCTCCGTGGTCTCGATCCACTCCTCGACCAGCGACATCACGACCTCCTGGGTCGGCCGGACCCGGTCGAGCATGCCGACCACCTGGCCGACCGGCCAGCCGTTGAGTTCCTTGTTCTTCGTCCGGGTGAACCGCCGGGACGCCGCGTTGAAGATGATGCCCTGGAGCGGCATCGGCAGCGGGTCGGGGTTGGCCGGGTCCTCCCACGCCTCGGTCCACGCGCTCCTGAGCTGGCGGGCGGGCTTGCCGGTCATCGCGCGCGAGCGCACGGTGTCGGTGGACTTGGCCTCCAGGAGGTTTTGTACCGAGACCTCGTGGGTGTCCGCCTCGGCAACGGTGAGCCACAGGCTGCCGGTCCACACCCCCTGCGCGCCGAGCGCCAGCGCGGCGGCCATCTGCCGGCCGCCGCCGATGCCGCCGGCGGCGAGCACCGGGATGTCGGGGCCGACCGTGTCCACCACCTGCGGGATGAGCACCATCGTGGAGATCTCGCCGCAGTGCCCGCCGGCCTCGGTGCCCTGCGCGACCACCACGTCCACGCCCGCCTCGACCTGCTTCTGCGCGTGCCGGGGGCTGCCGCACAGGGCGCCGACCAGGACCCCCGCCGCGTGGCAGGCGTCGATGATGTCGGCCGGCGGCGGGCCGAGCGCGTTGACGAACATCTTCACCAGCGGGTGCTTCAGCGAGACCTCGATCTGCGCGCGCGACTCCAGGTCCACGTTCAACCCGGCCGCCTTGACCGGTCGGTCCGCCAACTCCGGGGGCAGCGGCGGGATGTGGTGCGTCTCCAGGAGTTCGTCGACGAACTTCCAGTGCTGCTCCGGGATCAGCTTCTCCAGGTTGGCGGGCAACGCCGCCTCGCCGCCGCCCTTGCCGATGTAGGCCATCGGGATCGCCAGGTCGACGCCGTACGGCTTGCCGTCGGTGTGCTCGTCGAGCCAGGCCAGCTCGACCTCCAACTGCTCGGGGTCGAACGCGAGCGCGCCGAGGACCCCGAAGCCTCCGGCTCGGCTGACCGCCGCGACCACGTCGCGGCAGTGGGAGAACGCGAAGATCGGGAACTCGATCCCTAGCTTCGCGCAGATGGGGGGCTTCATCGGCACAACCTCCGGTCACCGGGTGAAGGCCCCAGAATAGGAAGGCTCCTTGACCAAATCAAGGTCAAGGAGCCTTACCATTTGCACCGGGGCGCCGGGGCGGCACCCGCGCCGCTACGGCTTGTCCGTGCCGACCGCCCACATCGCGAAGTACTGCGCCGCCGCGCCGTACGCCTGGGCGAGGGCGACCTTCGCGCCGTCCACTTGGTGCTCGCCGGCCGTGCCCCGGACCTGGAGCGCCGCCTCCAGGAAGCGGAGCATGCCGGAGGCGCCGATCGGGTTCGAGGACAACACGCCGCCGGACGGGTTGACCGGGAAGTCGCCGTCGAAGGCGGTCTCGCCCCGGTCGACCATCTTCCAGCCCTCGCCCACCGGCGCGATGTCGTGGCCCTCCAGCCACATCGGCTCGTACCAGGAGAACGGCACGTACAACTCGGCCACGTCGATCTGCCGGCGCGGGTCGGTGATGCCGGCCTGGCGGTACACGTCCCACGCGCAGTCGACGCCGGCCTGCGGGCGGATCGGGTCGCGGCCGTTGAAGGACGACGGCTCGGAGCGCATCGAGGTGCCCAGGACCCAGGCCGGCGCCCGCCCGTCGGCCGCCGCCGCGTCGCCGCCCGCCTCGTCGGTGAGCACGATCGCGCCGGCGCCGTCGGAGGACGGGCACGACTCCAGGAAGTGCAGCGGGTCCCACATCATCGGCGACTCGCGGACCTTGTCGATCGAGATGTCCTTGAGCTGGAGATGCGCGTACTCGTTGCGCAGCGCGTTCTGCCGGTCCTTGACCGCCACCTGCCAGCCGATGTGCTCGGGCGCGCCGGACTTGCGGATGTAGGCGCGAATCCACGGCGCGAACGCGCCGCCCGCGCCGATCGAGCCGGACTTGCCGCCGCCCAGGCCGAATTGCGCGTTCCCCTCGGACTGCTTCTCCCACGCCACCGCCAGTACCCGCTTGTGGACGCGGCTGCTGATCAGGTGGGAGGCCACGATCGCGGTGGATCCGCCCACGCTGCCGGCGGTGTGTACCCGGAACACCGGCTTGCCGGCGCCGCCGAGCGCGTCCGAGAGGTAGAGCTCGGGCTTCATCACGCCCTCGAAGATGTCGGGGGCCTTCCCGATCACCACCGCGTCGATGTCGCTCCACGTCATCCGTGCGTCGTCGAGCGCGCGCTGGGCGGCCTCGCGGACGAGCCCGGCGATCGACAGGTCGTCGCGCCGCTTCTTGTGCTTGGTCTGGCCGATGCCGACGACGGCAACGCGCTCATGGGTCATCGGTTGTCACCTTCCAGGACACAGACGAGGTTCTGCTGGAGTGCCGGGCCCGAGGTGGCGTGCCCGAGCGTGCGCGAGCGTCCGTCGACGAGGATCGCCTCGGCCGCGTCGGCGATCCGGACCAGGCCGGTGGCCATCAGCGGGTTGCCGGTGAGCGCGCCGCCGGAGGGGTTGATCAGGACGTCGTCGGCCAGGCCGAGCGACTGCCGCAGGATCACCTCCTGCGCGGTGAACGGCGCCATCAGTTCGGCCACTTCGACGCCGGTCACGCCGCCGGCGCGCGCCGCGGCGAGCCGGGTGGAGGCGGAGTCGGTCAGGTCGCGCAGGGCCGGGTTGTGCACCTCGCTGCGGTGGTCGATCCCGGTGATCCAGGCCGGGCGCTCGGTCAGTTCGGCGGCCCGCGGGCCGCGCACCAGGACCACCGCGCAGGCGCCGTCCGAGATCGGCGGCAGATCGCTCCTGCGCAGCGGATTGCGCAGGTAGCCCTCGGCGAGCAGCTTGTCCACGTCCTGCTCGGCGGTGCGTACCTGCTGGTTCGGGTTGCCGGCCGCGTCCCGGCGCGAGCGCGCGGCGATCTCGGCGAGTTCGCGTTCGGTGCTCTTGCCGGACTCGATCAGCTGCCGGGCCTGGAGCGCGGCCAGCGAGACGGGGTCCAGGCCGAGCGGCGCGAGGTAGTACGGGTCGAGTTCGAGCGGGTAGATCGCGGCCGGGTCGCCGGTGGAGGACTTGCCCGAGCCCATCGCCACCGCGATGTCGATGTCGCCGTGCCGCAGCCGCACCCACGCCTCGTACATCGCCCACGCGCCGTCCATCTCGACGTGCGATTCGTGGATCGGCGGCCAGGCGCCCATCGCGTCCAGGTTCGGCACGAACGAGAACGTGCCGCCGGAGATGTAGTCGCACGACCCCTGGCAGCTGAAGCCGATGTCGGAGCGCCGCAACCCGACCTTGCCCAGCGCCTCGTCGACGACGATGAGCAACATCTCGGTCTCGGTGAGCTCCTGCCGGCGTACCGCCGGGAGCTGCGCGGTCGCGACGATCGCGATGTCGCTGTCCTGCCGCACTGCCGTCTCCCTTGTCTCGCCCGCCTTTTGACGTGTCGTCATTTTTGACCTGCCGTCATGTGACCTGCCGTCATGTGACCTGCCGTCATGTGACGCGTCGTCATCAGAACACCCGGTTCATGTAGTGCTCGGCGGGCTCGTCCGGCTCGCCGGTGGGCCGCCAGCCCTTGATGAAGCCCGCGACGGTGCCCCAGCCCTTGCTGGTGATCTCCGCGGCGTCGCGTTCGGCCTCGGGCATCCACTCCGCTTGCACCCGCATGCCGACCCGGATCTCGGACACGGGGAGGTCCAGGATCTGCTGCTGGGCGATCACCATCTCGTCGCCTTCGAGCACGACCGAGGCGCGCGCGAACGGCTCGGTCTCCTTCTGCCCGGGGTACGGGGTGGGGGTGATGATGGTGTAGTTGGACACCACACCCCGGTCGGGCAGGTCCTCGTCCAGCTCGGGGCCGAGTCGGATGGCGTCCACGGAGCAGTAGCCCCGGCCCAGGAACACCCGGTTGCACTGCGGGCAGCGCTGACCGGTCAGCTTGCCCGCGCGCAGGTTGCTCGCGTAGCGGACCAGGGTGGGCGAGAGCACGTCGGTGTAGGTGATCGTGGAGAAGTACTCCATCGTGGTCACCTCCTGCGCCTCGCCGGGCTCGCCCTCCGGGGTCTCGGCGTGCTCGCCGGGGACGAAGCAGATGATGTCGTCGATCCGGCCCACGGGCTCGTCCCGCCAGCGCGGCGCGACCCGCATGCCGGTGTACACGGCGTCCTCGGCGCCCGCGTCGAGCACGTGCACCAGGTCGGTGTCGGCGCCGTCCAGGCGGATCAGGACGAAGGCGAACGGGCGGTCCAGCGGGTGCGATGCGATCGGTTCGGCGACCCAGGTCCAAGACCGGACGGTGCCGGCGGGGCCCACCTCGACGAAGTCGCGCGCGAGCTCGTTCCCGGTCTCCGGGTCGTACTCCATCGGCGGCACGATCACCCGCTCGCCGGAGCGGATGCCGACGATCCGACGGGCGGTCAACTCGGAGAAGAAGCGGCCCATGACCGGCCCGAGTGTGCGCTTGTAGGGGAACTGGATGGTACTGACGGTCTGTGTCGACACGGTCATCCTCTCGGCCTTGGAACGAGGTCGGCCACCGGCCGAACGATAGGTAAGGTTCCTTGACGAGGTCAATGGATAGCGAAAACATGTTCTCTCCAGGGCTGTTCGAGGGCCCTGGGGCGACGGGTCGACTCAGCGGTTTTGGATAAGTTTTCGACCGGGCGGCGAACTAGCGTTGGGGCCATGTTCACCTCGATCTTCCAATCACAGATCTTCGTCCTCGACCAGAACGAGGCACTCGACTTCTACGTGGGCAAGCTCGGCCTGGAGGTCAAGGCCGATGTCGACATGGGCTTCATGCGCTGGCTGACCGTCGGCATCCCCGGCGAGGCCGGCCGCGAGATCCTGCTGGAAAAGCCCGGACCGCCGTCGATGTCCGCCGAGACGGCCGACCAGGTGCGGGAGTTGGTGACCAAGGGGGCGATGGGCGGCTGGCTCATCTTCATCACCGCGGACTGCCGCAAGACCTACGAGACGCTGCTGGCCATGGGCGTCGAGTTCACCGAGGAGCCGACCGAGCGGCCGTACGGGGTCGACTGTGGGCTGCGTGACCCGTTCGGGAACCGGATCCGGTTCACCCAGCCGAACACCTGAGGACGCCGGCGCCCGGTCCGCCTCGGGCGGTCGGGCGCGGGCGGTCAGCCGCTCGGGCGGGACCAGGCCATCGTGAAGCAGGTCGGCACCCGGGCGGCCACCGCCTCCTTGCGATAGGCGCGCGGTGATCGGCCGACGATGTCGTGGAAGGTACGGCTGAACGTGCCGGGGCTGGCGAAGCCGACCTCGAAGCAGATGTCGGTCACGCTGCGGTCGCTCTCACGGAGCAGGAACATCGCCCGTTCGACCCGGCGCCGCTGGAGATAGCGATGCGGCGTCTCACCGAAGGTAGCCCGGAAGGTGCGGGTGAAGTGCGCCTCGGACACGTGCGCGATGCGGGCCAGGGCCGGGACGTCCAGCGGCTGCGCGTACGCGCGGTCCATCGCGTCGCGGGCCCGCAACATGCGGCGGTTGGTGTCCTCGGTGGCACGGCTCACGGGGCCATCCCATCACGGTTGCGTCCATGGCCGGTCGCGCGGTCGACACACTCCGCCGGCGAGCCCGCTCCGGCTCCCGCCGGGGCGGCGCGCTCGTCGGTGTGTCGGTCGGGTGTCAGCGGCCGACGTGCTCGGCCAGGAAGTCCTCCCAGGTGCGGGTGCCGACGGTGGCCTTGTCGAGCGACAGATTGACGCCCGCCCGGTAGGCGCGGCCGATCTTGCCGGGGATGCGGACCGGGAGGTGGAGGCGGCGCTTGCCGGCCGCGGCGAGGTAGCCGCGCGCGAGTTCGCCCATCGTGTAGACCTTGGGGCCGGTCAGGTCGGCGACCAGGCCGGACGGGGCGCCGAGGGTGAGTTCGACCATGCGCTCCGCGACATCGCGGCCGTCGACGGGCTGGAAGCGCAGGCCGCCCGGGTTGGGCACCACCGGGAACTTGGTCATCGAGCCCATCATCTTCAGCACGAGCTCGTTGAACTGGGCGGCGCGCAGGGTGGTCCAGGGCAGCCCGGACGCGGTCACCGCCTGCTCGGCGCCGAGCTTGGCGCGGAAGTACCCGATCGGCATGGTGTTCGCGCCGATCACCGAGATGTACACGAGGTGCCGCACACCCGCGTCCTTCGCGGCGCGCACCAGGTTGCGGGTCGCCTCGTCGTCGCCCTTGGCGCCGCCGGCCAGGTGCAGCACGGTGTCGACGCCCTTCACCGCCTCGTCGATCCCCTCGTTCTTCAGCAGATCGGCGCGCACCTGCTCGACGCCGTCGGCCGAGGTGCCGCCGCGCCGGCTGAGCACGCGGACCTCGCGACCGGCCTCGCGCAGCTGCGGGACGATCAGGCTGCCGAGGGTGCCGGTACCGCCGGTGACCAGGATCGATGCGCTCATGACGACTCCTTCGGAAACCGCCCCGGCTCGTTCCGGGGCCTCTGCTTCCTTGACGGAGCCCCCGCGAAAAGTGTGACTACGAATTTCCGCGCGGGTTTCGACACCTGTTCGGGGACGCGTGACGAGCGACCGAGCCGAGGGGGCGGCCATCCCACCAATGACCGCCCGGCCCGGCCCCAGTAGGTGCAGAGAGGCACCCGTCAGCCTGCGATCGGGGCCTCGATCATGTTGAGCCACCAGGTCGACCGGCCGTTCGTGTGGTCGACCATCGCCTCGGCGAGGAGGCGCCGTGTCGTGTGCGGGGTGCGGCGCCATTCGGGAAAGCGCCACATCCAACGCCGTACCTCCCCGAGGTTGTGCCCCTCGTCCACCAGGTGCGACCCGACGAAGGCGACCTCCGCCCACCGCGGCCCGAGCGCCACCCGGCCCCAATCGACGACGGACAACCGACCGTCGGGCCGAATGATCATGTTGGCCGAGGTCAGATCGGTATGCAGGAGCCGATCCCCACACAGCGGCCCCGACCGCCCCGGCGGCAAATGCTCCCGCAACCGCCCGACCAGGGTCGGCAATCCGGCACTACGTCCGGGCCGGATCCGCCCGATTCGATCCATCGCACCGACCACCTGCACCAGATCCGGCGAATCGAGACACAACCGAACGGCCCGACCCTCCACGTACTCGAAGACCAACACCCGCCACCCATCGACGGCCCCGTAATGCAGCAGCCGAGGCGACAACACCCCCGTCACCGCACTCGCCGCAATCTCACTCGTCTGCGCCCGAGCCGAAAGCGGCGCGGTGGCCTCCTCGGCAGCCTTGACGAACACAGCCCCATCGGCAGTGCCGACAACAGCCGCAAAGGAACTGGTATACGGCCCGGCGACAGCCTGCACCGTGCCCACGACCCCAACCGACTTCTCCACGAAATCGCATACGCCCCAGGGAAGTTGGCCCCACCCCACCCCCGCACTCACGATGCCCTCCGCCCCGCGAGGATGGGCAGGGCAACCACCCCGACCTGCCGCCCGAGCGCATCCAAGCGCCACAACTCCCGTACGGCACCGGCCAACTCACTCCCGAGGTCGAGCACCACCAGATGCGCAACGGGACACAGGTACGGCGACCGCCCACCCTCCCGGGGCTGCACCACGGCCACCCGCTCCGAAGCGGCGGGCAACGCAACCACGGTCCCCTCCGGCAACTCGGCATGCCGCACCCGAGCCCCGACAACAACCGGCAGCCCACTCTCGAATCAATACTCTTGAATCTCCATCCCTGCCTCACGGTGGATAGATGGAAGACAGCGGCCGGGCGCCCGCCTCGAATCGAGACGCCCGACCGCTGTCGCTCGAAAAAGCGGCGACACGAAGCCGCCACCTTGGTCCTACGCCGGGGCTACTCCCACACGAGCCGCTGCCCTTCCGGTCCCACCCGGATCCGCAGGCTTTCCGTCGGGAGTTCGGCCGCACGCCATTCGGCCACGCGCTCGCTGATCGTGTCCCACAGCCGTTCGGGCCCACCCTGCCGCACACGTGGCCGACCGTTGCGTTCGTACACGCACGCCCACGCGCCGGCTTCGACGTCGACCAGGACCTCTTCCCGATGCCCGAGGCGATTCATCGTGAGCCGTTGCGCGCCGGGCGCGGCGAATTGGGCGACCCATCGGGTCGTGTGATCGTCCAGCGCATCCGGGCCGAGGTCCGTCGACTGTTCGTCGCCCGAGTCGAGATCGGGCAGCAGTCCGAGTGGCGGCGGCGTCTGCGGTCTCGCGATCATGAATCCGACCTGTCCGCCGAGCATCGGCCCCGCGGCGGTGCCGTCATCGGCGACCGTCAGCCGTACCGGTTCGCTCGCCCCCATCCACCCGCCGTACACCGGGGCCAGGATCTCGCCGCCGGGTCGGGTCTGTGCGATCCACTCGGTGGGCACGGTTCGCACCCCGCACGTAGCGATCACCCGGTCGTACGGTGCCCCGTCGGAGTGTCCGCCGAGTCCGTCGCCGGCGACCAGAGCGGGGCGATATCCCAGCCCGGCGAGTGCCACGCCGGCGGTTGCCGACACGGTTGGATCGACCTCGACACTGGTCACCAGGTCGTCGCCGAGTCGGTGAGCGAGAAGCGCCGTCGAATATCCGGTCCCGGTGCCGACTTCGAGCACTCGCATACCCGCCGACACCCGCAGTTCCTGCAGCATCCGAACGACCAGCCCCGGCATCGTGCTCGAGGACGTCGGCAGTTGTCGCACCCGCCCGTCGACATCGCGCGGCACGAGGACCCCGCCGAGCTGCGTGACGAGCGTGTCGTTCTCGTACGCCCGGGCAAGCTTGTCCGGGCCGTCCTCGACCGATGCCGGGCGGTACCAGCCCTCGTCCTCGTACTCGAACCACCCCCCGGCCAGGAATGCTTCACGAGGCACCGCGCGAACCGCCGCTTCCCACTCCGGCGTACGCACGATCCCGTCCTTCACTATCAATTCGGCCAGCCGGCCGCGAAGCACTGCGGCTTCGTCGTCGCTCATGCTCTGGTCACTCCGTTCTGGAGGAGATCGGCGAGTGCCGACGCGATCGGTTGTTCCGTCGCGCTTTCCAGCCACGCCCATTGGCCGTTGGGGTTGCACTCCAGGAACCACCAGACGTCATCGGCGGTCACGGCGAAGTCGAACGCGCCGAACACGAGCCCGAAGTATTCGAGAAAGGCGAGCATCGCCCGACGGATGCCGTCCGAACAGGAAACGGCCTCGTAGACAAGCGACTTGTAGGCCGCTCTCCAATCCGGCACGCCTGGCGGTGCGATGATCCGGACGCAGAAGACTCGATCACCGACGACAGTCGCCCTGATGTCGGCGATCTTGTCGATGTATCCCTGAAACAGGTGTGGGCTCAGGCTTACCGCACCGGTGATCTCCTCCGGATCGACGCTCGCGGCCCAAATCCCGGCGGGCGACCCGTCGACGGTGTACTCACCCGCGTGCAATGGCTTGTAGATCGCCCTGTGTTGCCGACAGAACGCCTTTGCTTCCGTCGGATCGTTGGTGATGATCGTCGGCGGTACCGGCATACCGAATCGCCCTGCCGCAACGAGTTGAGCGGTCTTGTACTCGGCGCGGGCAATCGCAAGGGGGTGACTCACATACAGACAGCCGGGCAACGAGCCGAGCACACCCCCGAAGCCGCGTCGGTGCTCCTGGGCCGCGAAACGCTCACCTTGCTCGCTTGCGGACACGGAGTACGGGGTCGGTCGGCGGTGATACAGGGCACGCACATTCGCGAGGTCGACCGAACGATCGCCGACGACCAGCCGACCGCTCCAGCCATCGCGGGTAGTCCGGGCCGCGAGCGTTGTCGTCCCTCGCCTGCCGGGATCGACGCGCAGGACGGGCACCCGGCGACGGTTGAGTTCGGTGATCACCAGATCGGCCGTCGGATCCAAATCCTCGGTGGCGACCAACACCGGGCGCCCATCCACGCGTATCCCCTAATCCTGCGTCGCGTCGTGGCCGGTGTCCCCGTCCTGCCGACCGTCCTTGCTGACCTGCGTGGGCGGGTACGAGTTCACCGACGTCCCGTGCTTGCCCATTTCGGCCCGCTTCGGCCGGCCATCCGCCCCTACCCAACGACCGGTCTGCGTCTCCGGGTCCACCCCGGCGTACCGAACGTCCGTCGCTCCGCCCACATTGTCGAGCGGAAGCATTCGACCGAACCCCCATGGGACAGCCTGCTGTTTGCTATTCACCATCGTTGTCAACTCCTCGTACGGATGATCGGTTTCGAAGACTTCGCCGGGTTCCGTCAGGTGATGGTCGATAGGCTGTCGTCTTCATGGTCACGAGTTAACTCGTTGTAGCGGTCGGCAGAAATGAACCGGCGATGCACCGGCGATGCACTGGTGATGCATCCGGGAAGGCGGATCAGCAGTGATCTTCATCGACAGGTGGACCGGTCGCGAGGCTGTCGCCCTTCAACGCGCGATGCGCTTGACCAATGAGGGATTCGCACAACATCTGGGAATGGCCACACGCACCGTTGCCGGATGGCACGCCCGGCCGGAAAGGGTTGTCGTTCCTGTCACCCAATCCATCCTGGACACTGCCCTCCATCAGGCGGAAGAGGCAGTACAGACCCGGTTTCGACACGTCCTGGACAACGTATTGGGCGCGGCACCAGGCTCGGCACACATCTCGTCCGTCATGGCAGAAGCCGAGGAGCGACTTACCTCGGATCCGGACGTTGCCGCAGCCTTGACATGGCTGGACCGTTGCACGGATGCGGACGTCGGCAGCAGTCGCGCCAAGGTAACCGATCGACTGACCGCTCTCGATCACGGAAGCCTGCACGATCGTGCATACCGACGCGGACGGATTCAACGAGGAGAGCTCGCGACCGCACTGTCCATCTACTACCGTCTCGGCGCCGGTCACCACCGCGCATACTCCGCCAAATGCGCGGACGACCTACTCGAGACCACCGTTCTCACGACACCCGAATGGCTGGACATCTCACAACCGGTCGCATCCGAGACTTCAAGGTTCAGTCTGTCCGGGCTGCACCAAGAGGCGAGACAACCATTGCCGGCCTTCGTGGCAAGTGCCGCCGTCGAGCGTTTGACCGAAGTAGTCGCCCACCGAACCAAGCTTGTGAACGCTCCGATCTATCGCCTCCTAGGCCATCGGATTTGCCAGGAACGGGTGGAAGCGGCGTTCGCACTGGCGGAGTTCGTGGAATACGCGTTGACCATGGACCTTCTCGAGTGGGAACTCGTCGACGCGTTGATCGACGGCAGGGAAGTGGCGCCGGGTTCCCTGCCACTCCGCGACCACTATCTGGGCGACGTCTCGGCTGTACTGGCCACGCAACGGCGGCTGTGCGTCGGCGGGCCGGTCGCGCTGTGCGCCTTCGCCAGACCCGGTCGGATGTCCCGGGGATCCCCTCCGGACTATGTGCTGTTGGTCCAAGAGCGGGGCAAAAACGTGCTCAACTCGGCACGTCGGCTCGCCGTCATCCCCAAGGCATTTCACGGACCTCTCGTGGACTACGGCGAGGACGCCCACGTGGCCGCCACACTCGAACGAGAGATGGAAGAAGAACTCTTCGGGCGAAGCGACGTCGATTCCACCATGGGCCACATGCGTCACGCAGATCCGATACACCCCAACCGACTCTCTCCACCGATGCGTTGGCTCTCGGAGCATCCGGATCACTGGCGCATGGAACACACCGGCTTCGGCATCAATCTCATAAGCGGAAACTTCGAGTTCGGCACCCTGATCGTGGTGGAGGACGAGGACTGGTGGACTCTGTTCGGCGGTGACATCCAGGCAAACTGGGAGTCGTCGGGGCTACGGCGGTACTCCAGTCTCGACCGACCCGGTCTCGCCGGCCTGGCGGGCGAACCGTCCTGGAGCAATGAAGGGCTCTTCGCGCTCCTCCAGGGTTTCCGACGGCTCTCGGAAATCGGGGGCGCCAGAGTGGACATGCCTAGCATCGAGGTGAGGTTGTAAGTGGCGGACAACTGGTACGGCGGCAACGCCAATGACGACGCCGAGCAGCATCGCGGGTGGCTTCTGGGGCACTTCGTCGATCCGGTGAATGGCGGCGTCCGCGCCACCGGCGATCTCGAAGTGAAGTGGGGCATCCACCCGGCGGGCCAGGCCCGCCCCGAATGGACCGCCGGCGATCAGCGCACCACGATGCTTCTGCTCGTGTCGGGGCGGTTCCGGCTGGATCTCACCACAGGCAGCACGACCCTGGCACGCCAAGGCGACTACGTCGTCTGGGGGCCCGGAATCGACCACTCCTGGGCGGCCGAGGAGGACTCGGTGGTCGTGACGATCCGTTGGCCGTCCATCCCCGGGCACTGAAGACCGACCCGGCGCCATCGACGCGAGGTCAGGGATGAAACGCCGAACGCCGGCCGGGGTGATCGGCTTGCCCGGCCGGCGTTCGAGGGGTGCTTTCGGGTCAGACGCTGACGCCGAAGTCCTTGGCGATGCCCGCGAGGCCGGAGGCGTAGCCCTGGCCGAGGGCGCGGAACTTCCAGTCGGTGCCCGCGCGGTACAGCTCGCCGAACAGCATCGCGGTCTCGGTGGAGGCGTCCTCGGAGAGGTCGTAGCGGGCCAGCTCGACGTTGTCCGCGGCGTTCAGCACGCGGATGAACGCGTTGCGGACCTGGCCGAACGACTGCTTGCGGTTCTCCGCGTCGTAGACCGAGACCGGGAAGACGACCTTGTCCACGTCGGCGGGCAGGCCGGCGAGGTTGACCTTGATCTGCTCGTCGTCGCCCTCGCCCTCACCGGTGCGGTTGTCGCCGGTGTGCTCGACAGTGCCGTCCGGGGTCTTCATGTTGTTGAAGAACACGAAGTGCTGGTCGGAATAGACCTTGCCGGTCGCGTTCACGACGATCGCGCTCGCGTCGAGGTCGAAGTCCTCGCCCGTGGTCGTGCGCAGGTCCCAGCCGAGGCCGACGACGACGGCGGTCAGGCCAGGGGCCTCCTTGGTGAGGGAGACGTTTCCGCCCTTGCTCAGGCTCACGGCCATGGATGGTGTCCTTCCAGAGGATGTCTGACGTCGCGGACGACGCTACTGCTACTGATCCGGACGTGCAGCAGGCACGCGTAAGTTCCCGAACACCCCGAAAGGGGCCGTCAAGGTGGCGGTGATCACGGGGTGCGACCCGGCGCCAGGTTATTGACGGTTCGTCAGATCAGCCGTTCAATGGCTGGAACAAACAGGGATACGACTATTAGTCATATCCGGCTCACATCCAGCTTCGCACCCCTGGGGGCAGCCATGTCCAGCGCAACGACGCCGTCGGCCGGGATCGATCAGGCGCGGATGCGCCAGGTCATGGGGCACTTCGCGACCGGAGTCACCGTGGTCACGGCGATCCACGACGGCGCGCCGGTGGGCATGGCCTGCCAGTCGTTCACGTCGCTCTCGCTGGAGCCGGCCTACATCTCCATCGCCCCGGCCCTCACCTCGACGACCTACCCGAAGGTGCGCACCGCCGGCCGCTTCGTGGTCAACATCCTGGCCGAGGACCAGCAGGACGTGTGCCGGGCGATGGGCCGCAGCGGCGGCGACAAGTTCGCCGGCGTCGACTGGTCGCCCGCCGGCAACGGCGCGCCGCGGCTGGCCGGCGCGGTGGCCTGGATCGAGTGCGACATCGCGCACGAGTTGCCCGGCGGCGACCACGTGATCGTGATCGGCGCGGTGACCGCCCTGGACCTGCCCCGGGACACCGCCCCGCTGATGTTCCACAAGGGCCGCTACGCCCGCCTGGCCGCATAGCCCGCCGGACGCGACCTCAGCCCCCGGCGCCCGGCAACAACCCGTCCGCCATCGCCACCGTGACCGCGGCGGTGCGGTCGTCGACGCCGAGCTTGTTGAACGTGCGCAGCAGGTGCGTCTTGACCGTGGCCTCGCTGATGTACAGCTCGCGGCCGATCTCGGCGTTGGTCATCCCGCGCGCGACCAGACCGAGCACCTGCGTCTCGCGCGGGCTCAGCGCGTCGCGCACCGGTGCCTTCATCCGGGTGACCAGCTTGGCCGCCACCGGCGGCGCCAGCACCGTCTCGCCGCGCGCCGCGGCCCGGATCGCGGCGGCCAGTTCCACCCTCGGGGTGTCCTTGAGCAGGTAGCCGGTCGCGCCCGCCTCGACCGCGCGCACGATGTCGGCGTCGGTGTCGTACGTGGTCAGGATCAGCACATGGACCCCGGGCAGTTCGCGCACGATCCGCCGGGTCGCGGCGACGCCGTCGGTCCCGGGCATCCGCAGGTCCATCAACACCACGTCGGGCCGCAGTTCGGCGGCCTCGTCCACGGCCTGTGCGCCATCCTCGACGGAGGCGACCACCTCGAAATCGGGCTCGGCCGCGAGCATGCCCGCGAGACCCTCCCGCACCACGGGATGGTCGTCGGCGATGAGCAGCCGGATCACTGCGGTACCTCCACGCGTACGGTCGTGCCCCGGCCGGGAGCCGAGACCACCTCGGCCTCTCCGCCGACCTGTGCGAGACGGGCTCGCATACCGGGAAGACCGTATCCCCCCTTCCCCGACCCCGGTTCGAAGCCCCGTCCGTCGTCCACCACGGTCAGCCTGGTGGCGAACGGCCGATAGGCCAGTTCCACCACCACGGACTTCGCCTCCGCGTGCTTGCGGATGTTGGCCAGCGACTCCTGGAGCACCCGGACCAGCACCACCTGCACGGACGAGGACAACTCGTACTCGGTGCCGGCGACCGCGAAGGACGCCGCCACCTCCAACTCCTCGCCGAGCGCGGCGACGGTGCGACCGAGCACCTCGGCGAGCGGTTCGGCCGGCTCGGCGCCCTCGGCCGGGCCCTGGGCGGCGACCAGCGCACGAGCCTCGGCGAGGTTGTCCCGGGCCACCCGCTCGGCCAGGTCCAGCCGTTTGCGGGTGGCCTCGGAGTCGGAGTCCACGGTGATCCCGGCCGCCTGGATCAGCATCAGGATGCTGGTGAAGCCCTGGGCCAGGGTGTCGTGGATCTCGCGCGCCATACGCTCGCGCTCGACCCGTACCCCCGCCTGGTGGTGCGTCTCGGCCAGCTCCGCGCGGGTGGCCTCCAACTCGCGCAGCAGTCGGCCACGCTCCTCCACCCGGTCGGCCAACCACTGGACCAGCCGGGCCATCAGGAAGCTGAAGCCGAGCACGACGACGACCTCCACCACGATGCCCGCCACCGCACCGTGCTCCCAGTGCGCCTTGCGGGCGCGCAGCGCGCCGTTCATACCGAAGACGTAGGTGCTCAGCAACATCGCGGGGATCGTCGCCTCGACGAAGGTGAAGGTCAGCGGCATCAGCACGTACATCAGCACGATTCCCTCGGGATCGTGGAGGCTGAGCGCGGTCACCGCGGCGTAGGCGATCGCGAGGTGGGCCCGGCCGCGCCGGTCCCACTGGGTCGGGTCCACGCCCGGCGGCACCATCACCCAGAACGACACGGGCATGACGAGCAGCACGGCGTAGCACCACGGCGGTGCGTCACGTCCGGCGAACTCGACCGCGGTGATCGCCGCGAGCAGGAAGTAGGCGCCGCGGTAGACGGTGGCCAGTTTGGCCCCGAAGGCCAACTCCTCCGCGTCCTGCGCGTCGGCGGTCGTCATGGTCACCGCTCGTTCTCGATCCACCTGAATGTCCTGATCCACACGACCAAGGCGACCACACCCCACGCGGCCAAGACCAGGGCCACCCGACCGTGCTCCCACGAGCCCGCCGGCTCCACCGCCTGGAATGTGTCCGGCAGGAAGACCGAGCGCATCCCCTGGGTGAGCCACTTCAGCGGAAACAGCGCAGCGAACTGTTGGACGCCCTGCGGCAGTTGGCTCGGCTCGACGAACACGCCCGAGACGAACTGAAGCACCGTGAAGGGCAGGATGATCAGCGCCCCGTTGGCGCCCTTGCGCATCAGCCCGCTCGCGGCCAGGCCCAGCAGTGTGGCCACGGTCACGCCCAGGACGAACACCCAGGCGAAGGTCAGCCACCGCGTCGGGTCGTGCGGAAGGGTCAGGTCCAGGCCCACCACCCCGACCACGAGCAGCAGCGCGACCTGGGCCAGGCTGACCACGATCACCTGGGCGATCTTGCCCAGGAGGTACGCCGCCGGCGGCATCGGCGTGCCGCGCAGCCGCTTGAGCGTGCCGTCCTGGCGTTCGGCGGCCACCGCGAGCGCCAGGCCCTGGAATCCGGCGGAGACGATGCCGACCGCGATCATGCCCGCCGCGTGCACCTGGCTCTGGGCCACACCGGTGCCCTCCACCGTGCCGCCGCTGATCAGCGCGAGCAGTACCAGGAGCAGCACCGGCATCGCGAAGGTCACCGCCATCTGCTCGCGGTGTCGGGCGAACATCTTCAGTTCGAGGCGGGTCCGCGCCGCCACGACGGTTCCCCTCGGCATCGACATCACCGGGCTCCGATCAGGTCGAGATAGACGTCTTCCAGGGACGGTCGGGTCACGGTCAGTTCGGGTACCTCGCCGCCGAACCTGGCTGCGAGCCGGGCCACGTCGGCGGTCGGTTCGGCGGTGGCGAGTTCGTGCGTGCCCTCGGCATCGCGCCAGCGCAGTACCGATCGGGCCAGGTGCCGGCCGCCGAGCCGCTCGGGGGTGTCCACGTCCACGACCCGCCCCGCCCGGATCACCCCGACCCGGTCCGCGAGGTGTTCGGCCTCGTCCAGGTAGTGCGTGGTGAGCAGGATCGTCGTCCCGGCCGCCCGCAGGCCCGCGATCAAGGCCCAGAACCGGCGGCGCACCTCGGGGTCGAACCCGGTGGTCGGCTCGTCCAGGAAGAGCAGCTCCGGCCCGCCCAGGATGCCGAGCGCGACGTCGAGGCGGCGCCGCTGCCCACCGGAGAGGGCGCCGGCCCGGGTGTCCCGCCTGTCGGTCAGCCCGACCGCCTCGATCACCTCGTCGGGATCGCGGGGCCTGGGGTAGTAGTGCGCGAAGTGCCGCACACTCTCGCGCACGGTCAGCCCGGACACGTCCGCCGACTCCTGGAGCACGATGCCGATCCGGGCCCGCCACCGCGCCCCGGCTCGCGCCGGATCCACGCCCAGGACGGCGACCTCGCCCGCGTCGCGCGAGCGGTAGCCCTCCAGGATCTCGGTCGTGGTGGTCTTGCCCGCCCCGTTCGGGCCGAGCAGTGCGAAGATCTCGCCCCGGCGCACGTCCAGGTCCAGTCCGTCCACCGCCCGATGTCCGCCGTACGCGCGCCGCAACCCGCGCACCCTGATCGCCGTTTCGGCGCCGCCCGCCTCGCCCGCCGGGGCGAGTGTCCGTTCCGCTGTCATGCCTCGACGATGGCGCAGCGGGCTCGGGCGCCGGGACGTACGAACGACGGACGCCGGGTGTCCACCGAACGACGGACAGCGGCGCGGGAGCGCTCGACGGGTCAGCCGGCGAGGCGTTCGCGCAACTCGCCGACGGGCTCGGCGGTTTCCGTGTGCGCGACGGGGCGCCGGGCGACCGGGGCGAACCGCGCGGAATGTGACCGATTCCGCAGTTTGCCGCAACCGGTTCGGTGGGAGCATGGCCGGGTCGGGGAATCGTTCGCGAAGGGATCTCGGATGACTGCGCAGGCTGAGGTGACGGCCGGTCGAAACCCGTCCGGAGCAGGGGAATCCACGCTCTTCGATCCGACCGTCGCGGCGCCGCCCCTGGTCGACGTGGCGCGCCTGGGGTTCGAGGGGCCGCTGGCGGCGAGCGCCGCCGCGTGGGCCGAGGACGCGGTGTACTGGGAATACACGAAGGCGGCCAACCCGATCGGCTCGGGCCACATCACACCCGTCCCGGTGCAGCGTTTTCCGGCCGAACTGCACACCGGCGGCGACACCCGGGTGGTCCCGCTCGACCTCGCCGAGCCGATGCGGATCGAGGGCGGCCCGGCGACCAGTCCGGCACTGCTGGCCAACTTCGTCCGGATCAACGCGGGCGACCGGCTCGCGGTGCGGCCCAACGCCACCTCGCAGCTGTACTACGTGCTGTACGGGCGGGGCCTGTCACTGGTCGGCGGCCAGGCCGTGGAGTGGGAGAAGGGCGACTTCCTGGTCCTGCCCGACCTGGGCGAGATCACCCACCACGCGACCCAGGACGCCGTGCTCTATTGGGTGCACGACGAGCCCCTGTTGCGCTACCTCGGGGTCGTGCCGAGCACGGCCCGGTTCCGGCCGACCAAGTTCGCCCGGCATCGTGCGGTCGAGGAGCTGACCCGGATCGCCGAGGCGCCCGGCGCCAACGCCAAGAACCGGGTCAGCGTGCTGCTGAACACCGTCGACCAGGACCGGACGTTGACCGTCACCCACACCCTGTGGGCGATGTTCGGCCTGCTGCCGGTGGACCAGATCCAGCGCCCGCACCGCCACCAGTCGGTCGCGCTCGATCTGATCCTGGACTGCGAGCCGGGCTGCTACACGCTGCTCGGCGACCGGCTGGACGAGCGCGGCGAGATCGTCGACCCGCTGCGGGTGGACTGGGAACCGGGCGGCGCGTTCGTCACCCCGCCCGGAAAGTGGCACGCCCACCACAACGAGTCGGGCAGCCCGGCACACCTGATCCCGATTCAGGACGCGGGACTCCAGACGTATCTGCGCAGCCTGGACATCCGCTTCAGCGACCGGCGCTAGATGTATCCACCCAGGGCTTCCCGGCCATGCCCCTCCGTGAGGCGGGAATTCCCTGACGGAGGCGCACGGTCGGGGCGAGGGTCCCTCAACCCTGGGCCGGCGCGGAACCCGCTCGGGCGGTGTGTCCGTCGTCTTCCACATGACGAGGGGGATTCCGTCGCGCGGGCAGGTTGGGGAGCCACCGCGCAGCGATGAGTCGGGGGGCCTGTCCTTCCGTGTGTCGGGGCCTACCCAGGTTTTGGGCCCCGACGGACGCGCGTTGAACATCGGACCCAGGCGGCAGCGGGAGTTGCTGACCCTGCTGCTGCTCCGGCCGGGGGTGGCCGTGCCGGTGGAGCGGCTGGCCGAGGAATTGTGGAACGGGCGTCCGCCGCCCGGGGCCCGGTCGACGCTGCACGCCTATCTGTCCGGCCTGCGCCGGGTGTTGGAGCCGGGGCGGCGGGCGCCCTACCGCCTGTTGACTACGCGCGATGACTCCTACGCCCTGGAGGTGCCGGCCGGGAGCCTGGACGTGGTGCGGCTGTGCGCGCTGACCGACGCGGGGCGCGCGGCGGGTGCGGTGGGGGCGTACGAGCGAGCGGACGAACTGCTCGGTGAGGCACGCCTGTTGTGGCGGGGCGAGCCGTTCGCCGAGCTGGCCGACCACGACGCGGCCGCGTCCGAACGGGCCCGGCTGGTCGAGGAGTACACCTCGCTGCGCGAGGAGGCGGCCGAGTACCGGTTGGCGATGGGCGCGCACGCGTCGGCGATCGGCGACCTGATGTCGCTGGTCCGGGCGTACCCGCTGCGGGAGCGGCCGAGGGCGCAACTCGTGCTCGCCCTCTACCGATCCGGTCGGCAGGCGGAGGCGCTGCAGGTCCTGGAGGCGGGTCGCCGGTTGTGCGCAGAGGAACTCGGCCTGGATCCGGGCCCGCGCCTGCGCGACCTCCAGGCGGCCATCCTGCGCCAGGACCCGGCGCTGAGCGCGCCCCCACGCCCGCCGGCGCCCGCGCCGATCTGCGGGCACCGCCGCCCCCTCGTGGGCGGCCGGGCCCATCACCCGCGCCCGCACCGGGATTCGCCGCACCGACGGCGCTGACGCGTGCCTTCACTGCTCCCGGCGGCCGAAAACGCACGGGTGGTGTCCGAGGCCGCGAGCCTCGGACACCCTCGCCCACAACCTTCACACACAGCCTGTGGACAACCTTGTCGTCAGCCTTCGTCGATCACGGGCGGCTCCGGCGGGTCGGTGCGGTGGAAGTGGAATGTGCAGTGGGTGTCGCCGTGGCCGATGGTGCCGGCGCGGTCGAAGCGCAGACCGTGTCGGTTCGGGTCGATGGCCCGGATCCAGTTCAGGTCGAAGGCGCACATCGCAGGCGTCAACTCCGGGGCGGAGTTGGCGACCAGCACGTCGTGGTAGAAGCAGCGGTGGATGTCGAGGAGGTAGCGCCGGTCGTCGTCCGCCGGGCGAACGAAGGTGAAGGTCCGTCCGAAGGACTCCTCCTCGCGGGACTTCGACAGCGCGACGATCGCCGCGAACGGGTCGGGCGCGGCATCGAGCATCGCCGCGGTGGCCGACTCGGTGATCGCGCCGAGCGGTTCGACGATCGCGTCCCGGACGAGGGCGACGGCGTCGTCGCGATCCAGGTGCGGCCGCAGGATCCGGTACGCCGCGACCAGCGCGAGGGTGATCCGCAGGTTGTGCCGGGACGGCTCGTCGTCGATCAGGTGCGCGTTGGCGACTTCGAGTTCGCGGTGCAGCGCGGTCGCATCGCCCGGGAGGCACTCCGGCAGGCCCCGCTCGCGAACCGCGTTCGCGATGTGCGCGACGAAGGCCTCCAGCAGGATCGTGGTGTCCCGCTCGGCGTCCGGCGTATACCCGCCGTCGCCGAAGGTGTCGTGGTCGGTGGTCATCATGGCCCTTCCGAGACAGGCCCGGATCCGGGAAACGACCGCACACCGCCGAGGCGGAGCCGCGCCGAACCCGCATGCCGAGCGAGCCCGACAGCACACTCCACCGACCGACCCGGCGCTGACGAACTTCCTTGTGAAGATGGCGTATTGCCGGTATCAGCCTACGACGTCCGGCCGGCTGCGGGGTCAGTCGGCCCAGGTGTAGCCGACATAGTTCTCGGCCAGCGTGGCCATCGCCGCATCGGAGTCGGCCAGATACGCCAACTGCGCCTCCTGGCACCGTCGTTCGAACGCGTCCGCATCCCCACGCGCATGCAACAACGTCGTCATCCAGTACGAGAACTGCTCCGCCCGCCACACCCGCCGCAAACACGCGTCGCTGTAGCCGTCGAGCCCCGCCCGCGACCCGGCCAGGAAAAACTCCTCACACGCCCGCGCCAGCACCCGCACGTCCGCCATCGCGAGATTCAACCCCTTCGCGCCCGTGGGCGGCACGATGTGCGCCGCGTCGCCCGCCAGGAACAGCCGCCCGAAGCTCATCGGCTCGGCCACGAAGCTCCGCATCGGGGTGATGCTCCGCTCCCTGATCGGCCCCTCGTCCAGCGTCCAGCCCGGCAGCGCCAACCGCTCGCGCAACTCCGCCCAGATCCGCTCGTCCGGCCAGTCGGCGAGATCCGCGTCCGGGTCCACCTGGAGATACAGCCGGCTCACCGCACGCGAGCGCATGCTGTGCAGCGCGAACCCCCGCTCGTTGTAGGCGTAGATCAGATCGTCGGTGGACGGCGCCACATCCGCCAGGATGCCCAGCCACGCGAACGGATGGACCCGCTCGTGAATCTTCAGCACATCCGCCGGAATCGCCCCGCGCGAGACGCCGTGGAACCCGTCGCACCCCGCCACCAGGTCGCACTCCAGCACCTCCTCCACACCGTCGCGCAGGAACCGCACGCGCGGCGCGTCGCCGTCGATGCCCTCGATCGCGGTCACCGGCGCGTCGAAGTACATCCGCGCGCCCTCGGCGACCCGCTTGGCGATCAGGTCCTTGACGATCTCGGTCTGCCCGTACACGGTCACCGACCGCCCCCCGGTCCGGCTCGGGAAGTCGATGTGCCGATCCCGACCGGCGAAGCGCAGATGGATCCCGTGATGGACCAGCCCCTCACGATCCAGCCGGTTCGCCGCGCCGGCCTCGCGCAGCACGTCGACCGTGGCCTGCTCCAGCATGCCCGCCCGCTGCCGGCCCTCGCAGTACGCGCGATCGCGCGCCTCCAGCAACACCGCGTCGATCCCACGATCGTGCAGCAGTTGCGACAGCAGCAGACCCGCAGGCCCCGCACCGATGATCGCGACCCGTGTCCGCATCCGCCCGCTCCTCGTCCCGCCCTACCCGATCCGCCTCAGGCTCGCCCATCGCGGGCCCGGCCGACCCGCCCGCCTTCCGGTGGCCGGAAGCCGGTGCACCCGGTCGAGTTTGCTCGGCGCGGACCCGGCAAGGGATGGGATGTCGAGCACGGCCGGATACCTCCGCTATGCGGAGTGCATCCGCTGTTCCACCGAAAGGCACGATCCGAGACCCGACACTCCTGGAGTCCCCCGTGAACACGGCAGCGACCATCGTCCTGATCGTGGTGATCGTCGTCCTCCTCGCCGGCGCGGCCGTCCTCGTGGGCCGCCCGATGATGCGACGCAAGCACCTGCAAGACCGCTTCGGCCCCGAGTACGACAAGGCGGTCGAACAGTACGGCGACCGACGCCTGGCCGAACGCCGGCTGGCCGATCGCGAGCGCAAGCACCGCGACCTCGACCTCAAACCCCTGGAGCCCGCCGCGCGGGAGCAGTACGCCACCGAGTGGACCAACGTCCAGGAACGTTTCGTGGACGCCCCCGGCGACGCGGTGGCCGAGGCCGACGCGCTGATCACCCGGCTGATGCACGAGCGCGGCTACCCCACCGGCGCACACGACACGCGGATCGAACTGCTGTCCGTGGAGCACGGCCACACCCTCGAGCACTACCGCCAGGCGCACGAGATCGCCCGACTCAACGAGGCCGGCCGCGCCGAGACCGAGGACCTGCGCCAGGCGATGATCCACCACCGGGCCCTGTTCGACGACCTGTTGGGGCAGACGTATCGCCCCAGGAACAGCGCCGCGTCCAGGGGCGCGCACAACCATCGGACCGGCACGACGGACCCGACGGGCACGCCCGGTACGACCGGTACGACCGGTACGACCACGACAGCGGCCGAATACGACACGCGGGCACCCCGATTCGACACCACGAAGCCGGAGACCCGCTGACCGGGTACACACCCGGGTAGGCATGGACAAAGCGGAAGACGAATCGGAAGACCGACCACACCGGAGCGGTCCCGAACGGGGGACGCTCGAAGGAACGGCGCCACGGCCAGTCGTACCGGACGAGAGGACCCAGACCGATGCGCAAGACGAACTCCCCGAACGCGCCGAGTACTTCCGGCGCCCCGCCGGAAGACGCGCCCGTCGTCGAGCGTGACGACCGCGACCGCGCCGCCCGCCAGGCCCGGATCACCGACGGCGCCGGCCCGATCCCGCCCGCGCCCACCGACCCGCCGCCGGCCCCGGCTGCCGATCTGCCGCACCGCCGGCACGACGACGTGGAGCCGTACGGGACCTCGGTCCTGCCGGTGCGCGGCGCGGGCAAGAGCAGCACGGCCGCGGCCGGTGCCGGGACGGCGAGTGCGAACGGTCGCCGGCCGGCGGCGCGGCGCACCCCCGCGCGCCGTACCGTCGCCGGCGACGCGCTGGTCGACCGGGACACCGGCGAGGAGTTGAACGCCCGCTTCCGGGACACCCTGTCGACCTTCGTGGACAGCCCCGCCGAAGCGGTCTCCGACGCCGACGAGGTGACCGCGCAGGTGGCCAAGCTGGCGACCGACGCCATCCAGGCCCGGCGCGCCGAGTTGGAGCAGCTGCGGCGCGAGGCCGGGGACGACACCGAGCAACTGCGGCTCGCCCTGCAGAAGTACCGGGCCTTCGTACAGGTGATGCTCAAGCTCTGAGGACGTGATCCCCGGTGGGGACTGTCACCCACGCGGGTGACAGTCCCCACCCGCGCCCTCGTCCGCGTCGGCGCCGATGTCCCCACTCCCGGACCAGTGCAGCGCCACGTCACGGGACAGTGCCCGAGCCGCCGTGGTCACCGTCGGCACCAGCCGCCGCAGGTCGGCCGTACGCCGCCCGGTCACCAGGGACAACGCCGCGACCACCGTGTCGTGCCGATCCCGGATCGGCGCCGCCACCGAGTGCGCGCCGACCGTCATCTCCCCCGACGTGGTGGCCACTCCGGTGCGCCGGACCTCGGCCAGGCACCCGCGCAGCCGCTCCGCATCGGTGATGGTGCGCTCGGTGTGCGCGGCCAACGGCTGTGCCAGCACCCGCTCGCGCAACTGTCGGGGCGCGTAGGCGAGCAACACCTTGCCGACCCCGGTGGCGTGCAGCGGCAACTCCACGCCCACGCGGGTGACGATCGGCATCGAGCGGGTGCCGCGCAGGCGTTCCAGATACAGCGCCTTGCCGTCGCGCAGCACCGCGAGCTGCACGTTCTCGTGGGTCGCCTCGTACAGGTCCTCCATGTGCGGCAGCGCCAGATCGCGCAGATCGGTCGCGGCGTGCGCCTGCGCGCCGATGTGCCACAGCTTGACCCCGACCCGATACGACCCGTCGTCCAGCCGCTCCAGAAAACCCCCGCCGACCAGCTCGGCGACGAGGCGATGCCCGGTGGCGAGCGCCAGATCGGCCCGCCTGCACACCTCCGTCAGGGTCAACCGGCCGTCCCCGGCCGCGAACGCGCCGAGGATGGCCATCACCTTGCCGGTCACCGTGACGGGCGTCATCGGCGGCCCTCCCTCACTCGCCCAGCTCGGCCCGGACCCGCTGCGCCACCGCGAAGGCGCTGTTCGCCGCCGGCACGCCGCAATAGACGGCGGTCTGCAACAGCACCTCCTTGATCTCGTCCCAGCTCAGGCCATTGGTCCGGGCCGCCTTCAGGTGCATCGCGAGTTCGTCCAAGTGGTGGCCGGCCACCAGGGCGGTGAGGGTGACGCAGCTGCGGGTACGGCGGTCCAGGCCGGGACGGGTCCAGATCTCGCCCCACGCGTAGCGGGTGATCAGGTCCTGGTAGTCGGCGGTCAGTTCGGTGGTACCCGCGACCGCCCGATCCACATGCGCGTCGCCCAGCACCTCGCGCCGCACCCGCATCCCGTCGGCGTGGCTCATCCCCGCACCCCCGCCGCCAGGTGCGCCAGCATCGCCGAGGTGACCGCCTCGGCCTGCTGGATGTTCGCCAGGTGCGCGGCGTCGGCGACCTCCACCAGCGTCGCGTCGGGGATGCCGGCGGCCAGCTCGCGGGCGTGTTCGAGCGGCGTGGACGGGTCCCGCTCGGCGCCGATCACCAGCGTGGGCGCGCTGATCCGGCCCAGCTCGGCGCGCAGGTCGTAGCCCGCGAGCGCGTCGCAACAACCGGCGTAGCCCTCCGGCGGGCAGGCGTACAACATCTCCAGGATCCGCTGCACCGCGGCCGGCTCGCGTTCGATGTACTCCGGGGTGAACCAGCGCCGGATCACCGTGTCGGCGAGTTGCCGCATGCCCTGCGCACGCACCGTCGCGGCCCGCTCCCGCCAGCCCTCGGGCTCACCGAATCGCGCCGAGGTGCAACACGCGATCAGCCCGGTCAGCCGCTCGGGATGATGCACGCCCATCCACAGGCCGACCGCGCCGCCGAGCGAGACCCCGGCGTAGGCGAACCGCCTGATCCCGTACGAGTCGGCCAGCGTCAGCACGTCGCCGACCAGGTCGGCGATCGAGTCGGTGCCCGGTACCGGGTGCGAGCGACCGTGTCCGCGCAGGTCGTAGCGCAGCACCCGGTGCTCCCTGGACAACTCCGGGATCTGCGCGTCCCACATGCCCAGTTCGGTGCCGAGCGAGGGGCCGAGGATCACCACCGGGGCGTCGGCCGGGCCGTCGAAGCGGTGGTTGAGCGTAGCGATCGTCATGTGACCTTCTCTTGGAACCGGAACACGGTGCGGTGGTGCGCGAGCGCCCGATCGATCAGGGCCGGGGTGGAGCCGAGATGGCCGGCGGGGTCGAACAGCGTCTCGTCAGCCTCCCCCAGCACATCACGAAGGTGCCGGCCGGTTCGCGCCGAGGTCCGGGAGGCGTCGGTGAGCAGCCGGCGAGCCTGCGTCGCGCCGTGCTCGGCGGTCAACTCGGCGACCAGCCGCTCGGACACGATCCGCCCTCCGGTCAGCTCCAGGTTGGCCCGCATGCGGTCCGGGAAGACGACCAGCCCCTCGGCCAGTTCGGCCGCCGTCGAGGCCGCGCCGCCCGCCAGGCGCAGTGCCGCGCGCAGCGGCTGCCACTCGGCGTGCCAGGCGCCGGCCGGGCGCTGGTACTCGGCGCCCGCCGCCGAGGCGGCCAGGATCGAGACGTGGCCGGGCACCTGCCGGGCGGCCGCGACGATCAGCACCGACAACACCGGGTTGTGCTTGTGCGGCATCGCCGAGGAACCGCCGCGCCCGGCACCGGTCGCCTCCGCCACCTCGCCCACCTCGGTCTGCCCCAGCAGCGCGACATCGCCGGCGAACTTGCCCAGCGCGCCGGTGATCCGGGCGAGCGCACCGGCCAGGTCCAGGACCGGGGCACGCAGCGTATGCCAGGGCAACACCGGTTCGGCCAAACCCAGTTCCTCGGCGAACGGGGCGAGCAGCGCGACCCCGTGCGCACCGAGCGCGGCCAGGGTGCCCGCCGCGCCACCCAGTTGCGCGGGCAGCGCGGCGCGGACCGCGCGGGTGTGCGCCCAGGCGTCGGTGACCGCGACGCACCAGCCGGCCGCGACCAGCCCGAACGTGGTCGGCACCGCGTGCTGGGTGAGCGTACGACCGGCCTGGAGCGTGTCGCGGTGGCGTTCGGCCAGGTGGGCCAGCGCGGCGGCGGTGCGGGCCAGGTCGGACAGCGTGATGTCCAGGGCGCGGGCGGCGACCAGCATCGCGGCGCTGTCCACGATGTCCTGGCTGGTCGCGCCCAGGTGCACCTGGTCGGCGGCGGCCGGGTCGAGGGCGCGCACCGCCGCTTGGAGGTCCTGGACGAGCGGGACCACCGGGTTGCCCGCACCGCGTGCGCGACGGGCCAGGTCGACCGGGTCGAACGTGCCCCGGGTGCCCGCCTCGATCGCGGCGGCGGCCTCGGCCGGGATCAGCCCGATCCGGGCCTGGGCCCGGGCCAGCGCGGCCTCCACGTCGAGCAGCGCCCGCAGGTACGCGGCGTCGCTCGTGGCCGCTTCGACGGGCGTCCCGGCCCGGACCGGTTCGAGCAGCCCCGCATCGACCTCGTCGTACGCGGGGTCCGGATCGTGGTCGGGCACGGCGTCACGACCGGCCACGGGGTCACGGTCACACGGCAAGGAAAACGGTCTCCTGTTCGCCCTGGATGTGCACATCGAAGCGGTAGGCTCCCGATTCCTCCCGCACGGCGATCAGCGTCTCATGCCGGCTCGCCGGAACCAGCGCGAACAGCGGGTCCGCGTGGCGGTCGTCCTCGGGGAAGTACACCCGGGTGACCACTCGGCGCAGCATGCCGCGCGCGAACACCGACATGGCCAGGTATGGATTCGCGTCGGCCCCGGGCGCACCGGGCCGAACCGTGCTGAACGCGTAGCGGCCGAGCCGGTCCACCGCCGCCCGCCCCCACCCCGTGAAGGTCACCCCGTCGCGCGCGAAGGAACCGGGCGCGCACGGGATCCGGCCCGCCGCGTCGGCCTGCCAGATCTCCACGACGGCGTCCGGGACGGGCACACCCGCGCCGTCGTACACCGTGCCGTGCACCCGGATCGCGCCGGGCGTGTGCGGCGGGACCAGGTCCGGGCCGCCGGCGAAGGGCAGCGCGTAGCCGAAGAACGGCCCGACGGTCTGCGACGGGGTGAGCCCGCCGTCCGGATTCGGCGTGCCGCCCTCGGCGCCGATCGGCCAGGTGTGCATCGGCGGGGTGTTCATCGGCCGGATGTCGATCGGCGGGGTGCTCATCGGTCCTCCGTCGGGGTCGCGCTCGCGCCGCCGAGCACGATGTCCCACCGGTAGCCGAGCGCCCAGTCGCTCACGGTGGTGTCCATGTCGAAGCCGGCGATCATCCGGCGCCGGGCCCGCTCGTCGCGGACCGAGTTGAAGATCGGGTCGTAGGCGAACAGCGGGTCGCCCGGGAAGTACATCTGGGTCACCAGGCGCTGGGTGAAGGCGGTGCCGAAGAGCGAGAAGTGGATGTGCGCGGGACGCCAGGCGTTGTGGTGATTGCCCCACGGGTACGCGCCGGGCTTGATCGTGACGAACCGGTAGCGGCCCTCGTCGTCGGTCAGACAACGGCCGGCGCCGGTGAAGTTGGGGTCGAGCGGGGCGGGGTGACGGTCGCCCTTGTGCGGGTAGCGGCCGGCCGCGTTGGCCTGCCACAGCTCGACGAGTTGCCCGCGCAGCGGCCGACCCGACTCGTCCAGCACCCGACCGCCGACCACGATGCGCTCGCCGAGCGGTTCGCCGACGTGTTGCGCGGTGAGGTCGGCGTCGAGCGGGTGTACGTCGGCGACGCCGAACACCGGGCCGGTGCGCTCGGTGGCGCCGCTCGGCGGGATCACCAACGGCCGCCGGGGGCTGCGCAGTTCGGTACTGCGGTAGGCGGCGAAGTCGAACTCGGGGAGGCGGCGCGGGGGTTCGGGTGCATGGCGGTCCGGTCGGCCGTCGGTGCGGTCGTACGGGATGGTCATCGGGCGACTCTCCTCAGTTCTCCACCGTGACGGCCAGGCCCTGGCCGACGCCGATGCACAGTGCGGCCATGCCCAGGCCGCCGCCCCGGCGGTGCAACCGGTGCGCGAGCGTGCCCAGGATCCGGGCGCCGGAGGCGCCGAGCGGGTGGCCGAGCGCGAGCGCGCCGCCGAGCGGGTTGACCACGGCCGGGTCCACCTCGGGCCATTCGCCCAGGCAGGCGAGCGCCTGGGCGGCGAATGCCTCGTTGAGTTCGACCGCGTCCAGGTCGGCGAGGCCGCGACCGGCCCTGGCCAACGCGCGGCGGCCCGCCTCGACCGGGCCGATGCCGAACCTGCGCGGGTCCACGCCGTGCACGCCGCTCGCGGTGATCCGGGCCAGCGGCTCGCGGCCGATGGCCCGCAGTCCCGCCGCGTCGGCCACGAGCAGCGCGGCGGCGCCGTCGTTGAGCGGCGAGGCGTTGCCCGCGGTGATCGTGCCGTCCGGGCGAAATGACGGCTTCAGCCCGGCCAACACCTCCGGGGTGCTGCCGGGCCGGACCGACTCGTCCCGGATCAGGTCCACGCCGGGGACCGGGATCACCTCGTCGGCGAACGCGCCGGCG
Organism: Embleya sp. NPDC059237; assembly: GCF_042754105.1. NCBI lineage: Bacteria > Bacillati > Actinomycetota > Actinomycetes > Kitasatosporales > Streptomycetaceae > Embleya > Embleya sp. NPDC059237. The sequence continues at coordinate 143,957 of NZ_JBHZAE010000018.1, read as the reverse complement.
GCCCATGCGGCGGCGGCCCCGGCGTGCGACGCGGCGGCGTAGGCGTCCTGCGCCTCCCGGGTCACGCCGTATTCCGCCGCCAGTTGCTCGGTCGCCTCGCCGAGGCCGACCGTCCATTCGGCGGGCATGCGCGGATTGACCATGCGCCAGCCGAGCGTGGTCGAGTGCAGCGTCTCGTGGCCGGTGGGATAACCCCGGCCGGGCTTGGCCAGCACCCACGGCGCGCGCGACATCGACTCGACCCCGCCCGCGACCACGATCGAGGCATCGCCGACCGCGACCGCGCGGGCCGCCTGGATCACCGCCTCCAGGCCGGATCCGCACAGCCGGTTCACCGTGACGCCGGGCACCGAGGCGGGCAGTCCGGCGAGCAGCACCGCCATCCGCGCCACGTCCCGGTTGTCCTCGCCGGCCCCGTTGGCGGCGCCGAACACCACGTCGTCGATGCGCTCGGGGTCCAGGTCCGGCGCCCGGTCGAGCAGGGCGCGCAGCACGGTCGCGGCCAGATCGTCCGGCCGCACCCCGGCCAGCGCGCCGCCGTGGCGACCGATGGGCGTGCGTACGGCGTCCACCAGATAGACGTCCTCGAGCCCGTTCATGCGCTCTCCCCTGCGGCGGTGATGTCGTACCGCCCACCGTGCCGCCTGCCGCCCGCCCGCCGGGCGCCCGGTTTCCGCTCAGCGGAAGCGCACACCCTCGATCGAAGTCGAACATTTGCCCGGATCGGGCCCCGTGGACGGCCCCCACGGGACTAGCCTTCGATCGCCCGCCGCGGCGGCGCGCGGCACACCCACGGGGAGGACCGACACATGGCAATGCGCAAGGCGACCATGCAGCGACAGGTCGCGGAGGTGGTGGCCGCGGCCGTGCCCGGCGACGAACCGCTGTGCACGATGTTCGTGGTCCGCGGGCCGAACCCGATGTTGTTCGCGCTCTTCGGCGGCATCGGCGCGCTGATCGGGGCGTCGATGTCCGACTACTACTTCTTCACGGTCACCCGCCAGGGCGTGCTGTTCCACCGCGCGAGCTCGCTGAGCAGCAGGCCGAAGGAGGTGGCCTACGCGCTGACCCACGCGGAGGCCGGGGCACTGCTGAGCGGGTTGGAGACGAAGACGACCTGGAGCCGGATGTTCTTCCACTTCCCCGGCAAGGACAAGCCCGCCAAACTCAACTTCCCGCGCCCGTGGCGCACCGAGGGCGAGTGGATCTTCCGCTACCTCACCGACGCGTACGCGGCGTCCGGCGGCGTTCCGCACGGCGGCGGCCACCCGGGCCGGATGCCGAACCAGTACGCGCCGCAGGCGGCGAGCCAATACCCGGGTCAGACACCGCAGCAGTACGCCGGCCAGGTGCCGCAGCAATACCCGGGCCAGGCACCCGGCCGGTACGCACCGCAGCCGCCCAACCAGCCGCCGGGCCGGTACGCGCCGCAGCCTCCGCACCAGCCGCCCGGCCAATACCCGGTACAGGGCTGATCCGCCCCGGCGCGCGCCCGATTGAGGTCGGCCCGGCGCGCCGGGGATGACGGCCCGTCAGCCGGTGACCCGAACCACGTACTTGCCCGCGCCCCGCCCCGCGGCGAGCAGGTCGTGCGCGGCCGGAACCTCGGCCAACGACGACAGTTCGGTGACCGGGAAGTCCAGCCGGCCGCCCGCGAGCAGGTCCAGGGTGCCCCGGATGGCCCGGGCCACCCGCCGGGGCGCGCCCGCGACCAGGCCGCGATGGCTGAAGCCGGTCACGGTGATGTTGCCGCCGATCAGTCGACCGGCCGCCGGCATCGGGTCGAGCGCGCCGCCGGAGGCGTTGCCGAACAGCACGATCCGGGCACCGGTCGCCGCCGCGTCCAGGTCCAGGGCCAGCGCACTGGTGCCCAGCGGGTCCAGGATCACATCCACGCCGTGGCCCTCGTTGGCCGCCCGGATGGCGTCCGCGTCCGCCTCGTCGCGCACGAACACCTCGTCGTAGCCGCTCTTCCGGGCCGCCTCGACCTTCTCCGCCCGGCCCACCGTGCCGATCAGCCGACCACCGCCGAGCAGCGGGACCAGTTGCGCCAGCGCACTGCCGATGCCACCGCTCGCGGAGTGCACCAGGACACTGTCCCCCGGGGCGAACCGACCCGCCTCGGCCAGCAGCAACATCGCCGTGGCCAGGCCCAGTGGCACCGCCGCCGCCGTGCGCAGCGACACCTCGGCGGGCACGGTCATGGTCAACCCGGCGCGGGCAATGGCCACTTCGGCGAGGCCGCCGCCGTCGGGCACCGCCGCGACCCGGTCGCCGACCGCCAAGCCGACCACGTCCGCGCCGACCTCGCGCACCGTGCCGGCGACCTCCAGGCCGGGGCGATACGGCCAACTCCGGACATATCCCGGATCGCCGCGCCGGGCCATCACGTCCATGAAGTTCAGCCCGGCGTACGCGACGTCGATCGCCACCTCGCCCGGGCCCGGACGGGGCACCTCCACGTCCACGATCCGCGACCGGCGCGCGTCCCCCGGCTCGGTCATCAGCAATGCGCGCATGTCCGTCCCCGTCCACGGTTACGATGTTCGACGTACGTCGAAAGTAGTACCACGATGATCGGGGACGCCGGGCAAAATCACCGCCAAGGCGGTCGGGGAAACCCTCCGCGCGCCGGGACCCGTGGAGAAGAGGAGCCGCCCGTGCCCCGCTCGCATCGACGGCGCCCGGCGCCGGTCCACGTGGCCACCGCCGAGATGAACGTGCTCGACGTACTGCACGCACTGTCCGACCCGACCCGGATGACCATCACCCGCACACTCCACGCCGACCCCGAGCGCGCGTGCGGCACCTTCCCGGTCGAGGTGGCCCCGTCCACGCTCAGCCACCACTTCCGGGTGTTGCGCGAGGCGGGCGTGATCCATCAGCGCGAGGACGGCAACCGCCGGCTGACCACGCTGCGGCAGGCGGATCTGGAGGAACGCTTCCCGGGATTGCTCGCGGCGATCCTGGGAGCGTACGAGCGGCAGGCGACCGGGGACGGCTGAGCCCTGCGGGCCCGGGTCGCCACCCGCCACCCGGCCGACCGCCATCCCCCACCCGCTACCCGCTACCCGCGCAGCGGCAACGGCATTGGTATGGCAGGCAGTCCGTCAATGCTCGCGATGTTGTACGGCTTGGTGCCGACGTACTCGACGAACTCCTCGTCGGTCTTGCGGGCCATGTACTCCTCGTGCAGAGTCCGCTCCTCGCGATAGTCCATGAACGGGACGGCGAACCCGCACGTGTCGCTGATCAGCTTCGCCCGCACCACCACCACCGCACGCAACCCGGCCGCATCCGCGTCACCGAAGCGGGCCACCAGGTCCACGAAGCGCGGGTCGTCGCGGAAGACCGGCTCGCCCACACCGTGCACCCGCACGATCTTCGGCGGCCCCTCGAAAGCGCACCACATCAGGGTGATCCGGCCGTTCTCCCGCAGGTGCGCGATGGTCTCGGCGTGGCTGCCGCCGAAGTCCAGGTAGGCCACGGTCTGTTCGTCCAGCACCAGGAGGGTGCCGGCCCGCCCCTTGGGCGACACGTTGACATGGCCGTCGTCGGCGAGCGGCGCGCTCCCCACGAAGAAGACGGGTTGGTCCTCGATGAACTTGCGCAGTCGGTCGTCGATCCGCTCGTACGTTTTTCCCATGTCCGCATTATCCGACGTGGGTCGTTCCACCCCGGGCAATATCCGGGCCGTCCCGATCCGCGGACGCGTATCCCACCATGTGGCCACCCGCAGTGCACGCGACCTGCACCGATCCGTCGCCGTCGCCGTCGCCCACGGAGGCACCCGTGCCGTCAGTACGACCGGACCGCCGCCCGCACCCCCGCGAGCGCGGTCGGCGCCACCGAGACCGCGTCGCAGCCGAGCCGGACCAGATGCGGCAGGACCGCCGGATCCGCCGCCGCGTCGCCGCACAGCGACACCGCGCGCCCGTGCGCATGGCCCGCCCGGATGGTCTGCGCGATCGCGTCCAACACCCTCGGGTCCGCGGCGGAGGCGGGCGTCAGTCGGGGGTCGTCCCGGCTCAGGCCGAGCAGCCGCGAGGTGAGGTCGTTGGTGCCCAGGGACAGGAAGTCGGCGTGCTCGGCGAGATCGTCCACCTGGTTCAGCACCTGGGGCAGTTCGACCATCGCGCCCAGTGGCGGCGGGAGCAGGCCCAGACTCGCGCACGCGTCGGCGAGCAGGCCGCGCACGTGCTTGATCCGCCGGGGGTGGTCGACCATCGGCAGCAGCAGCGCCACCTCGACCCCCGTGTCGCTCGCCGCGCGCATCACGCCGCGCAGTTGTGCGGTCAGCGCGTCGGGTCCGGGCAGCGTGATCCGCCGGTCGCGCAAAAACGGCGGGCGTTTGTCGCCGGTGAAGTCCAGCGTGCGCACCACCACCAACCCCGGCGGCACCGCGGCCAGCACCGGGGTCAACATCGCCACGTGCCGTTCCTCGTCCGGCCAGCCGGACTCCTCGGTCAGGAAGGGCAGTTCGGTACGCAGCAGGCCCACTCCCTCGGAGCCGGCCTCGCCCGCCGCGAGCGCGTCCGTCACGGTCGCCACATTGGCCCGCACCCGGATCCGGCGCCCGTCCCGGGTGATCGCCTGCCCCGCGCCGCCACCGGGTACCCGCCGCGGCGCCGGGATGGTTCGTACGCCCGCGCCCGCGTTGGCCTCGACCGTACCCGCCTCGCCGTCCACCAGGATCAGGTCCTCGGCCAGCTCGGCCAGTGCCGCCACCGGGATGCCGAGGACCAGCGGGATGCCCAACGAGCGTGCCACGATGGCCAGATCCCCGGTCGGCCCGCCCCGCTCGGACACCGCCGCCGCCGGCCGCGCGCCACGCAGCAGGTCCATCGCGGCCAACTCCTCGCCGACCAGCACCGCCGGCGCCCCGCCCGGCGGTGCACCGCCCGTCGGGTCCTCGCCGCGCAGCAGCGCCTCGGCCTGGCGGCCGATATCGCGCACGTCCACCGCCCGCTCGGCGAGCAGTTCGTCGTCGAAACCGGCCACCACGTCGGCGAATTCGCGCACCGCCTCGGCGAGCGCGTCGATCGGCGCCAGGCCCGCCGCGAGCTGTCGGGCCGCGCCGTCGCGCAGCTCGCGGTCCCGGGCGATCAGCGCGGCGAACTCGACGATGTCGGCCTCCGCCGCCCGGCCGCGCGTGCGCAGCGCCCCGGCCAGGTCGTCCATGTGCCGGGCCACGGTGTCCAGCGCGGCCGGGATGTCGGTCGGCGGCACCGGGTCCGGCCGGGCCGCCGGTGCGCCGACCCGGGCCGCCACGAGGCGGCCGACCGCGGACCCCGGCGCGGCTCCCGTGCCGCGCAGTACCGCGCTCACGCGACCCGCATGCGGTCGCGGCCGGCGCAGTGCAGCTCTCCCACGGTGCGTCCTCTTCCTTCCACGTCGTCCCACCCGCCGCAGACCGGCACGCGTGCCCGCGGGCACGCGAGTTCGACCCGGCGGACGACAAACCGCCCGGTCCAGGCACACAGTCTGATGGACACGCGGACGCTGTCCAGCCGAGCCGCCCACAAAGGAGCCGGCGGAGCACGGCGTAGGAAGAGGCGGGATGCGCCGAACGGGGCCCGCCAACCGCTCGAGCGGCCTTCTCGGCTCACGCGACAGCCGCGCGCGACGGCCGGGCCGAGGCGTCGCGTCGGCCGATCCGACGAACGAGCCGACGGCCGGCTCAGGCAGTGTCGTCGGCCTCGCGGTAGCGAACGGCGGAGAGGTCGTCGACGAAGCGGCCCATCAGCGCGCCGAGGGCGGCGAGGTCCTCGTCGGACCAGCCCGACAGCGCGTCCTCGAAGTGCCGGTCCCGCACCCGACGCAGCCGGCGGACCACACCGCGACCCTTGGGGGTGAGGCCGACCCGGGTGATCCGGCCGTCGCGCGCGTCGGTGGTGCGGGTGACCAGCTCGTCCGCCTCCAGCTTGCGCAACTCCCGGCTGACCAGCGACATGTCCATCCGGGCGAGCTTGGCCAGATCGCCGATCGCCAGGCCGCCGCCGCCCGCCTGCAACCGGGCCAACAACACCACGGCCGGCTGGGAAACCTGGGCGCGCGAGGCGCTGGTGAGTTCACCGTGCACACGACGGCTCTGCTGGAGCCGGATCAGGCGTTCGAGCGCGGTCTGGACGTGGTGCCGCGACTCGTGTCGTTCCGGAGTGGGCGACTCGGCTGACGGGGGCACTGGACGAGTCCTCCGGGAGGGAAACAACGCCGTACGGTTTCGTATGGCGGAGGCGGGCGTTCCACAGTCTAGGTGCGCGCCCCTACCGGTCGAAGGTAATTGATGGAGTCCAGCATTGACACGTGTAGGGGCCGGTGGTTGGCTGCGCGCGTCATGATCGACGCCGGGCCCAGGACCGTCGTCGAACCGATCGATTCCCCCGGGAGACCAGCGTGTTCGCACTCGACGGCAGGGCCGCGCTGGTGACCGGCGCGGGGCAGGGCGTCGGCGCGGGCATCGCCCGACTGCTCGCCGCGCAGGGCGCGATCGTGGCCGTGAACGACCTCGACGCCGAGCGCGCCGAGCAGACCTCGGCCACGATCCGGGACGCCGGCGGCCGGGCATACCCCGCCGTGTTCGACGTGACCGACCCCAGGGCCGCACTCCTGGCGATCCGCGCCTTCGAACGCGCCGTCGCACCGGTCGACATCCTGGTCAACAACGCCGGCAACGGCGGCGCCGCGGCATTTCGCCCGACCCGGTTCCGGGAGACCGTGCCCGAGGACTGGCAACGCTTCGCCGACGTCAACCTGTTCGGCGTGATGGCGTGCACCAAGGCGGTGCTCGACGGGATGTGCGCGCGCCGCTTCGGACGGGTGATCACCATCGCCTCGACCGCCGGGGTGAGCGGCCAGGCGTTCGGCATCTCGCTGTACGGGGCCGCCAAGGGCGGCGCCATCGCCTTCATGCGCCACCTCGCGATGGAGACCGCACGCGACGGCGTGACCGCGAACACGGTCGCGCTCGGCCTGATGGACCCACGCCCCAGCGGACGCGAACTCGCGCACACCGCCGGACAGGCCGAGCGCATACCGGTGGGCCGCCTGGGCACCCCCGAGGACGCCGGGGCGATCTGCGCGTTCCTCGCCTCGACCGAAAGCGCCTGGATCACCGGCCAGACCCTCCAGGTCAACGGCGGCGCGATCACCACCTGACCCCCGCGAAATCGCGCGCGCACCCCTGGATCGCTCGACGCATGTGTGCTGCACTGATTACCGAACCCGCGAGTAACAATGCGCGATCGGAGTGAGCGGCATGACGGCCGAGGCGGCTGAACCGAGCACGACCGACCCGAACCCCAGGACCTGGCCAACCGACGTCCCACTCGCGGACCTGGACTTCTGGTCGGGCCCCCTGGCTGCCCGCGAACAGGGCTTCGCCCGGCTGCGCGCCACCTGGCCGATGCCCTACTACCCGGAGCCGGAGAGCCCACTGGAGCCCGGCCCCGGCTTTTGGGCACTGACCCGGCACGCCGACGTCGCGGAGGCGACCCGGCGCCCGGAGGACTTCTGTTCGGGGCAGGGCTCCACCCACATACCCGACTTCCCGCCGGGCTTCGGCGAGTTTTTCGGTTCCATGATCGAAATGGACGATCCCCGGCACCAGCGGCTGCGCCGGATCGTCGCCCGCGCCTTCACTCCCAGAATGATCAAGCAGTTCTCCGAGGACGTGGACCGTACCGCCCGAACCATCGTCGACGACGTTGCCGAACGCGGCTCCTGCGACTTCGTCACCGACGTCGCCGCCCGCCTGCCGCTCGACGTCATCTGCGACATGATGGGCGTGCCGAGCACGGACCGCCGCTTCGTCTTCGAACGCTCCAACGTGATCCTCGGCGTCGCGGACCCGGAATACGTGCCCCAGGAGGGCGGCGGCCACATCGAGGCGCTGCTCACGGCCGGTGCCGAACTCGCCGAACTGATGCGGGATCTGGCCGAGTTCCGGCGCGGCACCCCCACCGACGACGTGACCTCCGCGCTGGTCAACGCGGAGATCGACGGGGAGAGCCTGAGCGCGGACGAACTGGCCTCGTTCTTCATCCTGTTGCTCGCCGCCGGCAACGAGACCACCCGCAACGCGATCTCCCACGGACTATGGCTGCTGACCGAGAACCCCGACCAACACCACCTGTGGCGCTCGGACTTCGAGCGGTACGCCCCAACCGCCGTCGAGGAGATCGTCCGCCTGGCCTCGCCGGTGGTATGGATGCGGCGCACCGCCGTCCGGGACACCGAATTGAACGGCAAGCAGGTCCGAAAGGGCGACAAGCTACTCCTGTTCTACTGGTCGGCAAACCGCGACGAAACGGTATTCACCGCCCCGATCCGGTTCGACCTCACCCGCGACCCGAACCCCCATGTCGGCTTCGGCGCACGCGGCCCACACTTCTGCCTCGGCGCACACCTGGCGCGCCGCGAAATCACCCTGCTGTTCCGCGAGTTGCTACACCGCCTGCCGGACATCCGAGTGGTGGGCGAGCCACAACGCCTGCGCTCGATGTTCATCAACGGCATCAAACACATGACCTGCGAATACACCCCCACCCCACGCCCCCACCCGGGAACCTGACCACGCCATCGTGCCGAGCAGCGGAGCACAGCGGAACCAAAACCACGCCCCACCCAGCAGCAACACCGGTGAGCCCCACCCCGACCCCGGCCCGCCCCCGCAGCGGAGCCGCAACCCACCACGCCCCGGCAAAGCACAATGGAACCGAAACCACGCCCACCCAGCGGCAACGCCCCTCGGGCCCCACTCCGGGGGCTCTCACGAACCTGGCCCGTCCTTGCCGCCCCCAGGCCACCCCGGCGGCGGTGGGGCGCAGCGGAGCCGCAACCCACTGCGTCACCGGTGAAGCGCAGCGGAACCGGAACCACATCCCCCCAGCGGCAACGCCACCGGGCCCCACTCCGGGAGCACTCACGAACCTGGCCCCACCCCCGACCCCGGCCCGCCCCCGCAGCGGTGGAGCGCAGCGGAGCCGCAACCTCGCTGCGTCACCGGTGAAGCGCAGCGGAGCCGGAACCCGGCGCCGCGCAGCGGCAACGCCCCCCTTCCGCCCCCCGACGGAGCGCAGCGGAGGAGAAGCCACTCCGCCTCCGGTCACGAACCCGGCCCCCGCCCAGGCGCGGCCATGGTCGTGAGGGCCGGCAGGTGAGCCGCGCCGGGGTCGGGCCCGCGCCGGGGTCGGGCCCGCGCCGGGGTCGGGCCCGCGACCGGGCAAAGCCCCCATCGGGGAGGAGGCGAAGTGATTCTCCTCCGCTTCGCTCCGTCGGGGGGCGGAAGGCGGGGGGGCGTTGCCGCTGCGCGGCACCGAGGGGGTTCCGGCTCCGCTGCGCTCCACCGGTGACGCAGCGAGGTTGCGGCTCCGCTGCGCTCCACCACCGCCGAGGCGGCCTGAGGGCGGCACGGAGAGGCCAGGTTCGGCAGCGCCCCCGGACTGGGGCCCGAGGGGCGCTGCCGCTGCGCGGCACCGGGACCCGGTTCCAATGCGCTTCACCAGGCGCAGCGGGTTGCGGCTCCGCTTGGCTCCACCGCTGCCGGGGCGGTCCGAGGGCTGAGGCGGGGCCAGGTTCGTGAGAGCCCCCGAAGTGGGGGCCCGGGGCGTTGCCGCTGCGCGGCACCCGGCTCCGGTTCCGCTCCGCCGGCGGCGCAGCGCGTTGCGGCTCCGCTCGAATCAGCGCTCGGACTCGGGCGGCCCGGCCTCGGTCGCGGACCCGGCTGCCGTCCCGGGCTCGGACTCATCCTTGGGCGCGGGGTCGTCCTTGAGCGTGGGGTCGTCCTTGGGCGCGGACTCGGCTTCGCTGTCCGGCCCGGCGTCCGACCCAGGCTTAGGCGTGCCGTTCGACGCAGGCTTGGACGCGGACTCAGGCCCGGCATCGGCTCCAGGCGCGGGCGCAGGCGCGGCCTCGGCCTCGCCGTCGGATTCGTCCCCCGCCCCCGCCGCGGCGCCGGTCGGGGCATCGTCCCCCGACCCCGCCCCGGTCCCGGCCTCCGTCGCAGCCGACTCGTCCCCCGACGCCACCCCCGCACCCGGCTCCGCACCCGAGCCGCCCTCGGGAGCCCCCGGCGCCCCCGGCACCGACGTCGGGTCGATCAGCGCGTCGATCCGCTCGGCGGCCGGCAGCTCGCCTCCGGGGGTCACCGCGTCCACCACACTCGGCAGCGTCGCGGCGAGCGCGGCTGCGGTTTCCTCCTTGGTCAGGCCCGCCCGACCCGCCAAGCGGACCATCTCGTCCTCGCCGAGCGCGTCGGTGAGTTCCTTGCCGCTCACCGGCTGATTGCGCCCGGTGTCCACCCACGACTGGGCCTGCTCGTCGAGTCCGCCGTCCCGCAGCCGCTGCACCAGCGCCCCCAGGCCGCCCGAGCCGCCCCGTCGACTCAGCAGACCGAGCAGTACTCCCGCCAGCGCCCCGTTTCGACCGCCGCCCGGCCCACCGAGCAGGTTGCCCAGGATGCCGCCGAGTCCGCCGGGGAGGCCCATTCCGCCGCTCATCCGTCTTCTCCCTGCGCAGGTAGCCCAATCAGGCTCCCATAGTGGGGTAAATGGGACAGCAGTTCGCGGTGGGCACGTCGGCAGTACGCCCATCGGGCGACGAGTCGATCAGCGGGTCGGGTCGAACAGCACCTTGAGACAGCCGTCCGTACGATCCGCGAAGGTGCGGTATCCGGCCGCCGCCTCGCTCAGCGGCATCCGATGGGTGAACACGTCGACCGGGACCAGTCGGCCGTGCCGGATCAGCGGGATCAGCGTCGGCCAAGTGGCCGCCACCGGCGCCGTGGTGAAGCGCAGCGTGACATTGCGGATCAGCAGCAGCGGCACGGCGATCGGGAACGCGAAGTTCGCGTCCACCCCCACCACCGAAACGGTGCCCGAACTGCGCACCGAAGCGATCGCCGCGCTCAGCGTCGCGTCCTGCCCGACCGCCTCGATCACCGCATCCGCCCCGAGCCCGCCCGTCGCCGCCCGCACCTGCTCGGCCACGTCCGCCCGGGTCGCGTCGATCGGCTCCGCGCCGAGGCGTTCGGCCATCGCGAGTCGTTCGGGCACCCGGTCGGCCGCCAGGATCCGCCCCGCGCCGAGCACTTGGGCCGCCTGCAGCGCGTACAGCCCCACCGGCCCGAGCCCGATCACCAGCACCGTGGCACCGGGCGTGATGTCGGCCCGGGTCGCCGCCGTCCAGCCGGTCGGCAGCGCGTCGGTGAGCAGCACCGCGTGGTCCACGGAGACGTCCTCGGGCACCGGCAGGAGCCACGCGTCGGCGGCCGGCACCGCCACCGCCTCGGCATGCCCGCCCGGCAGCCCGACGTCGCCGCCCAGCACCCGCACGCCGCCGCCCACACAGTCGATCGGATTGCCGGCCCGACACCCCGGACACCGCCCACAGCCGATCACCGGCGACACCAGCACCCGGTCGCCCACCGCGATCCGGCCCACGTCCGCGCCGATCTCGATCACCGTGCCGACCACCTCGTGCCCCGGGCGCAGCCCGACGGCCGGGAACTCGCCCTCGTAAAAGTGCAGATCGGAGCCACACAGGGCGCTCGCGGTCACCTGGACGATCGCCCCGTCCGGACCGGCGAGCACCGGGTCCGCGACCTTTTCCACGCTCACGTCCCGGGTTCCGTTGACGACAACGGCACGCATGTCCACTCCCTGGCTGGTTCGAATACCCGACCTGCGGCGTCACACCCGACGCCCCCGGTAACACTGTTACAGAAGCCGTGTGAAGCCAACCCTCGACGGCCCCGAAACCGCCCGGCGTGACGTTCGTCCCACGGCCCGCCGAGCCGCGCGCGCACGTCGGTACGGTGATCTCCATGTCGCTGTCGCAAGCCCTGCGCGGGCACGCCCGGGGCGCCCTCTCCCGCGCCGCGCACCGAGGCTGGCGGGCACTGCAACGGGCGGGCGCGATCACCTCCGAGCAGCCCGGTCCGTACCGCTTCCGGCGGCTGGGCGCGGACAGCAAACTCGCCTTCCCGGTCGGCTCGGTGTTCGGCGAGGAGTGGATCACCGTGGGCGCCGGCTGCATCATCGGCGAGCACGTCACGCTGTCCGCCGGCCTGGCCCCGGGGCACGACCTGGGCAGCGCTGCGGTGGTCACCATCGGCGACCGGTGCACGATCGGGCGCGGGAGCCACATCGTCGGTCATCGCTCGATCACCATCGCCGACGACGTGTGGACCGGGCCGTACATCTACATCACCGACCAGAACCACAGCTACGCCGACCCGGATCGGCCGATCGGCACCCAGTGGCCGATCAACGAGACCGTGGAGATCGGCCCGGGTAGTTGGCTCGGCGCGGGTGTGATCATCCTGCCCGGCGCCAAACTCGGCCGGAACGTGGTGGTCGCCGCCGGCTCCGTGGTGCGCGGCACGGTGCCCGACCACAGCGTGATCGCGGGCGTGCCCGCGAAGGTGGTCCGCCGACGCACCGAAGCCGGCTGGGACCCGCCGCTGCGGCACACCCCCACACCGCTCCCGGACGGGATCACCCACGACGAACTGGTCGCCCTGCTCACCGAGTACGACGCCTCCGGCGGCCAATAGGCCGGGTCGGTGGGACCCACCGGGTTCCACGTGAAACCGTCGACCCGGGCCGGACGTACCGCGCCGGCGCGCGAGGTCGCCCCCACCACCCGACCCCGCACGCCCGACCCGACGCGACCCGAGTCACGCCATCACCCGGTCACGAGCTCACACACTCGCTCGTCTCACGCCTTCAGCCCCGACAACCGCAACTGCACACCCACCGCGTCCAGCACCCGCGACTGCTGCCCCCACTGCCATCCCGGCACCGTCCAGTCGGCGTCGAGCATCGAGATCGACACCGAGCCCTTGCCGATCGCGGTGGTGTCCGCGTTGCGCACCGGCTCGTCCACGTTCGGCGCCAGGCCCAGGTCCAGCTTGTAGCAGGTGTCGCAGGACGGGTCCTTGACGTAGCTCACCGCCAGGAAGTCGGCCTCGCCCACGTTCGTCATCTCCACCCGACCGGTCGGCTTCGCCGGGTAGTTCACGTTGAGCGTGGTGTGCGCGGGCAGCAGCGGGCCGGTCCGGCGCGCGGTGGCGGCCAGTCGGTTCACCAACTGCGTCGCGAAGGCCGTCGCCTGCGGCATCTGCGGGAACGGGTTGCGCGGATCGGCGGTGCTGTACTCGGCGCTGAACGCCACCGCCGGGATGCCCTTCTCCGCGGCGGTGATCGACGCGCCGACCGTGCCCGAGTGGTTCGTGGTGGCGCCGATGTTCTGCCCGGGGTTGATCCCGGTGACCACCAGGTCCGGCTTGCGGTCGCGGAAGACGTTCGCGAGCCCGAACGAGACCGAGTCGGCGGGCGTGCCCGCGACCGACCAGATGCCGGGCTCCACCTCGGACGCCTTGACGATCGAGCCGGGCGTGGCGTTGATCCCGGTGCCCTTGCCGGACTGGTCGGTGGCGGGCGCGACGATCACCGCGTCGTGCCCGGCCGCGCGCAGCGCCTTCTGCAGGGCTCGGATGAACGGTCCCTGGTGCCCGTCGTCGTTGCTGATCAAAATGCCGAGTTTGCGCGGCGCCTGCGCACCGCGCGCGTCGTCGCTCGCGACCGCCACGGGCGCGCTCGCCGCGAGCAGCGCGGCGGCGGTCGCCCCCACCGCGAGGGTCACCACACGTTTTCCACCGAATATGGCCATCTCGTCCTCCGTAGGCAAGAAGGTCTGCACGCGCCGAACCGCCCCGCGCGACCGACGGAATCGGTGTCGCGGGTTCCCCGTGCGCAACGCGGAACGGCTGGGCGAAACCCGCGTCGACCCGACCTGGAACGGTGGGCGAAGTACGGGTCGAACGACGTGTACGGAGGGGTGAATCGGACGGAATGCACCCTGCGATTCGACACGTGTCAGCCGGCGGATAGCGAAACTAGGGTCATCGGTCGGACATTGCAATGGGCACGGGCGGGCGATTCGGCCCACCTTGCACTGCCGGGCCAAACCGACCGGGCTCGGCCGAACTCCTGGTGCACCACCGTGATCTGACGCCGCATCAGTCGACTGGCGGGCCGGCCGGGCCCCGGGCGCACCCGCGCGCGCCGGGTCCGGCCGGACCGTCGGCGTCGACGGTCCGGGCCGTAACGGTCACCGACGCCGACGCGGCCGACGCCGACGTCCTCCTCCGTTCGGACCACGCCGAGACCGCACCGACCGGATGCCTCCGGTCGATGCGGGCGGTGGTCCGGTAGCCGCCCCACGCGTGCCACTTCCGGAATTCAACATCATTTCGGTCAAAACGTGCTCAAGCACCACACGTGACACGCCATCTCGTCCCAGGTGTCATCCGAAAAGATCACCGCACGGATAACACCCCGGTATCGGGGGCAGTAAACCCGCCATGTTGGGGCTGCCGAACACCATCCACGCGCTTCTCTTCGACCTCGACGGGGTCCTCACCCAGACCGCCAAGGTGCACGGCGTCGCCTGGAAGGAGACGTTCGACCACTTCCTGCGCGAACGCGACGGCGCCGACTTCACCCCGTTCGACCCCAGACGCGACTACGACACGTTCGTGGACGGCAAGCCGCGCCTGGACGGCACCCGTTCCTTCCTGGAGTCGCGCGGCATCGAACTGCCCCTGGGCGACGAGGGCGACCCGCCGGGCAGCGCCACCGTGTACGGCCTGAGCAACGCCAAGAACGAGCTGGTGTTGCGGCTGATCCACGACGGGGGTGTCGAGGTCTATCCCGGCTCGGTGCGCTACGTACACGCCGCCCGCGCGGCGAAGCTGCCGTGTGCCGTGGTGTCCTCCAGCGCCAACTGCGAGGACGTGCTGCGCGCCGCGAACATCCGCCACCTGTTCGACACGATCGTCGACGGCCTGGTGGCCAAGCGCGACCACCTGAAGGGCAAACCGGCGCCCGACACCTTCCTGGCCGGGGCGAAGGCGCTGGGCGTCGCCCCCGCGCACGCGGCCGTGTTCGAGGACGCGCTGGCCGGCGTCGCGGCGGGCCGGGCCGGTGACTTCGGCCACGTGGTGGGCGTGGACCGGGTCGGACAGGCCGAGGAACTACGCAGGCACGGCGCGGACGTGGTGGTATCGGATCTCGACGAACTCCTCGCCGACCCGAGCAACGACACCGCCGGCGACCGAAGCGGTGACCCGGCGGCCGGGCGGCCCTCGGCGGAAGGCACGGCATGAGCACCGAACACCCCTACACCGTCGAGCCATGGGGCATCACCGAACAGACCCTGGACCCGGACCACCTGCCCCAGTCCGAGTCGGTGTTCGCGCTCTCCAACGGCCACATCGGACTGCGCGCCAACCTCGACGAGGGCGAACCGCACGGCCTGCCCGGCACCTACCTCAACGGCGTCTTCGAACTGCGCCCGCTGCCCTACGCGGAGGCCGGATACGGCTACCCCGAGTCCGGTCAGAGCGTCATCAATGTCACCAACGGCAAGATCATCCGGCTCCTGGTCGACGACGAGCCGTTCGACCTGCGCTACGGACAGACCCAGGACCACGAGCGCTCGATCGACTTCCGCGAGGGTGTGCTGCACCGCCGCGCGTTGTGGACCTCGCCCGCCGGCCGCACCGTCCGGGTCACCTCCAAGCGGCTGGTCTCGCTCACCCAGCGCTCGATCGCCGCGATCGAGTACGAGATCGAACCGATAGACGGCCCCGCCCGGATCGTGCTCCAGTCGGAACTGGTCACCAACGAGGAACTGCCGCTGCCGAACGCCGACCCGCGCGCCGCCGCCGTCCTGGAGGCGCCGCTGCGCCCCGAAGAGCACACGCACAACGGCGGCAAGGCGATCCTGGTACACCGCACCGAGCACAGCGGGCTGCGCGTCGCCGCCGGCATGGACCACGAGATCGACGGTCCCGAGGGCATGTACATGGAGACCGAGAGCGCCGCCGATCTGGCCCGGTTCAGCGTGACCACCGTGCTCGACCGGGGCGCCAAGCTGCGGATCGTCAAGTACATCGCCTACGGCTGGTCCTCCACCCGCTCGCTGCCCGCGCTGCGCGACCAGGTGGCCGCCGCGCTGACCGCCGCCCGCTACACCGGGTGGGCCGGCCTGGTCGCCGAACAGCGCGGCTACCTCAAGGAGTTCTGGGACAACTCCGACATCGAGGTCGAGGGCGACGTCGAACTGCAACAGGCGGTGCGCTTCGCGATGTTCCACGTGCTCCAGGCGGGCGCGCGGGCCGAGGAGCGGGCCATCCCGGCGAAGGGGCTGACCGGGCCGGGCTACGACGGGCACTGCTTCTGGGACACCGAGGTGTTCGTCCTGCCGGTGCTCACGTACGGGCTCCCACACGCGGTCGCCCAGGCGCTGCGCTGGCGGCACTCGACGCTGCCGCTTGCCCGCGAGCGCGCCGCCCAACTGGGCCTGCGCGGCGCGCTGTTCCCGTGGCGGACGATCCGCGGCGAGGAGTGCTCGGGCTACTGGCCCGCGGGCACCGCCGCGTTCCACATCGGCGCGGACATCGCGGTCGCCGTCGCGCGCTACGTCCGGGCCACCGGCGACCGGGACTTCGAGCGCGACTTCGGCCTGGAGATCCTGGTCGAGACCGCGCGGATGTGGCGCTCGCTGGGCCACCACGACGCGGAGGGCCGATTCCGGATCAACGGGGTCACCGGCCCGGACGAGTACAGCGCGCTCGCCGACAACAACGTCTACACCAACCTCATGGCGCAGTCGAACCTGCTCGCCGCGGCCGACTCGGTGGGCCGCCACCCGCACGAGGCCCGCGCCCTGGAGGTGAACACCGAGGAGGCGGCGAGCTGGCGCGACGCGGCGAGCGCGATGTACATCCCCTACGACGAGGACCTGGGGGTGCACCCGCAGGCCGACGGCTTCACCAAGCACCGGATCTGGGACTTCGAGAACACCCCGCCGGACCACTACCCGCTGATGCTGCACTACCCGTACTTCGACATCTACCGCAAGCAGGTGGTCAAGCAGGCCGACCTGGTGCTGGCCATGCAGGTGCGCGGCGACGCGTTCACCGACGAGCAAAAGCGCCGCAACTTCGACTACTACGAGGCGCTGACCGTACGCGACTCGTCCCTGTCGGCCTGCACCCAGGCGGTCATGGCGGCCGAGGTCGGCCATCTCGAACTGGCCCTGGACTACACCGCCGAAGCGGCCCTGATGGACCTGCACGACCTGGCCAAGAACACCAAGGACGGCCTGCACATGGCCTCCCTGGCGGGCACCTGCGTGGCACTGGTCGCGGGCTTCGGCGGGCTGCGCGACCACGGCGAGCGCATGTCCTTCAAACCGCGCCTGCCGGTCGGACTGACCGCGCTGCGCTTCTCGTTGTCGGTGCGCGGCGCGCGGCTGCGGGTGGAGACCACCCACGAGCACACCACGTACACGCTGCGCGAGGGCGCCGAGATCCCGTTCCTGCACCACGGCGAGGAGCACACGCTGATCCCCGGCAAGCCGATAACGCTCGACATCCCGGAGCTCACCCGGGACACCCCGCCGGGGCAGCCCGCGGGTCGGGCCCCGGTGCGCCGCCAGGGCGTCCCGGAGACCCACCCCACCGGGTCCAGCCCGGGCTGATCGGGCCGGGGGCCGCGACGCCGGCCGCGCCGGTCTCGACGCGCGCACCTCTGGCCTTGACGTCCACGTCAAGGTCTACCGTTTCGAACATGCGCATCGGAGAACTGGCTGAGCGCGCGGGGACCAGCACGCGGGCCCTGCGCTACTACGAGCAACGCGGCCTGCTGTCGGCCCGCCGGACCAGCAGCGGCTATCGCGACTACGACGAGGACGACGCCCGACAGGTGCGCGAGATCCGCGCGCTCCTGGACATCGGCTTCGATCTGGAGGAGACCCGGCCGTTCGTGGAGTGCCTGCGCGCCGGGCACGACGCGGGCGACGAGTGCCCGGCGTCGCTGGCGGTTTATCGCCGCAAACTGGCCGAACTCGACGCGTGCATCGACCGCATGCAGGCCATCCGGGCGCACCTGGCCGGCCAACTCGAACAGACCGAGCGGGCGCACGCGGGTGGCTCCGCCGAGCGGGCGCCCGGGCCGGCCACGCCGGCGCTCGCCGCCGGCGCGACGCTGCCCGAGGCGCCGGAACCCCGCTGCGCGCTGACCTCGGGGTCGGCCGCCGCGCCCGCAGCGCCCACCACGCCCCTCAAGGAGTCCCGATGAGTGCTCACGTCCCCGATGTCCAGGACGCCGATTTCGACACCGCCGTGTTGCGCGCCGACCGGCCGACCCTGGTCGAGTTCACCGCCGACTGGTGCCCGCCGTGCCGCCAGATGGTGCCGGTGCTCGAACAGATCGCGATCGAGCGGCCGAACCTGGGCGTGGTCAAGCTCGACGTCGACCGCAACCCGGCCACCGCGGCCCGCTACGGCGTGTTGTCCATGCCGACGTTCCTGCTCTTTCGCGACGGGGAGCCGGTGAAGCAGTTCGTCGGGGCCCGCCCCAAGCGCTGGATCCTGGCCGAACTCGCCGACGTGATCGACGCCGGGCCCGCCCGCGCCCGGTAGATTCCGAGGATGGCCGGCGCCCCCAGGATCACCTTCACCACCGACTACGGCCTCGCCGACGCTTTCGTGGCCGCGTGCCACGGAGTGATCGCCGGCATCGCGCCTGCCGTACCGGTGGTGGACGTGACCCACCAGGTGCCGCCCGGTGACATCCGGCGCGGCGCGCTGGTGCTGGCCCAGACGGTGCCGTGGTTCCCGGTGGGCAGCGTGCACGTCGCGGTGGTCGACCCCGGTGTGGGCACCGCCCGACGGGCGATCGTGCTGCGGGCGGGCGGGCACCTGCTGGTCGGGCCGGACAACGGGCTGCTGATGTGGGCCGCGCGCGAACTCGGCGGGCCGGCGCAGATCCGCGAGATCGCCAACCCCGCGCTCACCCTGACCCGGATCTCGCGGACCTTCCACGGCCGGGACGTGTTCGCGCCCGTCGCCGCCCACCTCGCGGCGGGCACCCCGTTCGCCGAGGTCGGGCCGGCCGTGACCGACCCGGTCGCACCGGCCGAGCCCGTGTCGGGCGAGGTGTTGACCGTGGACCACTTCGGCAACGTGCAACTCGCGCACTCGACGGCCGAGTTCGCCGGCGCCGACACGCTGCGGATCGAGGTCGGCGGGCGCGTGCTCACGGTTCCCCTGCGCGGCACCTTCGGCGAGGTGGCGGCGGGGGAACTCGTCGCGTACGCGGACTCCGCCGGCTTCCTGGCGATCTCGCTCAACCGGGGCGACGCGGCGACCCTGCTCGGAGTCCGCGCCGGCGACCGGATCGAGGTCCGTCCCGGGTGAGGACCGCCTACTTCAGGGTGGGCTGCTGGTTCTCGAACCAGACCTGGTCCAGGGCCGCCTTGCAGCTCTCTCCGGCGGCACAGGTGAGCGCGACGTCGTTCGAGCCCTCGTTGAGCTGCACCATGTTCCAGGTGCCGGTGACGGTGTTGGTGCCGTAGTTCTTGAGCTTGGCCTTGTTCGTCGTGTCCTTGCCGTTGACCAGGATCGACAGGTTCTGCTGCTCGGAGGTCGTGTTGAGGAACTTCACCGCCAGGTAGTAGGTGCCCTTCTTCGGCACCTCCACCTTCCAGGTGATCGTCGACCCGGGGGCGGACATGTCGATCAGGCCCTTGCCCGAGGACGACGCCACGCCGGCCACCGCGACCGCGCCGCCGGAGGGCGAGGCGTCCTCCGCCTCCACCATCGCGAACTTGCCGCCGGGCGCGGTGGTCGGAGCCGTGGACGGCGACGCAGTCTGCGACGGGCCCGCGCTGGTCTGCGTACCGGCGCTCGTGGCCGGCGTCTTCGCCTTGTCGTCCTTGCCGTTGTCACGGGTCAGCAACAGGCCGGCGACCACGCCGATCACCACCAGGACCGCCACCGCCGCGCCGATCATCACGCCGCGACCACCACCGCCGCCGCCCCCGCCGCCGTGCGATTGCCGGGGCTGTTGCGGAGGTTGCGCGCCGCCCTGCTCGTGCTGGGCCGGGATCGCCGCCTGCGGCTGGGTATGCGCGGGCGGCTGGGCGTAATTCATCTGCCCGACCTGCACATATTGCGGCATCATCCGATTGGCGGAAGAACCGTACGCACCGGTCGTCCCTGTCCCGTCGCCCGCTTCCTCACCCGGCGCCGGCCGATAGAGGTACCCGTACGGGTCTTCAGGTTCACCGTTGGTACCCGCCGTCATCGGGTAGTCCTCCCTACGTGCGCCAGGCCAAGCTTTGTCAATACCAGGCATCACACTAACGGGCGACGGGTGCGACAAGTGGTGTTGTCCGCGTGACGGGACTGTCACGAAAACGCCCTACTGAGGCGTACGGCAGCCGGCCACCCCAGGAACATGCCCGAGCCACCGAACCCACAAAACCCACCCATCAGGTGACCGAATTCACCCGAGACAACCAAAATCGTAAGCAAAAGCCGCTTCGGCAGAGCACTCGGCTACGGGGCCGAACCAGCCTCACCCGATGCCTTCAAACCCCAGCGCGTACGCCCAACGCCACAGGCGGAGCGGGCGGAGCGGGCGGAGCAGGCGAGCACACCAAATCAAGCCAACCCAAGACACACCCGCGGCCCGCACGCGACAAGCGCCGCCCCTAACCGGCCCTGCGCTGCGCCCGATCGCGCCGACGCTTGTTCGCGTACATGTGCTCATCAGCGATCCGCAACAAATCCTCGGGCTCGGCCGCCTCCTCCGCCCAGCCGATCCCGAAGCTCGCCCCCTCCAACGGCACCGCCAACCCCTCGGCCGGAATCGGCACGGAGAGCGCACGGCGCAACCGCACCGCCATCTCCTCCGCTTCCTCCCGTCCGATCCCATCGGCCAGCACCACGAACTCGTCGCCGCCGAGCCGGGCCACCGTGTCCCCCTCGCGCACCGCGGCCGTCAACCGCTCGGCGACCGCCTTGAGCACCACGTCGCCGATGTGGTGGCCGAAGTTGTCGTTGATGTGCTTGAACCCGTCCAGGTCGCAGAACAGCAGCGCGACGCCGCGACGTTCGGCGGCGGGCGGCTCGTCGACGACCACCACCGCGCCCTCGGGCATGCTCAGGATCGCGCCCGTGGGCACGGCCCACTCGTCCGCGTACGGCTCGTGCACGTCGCCGCCCGGACCGGCGGCCGGGAGCCCGGCCTTGAGGCCGAACCGGGCGGCGAGCCGGGCCCGCAGCTCGCGCCCGTTCGGCAGCCCGGTGAGCGGATCGTGGCTGGCCTCGTGCACCAGCGCCTGCTCGCGCTGCTTGCGGTCCTCGATGTCCTCCACGTGGGTCAGCCCGAACCGAAGATCGCCGAGCCCGTCGGCGACCTGGGAGGTGCGCAGCGAAACCCACCGGTACGTTCCGTCGCTGCGGGCCAGCCGCAGCTCGGTACAGCCCGCCACCGGCACCGTCCCGCCCAGGTGCCCGCCGAGCAGCGGCCGATCCTCCGGGTGCGCCAACGCGCCCAACCCGAGCCGCTTGAGCACCGGCGCCGGGTAGCCCAGCATCCGGCACAGCGCGTCGTTGGCGCGCAGCAGCTGGCCCTGCTCGTGGCCGCGCACGCCGGTCATCACCATGCCGCTGGGCGCGTACTCGAAGGCCTGCCGGAAACTCTCCTCGCTGGCCCGCAACGCGAGCTGCTCGCGCTCCAGGCGGGCCACCGCGCGCTGCATGTCGCTGCGCAGACGCGCGTTGTCCACCGCGATCGCCGCCTGTGCGGCGAACATGCCCAACACCTCGCGCCGCCACGGGGCGGGCCGCAGGCCGTCCACCGGCAGGTCGACCGACAACACGCCGACCAGGTCGCCCTCGGGCGTATGCAGCGGCGCGAGCAGCGCATCGCGCGGATGCCACGCCTCGGGGTGGTCGGGGATCGGCAGGTCGGGTATCCAGCTCGGGATGTCGCCCACGTCGGCCTGCCCCGAGCGGTGCCCGAGGAAGCGCAGTGGCCCCCAGGGCTCGGCGGCGGCCAGGATGCGGTCCCAGCCCTCGCGCGAGCCGATCTGGCCGGCCATCGCCTTGCGCAACTCGTCGTTGCCGGCCACCGCGGCGACCTCCAGATCGGCGTCGGCGCGCACGAGATTGACCGCTGCCACGCCGAACCCCAGGCCCGAGACCACGCCGTCGACGACGGCCTGCAGGGTGTCCTTGAGGTCACGCGTGGCGTTGAGGTCGGCGACGACGCGGTTCAAAAGGCGCAAAGTCGCCAACCGGACGTGGGTCTCCGTCTCGGCTGTCATGGGTCTCCCCCAGGGGTCGACGCCGGTGTCTTCTGAACAGATATCGTCCGTTTACCAGAGAAACTGAATCACAGCGGGCTTCGCGTTGGCGACGTTCCGTCATCGATCAGACTGTCACTGTGAGCCACCTCACGCTTCGTACCGTATCGAGTCGGACCGCCGAACCGCCCCGGAATCGCACCCTCCGCCGGCATCCAAGGCGCATCGTACGAGGTCGGCGCCCATTTACGGGAAATAACCCCAGGGTTCGCGGGATACACCTGACGACCAATCAGAAACCAATCGCAAACCGATCGGGCGCTCGGGTGTGCGTCAGCACATTGATGCACAGCACATCCGGGCGCGGTCCGACGCCGCATACCCTTGACCCGTGTCTCCGCCACTTCCCCCTCCCGTCGATCCGGCCGACTTCAAGGCCGCGATGTCCCGATTCGCCGCCGGCGTGGTGCTGATCACCGCGATCGAGGGCGACCCCGACGACGGCGGGCCCGTGGACGACGTGGGGATGACCGCGACCGCGTTCATGTCGGTCTCCCTGGAACCCCCGCTGGTGCTGATCAGCCTGCGCCGCGAGGCGCGGATGCGCGACGTGCTGGACGAACAACCGCTGTGGGCGGTGTCCCTGCTCTCGCAGAGCCAGCGCCACGTCGCCGGCCGCTTCGCCATCCCCGGCCGGATCAGCGACCGGCTGATGTTCGCCGACATCCCGCACCGTCGCGGCCCGGTGTCCGGCGCGGCCCTGGTCGGCGGCGCGCTGGCGACCCTGGAGTGCCGCACCGACCAGGTCGTCGAGGCGGGCGATCACATCCTGTACGTCGGCGAGGTGCTGCGCGTGGACCTGCCCAGCCCCGAGGGCCTGCCCCTGACGCACTACCGGGGCCGCTACCGAAGCCTGGGCTGACGCTACGCGCCCGGCCGCGGTCCCGGGCGCATCAGCCCGTCGGCCGTCACCGAGGCGACCGGTCGGCCGGCCCGGGTGAACACCCGGATCCGCCCGTGCATGCGCCCGTCGCCCGCGTACTCGCTCGCGCAGCGCAGCAGCAGCCACTCGTGCGCCGAGAACGGCTCGTGGAAGGTGATGTTCTGGGACAGCGCCACCGACATCGACCGCCCGCCGCGCCGCTCCAGTTCGGCGCGCGAGTACGGCCGCAGCGCGACCGGGCCCAGGAAGCCCTCGGTGGACCAGGCCAGGATCGCCCGGGCCGTGGTCGCGGTGTCCGGGACCGACGTACAGCGCGTCCACAGGTCCAGGCGCGGCGGTCCCACCGCGTCCGGCGCCAACGCCGCCGCGCCGCCGGCCGTACGCACCTCCCACGGCAACATCGGCACCGACACCTCGGCGCACTCCTCCGGCCCGGCCACCCCGGCCGGCAACGCGTCGGCGTGCCGCACCAGTTCGGGGCCGGCCACGCCCAGCGTCACGAACGCCCGGTAGTGCTCGGCGGCGCCCTGCCGAAAACCCACCTGGAGGATCGCCGCCGACCGCCCCTCGTGCAGCCGCTCGACCCGTACGTCCACGGGCGCGGTCGGATCCCCGGCCCGGGGAAAGACCCCCTGGAGGGTCTGCACCGCCATGTGGGGGACCACTCGCTCGGCGGCCACCACCGTCTGCGCGAGCACCTGCGCGCCGAGCGTGCGCGGGATCGGGGTCACCAGGTTGCGCGCCCGGAACCGGGTGAGCGCCGTGTCCGGGGCGGCGGCATCCGCCGGATCCGCCGCCGCGAGCCGGTCCAGGTCCAGCACGTCCACCAGGTCGGCCGCCGCGATCGTCGGCCATGTCGCCACTCCACCGGTCATCCGCGCATGATCGCAGTCCGCGGCCGGATCTGATAGACCGTCAGGTACGTCGAACGATCACCGCGTCGCGCCTCTCCCGGTGAACTTGACCACCAGCGAGACCAGGAACGCCGCGACCGCGATGCTGATGATCCAGCGAAGCCAGTCGATCCCCTTGGTGTCCTCGACACCCAGCCCGGCGGCGATGCCGTAGCCGATCAGGGTGCCCACGATGCCGACCGCCATCGTGGCCAGGAAGCCGATCTTCTGTTTGCCCGGCAAAAACAGTCGGCCCAACGCGCCGATGATGATGCCCGCGATGATCAGACCTACGAACGTCATGGGATTCCTCCAGCCGGCCGGCAGTCGTACAAAGTACGACGACCCGGACTTTTCCGGGCAGGTGTCTCCTGTTCCCCACGTTCCCCGCGCGTTAACGCGAACGCACCCACGTCACAAAGCTCTAAGGTGGTTGCGTCCGCCGGGTGACCACGGTGCAAAATGGTCCGGTACACGCCCCGATAGCTCAGTTGGCCAGAGCACGCGCCTTGTAAGCGCGGGGTCGTCGGTTCGAACCCGACTCGGGGCTCCCAGGGGCCGTCATCCGCGCGATCGCCGGATGGCGGCCCGCTTTCGTCGGCCCGCAGGGCGCGGCGGGGTGGGGTGGGGGAGGCAGGGCCTGCTCGCCGGTCGGCGGCGGGGCTCGGCGGCGACGAGGCTCAGCGGCGGCGGTCCGGCGCCGGACCGGTCGAGCCGCGGACCACCAGTTCGGGGCGGTAGATCAACTCGGTACGCGGAGCGCGCCCCCCGCCGATCTCGTCGAGCAGCGCGCGCACCGCCGCCGCACCCATCGCCTGCACCGCCTGGCGCACCGTGGTCAGCGGCGGGTCGGTGAAGGCCACCAGCGGCGAGTCGTCGTAGCCCACCACCGAGACGTCCTGCGGCACCCGCAACCCCCGCTCGCGCGCGGCCCGTACCGCGCCGAGCGCCATCAGGTCGCTGCCGCACACGACCGCGGTCGCCCCCCGGTCCAGCAGCGCGCCCGCCGCCGCCTGGCCGCCCTCCACGGAGAACAACGACCGCTCGATCCAACCGTCGGCCTCCGTCACCCCGAACCGCTCGGCGAGCCCGTGCCGAAAACCCGCGATCTTGCGCGCGGTGGGCACATACCGCTCGGGCCCGACCGCGAGCCCGATCGCGGTATGCCGCAGCGAGGCCAGGTGTCCTATCGCCAACTCCACCGCGACCGCCTCGTCGCTGGAGATGAACGGCGCGTCCACACCCGGGGCGAAACCGTTGACGAACACCATCGGCAGGCCGCGCTCGACCAGCCGCAGGTAGCGCGACATGTCCGCGCCTGAGTCCGAGTGCAGGCTGGAGACGAAGACGATCCCCGACACCCCGCGCTCCAGGAGCAGTTCGGTGTAGTCGTCCTCGGTGACCCCGCCCGGGGTCTGTGTGCACAACACCGGGGTGTAGCCGTGATGGGCCAGCGCCCGCTCGATGACCTGTGCGAACGCCGGGAAGATCGGGTTGTCCAACTCCGGGAGCAGCAGCCCCACCAGGCCCGCGCTGCGCCGGCGCAGCCGGGCGGG
Organism: Embleya sp. NPDC059237; assembly: GCF_042754105.1. Taxonomy (NCBI): domain Bacteria; kingdom Bacillati; phylum Actinomycetota; class Actinomycetes; order Kitasatosporales; family Streptomycetaceae; genus Embleya; species Embleya sp. NPDC059237. The sequence continues at coordinate 118,395 of NZ_JBHZAE010000018.1, read as the reverse complement.
CCGCTCGTATCCGAGCACGTCGAGAGCGGTCAGGACGGCCCGCCGAGTGTCGTCCGCAACCCCGGGTTTGCTGTTCAGAACCCGACTCACGGTCGCCTCGCTGACCCCTGCCTGCGTTGCGATGTCCGCCAGCCGAGCCTTCATACGCAGAGCCTAGTGACACTTTCAGCAGGATTTCGCAGGGCTTTGCGGGTCCCGCAAAACATTTCGGGCGAAGCCGACTGCTGACAGATCACGTGCGCCCGGGTACGGTGAAGCGCAGTCCGTCCTCGAATGGACTAGACCACTGTCCGCCGTCACGGGCAGGCACCGCACGGGTACTTCACCCTCCACTCGGATCGTCCGGCACGTTCCTGCCGGTGGAAGGACACATCACCATGGCCACGGTCAGCTACAAGCAGGCGACCTGTACCTACAAGGGCGCCGAGCGCCCGTCCGTCAACGCGCTCGACCTGGAGATCGCGGACGGCGAGTTCCTGGTCCTGGTCGGCCCCTCCGGTTGCGGCAAGTCCACCTCCCTGCGCATGCTCGCGGGTCTCGAGGAGGTCACCGGGGGCTCGATACACATCGGCGACCGCGAGGTCACCAACCTGGAGCCCAAGGACCGCGACATCGCGATGGTGTTCCAGAACTACGCGCTCTACCCGCACATGACGGTCGCCGAGAACATGGGCTTCGCGCTGAAGATCGCGGGCGTCGACAAGAAGCAGATCCGGGCCAAGGTCGAAGAGGCCGCGAAGATCCTCGACCTCACCGAATACCTGGACCGCAAGCCGAAGGCCCTCTCGGGCGGTCAGCGCCAGCGTGTCGCGATGGGCCGCGCGATCGTCCGCGAGCCCCAGGTCTTCCTGATGGACGAGCCGCTGTCCAACCTCGACGCCAAGCTCCGCGTCCAGACCCGCACCCAGATCGCCGGCCTCCAGCGCCGCCTGGGCATCACCACCGTCTACGTCACGCACGACCAGGTCGAGGCGATGACCATGGGCGACCGCGTCGCGGTGCTCAAGGACGGCCTGCTCCAGCAGGTGGACACCCCGCGCAACATGTACGACCGCCCGGCCAACGTGTTCGTGGCCGGCTTCATCGGCTCGCCCGCGATGAACCTGATCGAGGTCGACCTGGCCGAGGACGGCATCCGCTTCGGCGACGCGGTCGTCCCGGTCTCGCGCGAGGCCCGCGAGGCGGCGGTGGCCGAGGGCACGGGCAAGGTGACGCTGGGCGTGCGCCCCGAGCACCTGAAGATCAACTCGGCGGAGGGCCTGAGCAAGGAGGGCAAGGGCCTCGCGGTCTCCGTCGACGTGGTCGAGGAACTCGGCTCCGACGCCTTCGTCTACGGCTCGGTCACCCTCGACGGCGTGGACAAGCCCCTGGTGGTCCGTGTCCCGGGCCGCAGCGTTCCGGAAAAGGGCTCGGTCCTGCACGTGGTCCCGACGGTCGGCGAGACCCACCTGTTCTCCACGAAGAGCGGCGAGCGCCTGCACGACTGACCGGCCCGACACGCTCGCCGGCGGCGCCCGACGGCGCCGCCGGCGAGTGTCGTCCCGGACCGGGAGGCCGTCAGGGGTGAGACTCGGTCCATGGAGCGTATGACCGAGACCGAGTGGCGGGGCTTTTTGTTGGCGGGGCCGCCGCGCACCGGAAAACTTGCCACCGTACGTCCCGACGGTCGGCCGCACGTGGCGCCGGTGTGGTTCGACCTGGACGATCGCGGCGACACGGTGGAGCTGGTGTTCACCACGTTCGCGTCATCGGTCAAGGGGCGCAACCTCGCCAACGATCCGCGCGTGAGCCTGTGCGTGGACGACGAACGGCCGCCGTACGCCTATGTGGTGGTCGAGGGCGAGGCCCGACTCTCGGTCGACCCGGTCGACCTGCGCGTATGGCCGAGCCGGATCGCGGCCCGCTACATGGGCGCCGACAAGGTGGTCGAGCGCGAGCCCGTGGAGGGCGAGCAGGTGGTGCACGTGCACATCCACCACGTGGTGGCGGACCGGAACATCACGGGCTGAGCAGGCCTTTCGCACATTCGTTCCGCGGGACCCGTACACCTCGCACACTTCGCACACCCCGCACGCCACAGGACCCGCACATGTCGTGCGGGTCCTGTGGGTGGGGCGGGGCTTCGATGCCCGGGGGATCAGCCCAGCAGGCCGCCCAGGGGCTTGGTGCCGCTGCCGCCGGATTTCGGGGTGCTGCCGGAGCCGCCGGAGCCGCCGGGGTTCGCACCGGCCGAGCGGGGGGAGCCGGAAGCGGTCGGGGCCGGGGCCGAGGTCGGCTTCCGGTCGGTGGCATCGGCCGGGGCCGACTTGGCCGCGCCGGTGGAGGCACTCGGCTGCGGGGTGGTCGCCGCACGCGGGGTGGCCTGCGCGGCGGTGCCCTCCTTGGCCGGGCCGGCCGCCGCCGAGGGTTCGACCACCGGCGGACGGGGTTGACCGGCGACCGCGCCGGCCGGCTGCCCGGCGGCGGGGACGACCGGGGCCGAGGACTCGGCGGGCCGACCCGGCTCGCCGACCCGCCCGGTGTCCGACTCGTCGGGGTGCCGGTGGCCGCCGCCGAGCAGCGAGCCCGCGAGCAGCGTCGCGCCGACGCCCGCGAACGCCAGCATCGAGCCGTAGCCGAGCTTGCGCCGCCGGGCCCGGACGGGGGTGACGATCGGACCACGCCAGGTCCGCAACGACAACCACGCGTCCGCCGAGTACATCGGCGCGCCCGCGAGCGCCAACGGGCTGAACGCGGCCAGGAAGACCAGGTAGGGCGCGTGGTACGGCGAGGACCCGGTACCCACCGCGATCAGCACGCCCAGCGAGAGCAACATCCCGAGCAGCCCGGCGAGCCGGGTCCACAACCCGAGCACCACCGCGAAGCCGACCACCACCTGGCCGAAGGCGAACAACAGCCCCGCCCCGATCGCGTGATCGGCGGCCAGGTCCATCACCGACGGCGACAGACTCCCGTCCCGCAGCACGCCGATGCGATGCCCGAACGAATCGCTCGACCCCGGATCCAGGAAGCCCGGCGCATAGAGCTTGCGCAGCCCCTCGACCAGGAACGCCCCGCCGAGGAACAGCCGCAACGGCAACAACACGGTGCCGGCCTGCACACTCCCCCGGCGCGCGTGCGTGGGCGCCGGGGCGGTCCCGTCCCGCTCCCGCACACCCGCCCCCGGACCACGCCGGGCAGGCGGCACCCGCCGCCGGGGCCCGTCGTCACGAATCACCGGGAGCCGCGTGGTCGCGTCGTCATCCGCCCGGTCACGCGGCCCGGGCACAGGTTTGGGGGCGGTGCCGATCCGGGGGCCGGCGATCACCACCCGCAGGGTCTTCGTGGGGGTGGCGACCGCCGCCGGATCGCCGGGATCACGCACCGCCGCGGGCGAGGGCAACAGCCCGACAGCACCGCCGAAGCTGCCTTCCGATCTGGTGTCCACGCACCACTAACCGCCCAAGGTCCCCCAAGGATGCGGCCCACCACGTATTACCCCATGCAACCCACAAACCCCCAAACCTCCCGCTACACTCCGCCCCGCGACGCGACGCGGCGCGCGGCGCGGCTACACAAACGCAGGACTCCCACCGAGACCGCCACATTCAGCGACGGGGTGAAAGGCCGCTGGGTCGTCCCGAGTGAGCCGGGCGCTCCCGGCGCAGGTTGCACCTGTGGTGACGGCCGGCCGATGCGGGGTTCATCCGAGCCGGTGATGGCCCGCCACCGGCGTGCGGGGCTGCGAAACCCCGGCTTTTGGCGCGACGGGCACGTTGCTCGGCGAAAACCGGCCTGCAGCGGCGGGATGGGTGGGCGCTCGGGTCGAGTCCGCCGGGGTGCCTTCCCGAGGGGGCCGGGCGTCCTCGGCGAGCGTTGCGCTGTTGGTGGCGGGTGGCGGGTGGACGGTCCGGGGCCGGTCCGAGTCGGCGATGGGCCGCCGCCAGCGTGCGGGGCTCCGAGACTTCGAGGTCTCGACGAGGCGGGTGTGTCGGTCGGCCTAAAAGCGACCGGCGGCGGCGGGCAGGGAGGGCGCTCGGGTCGGGTTCGCCGGGCGTGCGTTCCCGAATGGGCCGGGCGTTCCCGGCGTGCGTCGCGTCTTGGGTTGCGAGTTGCTGGTGCGGGGCCGGTCAGAGTCGGCGATGGGCCGCCGCCGGTGTGCGGGGTTCCGAGACTGCGGGGTCTCGACGAGGCGGGTGTGTTGGTCGGCCTAAAAGCGACCAGCGGCGGCGGGCGGGGTGGGTGCTCGGGTTGGGTTCGCCGGGCTTGCGTTCCCGGGTGGGTCGGGTGTTTTCGGCGGGGGTTGCACTTGTGGTTGCGGGTGGCTGGTGCGGGGCTGGTCGGAGTCGGTGGTGGGCCGCCGCCGGCGTGCGGGGCTCCGAGACCGGGGTTTTTGGCGAGGCGGGCGTGTTGCTCGGCGAAAACCGGCCGGCAGCGGGGGAGGGAGGGCACTCGGGTCGAGTTCTCCGGAGGGCCTTCCCGGGTGGGCCGGGCAGGAGCATTTCGAGGTGCTGTGGGCGGGTGGGGGGCGAGAGTTCACGAAACCGGACGGCGTGAGGTGCCGGGGACTCGGAGCGAGAGAAAACCGCAGGCCAACGCACGGCGGGTGCGCCTGCAGTGCCTCGGGATCCGGTTTCGACTCCCACTGGGCACTTTCGGTCACCTCGACAGCCTCTGCGAGGTCGCAGCGCTCGAAACCGACCCCGACCGGGCAGTTTCGGTCTCTTCACCGGCGCCGAGGAAGCCGGAGCACACGAAACCGGCACTCCACACCCGACTTTCCACTCCGACCCCGCAAAACCGCAGGTCACCGAAGCTCGAAGCCCACAACCACCCACCGCGATCCGGTTTCCAACCCCAACTCCCCTCCAAACGCCCTCGAAGCACCCCGACCCACCCGGGAAGGCTGCCTGGAAGACTGAACTCGACCGCCTATCTGCTCCCCGCTTCCGGCCGGTTTTTTCGCCAAGCAAGGCACCCGTCTCGTCGGGAGCTTCGGGGCTCGCAGCCCCGCACGCCGGCGGCGACCCATCGCCGACTCTGACCGGCCCCGCACCAGCAACTCGCAACCCAAGATGCAACGCACGCCGGGAACGCCCGGCCCATTCGGGAACGCACGCCCGGCGAACCCGACCCGAGCACCCACCCCGCCCGCCGCTGCTGGCCGCTTTTAGGCCGAGCAACACACCCGCCTCGTCGAGACCCCGCAGCCTCGGAACCCCGCACGCCGGCGGCGGCCAACCCGGCGACTCGGACCAGCCCCACACCAGCCACCCGCAACCCAAGGCGCAACGCTCGCCCAAAACACCCGACCCACCCGGGAACGCAAGCCCGGCGAACCCAACCCGAGCACCCACCCCGCCCGCCGCCGCTGGTCGCTTTCAAGCCGACCAACACACCCGCCTCGTCGAGACCCCGCAGTCTCGGAACCCCGCACACCGGCGGCGGCCAACCACCGACTCCGACCAGCCCCGCACCAGCAACCCGCAACCCGCAAGCGCAACGCCCGCCGGAAGAACCCGGCCCACTCGGAAACGCAAGCCCGGCAAACCCAACCCAAGCACCCACCCCGCCCGCCGCTGCCGGCCGCTTTCAAGCCGACCAACACACCCGCCTCGTCGGGACCCCCCAGCCTCGGAGCCCCGCACGCCGGCGGCGGCCAACCCGGCGACTCGGACCAGCCCCGCACCGGCCACCCGCGACCACAAGCGCAACGCACGCCGGAAACACCCAGCCCACCCGGCCCCTGGCGAACCCGCCCCGACAACCCCCGAGCGCCCGACCCGGTCCGGCCCCGCCCGTGTCGCCCGTCTACCCCCCGCCTACTTCGCTCCCCGTCGCCTGGCCACCTCGTACAGCACGATGCTTGCCGCGACCCCCGCGTTCAGGGACTCGTTGCCGCCGGCCATCGGGATTCGGACCGTGATGTCGCACGTTTCCTGCACCAAGCGGCCCAGGCCCTTGCCCTCGGAGCCGACGACCACCACCAGGGGCTCCGTGGCCGCGGCCAGTTCGTCGAGGGTGATGTCGCCGTCGGCGGCCAGGCCGACCACCGTCAGGCCGGCCTTCTTGTAGGCCTCGAGGGCTCGGGTGAGGTTGGCTGCTCGGGCCACCGGCATGCGGGAGGCCGCGCCTGCCGAGGACTTCCAGGCGCCGGCGGTCATTCCGGCGGCGCGGCGCTCGGGGACGACCACGCCGTGGCCGCCGAAGGCCGCCGCGGAGCGGATCACCGCGCCGAGGTTGCGCGGGTCGGTGACGCTGTCGAGCGCGACGACGAGGGGCGTTTCGGCGCGGTCGTGCGCCTCCACCACGAGGTCGTCCGGGTGGGCGTACTCGTACGGCGGCATCTGGAGCACCAGGCCCTGGTGGATCGCGCCGTCGGTCATCCGGTCCAGCTCGGGGCGCGGGATCTCCATCAGCGGGATGCCCCGCGTGTTGGCGATCTTCATCGCCTCGCGCACCCGGTCGTCGCTGTCGATGTACTGCGCGATGAACAGCGACGTGGCCGGCGCGTCGGCGCGCAGCACCTCGAGCACCGAGTTGCGGCCCGCGACCAGCTCGGACGCGCTCTTCCCGCCCCGACCGGGACGCCCGCCCGCGGGACGCCGGGCCGCAGGCGCGGCGGCTTTGCGCTTGGCCGCGGCGTTGGCGGCGCGCTGCTTCGCGTGCCCCTTGCGCATCTCCGCGGGCGGCGTCGGCCCCTTGCCCTTCAGCGCCCGGCGGCTGTGCCCACCAGTACCGACCGAGGGCCCCTTCTTGCTTCCCTCGTTGCGCTTGTTACGGCGCTCCGTGTTGCCGGCCATGACGGGTACATCCCTTCGATTGCTTCATCAGCAGCTGTGTTGCGATCCGTACGATCCTGCGGTCGCCCACAGAACATCCGCGGGACAACCACAGGACAACCGTTACAACCGTACGGCCGGTCCGCCACCTCGTGGCGTTCCGGCCGTACGGCGCGTTCTCGTCGAGCCCTCCCGGGCCCGAGGGCGACTCAGTCCCGGTGCAGCGTCCACCGGGGGCCGTGCGGCGTGTCCTCCACCACGATCCCGGCCGCCGTGAGGCTGTCCCGGACCGCGTCGGCGGCGGCGTAGTCCTTGCGTGCCCGGGCCGCCTCGCGCTGCCCGAGGGCGAGCTTGACGAGGTGGTCGACCACCCCGCGCAACTCGTCGGAGCGACCGGCGGAGGCGCCCGCCGTCCACTGCTCCGACAGCGGGTCCATGCCGAGCACGCCCAGCATCGCCCGCACATCGGCCGCGTGCCGTACGACCGCGTCCTTGTCGCCCGCCGCCAGCGCGGTGTTGCCGTCGCGCACGGTGTTGTGCACGACCGCCATCGCCTGCGGCACACCCAGGTCGTCGTCCATCGCGTCGGCGAACACCGCCGGCACGTCGGCCGTCGGTTCGATCGCCCCGGTCTGTTCGCCGGCCCGCTCCAGGAAGCCCTCGATCCGCCCGAAGGAGACCTCGGCCTCGCGCAGTGCCTCCTCGCTGTACTCGATCATCGACCGGTAGTGCGGGGTGGCCAGGTAGTAGCGCAGGACCAGCGGCGACCAGCGCTTGAGCATCTCGGAGACGAGCACCGAGTTGCCGAGCGACTTGCTCATCTTCTCACCGCTGAGGGTGACCCAGGCGTTGTGCATCCAGTAGGCGGCGAACGCGTCGCCCGCCGCCTTGGACTGGGCGATCTCGTTCTCGTGGTGCGGGAACACCAGATCCAGCCCGCCGCCGTGGATGTCGAACGCCGCGCCCAGGTACTTGTGCGCCATCGCGGAGCACTCCAGGTGCCACCCCGGACGACCGTGTCCCCAGGGCGTCTCCCACGACGGCTCGCCGGGCTTGGCCGCCTTCCACAGCGCGAAGTCGCGCCGGTCCCGCTTGCCCGCCGCGCCCGTGCCCGCGTCCTCCGCCTCGCGCATCGCGTCGGGCTTTTGACCGGACAGCGCACCGTAGGCCGGGAACGAGGAGACGTCGAAGTACACGTCGCCGCCGGATGGATAGGCGTGCCCCGTGGCGATCAGCCGGTCCATCATCGCGACCATCTCGGGGATATGCCCGGTCGCCCGGGGCTCCACGGTCGACGGCAGGCAGCCGAGCGCGGTGTACGCGTCGGCGAAGGCCCGCTCGTTGGTCTGCGCGACCTGCCAGTAGGGCACACCCTCTGTGCAGGACTTGGCGATGATCTTGTCGTCGATGTCGGTGACGTTGCGGCAGAACACGACGTCGTTGCCGCGGTGGGCGAACCACCGGCGCAGCACGTCGAAGTTCAGCCCCGATCGGATGTGCCCGATGTGCGGAGGTGCCTGCACGGTGGCACCACACAAGTAGATCGAGACCTGTCCCTCGACAAGCGGCACGAAGTCCCGGACCGTGCGGGTGCTGGTGTCGTACAGGCGCATGCTCACACGCGCAAGCTTAGAGCGTCGGGACGGCGCGGCGTGCGCCGTTATCCCTCGGTTCCCGGCCTGACCGGCACCACGAGCGCGGTGGCGATCGCGGCCACTCCCTCGGCCCGCCCGGTCAGCCCCAGACCGTCGGTGGTGGTCCCGGACACCGACACCGGCGCGCCGGCCGCGGCCGACAACACGGCCTCCGCCTCGGCCCGCCGCCGCCCGACCTTCGGCCGCACCCCGATCACCTGCACCGCGATGTTGCCGATCTCGAATCCGGCCGCGCGCACCAGTCGCGCCGCCTCGGTCAGCAGGGTCGCTCCAGACGCCCCGGACCACTGCGGCCGCGAGGTGCCGAAGTGCGCGCCCAGATCGCCGATGCCCGCCGCCGAGAACAACGCGTCGCACGCGGCGTGCGCGACCACGTCGGCGTCGGAGTGCCCGGCCAACCCGGTCTCCCCGGGCCAGAACAGCCCGGCCACCCACAACTCGCGCCCCGCCTCGAAGGCGTGGACGTCCACCCCGATCCCGGTACGGGGCAGCACCACCCGAGCCGCGTGCTCACCGGACAACGTCGATCTCCGTACTCTCCGCGGCACCGTCCGCCTCGTCGGCGCGCGCCTGCGCCGCCCGCTCCGCTCGGCGCTCCAAAAGCGCGCGGGCGAGCAGCAGGTCGAACGGTCGGGTCACCTTGAACGCCTCTTCGGAACCGGGCACCACCACGACCGTGCCGCCGGTGCGCTCGACCATCCCGGCGTCGTCGGTCGCACCCTCCGCGCCGAACCCGTCGGCCTCGGCGTGGGCGCGCGCCAATACCGCCCGCCGAAAACCCTGGGGGGTCTGTACGGCGCGCAACAACGATCGATCGACCGTGCGCACCACGGTCTCCGCGCCGTTCGCCGCGGCGACCTCCTTGACCGTGTCGACCACGGGCAACGCGGGCACCACCGCGTCGGCCCCGTCGGCGACGGCGGCGATCACCGCCTCGACCACGTGGGCCGGCACGAACGGACGCGCGGCATCGTGTACGAGCACGATGTCGTGATCGGCCGGCACCGCCGCAAGGGCGAACCGCACCGATTCCTGGCGTGTCGCACCGCCCGCGACCACCCATACGGGTGATTCCGCGGGCAGTTGCGCACGCAAAAGATCCCGGACACCGGCGACACCGTCCGGCGGTGCGGCGACCACGACCGCGGTTACCCCGCGGGCGGCCAACAGCGACCGGACGGCGTGCACCAGCATCGGGATGTCCCCAAGCTCACGCAACGCCTTGGGCGCACCGGGACCGAGCCGTTCACCACGCCCTGCAGCGGGCACAAGGACCGCAGTGTTCAACGAAGTCCCCTCAAACCACCCGGGCGCCGACGCCACATGGCGCCGACACCGCACCGGCGGATCCGTCCGTCATCGACGGGCGGATCCTACGGCTCAGGAAGCCAGGACCTCGTCGAGGATGGCCTCGGCCTTGTCCTCGTTCGTGTTCTCGGCGAGCGCCAACTCGCTCACCAAGATCTGCCGAGCCTTCGCCAGCATGCGCTTTTCGCCTGCCGACAGGCCGCGGTCACGCTCGCGGCGCCATAGATCGCGCACGACCTCCGCGACCTTGATAACGTCACCGGAGGCGAGCTTTTCCAGGTTCGCCTTGTAACGTCGTGACCAGTTCGTCGGTTCCTCGGTGTGCGGAGCACGCAGTACCTCGAAGACGCGGTCGAGCCCTTCCTGGCCCACCACGTCTCGAACACCGACGAATTCCGCGTTGTCCGCGGGCACGCGGACGGTCAAATCACCCTGGGCGACCTTCAACACCAAATAGGTCTTGTCCACACCCTTGATCGTGCGCTGCTCGATCGCCTCGATCAGCGCGGCCCCGTGATGGGGGTAGACCACGGTGTCGCCAACCTTGAACGTCATGTGACAGGTACCCCTTCCGTGGCTTTCTAGGGTAACACGGGACACGCCCCTACTGAATGACGTTTCCGCAGGTCAGGGCCTTAGTCGGGGCTTGACAAGCAGCCTGTGGGCGTGCTGGGACAGGGAACCCCACACCCGTAGGTCTCAAACAAATAGGACAAACAGCTCGTCTTGAGGGTGCGTCGGCCGCTCTCGCGCGACCCAAATGTCCCACCCGCATCACCGGAGTCGGACCGAACCCGGCGGCCTTGCGCCGACTCCGTCCCGGCGAAGGCGCCGCTCGGCGCGGTGAGCCGCGTACAAGTGGTCCTCCCGGCCTGAGTACGCTGTCCCCGGTCATCGTGACCGGTCCAGGATCCGAGATCTTCAAGGAGATGCCGCCGCCGTGAGCCGCAGCCTTCGACGCGGCGCCCTCGCCGCCACCGTCGCCGTCGTCCTTCCCCTGGCCGCGGGCTGCGCCAGTGGCAAGGAAGCCGAGACCAACAAGATCAAACCCGACACGGCCAGTACGGCGTTCGGTTCGCTCAAGATCCAGAACGTCCAGCTGGTGACGAGTGACCCGGGCAAGAACCTGGTCGCGCTCGGTGGCGCGCTGTTCAACGAGGGCACCGCGCCCGAGACGATCACCAAGGTGACGGTGGACGGCGCGGGACAGGCCCTCGGCGGCCCGCTGACCATCCCGGCGGGCGGCGCCGCGTACCTGGTCGACCGTCCCCAGGGAATGGCCGCCGACGACCCGCAGGGGCGCGTCTACCTCGGTCCGCTGGTCTTCCCGAACGCAGCCAAGGTCGAGGCCGGTTCGTTCCGCCGGGTGACCTTCGCGTTCGGCACCGCCGGCGAGACCTCGCTGGACGTCTCGGTGCACTCCCCGTCGAGCTACTACGCGCAGCTGAAGCCGACCCCGGCCTTCACCCCGCCGCCGCCCGCGCCGCCGACCGCCTCGGCGCCGGCCACCGCGCCGCCGAACACCGCGCCGGCCACCGCCAACACGGGCGGCGCCACGGCCCCGGCGAGCGGCAACGGCGCCTCCGGTACCCCGCGCAACAGCGCGTCGGCCCCGGCCGGCGGCTGACGCCGTACCCGCGCCGCGGGGTACGGAGACTCATACGACGGCGCCCGCGCCGCCGCCCGGACACCGGGGGGCGGCGCGGGCGCCGTCGTCACATTGGGGGCCGGGGCGACCCCGGCCCGATCAGGGCTCGAACTTGTACCCGAGACCGCGCACGGTGACCAGGTAGCGCGGGGCGCCCGGGTCCGGCTCGATCTTGGCCCGCAGTCGCTTCACGTGCACGTCCAGCGTCTTGGTGTCGCCCACGTAGCCGACGCCCCAGACCCGGTCGATCAATTGCATCCGGGTGAGCACCCGGCCCGCGTTGCGCAGCAACACCTCGAGCAGGTCGAACTCCTTGAGCGGGAGATCGATCCGCCGACCCTCCACGGTGACCCGGTGGGCCTCGACGTCGAGCCGGACCGGACCCGCCTCGATCGCGCGCGGCTCGTCCGTCTCCACCCCGCCCTGGCGGCGCAGCACGGCGCGGATCCGGGCGATCAGCTCTCGGGTCGAGTACGGCTTGGTGACGTAGTCGTCGGCGCCGATCTCCAGGCCGACCACCTTGTCGACCTCGCTGTCCTTGGCGGTCACCATGATGACCGGCACGTTGGACTTGGCCCGCAGCCCGCGGAAGACCTCGGTGCCCGGCAGGCCGGGCAGCATCAGGTCGAGCAGGACCAGATCGGCGCCGCCCTGGTCGAACAGCTCCAACGCCTCGGGGCCGGTGGCGGCCACGGCCACCTCGAAGCCTTCCTTGCGAAGCATGTACGACAGCGCGTCGCTGAAGGACTCTTCATCTTCGACGACGAGCACACGGGTCATCGTGATGCCTCCATGGATGGGGTCGACGATGTCATCGACATCGATTGAGAGGTACTGGACTTGAAGGGCAGCACCAGGGTGAAGGTGGATCCCACACCCTCCAGGCTGCGCACGGTTACCTCTCCCCCGTGGCCCGCCGCGATGTGCTTGACGATGGACAGGCCCAAGCCGGTACCGCCGGTGGCCCGCGAGCGGGCCGGATCGACACGGTAGAACCGCTCGAAGATGCGATCCAGGTCACGCTGGGGAATGCCCAGGCCCTGGTCGGAAACGGTGATGACGGCCATCCGCGCCTCTGCTCTGACCTCGATGTCGACCCTCGTCCGCGCAGGACTGTAGTTGACCGCGTTCTCGACCAGATTGCCCAGGGCCATCACCAGTTGATTGTGGTCCCCCGGCACGATCAGCTCACGATCGCCCCCGATCGCGAGGGTGATCTGCTTCGACTCCGCCGCCTGCCGGCAGCGGTCGGCGGCCTCGGCCACCAGGTCGTCGAGCGGTACCGGGCCCACGTGGTGCAGCGGATGGTCGTTCTGCACCCGGGACAGGTCGATCAGTTCCTGGACCAGGTTGGTCAGCCGGGCCGACTCGATCTGCATCCGGCCCGCGAAGCGGATGATCGCCTCGGGGTCGTCACTGGCGTCCATGACCGCCTCGGCCAGCAGCGAGAGCGCGCCGACCGGGGTCTTGAGCTCGTGGCTCACGTTGGCCACGAAGTCGCGGCGCACCGCGTCCACCCGGCGCGCCTCGGTGCGGTCCTCGACCAGGAGCAGCACCAGCCGAGAGCCCAGCGGCGCCACGCGCGCGGACACCTCGAACTCGTGCGCCTCGCCGTCGGCCCGGGCGAGCAGCAGGTCGCGCTGCCTTATCTCGCCGTCGCGCCGGGTCTCCTTGGCCATCGCCAGCAGATCCTCGGGCACCAGTTGATCGCCGCGGACCAAGCCGAACTTGTAGGCCGCGGAGGACGCCTTGACGACCGTGTCGAACTCGTCGAGGACCACGGCGGAGGAACGCAGCACGGACAACACCGTGGCCACTCCGGGCGGCAGAGAAGGGGCCGCGGCGGGCGCCGCGGCCGTACCTCTGCCCTGGGCCCGCTCACTCCAGCGGAAGGCCAGGGTGCCGGCCACACCGACGGCCAATCCGGATACAGCGGCCAAAGCGGCGGCGGCAACGTTCACGTCCACATGTTCCAGGGTAGAGCTGACCCGAACGGGTGAAACCGTCCAGAGGGTCCGTCGTGCAGATCTTCATGTGTCGTTCATCCGTGCGCCACGCCTGTCACCGGTGATCGTTCGGAGGTCGTCATGTCCGACCCGCAGACCCCGCCCCAACCGAGGGCTCCCGTGCCGGGCTGCAACTGCCCGTCCAGTTGTGGCTGTGGCTGTAAGTCCGGTTCCGCGTGCAATTGTGGCGGCAGTTGCGGCCGATGAACCGGCGCTCGGGCCGATGAGCCCGGCCCGTGTGGAGCGCCCGGCCCCTTCCGTGACAGGCGGGCGCTCCGCGCGGAGCCGATCGGGCTTTCACCCGATGTTCGTGTTCACTTCCGTCCCTGGTTCTTGACCGCTTCGATCGCGGCCGCCGCGGCCTCGGGGTCGAGGTAGCGGCCCCCGGGGGTGACGGGGCGCAGATCCGCGTCCAGTTCGTACAGCAGCGGGATTCCGGTGGGGATGTTCAGGCCGGCGATGTCCGCGTCCGAGACGCCGTCCAGGTGCTTGACCAGCGCGCGCAGCGAGTTGCCGTGCGCGGCCACCAGGACCGTGTCGCCGCCGAGCAGGTCCGGCACGATCGCGTCGTACCAGTAGGGGAGCATGCGCTCCACGACGTCCTTGAGGCACTCGGTGCGCGGGCGGATCTCCACCGGCAACGACGCGTAGCGCGGGTCGGCGAACTGCGAGTACTCGTCGTCGTCGGCCAGCGGCGGCGGCGGGGTGTCGTAGGAGCGACGCCAGAGCATGAACTGCTCCTCGCCGAACTCCTCCAGGGTCTGCTTCTTGTCCTTGCCCTGGAGCGCGCCGTAGTGCCGCTCGTTGAGCCGCCAGGAACGCCGCACGGGCAGCCAGTTCAGGTCGGCCACGTCCAGCGCGAGCTGGGCGGTGCGGATCGCGCGGCGCTGGAGCGAGGTGTGCAGGACGTCGGGCAGCACGCCCGCGTCGAGCAGCAGTTGCCCGCCGCGCGCGGCCTCCTTCTCCCCCTTTTCGGTCAGGTCGACGTCGACCCAGCCGGTGAACAGATTCTTGGCGTTCCATTCGCTTTCGCCGTGGCGAAGAAGTACCAGTTTGTACGGAGCATCAGCCATGGCAAGGAGCGTAATCCACCACCGCGTGGCCCTATTGCCCGCGGTTCTCCGGGGCGGCGAAGCGGGCGAAGGCCTCCAGGTTGCGCAGGGATTCGCCGCGTTCGACGCGCCAGTCCCATTCCCGGCGGATCGAGGTGGCGAAGCCGATCTCCAGGAGGGTGTTGAAGCTGTCGTCGGCGGTCTGGAGCACCACGCCCAGGATCCGGTCGATCTCCTCGGCGCTCACCGCGGCCAGCGGGAGCCGGCCGTTCAGGTACACGTCGCCGAGTTTGTCGACGGCGAAGGCCACCCCGTATATCCGCACGTTGCGCTCCAGCAGCCAGCGGTAGAAGGCGGCGTGGTTCTCGTCCGCGTGCCGGATCACGAACGCGCTCATGGTCAGGCTGTGCGCGCCCACCGTGAGCGCGAGCGCCGTTTTGAGCTTGCGGGTGCCCGGCAGCACCGCGACGAACGTGTGCGGCGCGGGCTGCTCCCACTCGACGCCGGCGTCGTCCAGGGCCGCGCGCACGGTGTCCGCGGCCCGCTCTCGTTCGGTTTCCACGGACTGCCCCATTCGTCGCCCCTCTCGCCCCGGTACCCCGACGCTACTGCCCGCCCACGACCCACCCACGCGGGGCCGTGCTGCGGGCCAGTGTGTCGGCGTACACCTCGGCCATCGACGCCGCCGCCGCCGCCCAGCCGAAGGAGGCCGCGTGCCGCACCGCGCCCTCGGCGTAGTCCTCGCGCAGCCGGGGGGCGCGGATCAGGTCACGCAGGGCCAAGCCGTAGTCGACCGGGTTGTGGCCCCGGACCAGGGTGCCGGAGACGCCGTCGCGCACGGCGGTGGGCAGTCCGCCGACCGCCGCCGCGACCACGGGCGTCCCGCACGCCTGGGCCTCGATGGCGACCAGGCCGAAGGACTCGTTGTAGGAGGGCACCACCGCGACGGTGGCCGCGCGGTACCAGTCGGCCAGCACGTCCTGGCGCACCGGGCGCTGGAAGCGGACCACGTCGTGGATGCCCAGCGTCGCGGCCAGCTTGTGCAGGTGTTCGGGCGCGGCCATGCCGTTTCCGCTGGGGCCGCCGACCACCGCGACCACCAGCGAGTCGCGCAGCGTGGGGTCGGCCTGGAGCAGATGGGCGATCGCGTACAACAGCACGTCGGGGGCCTTGAGCGGCTGGATCCGCCCGGCGAACAGGATCACCGTGGCGTCCTCGGGCACGCCGAGGCGGCGGCGCGCGGCGGCCATGTCGCCGGGGCAGAACGTCTCCAGGTCCACCCCGGGGTTGACCACCGCGACCTGATCGGGCTCCGCGTCGTAGAGGTCGATCAGCTGGTCGGCCTCCTCGACGGTGTTGGCGACCAGCCGATCGGCCGCCTCGACCACCTGGGACTCGCCGATCACCCGGGCCCGGGGCTCGGGGGCGTCGCCGCCCGCGAGGGAGGCGTTCTTGACCTTGGCCATCGTGTGCATCGTGTGCACCAGCGGCACGCCCCAGCGTTCCTTGGCGAGCCAGCCCACCTGGCCGGAGAGCCAGTAGTGCGAGTGCACCAGGTCGTAGTGTCCGGGGTCGCGCATCGCCTCGGTGCGCAGCACGCCGGAGGTGAAGGCGCACAGCTGGGCGGGCAGGTCCTCCTTGGACAACCCCTCGTAGGGCCCGGCGGTGACGTGCCGCACCAGGACGCCCGGGGCCATCTCGACGACCGGCGGCAGGTCGCTGCCGGTGGCTCGGGTGAATATCTCCACCTCGATGCCGAGCGCGGCCAGCCGCTTGCTCAGCTCGACGATGTAGACGTTCATCCCCCCGGCGTCGCCGGTGCCGGGTTGGTGCAGCGGGGAGGTGTGAACGCTGAGTGTCGCGATTCGACGAGGTGCCCCCCGGCGCGCTCCCCATGTGATCGCGCGCTGGACGTGGTGGCTCACTCGTTGACCTCCCTGGCCGGCCCCGTGCCGTGTCGTTCTGTTGTGCGGAACTACCAGTTGTACCGAGCCGTCGCGGACGAGGTCCGCCCGGCCCGCCGTCGCGGCCCAACTCAAGTCCCAACCCATCGTGGTCGGGCGGGATTCCCGGGCGGGGTGTGATCCACGCCCCGGCGGGGGCGTACGGAGGTGTTCGCCTACGCTGCGAGCATGGGCACGCGCGGCAAACCGGGCATCGGCGCCCCGGGAGCGGGGACGGGAGCGGGGTCCCGGTCGCGGCCGGCCGGGGTGATCACCCGGGGTACCACCAACGCGAACCGGCTGCGCCGGGTCGACCGGTGGCTGACCGGCGTACACGGGCGGCTGCTGCGGACCGCGGCCGATCCGCTGGTGGTCGACGTCGGCTACGGGGCGTCACCGGTGACCACGGTCGAGTTGGCGCGCCGACTGCGCACGGTGCGGGCCGATGTCGCGGTGGTCGGCTTCGAGATCGACCCGGAGCGGGTGGCTGCGGCCTTGCCGTACGCCGGGAACGGGCTGACCTTCGCCCGGGGCGGCTTCGAGGTGCCGCTGCCGGCCGGCCGCTCGGCGACCGCGATCCGGGCGTTCAACGTGTTGCGGCAGTACGACGAGGACGCGGTGCCGGCGGCCTGGGCGCGGATGTGCGCCCGCCTCGCGCCGGACGGGGTGCTGGTCGAGGGCACGTGCGACGAGTTGGGTCGGCGTGCGGTGTGGCTGGGCATCGGGTCGGACGCCCGGCCGCGCACGGTCACCTTCGCCGCCCGGTTGGCGGGTCTGGGGCGGCCGTCCGAGTTGGCCGAGCGGTTGCCGAAGGCGTTGATCCATCGCAATGTGCCGGGCGAGCCGGTACACGCGTTCCTGACCGCGTTCGACCGGGCCTGGGACCTGCACGCGCCGCTGGCCGCGTTCGGCGCCCGGCAGCGCTGGCTCGCGGCGACCGCGACGCTGGCCCGGGACTGGCCGGTGTGCGACGGCCCGGCGCGCCGGCGGCAGGGAGAGGTGACCGTCGCGTGGTCGGCGGTGGCGCCGCAGGGGCGCGCCCACGCGTCCTGGCGTGTGTCGGCACTGCCCGACCGACTGTATTGATACATTCTGGTGACTCGTGTCCGATCCGAAACGGCACATGAAATCTTGAACACACCGCGTTGATCCGGACGTGGAACAGCTCGGCGTGTCGTCCTGGATTGCACTGATACGCCCGTTCCGATATCCGGACGATCTCGAATAGTCCCCTGCCGATCGCAGCCGGAACATGCAAGGATCCGACGCTGAACCGGTCCCCGGGAACTGCCGTCCCGAAAGCGCGGGTTCCGGTCGGCGTCGCCGCATGAAATCGTCCGCAGCGTCTCCAGGACAAGCCGTTTTCCGAAAGGGCGAAAGCATGGTGAAACTCGGGGGCCGGATCGGTCTGCGAACCCGGGCCGTGACCAGCTGCGGAGCGGCACTGTTGTGCGCGGTCCTGTTCGGCGGCAACGCGTGGGCGGCTCCCGACGCGCCGCCGGTGCCGCCGCCCGCCAACACCGCGATCACCTCGGTCCAGGATCTGCTGGCCGCCCAGGCCCGGGTGCAGGAGCTGTACCGCCAGGCCGAGCAGGCCACCGAGCGATTCAACGCCACCACCGAGCAGTTGGGTCGCACCCAGATCAAGGCCAACGACGTGAACGCGGGCGTGGTGTGGGCCCGGCAGAACGTCGAGAAGGCCAAGGAGGATCTGGGCCGACTGGCCCGACTCCAGTACACGACACGGGGCATGGACCCGCTGCTGACCCTGATGTTGTCCGCGGATCCCGCGCAGTTCCTGCGCGACGCGCCCACGTACGAGCGGGTCTCGCAGTCGCAGCTGGACACCATCGCGCGCGCCAAGCAGGCCGAACTCCAGCTCACCGCAATGCAGAAGAGCGCGGACGCCCAGCTCGCCGAGAGCCGTCGGCTGGAGCAGGAAGCCGCCGCGACCCGGACCGACATCCAGTCCCGGATCACCGAGGCCGAGAAGATACTGGCCGGCCTCACCCCCGAGCAGCTGGCCGAACTCGCCCGGATGGAGGCGCTGTCGGCGGAGGCCGGTCAGGCCCAGCTGAACACGCTGATCGGCAAGCCCGACCAGCAGACCACGCCCAAGGCGGCGTTGGCCATCGCGTTCGCGATCGACAAGATCGGCAAGCCGTACATCTGGGGCGGCGTCGGCCCCGAGGGCTACGACTGCTCCGGCCTGACCTCGAAGGCGTGGGCGTTCGCGGGCGTGCCGATCCGCCGCACCTCGCAGGAGCAGTGGGCGTCGCTGCCGCGCGTACCGCTGGCCGACATGCGCCCCGGCGACCTGATCGTCTACTACTCCGACGCGAGCCACATCGGCATGTACCTGGGCAACGGCAAGATCGTGCACGCGCCCCGTCCGGGCCGCACGATCACCGTCGCCAACGCCGGTTCGATGCCGATCCTGGGCGTGGTGCGACCCGACGCGGGCGCGGGGACGGTGAACGCCCCGGCGATCCCGAACGTCCCGGGCCCGCCGCCCACCACGCCGCCGGTCACGCCGCCCGTGACCACTCCGCCGGTGACCACACCGCCCGTGACCACGCCCCCGGTGACGACGCCTCCGGTGACCACTCCGCCCGTGACGACGCCTCCGGCGAGCACGCCCCCGCCGTCGACGCCACCGGCGACGGGGACGGGCAGGCCGAGCGGGTCGAAGTCGGGAACGCCGGCGCGTGGGTCGGGAACACCTTCGGGCGGGTGATCGCGGGTTGCGAACGAGGTTGGTGACCGGGCCTCGTGAGCGGGATCGCGTGCACGCATCGAAGGGGCCGGGCCTGCGGGCTCGGCCCCTTCGCGTTGGCGGTCGGGCGCTGGACGCGGCGGCGCGGTTCCGGGGCGAGCCGAACCCGGGTCGCGCCGTGCCCGCCCACGGCGACCCGACCGGCTCGCCGTGGGCCTACAACGCGGCCACCGCTGCCTCGAAGGCGATATACGCGCGGGCCTCGAACAGCACGAAGCGGGCCTCCGTCACGGCGGACGGTGTGCCGTGGACCGTCTCCACGGCGATGCGCGCCGCGTCGTCCATCGGCCAGCCGTAGCTGCCGGCCGAGACGGCCGGGAAGGCCACGGTCGATGCGCCGAGGTCGTCGGCCACGCGCAGGCACTCGCGGTAGCACGAGGCGAGCAGGGCGGAGCGGTCCTCGGTGCGGCTGTACACCGGGCCCACGGTGTGGATGACCCAGCGGGCCGGGAGGCGGCCCGCGGTGGTGGCTACCGCCGCGCCGGTGGCCAGGCCGCGACCCAGCTCGGCAGCACGCAGCGCCCGGCACTCGGCCAGGATCTCCGGGCCGCCCCGGCGGTGGATCGCTCCGTCGACGCCGCCGCCGCCCATCAGGGAGGAATTCGCCGCGTTCACGATCGCGTCCGCGTGTTGCTCGGTGA
Organism: Embleya sp. NPDC059237; assembly: GCF_042754105.1. Classification (NCBI taxonomy): domain Bacteria; kingdom Bacillati; phylum Actinomycetota; class Actinomycetes; order Kitasatosporales; family Streptomycetaceae; genus Embleya; species Embleya sp. NPDC059237. The sequence goes on along the minus strand of NZ_JBHZAE010000018.1, from coordinate 98,605 downwards.
TGTCGCCGCGAACCAACGTGATCCGTGTCATGCCGACGAGCCTGCCGGCCGGGGCCTCGGCGCCGCCGGCGCATTTCCCCGCAGGGGTGACGCCGCGAAGCGGCGCCGGTCGGGGTTCCGGGGCGGGGACCGTACGGTTATCGGCTCGGGCCGGCCCACGCTATCGTCCCTTTTCGATTGCCGAACTTCGATTGCCGAACGACGCCGCGTCCGTGCGGCGGCATCATTCCGGAGGTGGTGGCGTGCGCCCCGCGTACGGCGGCGACGGCGGAGCGGTCGAACGGACCGGCTACCGCGCGGGTCCGGTGTCCGTCCCCTCGGCATCGGGTCCGATCGCCCACGTGGCGCGTCCGCTGCGCGTCCTGCTGATCGAGGACGACGCCGGGGACGCCTTCCTGGTCGAGGAGCTGCTGGCCGACTCGCCGGATCCGATGGAGATCGTCTGGGCGCGCTCGATGGCCGAGGCGATGGTCGGACTCGGCGAGGACGTCGGGTGTGTCCTGCTCGACCTCGGGCTGCCCGACGCCGAGGGGCTCAACGGGCTGCACCGGCTGTTGGCGTTCGCGCCGCGGACCGCGGTGATCGTGCTGACCGGGTTGGCCGACGCGCATCGCGGGTCGGCCGCAGTGGCCGCCGGTGCCCAGGACTACCTGGTCAAGCAGGAGATCGACGGCTCGCTGCTGTCCCGGGCGATCCGCTACGCCCTGGAGCGCAAGCGGGCCGACGAGTCGCAGCGCCGCCTGGTCGAGTCGGAGTTGCGCGCGCAGGAGAACGCCCGGCTCGAACGCGGACTGCTGCCCGCCCCGATCCTGCGCGACCCCTCGCTCGACTTCCTCGCCCGCTACCGCCCCGGTCGACAGCGCGCGCTGCTCGGCGGCGACCTGTACGACGCGGTGCAGACCGCCGACGGGCGGGTGCACGTGATGATCGGCGACGTCTGCGGACACGGCCCGGACGAGGCCGCGCTCGGGGTCAACCTGCGGATCGCCTGGCGCTCGCTGATCTTCGCCGGACTCACGGGCGGTGACCTGCTCACCACGCTGGAACGAATCTTCGAACACGAGCGGCGCTCGGACGAGATGTTCGCCACGCTGTGCATGACCATCATCGAACCCGACCGCCACCGGGGTCGGGTCTACCTCGCGGGCCACCCGGCCCCGCTGCTGATCACCCCCGAGGGGGTGGCGCCGCTGTCCGAGGGCGCCACCGGACCGGCGCTCGGGTTGTTCCCCGACGGCCGGTGGGGGTACGAACCGATCGACCTCGGCCCGGACTGGTCGCTCCTGCTCTACACCGACGGGCTGATCGAGGGCCGGATCGGTCGGGGCCCGGAACGCCTGGGCACCGACGGCCTGTTGCCACTGATCGCCCGCCTGCTCGCGGCCGGGGGCACCGGCTACGACCTGATCGACTCCGCCGTCGCCGCAGTGGAGGAACTGCACGGGGACAGCCTCAACGACGACGTCGCGGTGTTGCTGCTCCGACACGATCCGAACCATCCGCCGCACCGCGCCCCGGGCGAACACCCGGTGTTGCCCGGCCCGGCGACCGGTGAGGGCCGCACGGCATGAGTCGACGCGAGCCACGACAGCGACCCGGCGGCCCCCGCATGCGCCAGGTCGTCGGCCTGGGGCTTGGCCTGCTCGCGCTGGTCATCGTGATCTCCGCGGTGATCGGCGCACTGGCCATATCCCGGCTGAACGACTCCCGCAGCACCGTCCTGGAGCGGCTCGAACCGGCCGCCAACGCCGCGCTGCGCCTGGAGAACGCGCTGGTCGACCAGGAGACCGCGGTGCGCGGCTGGATCCTCAGCGGCGACCCGAGCTTCCACGAGTCGTACACGCAGGCGCGGTCCGAGGAGGACCGGGCCTACGTGGCACTGGAGCGGCTGCTGCCGAACTCGGCCGACGGGGACCGGCTGCGCGCCGACCTGGTCGAGGTGGGCGCCCGGGCCCGGGCCTGGCGGATGGGGTACGCGGAGCCGGCCTTCGCCGATCGCCCGGGCATCGCCGCGGTGCCCGACCAGGGCAGGGGGCTGTTCGACGCGGTGCGCGCGAGGACCTCGGTCCAGCAGGCCGATCTGGGCGACGAGCGGGCCGCGGCGCGGCACGAACTGTCGCGCGACTCCACCATGCTGACCGCGACGCTGATCGCGGTGGCGGTGTTGTTCGCCGGGCTGCTGATCGCCATCGCGGTGTTCTTCCGCCGGATGGTCACCAGCCCCCTGGAGCATCTGGGCGAGCAGGTCCGGCGGGTCACCGAGGGCGAGTACGACCACGCGCTGACCGGGCGCGGCCCGGCCGAGATCGCCGCGCTCGCGCAGGACGTGAACTCGATGCGCGACCGCATCCTGGAGGAGTTGCACAGCACCGAGGCGGCCCGCGCGCTGATCGACGAACAGGCCGAGGACCTGCGCAGATCCAACGCCGAGTTGGAGCAGTTCGCCTACGTGGCCTCGCACGACCTGCAGGAGCCGCTGCGCAAGGTGGCCAGCTTCTGTCAGCTGTTGGAGAAGCGGTACCAGGGCCAACTGGACGAACGGGCCGACCAGTACATCGCCTTCGCGGTGGACGGCGCCAAGCGGATGCAGACGCTGATCAACGACCTGCTCGCGTTCTCCCGGGTGGGCCGGCTGGACACCGAGCTGGGCGACGTCGATCTGCGGGAGAGTCTGGAGCGCGCGCTGCACGCGCTGGCCGCGGCCCGTGAGGAGAGCGGCGCGAAGATCACCGCCGATCCGCTGCCCACCGTGCCGGGCGACGCGGTGCTGCTCGGGCAACTGGTGCAGAACGTGGTCGGCAACGCGATCAAGTTCCGCACCGGGGAGACTCCAAGGGTGCACGTGGGCGCCCGCTGGGACGGCGAGCAGTGGGAGTTCGCCTGTGTCGACAACGGCATCGGGATCGAACCGCAGTACGCCGACCGGATCTTCGTGATCTTCCAGCGCCTGCACCCGAAGGACGCCTACGGCGGCACCGGCATCGGACTGGCCATGTGCAAGAAGATCGTCGAGTATCACGGCGGTCGGATCTGGCTGGACACCGAGGTCACCGCCGGCACCACGATCCGCTGGACGCTGCCCGGCCCGCCGCCCGCCTCGGACGAGGCGGCTCACCAGGGGCCGTAGGGCCCCATGTTGTTGCGGCCGCCGCCGCGCCGGCCGCCGACCTCCTTGAGCGCGGGGCGCACGTCGACCATGTAGACGATCGCCGCGACCAGGCCCGCGAGGGTGAACATCAGGCCAAGGCCGCCGGTCGGCAGCACGTCGACCACGACAGCGACGCCGAGCAGGATCAGCCAGAAGGACTTCTTCTTCTTGTCGGCGGCGCGATACGCGTCCTCGCGCCGAAACGCCGCGTCGAACAGGCAGAAGACCTTGAGCAGGAGGATGCCGAGGAACAGCCACGTCAGCGCCTGGTCGAACTTGGCCGTCAGCAGACCATCGGCCATGTCCATGCCCATCGATCCTCCTCTGCGCGGCCGCCGGGTGCCGCCACGTCGTGCGGGGGATTCCAGTCTGGCACGCCGGGCGCGACCTCGGGAGTTCCCGGGCCGCGCCCCGACGATGGTGACGTGGACGGATCAGGCGCCGGAACCGGTGGTCGGCTCGGTGCCGGTCTCGGCGGCGGGCTTGGGCCGCGGCTTGGCGTTGGCCCGCTTGGTCGCGTTCGCGCCGGTCGCGGCGGTCTTCGCCCGGCTCGCGGCCGGCGCGGCCGGGGGTTCGGCGACAGGCGTGGTGTCGTCGTGCCGGTCGCCGCGCTTGACCAGCTTCTCGCCGCGGGCGGCGAGGTCGTCGTAGATCCCCCGGGCCCGGTCCACCTGCGACCTGGCGAAGGTCTGGGTGCGGTCGGGGAGCGCCTGGATGCGCTCGCGGATGACCTTCGGGTCGGTGACGACCTCGGTCCGGAACCGCTCGGGCAGCTCGCGCAGCTTCTCCACCACCAGGTCGCCCGCGCCGGCGACGGCATAGAACGGGGTGGTCTCGGTCAGGGTCTTCCTCAGTTCCGTGGCGATCGCCATGGTGTTCCTCACTCCTTGGGCGTGTGGATCGAGGTATCGGTCGTGGCCCGGCCGGCCTTGCCGTTCTCGGTTCCGTCGGCGGCGCCCGGTACGTCCCGCACGGCGCCGTCCTGTGCGTTCTCCTTGCGGAATGCCTCGTAGATCTCCACGAGCACCCGCTTTTGACGGTCGTTGATCGCCGGATCCGCCATGATCGCGGTGCGCACCTCGCGGTCGCCCTCCTCGCGTTCGTCGAGGATGCCCGCCTGCACATAGAGCGTTTCGGCGGAGATGCGCAGCGCCTTGGCGATCTGCTGGAGGATCTCCGCGCTCGGCCGCCGCAGACCGCGCTCGATCTGGCTGAGGTAGGGGTTGGACACCCCGGCCACCTCGGCGAGTTGCCGAAGCGAGTATTGCGCGTTGCGGCGTTGCTCCCGGATGTATTCACCCAGCGAGCCGACGTTCAGACCTGCCATGTCCCCAGCATGCACACATCGCGCTTGCTCTTGCAAGCACTCCGCTAACAACCGCGAGCGCGCCCCCGGACCGGGGGCCGACCGTCTTCGCCGGCCCCGGGGCGGGTCAGCGCCCGGACAGCAGGTCCTCCACCTTGGCCTCTCCCTCGCGGTAGCGCCGGGTGATCTCGGCGGCGCAGTCGTCGGCCGTGCGCTGGAGGCGGTGCCGGCGGGAGGAGACCTCCTGCTCGTGGCCGGCGAGCTTGTCCAGCGCCTCGCCCAGTTCCGCGTCGGTGTGCGCGGCGAGGTCGGACAGGCCCACGTCGGCGAGCAGTCGCTCGATCCAACTCCGGTAACGATCGGTGCGCGGCGGCTGCACGTTGACGTGCCGGGCGCCCCGGGCGGGCGGTCTGGATTCGGACAGGATCTCGGGCAGCCGGCCCACCACCGGCGATTTCGGCTCGGCGCCGTCCCCGCCGGACCGCCGGGCCAGTTCGGCGCGCAGGATGTCGATCCGACCCTGGAGCAACCTCCGCAGATAGGACAGATCGTTCTCCTCGCGCTGGGCGTCACGCATGAGTTCGCGAACCCGACTCAGCGTGAGGGCACGGATGGCCTCCGGGGCCACTCCGTCGGGAAGATCCACCATGAGACGCATCGTGTCATGTCGGGCAGACCGTCGCGTGCCACATGGCGCGGAATCGATCCGGACGGGTGTGCAGAATGGGCCCATGCGTGCCGTCCTGCAAGTGGTGACCGAGGCTTCCGTGACCGTCGATGGGGAGGTGGTCGGCTCGATCGTGGGCCCCGGACTGTGCGTCCTGGTCGGCGTCACGCACACCGACACCCCCGAGATCGCCCGCCGACTGGCCGCGAAGTTGTGGAGCCTGCGCGTGCTCGGCGGCGAGAAGTCCTGCTCCGATCTGGCCGCACCGTTGCTGGTGATCTCGCAATTTACGCTTTGCGGCGACGCCCGCAAGGGTCGTCGGCCCACCTGGAACGAGGCCGCGCCCGGGCCGGTGGCCGAACCGCTGGTGGCCGAGGTGGTCGCGGCGCTGCGCGCGCTGGGCGCCGAGGTGGCCACCGGGGTCTTCGGCGCCGACATGCGCGTCACGCTGGTCAACGACGGCCCGATGACCCTCGTCGTCGACATGTGAGCCCGGTCGCGACCACGACGACCCCGAGAAATCCCAGGGTCGTGAACCCCGCTTCCCGGGGGTTCTCCCCATGTTCCCGGGCTTCGCGGGGAAGGAGAATGGCGACAGGTTCACCGACCGAAGGGGGTTGACCATGTCGCATCGCGGGCCGTACATCGCGGCCGGGATCGTCGTCGCCATCATCGCGCTGATCGTGCTGCCGTCCTGGATCGCCTGGACCATCGTGGCGGTCGCGATCGGCCTGCCCGTCGTCGCCTACTTCACCCTGGACCGCTCGCAGCGGCGGCGCCTGCACCGCATCCGCCGCCGCGAGATCCGCTAGCGCGTGTCTTCGGACCCCCGCCCGCTCCCCGTGGGGCACGGGCGGAGGGGTGGCGCTACGCCGGGACCACGATCTCCTGCGTCGCCGGCACCCCTCCGGCCAGGAGTTCGGCGTCCACGGCGGTGTTGCGCTTGATCAACGCGAGCGCAATCGGGCCGAGTTCGTGGTGGCGCGCCGCGCTGGTGACGAACCCGACCTGGCGGCCCGCGAGTTCCACCGGCGCGCCGTGCGCCGGCAGCGTCTCCTGGGTGCCGTCCAGGTGCAGGAAGACCAGGCGCCGCGGCGGGCGGCCCAGGTTGTGCACTCGCGCGACCGTCTCCTGCCCCCGGTAGCAGCCCTTGTCCAAGTGCACGGCGGTGTCGATCAGGCCCAGCTCGTGCACGATCGTGCGGTGGTCGGTCTCCAGGCCGCGCCGGGGCCGGTGCGCCGCGATCCGCAACGCCTCGTACGCCCACATGCCCGCCGGATGCGCGTGCTCTTGCCCGTACGCCGCCAACCGCTCGCGGGGCAGGAACACCTCGCGGCCGTACCCGGTCGCCCGGACCAGCACATCCTCGGGAGCGTCCCCGCCCGCCTCGTGCACGACGGCGAAGTCGGCGGACACGTCGGCGACCTCGACCCGCAACATGAAGCGCATGCGGTCCAGGAACTCGACCAGGGCCGGCGCCTCACCGGGTTCGACGTGGGCCCAGAAGGCCTCGCCGTCGTCCACCCCGTACAGCGCGTGCTCGATGTGCCCGTGCGGGCTCAGCACCAGCGTCAGCGTGGCCTCGTGCGGCTTCAGCTCGGTCAGGTGCTGCGTGGTCAGCGAGTGCAGCCAGCTCAGCCGGTCCGGGCCGGACACCCGGATCACGTCGCGGTGCGACAGGTCGACGAAGCCCTCGCCCGCCTCCAGCCGACGTTGTTCGCGCAGGGGGTCGCCGTAGTGCGCGGCGACGCCGGCGTCGGGGGCTTCCGCGGCGACCGCGCCGGGCAGGGTCAACAAAGGGCTCGTGGGCATGTCCCCACAGTACGAGACCCGTCGAAGGAACCTCAGTTCGCCCGGGCCGCCGTGCACTCCGCGCAGCGGCCGAAGATCGCGAAGTGCGCGAGGTCGATGTCGAACCCGTGCTCGACGCGCAGCCGCTCGCCCATCCCGGCGGCGACCTCCGTGCCCACCTCGATCACCCGGCGGCAGTCCCGGCAGACCAGGTGCAGATGGCCGCCGGCGTCCGCCGGGTGATAGGTCGGCGCACCGTGCCCGAGGTGGGTGTGGGTGACCAGGTCGAGCTGTTCGAGCAGTTCGAGGGTGCGGTAGACGGTCGAGATGTTGATTCCGCCGGCCGTCTTGTGCACCTCCACCAGGATCTCGTCCGGTGTCGCGTGGCCCAGGGCGTTCACCGCTTCGAGGACGAGTTGGCGCTGCGGCGTGAGCCGGTAGCCCTTCTCGCGAAGCTCGTGCTTCCAGTCAGTGCTCACGCAGGGAAGTTTACGAGTGCGCGGCGCCCGCCGGGCCGGGCGAGCGGGCGACTACTCGGCCGCGAGTTCCGCGTCGACCCGCTTGAGCTGCGCGGAGACGTGTGCCTGGAGCGGGTGTCCCATGGCGGCCATGTCGTAGGCGTACATCAGCTCGCCCTTGACCAGGCCGTAGAGCCGGTGTCCGGCGGTGTACTCCTTGGCGTCCTCGGTGCGCGCGACCACGTCGGTGCGCATCTCCAGGCGCGGGCCCTCCACCTTGCCAAGCCAGATCTCCACGATGCCGGTCGGGTGGGCGAGCGTGACGTCGACCGAACCGTCCAGCTTGGAGCGCCAGAAGCCGGTCTCGGTGGCCAGCGGGCGCACCCGCTCCCCCGCGTCGTCGAGCAGCCAGGTCCGCGACGTGTAGGTCAGGAACGGCTTGTTCGCGATGTAGCCGAAGGTGACCTGCTGGCCGAAGCGGAACGCCTCGATCGTCGGGTAGTCGCCGACACCGGCGCCTTCCCAGGTGCCGAGCAGGAACGCGAGGGGGACGGCGTCGAAGTGCAGGTCGTCCGGGATTTCGATCATGGTGGGGAGGGCCGCTTCCGAGGGTCGGGTACGGCCGGTCAGCCTACCGGGCGTCGGCTCAGTTCTGGCCCTTGTACAGCTTGGACACGGTCAGCGCGGCGAACCACGCGACGAGGACGCCGACCACGGCCAGCAGCGCAATGAAGAAGATGTGCATCGCCCGGGTGCTCCTCGTGCTTCGTACGGGGCGGCCGGATCGCCCCGGCCGGGTGCCAAACGGCCTCAGTGTATAGGCTGCGAGCCGTGAAGCGATCTCTCGTGGTCAAGGTCACCGCAGGTCAGGACGCGCCGGAGCGCTGCTCCCAGGCGTTCACCGTGGCGTCGGTGGCGCTCGCGTCGGGGGTCGAGGTGTCGCTGTGGCTCACCGGCGAGTCGTCCTGGTTCGCGCTGCCCGGGCGGGCCGCCGAGTTCGAACTCCCGCACGCCGCGCCGCTGCCGGATCTGCTCGACGCGCTGCTCGCCGGCGGCCGGGTGACGTTGTGCACGCAGTGCGCGGCGCGGCGCGAGATCACCGGGGACGACGTGCTGCCGGGGGTGCGGATCGCGGGCGCCCAGGTGTTCGTGCAGGAGGCGCTCGCCGACGGGGCCCAGGCGCTGGTGTACTGACCGGCCGGCCCCCGACGCGCCGGTGTCAGTGGCTGATCCCGGAGATGTTCAGGCCGATCACGCCGAGCAGGACCAGGCCGATCGAGATCAGCTTGAGCGGGGACGAGTCCTCGTTCAGCAGCCAGATGCCCACGAGCGCGGTGCCCGCCGCGCCGATCCCGGTCCACACCGCGTAGGCGGGGCCGACCTCCAGGGACTTGAGCGCGTAGGTGAGCAGTCCGAAGCTGCCCAGCGCGCAGGCGGCGAAGCCTATGGTGGGCCACAGCCGGGTGAACCCGTGACTTTGCTTGAGCATGATGGCGAAGCCGGTCTCCAGGATCCCCGCGATGATCACAATCGCCCATGCCACGTGTTGCCTCCCGGCGTCGCGCCTTGCTCCGGTGCCCCGATGCGCCGGGCGGTTCCCCCCGACGATACGGAAACCTTTCTGCCCCGATGACGGGCGGGACACACCGGGTGCACGACCGAACGACCGCGCCCCTCCCCCGAGCACGTGGGGAGGGGCGCGGCCGTATCGCACCGAGCGGTGGCGGATTCCGTGGGTGTACGTCCGAAGGAGATCCGCCCCGTCGGCGTGTCAGACCGCGATCTCGACCTCGGCGACGGTGCCCTTCTCGGACACCACCACGCTGCGGTCCACGGTCGCGCCGGGCACGAGCGCCCGGACGGTCCAGTTGCCGGGTGCCGCGAAGAACCGGAACTGGCCGGTCGCGGACGTGGGCACCTCGGCGGTGAAGTCGCCACCCGCGTCGAGCAGGCGCACGTAACCGTTGATCGGCTGCCCGCCCTTGGTCACCGCCCCCTGGATGATGGTTTCCTTCGCCACGTCAACTCCTGCCAGATCCGGGCCGCCGGCCTTCGCACCGCACATCGTTCCTGCTCCCTGCGTTCGGGTGGGTGTAGCCGTCGGTCACTTGCCGTCGCCGAGCTCGATCGGCACGCCGACCAGCGCGCCGTACTCGGTCCACGAGCCGTCGTAGTTGCGCACGTTGCCCTGCTCCAGCAGCTCGTGCAGGACGAACCACGTGTGCGCGGAGCGCTCGCCGATCCGGCAGTAGGCGATGGTGTCCTTCGCCAGGTCCACACCCTCGCCCTCGTACAGCGCGGTGAGTTCCTCGTTGGTCTTGAAGGTGCCGTCGTCGTTGGCGGCCTTCGACCACGGGATGTTCTTCGCGGTCGGCACGTGGCCGGCCTTCTGCGACTGCTCCTGCGGCAGGTGCGCCGGGGCGAGCAGCTTGCCGGAGAACTCGTCGGGCGAGCGCACGTCGACCAGGTTCAGCGAACCGATGGCGGCGAGCACGTCGTCGCGCCAGGCGCGGATCGAGGTGTCCTGCGGCTTGGCCGTGTAGGTGGTCGCGGCGCGCTCGGGCACCTCGACGACCAGCTCGCGGGAGTCGAGCTCCCACTTCTTGCGACCGCCGTCGAGCAGCTTGACGTCGCCGTGGCCGTAGAGCTTGAAGTACCAGTAGGCGTAGGACGCGAACCAGTTGTTGTTGCCGCCGTAGAGCACGACGGTGTCGTCGTTGGCGATGCCCTTGGCGGACAGCAGCGCCGAGAAGCCGGCCTCGTCGACGAAGTCGCGCTTGACCGGGTCCTGCAGGTCGTCGCGCCAGTCGATGCGCACCGCACCGCGGATGTGGTTCTTGACGTAGGCGCTGGTGTCCTCGTCGACCTCGACGAGGACGACCTTCGGGTCGTCCAGGTGGGCCTGGACCCAGTCGGCGTCTACCAGAACGTCGGAGCGGCTCATGGGATACCTCCGGTGCAGAAATGCGCGGGATCTCGCGGATGTCGGGGTGCACGTTCGCGACACACGTTCGCGACACACCCGGGCATGCCGCGGCGCCGCCGCATGCGGGGATGTACGTGTGTCAGGGGTCTTTCACGCGGGAGCCGGGTGCCCGTTCCGCCGTGTCGTCACACGGCCCGGGTCCCGGGGCCGACGGTCGGTCGCGATCCACCGCGGGTGGATCGCCGAACGACGACTGTCGACAAGTCAGTCAGCGCAACACAGGCAGGTCTGCGTGCGGCACAGGTCCACTGCGCGCCGCTTGGTGAGGTCATCCGCCTGTCGCTTCACATCACGATCGTAGGGACGGATGACCGCCACTGTCATGCATGTCCCATCATGCGAGACAAATGCGTCCGCATCTTGAGATACCCAGGGGATTTGTCCTTGTTTGTCAGGGTTGTGCGGGTGGAATCTCCAAGAGTTGTTCGCCGCCGCCGACGGTCCTGACGCTGAAGCGGACGATCTCGCCGACGGGGATGCTGGTCGCGCCCCGGATCGGATCGGCCGAGGGGTACTCACCGTCGGGCACCACCCACGAGGACGCGGTCTCCACCCGGCCCTTGGTGCCGTAGACGTCCAACCGGCAGCGGGTGCCGGGGCGGATCCCGGACAGCGACAGGTCCACGCTGCTGCCCCACGCGGTCGCCGCGTAGCGCAGTTCGGCGCCCGCGCCCGAGCGCGGATCGCCCGCGCGCACGGTACGGCCGCCCGATGGCGCGGGCGGCGTCGTGGTGCCGGGCGGGCCGGCCGGCGCGGTCGGCGTGCCCGGGACCGTGCCCGTCGGTGCCGCCGCGGTGTCCCTGTCGCGGCCGGTGTCGCCGAGCGCCCAGCCGGTGAGGCCCGCAAGCAGTACCAGCACCGCCGCGGCCGCGGCGGCCAGCGAGCGCAGCCGCCGACCCCGGTCGGCCCGCTCGGCGGCGGCGGACAACAACCGCGCGGGGGCCGCCCCCTGCGCAGCCGCGCCGCTGGCCCGCGCCTCCGGCTCGCTCAGCCGGGCGAGCATCCGGGGCAGGCCGGCCAGTTCCTCGTACTCGGCCCGGCAGCGCGGGCAGCCGGCCACGTGGGTGCGCACCCTGGCGGCCTCGTCCTCGTCCAGCGCGCCGACCACGAATGCCCCGAGGTCCAGGCGCGCGACCGCACAGCTCAGCGGGGCGGGCGATCCCGGCGGCCGGGCGGGCGGCGGCGGGTTCGTGCCGGGAGTGGTGCCGTTCGTCGTCGTGCCCTCGTCGCCGATGTCCGTCACGGGACCAACCCCCTTTCCTCCAAGGCCACACGCAGCGCTCGCAGCGCGTAGTACGTCCGTGATTTGACCGTGCCCTCCGGCACGCCGAGGGTCTTGGCCGCGTCGGCCACCGAACTGCCCCGGTAGTACGTCTCCAGCAACACCGCGCGGTGCTCGGGGCTCAGCGCGGCCATCGCGTCGGCGACGTCCCAGGCGAGCACGGCCCGGTCGAACTCCGCCTCCGCGCCCTCGTCGGGCACCGTCGCGAGCACCGCGTCGCCGGTCTCGGGCGGCCGGGCGCGCCGGGCGCGGCCGACGTCGATCACCACGTTGCGGGCCACGGTGCACAACCAGCCGCGGACCGAACCCCGGCCGGGGTCGAGGGCCTCGGGATGGCGCCAGGCCCGCAGCAGGGTCTCCTGCACCACGTCCTCGGCCCAGGCCCGGTCGCCGCCGGTCAGCCGCAGCGCGAACCCCAGGAGCGGGCCGCCGTGTTCGAGGTAGAGGGTGCGGATGACCGCCTCGTCGGCGGTGGATATTCGAGACGCCGAGTGCAGCGGGTCGGCAGCGTGCAGCGGGTCGGCGGCCCGGAGCGAACCGCCGGCCTGCAACCGGTCGGCGCCGGGCAGCGCGCCGGCGTGGGGCGGGTCGGCGGCGGGTCGGTCGTCCTCGGGGGCGGTGCGCGCGAGGAAGGCGCGAGCGGCCGCCGGGTCCGCCTGCGCCTCGGCGCCGAGCACGTCCGAACGTTGCAGCACACCCGCTTCACGAGCGGGCGGGCCCGGCGGTTCATCCCGCGTCCCGGGACGGGACCGGCGGCGTATCCACGGCATGGCCGCATCCTCCCGTGACGAGGCCGCCGATGCACGGCTAATCAGCCGATCATGACCCGGCCCAACAGATACGCGGCCGGCGCGGCGAGCGCGAGCGGCAGGGACACACCGGCAGTGAAGTGCACGAACCGGGACGGATGGTCGTAGCCGGCCACCCGCCGACCGAGCAGTGCGAGCGCCGCGGCACCGGCCCCGAGCAACGCGGCGTACGGCGCCTCGCCACCGAGCGAAACCGCTGCGGCGGCGCCCGCCGCCGAGCCGAGCAGCCAGGACGGGATCGGCGCGATCGCCGGGGGCAGCGGAATCGCCCGGACCAGCGTCGCGACGCCCGCCGCCAGCACCGCCGGCACCACCGCCGCGCCCGCGTCGATCGGCCCGCCCGACAGATCGCCCGCGACCAGATAGGCCACGTCGAAGGCGGTGATCAGCGCCGCGGAGGTGGTCACCGTCAGCGCCGGCAACAACTCCCCCGGTCGGGCCCCGCTCCTGGCCTGTAGGGCCAACGTCACCAACAACGCGCCGGCGAGCACCGCCGGCACACTCGCCAGCCCCTGCTCGCCCTTGGCGTAGACCGCCGCGTCGGTACCGAACGCGACCAGCACCACCAGCGCAATGCCCTGGCGCGCCGGCCACATGCCGTTCAGCCGGAACCACCCGACGGCGGTGAGCACTTGGAGGAACGCGATACCCAGCAGGAGAGCGGGCTTCCCGGCGATCGCGGTGACCGCGAGCACACCGGCCAGCCCGACCGTGCACAGTCCCGGCAGCAGGCCGGGCGGATCCCAGATCGGCGTCCCGGCCGACCGCGACGCGCGCGTGGGCGAGTCGCCGCGCCGGGGCGCGGGCACCGGAAGCGACGCCCGGTCGGGAGCGGACTCCGTCCCGACCCGGTGGTCGGGGTCGGCCGCGTAGTCGACGTCCGGATCGAACGTGGCGCCGGGATCGAAGTCGATGTCGGCAGCGAAGTCGATGTCGGCGGCGAAGTCGGTGCCCGCGCCGAAGGCGCCGTAGTCGGCCCCCGGCTCGAACTCCGGCTCGAACCCGCTCCCGTGGCCGCCGCCGTGCCCACCCGCGTCGTCCACGATCGCCGGCATCACCTCGGTCGCGCCGGCGTACTCACCCCGGCCGTGCTCGCCGTGGTGGGGCTCGCCCTGGTGGGGCACCCCGCCGTAGCCGTCGCCGCCGTAGGTCCCGAATCCGGATTCGGTGATCGCGGGCAGTACGTCGGTCGCGCCGTCGTAGCCGTAGCCGCCGCCCGGCGCCGGCACACCCGGCGGATCCGGGTAGCCGTACCCGCCGGCCGCCTGGCCCGCCATCGGGTCCTGGTAGCCCTGCGGATACTGCTCCGCCTGATAGCCGTAGGCCCCGTGGTCGCCCTGCTGCGGATGCGGCTGTCCGTACTGCCCCGCCTGCGCCGGAACGGCGCCGTAGGACTCGACGGGCTGCCCGCCGTACGGCTGCCCCGGATCGCCCGGGTGTCCCGGATACCCCTGGGCGACCTGCTCCCCCGGGTATCCGGCGGCCGGGTCGTAACCGCCCGGCTCGTCGTATCGGTCGCCCGTCGGGCGCCCGTCGGGGCCGCTCATCCGCCGGCGAAGGGGGGCAGGACCTCGACGGTGCCGCCCTCGGTCAGGACGACCGCCGCGTGGTCGCGACGACCGACCGGGTCCCCGTCCACCACGAACGAGCAGTTCGCGACGACCGCCTCGAAGCGGGTCGAGCCGCCGTGGAGCTCCCGGGCCCGGCGCAGCGCCTCGGCGAGGGTGGCCGCGTCGTACGGCTCCTCCGGCGTGCCCGCGGCCTCCTTCGCCGCGGCCCAGTACCGCATGGTGCCGACCGCCATCGCGCGCCCTCCCGTGTGTCTGCGTCGTGTGTGGGTCCGCCGGTGTCCCGGTGTGTCGGTGTCCCGGTGTGCCGATGCGCCGTCCCGGTGCCGACCGGCGCCGAGGCGTGCAGCATCCATGATGACGCCTCCGGACGAGCCCTTCGGTCCGCCCGGCGCGCGGATCACCCCCCGGTGTGCGCCCAGGCCCACCGGCCGATCCGGTCCACCAGCTCGGCGTCGACCGCGTTCTCGGCGTGCCCGAGGCCGGGTTCGATCCACAACTCCTTCGGCGGCCGGGCCGCGGCGTGGATCTGCCGGGGGTGGTCGAGCGGGAAATAGGGGTCGCGATCGCCGTGCACCACGAGCAGCGGCGTGGGCGCGAGCGCGGCGGCGGCCTCGAACGGGGCGAGCGGGACCGGGTGCCAGGGCTCGGCGGAGATCCGGGTGCCGAGCGCGAGCCGGGCGAGCACGCGGCCGGTCGGGCGCTCGATCGCGAAGTGCACCCGTCGCATCGGCGCGGTCCCCCGGTAGTACCAGCGGGCGGGCGCGCTGACCGCGACCACCGCCGCGGGCCCGGTGTACAGCGCCGCGTGCCGCAGCACGACCCCGCCGCCCATCGAGAAGCCGACGGTGACCACTCGGCGGTAGCCGAGTCGGCGACCCCAGCCGATCGCCGCCTCCAGGTCGCGCACCTCGCGGTCGCCGACCGTGCTCAGCCCGGTGGACGCGCCGTGTCCGCGAAAGTCGAACCCGATCACCCCGCCGTGCCGGCGCAACCCGCGCAGCACCGTGCGAACCGCCGGTCGCCGCCACGATCCGGTGAACCCGTGGGCGACCACGAAGACCCGATCGAGTGCCCCGGAACCCGCCCCGGAACCCGCCGCGGAATCCGCCGCGAGCCCGTGTACGGCGCTGATCCGCACGTCGTCGTCGGTGCACAACACGGCCTGCTCGGGTGCAGGCATTCCGGTGAACGGCGGGTCGCCGAAGGTCGGGTGGGGTGTCCGCAGTGCGGGAAGATCCCCGGGTGGGTCGGTTCCTCGAGACATGTTCGCTATCCTGGCCCCGCAGGCTCTCCTCCGATGACGGGCACACCCCAAGGACCCCGGTAGTGGTTCCCCACCGGTTACGGAATCGGACGAGTCGGCGACCGATGAAGGATCCGGGCGACGATGCCCCGGGTCCTTTCGTGTTTTGTGCCTGTTTTTGGGAGGTGTCCCGTTGAGTGCCCTGCTGCTGCTCACGAACGCGCTCCAGCCGTCTGCCGAGGTGTTGCCCGCGCTCGGACTGCTGCTGCATCAGGTACGGGTGGCCCCGGCCGAGGCCTCCGCCCTGGTCGACGCGCCCGCCGCCGACGTCATCCTGGTCGACGGCAGGCGTGACCTCCCCCAGGTGCGCAGTCTGTGTCGGGTCCTGCGGACCACCGGGGTCGGCGCCCCCCTGGTCCTGGTGGCCACCGAGGGCGGCCTGGCCGCACTGACCGCCGACTGGGGCGTCGACGACGTGCTCCTGGACACCGCCGGGCCGGCGGAGGTCGAGGCCCGCCTGCGGCTGGCGATCGGCCGGCTCCAGGCGGCGCAGGGCGCGGAGGACGAGCCCACCGAGATCCGTAACGGCGACCTGAGCATCGACGAGGCCACCTACAGCGCAAAGCTGCGCGGTCGGGTGCTCGATCTGACGTTCAAGGAGTTCGAGCTGATCAAGTACCTCGCGCAGCACCCGGGCCGGGTGTTCACCCGGGCCCAGCTGCTGCAGGAGGTGTGGGGATACGACTACTTCGGCGGCACCCGGACGGTGGACGTGCACGTGCGCCGGCTGCGAGCCAAACTCGGGCCGGAGCACGAGTCGCTGATCGGCACCGTGCGCAACGTCGGTTACCGGTTCGTGGTGCCCGACCGGGGTGTCGGGGACGTGGCGGTGGCCGAGCGGGTGTGAGCCCGCACACCCGAACGACCCGTGTCCGCGCACCCGGGCGACCGGCCTTCGGCGACCGCCGGCGACCGGAGTGCGCAAGTGAACCCCGCCCAGTCGGCCGACGAGGCGGCACATCCGGCGCTCATGCCTACAAAACAGACTTATCCGGAAGAACGCGGAGGACCATCCCGTCCCCGCGTCCAGGTTGTGAACTCCCGTGAGCCGCGCCGGTCCCCGTCCCTACAATGACCGCGTGCCCAAAGTGACCCGCGACGACGTCGCCCGCCTCGCGGGGACCTCCACCGCGGTGGTCTCCTACGTCGTCAACAACGGCCCGCGCCCGGTCGCTCCGGCCACGCGCGAGCGTGTGCTCGCGGCCATAGACAAGCTCGGCTACCGCCCCGACAGCGTGGCCCAGGCGATGGCCAGCCGTCGCACGAACCTGATCGGATTGGTGCTGCCCGACGCCCGGCAACCGTTCTTCGCCGAACTCGCGCACACCGTCGAGCAGGCCGCGTTCGAGCAGGGTCGGCTGGTGTTGATCGGCAACTCCGACTACGAGGACGACCGCGAACTGCACTACGTGCGCGCGTTCCTCGGCATGCAGGTGTCCGGCCTCGTGCTGGTCAGCCAGGGCCCCTCCGAGCGCGCCGCGCGCGAGATCGCCACCCGCGACGTGCGGGTGGTGCTGATGCACCGCCAACCCGACGCGCTGGGCGGCGACGCGGTCATCCTGGACGACGTCCAGGGCGCCTACACGGCGGTCCGGCACCTGGTGGACACGCACGGCTTCACCCGGGTGGACTGCCTCGGCGGGCCGCCCACCACCCCCGACTCCGGCGACCCGGTCACCGACCACGTCACCGGCTGGCGGCGGGCGCTGGCCGAGCGCGGTCTGCCCACCGAGGGGCTGCTGCACGAGGCGCCGTTCGGCCGCTTCGGCGCCTACCAGGTCGCGCTGTCCCTGCTGTCCGGGCCGGACCGGCCCCGGGCGCTGTTCTGCTCGACCGACGACCAGGCGATGGGCGTGCTGCACGCGGCGCGCGAGGTGGGCCTGCGCGTGCCGGACGACCTCGCGGTGGTCGGCTTCGACGACATCGCCGAGGCGGCCATCGCCGACCCGCCGCTGACCACGGTCACTTCCGACCGGCCGGGCATGGCCCGCGCCGCGGTGGAGCTGGCCCTGGAGCGCGAACCGGCCGCCGCCGGGGACCCGCGGGTGCGTACTTTCCCGTCCACGCTGGTGGTCCGGCGCAGCTGCGGTTGCGGCTGACCGCCCCGGGCCCGACCGCGACCGACGGCCCCGCGACGGCCCCCGGCGTCGCTCAGTACCGTGGGGCTCATGGACCTCGCGGATGTGTCGATCGAGACGGTGAATCGGGCCTCGGCGGATGACGCCGCCGCCGTACTGGCCTTGGCGGAGGCGGCGGCGGGCGTCGACGGCGCGGCGCCGTTGTCCGAGCAGTCCCGCCTCGAGCTGCGCCACGGCGCGCCCTCGGCTCGCGAACTGCTGGCCCGCGACGCCTCCGGGATCGTCGGCTTCGCGCACCTCGACGGCGCGGACCCGGTGGACGGCCCCGCCGCCGAACTGTTCGTGGTGCCGGCCGCGCGCGGCGCGGGCCTGGGTCGGGCACTGCTCGAAGCCGTGCTCGCCGAGGCCGCGCGGGTCGACGAGCGGGGCCGGCTGCGGGTGTGGGCGCACGGCAAGCTGCCGGCGGCCGGGCGCCTGGCGGAGGCGCTGGACTTCACCGCGTTCCGCGAGTTGTGGCAGATGCGCCGGGTGGCCGACACCCCGGTGCCCGAGGTCGCCACGCCCGCCGACGTCCGGCTGCGCACCTTCCGCCCGGGTGTGGACGACCGGGCCTGGCTCGCGCTGAACGCGAAGGCGTTCGCCCACCACCCCGAGCAGGGCGCGTGGACGGCCGAGGATCTGACCCGGCGGTTCGCCGAGCCGTGGTTCGACCCGGCCGGCTTCTTCCTCGCCGAGGACGCGGACAGCGGCGAGTTGCTCGGCTTCCACTGGACCAAGACGCACCCCGCGACGGCGGACTCGGGCCCGCTGGGCGAGGTGTACGTGGTCGGCGTCGACCCCGCCGCGCAGGGTCGCGGCCTGGGCGCGCTGCTGACCGCGGTGGGCCTGCGACACCTGGCCGAGCGCACCGTCGACGGGGTGCAGCTCGCCGAAATACTGCTGTATGTGGACGCGGACAACGAGCCGGCGGTCAAGGTCTATACCCGTTTGGGCTTTCGTGTGCATACAGTCGATGTGATGTACCGACGCTGAACACCGTGTGAAACCTGGCGAACAACTGTTTCGGGTCGCCTTCGTACAGGTGCACATAGACCGTCGCGAAAAGACAATGGTCTGATGAACGCCGAGACTCCCGCCGCACGATCCTCCCGACACCTCACCGTGGCCGTGCCGCCGGCGAAGAACGGCGGCACGGCAGTCACCGCGGCTGCGGTGCACGCGGAGTCCGAGCTGCCCCCGGACCGGTTCCTGGACCGCGAGGGCAGCTGGCTGGCGTTCAACGAGCGGGTGCTCGAACTCGCCGAGGATCCGAGCACCCCGCTTCTGGAGCGGGCTCGATATCTGGCCATCTTCGCGTCCAACCTCGACGAGTTCTTCATGGTCCGGGTGGCCGGCCTCAAGCGCCGGATCGCCACCGGCCTGGCCGTACGCGCGGCGAGCGGACTCCAGCCGCGCGAGGTGCTGGAGAACATCTGGTCGCGCAGCCGCGCGCTGATGGCCCGCCACTCCACCTGCTTCCACCACGACGTGCTGCCCGCGCTCGGCGAGGCCGACATCCAGCTGCTGCGCTTCGACGACCTCACCGACGGCGAGCGGCAGTCGCTCTACGCGCTCTTTCGCGAGCGGGTCTTCCCGGTGCTCACCCCGTTGGCGGTCGACCCGGCGCACCCCTTCCCGTACATCTCCGGCCTGTCGCTGAACCTGGCCGTGATCGTGCGCAACCCGCGCTCGGGCAACGAACACTTCGCCCGGGTCAAGGTGCCGCCGCTGCTGCCGCGGTTCGTGGAGACCTCGCCGGCCCGCTTCGTGCCGCTGGAGGAGGTCATCGCCGAGTTCCTGGGCGATCTGTTCCCGGGCATGGACGTGCTCGGCCACCACGCGTTCCGGGTCACCCGCAACGAGGACCTGGAGGTGGAGGAGGACGACGCGGAGAACCTGCTCCAGGCGCTGGAGCGGGAGCTGATGCGCCGCCGGTTCGGCCCGCCGGTGCGGCTGGAGGTCGAGGAGACCATCGACCCGCACGTGCTCGACCTGCTGGTGCGCGAGTTGGGCGTGGGCGAGAAGGAGGTCTACCCGCTGCCGGGGCCGCTGGACCTGACCGGGCTGCACGCGATCGCCGACCTGGACCGGCCGGAGCTGAAGTTCGGCCGCTTCGTCGCCGGCACCCACCGCGACCTGGCCGAGGTGGAGACCGCGCAGGCCGCGGACGTGTTCGCCGCGATGCGCAAGCGCGACATCCTGGTGCACCACCCCTACGACTCGTTCGCGACCTCGGTCCAGGCCTTCCTGGAGCAGGCCGCGGCCGATCCGAACGTGCTCGCGATCAAGCAGACCCTGTACCGCACCTCCGGCGACTCGCCGATCGTGGACGCGCTGGTGGACGCGGCCGAATCGGGCAAGCAGGTGTTGGTCCTGGTCGAGCTCAAGGCCCGCTTCGACGAGCACGCCAACATCACCTGGGCGCGCAAGCTGGAGCAGGCCGGCTGCCACGTCGTGCACGGCGTGGTGGGCCTGAAGACGCACTCCAAGCTGTGCCTGGTGGTGCGCCAGGAGGGCGACGCGCTGCGCCGCTACTGCCACATCGGCACCGGCAACTACAACCCCAAGACCGCCCGCCTGTACGAGGACCTGGGCCTGCTGACCGCCGACCCGCAGGTCGGCGAGGACATGTCGAACCTGTTCAACCGGCTCTCCGGCTACTCGCGCGCGCAGTCCTTCCGACGCCTGCTGGTCGCGCCGCACTCGCTGCGCAACGGACTGGTCGAGCGGATAGAGCGGGAGGTGGCCAACCACGAGGCCGGCCTGCCCGCCTACGTCCGGCTGAAGTCCAACTCGCTGGTGGACGAGCTGGTGATCGACGCGCTGTACCGCGCTTCGCAGGCGGGCGTCCCGGTGGACCTGTGGATCCGGGGCATCTGCGCGCTGCGGCCGGGCGTTCCCGGGTTGTCCGAGACCATCCGAGTGCGCAGTATTCTCGGCCGATTTTTGGAACACTCGAGGGTGTGGGTCTTCGCCGGCGGCGGCGAGCCCGAGGTGTGGATCGGCAGCGCCGACCTGATGCACCGCAATCTCGACCGCAGGGTCGAGGCGGCGGTGCGGCTGCGCGGCGATCGACACCGCGACGAGATGACGTCCTTCATGGACCTGGGGATGAGCGCGGAGACCGCGTCCTGGCACCTCGACCGGGACGGTACCTGGACCAGGCACGCGACGGCGGCCGACGGCACCCGGCTTCGCGACGTGCAGGAGCACCTCATCGAGACCCGGAGGCGCAGACGTGGGCCGGAGTAGCAAGCAGGCGACGAGCATTCCCCGACCGCGCGCGGCGGCCGAGGACACCTCCGCCGGCGAGATCCTGCTCGCCCATCTGGTCGGCGAGGCGGGCGCGTTCATCGACCAGCTGCCCCGCCTAGGCGCGGGCGAGGAGGACGCCGCACACCAGGCGCGAGTGGCCGCCAGACGCATCCGCAGCGCGCTGGCCACCTGCGCGCCGCTGCTCGACCCGGAGCCCGCCACACGCCTGCGCACCCGGCTGCGCGAGGCCGCGGACGCGCTGGCCGGCGAGCGCGACTCCGAGGTATTGCTCGATCGCCTGCTCGCGGACCTGGACGCGCTGCCGGAGCGCCCGGGAACGGTCCGGGCCCGGGCGCTGGCCGAGCGCCGACTGCGCGGCGATCTGGGCTCCGGACGGGCCCGGGCGTTGGCCGCGCTCGACTCGGGGCTGTTCACCACGCTGTCGGCCGAATTGGTGGAGCCGGCCCTGGGGCTGACCTTCACCGAGCGGGCGGCGGATCCGGGCGCCGAGGTGGTGCCGAAGCTGGTGGCCCGCACGCTGCGCCGCCTCGACCGGGCCGCCGACGCGCTGCCGCTGGTCGCGGCGGGGGTGCCGTATCCGGCTCCCGTGGACGCCCCCGGCTTCTCCCCGTACGCGGGCACCGACGACGAGGCGTGGCACCGGGTGCGGATCCTGGCCAAGCGGGCCCGCTACGCCGCCGACATGTGCGTGCCCGCGTTCGGCGCCCCCGCCGCCCGGCTGGCCCGACGGCTCAAGGCGGTCACCGAGGTCCTTGGCATCCACCAGGACGCCTGCATCGCGGCCGGCGCGGTGGCCGAGCTGGCGGCCACGCCCCGGATCGGCGGGCCCGCCTCGTTCGTGCTCGGCGAGTTGTACGCCCGCGAGCGGTGGGCGGCGACGGCGCAGCGTCACGCCTTCACCCGGGTCTGGCCCGGGGCGTACGCGCACGACGTCAGGTCGTGGCTCGATGGATGACCCGCCCGGGGCCGCGGAGCCCGCGCACGATCCGGTGCTCGCCGCGGGCGGGGTGTTGTGGCGGCGCACCCCCGACGGGACGCAGGTGGGGCTCGTGCACCGGCCGCGCTACGACGACTGGTCCTTCCCCAAGGGCAAGCTGGAGCCTGGTGAGCCCGCGGTGGTGGCCGCGGTGCGCGAGATCGCCGAGGAGACCGGTTTCCGGGCCGTGCTGGGCCGGGAGTTGGGGGTGCGCAGCTATCCGATGCGCTCGCGCGATCGGGTCAAGATCAACCGCTACTGGGTGGCGGAGGCGGTGTCGGGCGGGTTCACCCCCAACCACGAGGTGGACCGGATGTGGTGGGGCGCGCCGGAGGAGGCCGCGGAGCGCAGTGGGACGCCGGACTACACCGCGTCGTTGACCGAGGCGTTTCGCACCGGGCCGCCGCCGGCGACGGTGCCGGTCGTGGTGTTGCGCGCGGGCCCGGCGTTCGCCCCGGCCCTGGTGCCGATGCTGGCCGCGTTCGCGCCGGTCGAGGTGTACGGGTGCGCGGAGCCGGACGCCGCGGCGACGGTGGCGCCGTATGTGGCGGCGGCCGGAGCGCGGGTGCACGCGACCGCCGTGTCGGCCGCCGAGGCGGTGCGCGCGGGTCGGCCCGCGCTGCTGTGTACGCCCGTCCCGGACCTGCCGGCGATCGCCTCCGGGGCCGGTTCGCCGCGGCTGCCGGCGGAGCCGTTGTTGCCCGGCGAATTCGCCGTCTTGCACACGTGGGCGGGGCGGGTGGTGGCCGTGGGCCGATACGCCCCCTATCCGACGGGAAGCTGAGCGCTTGGTCAAGCCGTGATCACGGTTTACCGAACGTAACTCGGCGTCCATCTGAACGCGGGATGAACGTCGTTCCGACGTCACCATAAAGCCGCAGTTCGCGGGCAGTAAATGGCTACATGAACGGACAATTCATCCAGCGGTCGGCTTATCTGACTCGACCGTTCGAGTTCACCCTCGGTTCACTTTCCGCGGCGGATCGCTTCATTCACACGGCCTAACTTCGTGCATGACGGCGACCGCTCGGGTCGTCGCGACCACGAGCAGAGTTCGATCGAAAGGGAGCGCCGTGACCATTCGGCCCCGCAGTGTCCGTCGCGGTATCGGCTTCACCGGCCTGGCACTCGCCGGCGCGCTCACGCTGGCCGCGTGTGGCTCCGACGACAACAGCTCGGGTGACGACAAGAAGTCGTCCACGAAGGCTGCGTCCGCCCCCGGCGCGGAGGCCCCCAAGGGTGACTGCGGCACCGGCAAGCTCGCCGCCGCCGGCTCCAGCGCGCAAAAGAACGCGATGGACGAGTGGATCAAGGCGTACCAGGCCAAGTGTTCGGGTGCCACGATCGACTACGCGTCCTCGGGTTCGGGCACCGGCCGCCAGTCGTTCTTCGACAAGCAGGTCACCTTCGCGGGCTCCGACTCGGCGCTCAAGCCGGAAGAGGTCGCCAAGGCCGCCGCCGCGTGCGCGCCGGGCCAGGCGATCAACCTCCCGATGGTGACCGGCCCGATCGCGGTCGCGTACAACGTCTCCGGCGCCAAGGACCTGGTCCTGGACGCGAAGACGATCGCCGGCATCTTCTCCGGCAAGATCACCAAGTGGGACGCCGCCGAGATCAAGGCGCTGAACCCGAACGCGCAGCTGCCCGGCACCGCGATCCAGCCCGTGCACCGGTCCGAGGCGTCCGGCACCACCGAGAACTTCACCAAGTACCTCAAGGCCGCCGCCGGCGCCGACTGGACCTACGACTCGGCCCAGGACTGGAAGGCCCCGGGCGGCCAGGGCGCCAAGGGCAGCGAGGGCGTCGCGCAGATCGTGAAGTCGACGCAGGGCGCGATCACCTACGTGGAGCAGTCCTACGCGGAGAACGCCGGCCTGAACATCGCCGCGATCAACACGGGCGCGTCGGCCCCGGTCAAGCTCACCCCCGAGGCCGCGGGCAAGGCCGTCGAGGCGGCCAAGATCGCGGGCGAGGGCAACGACCTGAAGCTGTCGGTCGACTACGCGACCAAGGCCGAGGGCGCCTACCCGATCATCCTGGTGACCTACGAGATCGTCTGCGAGAAGGGCACCGCGGCGGACAAGCTCCCGCTGATGAAGTCCTTCCTCACCTACACCTCCAGCGCCGAAGGCCAGAAGGTCCTCGCGGGCATCGGCTACGCGCCGCTCCCGACGACCGTCGCGGACAAGGTCCGCGCCGCCGTGGCCGGTCTGTCCTAGTCCGAGCCCGCTGAGCGACCGACTCGTACGGAGAGAGATGTCCACCACCACCCCCACCGCACCGGCGGACCCCGAGCGCAAGGCCCCCGTGGCCAAGCGCGTCAAGGTCCGACCAGGCGACCGGATCTTCTCCGGTGCCGCCCGCGGCGCCGGCATCAGCCTGCTCGCCATCATGGCCGCGATCGCGATCTTCCTCGTGGTCAAGGCGACGGACGCACTGTCGAAGAACCAGGGCAGCTTCCTGACCGACCAGGGTTGGGACCCGAACGTGGCCAAGCCCGCGTTCGGCGTGGTCACCCTGGTGTTCGGCACGGTTGTCAGCGCCACCATCGCGATGGTCATCGCGGTGCCGGTTGCGGTGGGGGTGGCGCTGTTCATCACGCACTACGCACCCCGGCGGATCGCCCAGACGCTCGGTTACATCGTCGACCTGCTGGCCGCGGTGCCCAGCGTGGTCTACGGCCTGTGGGGCTACATCTTCCTGGCCCCCAAACTGCTCGGCCTGCACACCTGGCTGGCCGACTACCTCGGCTGGATCCCGATCTTCGACAAGGAACAGCCGGGCGCCACCGCCCGCACGCTGTTCACCGTCGGCATCGTGCTGGCCATCATGATCCTGCCGATCATCGCGGCGGTCACCCGTGAGGTCTTCCTCCAAGTGCCCCGGGCCCACGAGGAGGCCGCGCTCGCGCTCGGCGCCACCCGCTGGGAGATGATCCGGGTCGCGGTGCTGCCCTACGGCAAGCCCGGCATCATCAGCGCGTCGATGCTCGGCCTCGGCCGCGCGGTCGGCGAGACCATCGCGGTCGCGATGGTGCTCTCGCCCAGCTTCGACCTCTCGATCCACATCCTGGACCCGGGCAACACCACGATCGCGGCGAACATCGCGAACCAGTTCGGCGAATCCAACGACATCGGCCGCGGCGCGCTGATCGCCTCCGGTCTGGTCCTGTTCATCATGACGCTGCTCGTCAACGGCGCCGCGCGCGTCGTCATCAACCGGCGCAAGGCGTTCTCTGGAGCGAACTCATGACCGTCCTGGACACGGGCGACAAGCGCCCGGGCATCGGTACGGACGCGGCCGAGAGCGGTCGCGGGGGTCCGGCCGATCCGCGCGCGGCGTCGCTGACCCGGCGGACCCTGCCGCGCCAGGTGCCGTGGGCGATCGCCGGCGGCGGCGTGCTGCTGACGATCGTGTTCAAGCTGACCCTGGACAACTGGGCGCTCGCGGTCTTCCTCGCCGGCGTGATCTTCATCGTCGCGCTCTCCGCCGTCTCGTGGCGCTTCGAGGACGCCCGTCGGGCCCGGGACCGGCTCGCCACCAGCCTGATCTCCACCACGTTCGTGCTCGCCGTGCTGCCGCTGGTCTCGCTGCTCGGCTACACGATCCAGCGCGGCGTCGACAAGCTCACTCCGTACTTCCTGTCCCACTCGATGCGCGGCGTGGGCGCCCGGGACGACACCGGCGGCGTCTACCACGCGATCATCGGCACCCTGGAGCAGGTCGGCCTGGCCACCCTGATCGCGGTCCCGATCGGTCTGCTCACCGCGATCTACCTGGTCGAGTACGGGCGCGGCCGACTGGCCAAGACGGTGACCTTCTTCGTCGACGTGATGACGGGTCTGCCGTCGATCGTCGCGGGTCTGTTCATCTACGCCTTCTGGATCCTGATGCTCGGCTTCGAGGCGTCCGGCTTCGCCGGGTCGCTGGCGCTGATGATCCTGATGTTGCCCACGGTGGTGCGCTCCGCCGAGGAGATGCTCAAGCTCGTCCCGAACGAGCTGCGCGAGGCCAGCCTGGCGCTCGGCATCCCGAAGTGGCGCACCGTGCTCAAGGTCGTGCTGCCCACCGCGTTCGGCGGCATCGTCACCGGCGTGATGCTCTCCATCGCCCGCGTGATCGGCGAGACCGCCCCGCTGCTGCTGCTCGTCGGGCTCACCCAGTCGATCAACACCGACCCCTTCTCGGGGTGGCAATCGGCGCTGCCGCTGTACGTGTTCGACCAGAACCACGCCGGCAACAAGTTCGCCGAGGAACGGGCCTGGGCCGCGGCACTCACGCTGATCCTCATCGTGATGATCCTCAACCTGGCGGCGCGGCTGATCGCCCGCTGGAAGGCACCGAAGGCGGGCCGATGAAGGCCACGACGAGGACCCGTACGGCCGACCGCGGCACCGACATCCGCACCGATCCAGAGGCAGGAATGACCAAGCGCATCGAAGTTGCCGGACTCAACGCCTACTACGGCTCGCACAAGGCCGTCGAGGACATCTCGATGACCATGGAGCCGCGTTCGGTCACGGCCTTCATCGGTCCCTCCGGCTGCGGCAAGTCCACCTTCATCCGCACCCTGAACCGGATGCACGAGCTGATCCCCGGCGCCTCCGTGGACGGCTCGGTCGCGCTCGACGGGCAGGACCTGTACGGCAGCGACATCGACCCGGTGGCGGTGCGTCGCACGGTCGGCATGGTGTTCCAGCGGCCCAACCCCTTCCCGACCATGTCGATCTACGACAACGTCGCGGCCGGGCTCAAGCTCGCCGGGATCAAGCGCAAGGGCGACCTGGACGCGATCGTCGAGCGGTCGCTGCGCGGCGCCAACCTGTGGACCGAGGTCAAGGACCGGCTGAACAAGCCCGGCGCGGGCCTGTCCGGTGGCCAGCAACAGCGACTGTGCATTGCGCGCGCGATCGCGGTCGAGCCGCAGGTGCTGCTGATGGACGAGCCGTGCTCGGCCCTGGACCCGATCTCCACGCTGGCGATCGAGGACCTGATCGCGCTGCTCAAGGAGCGCTACACGATCGTGATCGTGACGCACAACATGCAGCAGGCGGCCCGCGTCTCGGACAAGACCGCGTTCTTCAACCTGGCCGGCCCGGGTCAGCCCGGCAAGCTGGTGGAGATCGGCGACACCGAGACGATCTTCTCCGCGCCGACCGAGGAATCCACCGCCGACTACATCGCCGGCCGGTTCGGCTGACGGATCGACGCACCGAGCGACGAGTCGACGGACCGCCGACATGGACACGCGAGAGGGCCCGCACCGGATTCGGTGCGGGCCCTCTCGTCCGTTATGCGACACCTGTGCCAACCGTGCCGGCTGTGACATCCGTGCCGTCCGGGCCGGATGCCGCGTGCGTCCTGCATTACGCGCGCGGCGCGCGGCCCCCGGGTCAGCCCACGATCAGGTGGGCGATCCAGTAGGTGCCCGCCGCGACCAGACCCGCGGCCGGCATCGTGGTGAACCAGCCGATCAGGATGTTCTTGGCGACACCCCAGCGCACCGCCTTGACCCGCTTGGTCGCACCCACGCCCATGATCGCCGAGGTGATGATGTGCGTGGTGGAGATCGGCGCCTTGAAGACGTAGGCCGTGGTGTACAGGATCGACGCGGCCGTGGTCTCGGCGGCGAAGCCCTGCGGCGGGTCCAGCTCGATGATCTTGCGGCCGAGGGTGCGCATGATCCGCCACCCGCCCGCGTAGGTGCCGGCCGAGAGCGTGATGGCACAGGCGAGCTTGACCCACACCGGAATGCCGTCGCCCTCGTGGTGGCCGCTGATCACCAGCGCCATCACCACGATGCCCATCGTCTTCTGGGCATCCTGGATGCCGTGCCCGAGCGCCATGCCGGCCGCCGAGACGGTCTGCGCGAGCCGGAATCCGCGCTTGGCCTTGTGTGGATTGGCCCTGCGGAACAGCCAGATGATCCCGACCATCACCAGATAGCCAGCCACCAGACCGACCACCGGCGACAGGAACATCGGGATGACGACCTTTTCCAGCACGCCGTCCCAGTAGACGGTGCTGGAGCCCGCGAGCGCGGCGCCGACGAGGCCACCGAACAGCGCGTGCGACGAGGACGAGGGCAGCCCGAAGTACCAGGTCAGCAGGTTCCAGAAGATCGCGCCGACCAGCGCCGCGAACAGGATGACCAGACCTTGATGGCCCTCGGGGGTGGAGATCAGCCCTTCGCTGACGGTCTTCGCGACGCCTTCGCCGAGGAAGGCGCCGGCGAGGTTCATCACCGCGGCCATGGCCAGCGCCGCCCGCGGGGTCAGTGCCCGAGTGGACACCGAGGTGGCGATGGCGTTGGCCGAGTCGTGGAAGCCGTTGGTGTAGGTGAAGAAGAGCGCGACGCCGATGACGATGATCAGACCAGTGAGTTCCACTGGGTCAGGACTCCTTGACGGCGATCGTCTCGACCGTGTTCGCCACGTGCTCGAACCCGTCGGCGGCCTCTTCGAGCACGTCGACGATGCCCTTGAGCTTGAGCACGGTCAGTGCGTCGTACGCCCCGCTGAACAGGTGCGCCAGCAACTTGCGGTGGATCTGGTCGGCCTGGTTCTCGAGTCGGTTGATCTCGATCCAGTACTCGGTCAGGTCCTTCATCGTGCGCAGCCGGGGCATCGCCTCGGCGGTCAGCTCCGAGGCCCGCACGAGCACCTCGATCTGGTCCGCGACCTGGGGCGGGAGTTCGTCGAGCTGGTACAGCACGACCAGGTCGACCGCCTCTTCCATGTAGTCCATGACGTCGTCGAGTTGCGAGGCGAGCGCGTAGATGTCCTCGCGGTCGAACGGCGTGATGAAGGAGGCGTTGAGCTGGCGCATGATCGCATGCGTGGTGTCGTCACCGGCATGCTCGGCCGCGCGCATCCGTTCGGCGATCTCCGGACGAGCGGAGACCTCTGCGCCGAGCAACTCCGTCAGGAGCTTGGATGCGGTGACCAGGTTGCTCGCCGCTGCGGCGAACATGTCGTAGAAGCTCGTCTCCCTGGGGGTCAGACGCAATCGCACTTGAGGTCTCCGGGATAATGAAGGTGGTCGGCGTCGATGCTAGGCGCTCTTGCGGTCTTGCACGCAAACCGGGGAGTCGACGCGAACCCCGACCGTACCCGGCGGTAATGAGACACACGCGCACAGCGACGAACGGGCATGCGGAACCGCCCGTTCCGCCGTCGAGGACGCCCGTCACACGGCCAGAGTATGGGTCCGCGCACCATTCGAATGACAGAGCGCCCTACCCTCGATCCATGTCGCCCACATCACACGAACCGAATCCGGGGATCGACCGGCACGACGCCCGCCGGAGCCGGTCGGCCGTGGGCGGGGCGATCGGAGCGCTTGCCGGATATACCCCCCGGGGGTAAATTCGAAGACGTGGTCGGTCACCCGATCGGGCCATGGACAGGTGGGAAACGGCCGCACGGACACGGGAGACGACGGTGGAACAGGATCCGCAGACGCCGGACACGAAGGCGACATCCGGCGCATCGGGGCACGAAACCTCGGGACACGGCGCGTCGGGGCACGGCTACAGCGGGCGCAAGGACGAGCACCTGAAGCGGCTGCGTCGGGTCGAGGGGCAGATCCGCGGGTTGCAGCGCATGGTCTCCGAGGACGAATACTGCATCGACATCCTCACCCAGGTCTCGGCGGCGACCAAGGCACTGCAGTCCTTCGCGCTCAGCCTGCTGGAGGAACACCTCGGGCACTGCGTGGCGAACGCGGTGGAAAAGGGCGGTCCGGAGGCGGACGAGAAGGTCAAGGAGGCGTCCCAGGCGATCGCACGCCTGGTGCGCTCCTGAGGCCGCGGCGACGGGGGCCGGCCCTGCCGTGCGCGCCCGACCCCCGGCCGCCGGCCAGGCCGAGCACGGCGTCGATCTGCGCCTGGGTGAGCGGGCCCTCGCTCGCCGACGCCGCGATCATCAGGTCTCCGTAGAGCTCGATCTCGTCGAGGACGACGTGGTCGTGCACGCGGCGATCGGAGAATCGTGACACTCCCATCGCCTCCTCGCGGCACGCCTCGGACGGTCCTTCGGCCCATCCAGCGTAGGGGCGGCTCCTCGGCGCGACCATGACACGCCTGGGTCATTTGGGAACCGCCCGAAACGATGCCGCGGAGGTGGCCGGGGCCGTCCGGCGGACCGGGCCCGGGGCCCGGTCCGGCGAGATCTAACCGCGTTTCGCCGGGGCGCTCGGCGGGGCGACGGGCGGAGCCGGTGACACGTAGATGTCCTTGGCCTCGGGCGGCTTGACGTCGACCACGACGCCGAAGTCGTACAGCTCCGCGGCGGAGAGCACCTTCGTCGTCGGCGCGGACTTGGCCTCGTCCGGACCCATCACGAACACGAACGACTCCTCGACCCTGCGCAGTCGACCGGCGTCGTCGAGATAGGCGTCGAACGGGATCGGCGCGCCGTCGAAGGTCTTCAGCGCGGCGGCCAACGGGCCGCGCACCTCCGGCGCGGTCAGGTCGTGCGCCTTGCGGATGTCCAGGGTGCCCTTGTAGTGCCGCACGGTGTCCGGGCCCAGCTTCTCGGTGCCCACCAGGACCACGTCGTCGTTGACCCCGCGCAGTATCTCGAAGGACGTCCCGGGGTCGGTACCGCCGCCGCTGACCAGGTTGCCGTCGGCCAGCCCGTCGATCGCGAGGCGCACCCACTTGTCCTTGGGGATGCCGGGCGAGCCGTTCTTCATGTAGAGCGCGTCGGGGGTCAGGATCTCCTGGAGCGGCCCGGCGATGCCGGAGTCCTTGGGCGCGTCCACCGTGAGCGAACCGATGTGCCGGACATAGTCGAACATGCCCTGGCCGGTGAGCTTCACGACCCGGTTGTCGCTCTGCATCGTCATCGTGGTGCGGGTGCGCGAACTCTTCGCGCCGGTGGTGACGTCGGCCGCCTTGCGCACGGCGGCGACCGCGTTCGACGGGCCGCCGCTCGCGGCCCCGCCACTGCCCTTGACCTGCGCTCCCTGCGGTTGCACGTCATCGCCCTGACAACCGGCGACCCCGGCCAGGACCAGGGCGCAACAGGCACCCGTGAGCGCGGTGCGGACCAACATGTGGGGTTCTCCCGGATGCTCGGAATCCTCGCGTGACGGCCGGCCACGCGGCGGCGGCTCGACGGGACAACGAGCGAGGCGACGCCGGGTTACGGCCGTTCGGGCGATGCCGGGACGGCGGGGGCGCCCGCGTGGGCGGACGGGCGCGATCGGGCCAGCCGGCGGCGGGTCAGTTCCTCGGCGCCCGCCGCGTCGCGGGCCTCGATCAGGTCGAGCAGCCGGTGCAGCTCGGCGGCGATCGAGCCGTGTTCGGGCGCGTCCGCCTCCGGGCGGGGACCGTACAGCCGGGCCTGGGCGCGCAACTCGGCGACCACCTTGACCAGGCGCGCGTTTTTGGCCAGCCCGAGCAGGTGCGCGTGGAAGCGATCCTCGGCGTCCACGCGGTCCGCCACGTCGGCCCGCTCCAGCGCGTCGGCGAGGTCGTCGACCAGCGCGCGCAGGCGCGGCATCTCGTCCGCGCAGCCGTCCCGGGCGAGCCGGGCGACGGTCGGTATCTCCAGGAGTTCGCGCAGGTCGTGCACGTCGGCCAGGTCCGCGGCGGACATCGTGCGCACCCGGAAGCCCTTGTTGCGGACCGGTTCGACCAGGCCGTCCTTGGCCAGGTCGAGCAGTGCCTCGCGCACCGGCGTGGCGGACACCCCGAACCGGCCGGCCAGGGCGGGCGCCGAGTAGACCACCCCCGGCTGCATCCGGCCGGTCACCAGCGCGGCCCGGATCGCCCGCGCGACCTGTTCGCGCAGGCTCAGCCGCTCGCCCAGTCGGCCCGCGTCCCGGCCGCTCTCGGTGTCGCTCCCCATCGTGTCCGCCCCCTCGGCCGCGCCGCCGTCATCCCGCCGCACGCGGCGCTGCCGTGACCAGTGGCCGCAGCGGTCCGCGTTCGACCATCCGCACCACCGGCTCCAGGAGACGGCCGACGAACATCGAGCCGACCAGCGCGACCAGCGCGCCGAGCGCGAATCCGGCGAGCACGTCGGTCGGGTAGTGCACCCCCACGTAGAGCCGGGCGAAGCCGGTGAACACCGCGGCGAGCACCGCGAGCACGCCGATCCGGCGGTCCACCAGCAGGATCCCGACCGCGAGCGCCATCGTGGTCAGCGCGTGGTCGGAGGCGAAGGACGGGTCGGTCTTGCCCTGCACGAGCACGTGCAGCCCGTCGTGGCTCAGGAAGGGGCGCGGCCGGTCCACCCAGTCGCGCAGCGGCGCGTTCGCCAACTCCGCCACCAGGGCCGCGAGCGGGGCCCACACGAGGCCGGCCACGGCCGCCACGTGGTCCGGCCGGGAGCGTACCCGCCACCACGTGAGCAGGCCGAGCACGGCGAGTACGGCGAACATGCCGTACTCGCCCATGAACTCCATGCCGCCGTGCGCCCAGGAGGTGTGTTCGGTGAGTCCGTTGACGTCCCGCAGGACCTCGATGTCGAGGTTGTCGTCGGTACTCTCCGCCAGGACCTGCAAGGACACCGGTGAACCCCTTTGCGTGGTGCTGTTGGTGCTGGTGGAACCGATGGTGCTTTTGCTGCTTGTGGTGCAGGACGTGCCTGTGCGGCGGGTGGTTCTTCCGCCGCGTCGCTACTTGCCCTCGTAGGCGTTGACGACTTCCTCCATCGGCCCGTCCATCTTGATCACGCCCTGGTCGAGCCAGATCGCCCGGTCGCAGGTGTCGCGGATCGACTTCATGCTGTGGCTGACCAGGAAGACCGTGCCGGCCTCCTTGCGCAGTTCGCGGATCCGGGCCTCGCTCTTGAGCTGGAACTCCCGGTCGCCGGTGGCCAGCGCCTCGTCGATCATCAGCACGTCGTGCGAGCGCGCCGCCGCGATGGAGAACCGCAGCCGCGCCGCCATGCCGGACGAGTAGGTCCGCATCGGCAGCTTGGTGAAGTCCTTGCCGTTGTAGTTGTTCAGGCCGGAGAAGGTGGCGATCTGCTCGTAGTTGGCCTCGGCCTCGCGCTGGGTCATGCCCATCGCCAGGCAGCCCAGGATGATGTTCCGCTCTCCGGTGAGGTCGTTCATCATCGCGGCGTTGACCCCGAGCAGCGACGGCTGGCCGTCGCTGTAGATCTTGCCGGTGGTCGGCGGCAACAGGCCGGCGATGCAGCGCAGCAGCGTGCTCTTGCCCGAGCCGTTGCGGCCGATCAGGCCGATCGCCTGGCCCTTGTAGGCGACGAAGCTGACGCCGCGCACGGCGTGCACCTCGGTGACGCCGGTGGCCTTCTTGCGCAGTGCCAGTCGGGACAGCGCGGAGGTGGCACTGCCCTTGCCGGAGGAGGCGCCGTGGACCCGGTAGATCAGGTGCACGTCGTCGACGACGACGGTCGGCGGCAGTTCCTCGCCGACCTGCTGCGGTTTTTGCGGAACGCCTTGTTCGGGCACCTCGACCTCGGACTTCGCGCCGGCTTCGGCCAGACTCATGATCGCGGGCTGCTCAGCCACGGCCGTACCTCTCTTCCGCCTTCCAGAAGTACATGTAACCGCCGAGACCCATCAGCAGCGCCCAGCCGACCGCGTAGGCCCACGTGTGCGCGGGCACCGTGGAGTGGCTGTCGATGAGCGCGTCGCGCACCAGCTCGATGTACACCGCCCCGGGGTTCGCCTCCAGGACGCGGGCCACCCACGTCGGCGCCGTCTTGGTGTAGTTGTCCAGGCTGTAGAAGACGCCGCTGATGTACAGCCAGGTGCGCAGGATGAACGGCAACAGCTGCTTGATGTCGACCATCACGGCGCCGATGCGGGCCAGGACCAGGCTCAGGCCGACGTTGAAGACGAACTGCAGGACCAGCGCGGGCACGATCAGCAGCCACTTGAGGCTGAGCGGTTCACCGGTGCCGAGCACGATCGCGCACAGCACGACCATCGAGAAGAGCAACTGCTGGAGCTGGACGATGGTGAACGAGATCGGCAGGCACGCCCGGGGGAAGTGCAGCGCCCGGATCAGGTTCAGTTGGTCGCTGATCGCCCGGCTGCCCGCGAGCACCGCGCTCTGCGTGAAGGTGAACACGAAGACGCCGGTGACCAGGAAGGCGACATAGTTGTCGATGCCGCCCTTGGTCTTCACGAGGTAGCCGAAGATCAGGTAGTACACGGCCGCGTTCATCAGCGGCGTGAGCACCTGCCAGACCTGGCCCAGCTTGGCGGTGCTGTAGGTGGCCCGGGTCTTGGCGTTGGCGAAGGCCACGATGAAGTGGCGCCGGGCCCAGAGCTGCTTGGTGTACGAGAGCAGCCCGGGGCGGGCTCCACTGACCGTCAGCTTGTAGCGGGCGGCGAGGTCCGCCAGTGGTTCGGTGGAACCGGGGGGTGCCGACGTCCCCTGTGGGCTCAGGGTGTCGGCCTGCACGCTGTTGGCCACGTTGACACTTTCATATGCGTCGGGTCGAGATCGAAAACGTACGGGGGTTTCCAGCCTGTCAGATCACGGGCGGGCGGCCGAGCCTGGTCATGCGCCAGACCGTTCGCCACGACATCGGTCGGCGCGGGCCGCTGGGGGTCTTCCAGCCCTCGCGAAAGCCCGCGAGCCACGCCTGGGCGTTCTCCCGGGACGGCCGACGGGCGGCGGTGAGTACCACCCAGGTGCCCAGGTAGGCGGGCACGATCGGCCAGGGCAGGTTGCGTCGGGCCAGGTACACGCGGTTGCGCGCGTTCATCCGAAAGAAGGCCGCGTGCCGGGCCGGGCTGGTCTTGGGGTGCTCGAGGACGATGTCGGCGCGGTACTCGATCTCCCAGCCCGCGTCGAGCGCGCGCCAGGCCAGGTCGGTCTCCTCGTGCGCGTAGAAGAAGTCGTCGGGCAGCCCGCCGACCTCGCGCAGCACCGCCGCGCGCACCGCGCTGGCGCCGCCCAGAAACGTCGTCACCGGGCCCGAGCGCAGCGGGTCGCCGACCCGGATCCGGGGCACGTGCCGGCGCTGGGTCTCGCCGCTCTCCGGGTCCACGATCCGGAAGGAGACGATGCCCAGGCGCGGGTTGGCCGCGAACGCCTCGCGCAGCAGGCGGCCGGCGTCGGTACCGCCGAGCCGGCCGTCGTCGTCGAGGAAGAGCACCACGTCGGTGTCGGCGGGCAGGCCGTCGGTGCCGACGTTGCGGCCGGCGGGGATGCCCACGTTCTTCGGCAGGGCGATGCCCACCGCACCCTCGGGCAGCTCCGGCAGCGGCCCGCCGTTGGCGACCACGACCACCGCCATCGGCTCGCCGTCCTGGTCGGCGACCGAGCGCAGCAGGCGCTCCAGCTCCCGCGGGCGGTCGCCCATGGTCAGCACCACCGCGCCGAGCACCATGTGTTCGGTGTCCGCGCCGCCGTCGGCCCGCTGCCCCTCGGCAGCCTCGGCGGTCACCGGAGCCTGCTCGACATGAGCACGCTGACCAGGTGCAGCACGGTCTGCAGGAGGGCGATGGCGGCCAGCGCGGTGACCGCGATCCGGCTGTAGAGCAGGCCGCCGTCGTCGGCCACCAGGTCGAGCGCGCCGGCCAGGAGCAGGAAGATCGACGCCTCGACGGCGCCGACCAGGCGGTGGAACTTGAGCGAGGCGACCATTTTGCGCGCGCTCGCCGCGCCCGATGAGCGCGGCACGGCGGCGGCATCCTGTACGGGCGGCAGGCCGCTCTTCGCGCGGGCGCCGTCGACCAGGTCGGTCTCGGACTTGATCAGGATCGCGCCCAGGGCCGCGACCACGCCGAGCGTGGCGTAGCCGTTGAAGTCGCCGCCGTCCAGGACGCCCGCCGCGTGCAGACCGGCGCCGGAGAGCAGCGCGGCCTCGGACAGGTAGTGGCCGACCCGGTCGAGGTAGACCCCGGTGACGGAGGTCTGCCGGCGCCAGCGGGCCACCTCGCCGTCGACGCAGTCGAGCAGCAGGTAGAGCTGCACCAGGATCAGCGCGGCGAGCGGTCCGGCTATCCCGGGCAGGATCAGCGCGGCGCCGGCGGCAATGCCCGCGAGGATCATCATGTAGGTGAGCCCGTTGGGCGTCACCCGGGTCCCGACGATGCGTCGGGTCACCTGGAGGGAGATCCGACGCATGTAGATGCGCCCGGCCCAGTGTTCGCCACTGCGCCGGTCGAGCAGACCCTCGGGGTGTACGACCGAGCGAAGCTCAGCCGCCGTAGGTGTGGACATATTCGGTCACCGAATCCCGGATGGCGTCGTGGTCGAGGTCGAGATGTTCGAGGATGGTGAAACGTCCCGGGCGGGTCTGCGGCGCGTGACTCACCACCGCCGTGAACTCGTCGATGGTCAGGCCGAGATGCTCCGGCACGACCGGCAGCTTGTGCCGCTCGAGGGTGCTCGTCAAGAGCCTGGTCAGCGCCTCGTCGCCGCGCAGGTGGGTGGCGAACGCGGCGCCCAGGCCGACCTGTTCGCCGTGCAGCCCGTCGTGGCCGTCGCGCTCGCCGTAGAGCAGGTCGATGGCGTGCGAGATCTCGTGGCAGGCCCCGCTGCACGGGCGGGTGGTGCCGGCCACCGACATCGCGATGCCGGAGAGCACCAGGCCCTCGGTCAGCGCGACGAGGAAGTCGTCGTCGTCGATGCCGCCCGGGCGGTGCAGCATCGAGTCGCCGGAGGTGCGGGCCAGCGCGACCGCGAGGCCGTCCAGCGGCTCGCCGGTCACCCGGTGGGACAACTCCCAGTCGGCCACCGCGCACAGGTTCGACAACGACTCGCCGATGCCGGAGCGCACGAAGCGCTGCGGCGCGGCCCGGACCAGGTCCAGGTCGACCACCAGCGCGATCGGCGTGGGCACGCCGTAGGAGCCGCGGCCCGCGTCGTTGTCGAGAATGCTCACCGGCGAGGCGATGCCGTCGTGGGCGAGGTTGGTGGCGACCGCGACCATGGGCAGGCCCACGCGCGCGGCGGCGTACTTGGTGGCGTCCAGGACCCGGCCGCCGCCGAGACCGACCACCGCGTCGTAGGCTCCGCCGCGCATCCGGTCGGCCAGGTCGACCGCCGCGGTCAGCGTGCCGCCGCCCACCGAATACCACTCGGCGCCCGGCAGTTGCGGGGCGAATCGCTCGCGCAGTCCGGCGCCGGAGCCCTCGCTGACCACGACCGCGATCCGGCCCGAGGTGGAGACCCGACGGTCGGCCAGGATGCCGGCCAGGTCGGCGACCGCGCCCGCGCGGATGTCGACGGTGAGCGGTGTGGGGACCAGTCGGGTCAGTACCGGCACGCGATCTCCCGGGCGACCGTCAGGTCCTCGGTGGTATCGATCTCGGTCCACGGCACCCGGATGTCGGGCGCGCCGATCGGCTGCACGTCGACCCGGCCGCCGCGGTTCACCAGCTCCTGGTAACCGTCCTCGTAGTACAGCTGCGGGTCGCGCTCGAAGGTGGCCCGGAGCGCGTCGACCAGCGCGGGCGCGGCGTGGCCCTCGATCAGCGTGACGCCGATGTACTCGCCGGCCGCCT
The DNA here is from genome assembly GCF_042754105.1 of Embleya sp. NPDC059237. Taxonomy (NCBI): domain Bacteria; kingdom Bacillati; phylum Actinomycetota; class Actinomycetes; order Kitasatosporales; family Streptomycetaceae; genus Embleya; species Embleya sp. NPDC059237. The sequence goes on along the minus strand of NZ_JBHZAE010000018.1, from coordinate 61,468 downwards.
CGGCAGGGTCCATCAGCTTGGTGATCCGGCGCATCCGGCCGTCGTCGCCGAGGGTGACCTTCATTTCCTCGTCGGCGAGCGGCTTGGCGGTGTCCAGGGCCAGGATGATGCCCTTGTCGCCGCCCCGCGCGGCCAGCATGGTCTCCTGTACCGAGAGCGGGTGCAGCGTGTCGCCGTTGGCGAGCAGCACGCCGTCGGCGAGGTGGTCGCGGGCGCACCACAGGGAGTAGGCGTTGTTCCACTCCTCGGCCTTGTCGTTGTCGACCAGGTGCAGCTTGAGGCCGTACCGACGCTCCAGCAGGTCCTGCCGCTCGCGGATGGCGTCGCCGCAGTAGCCGATCACGATCGCGGCCTCGGTCAGGCCGACCGCCGCGTAGTGGGAGAGCGTGACCTCCAGGATCGACCGCTCGCTGTCCGGCGCACCGGGCGCGCCCACCGGCACCAGGGCCTTGGGCAGCGTATCGGTGTGCGGGCGCAGCCGGCGGCCGGCGCCGGCGGCGAGAACGAGGCCGATCATGAAAGGTCTCCAGTTCGATCGGGGGCCGCCGCGACGACGGCCTCCAGGGGGCGGTACGAGGGTGTGGAGGCCGAGGGGGCGGGGCCCACCGGGGTGGCGTCGTCGATGTCCGGGCGCGCGCCGCGCACCCAGAAGGCGACACTCTCGGCGAGCACGATCGCCGCCAACACGCCGGCCGTGACGATCAGACCGGTGCGCAGGGTGTCCGAGCCCGCCGCGGCCAGCACGGTCACCAGGAGCACACGTCCCTCGTGACCGAGCACCGCCCACACCAGCGCCCGGGGCGGGGCCCCGTAGCCGCCGCGCAGGCGATACACCGTGTCGTAGTGATGGTAGGCGGTGGCCGCGACCAAACCGAATGCCGCGGCCACCGCGGTGGGCACCACCTGTGCGGCCAGGACGGTGATCGCGGCGTATTCGGCGGCCCGGAAGATCGGCGGCACCACCCAGTCGAGCCGGCGCACCAGCGGGCGGCCGATCGCGACCCCGGCGCACAGCGCGTAGGCGCCCGCGCCGGCCAGGCCCCACCACTGGCCCGCGCCGCCCGCGAGCAGCACGGCGAGCAGGGCGGCGGTGCCAAGCAGTGCGGCCGCGGGGGCGGGCACGCGCAGCCGCAGCCGGGCGACGAGTTCGGCGAGCGGGCCGCTGTCGGCGAGCGCGGCCAGGTGCTCGCCGACCTGCGGGGCGGCCGGCGTGCGGCGCGGCAGCGAGCGCAGGACGCGGCCGAGCGAGGTGTAGCAGGCGGCGAGCACGCAGCCGGTGATCAGTACGACGAAGGTGATCCGCGGCGTGGTGGTCGCGGTGAGCACGGCGATCAGGGCCCAGCGCTCGCCGATCGGCAGGATGATCATCCGCCGGGCCCACACGGTCCAGCCGACCGTGTTCAGCTTGCCGGACAGTTTGGCGCCCGCGCCGCCGTCGGCGCTCTCGTCGTCCCCGCCGCCGATGCCGCGCCGGGTCTCGTTGAACGCGAAGTCGACGATGTGCCGGGTGGTCATCACCACCATCGCGACCAGCGCGAGGGTCCACACGTCGTCGTCGTGCCGGGCGGCGCCGAGCGCCAGGCCCGCGTAGACGGCGTACTCCTTGGCCCGGTCGAAGGTGGCGTCCAGCCAGGAGCCGATCCGCGAATAGCTCACCGCGTAGCGGGCGAGTTGGCCGTCGGTGCAGTCGAGCACGAAGGAGAAGTACAGGCCCAGGGCCGCGCCGATGTAGCCGGCGCGGGTGCCGGTGGCCGCGCCCGCCGCCGCGGCGAGCGCGACGAACAGCGAGGCGACGGTGACCTGATTGGGCGTCAGGCCCCGGCGGGCGCACCAGCGGGCCAGGTAGCGCGACCAGGTGCTGACCGCGAACGTGGTGAAGAAACCGTCCCGCGCCTTGACCGCCGAGGCGAGCCGGATGCGCTCGTCGTCCACCGCGGCAACCGCGGCCGTCGCCCGGGCGCGCGCGGCCTCGTCGCGCGGCACCTCGGCGACCAGTTCGCCCAGCGGAACCTCGCGCAGCGAGACACCCGCCGCGGCCAGCCGCTCGGCGATCAGGTCGGGCACGCAGTCGTCGGCGGCGGGCCGGTCGAGGCCGGCCGCGATCCGGGCCGCCTCGGCCCTGGCCTCGCCCTCGACGGCGAGCACGCCGGGTACGTGCGCGGCCGGGAAGCGGGTGTCGGCGATCACCAGGCGCAGCGCGTGCCGGTGGCCGACGAAACGCGCGTCGACGAGGGTGATCCGGTCCTCCCCCGCGGCCAACGCGGCCCGCAGTGCGTCCGGGGCCACCACCTCGATCTCCGGCACACCACGATCGAGCACCGACAACTCGGCGAGCAGCGGGGCCGGATCGGCACTGGTGTAGGCGTCCGCCGGCCGGGACGGCGGAGACGCGGAGGTTGCCGTGGACGCCGTGAGGACCAGTGCCGTGGACAGGCGCCATCACTCCTTTTGCGGTGGTGCCGCGGGCACCGCCGATGAACGTGCGGTCGGGCACGGACCGGGAAGACAACCGAACGGGCGTGCAGGGAGGTGCGGGAAACAACGAGACAGGCTAGCCGATCCCCCGGAGCCGCCCGAACGGCTCGTTCGCAACCGTCCGGCGTCGTCGAACGTCCCACGTTTTACCAGATCAACGGGCGGTCACCGGGATCGATACGGCTGCCGACCCCACCCGTTCGGTTTTTCGTGGGGTTCTCGTCGTATTCGTTAGGATCGGCCGAGTCGGTCCCGACGGTCCCCCGTCCGGTGACCGTCCCAGCTTCCCGTCCCACACCCGCCCGGAGGTGACCGCTTGTCCGCGACCGAAGTGCCCGATATCAGCGTCGTAGTGATCGTCTACAACGACGCCCGACGGTTGGTGCACGCGGTCGCATCGGTGCTCGGCCAGACCCTCGCCAATCTCGAGGTCGTCATCGTCGACGACCACAGCACCGACGACAGCTTCGCCGTGGCCGAGCGGTTCGCGACCGAGCATCCGGGCAAAGTGCGTGCCATCCGCCTGCCGGAGAACAGCGGGGGATGCAGCCGGCCGCGCAACGTGGGCATCGACGCCGCCCGCGGCACCTACGTGATGTTCCTCGACAGCGACGACGTCCTGGACCGGCACGCCTGCAAGAACATGCTGGTGGCCGCCGACGAGACCGCTGCCGACCTGGTCTCCGGGTTGTGCGTGCGGGTGCATCTGGACAAGCGGAACAAGGTCACCGAGTGGTACCCGGCGCTGTATCGCGAGCGTGCGGTGCTCTCCTCGGTGGCCGAGAAGCCGGAGTTGTTGTACGACACGCTATCGACCAACAAGTGCTACCGGCGGGCGTTCCTCAACAGCGCCGAGTTGCGCTTTCCCGAGGGCTATCACTACGAGGACCTGCTCTTTTCCGCGCGGGCCTATCTCGCGGCGTCGAAACTGACCCTGATCCCGAGCACGATCTACCACTGGAACGTGGTGGAGAAGGCCGAGAAGCTGTCGATCTCGAACCGGCGCAACGAGATCAGCAACTTCATCGACCGGGTGCGGATCCATCAGCTCATCGACGACGAGTTGCGAGCGCGCGGCGAGGTGGAACTCAAGCTCCTCAAGGACCGCAAGTTCATCCAGCACGACCTGGTGCTCTACCTGTGGGGCCTGCCCTTCCAGACCGAGGAGGAGCGCGACGGCTTCATCGCCGTGGCCCGGCCCTACCTGGAGACGCTGGACCCCCGGGCCTTCGTGGAGGCCAACCAGATCCCGGCGATCGCCGCCTATCTCGTGTTGCGCGACGACCGGGTGAACCTGATCCCGGCGATCGACTTCGTGCTGAACCGGAGCAAGATCACCTCGCCGCTGCACCTCGAGGGCGACCGGGTGTACTGGTGTGCCGGGCACCTCGACGACGAGTTGGGCCGGCAGGTCCTGGACGTCACCGACACGATGCCGTGGACCAAGCCGCTGAAGTCGCTGTGGCTGGGCAACGAACTCACCTCGGTGAGTTCGGTGGACGGCGTGGTGCGGATGTCCGGCGTGATCGTCAATCCGGTCGAACGCATCGGCCCCGACGCGAAGTTGTCCGCGCACTTCGAGTTCCTGCCCCGGCGCAAGAAGCTCGCCCCGCTCGCGGTGCGGCGCCCGGTGCAATCGATCCGGTACACCCCTGAGGGAATCGTGTGGGAGGCCGAGGTCGACCTCGCCGACACCATCCATCCCATCGGGCTGATCGACCCGGTCTGGGACGTCCGGCTGATCATGTCGGTGGACGGCGAGAAGGTCACCACCCGGATCTTCGGCACCTCGATCCCCGAGCACGTGCAGTCGTTGCCCGCCCGACCCCGGCTGAGCCGACTCGCCGGGGACCAGTTCTCCCTGCACATCACGTCCAAGGGGCACCTGGCCTTCGAGCTGATCGCCGAGGGTTCGGCCGCACGGCGCAGCGACGAGTTGTTGACCAGGGCGGTGCAGAGCCGGGCCGGCGTCAAGGCCCGGGGCATCCTGCGCACCCAGTTGCGCCAGACCGGCGCGCGCAAGCGCAAGCTGCTGCGGATGGGCCGCGAGGTGCTGGGGCAGTTGCCGGTGCGCAAGGGCACCGCGGTGTTCGAGAGCCACCTGGGCAAGCAGTATGGCGACAGTCCGCGCCACATCTACGAGGAGTTGCGCCGCTCGGGCGCGCCGATCAAGGTGACCTGGGTCTACGCGGAGAGCAAGGCCGGGTTCCCGGCCGACGCAACGCTCGTCAAGCGCGGTTCGTGGGCTTACTACAAGGCGCTCGCGCAGGCCGAGTTCTGGGTCGACAACCAGGGCTTTCCCGGGGACGCGGTGAAGAATCGCGGCACCACCTACATCCAGACCTGGCACGGTTCGGCGCTCAAGCGCATGGGCTTCGACATGCCCTCGGTGAAGCACTCGGGCGAGGCCGAGCAGCGGCGTCTGCAGGAGATGGTCGATCGGTTCGACCACTTCGTGGTGCGCTCGGAGCACGACGTGCGCACGCTGGTCCGGGGCTACCGGCTCAAGTGCGAGATCCTGCGGATCGGGTATCCGCGCAACGACGCGCTGATCGACGGCGAGGCGAACCGCGCACAGGTCGCGGCGCTGCGCGAGCAGTTGGGCCTGGCGGGCGACGAGCGTCGGGTGGTGCTGTACGCGCCGACGTTTCGGCAGGAGGAGGACGGTTCGATCACGCCGTTCACGCTGCCGTTCGATCCGGCCCGGTTCGTCGAGGAGTTCGGCGATCGTTTCGTGTTGCTCGTGCGTACGCACTATCTGAACACGGTGATGTTGCCGCCGTCGCTGGCCGACCACGTCAAGGACGCCTCGACGGTGCCCGACGTGACCCAACTGCTGCAGCTGACCGACGTGTTGATCACGGACTACTCGTCGCTGATGTTCGACTACGCGTTGCTCGACCGGCCGATGGTGTTCTTCACCTACGACTACGACGCGTACACCCGCCAGTCCCGGGGCGCGTACTTCGACCTCGCCGAGACGGCTCCCGGGCCGCTGGCGTACGACGAGGACCAGCTCTTCGGGCATCTTCGCGAACTCGACGCCGCCGCCCCGGAGTACGCGGAGCGTCGGCGGGACTTCGTGGAGTCCTACGGCGAATACGACCACGGCACCGCGGCGAAGACCATCGTCGAACGTTTCTTTCTCGGCAAGGAATCACAGTGAGCGACGTCGAGACCGTGCGAGCGCACCCGTCGCGGGACGTCTTCATCGTCTGCAACAACATCGAGGAACTCGGCGGGTTGCAACGTTGGGCGCACCACACCGCCGCGATGTTGACCGAGGCCGGGCACACCGTCACGCTGATCGGCGTGGTGCACCCGGAGCAGATCCACGACTACGGCCGGGACCTGCCGTACCGCACGATGTACCTGCACGAGGAGCATCCGCCGTCGGCGTGGAGCCCGCGCACGGTGCGCGACCGGTTGAACGTGGGCGCGCAACGCCGTGAGGCGCTGCGCAAGGCGTCGGTGCAGCAGGCCGCGGACCGGCTGACCGGGCTGTTCCGCCGGGCCCGGCCGGGCGGCATCGTGATCGTGCCGCAGGTGTGGGCGATGGAGTGGGTCGGCCTCAGCGACACCGCCGGGCTGCGGGTGATCGGGATGAGCCACGAGTCGTTCGAGGCGTCCGCCGCCTCCTCCCGGCACCGGCGGGTCAAGAAGTACTTCGCCGGGGTCGACCGGCTGCTGCTGCTGACCGCCGAGGACGCCGACGCGTGGAGCCGGGACGGGCTCAACAACACCGACTTCATGCCCAACCCGCTGCCGATAGAGCCTCGGGAGTTCACCCCCCGGTCGAGCCGGGTGGTGGTGAGCCTGGGTCGGTTCTCCTTCGAGAAGGGCTACGACCTGCTCTTGGAGGCGTGGGCGCTGGTCGCGCCGCGGCATCCGGACTGGACACTGCGGCTGTACGGCGCCGGTCCCGAGGACGCCCGGCTGCGGGCGCAGACCTGGACGCTGGGCGTGCACGACAGCGTGGAGTTCCCCGGGCGCACCTCGGACATCGAGGGCGCGTTGGCCGACACCTCGGTGTTCGCGCTGTCCTCCCGGGCGGAGGGGTTCCCGATCTCGCTGCTCGAGGCGATGGCGATGGGTGTGCCCAGTGTCGGCTTCGACTGCGCGCCGGGTGTGCGGGAGATCATCACCGACGACGGCAACGGCCTGCTGATCCCGCGTGGGAACACCGAGGAGTTCGCGCGCGGCCTCGACCGGCTGATGAGCGACCAGAGCCTGCGGGATCGGCTGGGCAAGCAGGGCCTGGCGGACGTCCTGCGGTTCTCCCCCGAGGCGATCCTGGAGCGCTGGGAACAGCTGTTCGTCTACGTCTATCGCTGAGCCGGATCCGCCGCGGACCTCAGGGTGAGGCCCGGCGGCGCCGGATCCGGGCGTCCAGCACCTCGCGCACCCCGCCCACGCCGCCCGCGAAGCGGATCGCGAGCGAACCGCTCGCGGTGGCGTAGAACTGGGCGAGCGCGAGCCCGTGCCGCAGGTCCGGCTGGACCCGGCGGCCGAGCCCGGCACCGGCGGCGACCTTGGTCTCCAGGTGGGTGCCGTCGCGCAGGTGGACCACGGCCCACACGTCCCACACGGTGAACGGCTCGCCCGTGGACAGCAGCGTGTTGTCCAGGCCGATGGTCGTGCTCCAGGAGCCGCCGTCGGGATCGACCGACTCCTCGTGGAGCACGCCCGTGCCGGCGCCGGCGACCCGCACGGCCTCGCCGTGTCGGTCGCGCAGTTCCAGCTCGATCCGGTGCGGACGTCCCGGACGCAGGCGCTCGTACAGGTCGCGCACGCTCACGTCGAGCACGCTGCGGCGGCCGGCGTGCACCGTGGCCCGTACCTCGACGGGCAGTTCGGCGGTCGGGATCGCGGCGAGGCCGTCCAGTTCCACCGCGGGAGCGCGGTCGTCCCACACCGGCACGCCGTCGCGCTCGCGCAGCGGACCGGTGAGCCGGGGCGGGTCGGCCGCGAGCCGGGACAAACGCAGCAGGTCGACCGGCTCCTCCCGCGCGCGCACCACCGCCGCCGCCCAGCGCGCGGCCGGCCGGGCGAGGGCGAGCGCGCGCGGGTCGAACCCGGCCAGGTGGGCGCGGGTGGAGGACCACCACTCGGCGCGATACGCCTCGTCGCGCGCGTGCAGGTCGCGCAGGTAGAGCGGCAGATCGTGGTCGACGAACTTGGTCTCCGCGACGAGCCGCAACTCCGGAACGGGGTCCAGGATTTCGAGCACCTGGCGGTGTGCGTCCAGCCGGTCGAGCCAGTTGCGCACCCGGTCCCGGCGCAGCGAGATCGACGGGTCGCCCGCCGCGCGTCGCACATGCCAGGTGTAGACGTCGTCGGTGATCACCACGAAGCGCGGCCCGGCCGCGTACACCCGGGCGGTGAAGACGAAGTCCTCGTAGTGCGCGGCGCCGTCGGGGAAGCGGATGTCGTGCTCGATCAGGAACGCGCGGCGGTACGCCTTGTTGACGGAGAGCGTGTCCCACACCGTCCGCGGTCGGCCCGCCAGGCCGTCGAACACGCCGGGGCGGGCGAACAGGTCCGGCTGCCACGGCACGTCGCGCACCCGCGGCAACTCGCGGCGTACGCACCGGCCGGCGACCACGTCGGCACCCTCCCGGACACCGGCGTCCACCAACGCGGACACCGCGCCGGGCGGCAGTACGTCGTCGCTGTCCAGGAAGACGATCCAGTCGGCCCGTGAGGCGTCGACGCCGTCGTTGCGCGGGGTGCCGCAGCCGCCGCTGTTGACGCTCCGTCGGATCACCCGGACCCGGGAGTCCTCGGCGGCCAGGCGGTCGGCGACGGCCGCCGAGGCGTCGGTGGAGGCGTCGTCGACGATGGTCACCTCGGTGACCGCCGGGCCCTGGGCCAGCGCCGAGCGCACCGCGTCGGACAACAGGGCCGCGTCGTCGTAGACGATCACCACGACGCCGACCCGGACCTGCTCGACCATGGTGCTACTCCCTGTCCGGGTTGTTCGTCGGGTTGGTCACCGGCACCTGTACCGGGGCCGGGGACTTGGCCTTGGACTTGCACCCGTTCGCGGGGAACGGGATCACCGGCACCGGGGCGGGCTCCTTGCCGGGCGCGGGCGCGGCCACCGGCTCGAAGCGGTAGCCGCATCGGGTCGGGTTGCTGAACAGCACGTCCAGGCCCAGCTCCGGCCGGTCCCGGCGGATCCGCTGCACGGTGTCGAGGGTGACCGGGTCGTTGGTCATCACCCGGATCGGGGTGCCCGGGAACTGCCGGGTGATCCGGTCCTTGAGCGCCGCCGGGCTCTCCTGGGTGCCCAGCGGCGGCTTGACCGGCCAGGCGACGCCGAGGTTGCGCTGCATCACGTCGACCCACAGGGTGCCGTAGTAGTTGGCCTCCCAGTCGTTGCGCATCTGCAGGATGGTGGCCTTGCCGTCGGGATCGGGCTGGGCCTGGACGGCGGCGAGCACGGCCCGGGCGAGCTTGGGGTGGTCCATGCCCTTGAGGAAGTAGCTCACGCCCCAGCTGTAGTCCTTGCCCGGCTTGCGCCACACGTAGCGGTCGGGGTTGGCGTTGCAGGCGATGGTCACGGTGACCGCCAGGGCGAGTGGGACGGCGGTCCACGCGTTGGCGAACGCCGGCCTCGGCCGCCGGCCCGGGCGGAAATATCCGGGCTGGTAGCGCGGCACCACCAGCCAGGTGGCGCCGAGGCACACCAGCGCGACCACGAACAGCTGGTGGAGCAGCTTCTCGTAGTAGTAGGAGGTCTCGCCGATCACCGCGGTCTGGTACAGGAACATCAGCGCGACTATCCCGACGGCCCCGAGCATCCACAGGATCACCCGCCGGCGCACCGGGTGCCGCCACGCGTACCTCGACGCCAGGCCGAGTCCGACCAGGAAGACCAGCAACATCAGCAGGTGCCGGTTGGTGGGGCTGATCCCGCCCGCGGCGTTGACCGCCTCCGACTTGCTCGCGTACTTCCAGTTGACCACCGGCACGATGAGCGCGCCCACGGCGGTGATCACGGCGACCACCGCGGTGAGCAGCCGGCGCTCCAGCAGCTGCTTGCGGTAGCCGATCAGCCAGACCAGGAGCATGGCCCCGGCCAGCGGCAGGAACAGGTAGTAGGTGAACGACAGCGCGATGGTCAGCGAGGCGAGCACGCACAGTTGCTCGCGCAACCGCGACAGCGGGCGGGCGACCACCGCGACCAGGATGGCGAGCAGCGCGAGCCCGGCGAACTCGCTCGGGAAGCCACGCAGGAACATCGCCATGCCGTCGCCGAAGTACAGGTAGGCGGCGGCGGCCGAGGCAAGCACGAGGTAGCGCCACGGGGACAGCGCGGTGCCGGCGACCCAGCGCATCGACCACATGACCGCGAAGATCATCAGGACGAAGGTGGCCGCGTAGAAGTAGACGAAGTGGTTCATCGCCTCCTGGCCGGAGCCCGCCCCGGTGCCCGCCCGCCAGAAGTTGTCGAACAGGCCCATCGCGAAGTGGCTGCCCTGCGGGTACGCGGTGAGGTCGTCGGTCAGGCCCGCCTTGAGGTCCGGGCGGTGCATGAACGTGTAGCCGCCGGCGGTGCGGATGCCGTCGTAGAGCGCGAAGTGCCGGCCCAGGTCCTCGGCGACCGCGATCAGCGAGATCCTGCCGACCAGACCGCGGCCCAGGTAGGGCCACAGGGTCAGGAAGGTGATCACCCCGGTCAGCCCGACGGTGAGCAGGTCGGGCAGGGTGCCCAGACGCGGCAGCTCGGGACGGCGCCGCAGCAGTGCGGCGACCAGCACCAGGACGCTGAAGCCGAGCCCGGAGACCGGCACCGGGTGCAGCCCCCACGGCCATGCCGAGAAGAGCAGGCCGGCCACGCACATCGCGCCCGCGGTCAGCGCGAACGCGAGCACCAGGCGGTCCAGGACGGTACGTCCGGCCCGCAGCAGCGAGGCGACCAGCGCGAGGAAGACGAACGGCAGGACGATGGTGGCGTGCGCGGCGTACGCCGCGAGCGGGATCAGCCAGGACAGGGCCAGTGCGACGAGCACACCGATCGCCAGGCGCCCGCCGCCCACCGGGGACGCACCGCGCGGCGCGGCCGGTGCAGGCGTCGACAGGCTCGTCCTCGCGCTCTCTGAGACGGTCACGGATCCTCATTCAGGGCTTGCGGAAGATGACGGCTGGGCTGGGCACAGCGTATCGAGTGGGGCACGCCGCACCGAATTCACACCGGGATGAAATCCCATTTCTGCAACGGACTCTTGTCGCTCGGCGCCTGGACCACGTCCGCGCCGCCCTGTCGGGAAGCGGTCAACGCCATACCGGAATGCGCGAAGAGAAGTTCGAATCCGTCGGCGACATCACCGTGTACACGCAGCGCCTGGGCGGCGTCGAGACTGCGTTCCACCAGGCGCGCCGGGTGATTGACCTCCTTATCCGAATCGGGCATCCCGACGATCAGCTCCCCGCCGATCGGCGCCAGTCCCCAGCCGAACCTGATACCGAGCAGTTTGAAGACATTGCCCGGGGTCGACTTGGCCGGTGTCAGGGTCAACGGCGCGTTCTTCCCGTCGGCCCGTACGGCGAGTTCGAGCCGGGTCGCACGATTGACGATGCGAAAGCCGGTTCCGACATAGGGTCGACCGGCAACCTTTTCCCGGCGATCGGGCACGGGCAGCGGAATGACGAGATCCCCGCGCCATGCGTCGTTCACCTGGTAGGTCTTTCGCAGCCATGGTCCGTACACTTTGCTGCGCTTGGCGTCCGGGTCGTATTCGGTATACGTCCGAAACGCCTTCGACTTCGCCTCGATCCCGGCCGGCGTGAGGTTCGCGGGCTCCGACTCGATGGTGTAGTCGCGGAAATAGTGGACGGGCGTGGGCACGGTGTCCTGCTCGAGCGCGTACATCACCATCCGCGACACGGCCACGTGGTCCTGGTGGAAACCGCCCTCGGGCTCGGGCCTGCCGTGCAGGTCGGCAAGCGGGTCCAGGGTGTTGACCCGGTCGGGCCGGACCTCGTCGCGCACCGCGCGCAGGAACGCCACCAGCGCGTCCCGATTGAATTCCTGGACCGGAAACGTGTCCCCGGGACGGGTCTTGATCTGCATGTTCTCGGAATACAGTCCCCACATGCGCTTCGCGCCGAGCGGAGTCTTCATGAAACCGTCCGGGATCCGGGTCTCCAGCATCGAGACCCGGTCGCCGAGCGTCCACAAGGTGGCCTGTACGCCGCCGTGCTCGTAGGGCTGTTTCTTCCACTGCCCCGGCTTCATGCCCAACGCGTCGGCATAGACCCGGCGCAGGCCGGTCTCCCGATCCTGCATGAACTTCGGATAATTCGAATAATCCGAGGCCATGAAATAGATGGTGCGCACCGCGGCGCCGGCCCGCAGGTTGTCCAGGAGTTCGGGGCTCAGGAAAAGCAGGTCGTCGTCGTGATGGGCGACGACATTGAGCACCCGCTCCGCCGAGGAGGCAGGCGGCGGGGACGCCGGATGCGACGCGCCCTCATCGTCGTCCCGAAAGAATTCATAGGCGCCGCCCACACCCACGACGGCGACCAGGCCGCATCCCGAGGCGAGCACCGCCCTGCGCGAAACCGACGGCCGGGAATCCGAGTTTGTTCCCATATGAGAGAATTGTCGACCCTTCTCAATAGATCCCGTCGGGGCGTCGGTGAGTGTTCCTTCGCACACGCAGGCGGATCATGGATACCACGATCCGGCGAAAGGATTCGATTCACGCGACGTGCATCGGATCCATGGGCGCCGGCCACCTTCCGGACAGGCGATAGCGCTATTGTATGTGGCGCCCGACGGCGGCCGACTCCGTCCCCCGATGGTTCGGTTCCCCATACCTGTCGGCCAAACGGATTTACCGACATCCGGTCGACTTCGAAGGTCGCGGATGTCGCGAGAGACCATCCGGGGCGAACCCGACGATTCCGTCCGGTAAACAGGGAGAACAATCCCCATGCCAGGGTCGATCCGCGCGGGTGCACCGGCCCGCACGCGCTCGGGGCCGGGCGATCGCACTCGGGTGCACCACGCCGAATCCGCGCCGGACGCGGACGGCGAAGTCGACGACCTCCTCCGCCGGATTCGTCCAACCGGTCGATTCGCGTGCCCGCTCCCGCCCGTCGGCCGACCGTTCGACTCCTCCGACGATTCCATAGGATCCGCATTGAGCCCAGGTATCGGAAGCCCGCCCTCACGCCCCGGCGCCGGCATGGCGGCGACCGCGACGACGCACGGAATCAGCGAGAGAGAGCCCTCATGAGCAGCACCTTGAAAACGGACACGGAGGAGCGGCCGACCGAGCCCGTGCCGACTCCGCGTGCCGGCCGGCCGCCGAATTCCAAAGCCGTGCCGATGTTCGCGGGGCTCTTCGTGGGCGCCTGGGCACTGCCCGCGCTGTTCCATGTGGCCCGCCTCGACTGGTTGTCGCTGTTGCTGCTGTTCCTGGGCACCGCGTCGCTGGTGCGCGCGGGGGTCGCGCTGTTCGACCGGCTGATGATCGCGGCGCTGTTGCTGATGGGCGAATTCATCGTCGCGGGGCTGCTGTTCTCGGTCTGGCCGTGGGGCCTGAACCCGTTCGCGATGTCGGGCACCCTCCTGTCGGTGACGCTCGTGGTGGCCCTGGTCACCGGCCGCCGGCCGGTGCTGCCGCGCCGCGCGGCCTGGACCGACCTGATCGCCCCCGGCGCGGCCCTGTACGCCATGTACGAGCTGTACAAGCCGCTCTCGGGCAAGTCGCTGACCCAGCGCCTGGCCATCACCGTGATGACCGAGGACAAGCCCAGCCACTTCTCCCTGTTCGACGCGATCCACCGGGTCGGCGGTTACACCTACTTCCACGCCGACAAGGCGAGCACCTCGATGGACCCGGAGATGGCCCGGGTCTACCCGCCGGGAACCCACTTCCTGTACACGGTGCTCGACACGTTCCTGCGCTCGACCACCGACGCCGGCACCGGCACCGCCGCGTACAACCGGTACTTCCTCTACACCATCCTCGGCTACGGCTTCCTGGTCCTGGCCCTGGTCTGGGCGGCCCGCTGGATCGCCGGACCCAACCTCGCCGGCTGGCGCATCGCACTGGTGTGCTCGACGGTCGGCGGGCTCGCGGCGACCGGGCAGATGATCAGCGTGTTCACCCTCGGCCACGACTCCGCCGCGCTCGGCGTGGCCGTGCTGGTGATGACGGTAGCGGTGCTGGTGCGGCCCGCCGGGAAGGTGCGCGAACAGGTTCTCGTCGCCGCGGCGGGACTGATCACCCTGGCCTTCGTCTACAACCTGTTCGTGGTGCTCGCCGCCTGCGCGGTCCTGGCCGCCGCGGTCGTCTACTGGTCGCGCATCCGCGAGGCCCTGCTGTTCACCTCGATCGTCGCGGCGATCACCGGCGTGATCGTGCTGATCCCGATCATCGGCCCGCAGCTCACCGGCTTCAGCCAGACCAAGCAGCTCCAGGCGGCCGGCGGCATCTACCCGATGAGCCGCAACCTCGTCATCGTGTGCGTCGTGCTCGTGCTCGCCTCCCTGCTCACCCGCGCCGGCCGGCGGTCGCCGGTGTGGCGCGCGATGTCGGCGCAGATCGTGCTCGCCGCGGTCGGTGTGGCCGCGTTCGGCGCCTACCAGGTGCACACCCTCGGAGAGACCTCGTACTACTACGAGAAGGCCGTCCAGGGCCTGTACGGCCTCGGTCTGGTCGGCATCGGGGCGATCGGCCTGCTGCTGCGGCCCAACCTCGCGCCGATCCCCGCCCCGCCCCGGCTGCGTCCGCTCGCCCGCATGGTGCCGATCCTCGCCGCGGTCCTGGCCGGCGTCACGCTCGCGGGCGCCGTGCAGTTCGGCAAGATCAACGCCCGGGCCAACGCCACCGCCCCGGACACGCCCTACTCCGCCGCCTGGGCACACGGGGTCTACCGCCACGACATCGGCGTGGTCGCCCGCAAACTGCAGTCCCAGGGACTGCTGGCCAAGGGCCCCTCGACGCTCTACCTGTTCACCGACAGCAGCACCGACAACTGGCGGGTCACCTTCCTCGACTCGATCCTGCGGCGCGAACTCGGCGGACAGATCAAGACCGTCTTCGGCATCCAGTGGTTGCGCGGACTCGCCTCGTACAACGAACTCAACGCTCGCGAACGCGTGGACACCCTCAAGGAGTTGGAGAAGGTGATCGCCGACAGCCCCAAGCCGCTGCGCGTGGTGGTCACCAGCCCCTGGCTCGCCAGGGATCTGCGCCAGTTCGCCGCGAGCGACCCGAAGCTCGGCCTGCAGGTGGTGCTGATCGAGCCCGTCGAGTAGTCGATTCACGCCGACCGCCACGACCACGAAGCCGGCCACCGACGGATGTCGGTGGCCGGCTTCGGACGCGGACTCGGCCCCCGGACCCGGGGGCGGCGGCGCTCAGGCCACCGGCACGTCCTGCGGCTTGCCGCGGAAGACCCACATGCGGTACGCGAAGTAGTTGACCACGGCGTTGAAGACGACCGTGACCAGCTTCGCCACCATGTAGAACACGCCCATCCAGGCCAACACGCTCACGAAGATCACCGTGATCGCCCAGTTGACCCCGGCCAGGATGAGGTAGCGCACCATCTGGCCGCCGACCGGGGACACCGTGCTGCCGAAGGACCAGAAGCGGTTCATCGTGAAGTTGACCGCGAAGGAGGTCGCCGTGGCCAGGAACGTGGCCGCGGGCAACCAAAGGCCCCATATCCCGTGCAGGAGATACAGCAGCCCCATGTCGATCACGACACTCGCGGCGCCCGAGACCAGGAACCGAGGAAGACTATGGGTCAACAGAGCGGCCCACCGGCTCTGCGGCTCAGGGATGTTGCCCTCGGTGGAACGCTCGGTAGCTGTCACGAAGCCAGAGTATAGAGACCTCTACGCCCGTCGAAACTCCGCCCGCAGACCAACAGGTAAGGTCTTGCCGTGACAACCGATGCCGCCCCGGTGCACACCCCGGGACCGACGCAGGACCCCCACCACGAACGAAGGTCGACCGTCTCCCGGCGCTTGTCGGGACCCGTCCGGCATTGGCTGCTCGCCTTCGTGGGCTTCCTTCTCCTGGGCAGCGCCTGGGCGCTGGCCGCACCGTACGACGGCACCCCGGACGAGATGCAGCACATCATCCGGGCGGCGGGGGTCGCGCAGGGCGAGTTCGCCCCCACTCCCACCGACGCCGACACCGGCACCGGCGCCTTCCAGAACGTACCGCGCAGCCTGGTCCGCAAGAACTGCTGGGCATTCAAGGAGGAGCAGCCCGCCTCCTGCGCCCGGGAGCCCGGCGGCGACAAGAGCCTGGAGCGCACCGCGACCCGGGCCGGCCGCTACAACCCGGTCTACTACGCCGCAGTCGGCTGGCCGCTGCGGGTGTCGCCGGACTGGACCGGCATCCTGCTCGCCCGACTGATCAGCACCACGATGGTCGCGGCACTGCTGGCCACCGCCGCCTACAGCGTCGTGCACTGGACCCGGCACCGACTGCTGCTCGCGGGCGTGCTGGCGGCCACCACCCCGATGACCCTGCACCTGTCGGGCGCGATCAACCCCAACGCGCTCGAAATCGCGGCGGGCACCGCGCTGTTCTGCGCGCTGGTGCCACTGCTCCTGGAACCGGGCGCGAAGCTGCGGCGATCGGCGCTGGTGGTGGCCGGGATCTCGGGGGTGATCCTGTGCACGCTGCGGTCGGTGGGCCCGCTGTGGCTGGTGGTGGCGCTGGCCGCCCTGGTGATCCCGACCCGCCGCACGCTGCTGAACTCGCTGCGCCGCTCGAAGCCCGCCCTGTGGGCCGGCGGCGCGATCGTACTCGCCGCCGTCGCCGGTGCCGCGTGGACGGTGGGGATGAAGGCGAGCCAGCTCGGCAGCGTGGGCGACCACACCCACATCACCTTCCGCCAAGCGGTGCGCTTCGAGATCGTCGGACGATCGGGCGACTACCTCAAGGAGATGGTGGGCGTCACCTCGTGGCTGGACATGTCCGCGCCGCAACCGGCCTACACGGTGTGGTACATGGTGCTGGGCGTGCTGGTGGTCGCCGGTGTCGCGTTCGGCTCCTGGACCGACCGCTGGCGGATGTTCGTCCTGGTGGCCGTGGTCTTCGGCTTCCCCACGCTGACCGACGCGATGGGCGTGAACAAGTACGGCTTCGTGGCGCAGGGCCGCTACATGCTGCCGATCGCCGTCGGGGTCCCGATCCTGGCCGCGTTCGCGCTCTCGCGCCGCGAGGTGTTCGGGGCCCGGCGCGACGCCACGCTGATCCGGACCTTCGCGATCGTGCTGATGCCGCTCCAGTTGGTGTTCCTGTGGTTCACCATGATCCGGTGGCAGCACGGCTGGACGAGCACCCCGCGCGGGATGACCCTGAACGCGTTCGCGGGCCCGTGGCATCCGCAGGTCGGCTCGGTGGTACCGGTGGTGTTCGCGCTCCTCGGCGGCGCCGCGATGATCGCCTACTGCTGGACGGTCACCCGGGACCGGAACCTGCCCCGCGAGGTCGCGGCCGGCTGAACGGCCGCGACCCGCAAGCGAGTTCGGCCCGTCACGCGGTGTGGCGGGCCGAACCGAAGGTGTGTCGGGCCAACTTGCGCACGCCCTCGCGGTTACCGCTGCGCACCATCATCGGCATCATCGTGAGCGCGTGCAGCCGGGACGACATGTGCTTGCGGGCGACCCGGGCCGCCTCGTGCCAGCCGTGCCGCTCCATGCGCTCCGCGACGTCCAGGAAGAAGCCCCGCTCCTCGACGAACCGGCGCCCGTCGAACGCCTGGAGGGCCGACTCGCTGACCGCGTGCCGGCGATACTGGAAGCAGACCGCGTCGGTCGCCACCAGGTCCTCGCCGCGCTGCAACAGGTCCAGGACCAGCGCGAGATCCTGGATCACGTGCAGGTCCTCGCGGAAGTTGATCGCCTTGACCGCCTCGGTGCGCCAGCACACCGACGGGAAGTAGAGCCAGTTGCCGCGCAGCAGGCTGACCGCCAGGCGTTCGCCGCCCAGGCGCCGGCTGCCCTCGATCTTCGGCGCGTACAACCGCCGCTTGGTCTGGTCGACCAGGGTCTTGGTGGGCAACCCCCGGCCGTCGATCACCTGTACGCCGGGCTGGACCATGCCCGCCTCGGGGTAGCGCCGCAGCACGTCACGGATGGTGGCGATGTAGTTCGGCAGGAAGACGTCGTCACAGCCCATCATGACCATGTGGTCCTGCTCGGCGAGCTCCACGCACTTGCGGAAGTTGCCGGTGACGCCGAGGTTCTTCTCGTTGCGCAGGTAGACGATCCGGTCGTCGTCGAGCGCGGCGAACCACTCCGGCACGCCCTTCTCCCGACCGTCGTCCACCACGGTCAGCCGCCAGTTGCGGTCGGTCTGCGCGAGCACGCTGCGCACCGCGTGCTGCATCAGCCCCACGTCGCCGTAGTACGGCATCATCACGTCGATCGTGTGGACCTGCCGTTCGTCGGCCCCTCCCTCGAGTGTCGTCTCGGCGAGACGGACGGTTTCAGAAGGGCCATCGGCGCACTCGCGCACCCTGAACTCCCGGCTATCGATCCCAACGGGCACGAGACGTCCTCGTAGGCCACCCACACGACGCGATCGATCCTACTCACCCCGCGGCGCGCCCCCGACGGGGTTCGCCACCGCCCGCACCGGCGACGCGGTACGCGCCGGCGCCGGAAAGCGCCGAGCGCCGGACCGCAACATCAGCGCCATCAGCAGGGCGGTGGCGGCGGTGGCCGCGGCGAAGGCGATCTCCACCCGGACCCGGATGTCCCCGGGCAGGCAGGTGATCGCCACCAGCACCGCGGTGCCACCGATCCAGGCGACGAGTTGGGCCCGATGGCGGTTCATCGCCATCACGCCTTGGCCCAGCACCATGGCCAGCATGTAACACAGCGTGCCCGCCGAGAACCACGCGAAGTCCAGCGGGCCCAGGACGTCCTTCGGGGCGTTGAAGAACACCCGGATGATCCACGGGCCGAGCACCGTGGCGCCCAGCCCACCGGCCACGCCCAGCGCGCTCACCACGAGGCAGGCCCGGGTGATCAGTCCGCGGAACGCGCCACGATCGCCGTCGGTGAAGGTCCGGGACAGGCCCGGCAACAACGACGCCTGGAGCGAGCCGAAGACGAACAGCGGCACCCGGGCCAGGATCAGCGCGCTGAGCAGCGCGGTGACCAGCGCGGTCTGCTCGGGTTCGAGCAGCTTGACGCTGAGCACCGCGGTGTTGACCATCAGCTGCGCGAGCAGCGTCGAGACGATCAGCAGGCCGAGGCCGCGGTACAACTCCCGCCACGCGAGCACCGCGCCGGGCCGGGCGGCACGCAGCACCGGCCGCAGCGTGGCCAGCGTGGCCAGGATCGGGGCGACGGTCAGGATCAGCGAGAACAGCAGCGGCGAGTGGCTGCCAGCCGCGCCGAGCGCGATCGCGAATACGATCCGCAGCCCGCCGTCCAGGGCCAGCTGCGTGCCGTAGGCGGTGAACGCGCCGTGTCCGGCGAGCACGCCGCGGGTGACCGAGACCACGGCCAGACCGACGAACGCGCCGCCCAGCGCCACCAGCAGCTGCCGGTCGCCGTCGAAGAGCCGGTCGGCCATCGGGCCGGACGCGGCGGCGAGCAGCACCAGCACGGCGAGCAACAGCCCGCCGGCCAGCACGGCGCCGCGCCGCAGTACCGGCGCGGTGCCCGAGCCCTCGGCGGCCCGGGCAGCGACGATCCTGGTGATCTCCTGTTCGACCGGGAAGAACAGGCCGAGCCCGATCGAGAAGATGATGGTCCACAACACCGAGACCCCGGACATGTCGTCCGGGTTCAGCGAGTGGCCCGCGATCGCCAGATGTACATAGGAAGCGCCACCGAGGACGACCATGCCGGCGCCCACGAGGAGGGTGCCCTGGGGCAGCGCGCGGATCGCCCGCAGCAGCAGCGTCTTCATCGGCGGGCGATCGCCAACAGCAGGGTGATGAACGCGCGGCCGAGGTAGATCATCGCCTTGGCGGGGGAATGGCTGGGCGTGCCGGCCTGGCGGGCCCGCATCGCCACCGGGACCTGCATCACCTTGTGCTTGAGGCGGATCACCCGGACCGTGGTCTCGACCGTGTCGCCCAGGTACTCGACCGGATACCACTCGGCGAACAGCCGGATGATGTCGCGGTTGCAGGCGCGAAAGCCCGACGTGGTGTCGGTGAGCTTGGTCTTGGCCATCCTCGACAACACGCCCGAGAGCATGACCATGGTCCACTTGCGCGGGCCGCGTACGGTGTAGTCGCCCTCGCCGGCGAAGCGCGCGCCGATGACCAGCGACGCCTCGTCGAGGTGATCCACCAGCTTGGGGACGTAGCGGGGGTCGTGCTGACCGTCCGCGTCGATCTGGATCGCCACGTCGTAGTCGTTCTCGTACGCGTAGCGGTAGCCCAGCCGCATCGCGCCGCCGACGCCGAGGTTGTACGGCAGTCGGGACACCGTGGCGCCGGCCGCGCGGGCGACCTTCGCGGTGTCGTCGGTCGAGCCGTCGTCGACGACGAGGAGGTCGACCTCGGGCAGTTCGCCGCGGACCTCGCGGATCACGTCCGCGATCGACGCGGACTCGTTCCACGCGGGGATGATGATCAGGACCCGCTTGTTGTTAATCATTTGCGCGTTCCCGCTCGGCCGACTCGGTACGGATGAGGGCGATGGCTGCCGTGCGTTCCTGCTCGGCCAGTTGGGTCCGGATCAGGGCCACCTCTTCGGCGAGCGAACGGGTTTCCTCCTCCAACCGACTCGATTCCCAGCTCAGGTGAATACACACGAGGAGCAGGAAGACGAAGCCGAGGAAGAGGACGAGGCTGACACCCGATCGCACACCCGCGGTGGTGGCCACCGAGTCGAGCATCTTCGGGAACGCGCCGAGCGGTACCACGATCAAGCCGACGACGAGCCACAACACCGCGTACTTTTCACGCAGTTGGCGTCGCCTCAGCAGTTCAAGGATGACGACGACCACCAGCAAGCCGGCAATCGCGGTGACAATCGTAAGTTTCATGACACGCTCGATTTTTGATCAGTCGGGCCGCAGGGCGACGAACCCCGGGCGATCCAATGCCTGTGCAAGCATGTCCCGCCAGTCGGCCATGGGCGACAGTCCGGCATCGGCCCACCGGTCGTGGGCGAGCACACTGTAGGAAGGACGCTTGGCGGGGCGCGTGAAGTTCTCGGATGTTGTCGGACGAACGCGGTCGGCGTCCAGCCCCGCCCCGGCGAATGTGGCCCGCGCGAGGTCGTACCAGGTCGCCTGCCCCGAAGCCGTGCCGTGATAGATCCCCGCCGGCGCGCGGCCGGACAGCGCGGCCTCGCCGAGACGGACCACCCGCTCCGCCAGCGCGGCCGACCAGGTCGGCTGACCGAGTTGATCGTCGACGACGTCCAGGGTGTCGCGGTCGGCCGCCAGTGTCAGCATGGTGGAGACGAAATTCCGCCCGTGTTCGCCGTACAGCCACGCGGTGCGGACGATGTAGCCGTCGGTGGGCAGCACGTCGGCGACGAGTCGCTCGCCGACCAGCTTGCCCCGTCCGTACGCGTTCAGCGGTGCGGTGGGCGCGTCCTCGGGATACGGCGCGGTGCCGTCGCCGCCGAAGACGTAGTCGGTGGAGATCTGGATCAGCCGTGCGCCGTGTACGGCGCAGGCCCGGGCCAGGTGACCCACCGCGGTGCCGTTGACCTCGGTCGCGGCCGGCTCGGCCGTCTCCGCGCCGTCCACATCGGTCCACGCCGCGGCGTTGACGACGATGTCGTGTCCGGCCGTCGCGGCCAGGACCGCGGCGGCGTCGGTGATGTCGAGGTCCTTGCGGGCGACGGCGGTGACCACCGCGCCGGGGACCTCGTCCAGGACGGCGAGCAGATCGCGTCCGAGCATTCCGTGTGCTCCGGTGACGAGCCAGCGCCGGCCGTCCACCGAGGTGGTCAAAGCGCCGCCTTGAGCTGCAGTGGCTCCCACCACGCACGGTTGTCGCGGTACCACGCGACGGTCGATTCGAGACCTTCTTCAAAGGACACGCGTGGAGTGTAGCCAAGCTCGTCGCGCAGCTTGTCGATGCTCAGCGAGTAGCGCCGATCGTGGCCCTTGCGGTCCTCGACGTGGTCGACGCTGTCCCAGTCCGCGCCGCACGCGGCGAGCAGACGGCCCGTCAGTTCCTTGTTGGTGACCTCGGTGCCACCACCGATGTGGTAGACCTCGCCGGCGCGCCCGGAGCGCATCACCAGGTCGATGCCCCGGCAGTGGTCCGAGACGTGCAGCCAGTCCCGGATGTTGCCGCCGTCGCCGTACAGCGGCACCCGCTTGCCGTCGAGCAGGTTCGTCACGAACAGCGGGATCATCTTCTCCGGGAACTGGAAGTGACCGTAGTTGTTCGAGCAGCGCGTCACCACGACGTCCATGCCGTGGGTGCGGTGGTACGCCAGCGCCAGCAGGTCGGACGCGGCCTTGCTGGCCGAGTACGGGGAGTTGGGCGCCAGCGGCCAGTCCTCGGTCCACGAGCCGACCTCGATCGAGCCGTAGACCTCGTCGGTCGAGACGTGCACGAAGCGGCCGACGCCGTGCTTGCGGGCAGCGTCCAGCAACACCTGGGTGCCCAGCACGTTGGTGACGACGAACGGTCCCGAGCCCGCGATCGAGCGGTCGACGTGCGACTCGGCGGCGAAGTGCACCACGACGTCGTGTCCGGGCATCAGCTGGTCCACCAGGTCGGCGTCGCAGATGTCGCCCTCGACGAACGTGTAGAGCGGGTCGGCGGCCACGGACGCCAGATTTGCCACGTTGCCCGAGTAGGTGAGCTTGTCCAGGATGGTCACCCGGGGTTTGTCCTGCGAGGTTGCGTCACCGGACAACAGATTTCGAACGAACTCGGAGCCGATGAATCCGGCTCCACCGGTGATCAGGATCCTCATGGACACGGGAGTCTACCGATCCCCGAACGCGCAGAGCCTATGGTGTTCGCATGCGCGGCATCCTTCTCGCGGGCGGCACCGGCTCCCGACTCTGGCCCATCACCCAAGCGGTATCGAAGCAACTGATGCCGGTCTTCGACAAGCCGATGATCTACTATCCGCTGTCGACGTTGATCATGGCCGGCATCCGTGAGGTGCTGGTCATCACGACCCCCGAGGACCAACCCCAGTTCCGTCGCCTGCTCGGTGACGGCTCGCGAATCGGCATGCGGCTCGAATACGTCGAGCAGGCCAGCCCCGACGGCATCGCCCAGGCGTTCCTGCTGGGCGAGGAGTTCATCGGCGGCGAGCCGGTGGCGCTGATCCTGGGCGACAACATTTTCCACGGCGTGGGCCTGGGCCGGCAGCTGCGCCAGGGGGTGGACCCGGTCGGCGGTCGGGTCTTCGCCTACCCGGTCGCCGACCCCAAGGCGTACGGCGTGGTCGAGTTCGACGCCGAGGGTGTGGTCCGCTCGATCGAGGAGAAGCCCACCCAGCCGAAGTCGCGCTACGCGGTGCCCGGGTTGTACTTCTACGACGCGCGGGTGGTCGAGATCGCCAAGACGCTCAAGCCGAGCGATCGCGGCGAGCTGGAGATCACCGGCGTCAACGCGGCCTACCTGGAGCGCGGCGAGCTGATGGTGAGCGTGCTGGACCGGGGCACCGCGTGGCTGGACACCGGCACCTTCTCCTCGCTGGTGCACGCGGCGGAGTTCGTCCGGGTCATCGAGGAGCGGCAGGGGCTCAAGATCGGCTGCATCGAGGAGGCGGCCTGGCGGGCCGGCTTCATCGACGACGCGCAGTTGGCCGCGCTCGCGCAACCGCTGCTCAAGAGCGGCTACGGCAAGTATCTGATCGACCTGCTCGCCTACGGCGGCGGCATCGCGCCGCTGCCGGACCCCGCCTGAGGCACCGGCGCTCGGCTCGGTTCGACGCGGGTCGCCGACGACCACGGCATTGCCTTCATGCTCCACCCATGTCAACCCATCCGGACCCGGCCGCCCGGGTCCGCCGGACAAGGACACGACAGATGAAGTTCCGCCCCCTCTCGATCGAGGGCGCCTGGGAGATCAACTTCCGGCAACACGGGGACGCTCGCGGCATGTTCATGGAGTGGTACCGCTTCGATCTGCTGTCCGAGGAGGTGGGACACCCCCTCCGGCTCGCGCAGGCCAACATGTCGGTGTCGGCGCGCGACGTGGTGCGCGGGATCCACTTCGCGGACGTGCCCCCGGGGCAGGCGAAGTACGTGACCTGCGTGCGCGGCGCGGTCCTGGACGTGGTGGTCGACCTGCGCGTGGGCTCGCCGACGTTCGGCACCTGGGAGGGCGTCCGGCTGGACGACACCGAGCGGCAGGCGGTGTACATCTCCGAGGGCCTGGGACACGGCTTCTGCGCGTTGACCGACGACGCGACGCTCAGCTACCTGTGCTCGGAGACCTACGCGCCCACGCGTGAGCACGCCGTGCACCCGCTCGACCCGGACCTGGCCATCGCCTGGCCGACGGTGGGCGCCGCGCAATTGTCCGAGCGGGATCTGGCCGCGCCCACGCTGGCCGAGGCCCTGCGCGACGGGTTGCTGCCCGACTACGAGCAATGCCGCCGATTCACCGAGTCGTTGGGCGAGGTTTCCCCGTAGTCGCCCTCCCGGTGGGAGCGCGCAGAGGTGGGCGTCGGGGCCCCGTCTAAACGTCTGGTGGGTGTCGTCGCGCGGCGATAGTGTCTGCGCGACGACGACCCGATGCCGCGGGGGGGGTACCCGGCCCGGATTCGTCGTTCCATCGTTGGTGATCCGACTCGACCACACCACGCGCGGAACTCGTGTCCCCGCCGGAAGTACCCGCGTGGAGATGTCGGATCACCCTCCTCGGGAGGACCTTTTTTGAAGATCCGCACGCTCCGCGGTTCCATGGCACTGCTGTCGGCGAGCGCGCTCGCCGGCGGCATGCTGGTGGCGCTGGTACCGACGTCCGCCCAGGCCGCGCTCAGCGGTGGGGACGGCGTCATCGCCGGCACCACGACATCCACGAATCACCTCGAGGCCCGTCGGGTCGACGGCACCTCGGTCGATCTCGGGCTCGGTGACGGCCTGTTCCCGTCGTACTCGCCCGACGGCAGTCACGTGACGTTCGTCCGAGGCGACCGGCTCCAGGTCGCCCGGGTCGGTGGGGCCCACCCGATCGAACTCACCGGGGCCTCCGTCCAGCAGGTCGTGATGCCTCGGTTCTCGCCCGACGGGCGCTACATCCACTTCACCGCGTCCCTCAACGGCTCCGCGCCCAAGGCGTATCGGGTGCTCTCGGACGGCAACGGCACCCCGGTGCCGGCGTTCGAGGGGCAAGCCTCCTGCGACCGCTACGTGTCGGCGAACTCGCAGTGGATGTACGTCTTCCAGCGCGGGTGCGGCACGGACACCTCGGTCTGGTCGTACAACGCGACGAACGGCGCGACCGCCAAGATCGCCGACGACGCGGGCGCTCCCGACATCTCACCCGACGGCAAGACGGTCGTCTTCGTCCGCGTCGTGGCCAACACGGGCCGGTTGTACAGCGTCGACACGACCGGTGGTCAGCCCAAGCAGCTCAGCGCCGACACCGACGCCTCCGTCTCGCTGCCCAGCTTCTCCCCGTCGGGTACCAGGATCGCCTACGGCAAGGGCAGCGACACCTGGGTGATGGACAAGAACGGCGACAACGCGAAGCGGGTCGCCGCGAACTTCTGGCAGGCCTCGTGGCAGCCCCTGCGCAAGGAGGGCGTCTATCGGGTCTGGGGCGACACCGCCCACGACACCGCGATCGCCAACTCGAAGTTCAAGTGGGCCTCGGTCGGCGACACCTCCTCGGGGCTGCGGCAGGCCGACTCGGCGGTCATCAGCCGGACGGACTACTTCTACGACGGCCTGTCCGGCGCTGCCCTCGCGGGCGCCAAGAACGGTCCGCTGCTGCTCGGCAGTTGGGGCGGACCGGGCAGTCTGTACGAGGAGCTGACGCGCACCCTGCGTCCCGGCTCCAACGTCTACATCCTCGGCGGGATCAACGCGCTGAGCACCAACTACGAGGACGATCTGCGGCAGTGGGGCTTCACGCCCAAGCGGCTTGCCGGTGCCACCATGTACGACACCGGGATCGCGATCGCCCGCGAGACCAACCCGGCCCCGAAGAACGTGTTCGTGGTCACCGGTGAGGACTACTACGACGGCCTCTCGGCGGGTGCCGCGGCCGGCGGCACCAAGGACAGCGTGGTCGTCTACAGCGCGGGCGACAACATGCCCGCCGTGACCGAGTCCTACCTGAACGCGATCAACCCCGCCACCACGAACGTGATCACCGTCGGCGGGCCGGCCGACCGCGCGCTGCTGTCGGCGAACCTGCCGTCCTGGCCGGACGGCGCGGAGTACTACGCGGTCGCCGGGAACACCGCGGCCGACACCGCGGCCAAGCTCGGCCGGTTCTGGTTCGCCGCCCCGCGCACCGTGGGTCTGGCCACCACCATGACCTGGCAGGACGCCCTCACCGGCGGCGCGATGATGGCCGGGCTCGGCCCCATCCTGCTCACCGACGAGGACAGCCTGGCTCCGGCCAGCTCCTGGTACCTCTACGACAACGGCGCCTCGCTCTCCTCCGTGGTCCTGGTCGGCGGCGAGTCGGCGCTCAACGCGCCGATCGTGGACCAGGCCGGCAACCAGATCGGGCTCCCCGGTCAGTACACCTACGTACCGATGTACAACGGCGTCGAGCCGCCCGCGGGCAAGGCGCTGCGCGCCGCGCCGGCGGACAAGCCCGGCAGCCCGGCCGTGAACGGCCCGGCGAGCGGCACCGGTCCGCAGGCCGGTTCGGACGTCGAGCGGCACACCAAGCGCTGACCGCACGACACCACGGCAACACCGCGACACACCGAGGGCCCTCGGCGGGACACGACATGTCCCGTCGGGGGCCCTCGGCCCGTCCCGGCGGCGGTGAGGCACGGGCGAAACGCCCCCGAAGCGGTCCATCCGGTTAGGGTCTCGACATGAAGTGGCTTGTCACCGGCGGTGCCGGATACATCGGAACGCATGTCGTACGCGGGCTCGTCGCGGCCGGGGACGAGGTCGTCGTGGTCGACGACCTCTCCTCCGGGGTCCGCGAGCTGGTGCCGGACACGATCCCGGTGGTGATCGGCTCCGTGCTGGACCGGGCGCTGCTCGACGAGCTGTTCGGCGCGCACATCTTCGACGGCGTGGTGCACATCGCGGGCAAGAAGCGGGTGCCCGAGTCGGTCGCGCGTCCCCTCTACTACTACGAGGAGAACGTGGAGGGTCTGCGCACGCTGCTCGCGGCGATGGTCGCGGCCGAGGTGCCCCGGATCGTGTTCTCCTCCAGCGCCGCCGTGTACGGCATGCCCGACGTGGACCTGGTCGACGAGGACACCCCGTGTCTGCCGATCAACCCGTACGGCGAGAGCAAGCTGGTCGGCGAGTGGCTGATCGCGGCCACCGCGCGGGCGCACGGGATCTCCTACGCCTGCCTGCGCTACTTCAACGTCGCGGGCGCCGGCGCGCCGGAGCTCGCGGACGCGGGTGTGTCCAACCTCGTGCCGATGGTGCTGGAGAAGTTGACGGCCGGCCGCGCACCGGTGATCTACGGGGACGACTACGACACCCCCGACGGCACCTGTGTGCGCGACTTCATCCACGTGGTGGACCTGGCCGAGGCGCACGTGGCCGCCGCCCGCCGGCTCGCCGCCGACCCGGACACCCGCCTGGTGCTCAACGTCGGCCGCGGTCGGGGCACCTCGGTCCGCGAGATGGTCGAACTCATCCGCGAGGTCACCGGTTTGCGCGAGTTCGCGCCCCAGACGCTGCCCCGGCGCGCCGGCGACCCGGCCCGGGTGGTCGCGAGCGCCGAGCGGATCGCGGCCGAACTGGGCTGGAAGGCTCGCCTGGACGTCTCCGACATGGTGGAGAGCGCGTGGACCGGGTGGCGGGCGCGGCGCGGGTGACGGGCGCGGGACGCGCCACGTGGTGAACGCCGGGCCGGCCGAACGTGTGCCGCGCGTCCTGTGCTCCCGAATCACCCCGAGTGCTTTCGTGTGCTCCGAACGCCTCGATGCGACGCCGGCCGGCGAGTCGGCGTCGCGGGGAGTGCGTGGGGTGAAGTGCGCCGGGATGAATCGGACTTGGGGCTTTTGTCCTGTGGGCCGAATCACTCCGGCTCCGAGTGCAGACGGGTGCGCCGATGGGTAATGGCGCGATTCCGGGCCCGAGACGCGCGATGCGCCTGTGACGAACGGGACTTCGGTGATCATTTTCGGGTGATCCATATGAGGCTCGATCAAGGTTCTCTGTCACCCGATCCGGCCGAATCCACCACGGAACGCCAACTACGGTCCTTTCCGTAAGGGATCATCTACATTGCGCTCAACCGCAAAACGGATAATCGGCTTCTATCCGACACAGACTTGTGATCTTCGGCGGGGCCTGCTTAGCGTTCGATCCGTCCGTATCCCACACGGACCCCGATCGCCGGTACGCCGAATCCTGTCGCCGGCCGTTCGGGAGGCTGACGAGCACCACACGACAGGAGCGGGGGAACCACAGGTGAACCGCCGCACACGGCACCGATCGAGACGGTCGGCGGCCGTGAACGGCTTGGGGTGAAGCCACGTTCTTCGGGACGTGGCCGGGCTATCGATCTCCGGCCCGAATCCGACAGCTCACCTCGTAGGCGTGGGAGAGGATCCAGCCATGCTGTCCGGAACCGGGCGTCATCGCCGTCGCAGCACCAGCAGGACCACGCGTCTGATCGCCGCGGCCGGCGTCGCCGGTGTCGGCGTCGCCATGCCGATCATCGGGGCGGGCACGGCTCAGGCCGCGTCCGTGAGCACCTGGGACAAGGTCGCCCAGTGCGAGAGCACGGGCAACTGGAAGATCAACACCGGTAATGGCTTCTACGGCGGCCTCCAGTTCACCCAGAGCACCTGGAACGAGTTCGGCGGCTCGCAGTACGCCGCCCGCGCCGACCAGGCGACCAAGAGCCAGCAGATCGCGATCGCCGAGAAGGTGCTCAAGAGCCAGGGCCCCGGCGCCTGGCCGGTCTGCTCCGTCAAGGCGGGCCTGACCCGCGGCGGTGCCGCTCCGGACCTCGACACGGGCTCGGCGGGTGGCAAGACCGCGCCGAAGACGGCCCCGAAGACGGAGAGCGCCAAGCCGGCGCCGAAGACCGAGACTGCCAAGCCGAAGATCGAGGTCAAGAGCGAGGCGCCGAAGACCGAGGCGCCCAAGGACGAGACTCCCAAGACCGAGGCGCCCAAGGCCGAGACGACCGCCAAGACGGACGCGGCCGGCGACTCCTACGTCGTGGTCGCCGGCGACACGCTGTCGCAGATCGCGAACGCCCGGAACGTGCCCGGCGGTTGGCCGAAGCTGTACGAGGCCAACAAGAGCGTGGTCGGCGAGAACCCGGACCTGATCTTCCCGGGCCAGCAGCTGAAGGTCGACGGCAAGGCCGCGCCGGCCGCCGAGACCAAGACCGAAACCAAGGACGAGCCCAAGGCCGAGGCGCCGAAGGCGGAGACGCCCAAGGCCGAGGCCAAGACCGAGGTCAAGCCGGCCGCCGCGCCGAAGACCACGGTCAAGACCGAGAGCACCAAGGCCGACTCCCCGGCCAAGGGCTCCGAGCAGGCCTCCGGTTCGTATGTCGCCCCGGTCTCCGGCGCCACCTTGACCGCGAGCTTCGGCTCGGGCGGGTCGCGCTGGTCCAGCGGCCACCACACCGGCCAGGACTTCGCCGTCTCGACCGGCACCACGGTGCGCGCGGTCACCTCCGGCACGGTCGTCTCGGCCGGCTGGGGCGGCGCGTACGGCAACGAGGTCGTGATCCGCCACGCGGACGGCAAGTACACCCAGTACGCGCACCTGTCCTCGATCTCGGTCAAGGCCGGGATGAAGGTGCAGACCGGCCAGAAGATCGCGCTCTCCGGCGCGACCGGCAACGTCACCGGCCCGCACCTGCACTTCGAGGTCCGCACCACGCCGAACTACGGCTCCGCGGTCAACCCGATGACGTGGCTGCGCAGCCACGGCGTGAACGTCTGATCCACCGCACTCCCGCGCCGAACGGCGGGCGTCCCCTTCGGGGGGCGCCCGCCGTTCGCGTGTGCGGGCCGCGCGGGCGCGGGGCGGGCGGCGGCGGGGGCAGGGGGACGCGCGGGGCGGGTGGATGGCAGTCCCGGGGCGTAGGACGACTCCGGCGCCGAGGTTCGGGTGCCGGGGGTTCAGGCGCGGGGGTTCGAGTGCCGGAGGTTCAGGCGCCGAGGTTCGGGTGCCGGGGGTTGGGGTGCCGGGGGTTGGGGTGCCGGGGGTTGGGGTGCCGGGGGTTCAGGGCAGGCGGGCCGTGTGAAGGGTGGCGGTCGGGTCGAGCCACAGGGCGAGCGGTCGGCCCGCGCCGTCGAGGGTGGTGGTCGGGCCGTTCGGGGTCGGGCGGTCGTCGAGCACGAGCGGCGTGGGGGTCGCGCCGAGCACCACCGGGCGGCCCTCGGCGTCCCGGGTCGAGGTGAGCAGCGTGCCGTCGGGGCGGGGCAGTTGCCACAGCGGCTCGTAGCCGGCCC
Source organism: Embleya sp. NPDC059237 (assembly GCF_042754105.1). Taxonomy (NCBI): domain Bacteria; kingdom Bacillati; phylum Actinomycetota; class Actinomycetes; order Kitasatosporales; family Streptomycetaceae; genus Embleya; species Embleya sp. NPDC059237. The sequence continues at coordinate 31,467 of NZ_JBHZAE010000018.1, read as the reverse complement.
CGGCCGTGCGCGTGGCCGTGGGCACCCACGTGTCGGGACCGGCCTCGGTCGTGCCCGCGATCTCCGCCGTCCCGGCCCGCCGGTAGCCGACCGTGACCCGGCCGTCGGCGCCCACCGACGCGGCGGGCGGCCCGACCGGGTGATCCGCCGCGATCGTGCGCGGCGAGCCGGGCCGGTCGCCGACCACGTCCCAGGCGCGGATGCCCTCGCGGGCCGTGCCGAACACGGTGACCCGGCCGTCGGGGCGGGTGACCGCGGTCGGGCCCTCGACGATCTCGGCGCCGCCGAGGTCGCGCCACGGCGACCACACCGTGCTCCCGGCGGGCAGGTACCGCGTGCCGATGCCCTTGGCCCGATCGCGCGCGAACAGGTGCAGCCCGCCCGCGCCGTCGGCTTGCACCACCGGTGGGCCCAGGCCCGTCGCGCCGCCGTCCGGGCCACCCAGGTCCTGCCAAGGGCCCAGGTCGCCGCCGGGCGCCGACTCGATCGCGGTGACGATCGCGAGCCGGTCCCGATCGGCCCGGTCCGCGCCGCCGATCCGCAGCGCGAACACCCGGATCCGCCCGTCCGCCGTGCGCACCACCGCCGGGGCCGGGGCGAGTTCGCCGTCGCCGGGGGCGCCGAGGTCGCGCGCGGCGGACCAGACGCCCGTGCCGTCCTCGGCCCAGCGGGTGATCCGGCCGCCGAGCACCGACCAGGCGCTCGATCGGCCGTCCGCGCCGAGCACGGGTCTGGGGCCCGGGTCGGGGAAGCGGTAGGTGGTGCTCTGCGGCCAGTTGCTGCGGGACGCGGTGTCGCGCACCTTGAGGTCGCCGCAGTCCGCCCGGCCCGGGCAGTGGTGCTCGCGGTCGGTCCAGCCGTAGACCCGGGTGATCGCGTCCTTGCGCTCGCGGGCGGCCGGTTCCAGGTTGTGCGGCCAACGCTCGTTGTAGTAGCCGCGATACGCGATCGCCGCGGCGGCCCCGGCGGGCCGGTCGGTGTTGTAGCGGCGCAGCGCCTCCCAGGTGAACCGCGCGGCGGCGGTGTGGTCCTGATGGTCGGAGACGCCGTGGTTGTCGGCGTGCGCCGGGTGCTTGTCGTCGTGCTTTTGGCGATCGGGGTCCGGGTCGAGCGTGCGCACCACGGTCGGCGCCTGGGCCCGCATCAGGTCGGTCAGGGACCCGATCAGCCCGTCGCGGGTGTACGCGTACGGTCCGCCCGCCGGCTCGTCGAGCGGGGCCAGCGTGTCGAGTTCGCGCTCCTGTCCGTTCCACAGGGTGCGCAGCCGCCCGTTCGCGCCGATGCCCTCCTCCTTGCGGGTGTTGAGGAACACCAGTTTGATGTTGGGCGCGTCGACGAGGCGGTCGAATTCGGCGTGCGCGCCGTCGCGCAGGCGGATGCTGTGGCGTTCCCAGCGCGCCGTGCGGTCCCCGAGCGCCATGAACGCGTAGGCGGCGCGCGAGCCGTTGTTGCGCGCCGCCGCGTACGCCCGCACATCCGGACGGCTTCCGGGGCCGTTGCGGCCGTCGGCCTCCCCCGCGGTGAGGAAGACGGTCACGTTGTCCGTGCCGGCGCGCACCGCGTGGTCGATGTCGGGGTTCATGAAGTACAGGTCGTCGTCCTGGTGGGCCACCACCTGCATCACCGCGCCGCCGACACCGGGCGCCGGGGCCAGCGCCTCGATCCCGATCGGCAGGGTCGGCGCGTACCGGGTCGGCGATCCGTAGGGGCCGGTCAGCTGTACCACCGCGGCGGTGAACGCGGCGGCCAGCACGGCGGCCACGGCGGTGAATCTGCCGGTGCCGGGGATCATCGCCATCTCGGCCGGGCCTTTCTGCCGTCGGGGCCCGTCCCGCGCAGATCGGCGGATCGGGTCGCGTCGTCTGCCCCAGGGCGGACCGGCCCCATCATCGCCGCTCGCCCGTCCCCGGCCGCACCCGGCTCGACCGCGCGGCGCGGCGAGCCCCGCCCGTCAGCGCGCGCGGGTGTCGCCCGCGGTCGCCTCGCGCGGCCGGTCGGCGGCGGGCAGTCGCGGCTGCGTCCGGGCGCCGGCCGCGCTCCCCGCCTTGCCCGCGCCCGTCGAACTCGCGTTCCCGGTCGTGGTCTTGCCCGGGTCGGCGGCCGGACTGCCCGCGCCCGAGTCGTTGTTCGCCGAGCCGGGGCTGCGGTCGGGCAGCGACTTGGCACCCTCGGGGGTGACCCGGGTCGCGCCGATGTAGTCGGGCTTGTCTATCGGGCCGAACTTGATCACCGTGCCGGTGTACGGCGCGTGGATCATCTGGCCGTTGCCGACGTACATCCCCACGTGGTGGATGCTGCGCGGGTCGCGCAGGTCGGTGGCGAAGAACACCAGGTCGCCCGGCAGGAGTTGGTCGCGCGAGGGGTGCCGGCCGGCGTTCCACTGGTCGTTGGCCACCCGGGGCAGCGTGATGCCCACCGTCTCGTAGGCGGCCTGGGTCAGCCCCGAGCAGTCGAACCGGCCGCCGTCGGCGGCGGTGCCCTCGCCGCCCCACAGGTAGGGCGTGCCGAGCTTGGTCTGCGCCCAGTTGACCGCGCCGGCGGCAAGCGCCATCGGCTGCAGCGGCGTCTGGACCACGCCGAAACTCTGTTCCAGGGCCCGGATGTTCTTCACGTAGTCCTGGGTCTGCGTGTACGGCGGGATGCCCTTGTACTGCATCACCCGGTACGCGCCCGCGTTGTACGCGGCGAGCATGTTGTTGGTGCGATCCCCCGGCACGGAGGCGACGTACTTGGCGAGCGAGCAGTCGTAGCGCGCGGCGGCCGGGATGGCGTCGGCCGGATCCCACGGGCTCGCCTGGCCGTCACCGTTGCCGTCGGTGGCCCACTCCGGCCAGGTGGTGGGCATGAACTGGGCGATGCCCTGGGCCCCGACGTTGCTGACCGCCTTCGGGTCGAAGCCGCTCTCCTGGTACAGCTGCGCGGCGAGCAGCGCCGGCGAGATCTCCGGGCACAACCGCCCCCACTTGTCTATCGAGGACGCGTACGCGGCCGGCACCGTGCCGGGGGCGAGCGCCATCGTGCCACCGGCGCCGGTCTGGCTGCCGGAGGCGGACTGCATCGCGCCGACCCCCACCGTGAGCAGGCCGACCAGACCGAAGGGAATCGCGAATACGATGCCACCGGCGACCCAGGCTTTGCGCATCGCGGATACCCCCCGATTCTCCGCGGCCGGGCGGGGCCGCGACGGACACTCCGAAGCTCATTGTGCGCGCCGTGATTGCTCTGCGCAATCACCCGTGATACACACAGTGAGCAGACACACTTGCCGAGGTGGTAGCCCGATCGGCTTCCCCACAGCACAATAAACGAACGACCCACTCCTGCCGTCGAATGTGACGACAGGCAACCAAAGCCCGACCTCGGGGGCGGTGAAAAACGTGTTTCTTGCAGAAGGCAAAGGCAACGGCGGCAACGGCGACATCAATACGATCATCGGCGGGATAGCTCCGAACTGGGGCCCGTTCGCAAGGCTGGGCGGCGAGGCCCGGATCATGGTCGAGGTGATCATGGCCGTGGCGCTGCTGCTGTGCCTGGCGATCGCGATCTGGGGCGCGGCGAAGCAGCGCATAGGAGCGACCGCGATGCGCGACACGTTCAGCGCGGAGCAGGGCAAGGGCCTCATCATCGCCGGTCTGACCGGCGTGTTCATCATCGGATCGCTCGGGACGCTGTTCACGATTGTGTACGGAATGGCGATCTAGACCGGTTCGCACCCTGCCGTCCCCAAGGTGGCGAATCCCGTGGTGTTTCATCCCGGGCGCGGCGCACTTCGGCGCGTCGTGCGCCCCGAAAACGGAATGCCCCATTCCGCATTCGGGGCACAGCAGCAATTCCGGTTCCTTTCCCGGACAATCGAGCCTGTGTTCACGCAACAGCGCGGTGCCACCGGTATGACCGCCCATCTGGGAAGATCGTTCCGGCTGCAACCGAACCCCGCGGCGCTCGGCCGTCGGGGACTGTGTTGTGCGCGCAGGTCGTCCGCAACGTCCGGCCTGCCGCGGTAAGGGGGGACAGGCCATGAGCGACGAGGAACCCGCCACGCGTACCCGCCTGCCCAGACCCACCACCTCACCGGAGGGTCCGGAGCCCAGGCGCAACCCCATACTGTCCGGGATCGGCGTCGTGGTGGTGATCGCCGTGGTCATCCTGTCCCTGCTCTTCGCCGCGAATCGCTCCGACGACGGCGACAAGGGCGGCGCGGACGACACCGCGAAAAGTTCCTCCGCCGCGCCCGAAGCCCCGGCGGGCGGACCGCCGTTGTCCGCCGCGCAGGTGCCGGAACGCACCGAGTCGGGTGTGCCCGTCGGCTATCCGCAGACCGCCGAGGGCGCCCAGTCCGCCGCGGCCAACTTCGTTGTCGCTTACGGTTCGGCGCGGATGTTCCGCGCCCAGCCGCGCACGGCGATCATCACCACCATCACCGATCCGGCCGTGCGCGACGGCCTGCTTGCCCGGGCCGACCAGGCGTTCCGGGCGCAGACCACCGTGTTCGGCCTCCAACCCGACGGCACCGCACCCAAGGGGCGCACGTTCGTCTGCCGGGCCGTGCCGATGGGTACCAAGTCCATTGCCTACACCCCCGCTTCGGCCACCGTCGAGGTGTGGAGCGTAGGCGTGGTGGGGTTGGCGGGGGCCGACTCCACCAAGCCCGTGGCCGAGGCGTGGAACACCACCACGATGCGTCTGTCGTGGGTGAACGGGGACTGGAAACTGACCGAGTTCAGCCAGAAGGAGGGTCCGACGCCGGTGGCCGGACTGCAGGATCCGTCCGGCGCCAACGACATCGCCAAGGCCGACGGGGAGTTCGGGGAATTGCGCCATGCACGCTGACCGGGAACGCCGCAGCCTTCGCACCCGATTCCTGACCGCAGGCGGGGTGTTCGCCACCCTCCAGGCCCTCCTCGTGCTCGGCGCCACCCGCGTGTGGGCCGACCCCACACCCGGCGCCACCACCTCTCCCGGCGCCTCTCCCGGCGCCTCCACGAGCCCCAGCGCGCCGGCGAGCAAGCCGGAGTGCGACCTGCTCACCGGCCCCGCCAAGGACATCTGCAACAACGGCGGCCCGGGCGCGCCGGGTTCGGGCCCGCTCGGCACGGTCACCGACCCGCTCGGCTCGATCGCCAAGGGCTGCGCCGACGCGGCCACCTGGATCATCGACAAGCTGGCCGGGGCGGTCAACGACACCACCCAGGTCGACTTCACCAACCCGGGCTTCCTGCGCCAGTACGCGGTGGTGTTCGCCGCGTCCACCTTCCTCACCCTGATCCTGTGGATCCTGGCGGTGGCCAAGCGCGCCGTGCGCGGCGTCCCGATAGGCACCGCGATCAGCGAGGCGATCGGCTACCTGTGGCTGGCGGTGATCGCCTCCGCGTTCACCCCGCTGGTGCTGTACCTGGCCGTCTCGATGACCGACGCGATCACCGCGGCCATCGCAACCGGCACCCAACAGGACACCAACAAGTTCCTCGGCGGCTTCTCCAAGGCCCTCGATCCGGCGAGCGATCTGGGCGGCGGCCCGGTCATGCTGATCTTCGTGTCGCTGCTGTCGATGGCGGCGGCGGCCGTGTTGTGGGTCGAACTCCTGGTCCGCGCCGCGATGTTGTACGTCGGCGCGATCCTGGGCACCGCGGTGTACTCGGGCCTGGTGGACAAGGCGATGTGGCACCACGTGCGGCGCTGGGCCGGGATCATGATCGCGGTGCTGCTGGCCAAGCCGGTGATCGTGATAGTCCTCGGCCTGGCCACCGCGGTCTCCACGGGCGGCAAGGACGACGCGTTCTCCGCGGTGCTCTCGGGCCTGGCGATCCTGTTCCTCTCCATTTTCGCGAGTGTGCTCATCTACCGGTTCGTGCCCAGCATCGGCGACGACATGGCCGCGCTGCACAGCAGTCGCAAGGCGATGCAGTCGTCCGGACCGGCCTCGGCGGTCAACGGACCGGCCACGTACGTGAAGCAGGGCATCCAGGCACACGCCTCGCGCGGATCGACCGGTTCCGGCGCAGGCTCTGCCCCGGTGACCGCGAACGCCGTATCGTCGGGCATTGCGGCCCATGGCACCAGGGGCGGGGGATCGGGCGGCGCTCCGGCTCCGACGCCGACCCAACCGCCCACGGCCAGTCCCGCGGCAACGCCTCACGCGAGGAACGGTAAAGAGTAATGACAACGCAACCGGTCGCCCGACGCCGGACCTTCCTGATCGGCAAGGCCAAACCCACCGCGGTCATCGGCAAGAACCGCGAGCCCGGCGAGATCTTCCTGATCATCGCGGCCGGCGGCCTCGCGCTGCTCTGGGGCCTGGTGGTGCCGATCCTGGTGCTGCGCATCGCGGGTCTGGTCGGCTTCCCGTTGCTCGCCTTCGCCGCGGTGTACATGCCGTACAAGAAGCGCACGTTCTACCGATGGTGGGAGATCAACCGGACGTACAAGCGCACCATCAAGCGGGGCGCGAAGTATCGTTCGGCGGTCACCGAGGCGGGCACCAAGCTGACGGGTCAGGGCGTCGCGGTGGGCGCACCGCCCGGGGTCGGCCGGGTGGCCTGGGCGAGTGTGCCGTTCGGTCCCGACGATCTGACCGTGCTGATGCACCTGGAGCGGCGTACCGTCACCGCCGCGATCGAGATCGAGGGCCCGGGCGTGGGGCTGCGCGACTCGGAGGACCAGGAGGCGCTGGTCGAGCGGTTCGGCACGCTGCTCAAGCACGTGGCCAACGGCGACGGCTTCGTCACCCGCCTCCAGGTGCTGGCCCGCACGCTGCCGGCCGACCCCGACGCGCACGCCAAGGACGTGGCCCGGCGCGGCGATCACCGGGCGCCGGCGTGGGTGCAGGACTCGTACGAGCAGTTGCAGTCGATGGTGTCCACCTCCTCCGAGCAGCACCGCGCCTACCTGATCGCGTGCATGCACTACACGCGCGAGCTGGCCGCCGAGGCGAACGTGATGGGCAAGGGCGACAAGGGCATCGGCGTGGTGATGGCGCGCGAACTCACCGACGTGTGCGCCCGGTTGACCGAGGCCGACATCCGGGTGCGGCAGCCGCTGAACGAGGCCAGGCTGGCCTCGCTGATCCACTCGATGTACGACCCCGAGCACCAGATCGACGCGTTCGAGGGCATGCAGGCCCGCTACGCGTGGCCCGCCGAGTTGGACGCGACGCATCCGAACTACCTGGAGGCCAAGACCCGCGAGTCGGACTCGGCCGAACCGTGGTGCCACGCCACGGCTTGGATCAAGGAATGGCCGCTGACCCCGGTCGGGGTCAACTTCCTCGCCCCGCTGCTGGTGCACACCCCCGATGTGATCCGTACCGTCGCGGTGACGATGGACCTGGAGCCGACCGACGTCGCGATCGAGCGCATGCTCACCGAGAAGACCAACGACGACGCCGACGCGGCGCGCGCGGCCAAGATGAACCGGGTGGTCGACCCGCGCGACATGGCCCACACGGGCCGGGTCGACCAGCGCGGCGAGGACCTGGCGGGGGGCGCGGCGGGGGTGAACATCGTCGGCTACATCACGGTGTCCTCGCGCAATCCGGACCAGCTCTCCCGGGACAAGCGCACGATCCGGGCCTCGGCGGGCAAGTGTTTCCTCAAGCTGGAGTGGTGCGACCGCGAGCAACACCGCGCGTTCGTCAACACGCTGCCGTTCGCGACGGGTATCCGCAAGTGAGCGCGGGCGGTTCGGCCGCGGCGAGTGCGGGCGGTTCGGCCGCCCGGGACGGGAAGGGGTGAGCGCATGCCGGGTCTGATCTCCACGTTGACCCAGGGCTTCTCCGGCATGATCTTCGGCCGGGGCGAGACCCAGCGCCTGCCGGTGCGCACGTCCACCGGCCAGGCCCAGGCGATCTACCTGCCGACCGCCGCGCCCGGGCTCGGCGACTCGGGCGTGATCATCGGGCGCGAGGTGTACTCGGGCAAGGGCTACATCTACGACCCGTTCCAGCTGTACGGCCAGCAACTGCCCGCGCCGCACTGGCTGGTGCTCGGCGAGTCGGGCAACGGCAAGTCGGCTCTGGAGAAGACGTACGTACTGCGCCAGTTGCGCTTTCGCGACCGCCAAGTGGTGGTCCTGGACGCCCAGGGCGAGGACGGCGTCGGCGAGTGGAACCTGATCGCCGAGGCGCTGGGGGTCAAGCCGATCCGGCTCGACCCGAACGACCTCTCCGGCGACGCGGTGCGGCTGAACCCGCTGGACCCGGCGATCGCGGTGACCGGCCAGCTGGCCCTGCTGCGCACGATCATCGAGGTGGCGATGGGCCACGCGCTCCAGGAGCGGGCGGGCTACGCGCTCAAGGCCGCGCACACGCACGTGATGCGCACCGTGTCGGGACGCCAGCCGATTCTCCCGGACATCGTCGAGGCGCTGCGCAATCCGACGCCGGAGTCGTGCGAATTGCTCAGCCTGGACGTCAAGGACGTCCGAGTCTGGGGCCTCGACGTGGCACTCGTGCTCGACCGCCTCACCGACGGCGACCTCAAGGGCATGTTCGAGGGCCCGACCACGGACGGCATCGACCTCGACTCGCCACTGATCATCTTCGACCTCTCACACATCGACCGGAACTCGATCGCGATGCCGATCCTGATGGCGATCGTGGGGGTGTGGCTGGAGCACACCTGGATCCGGCCGGACCGGGTCAAGCGCATCTTCCTGGTGGAAGAGGCCTGGCACATCATCAACAGCCCGTTCGTGGCCCAACTCTTCCAGCGCCTGCTCAAGTTCGGCCGACGACTCGGCCTGTCCTTCGTGGCGGTCGTACACCACCTCTCCGACGTGGTCGACGGGGCGGCGGCCAAGGAGGCGTCGGCGATCCTGAAGATGGCCTCGACCCGCACCGTCTACATGCAGAAGGCGGACGAGGCGCGCGCCACGGGCAAGGTGCTCGGCCTGCCCAGATGGGCGGTGGAGATCATCCCGACGCTGACCCCGGGCATCGCGGTCTGGGACGTGAACGGCAACGTACAGGTGGTCAAGCACCTGATCACCGACACCGAACGCCCGATGGTCTACACGGACCGGGCGATGACCGAGGACGCGGTGGAGGAACGGGTACGGGCCGAGGCGGCGTTGGCCGACGATCCGGCGGCGTAGATGGCGGGGTCGGGACGGCTGCCGGTACCGCGCGAGCCCACCCCGGGGCGGGTGCCGTCGCGGGGCGTACCGGACGGCCTGCTGCTCGCGGGGCTGCTGCTGCTCGTGGCCGGCACCACGGTGATATGGCTGTCCACGGGGCTGGCCGCGCTCGGATCCGGCAAGGACTGGCCGGACCGGGTCACGTACCACGGCTCGGCGCTGGCGGTACACCCGCTCTTCACCCACCCGGACGACCTCGCCCAAGCCTGGCCGGACACCCCACCGAGCCAACTCCCCTCCCCCACCGCATTCTGGGTGGCATTCGGCCTGCTGTGGCTGCTCCTGCTGACCGCGGCGGCGTGGGTATTGCGGTGGTGGCTACGCCGATTGCAACGGCGAGCAGAGGCACCGGCAGCCGCAAGGACGGAGAGGGCTGCGGATCCAACCCCCACGCAGCCCGCCAACACCCCACCGGAATCCCCGAATTCCCCCACCCCAAAGCGGAATCACCAGCTCCCGAACGGGGAATGATGCACCCGCACGCCCCACACGGGAAGCGCCCTTATTCGTGGCCGGGCCTGGTCGCCGCGTGGCCGTAGGGTCACCCGACGATCGGCCCGACCCACCATGCTCGCGGCCACATGGCCCCGCCGACGACTCCGGCGAGCCGCCCCCTCGGCCCCCGCCGGTTGGCCTCAAGCGCCGGCCGGGCTGAGGGGTAGGTCCCGTTCACGTTTCGACGTGCGCCCGTCTTCGCCCACGTCGGTTGGCCTCAAACGCCGGCCGGGCTGAAGGGCTAGATCCCGTCGGCTCGCGCCCGTTCTCACCTGCGCCGGGTGGCCTCAAACGCCGGCCGGGCTGAAGGGCTAAGTCCCGTCCGCGTTTCGCCGTGCGCCCGTTCTCGCCTGCGTCGATTGGCCTCAAACGCCGGCCGGGCTGGAGTTGGTCCCGTCCACGTTTGGCTTGTGCCCAGCCTCCCTCACACCGGCCGGGCCGAGACTCGCGGCCGATCTCGCTTACTCCGGGTGGCTTCAAACGCCGTTGGGCTGGGCTTGGTGCCGTTCGCGCTCTGGTGTGTGCCTGGTCTTACGCCTGCTGCGTAGCCTTGAGCGTCCTCCAGGCTGGAGATGGTGCCGTTCGTGTTTCGGGGCCGGCGCTTAAGGCCACCCGACGGGAGCGAGAACGAACGCACGCCGAAACGCGGAGGCACCCCATCCCAGCCCGGCCGGCGTTTGAGGCCACCCCACGGGAACAAAAACGGGCGCCCGCCCAAGCGCGGACGGGACCCAACCCTCCAGCCCGGCCGGCGCTTGAGGCCAACCGACGCAGGCAAGAACGGACGCACCCCAAAACGCGGACGGCACCTAGCCCTTCAGCCCAGCCGGCGCTTGAGGCCAACCGACGCAGGCGAAGACGGGCGCACGCCGAAACGCGGACGGGACCCAACCCTCCAGCCCGGCCGGCGCTTGAGGCCAACCGACGCAGGCAAGAACGGGCGCACCCCAAAACGCGGACGGCACCTAGCCCTTCAGCCCGGCCGGCGTTTGAGGCCAACCGACGCAGGCGAGAACGGGCGCAGCCCGAAACGCGGACGGCACCTACCCCCCAGCCCGGCCGGCGCTTGAGGCCAACCGACGCAGGCGAGAACGGGCGCACGGCGAAACGCGGACGGCACCTACCCCCCAGCCCGGCCGGCGCTTGAGGCCAACCGGCGGGGCCCGCCCAAGGGCCCGGCGAAGACCCCTCAGGGCCGGCCATGCGGCCACGAGCATGTCAGTCCGTCCATGTCATGCATTCCTCGCACCGATACGCCCGTGGGCCGGACTTGTATTCGACCTTGTCGGACTTTCGGTAGTACTTGCACGCGCGGTTCTTGCACACCACCGGATGCCCGTCGACCGCGTCCAAGGGCAACGGCGCCGTCTCATATGTGCAAGGCGTCGGTGGCAACTTCTTGTAGTAACCCCCCGTCGCCGGCAACGCCGTCGGGTCGAACGGGGCGTACGCGGCCCCGTCGGACACACCCTCGGATACGGCCATCCACACGCCTCCCGTGACTCCCCGCGCCTCAACGTGTCCTGGGGACGCTAGCCGAGAAACCGCCCCGGTACGGGGCCTTCGGGAGGGTTCACCCCGAAGGGTTCACGCCCGCTCGGGCCGGATCCAGTCCAACAGCCGCGCCGCGTGCGCCCGCACCGGACACGGCGAGGGCACCCCGCACACACAGGTCCCCTCCCCCGTGGGCCGATGCCGCCCCAGGGTCCGGGCAACCACCAGCCGGTAGTCCAGCAGCGCGTCCTCTGCCGACCGCGCACCACGAGGCCGCGGCGCGCGCAACACCCGCGGTGCCGGTCGCGGCAACCCCGCCGGCAGCGGGCGGTCCAGCCGCTCGATGTCCGTACGCTGTCTCGGAATACGCACTCGCATCTGCCCAGGTCCTCTTCTCGTCCGCCGGCCCGCCGCAGGCGAACCGCATCACTCCGTGTCGAGCCGCCCACCGGCGTCCGGCTGGGATTCCTCGACCCGCGCCAACATCCCGCGCAACCCCGCGGCCAGCGCGTGCCGCTCGGCCGGGCCCAGGTCCTGGAGCAGACCCGCCTCGAAGACCGCGGCCTCGCGGACCACCCGCAGCCACACGTCACGCCCCGTACCGGTCAGCTCGACGATCACCCGCACCCGGTTCTGCTCGTCGCGGGTCCGGGTGACCAACTCCTCGGCGACCATCCGGTCCAGCCGGTGGGTCATCGCCGCGGGGGTCAGCCCGAGCCGACGGGCCAGGTCGCCGGGGCTGAGCCGGTAGGGCCGGCCGACCAGGACCAGGGCCTTGAGCACCTCCCACTCGGCGTTGGTGATGCCGAGGGCGGTGAGCTGGCGACCGTAGGCCACGCTCATCCGGCGGTTGAGTTTGGACAGTGCCGCCACGATCGTCTCGACCTGCGGATCCACCTCGGGGAATTCGCGCTGGAAGACGGCGAGGTATTCCTCGATGTCGCCTTCGTCCGGCGTTGCCTGCTCGGCCCCCTCTGTCATGCGGGGAAGTATCCCACCTCCACACCCCCGGTCCGTCGCGCGCGGACCCGGTCGGCGGTAGGCGCTCGGGTCCACGCGGTCGGCGCTCGGCGGAGATTGCCGGCGCCGGGCAGTCCCCGGTAATGCATTGGACGCGAACGCTATAGATCCGTATAGTTTAGCTCTGAAGTCTTCAGGCTTGAGGACTCGGACCATCGGATCAGGCACGGCGGCACCGCCGGCGCGGGCCCGGGACACCCCCGGCTGCCCCCGGCGCGCCCGCCTCGACGCGGACCAGGCGATCCCCCTCGCCGGACACGGGCATGCCCCCGTGCCGGCACGGGCCGGATCGGTTGCCCCGTCACGCCCCCGTACCGCCGAGACCCGCCTGCGGGCCGATCCCCGCGGGCCGGAACGGCCGGGCCGCGCGACCGACAGTCGGGAGGTGTGTGGTGGCAACCCGGGGCGCTCTGCGTCGAATCCAGCTCGGTAACGCGCTCAGCGCGTTCGGCAGCGGCTTCACGGTGCCGTTCCTGTTCGTATACGTGACGCGGGTGCGAGACCTGTCCGCCGGTCAGGCCGGACTGATGTTCAGCGTGCTCGCCGTCGCCGCGCTGTGCGTGCTCCCGATGGTCGGTCCGGCGATCGACCGGCGCGGTCCGCGTCCGGTGCTCGCGGTCGGCGCGACGGTCGCCGCGCTCGGCTCGCTCACCCTGGGCCTGGCGCGCACCGGCGTGTTCGTCATGCTCGGCGCCGCGCTGCTCGGTGCGGGTATCGCCGCGATCCAGCCCGCCCTGGCCACGATGATCGTGCGGCTGACGACGGCGCCGACCCGCGCCCGGGCGTTCGCGCTGCAGTTCACCTTCAACAACCTGGGCCTGGGCATCGGCGGGTTGATCGGCGGCCTGATCGTCGACGAGTCGCGGCCCGCCAGCTTCACCCTGCTGTTCGCCATCGAGACCGCGATGTTCCTGGTCCTCGGCGCGGTGTGCGGCACGGTCCGGCTGCCCGCGGTCCCGCCGATGCCGGCCGGCACCACGCCGGGCGCGGGCTTTCGGCATCTGCTGCGCAACCGGGCGATGGTTCGGCTGTGCGTGGTGAGCGCGGTGATCTTCTTCACCTGCTATGGCCAGTTCGAGTCGGGCCTGACCGCCTTCGCGACGGAGGTCAGCCGGATCTCGCCGCGCATGCTGGGCGTGGCGCTCGCGGCCAACACCGCGGTGATCGTGCTCGGCCAGCTGACCGTACTGCGCATCACCCAGCGCCGCCGCCGCAGCACGGTGATCGCGGCGACCGGCCTGGTCTGGCTGCTCGCGTGGATCGTGACGGCGGTGTCGGGCCTGGTACACGACAACTCGGTCGCCGCCGCGAGCACGATCGTGGTCACCTTCGCGCTGCTGGGTGTGGGCGAGTCGCTGCTGGCGCCGACCCTCGGCCCGATGGTCGCCGACCTGGCCCCGGCGCACCTGCTGGGCCAGTACAACGCGGCCCAGTCGCTGGTGAAGCAACTGGCCATGGCGGCGGGCCCGGCCTTCGCGGGCGTGATGGTCGGCGCGGGCCTGTACGCCCCGTACCTGGGCGTGTTGATGGCCTGCTCGATCCTGATCACGGTCCTGGCGCTGCGCATGCGCCACAGCCTCAACCCGACCCAGAACGGCACGGTGGTCGCGGAGTCGACGATCACCCGTCAGCCGGCCACCCCGCAGGCGCTGACGGCGTAGCCGGGCCCGCCGCGCTCCCGTCCCCCGTCCCGGGATCGGGATCGCGGCGGCCCTCGCTCCGCCACCGTCCGGGCGGCGCGTAAACGGGTCGTCCGGTCCATCCGACGGGGCCGACGTGCGCGGCCTCGTCGGCCCGGTCGCCGGTCGGGGCGAGCCGTGTCCGGAGGCCGTTCGGCGTGAGGTGGCCCTCGCGTCGCAGGATCATCCGTACGTAGCCGGCGGAGAACCCGACGGTGCGGGCGATGGCGTCGACGGGTACGCCGTCGCGGTGAGCACGGGCGACCGCGACGCGGATCGCGGCGCCGGCGGCTCGGCAGTGGCTGCGGTACGCGCGCTGCTCGTGGTGCGACGTGGTCCGGGGATCCGGGTGCCGGCCGTCGAGCCGGCCGCGCTCGGCGGCGGTTGCGGCAAGCCGCGCGAGGGCGGCGCCGGGGCGGTTCACCGGCTCCTGTCCGGTGCGTGGATGTGGCGGGCGACGACGCGGTCGGCGATCGCCGCGCGGATGCCCTCGGCGGACAACCATCGGTCGAGGCGGTCGTGCAGGTCGGCGACCTGGTCGATGGTGAGCCCGGTGACGGGCATCGGGTCCAGGCACAACCGCGGTTCGGGCGTGCCGGCGGTCGGGATCAGGTCCGGTCTGTGCCGCTTGATGTCGTCGAGGAGGACCTGGCGATGGTGTTCCTGGAGGTGGACCACCGCACGCGGCTCGGGCCGCTCCCCGTCGACGGATTCGACGAAAACCCGCAACCGCAAACCGATTCCGTCCCGGATCAATACGACCCGACCGGACCCCCGATCCTGCGGACGCGGCGGTCGCAACAAGGTCTCGGCAAAGCCCGCCACATCCGTGTCGGTCAGATGAAACGCCACCCGCTGGAGCGCGTCGGGAGCGGTGAAGCACGACGACGCGATGGAAAGCCGCCACGACCGGGGATGATCGGTGGGATTCAGGTGAATGGTCCGCGCGGGCATGAACACAATCTGCCCACCCGCCTCAAAATCGATCATGTGCGCTCCAACGAGTATGTGAACGTGGACAGTTGGCAAGGGGCTGGTCCGAAACCGCCCGAGTGGCGCGTCACCTGGGCATCGCGAATCCGGCCACGAATGCCTGGTAGCCACCGCGCCGACGTTCGCACCGGAACGTGGTCGTCAGCGCGCGCGTGATCAGCAGCCCCCGCCCGGACTCGGCATCGGGATCCTCGACGGACGGCGGCAACTCCACCGGAGCCTGCCGGGCGAACACGGTCACCCAGAACACGCCGTCGGCGATGTGCGTGGACACCACGACCGGACTCGTCGGATTCCCGTGCACGAACGCGTTGGTGGCCAACTCGCCGACCACCTGGGCAACATCATCGGCGTCGACACCGGCGATCCGAGCCCCGGCGGCGGCGTGTTCGCGGGCGGTCCGCACGGGCCGAGGGCCCCGCAACCGCAGGACGGAAGGAACTTCGCAAGCGTTGGCAGCAGGCACGACTGTCCCCTGACTCTGCGGGGTGCGGGCTGACGATCCTGTGCGCCGTCCGTGAGTCTGCGACCTCATCGGGTGACTGATTCGATGAAACACAAGCGAAATCGCATATGCAAGTAGCTTTGCCAAAGATCCTCCCGACGAGTGCAAGACGGCCCCCGGAGTGATCGGTTGGTGCAGACTGACCCGCAGAAAGGAGGCCCATGGCGTCCCACACGCGAAAGCGCATCCGCCTCGGCCGCAGGCTGCGGGAGTTGCGCGAGGCGCGCGGCATCACACTCGCGACCGCAGGCGCGGCCATCCAAGGCGACGGCCCGAAGGTGAGTCGTCAGGAGCACGCGAAGGCATACGTCAGCCCGCACGATCTGGCGACGTACTTCCAGCTCTACGAGGTCCCGCCGGAAGCACAACCGGAGCTGCTCGACCTTCTCGTGCAAAAGCGCATCCGCCACTGGTGGCAGGAGTTCGCGAACGACGTCAACGCGAACCTGGCCGAGGTGATCGCTCTGGAGGACGACGCCGAAGAGGAGTGGGAGTATCACCCGAACCTGATCCCGGGACTTCTCCAGACCAAGAACTACGCGAGCGCGATCATCACGACCGGCTTCAACGCCTATGGCGTCGATCAGGTGGAAGCGTTGGTCACCGTCCGGGAAATGCGACAGCGCCTCCTCCGCGACGAAGAACCACTGACGTACCACGCAATCACCACCGAGGCTGCCTTGCATTTCGACATCGGCGGGCCAAGCGTCATGCAGGAGCAGATGCATCACCTGATCGCGGAAATGGCCCTGCCGAACGTCACGTTCCAGATCTGCCCGTTCTCGGCCGGACGGATGGCGATCCAGGCAGCAGGCTTCACCATCCTGAAGTTCGAGGACACCGACGATCCCGACGCTGCTTGGATGGAGGGTGTCGGCGGTATGATTTCACTTGACTCGAAACGCGAACTCCGCTTGTGCAACAGGCTGTTCAGCGAGATCGCAGCAGCCGCGTTGACGCCGGACGAGACCGCCGCGCTACTACGGGAACGAGCAAAGAGTCTGTGATGGACAAGAACGAGCTATACGAAGCCGACTTGACGAATGCCGTCTGGATCAAGGCAAGCGCTTCCGACCAGAACGGCACCTGCGTCGAACTCGCGGGTGTGGCTGGAGGGGTCGCAATGCGTGACTCCAAGAACCCCGACCTCCCCGCGCTGCGCTACACACGCGACGAGCTCGCGGCCTTCATCGCCGGCGCCAAGGCCGGGGAGTTCGATCACCTGATCTGAGAGCCGCGCGTCCGCGTCTCGATCACCCGACGAATCCAATGGGTGATCGAGACACCGAAGACGCATCGCCCGGCCGGTCCGCCCGGCTCCGTGCGGAACTTCGGGACTTCTGGCGGGGCTTGGTTTCGTCGGTCAGCCATGCCAGATACGCCGCCGATCCGGCGGTGATGGGCAGCTGAATTACCTCGGGCGTGTCGTACGTGTGCGCGCCCCAGGATGTAGTCCCGGATGTCCTCGAAGCGGTCGGCCGGCGCCTTGAACCACACTTGATATTCGGGGTCGTCCTGCACCCGCCCGTCCCACCAGTAGACGCTGCGGATCGGCCCGACGATCTGCGCACAAGCCGCCACCCGCGCCTCCACGCCGCCACGTGCGAGCGCTTCCGCCGCCTCGCTGCCGTCCGTCGTGGTGATCACGACCATGTAGTCCGTCACATGCCCCTCGCGGCGGCCAGCGAATGTCGCAACCGCGTCGGTGTCGGTCCTGCCATCAGAGTATGTCTCCGCATCGCGACCTGTCCGGGTGCCGGGCGGCGAGGACCGACGCCGTACGCCTGTGGCGGTGGGGTTCGGCTGTTCCCGGGACAGGCCCCCTCGGGCCCGAAGGGTTGATCCCCCTTGCCGGCGCGCCTAGCATGCGTGCACGTGGAACCTACCGACCGGTAGGAATGTTCGAACCGGCGTGGTCCGTCGCGGGACCGCAGGGGGAGTGGACACATGAGGGACCGGCACCTCGAACCCGAGCACATCGCGTTTCGGGAGAGCGTTCGGGAGTTTTTTCAGCGCGAAGTCGTGCCCTTCCACGATCAGTGGGAGAAGGACGGGATCGTCGACCGGTCGCTCTGGCTGAAGGCCGGCAAGCAGGGGCTGCTCGGGATCGATGTGGACGAGCGCTTCGGCGGCGGCGGGGTGGCCGATTTCCGCTACCTGGCCATCGCGTCCGAGGAACTGACCCGGGTGGGCGCCTCGGGGGTGGGCTTCGGGCTGCACAACGAGGTGGTCGCGCCGTACCTGATCGACCTCGCCACCGAGGAGCAGAAGCAGCGCTGGCTCCCGGGCTTTTGCTCGGGCGAGATCATCACCGCGATCGCGATGACCGAACCCGGCGCGGGCAGCGACCTCCAAGGGGTGCGCACCACCGCGATCCGTGACGGCGACCACTACGTCCTCAACGGCGCCAAGACCTTCATCACCAACGGCATCCACGCCGACCTGGTGGTCGTGGTCGCCAAGACCGATCCCTCGGCCAAGGGCAGCAAGGGCATCAGTCTGATCGTGGTCGAACGGGGCATGCCCGGCTTCGAACGCGGGCGCAACCTCGACAAGATCGGGATGAAGGCGCAGGACACCGCCGAGTTGTTCTTCTCCGACGTCCGGGTCCCGGCGGCCAACCTGCTCGGCGAGGAGAACCGCGGCTTCTACCACCTGATGCACAACCTGCCCCAGGAGCGGTTGGGCATCGCGTGCAGCGCGGTGGCGGGCGCCGAGCGGGTGTTCGCGCATACCCTCGAATACGTCAAGACCCGTACCGCGTTCGGCCGCACGATCGGCTCGTTCCAGAACACTCGGTTCGAACTCGCCGAGATGGACACCGAGTTGGATATCGCTCGGACCTATCTCGACGACTGCATCATGAAGCACATCGCCGGCGAACTGGACGCCGTGGCGGCCTCGAAGGCCAAGTGGTGGACCACCGCGCTGCAGAGCCGGGTGGTCGACCGCTGCCTCCAACTGCACGGCGGCTACGGGTACATGCTCGAATACCCGGTCGCCAAGGCGTTCGTCGACACCCGCGTGCAGTCGATCTACGGCGGGACCAACGAGATCATGAAGGAGATCATCGGTCGTTCCCTCGGCATCTGACGCACCCCGGCCCGCCGGCCGCACCACCTTGACCCCGAGCAGCACCGAAGCGGAGAGTCCACCATGCCGCAGAGTTCCCCGTCCGAGGCGCTGCGCCCCGAGGCGATCACGACCTGGCTCGCGGAGCGTACGGCCGTGCGACCGCCGCTCGACTTCGAGTTGGTGCTGGGCGGGCGGTCGAACCTGACCTACATGGTCGCCGACGCCGACGCGCGGCGGTGGGTGTTGCGACGACCTCCGCTCGGGCATGTGCTTGCCACGGCCCACGACATGGGCCGCGAGTACCGGATCCTGGCCGCGCTCGGGGCGGGGCGCACCGATGTGCCGGTGCCGCCGGTGCTCGGGTACTGCGCGGACGACGCGGTCATCGGCGCGCCGTTCTTCGTGATGGACTTCGTCGACGGGCACGTGATCCGCAGCGTCGAGGACGCGAACCGGCTGCTCACCCCGCAGGCCCGCCGGCGGGCGGGGGAACAACTGGCGGACGTGCTGGCCGCGATCCACGCGGTGGACGTGGACGCGGTGGGCCTGGGCGAACTGGGTCGCCGCGAGGACTACATCGGCCGCCAACTGCGGCGCTGGCAACGCCAGTGGGAGGCCACCCGGGTGCCCGGGATGGACACGATCGACGAGGTGCACCGGGCGCTCGCGGGGTCCGTGCCGGAGCAGCAGGGCGCGACGATCGTGCACGGCGACTTCCGGCTGGACAACGTGATCCTGGGTCCCGACGGCACCGTGCGCGCGGTCCTGGACTGGGAGTTGTGCACCCTCGGCGACCCGCTCGCCGACGTCGGCACCACGCTCATGTACTGGGTCGAGGCGGGCGAGGACGGCACGCTGCTGCCGGCGGACGGCACCGCGAGCGAGGGGTTCGTCGACCGGGCCGCGTTCGCCGCGCGCTATGCGGCGGCCACCGGTCGGGACCTGAGCCACATCCGCTGGTACCAGGCGTTCGCGTGCTGGCGGCTGGCCTGCATCCTCGCCGGCGTGCTCGACCGCTACACGGCCGGCGCGATGGGCGACCAGGACACATCCGGCCGCTTCACCCCCGACGGCCTGCGGGCCTTGGCGGAGCGGGCGAAGGAGATCCTGGCCGCCGCCTGACCGGCCGGGGACCGGGCATTGGGCGCCTGAGCCTGCCGGACACCGGACACCGAGCGCCGAGCGCCGAGCGCCGAGCCTGCCGACGGCCGGACCCGCCGGACCCGCCGGGCCTGTGGCCACCCGGCGCCCGAAGCGGTCGACGCCCGAGCCTGCCGGCGTCATGGTTGCCTGACGCCCGAGTCGGTCGGCCCCGGTTGCCCGAGCCGCGCCCCCGACGAAGCGCGCTCGAACCGCTGACGCCCGAGCCTGCTGCCGGCGCCCGCACCACGCAACGCCCGCACCACCCCACGCCCGCACCACCCCACGCCCGAGCCGCTCGATGCCTGGGCCTGCCGGCGTCAAGGCCACCCGCGCCCGCGCTCGCGCCGGCCCGCCCTCCCGCGCCGAAACGACGTCCGCCCGAGCCGCCCGGCGCCGTGGCCACCCGCGCCCGCGCCGGTTCGCGCTCTGCCCACCGCTTGCGCCGCGTCGACGTGTGGGTGTGTCCGCCCGGCGCGCCCCGCCGTCCGGGTGGCATTCCGGTGTGGAAGTGAGCACGCGACGTCCCGGTGGTATTGGGCCCTCCACATCCGGTTCCGGTGGACGAGGAGGGCCCATGACCGACGCTGAGCCGAAAGGCGTCGTGGTCGGCGTCGACGGATCGGAACCGTCCCGGCGGGCGCTGGACTGGGCGATGACCGAGGCCGAACTGCGCGAGTTGCCGCTCTACGTGGTGACCGCGCAGCCCGCGACGCCCGGCTACGTGGTGATCGCGCCCGGCCCGCACTACCAGGAGGACCTGGAACGGACGCTCACCGAACTGCGGACCCGGACCGAGGCCACGGTCGGCGAGGTGAACGGCGAGCGCGAACACACGTTTCGCGGCCACACGGTGGTCCAGGTCCACGCGGGTACGGCGACCGAGGTACTGCTCGGCATGTCCGAACGCCACGAACTGGTCGTGGTGGGCTCGCGCGGCTCCGGCGGATTCGCCCGCCTGCTGCTCGGCTCGGTCAGCACGGCGGTGGTACACCATGCCGCGTGCCCGGTCCTCGTGGTGCGCGGCTGAGGCTCTGTACGGTCGGTGGTGGCGGCGGCGGTTTGCGCCGGCGCCGAGTGACGGTCCGGTCCGGACCACGAGGCGCCCGCACTCCGAGGCTCCGCCTCAACTCAGGAACAACGTGTCCAACTCGTCCTGCGTGAACGGTTTCCCGGGCAGCGGCGAGGAATGTCCCGCGTGCAGCCCGTCGAGCAGGATCTCCAGATAACGACCGGCAATGGTCAACCGTTGTGGATGCGGCAGCCCCGACGGAGGCAACAGACACGACATCATCAGCGAGATGTCGGCGTCGGACACATCGGCCCGAAGCAGGCCGCCGGCCTTGGCCCGGTCGACCAACATGCCCACCGCGTCGTTGAGTTCGGCGCGCGAGGTGCTCATTTCCTCGGTGACCGGGACCCGCCCGCTGAGCGCGGGGAACAATCGGCCGGCACCCGAGCCGACCGCGCGACGTAAGTAGCGGGCCAGGGCGGACCACGCGTCGGGTTCCTCGTCCAGGGCGTTGACCGCCTCGGCCGTCAGCCGGTTGGTCTCGGCGATCATGATCCGCTGGACCAGTGCCTCCTTGCCGGTGAAGCGGCGGTAGATGGTGCCCACCCCCACGCCGGCGCGGCGGGCTATCTCCTCCATCGGAGCGTCGTAGCCCAACTCGCCGAACACCTCACGGGCGGCGCGCAGCACCTGCTCCAGATTGCGCCGGGCGTCGGTGCGCAGCTGTGGTGACGGCTCGGCCGGCCTGCTGCGCTGCGGCTTGCGTGCCGATGGAATCGTCGTTGTGTGCCGACCTCCGATGCCGTCGGCTCCGGTGTCCTGCATCTTGGTGGTCCGCGTGCGCGAAGCGCCGCTCATAGCGTCTCCCCCGGAAGGCAAGTGTGTCGATTCCCCCACCAGACCCCGCTTTGCCCAGGGCGTCGAGACTACCCGAACCGACCCCGACCCAGAAGCGGAATCCGACAGCACGGTTGTGAAGATATCGCTGAACGCTGACGTCTCGTCACCACCAGTACGGACGGTGGAAAGCCGTCGAACACCTGGATGCGTCCCCCGGAAAGGGGCAGAGTGGGACGCATGACGACCTCGACTCGGCCCGAGCGCATCCTGATCGTCGGCGGCGGCTATGTCGGCCTGTACACCGCTCTGCGCCTGCAACGAAAACTCAAAACGGGAGAGGCGACGGTGACCGTCGTCGAACCGCAGTCCTACATGACCTACCAGCCCTTCCTCCCGGAGGCCGCGGCCGGCGCCATCTCGCCGCGACACGTGGTCGTCCCCCTCCGGTCGGTGCTGCCCAAGTGCCGCATCGTCACCGGGACCGTCGAGCACGTCGACCACGCGAACAAGACCGCGACCGTCGAACTGCTCGGCGGGGAGACCTACGCCGAGCCCTACGACCTGCTCGTGGTCGCGCCCGGCTCGGTGGCGCGCACGCTGCCCATCCCCGGTCTGGCCGAGTGGGGCATCGGCTTCAAGACCGTGGAGGAGGCCATCGCGCTGCGCAACCACGTGCTGGAGCAGTTGGACACCGCCTCCTCGACCCGCGACCCGTCGATCCGCGACCACGCGCTGACGTTCGTCTTCGTCGGCGGCGGCTACGCGGGCGTCGAGGCGCTGGCGGAGTTGGAGGACATGGCGCGCTACGCCTGCCGCTACTACCACAACATCACCCCCGCGGACATGCGCTGGATCCTGGTCGAGGCATCTCCCCGGATCCTGCCGGAAGTCGGCGAGGACATGGGCCGGTACACGGTTGCCGAATTGCGCCGACGCGGCATCGACGTACGCCTGAACACCCGCCTGGAGTCGGCGGTGAACCGGCACGTGGTGCTCTCCGACGGCACCGAACTCGACGCGAGCACGCTGGTGTGGACCGCGGGCGTCAAGCCCAGTCCGATGTTGCTCTCCACCGATCTGCCGCTGGACGACAAGGGCCGGCTCCGGGCCCGGGCGACGCTGGAGGTGGACGGTGTACCGGGGGTGTGGACCGCCGGGGACTGCGCGGCGGTGCCCGACCTGACCAAGCCGGGCGAGGAGTTCACCGGGCCCAGCGCGCAGCACGCGGTGCGCCAGGCGCGGGTGTTGGCCGACAACATCGTGGCCAGGCTGCGCCGCCAACCGCAGCGGCAGTATCGGCACAAGTACGCCGGCTCGGTCGCGTCCCTCGGTCTGCACAAGGGTGTCGCGCAGGTCTACGGGATCAAGACCAAGGGCCTGCCGGCCTGGTTCATGCACCGCACCTACCACCTCAGCCGGGTGCCCACGGTGAACCGCAAGATGCGCATCATGGCGGAATGGACACTGTCCCTGATGTTCCGGCGCGAGATCGTCTCGCTGGGGTCGATCGAGCACCCGCGCGCCGAATTCGAGTACGCCACCCGAGGCGACCGCAGGCGTACCGGGTAGGCACGTGCGACCGCGCGGCTCGTAGGCTGCCGTGTTGTCCGAGGGTTGAGTGTGTCGCGACCGGGTCCCGTACATTGCCACAGCGCACTGCTGCGGTACCCCGAACGGGGGCCCGGTCACGGGACGTGATTCCCTCACGGCCGACTTTCGCCCACACTGGGGATGTCACCTGCGGTATATCTCCATGCGCTTTGCGTGAACGAACTCTCCAGGAAGCGAGCGGTTGAACATCACTCGGTGGGGCGCCCGGCTGGCCGGTGACCGGCGGCGCTCGGTGCCGGCGGCACGCAGCCAGGAATCGAACGACACCTTCCCGCTGCGCGACGTGCTGGCCCACGCGCCCGCGCTGATCGCGGTCACCCGGGGGTCGAACCACGAGCTGTGTTACGTCAACGACGCCTACCGGGCGGTCTTCGGCGCACGCAGGTCGGGGGTGCCGGCGCGGGACGCGCTGCCCGAACTCGCCGAGCACGGGCTGCTGACCCTGATGGACCAGGTCTATCGGACCGGGCGCGGGCGTACGGTGCGGGCGCGACGGGTGGATCACCGCGGCGAGACGTACCCGGGCATGCCGGAGAGCGAGCGCAGGCACGGCTACTACACGTTCGTCTGCACGCCGGTGCGCCCCGAGGCGGCCGGGCGGGGCGGGGACACGCGCGGTGTGCTGGTGTTCGCGGTCGACGTCACCGACCAGGTCCAGGCCACCGACCGGTTGCGCGAGAGCGAGCGGCGACACCGGCAGGCCGCGGTCACCCTGCAGCGAAGCCTGCTGCCGCAGCGGTTGGAGAACCCCGACGACCTGATCGTGGCCGCGAAGTATCTGCCCGGCGGCACCGACGCGGCGGTGGGCGGCGATTGGTACGACGTGATCACCCTGGGCGCGGGGCGTACCGCGCTGGTGATCGGCGACGTGATGGGCCGCGGGGTGCGGGCGGCGGCGGTGATGGGCCAACTGCGCACGGCGGTGCGGGCGTACGCGCGGCTGGATCTGCCGCCGCACGAGATCCTGCAGTTGCTGGACGAGACCGCGATGGAGATCGACGCCACCCAGATCGCCACCTGCGCGTATGCGGTCTACGACCCGGGCGAGGGCGTGCTGACCTACTCCACGGCGGGCCATCTGCCGCCGCTGGTGCGCGACGGTGACGACGTGATCCACAAGCTCGACGACGCCAACGGACCGCCGCTGGGCACCGGGGCGAGTTGGCCGCACACCTCGGGACGGATCACCCTGGATCCTGGCTCGACGGTGGTGCTGTACACCGACGGTCTGGTCGAGCGTCGGGGCGAGGACCTGGACGAGGGCATCGACACGCTCGGCGCCGCGCTGCTGTCCTCGGTGGGCGAGCCGGAGGCGGTGCGCGACCACCTGATCGCGCACATGCAGTTGCCCGAGGAGCACGACGACGACATGGCCATGCTGGTGCTGCAGCTGCCGCGGCGGGAGGGGGCGCAGGCGCGGCTGTTCCGGACCGCGTCGCTCGACCTGCTCGGGGGCAGTGAGGTGGCCGCTCGGGGGCGGGCGTTCACGTCCGGGGTGCTGGCGAGTTGGCAGGTGGGCGAGGAGCTGCGCGAGCTGGGGGTGTTGGCGGTGAGCGAGTTCGTGGCGAATGCGCTCACGCATGGCGCGGCCCCGATGCGGTTGCGCCTTCGGCGCACGGATCGGCGGTTGATCGTCGAGGTGTCCGACGCGGACGACCACGTGCCGCGGCGGCGGCGGGCGGCGGCCGATGACGAGAGCGGGCGGGGCGTGGCGATCGTGGCGACGATCGCGAAGTCGTGGGGGAGTCGGTTGACGGACGAGGGCAAGACGGTCTGGTGCGAGTTCCCGTTGGGTTGACCGGGGTTTGGCCTCAAACGCCGGCCGGGCTGCTTCGCCTCAAACGCCGGCGAGGCTGATCTGGCCTCAAACGCCGGCCCGGCTGCTTGGCCTCAAACGCCGGCCGGGCTGGTTCGCCTCAAACGCCGGCGAGGCTGATCTGGCCTCAAACGCCGGCCCGGCTGCTTGGCCTCAAGCGCCGGCCGGGCTGGTTCGCCTCAAACGCCGGCGAGGCTGATTTGTGCTCGCCTGGTGACGCGGTTGGGGCGCCTCGCGCTGTCGGTGGGTTAGGCGGACTCCGGTGATGGCCGGCCTGGGGCGCCTCCTGTGCTGGGCGGGCTGCCTGGTGGCTGGGACGGAGCCGGACTGCGCTCCGCCACTCTGGTCCCGACAGCCCGGCCGGCGTATGAGGCCAAAGAGCCTCGCCGGCGCTTGAGGCGAAACAGCCCGGCCGGCGCATGAGGCCACCCAGCCCCGCCGACGCTTGAGGCCAAACAGCCCCGCCGGCGTTTGAGGCGAAACAGCCCGGCCGGCGTATGAGGCCAAAGAGCCTCGCCGGCGTTTGAGGCGAAACAGCCCGGCCGGCGCTTGAGGCCACCCAGCCCCGCCGACGCTTGAGGCCAAGCAGCCCCGCCGGCGTTTGAGGCGAAACAGCCCGGCCGGCGCTTGAGGCCAAAGAGCCTCGCCGGCGTTTGAGGCGAAACAGCCCGGCCGGCGCATGAGGCCACCCAGCCCCGCCGGCGTTTGAGGCGAAACAGCCCGGCCGGCCTCAAGCGCCCGCCGGGCCCGACGGTGTTACGCCACGGCGGCGGCGATTCGGATGCCTGGGGCGGAGCTGGGCGTGGCGTCCCAGCGCATTACTCGGCCCTCCCAGACGCCGCGCAGCCATAGTTCGGCCGAGACGATGTCGGCCAGTGGGCCCAGGGGCAGGTCGGGGCGTACGGCCTGGTCGCCCTTGGCGAGGCTGGGGCCGCCGATGGCCAGGTCGAGGGCGTTTCGGACTTCGACCGGGTTCAGTACGCCCAGTTCGCCGAGCAGCGGGTCGGCGAACAGCTCCCGCAGCGTGCGTGCGTTGATCCGCAGTCCGCGCCGTTCGGCCTCGGTGTAGTCGGCCCGGTGCACGGTGCCGAGCGCGTGCGGGGGGATCAGCCCATGTACGGCCGCGGTGAGCAGCGCCCTGGGGCCGTCGTCCCGATCCCGCGCCCAGGCCGGCAGGGCGAGTCCGGCGCGCACCACGGCGGTGTCCAGGTACGGCGCCTGGACCCGCACCCCGACCCGCTCGGCGAGTTGCTGGTAGGCCCGTTGCCGTTCGGCCGCCCGGCGGACCGCGACCCATGCGGCGCGGTCCCCCGGACGGCCGTGGACAGCCGGATCCGCGGCGACTACGGATCCGGCCGAGACCACCGACTCGCCCGCGAGCCGACGCAGCGATACGGCGAGGCGGTGGCGCATCTCCGGCGTCGTCCAGACCGCCGTGGGGGCCGCGGAGCACCACGCGATGGCGGCGGCCGGCCCCGTGTCCACCCGACCCGAGCCCGCGAACACCTCGGCGAGCCGGTCGAGTGCCTGGGGGAAGGTGGTGCGGGCGACCCGACTTGCGGTACTCGCCAACTCGAAGCCGCTCATCCCCAGGTTGCGCGCCCAGGTGCGGGCGTGCCGGGCGGTGGTGACCCGGCGGCGGTCCATCGCGAGGTCGGCCAGGTAGGCGAGCGGGGTGCCCAGTACGGCGTCGCCGCCGTAGCCGGTGATGTGCATGTCGATGCCGGCGTCGCGAACGGCCTCCAGGGTGCGGCCGGTTCGGGCCATCCCGATCAGCGAGAAGCCGGGCTCGTCGGGCATCACCGTGCCGTCGAGCACGTCGGTGAGGCCGGTGTAGGGCAGGTGGTCCACCCCGCCCGGGATCACCAGGTGGCGCAGCCGCGCCGAGCGGGCCACGATGTCGGCCGCCGAGGCCGGGTCGCCGGGGGCGCACGGCTCGGCCCAGGTGACCGCGACCAGGTCGCGCGCGGTGCCCTTGGTGAGCGAGCGCGCGCCGAGCAGCGCGAGCACCGCGGAGTCGCGCCCGCCGGACAGATCGGCGCCCGGCCGCTCGGATTTGGCCACGCGCCGACCCACCGCGTCGGTGAGCGCGCGCCCGAGCGCGTCGGCCGCGCCGGGGAAGTCCAGGGGAGAGCGGTGTTGTTCGTAGAGCCGCACCCGGGGCACGCCGTGGGTGAGTTCGAGCGCATGGCCTGGTTCCAGCCGGCTCACGCCGGTGAACATCGAGCGCCCGGCCACCAGTTCGGGCACATCGGGGCAGGCGAGGCGGGCCGCGAACGCCTCGGTGTCCAGGCCCGCCCGGGTCAGGTCGGCGAGCGGGAGCGCGTGCGAGGCGTAGACCACGCCGTCGCCCGGGTCGGCGTGGAACACCTGGCGGACACCGGCGAGATCGCCCAACACCACGGTACGCCGACCGTTGCGCAGCACCACGTGGTAGCTGCCCGCCCAGCCGGTCAGGTGCCGCAGCGCCCCACCGCGGGCCACCGCGAGGCCGACCTCGAGTTCGGCGTCGGTGGCGCCGCAGACGCCGAGCACGGCCATCTGCAACCTGCCCCGACTGACCACCCGCACCTCGTCGGCGGGCCAATTGCCCACCAGCCACAGCGGATCGGAGCCATCCCACAGCGTCCTGGCCCCGGTCGGCCGGGCCACGCTCGGGCTCTCGGACGTCCCTGCGAACCAGCGCATCTCGACCCCCTTCGGGTAAACGGCACCGCGCAAACCCACCATGGATGCCGGCCGTACAGGTTCCGACGGTTCCATGGAACCAAGGTTAGGCAAGCCTGAGTAGAGCGCATTCGACGGCGCACGGGGACACGCACCCGGCGCATGGTTCCTTTTGACCGTGCCTGCGTACTGACGTGTCGTCAAGTACGGTCTGTCAATGATTGCCCCCACGGCTTGGTGATTGCTTGGCCGAGGGTTGCCCCGCGGGCGGCCCGGAGAGCCGGGTCGGGGGCAACACCTCGGACGACTCCCCGGATTGGCGAATATCTCCCTTACCGAGGGTGGCCGGTCCGGTTACGCTGAGGCGGACGGAGGGTTGCCTTTGGGGGCAAACTATGCGCGGCAGTCCCAAGCAGGATCAGTCGGGGCGTTCGGGCTCCGGCGTCGAGGACCGGGAGGTCCCGGATCCGGGGGTGGTAGGCGGAGGCGTCGGGGCCGGGGCCGACGACTCCTTCGGCGATTCCCCGGCAGGCGTCGGCGTGAGACCCCTCCTCGATTCCCCGGCGTCGCGACCCGCGACCTCCGACCCCGTCGACGCCCGTCCCCGGGTCTCGCGCGAGCGCGGGCCCAACGGCCGACTCGGCGACCTGCTCGGCGTCGCCGGGGTCAGCAACGCCGGACTCGCCCGTCGGGTCAACGACCTGGGCGCCCGGCGCGGCCTGTCCCTCCGCTACGACAAGACCTCCGTGGCCCGCTGGGTCGGCAAGGGCATGACTCCGCAGGGCCCGGTGCCGCACCTGATCGCGGCCGTGCTCGCGGAGCGGCTCGGCCGCCCGGTGCCGCTGGAGGAGATCGGCCTCGACGACAGTCGGCCGGTGGATCCCGATCTCGGCCTGGCCTTCCCACGCGATGTCGGGGAGGCAGTTCGCACCGCCACCGACCTGTGGAGGCACGACCACGTGAATCGACGCGAGTTGCTGGCCGGGACGTTCGCCGTCACCGCCTACGGCACCCCCATGGCCCGGTGGTTGATCACCCCGGCCGACGCCCGCGCCGAGCATCGCGGAAGTGGCCCGCACGTCGGACACAGCGACGTGACCAAGCTGCGCGAGGCGGCCGAGGAGGCCCGCCGCTGGGACAGCAAGTACGGGGGCGGCGACTGGCGGGCGTCGATGGTGCCGGAGTGCCTGCGCTGCGATGCCACGCCGCTGCTGCGCGGGAGCTACCACGACGACGTGGGCCGTCGGCTGTTCGGCGCGACGGCCGAACTGTCCCGGCTGGCGGGGTGGATGGCCTTCGACACCGGGCAGCACGAGGTGGCGCAGCGCTACTACATCCAGGCGCTGCGGCTGGCCCGGGCGGCGGCCGACGTGCCGCTGGGCGGGTACGTCCTGGCCTCGATGAGCCTGCAGGCCACGTATCGCGGCAACCCCGACATCGCGGTCGACCTGGCCCAGGCGGCCATCGAGCGCAACAAGGGCATCGCGACCTCGCGGGTGACCGGTTTCCTGCACCTGGTCGAGGCCCGCGCGCACGCTCGCGGGGGTGACGCGGCCGGGTGCGGGCGGGCGCTGAACGCGGCCGAGGCGCACCTGGAGCGGGCCCGCTCCGGCGACGACGACCCGGAGTGGATCGACTTCTTCACCTGGGACCGGCTGTGTGCCGACGGCGCCGAGTGTTACCGCGACCTCGGCGTGCCCGAGCGCACCCGGCACTTCACCGTGCAGGCGCTGGCCGGGCTGCGCGGCGAGGCGTACCAGCGCTCGCACGGGTTGCGGCTCGCGGTGGGCGCCCAGGCCGAGCTGCGCGCGGGCGAGGTCGAGGCGGCGTGCGCGGCGGGCCGGCAGGCGCTGGAGATCGCCGACCGCGTGCACTCGTCCCGCAACGCCGCCTACCTCAACAACCTGCTGGTCGGCCTCAAGCCCTACGCCGACGTCCGAGCGGTCAAGGACTTCACCGACCGCGCCCGCTTGGTCGCCGGCATCACCGCCTGACCCGACGGTGGCGGATCCGTTCCCAAAAACGCCACAGGCCCGACATTTTCATGTCGGGCCTGCGATCCAAGTAGCGGGGACAGGATTTGAACCTGCGACCTCTGGGTTATGAGCCCAGCGAGCTACCGAGCTGCTCCACCCCGCGTCGGTGAACCCAACTGTACGCCATCGCGGACGCGCCCGTGACCAATATCCGCGACGCCCGGCCCGGCCGGCCGCGCGCGGCCGCCGCCGAGCACCGACTCCCTTGCGGGAAAAGGCCGTTCCCGCCCGATTCGACCCGGTGGCAATCCGCGGCGGGCACGATATGGTTCCGGGCCGTAGAAGGCGGGTCGCCTACCGGGGGCGGGCCGATGTGCGCCGGCGACAGCCGCGGCAGCGGCGGAGCGGGGTGTGTCCCGAGATGACCGAGAGATCCGGTTGCCCGTACGTGGCCCTGTCCGGCCCACGCTTCGAGACCGACCCGGCCGGGCTGTACCGCGAGTTGCGCGAACAACACGGCGCGGTGGCGCCGGTCGTGCTGGAGGGCGGCGTGCGGGCGTGGCTGGTCCTGGGCTATGCCGAGGCGCTGGCCGTGCTGCGCGACCCGGAGCTGTTCGCGCACGACTCGCGGTTGTGGCGCGACCGGATCAAGGGTCTGGTCCCGGCCGACTGGCCGCTCGCGTCGATGGTCGAGTATCGCCCGTCGATCCTGTGCACCGACGGGGCCGAGCACCGCCGGCACAGCACGGCGGTTGCGCACAGCCTCGGCCGCATCGACCGGCGGGCCTTTCGCGGCGAGATCGAGCACATGGCCGACTCGCTGATCGACACGTTCGTCGCCCGGGGCGAGGCCGATCTGCTCACGGAGTACGCGCAGCGGTTGCCGCTGCTGGCGATGGGCCGGTTGATCGGCCTGTCCGCCTTGGAGGGACCGCACCTGGTCCGGGTGATCAACGGACTCTTCGACGGCGGCCCGGACGCGCCCGAACATCAGCGGGTCCTGCTGCGCATGCTGACCGACCTCGTCGAGGCCAGGCGCGTCACGCCGGGCGCGGACATCGCGTCCTGGCTGATCGAGCACCCCTCCGGGCTGACCGACGCCGAGGTGATCGAGGACCTGCTCGTGATCACCCCGACCGAGCCCACCGTCAACTGGATCGGCAACGCGCTGCGCATCCTGCTGACCGACCACACGCTGCACGCGTCCCTCACCGGTGGTCGGCGGACCACCGACGAGGCGCTCGACGAGGTGTTGTGGCTGGACCCGCCGATGCAGAACGTGGCAGGCCGCTGGGCGACCGAGGACACCCTGCTCGGCCGCACCGCGATCCGCGCCGGCGACTTCCTGGTCCTGGGCCTGGCGGGCGCCAACGCCGATCCCGCCGTGCGTCCGCCCGGCACCGAGCTGACCGGCAACCGGGCACACCTGGCCTGGGGCGGCGGCCCGCACACGTGTCCGTTCCAGGGGCCCGCGCGGCTGATCGCGCAGACCGCGGTGGACACCCTCCTGGACCGGCTGCCCGACATCCGCCTGGCCGTCCCGCCGCGCAAGCTGACCTGGCAGGCGTCGCCGTGGATCCGCGGCCTGACCGCGCTGCCGGTCGTCTTCACCCCGGATCAGCCCGTACACGGCGGCACCCCCTGGCCGGAGCCGGCCGCCGCCACGCCACCCAGGCTCGACCCGCCCCCGCCCCCGCCCCCGGCCCCCGCCGAGCCGACCCCCCAGCCCGCGCCCCAGCCCGCCGCACCCGCGGACCCGCCCCCGGCCGCCCCGACCACCTCCACCGCGTGGTGGAGCCCGTCCCGCTGGCTCCGCAACCGCTGACCCCCACCCCGCGCCCACCCCCGAGTCCACCCCCGAGTCCCCACATCCGCCCGCCCGCCGGCCAGCGACCGTCTAGCGCGTGTCTTCGAACCCCCGTCGGGCTCCGCGGCGTTCGGTGCCGTGCATCGGCGTGCCGGAGAAGCAGGTGCATAGTGGTTCTATTCGCCTGTTTCTCCGGGGCGGCGAG
>NZ_JBHZAE010000017.1:258201-258918 GCF_042754105.1 Embleya sp. NPDC059237 | reverse complement strand
AACGCCCGGTCTCATTCCGAACCCGGAAGCTAAGCTCTCCAGCGCCGATGGTACTGCACTCGAAGGGGTGTGGGAGAGTAGGACGCCGCCGGAATCTACGTGAATAAGGGGCCCCACCCCGGTGGGGCCCCTTATTTTTTTATCCTGTTCTATTTATCGTGGCGACCCCTGTGTACAGGGGTTCACGGCCACTGTCGGGTGCGCCGACTTCGTTCGTCATACGGGACAATGGTGGTCGCGCCACAGGCGACTGCGTACCCGTACGACGATCACGAGGAGCAAATCCCATGTCCAATCCCCCCTCCGAAGGACGGCCGAGTCGCCGTCCCGGTGGATCGCAGTACTCGGGGGGCGGTGGCGGCGGTGATCGCCGGCCGTTCAACCGTGACGATCGTGGTGGCCGTCCGGCTTCCGGTGGTCGTGGCCAGGGCGGTCGTGACGATCGAGGCGGTTCGCGTTCTTCGTTCAACCGTGACGACCGCGGGGGCAACCGCGGTGCGGGCACGGGGCGTCCGCAGTCCGGTGGGCGGGACGATCGTGGTGGGTTCTCGCGTCCGTCGTTCAACCGGGACGATCGTTCCGGTGGCGGTGCGCGTCCGCCGTATCGGTCGGACCGGCCCGAGCGTTCGGATCGGCCTGCCCGGGACGAGCGTGGGTCCGGCCGGCCGTCGTATGGCAATCGGGACGATCGTGGTGGGTCGCGTCCCTCGTTCAACC
>NZ_JBHZAE010000017.1:0-258105 GCF_042754105.1 Embleya sp. NPDC059237 | reverse complement strand
TACCGTGACGACCGTGGTGGGGACCGTCGTCCTCCGGCCGGGCGCGACGATCGGCCCGGGTTCCGTGAGGAGCGCGGTGGGGATCGTCGGCCGCCGTTGCGGTCGGACCGGCCCGAGCGTTCCGACCGGCCTGGTCGTGATGATCGTGGTGGGTCGCGTCCGCCGTTCCGCTCGGATGCTCCGGAGCGGGATCGTGGGCAGTCGCGGACCTCGTACGGGGCTCGTGGCGACCACGCGATCGCCCGTCCGAACCGCGAGGACCGGCCGTCGTACGGCCGTGATGATCGTGGTGGTCGGCCGTCGTATGGCAATCGGGACGATCGTGGTGGGTCGCGTCCCTCGTTCAACCGTGACGACCGTGGTGGGGACCGTCGTCCTCCGGCCGGGCGCGACGATCGGCCCGGGTTCCGTGAGGAGCGCGGTGGGGATCGTCGGCCGCCGTTCAATCGCGATGAGCGTGGTGGGGACCGTCGTCCGCCGTTCCGGTCGGATCGGCCCGAGCGTTCCGACCGGCCTGGTCGTGATGAGCGTGGTGGGGCGCGTCCTTCCTACGGTCGGGACGACCGTGGGGGGCCCGGTGGGCGGTTGCCGTTCCGTGCCGATCGTGGGGACCGGCCTGCTCGGGACGATCGTGGTGGGTCGCGTCCGGCGTTCGAGCGTGATGACCGTGGTGGGGACCGTCGTCCGCCGTTCAACCGGGACGATCGTGGGTCCGGCCGGCCGTCGTATGGCAACCGGGACGACCGTGGTGGCTCGCGTCCGCCGCAGCGGGCGGAGCGGCCTGCTCGGGACGAGCGTGAGTTCGGGGATCGTGACCACCGTGACGGCGCCAGCAGCCGGCCGACCTACAACGGTCGACCCGGTGCGCGGCAGCCGTTCCAGGAGCGTCGTCCGGCGCCGCGGCGGGACGACCGGGGTTCCGGGCGTCCGACCGGTGGCGGCCGGGACGAGCGTGGTGGGGATCGTCGGCCGCCGTTCAACCGCGACGACCGTGGTGGGGACCGTCGTCCGCCGTTCCGGTCGGACCGGCCCGAGCGCTCGGACCGGCCTGCCCGTGACGACCGTGGTGGGGCGCGTGCTCCGTTCCGGTCGGATCGGCCCGCTCGGGACGATCGTGGGGGCTCGCGTCCCTCGTTCGGTCGGGACGACCGTGGTGGCCGGCCCTCCTTCGGGGACCGGGACCGCGATCGTGGCGGTCGGTCGTCGTACGGGAACCGGGACGACCGCGGCGCTTCGCGTCCGTCGTACGACCGTCGGGACGAGCCGGGCTACGTGCCGGTCGAGCGCATGTTCATTCCGGAGGACGTCCAGGCCGAGGAACTCGGTGCGGAGGCGCGTCAGGAGCTGCGTGGGCTGCCCAAGACGCTCGCCGACGAGGTCGCGCGCAACCTGGTGATGATCGGCCGTACGGTCGACGAGGACCCCGAGCTGGCGTACAAGTACGCGAAGGTCGCGCTGCGGCTCGCGTCGCGTGTCGCCGCCGTGCGTGAGGCGGCAGGGATCGCGGCGTACATGGCCGGGGCCTACGCCGAGGCGCTGTCCGAGCTGCGGGCGGCCCGGCGGATGACCGGGTCGAGCGAGCACTGGGCCGTGATGGCCGACTGCGAGCGTGGCCTGGGCCGTCCGGAGCGGGCGTTGCAGATGGCCGGGGCGGACGAGGTCAAGGAACTGGACAAGGCCGCGCAGATCGAGCTGCGGATCGTCGCGGCCGGTGCGCGCCGGGATCTGGACCAGCTCGACGCGGCCGTCGTCACCCTTCAGGTGCCGGAGCTGAACTCGGCGTCGACGAACCCGTGGGTGGCGCGACTGCGGTTCGCGTACGCCGACGCGTTGGCGGCCGTGGGCCGCGACGACGAGGCGCGGGACTGGTTCGGGCGGGCCGCCGAGGCGGACACGACGGGCGAGACCGGTGCGGCCGAGCGGGTCGCGGAGCTGGACGGGCTCGACTTCACCGATGCGCTCGACCCGGACGCGGAGGACGACGACGAGGACGAGGTCGACGTCGACATCGAGGACTCGGCTGCGGAGGCGGTCGAGTTCGAGGATGGCGCGGAGGACGAGGACGAGGCCGAGGTTGCGGCCGAGATCGACTCGGACGATGACGACGACGCGGTCGTCGGCGACGTCAAGGACTGATTGAGCGTCGAAGATGTGTGAAGGGAAGGGCCCGGCATTCGTGCCGGGCCCTTTTTGTGTTTCGTGGTTGTGGGCTACGTGGTCATTCGGTCAGGTCGAGGCTTCTGAGGACCAGGCCCGTGGCCGGCTTCGGGCCGAACGAGGTGGATTTTCTGGGCATGCGGATGTCCTGTTCGGCCAGGTCCCGGACCACTCGTTCGTCGGTGGGACGCAGCAGGATCGCGGTGCCGCCGGTGTGGTTGGCCTGGCGGACGGCGGCCGCGGCGTCGTGGACGTAGGTGATGTTGTCCCAGTTGTCCGGCACGTGCCACACCTGTTCGAGCAGGGCGGCGTGCAGGACCGTGGCGTCCAGGCTGCGCCAGGTGCGCGGGCGGTCGGCGCGAATGGCCAGGTCGAGCAGGTCCGGGTCGGGGCCGGTGAGCAGGTGGAAGCGGCGGTCGCCGGCGAGCAGGAAGGCCGGTCCTGTGGCCTGGTCCAGGGCCCACAGGGCGGCGGGCAGCGTGCCGTCGAGGGGGCGGGCCAGGAACGCGCCGGCGCCCGCGTCGCCGTAGGTGGCCAGTTCGTTCAGCGCCTGTGCGGGGCGCAGCTTCGGCAGCACGCGGTGGATCGCGCCGACCCGCAGCGGGTGGCGGACGGTGTCCACGAGCAGTACCAGGCCGCGGTCCCAGGGGCCGTCGCCGCGGCCGTCCGCGTGCGCGCGGTCGCGCATCCGGGCGTAGGCCGCCCAGCGGTGGTGGCCGTCGGCGATCAGCGCCTTGCGGGCCGCCAGGTCGTCGCGGATCCCGGCGAGCGCCTGGCGATCGGTCACCCCCCACAGCCGGTGTCGTATGCCGTCGGGTGTGCGCAGGCCGACGAGCGGCGGCTGGTGGGTGGTCTGTTCGACGATGTCGGACGCGCGTCCGCCGCCCGTGTACACGAGCAGGATCGGCTCGGGGTTCGCCGACAGCTCGGTCATGATCGCGGCGCGGTCGGCGACGGGGCCGGGCATCACGTCCTCGTGCGGCAGTACCGCGGAGTCGAGCGACAGGGCGCCGATCAGACCGCGTTGGATCGAGTTGTGATCGCGCTGCTCGTAGACGTAGAGCGTGGGCAGCGGATCGGGACGCAGCACCCCCTCGGCGAGCCAGGTGCGCAACGTGGTGCCGGCGTGTACCGCGCTGCGCGGCAGTACCAAGCGCACGATGTTGTGCGGGTCGGCGTCCTCCAGCGCGGGTACGCCGCCGGGCTCGACCACGTCGTACGGTGGCGAGGTCACCGACGCGACGTCCCCCACGCGGTCCGGGTCGTAGCGGAGCCCGCGGAAGGGGGCCAGATCGAGCCCGTTCGGCACTGCGTCATCCATGACCGAATGTTACGGGCCCGAGGGCGGGCAAGATCAGGACATCCGATGTCGCCGGCCTCCGGATCGTCGGACGTCCCGGTTCGGGGGCGTCGGTTCGGTGGACGGCGGGTGGTCGAGGTGCGGGAGGGCATCATGGCGATGGCTCAGGGAGCCGACGGGGTGAACGGTGCGCCCACTGGAGACGTGTACGACTGGTATCGGCGCGGGGTGCAGCTGCTCGCGTCGGGTAATCCGGCCGCCGCGGCGCTGTTGCTGGCGCGGGCGGCGGACGCGGCGCCGGAGTCGCGCAGCGTGCGGGAGGCGCTGGCGCGGGCCTGGTTCGACTCGGGCAGACACGACGAGGCGCTGCGGCACTTTCGGGCGGTGGCGGAGTCGGATCCGGCGGACGACTACGCCCAGTTCGGCTGGGGCCTGTCCGCCTCGCGGCTCGGCGACTTCGAGACGGCCGTGGAGCACCTGGCGCTCGCGGTGGCGATGCGGCCGGAGACCAAGCACTACCGGACGGCGCTGGTGCAGGCGCGGGCCACGTTGCGGGCGCGGGCGGGGGCGTACGGGACGATCGGTGCGGACGGCCGGGACGGCGGGTCCGGTCGCAACGGTGACGAGACGAGTGACAGGAGTGGCGACGCGTGAGCGGGCATACCTCGGCGGTGACGACGGACGGTTCGGACGCGGGCGGGGACGGGGGTGCCTTGGCGCGGGCCTACGACGTGGCGCTGCTCGACCTGGACGGGGTCGTGTACACGGGTGCGCGGGCGGTGCCGCATGCGGTGGAGGTGTTGGCCGAGGCGCGTGAGCGGGGGATGGGGCTGGCGTTCGTCACCAACAACGCGTCGCGTACGCCCAAGGCGGTGGCGGAACATCTGGTCGAGCTGGGGGTTCCGGCGCAGCCGGAGGACGTGGTGACGTCGGCGCAGGCCGCGGCGCGGGTGGTCGCGGAGCGGGTGCCCGAGGGGGCGTCGGTGCTGGTGGTCGGCGGTGAGGGCCTGGAGGTGGCGCTGCGGGAGCGTGGGTTGCGGCCGGTGCGGTCGGCGGATTCGGGTTCCGGTTCGGGTTCGGGGGCGGGCTCCGGCTCGGGTTCCGGTGGGGACGGGCCTGCGGCGGTTGTGCAGGGGTTTGCCGCGGATGTGGGGTGGGCGGCGTTGGCGGAGGCGTCCTATGCCGTGGCGCGCGGGGTGTTCTGGGTGGCTTCGAACGCGGACCTGACCATTCCGACGGAGCGTGGAATCGCGCCCGGGAACGGGGCCTTGGTGGGGGTGGTGCGCGCGGCCACGGGGGTCGAGCCGGTGGTGGCGGGCAAGCCCGAGTTGCCGCTGCATCGCGAGACGATCCTGCGTACCGGGGCGCGTCGGCCGCTGGTGGTGGGCGATCGGCTCGACACGGACATCGAGGGTGCGCACAACGGCGGCGTGGACAGCCTGTTGGTGCTGACCGGGGTGACCACGCCCGAGGCGTTGTTGGCGGCCGGTGCGGAGCAGCGGCCGACGTTCGTCGCGGAGGACCTGCGGGCGCTTTTGGAGCCGGCGGTGACGGCGCGGCGCGACGGTGACGCGTGGGTGTGCGGCGGGTGGTCGGCGCGGGTGGTGGACGGCGCGTTGGCGGTCGAGGGCGAGGGTGCGCGGATCGACGGGTTGCGGGCGGCGTGTGCGGCGGTGTGGGCCGAGGACGCGGAGGCGGCGGCTCGGGTCGACACGGGCGGGGTGGTGCGGCGGTTGGGGTGGTAGCGGGAGGGGCCGGTCCGGGCGCGCCCGGGTGCTGCGGGGCTTTCCGGGTCAGATCAGCTTGCGGAGTACCAGCAGGTCCTTGAAGGACGCCTCCAGCTTGACCCGGCCCTTGGCCCACGCGGAGGCGAAGTTGAGGGTGCCGGCCACCAGTGCGACCAGGTCGTCGCCGGTCATGGCCAGTCGGATCTGCGCCTTCTCGGTGCGCGGCTCGGTGTCGATGTCGTGCAGGGCGCCGTCGCGCAGGCGTCCGGAGAAGGTGACGTCGAGGTCGGTGACGTGGCAGCTGAGGCTGCGGTCGAGTTGGGTGGCCTTGCGGGTGTCGCCCTCCGCTCGGCCCATCTTGGCGGACAGTTCCTCGAGGGCCGTGCGGCACTCTTCGACGGTGGCCATGCGGGGAGATTCCTTCCGTGGGATCCGGTTGGCGACCGTACCCCACCCGGGGGCGGGCGATGTCCGTGGCGGTCGATCGGTCGGCCGTCGGTGCGGGGCGGTTCGGGTTCGGGTTCGCCTCGTTCGTGTCGGCGGCATGTCGTTGCTTCCGTTCGCGCGGCGGTCGAGAGGGTAGCGTCGGGGGCAGACCGATCATCGCCGTTCGTATCGCCGCGCAGGCACCGATACGGCGGCCGGAGCAGGAAGGCGGGCGCCGGTTCATGCGAGACGTCGTGCGCAGTTACCTTCAGATCGCCAGTGGCTTGACCGAGATGACCAGGCAGCGGGTCACCGAGGTGGCCAAGGTCCTCGTCGAGCGCAGCGGCCTCGACCTGGAGCAGGTTCCGGAACAGGCCCAGGCGTTGCCGCAGTTCGTGCAGCAGGTCGCCGAGGAGTTGTACGAGACCGGCAAGGCGAACCGGGACCTGCTCGTGGGCATCGTGCGCGGCGAGGTGGACAAGGCGCTGACCCGTACGAGGCCGTGGACCAAGGATCTGGCCAAGGCCGAGGAGGAGATCACCCGGTTGAAGAGTCGGGTGACGGATCTGGAGCACCGGTTGGCGCGGGCGTCCACGCCTCGGGCGGCGCGGCCGGCGGGTGCGCCCGGAGCGGGCGGGGCGGGGCGTTCGGCCGCGACGCCGGTCGCGACTCCGCCGGCGGCCGGCCCGTCCGTTGCCACGCCGCCGGTCGCTGCTCCGCCGTCCGGCAAGCCGGTCGCGAAGAAGGCGGCGGCGAAGAAGAGCGTCGCGGACAAGCCCGCGGCGGACGGTGGCTCGGCGGCGCCGGCCGGTCCGCGCAAGCCGGCGCGCAAGACGAACGGGACGCCCGCCACGAAGAAGACGGCGCCGGCCAAGAAGGCGATCCGCAAGCCGACCGCGCCGGCGGCGGACGCGGACGGGCAGTCGTGAGCGAAGCCTCGGCGGCGGACGGCACGGAGCGGGCGGTCGCCGAGGACGTCGCGACCGGGTCGGGCGTCGTCGAACCACCGCCCCCCACGGGCGACCCGCACGTGGACGCGGTGCTGGTCACCTTGAGCCGTGTGGGTGACCTGCCCACCGAGGCGCACGGGCCGGTGTACGAGGATGTACACCGGGGATTGCGGGACACCCTCGCGGATCTGGATCGTTAGGGCGGGTCCGTGTTCTCCCGTCGGGCTCCGCGACGTCCGGCACCGTGCCCGGCCGTACCGGCGAACCATTCGATCGGGACCACCGAACGGGTGTTTCGCCGGTACGCCGGGGCGTGGCACCGGGCTTCGCGGAGGCCGGCGGGCGACCCACCCGCGCCGGCGCGAGAGTGGCGGTTCTCGTCGACGACTTCGGCACAACCAAGGAACGGCAGGCACGACCGGTGGCACGACGCAGGCTCGACGCCGAGCTGGTGCGCAGGGGACTCGCTCGCTCCCGGGACCACGCGAGCGAACTGATCGCGGCCGGGCGGGTGACGGTGGGCGGCCAGGCCGCGACCAAGGCCGCCACCCAGGTCGACGCGGGGGCGGCCGTGGTGGTCGCCGCCGACGCGGGCGACCCGGACTACGTATCGCGCGGCGGGCACAAGCTCGC
Organism: Embleya sp. NPDC059237; assembly: GCF_042754105.1. NCBI lineage: Bacteria > Bacillati > Actinomycetota > Actinomycetes > Kitasatosporales > Streptomycetaceae > Embleya > Embleya sp. NPDC059237. Next base: position 250,912 of record NZ_JBHZAE010000017.1, on the reverse strand, counting down.
GGGCGCGCTCGCCGCGTTCACCCCGCTGGGGCTGAGCGTGGAGGGGCGGCGCTGTATCGACGCGGGCGCCTCGACCGGCGGCTTCACCGACGTGCTGCTGCGCGCGGGGGCGGCGCACGTGGTCGCGGTGGACGTGGGGTACGGGCAGCTCGCGTGGGCGCTGCGCAACGACGACCGGGTGACCGTGCGGGACCGGACCAACGTGCGGGAGTTGACGCCGGATCAAGTGGGGCCGGCGGCCGAGGTGGTGGTGGGCGACCTTTCGTTCATCTCGCTCGGGCTGGTGTTGCCGGCGCTGGTGCGCTGTTCGGCGCCGGACGCGGACCTGGTGATGATGGTCAAGCCGCAGTTCGAGGTGGGGCGCGAGCGGTTGGGCGCCGGTGGTGTGGTGCGCGATCCGGCGTTGCGGGCGGAGGCGGTGCGGATCGTCGCGGAGCAGGCCGCGAAGTCGGGCCTGGGGGTGCTCGGGGTGACGGCGTCGCCGCTGCCGGGGCCGTCGGGCAACGTCGAGTATTTCCTGTGGATGCGGGCCGGCGCGCCCGAGCTGGATCCGGCGGACGTCGATCGGGCGATCGCCGAGGGGCCGCGGTGAAGGGCGTGCGCGATAGCGTCGCGGCGTACGGGTCGGGCGCGGCCCGGGGTGGTGTGGACGGCGGCGCGGCGGATGGTTCGGGCTCGACCTGCGGGTCGGGGTCGGCCGGGGGCTGCGCCGAGGGTGGTACGGCGTACGGATGCGGCTGCGCCGACGCCGGTATGGCGTACGGATATGGCTGCGGTCGGCGCGATGCGGACGAGGGGATACGGGGATGAGCGATCGCACGATACTGGTGGTCACGCACACCGGCCGTCCCGCGGCGTTGCGCAGCGCGCGGCTGGTGGTGGAGCGGCTGATCGCGGCGGGCCTGGGTGTACGGGTGCTGGAGCCGGAGGCGGACGATCTGGCTCTGCCGGGCGCGGTCGTGGTGTCCGTGGAGCCGGACGCGGCCAAGGGTTGTGAGCTGGCCATCGTGCTCGGCGGCGACGGCACGCTGCTGCGCGGCGCGGAGTTGGTGCGCGAGGCGGCGGTGCCGATGCTCGGGGTCAACCTGGGCCGGGTCGGGTTCCTGGCGGAGGCCGAGCGCGAGGACCTGAACGACGTGGTCGAGCGGGTGGTGGCGCGGGACTACGACGTCGAGGAGCGCATGACGCTCGACGTGGTGGTGCGGGTCAACGGCGAGATCGTGCATACGAACTGGGCGTTGAACGAGGCCGCGATCGAGAAGGCCTCCCGCGAGCGCATGCTGGAGCTGGTCGCCGAGGTGGACGGCCGGCCGCTGTCGCGCTGGGGCTGCGACGGGGTGGTGTGCGCGACGCCGACGGGGTCGACGGCGTACGCGTTCTCCGGTGGCGGACCGATCGTGTGGCCGGAGGTGGAGGCGCTGATCATGGTGCCGATCAGCGCGCACGCGCTGTTCGCGCGACCGGTGGTGGTCTCGCCGAACTCGGTGCTGGCGTTGGAGCTGGCGGCGGAGACTCCGCCCGGTGCGCTGTGGTGCGACGGGCGGCGGACGGTACAGCTGCCCGCGGGCGCGCGGGTGGAGGTGCGGCGGGGGACCCAGCCGGTGCGGTTGGCGCGGCTGCATCGGGCGCCGTTCACGGATCGGTTGGTGGCGAAGTTCGCGTTGCCGGTGAAGGGGTGGCGCGGGCGGCGGTGAGGTGGTCGGGCGGGCGGGACTTGGCTCGCGGGGTGGGTGGGGCTTGATCCGCGGGGTGGGTGACCGGGCTCGCGAGGCTGGGTGGGTGCGCTTGCGGGGGCGTGGGACCGCACTTGTGGGCCGGCCCGGTTGCACTCGCGGGGCTTGGTGGTCCTGCTTGCTCGGGGCGGGCGGCTGCGCCTGCGAGGGCGGCCGGCGCTTGCGGGGGTGTGGGGCTGCCTTGTGGTGCCGGCTGGTTGTGCTCGCGAGCGTCGGTGGTCGGTCGCGCTTGTGGGGCCGGGTGGGGGCGCTTGTGAGGGCGGCGGGCTGTGTTGGCGAGGTCGTGGCGGTGCGCTTGCGGCGTCGGCCGGGCGGGCCCGCGGCGCCGCCGGCCCGTGGGGCTTGCGGGCCGGCCGGCTGCGGCTGTGGGGGTGTGTTGGGGTGGCTGACACACGCCGTTGAACTGCTTTCTTCGCGTGGAGTCCCCGCGACCTCGTAGTGTCGTCCCCGTGCTCGAAGAGATGCGGATACAGGGTCTGGGTGTCATCGAAGACGCCGTAGTCGAGCTCGCGCCGGGCTTCACCGTGGTCACGGGCGAGACCGGCGCCGGCAAGACGATGGTGGTCACCGGGCTCGGCTTGCTGTTCGGTGGGCGGGCCGATGCCGGGCTGGTGCGCAACGGGACGGGGAAGGCTCTGGTCGAGGGCCGGCTCGGAGTGCCGGCGGATTCGCCCGCCGGGCGGCGGGCGGCCGAAGCGGGTGCCGAGGTCGACGACGGCGAGCTGCTGCTGGCCCGGACGGTCTCGGCCGAGGGGCGCTCGCGCGCACACGTCGGCGGGCGGTCCGCGCCGATCGGGTTGCTCACCGATCTGGCCGACGACCTGATCGCGGTACACGGGCAGACCGACCAGCAGCGGCTGTTGCGGCCCGCCCGGCAGCGCGCCGCGCTCGACCGGTACGCCGGGGAGGCGGTGTCGGTGCCGCTGAAGGCGTACGGCGCGGTCTACCGGCGGCTGCGCGAGGTGAGCGCGGAGCTCGACGAGATCACCACGCGGGCGCGCGAGCGCGCGCAGGAGGCGGACCTGCTGCGGTTCGGCCTGACCGAGATCGAACAGGTGGTGCCGCAGCCGGGCGAGGACGCCGAACTGGCCGCGGAGACGCTGCGGCTGGGACACGCGGACGCGCTGCGTACGGCCGCGACCACGGCGCACGAGGCGTTGTTGGGCGATCCGGAGACCGGTTCGGACGCGGTGGACGCCACGACCCTGCTCGGTGCGGCGCATCGGGCGGTGGAGGCGGTGCGGGCGCACGATCCGGCGCTGGCGGCGCTCGCCGATCGGCTGGGCGAGGTCGGGTATCTGGTGGCGGACGTGGCCACCGAACTGGCGTCGTACGCGGCCGGGGTGGACGCGGACCCGGTGCGGTTGGCGGCGGCGGAGGAGCGGCGGGCGGCGCTGGCGGGGCTGACCCGCAAGTACGGCGAGTCGATCGACGAGGTGCTGGCCTGGGCGGAGCGTTCGGCCGCGCGGTTGGCCGAGTTGGACGGCGACGACGACCGCACCGAGGAGCTGACCGCCCAACGCGACGCGTTGCGGGGCGAGTTGACGGTGCTCGCGGGCGAGGTCTCGGCGGCTCGGCATGCGGCGGCGGAGAAGTTCGCGGCGGCGGTGACCGGTGAGTTGACGGCGCTGGCGATGCCGTATGCGCGCGTCGGCGTGGCGATCGACGGAGTCGACGACGCGGAGGGGCTGGCGGTCGGGGATCGGGTGCTGGCGTATGGGCCGACGGGCGTGGACGAGGTCGAACTGCAGCTGTCCCCGCACCCGGGCGCGCCGCCGCGGCCGTTGGCGAAGGGTGCGTCCGGCGGTGAGCTGTCGCGCGTGATGCTCGCGGTCGAGGTGGTGTTCGCGGGGGCCGACCCGGTGCCGACGTTCGTCTTCGACGAGGTCGACCAGGGCGTCGGCGGCAAGGCCGCGGTCGAGGTGGGCCGCCGGCTGGCTCGTTTGGCGCGCGTCGCGCAGGTGATCGTGGTGACGCACCTGCCTCAGGTCGCCGCCTTCGCCGACCGCCACTTGGTGGTCGAGAAGTCCAGCGACGGCACGGTCACCCGCTCCGGTGTGGTCACCCTCGACGACGCGGCAAGGGTCCGGGAACTGTCCCGCATGCTGGCGGGCCTGGAGGACTCGGAACTGGGCCGCGCACACGCGGAGGAACTACTGGCCACGGCAGCCGGCGCAAAGCGGGAGGCGGCATCGCCATGAGGGGCAGGCGGGTCCCGCCCGGCGGGCCGCGGGGGGCGTTGGGTGCCGCGCCGAGCGTGCCCCCACCCGGCCCCCGCCGCTGCCGACCTCGAAGCCTGCGCTTTGGACGCCCCGAGCGGGCCCGCCCGGGCCCGGTGGCCGTGCGGCCGTGCTGCGCCCGATGGCCCTGGCGCCGCCCAGGGGAACGCTGCACGCCTGCTCCCCCAGCCGGCCGGGTACGGCGCTCCGCTGCACTGCCGGGACGAACGCCCCCTTCACGGTCGGCGTCGGCGCTCGGCACGCGGCGCCCGTTCGCGGCGTGGTCGGCGTCGAGGCTCTGCTTGTGGCTCCGCCCGTTGCGCGGCCGGTGGCGGCGTTCGCCACGTGGCCATGTCCGCTGCGGTGCGCATGTCGGGATGCACGCTTGCTACGCGGTCGGTGGCGGCGTTCGGCACGTGGCGTGCGTCCGTCCGCTCCGCGGCCGAAGTGATGACCGGCTTTCGCCTTCGGCCGCCGGCTTCGGCGCGTCAGCGCCCACGACTCTGGCTGCCCCGGGATCGACGCGCGCAGCGCGGAGAGCGGCGGAGCCGCAAAGTTTGGGTCGGGTGGCCCGGAGCGAAGCGGAGGGACACCCGGCCCCGAGCGAGGGGCCGCTTTTCTGCGGAGGAGCGAAGCGGGGGAGCAGAAAAGTGGTGCCTCGCGAGCCGGCGCGAAGCGCCCAACAAGAAGCAACGCCGCGAACACGATTCCGTCCCCGCCGCAACCTCACCGTGCGACTTCGGCGCCCCGACCCGCTCGGATCACGACATGGCCAACCCACCCCGCTCGCCTGGCGGCTCTGGTGTCCCGCCCTGCTCGCATTGCGCCTTTGGCTGGGCGGCCGGTCCGGGCTGCTGTTCCGCCTTGGCCGGTGGGTGACTCCGGTTTCGGGCGTGGTGGGGCAACTGCCTGTGTTTTGAGGGGACTTGACGGATCGCGCCAACGGGTTTGGGTGCTTGTCAGGGTGGGCGTGGGTTGCTCTACTTGGTTCGCGCTCTGTGTGGAAATGGTTCGTAGTGCTTCTGCTCCTTCGTACGGTTCGGGTTCAGCCCAGAAACCCCCGGGAGTCAGCCATGCCAAAGCACATGAAGATCGCTGCGCTTGCCAGTGCCGGTGCACTGGCTGCCGTGACCACGTTCGTCGGGTCCGCCTCTGCGGGCGGGCCCTCGACGGCCCCTTACGACTGTGTGGATGCCAGGGGACGTGCGTTTCCCGCCAAGGTGACCTATTTCACCGGCGGCGGGCAATTGAAGGTGACCATCTCCGCTCCGCCGATTCCGGCCGGGTTCGCGGCCAACTCCATCAACACCACCGCGATCTTCAATGGGCCCAGCGGTGGCGTTGTCTACGACGGTGCCATCAATCCGCCGTACCCGGGTGGTGCGCCCGTGTTCAATCTGGGGGCCATTCCCAAGGTCAGCGGCACCATCGGGGTCGGCCAACCGCTGGCGGACGTGATTTCGGGTCCGCCGCCGTCGCCCTCCAACTGGAGTCTGCGGGTGCTCTTCCCGGGGTGGCCCGGTTGGTACTGCGTCGCACGCGCACCGCTGAGCCCGACGCTGCTGTACAGCTGAACGGACCAGCCGCGCCGAGCGGCCGGCCGGGACGGCGGCGCGTACATCCACGCGCCGCCGTCCCACCCGTCCCTACTCGCCCGTCCCTACGCGGTCGCCTCCGGCGTTGACGTGAGGCCGTGGTAGATCCGTGGCGCGCCGTCCAGGCGTACCCCCACCCGGCCCCCCGTCGCCGTCAGGGTGCGCTCCCGGCCGATGCAGTCGACCTCGCGGACCGTCGTGCCGGCCGCCTGTACCGACAGGGTCGTCTTGGTCGGCCACGGGTCCACCCACGGTTCGGGCGCGGCGAACCAGCCGGAGTCGGTGGGGTGGGCCGCGTTGAGGATGTAGCCGTCCTTGCGGCTCCACAGGATCGAGATCGGGCCGTCGGGGGAGTCGAACAGCAGGCCCTTGAGATCCGGGTCGGCCGGGGTCAACCATCGGACGAACGTGGCCCGGTCCAGCACGCGGGCGGCGGTGGCGTAGGCCAGCATGGACGGCTTGGCGCCGAGGTCGCGGTGCATCAGGCCGTAGTGGTACTCGGAGTTCGCCGGGTCGGCCCACTGCGGCTTGCCCAGGACGCTGTCGTGCAGCTGGTACCAGTTCACGCACCGCACGCCCTCGGCCTTGGCCAGCGCGAGGGTGAGCAGTACGTTCTCGGCGGCGTGCCGGTAGGTGTCGTGCCACCAGCTGTTCGGCTTGGTGCACGCGTACGCCTCGGTCAGCCACAGCTCCTTCGGGCCGTACGCGGCGATCACCTCGCGTGCCTTGCGCAGTCCGCCGAGGAAGTTCCAATACGTGCCGTTGTCGCCCATCGTCCAGTCGGCCGGCGCCGGGGCGTAGTCGGGGGTGAAGTTGCCCCGGCCCGGGTGGAAGGCGAAGCCGTCGATCAGGTCCCAGCCGCCGGCGTTGCGGAAGTTCTCCGTCCAGACGTAGTCCATCCCGGCAAGTCCTGCGTTGAGTACCTTGGTTGGCGCCCCCGCCGCGGTCAACCGGTCGCGTACGGGGTGCAGTCCGTCGCGCACGTAGGCGGCGGCCGTCTGGCCGCTCATCCACGGCTTGTTGATCTCGTTGGCGACCTCGAACCAGTCCGCGTTCGCCCCGATGGCCTTGGCGGTGTTGGTGTCCGCCCACGTGGCGATCTGGGCGGTGGTGCCGCCGAGCGGGATGCCCGCCAGTTCGATGTTGTGGGCCAGGCCGGCCGCGTCGAGGGTGGCGGGTGGCAGGCCGGGGCCGCCGTCGTAGGAGATGCGCACCCGCTTGATGCCGATGCGGTGCATCAGGTCCAGCACGGCCGGCGTGGACGGTTGGAGCAGCCACGGGTAGTTGGCGATGCCGAACATGCTGTCGGCGCCCGCCTGGTAGTCGAACGGCGGCAGTACCGTGAGGTTGGTGCGGGCGAATGCCTCGTCCGGGCCCGAGGTCGCGCACACCTCGGTGAACACGATGCCGTGCGCCGGTGCGGTGACGGTGAAGGTCCGCGTCCAGGTGGCGCCGGCGGCGACCGTGCCCGAGACCGTGCCGCTGCCCAGCACTGCGCCGTCGAAGTCCCTTGCCCACCAGGAGAGTTGTACCGGTCGGGCGGTGGTGCCGCCGTTGGCCACCTCCGCGTGCAGCGGCATCGGTACGCCGCCTTGGTCCCAGATCGAGAACGGGCGGTCGGTCCACACCTCGACGCCGAGCGGCCGGCCCGAGCCGGTGGTGCCGGCCGCCGCCGGGCGCATCGCGCCGAGTACGAGGTCGGCCTCGGTCACCGCGCCGGTGGGGGTGACGGTGCCCGGGGCGTGGATCCAGGTGGCGTTGGTCCAGGCCGGGGTGGTGCCGGCGAGGCGGAAGTAGGCGTTGGTGTCGGCCCACGTCTCCTGGTAGACCACGCCCGTGTTGGTCTCGTACGGGATGCCGCCGCCCGCGTCCCGGTTCCAGGCGGTGAGCGCGACGAAGTTCTCCGGCGCGGTGGGGGCGAGCACCGTACGGCCGAACATGAACCCGGCCGGGACGAGCGTGGTCGAGCCGCCGACCTCCCAGCGCAGATGCGCGCGGTTCGGGGTGACGTCGAGGACTGCCCGGACGGTGATGCCGTTCGCGGCGGCGGCCAACGTGTAGTCGACCCGGATCGCCGCTCTGCCGTCCGGGAGGGTGATCCGGGACGGGGTGCCGCCGGTCGTGGGTTGCAGGCCGGCGACGCTGTCCTTGGTCATGAACCTGGTCAGCCGGATGCGTTCGGTGCCGGCGCCGTCGCGCACCGAGATCTGTCCGTCGAGGCCGGCGGTCAGCGAGATGCCGGGGGCGGAGATGGTGACGGGGGCGGTCGTCGTCGCGCCGGCGGGGGCGGGTGTCGCCGCCCCGGCGATTCCGGCCGCTCCGGCCACGCCCGCCACGCCGGTCGCCACGGCGCCGGTGAGGAAGCCGCGTCGGTGCAGGCCGGGACGGGGTGTGTGGATGGGGTGGTCCGGTGTGGCGTCGGGTGATTCGGGGCTGTGTTGGTCGGCGGACATGGATCCCTTTCCCGAGCGACGAGGGCGGGCGGCGGAAGCACCCAAAGCGGCGGCAGCGGCGGGCCCCGGCGGGCGCGGCCGAGGCATGGCGACAACGGCGACGGCATCGGGGACGACAGCCGCGGCGGCAGCGGCGTTGGTAGGGACGGTCGGGCGATGACCCCGGCCTAATGCGGATTAGAGCGAATGTGTACCCCGATCCACCGGCCGCGTCAAGACCGTCGTATGTCTGATTCGCCGGGTCGGGCAACCTGCCCGCAACCCCCTTGACACCTCCTCCTAATGCGAATTAGATACGACCCCATCGGCTCCGGAGCACACCCGGAGCGGGCATTGTCAGGACCCAGGGAGGTACCCGTGACCGAGTCAGTTCCGGTCAGTACGCTCCGGCGTCGACGTCGGCGGGTGGTGGCGGGAGGCGGAGCGCTCGCGCTGGCCCTCGTCGCCGGCACCGCCGGTTGTTCGTCCGGCTCGTCCGGATCGTCCGGCGCCGGTTCCTCCGGCAAAACCACGATCACCGTCGCGGGCATGCCGGCGACCACGTCGCCCAAGACGCGGCAACAATTCCTGGACGCCGTGGCGGCGTTCGAGAAGGCCAACCCGAAAATCAAGGTCAAGCCCACCGACACCCAGTGGGACGCACGCACGTTCGCCGCCCGGTTGGCCGGCGGCAACGCCGAGACGGTGTTGACCGTTCCGCTCACCGAGCCGCCCGGCCTGATCGCCCGCAAGCAGATCGCCGATCTCGGGGCCGAACTCAAGGCGTTGCCGCACGCGGGCGACTTGGACCCGCGCGCACTGGCCCCGGCCACCTCCGCCGACGGCCGCGTCTTCGGACTGCCGGTCACCGAGTACGCACTCGGACTCGTTTACAACCGCGACCTGTTCACGAAGGCGGGCCTGGATCCGGACAAGCCGCCGACCACCTGGGACGAGGTCCGCACCGCCGCGAAGAAGATCTCCGACACGGGCGCCACCGGCTACACGCAGATGACCGTCAAGAACACCGGCGGCTGGATCCTGACCGCGATGACCTACGGCTTCGGCGGTTCGATGGAGAAGAAGGTCGGCGACACGTATGTGCCGGCCCTGCTCGACGGTCCGGCGGAGAAGGCGTTGGGGCAACTGGCCGCGATGCGCTGGCAGGACGACTCGATGGGCAACAACCACCTGCGCACCCAGCAGGACGCCGAACGGGACTTCGCCGCGGGCAAGATCGGCATGATGATCAGCACGGTCAACAGCTACAACCGCTACATCACCCAATACTCCGGCAAGCCCGCCGACTTCGGCATGGCTGCGCTGCCGCAGCAGAACGGCGGCCGGTCCACGCTGCTCGGCGGCCTGATGGCCGTGGTCAGCGCCAAGGCCACGCCGGCGCAGCGGACCGCGGCGGTGAAGTGGATCGACTACTTCTACCTCAAGCCCGCCTACGACCCGGCCGCGGCCGAGGAACAGGCGGTCGCCCAGGCGGCGGACAAGCTCGCGGTCGGGCTGCCCACGCTGCCGTTCTACTCGGCGGCGGTGTCCGATCCGGTGAACGTCGCGATCGGCAGGCACACGAACATCCCGACCGGGAACTTCGCGCCGTACGTCGCCGGCGTCGGCAAGCTCGAATATCAGGTCGAACCCCCGGTCGCCGCCCAGGAGTTGTACGGCGCGCTGGATACGGCGGTACAGGCCGTGCTGACCCGCAAGGACGCCGACCCGCGGGCCGAGTTGGCCAAGGCGGCGGATCGACTCGGGCCGGTCGTCGAGAAGGCGCAGGCACCGTGAGCGGGCACGGACCGTGCGGCATGCGGCGCGCCGTGCCGCGCGGAGTCGAGGGGCCGTCGTGAGTACACCGACCATCTCCCGGGAGAGCGTCCCGGTCGTGGCGTCGGCGACGGTTCGTCCGAGCGGGCCCGGGTCCCGGATCGGGCGGTGGCGCGGCGGCGCCCGGCACCTCGTGCCGGTGCTCTTCCTGTTGCCGACGGTGTTGGTGTTCGGCCTGTTCTCGTGGTGGCCGATCATCCGTAGCCTGCTGCTGAGCTTCCAGCAGACGAACCTGGTCGAACCGGCCACGTGGGTCGGGTTCGACAACTACCAAACCCTGCTGGACGACCCGCTGTTGGGCAAGGCGGTCGTGAACACCCTCGTGTTCACCGGCCTGGCGCTGCTGATCGGCTTCCCGCTGCCGCTGTTCCTGGCCGTGCTGATGTCCGAACTGCGGCGCGGCGCCGGACTGATGCGGGTGCTGGTGTATTTGCCGGTGGCGGTGCCGCCGGTGGTGGCGGTGCTGATGTGGAAGTGGTTCTACGACCCGGATTCGGGCCTGTTCAACGAGATGTTGGGCAAGGTCGGCCTGGGCCCGTACCCGTGGTTGCAGTCCGCCGATACGGCGATGGCGAGCCTGGTGGTGGAGGCGACCTGGGCGGGCGCGGGCGGCGCGGTGTTGATCTACCTCGCGGCGCTGGCGAGTGTGCCGACCGAGTTGTACGAGGCCGCCGAACTCGACGGCGCTTCGGTACGACGGCGGTTGTGGCACGTCACGTTGCCGCACATGCGCCCGGTGTTGCTGATCATGATGCTGCTCCAGGTGATCAACACCTTCCAGGTGTTCACCGAGCCGTTCGTGCTGACGGACGGCGGGCCCGAGGACTCCACGGTCACCGTGCTTCTCCTCATCTATCGCTACGCGTTCGTCAGCGGCGACTACGGCGCGGCGGCGGCGCTGAGCGTGAGTCTGGCCGCCGTGCTCGCGGTCCTGTCGGCGATCTATCTGCGGCTCACCCGCGCGTGGGGGACGAAATGAGTACCGGTGCCGGTGGTAGAGGCGTGATGTCCGAGGCCGAACGCCGACGGCCGATCACCCGGTTCGGACTCGGGACCACCCAACTGTTGTTGATCGCGGCCCTGATCATCGAGGGCGCCGGTCCGATCTATTGGGTGTTCAAGGGTTCGATCTCCTCGGCCCAGGACTCGCTGCGGCATCCGTTGGCGCTGTGGCCCGAGGAGGCGCACTGGTCGAACATCTCGACCGCGTGGACGAGTCTGGATCTGGGCCGCTATCTGACCAACACCGTGGTGCTGGTGGGCGGTTCGTGGTTCGTGCAGTTGTTCGTGGCGGTGACCGGGGCCTATGCGTTGTCCGTGCTGCGGCCGTTCTACGGCAAGTATGTGTACGCGGCGGTGCTGGCCACGCTGTTCCTGCCGGGCACGGTGTCGATGGTCTCGCTCTATCTGACCATCCAGGACCTGCCGCTCACGGGCGGCTCGATCGCCAATACGCCGATGGCGGTGTGGCTGCCGGCGGGCGCGCACGCGTTCAACGTGCTGCTGATGAAGCAGTTCTTCGACGGTATTCCGAAGGAACTCCTCGAGGCGGCCCGCCTGGACGGCGCCGGTCCGTGGCGGATCCTGACCCGCATCGTGCTGCCGATGTCCCGGCCGATCCTGGCCGTGGTGTCGTTGCTCGCGGTGATGAACGCGTGGAAGGACTTCCTGTGGCCGATGATCGCCATCACCGACACGGAAAAGCAGCCGCTGGCGGTGGCGTTGCCGAGGCTGGCCGACACCTCGAACCAGAGTCTGCTGATCGCGGGCATGCTGATCGCGATCATCCCGCCGGTGGTGGTGTTCCTGGTCTTCCAGCGGCAGATCGTGCGCGGGATCGCGTTCACGGGGCTGAAGTGAGGACGACGGTGCGGGATTCGGTGGGTCGTGTGCTGGTCACCGGTGCGGCCGGGCGGCTCGGTGGCGCCGTGCTGGGCGAGTTGGCCGCTCGTGGGGTGGCGGTCACCGCGCTTGTGGTCGAGGAGGCACCGGGGTTGGCGGCCGATCGGGTCGTCGTCGGTGACGCCCGGGATCCGGGGGCCGTGGCCGATGCGCTCGACGGGGTCGACGCGGTGATCCACCTCGCCGCGCTGGCCTCGCCCGAAGTCGCGGCTCCGGAGGTGGTGTTCGGGACGAATACGCAGGCCACCTTCGTGGTGCTGAACGAGGCCGGGCGCGCGGGAGTGGGGCGGCTGGTGCTGGCGAGCAGTCTGTCGATCACCGGACTGCCGTTCGCCCGGTCCACGCCTCGGCCGCGACCGGCCTACCTGCCGCTCGATACGGCGTTGCCGTCGCGGATCGAGGACCCGTACGCGCTGTCCAAGCAGGTCGACGAGGCCACCGCCGCGATGATGCATCGGCGGTACGGGATGGCCGTGGCGGCGCTGCGCTTTCCGTTCCTCGGCGACCGGGACCGACTCGCCGCGCACGCCGCGCGGTTGGCGCGGGATCCGGCGAGTGGGGCGGCGGAGGTGTGGAGCTACCTCGATCTGCGCGACGCCGCTCGGGCCTGCGTGCTGGGGCTGACGGGGCGGGAAGTGGCGGGCGCTCCGGTGTTGTTCGTCGCGGCGCCGGACACGTTGTCGGCCACGCCGACGCGGGAGTTGTTGGCTGTCCACCTGCCGGATGTGCCGTGCCGGGTGGACTTTGCGGGGCATGCGGTGCCGATCGACCTGGCTCTGGCCCGGGCGGTGTTGGGCTTTACGGCGCGGTATCCCTATCCGGTCGAAGGGCGGGGTGAGGCGCGAGAAATGAGCGCTGATTCTCGTTCGAACCCCCTTGCACAGGAGCGACGCCCATGACTGACGCGGAGAGGCCGGTCCCGACTCCGGCCCCAACCCCGATGGCTCCCATGGTGGAGACACAGGCCCCGTGGCCCGCGCGGGACTCGTTGCGGATCACCTCGGTGCGAGCCATCGTGACCGCGCCCGGTGGGGTGCCGCTCGTGGTGGTGCGGGTCGATACCTCCGAACCCGGGCTGTACGGGCTCGGCTGCGCCACCTTCACCCAGCGCTTCCACGCGGTGACCGCGGCGGTCGAGCAACATCTCGGGCCGATGGTGGTCGGTCGGCATCCGGCCGACATCGAGGACATCTTCCGACTGCTGCACTTCTCGTCCTACTGGCGCGGCGGGCCCGTCCACAACAACGCGCTGTCCGGCATCGACCAGGCCCTGTGGGACATCGCCGGCAAACGGTTGGGCGTGCCGGTGTACGAACTGCTCGGCGGTCGGGTGCGCGGCGGTGCGGCGGTGTACACCGGCGCCCGGGGCGGCAGTGTCGAGGAGTCGATCGAGCGGGCCGCGGCGTTGGCCGAACAGGGTTACCGGCACGTGCGGTTGCAGTGCGGCGGCCCGGGGCTCGGTACGTACGGCGCCGAGGGCACGCCGGGCGGCTATCCCGGCAGCCCGTATCCGGACGGGTGGGACGTCGGCCACTATCTCCGCACCACGCCACGCCTGTTCGAGCGGGCGCGTGAGGTATTGGGCGACGACATCGGCCTGTTGCACGACGCGCACAATCGGCTCACCCCGAAAGAGGCCGTGGGGCTGGCCCGTTCGCTGGAGCCGTACCGGCTGTTCTTCCTGGAGGACCCGCTCGCGCCGGAGCACTTCGACCGGCTGCCGGAGGTGCGCGCCGCGGCGCCGATGCCGATCGCCTCCGGCGAATTGGTGACCTCGATGACCGACGCCACCCGCCTGGTCACCTCCGGCGGCGTCGACTATCTGCGGGTGCACGTCTCGGCGGTGGGCGGACTGACCCCGGCTCGCAAGCTGGCCACGCTGTGCGAGCTGACCGGGGTCCGCACGGCCTGGCACGGGCCGCCGGACGTGTCGCCCGTCGGCGCGGCGGTCAACCTGACGCTGGACGTGACCAGTCCCGCGTTCGGTATCCAGGAGCAACACGTCTACCCCGAACGGGTGCACGAGGTCTTCCCCGGCACGCCGCGCACGGTGGACGGCTATCTCACCCCCTCGGACCGGCCCGGCTGGGGTGTCGATCTGGACGAGGCCCAGGCGGCGAAGTACCCGCCGCAGACCCACCTGCACGAGCGTTGGGCGGCCCGCGTGCGGCGTCCCGACGGTGGGTTGGAAGCTCCGTGAATCACCCACCGTTACTGGATATACTCGATTTCCATCTTGATCTGATGCGTATTAGGCGGCCGTTGCCGCCGGGCACTTGGAGGATGACATGAAGCCGAGCGGCGGGCCCGGGCGGCCGGCCGGTTCACGGACGAACCGGCCCCGCCAGGCGGACATCGCCCGCCTGGCCGGCGTCTCGCAGCCGACGGTGTCCCTGATCCTCAGCGGCGGCTCGGCGGCGGTGGGCATCGCCGACGAGACCCGGCGCAAGGTGATGGCCGCCGCCGAACAACTCGGCTACGTGCCCGACCCGATAGCGAAGCGACTGGCGGCCGGGCAGAACAACCTGCTCGGGCTGTACACGTTCACCGCGACATTCCCCACCGAAATGTCGCACGCCTACCACCCGTTCCTGGTCGGCATCGAGCAGGAGTCCGCGATTCAGGGCTACGACCTGCTGATGTTCATCGCCTCCAGCGTGACCGGCGAACGGCCGCACGCCGAGGTGCTGAACCGGGTCCGGCTGGCCGACGGCTGCCTGTTCATGGGTCGGCATCTGCCGATCCGGGAGATGGACCGGCTCCTGGCCACCGATCTGCCGGTGGTCTACCTCGGCCGACACGACGACTTCGGCGACCGGCTGCCGTATGTCGGCGCGGACTACGTGACGGCGACGGCGGAGGTCGTCCGTCACCTGGCCGAGCTGGGTCACCGGGACATCCTGTACGTGCGCGAACTCGACGACGCGATCAGCGCCGTGGACCGCGAGGCGGGCTTTCGGCGTGGGATGGCCGAGTGCGGACTCGCGCTCGACGAGGGCGCCGTGGTCCGTACGGACGGCTCCGATCTGACCACCGATCGGCTGCGCGGCTGGTACGAGCGGGGCGTGACCGCGATCGTCACCGAGGCCACCGACACCGACGCGGCGCATCGGGCGCTGCTGGCCGCCGCCTCGGAGGCGGGATACCGCTTCCCCGACGACCTGTCCCTGGCCACCCTCGGCGCCCCCGAATACACCGAGCAGGGACCGCCGGCGCTGACCGGATTCGTGGTGCCGCGCCGGGAGATGGGCGCGGCGGCGGTGCGGTTGCTCACCGGGTTGATCGCGGGGGACGCGGACAACGATGCGCTGCCCAGGCATCAGTTGATGAGCTGTGCGCTGGAGATCGGGCGGACGGCCGCCCGGGTGCGCTGAGTTCGTCGCCGATTCTCGCGAGCCGTTCGGCCGAACGGCGATGTCGGTGCGCCCTGTTCGGCGTTTGTTCGGCGTACGCCCGGCGCTGCATGTGCTTATTCGATTCCGTTCACGGAGGGCTGCACCATGTCCGAAATCAATACCGAGATACTCGTCGTCGGCGGTGGACTCGGGGGAGTCGCCGCCGCGTTGGCCGCGTGCCGTGCGGGTCGCAGGGTCGTGCTCACCGAGGAGACCGACTGGATCGGCGGCCAACTCACCGCGCAGGCCGTGCCGCCGGACGAGCATCCCTGGATCGAGAGCTACGGCGCCACCGCGACGTATCGCGAACTGCGCACCGCGATCCGCGACCACTACCGGACCTGGTATCCGCTGACCGGCGCGGCGGCACGGCGGCGCGACCTCAACCCGGGGGCCGGCTATGTGAGCAAGCTCTGCCACGAACCGCGCGTCGCGCTGGCCGTGTTGCAGGCGATGTTGGCCCCGCATCTGGCGTCCGGGCGGTTGCGCATTCTCCTGGAGCACGTACCCGCCGAGGTGTTCACCGAGGGCGACCGGGTGTCCGGGGTGACCCTGTGGGGTCTGCGGACCGAGGAGTCGCACACCGTCACGGCGGACTACGTCCTGGACGCCACCGAGACCGGCGAGTTGTTGCCGCTGGCGAAGGCGGAGTACGTGACCGGCGCCGAGTCCCGGGAGGAGTACGGCGAACCGAGCGCGCCCGCCGAGTGCCGGCCGCTGAACATGCAGGGCATCACCTACTGCTTCGCGATCTCGCACCACGAGGGCGAGAACCACGTGATCGACCGGCCCGCCGACTACGACTTCTGGCGGTCGTACCGGCCGGACTTCTGGCCGGGACCGCTGCTGGGCTTCCTCGCGCCGGACCCGCGCACGTTGAAGCCCGAGGCCCGGACGTTCGATCCGGGTCCGACCGGCGATCCGCTGGCGATCACCGCCGACCAGAGCGCCAACGCGGGCGGCGACGACCTGTGGTTGTTCCGACGCATCCTGGCCAAGGGGCTGTTCGAGCCGGGCGCGATCGACTCGGACATCACGCTCGTGAACTGGCCGTTGAACGACTACTGGTTGCGGCCGATCATCGAGGTCGGCGCCGACGAGGCCGCCGCCGCGCACCGCGAGGCGAAGCAGTTGTCGTTGTCGGTGCTGTACTGGCTCCAGACCGAGGCACCGCGCCCGGACGGTGGCCGGGGGTATCCCGGACTGCGGCTGCGGCACGATGTGGTGGGCACCGCAGACGGGTTGGCCAAGTCGGCGTACGTGCGCGAGTCGCGCCGGATCCGCGCGGTGACCACGGTGACGGAGCATCACGTGTCCCGGGACATCCTGGGCGGGGACACCATCCACCACTTCCCGGACTCGGTGGGGGTGGGCGCGTACCGGATCGACCTGCATCCGTCGACCGGCGGCGACAACTACATCGACGTGGCCAGCGTGCCGTTCGAGATTCCCCTGGGCGCGCTGCTGCCGATCCGAATGCGGAATCTGCTGCCGGCGGGCAAGAACATCGGCACGACGCACATCTCGAACGGGTGCTACCGGCTGCACCCGGTGGAGTGGAACGTGGGCGAGGTGGCCGGCCGGCTGGCGGCATACTGCCTGCGGCGGGGCGTCGAGCCACACGCGGTGCGCGAAGACCCGGCGCTGTTCCCCGAGTTCGCCGCCGAGTTGGACGCCATCGGAGTGGAACGGCGGTGGCCGGCGCCGGCGGGGTATTGAGTCGCTGCCCGTGGGCCGCTGTCAGGGTGTACCGGCGGAGCGGCCCACGGCGGGGCGGGTCGGTTCTCGGGTCGGCGCGCGCAGGTTGCTCCGCGGCTCGGTTCGCGGGTCGGCTCACCGCCGGGTTCGCCGGTTTGGAGCCGGTGTTCGTCTCAGGATCCGGTGTTCTCCGGAGTCGTGTCGTGGCGCTGGAGGAGTTCGATCCAGTAGCAGGTCCATCGGTGAAGTCGGTCGATCATCGGGCCTCCCTCGAAAGTTGCCGGCAGCGTTCAGCATTGCACGGGCCGGCGGGGGAGGGTGGGTCCGGTGGTCGATACCCGAGCGACGCGTCGGCGGGGACGGCGCGGTGGATGGTGGTGTGGGCGGGGGCTTTGAGGCTTCTTTGAGGTTGTCGCGTTACACATGAGCCGTGACTGCGTCTGTTCTGGTTGTCGATGACGAGCCGAATATTCGGGACCTGCTGGCCCAAACCCTGCGGCTGATCGGGTTCGACGTCCGGGTGGCCGGTGACGGGCGGGCGGCGCTGGCCGCCGTGTCCGCCGCCGCGCCGGACCTGGTGGTGCTCGACATCACGCTCGGTGATCTCGACGGTGTGGCGGTGGCGCGCCGGCTCCGCGCCGATGGGCACGACGTCCCGGTGCTGTTCCTGACGGCGCGCGATGCCGTCGAGGACCGGATCGCCGGGTTGGCCGCAGGGGGCGACGACTATGTCACCAAACCCTTCAGCCTGGAGGAGGTGGTGCTGCGGATCCGGGCCATCCTGCGGCGGACCCGCGCCGGCTCCGAGGCGCCCGCGGACGAGGTGGTGCGGTTCGCCGACCTCGAACTGAGCGACGCCACCCACATCGTGCGGCGCGCGGGTCGGGTGGTCGACCTGTCGCCGACCGAGTTCCGGTTGTTGCGCTACCTCATGGAAAACGCGGGCCGCGTGCTCACCAAGGCGCAGATCCTCGACCGGGTGTGGCGCTACGACTTCGGCGGTGACGGGCGGATCGTCGAAAGCTACATCTACTACCTGCGCCGGAAGATCGATCGGGACGGGCCGCCGCTGCTGCATACGCTGCGCGGGGTCGGCTACTCGCTGCGCCTCCCGCCGGAGGACGTATGACGAGCACGGGCCGCGGCGAAGCGGTCCGCCGCGCCGTGCCCCGGCCGGTCGCCGTACGCGGGTGGAGTCTGCGGGTTCGGCTCGCGGTGATCGCCTGCGCCCTGACCACGGTGGCTCTCCTGGCCGCGAACACCGCCGGATTGATGCTGCTCAGGGCATACCTGGTGGACCGGGTGGACCGGCAGTTGTCGGCGGTGGGCAGCGGGTTGTTCGTGGACAAGCCCGGCAAGGACGAACTCCTGGGCGAGGCGTTGAAAGAGAGCGCCGGGCGTGCCGACAGCGGCTTTCAGGGGTTCATCGGCGGTTGGTCCGGCAGCCAGACGCGGATCTACCTGATCGGACCGGACGACACCCGGCAAAACCTCCCGTACGGGGCGGTCGGCGCACCCCGTCTGCCGAGCCGGACGCAACTCGAACGGCGCGCCGGCCAGGGCGCGTTCACCGTGCCGGACCGCGACGGCGGCGACTCGTGGCGTGTCCGGGTACGGGCCGACCGGGACGGTACCCGGCTCATCGTCGCGGCCACGTCGATGGATTCGGTCGAGGCGACCTATCGGCGCATGGTGCGGATCGACCTGGTCGTCACGCTCGGAGCCCTTGCGCTGCTCGGCGTCGCCGCGTGGGCGACGGTGCGCGCCGGGCTACGCCCGCTGACCCGGATGGAGGTGGTCGCCGGGCAGATCGCCGGGGGCGACTTCGCCCGGCGGGTACCGGACGCGGACGCGCGTACCGAGCCCGGGCGGCTCGGGCTGGCCATGAACACCATGCTGGATCGTGTGGACAGCGAGATCGCCGCCCGTCGTGAATCCGAACAGCGCCTGCGCCGGTTTCTCTCCGACGTCTCGCACGAGTTGCGGACTCCGCTGACCAGCATCCGCGGGTTCGCCGAGTTGGAACGGCGGCAGCGAGGGGATACCGGACATCCCGGCGACGGCCTCGCCCGGATCGAGGCGGAGGCGGCCCGCCTGGGCAGGTTCGTCGACGACCTGCTGAACCTCGCCCGGCTCGACGAGCACCCGCGCCTGGACGTCGGTCCCGTCGATCTGCTCGATCTGGCCGCGCAGTTGTTGCCGGAGGTGCGGGTGAGTGTTCCCGACCGTCCGCTCACGCTCGCCGCGTTGGACGAGGACAGCCGGATCCTGGTGCCGGCCGTCGTCGCCGGCGACGAGTCGCGGCTGCGTCGGGCGATCGGCAACCTGCTGGCCAACGCCGTGCGGCACACCCCGGACGGCACGCACATCCGGATCCGGGTGGGCGTCGCGACACCTGCCGCGCAGGTGGCGGCGGTGTCCGGCGCGGGGTGCGAACTCGCCCCGGACGAGGCCGTCGCGGTCGTCGAAGTCGCCGATACGGGGCCGGGAGTTCCGGCCGAGCACGCCCCCCACGTCTTCGATCGGCTGTATCGCGGCCGGTCCGGGCCTGGTGGTGGCAGTGGAGCCGGCCTCGGCCTGGCCATCGTCGCCGCCGTGGCCGCCGCGCACGGTGGGCGGGTCGAACTGGCTGCTCCGGGGCCGGCGGCGGGTGCGGTGTTCCGTCTTCTGCTCCCCCTCGCGGAGGGGCCGGTCGAGCCTTCGCAGACTGCCGGCTTGCTTTGAGTCGGGGCCGAGGTCCTCCCGAGGCGCGACGCACAGGATCTCCTGCGTGCCCGGCGACAGCCGCCGGCGGCACCGAACGAGGAGCACCGACGATGCGATCCCTGACGCCTGCACGGCCCGCCCGCCCGGTATCGGACCCGACACCGCCGGCGGGTCGGCGCCCACCGCGCGCTCGGCGCTTTCGGGCCGCCGCGGCGGCTGCGGTGGTCGTGGTGCTCCTGCCGGCCACGGCGGCGTGCGGAGGGGGCTCGGAGGGCCGGAAGGTCGCCAGTGCCGACGGCGGAACGAAGCGCACCGCCGACGCGCCCGGGACCGGGGACGGGCGGGACGACACGGCCCGCGCCCGGGACTTCGCCAAGTGCATGCGCGACAACGGCGTCCCGGTCCAGGACCCTGATCCGAACACCGGCAAGCTCGACCTCGGCCCCCTGCGCGGTGGCGCGGACGCGCCGACCGTACGCAAGGCCATGCAGGCGTGCCGGGACCGGGCCCCGCAGTCCGTCACCAACGGCTCGAAGCCGACCGAGAAGCAGTTGGAGGCGATGCGGCAACTGGCCCGGTGCATGCGTGATGCCGGGATCGCGTTCAACGACCCGGGCCCGGACGGGTTCGACAAGAGCTCGTTCCCGACCGGTGCGCCCGGGTTCGCCGCCGCGATGCAGAAGTGCCAGGCCGGCGCACCTGCCGGCGGTGCGAAGTGAACCGCCGGCTCCGGGGAGGCATGGTGGCGGCGGCGATCGTGGCCGGGGTCGGCACGGCGGGTGCGGTGGCGACCGGCGTCATCGGTGCGGCGCCGGCGGATCGCCACCCTTCCGCCGCCGAGCGGCCCGCGACGGCGACCGTCGAACGGGTGACCCTCGTCCGGTCCCAGACGGTGCCGGGCACGCTGGGCTATGGGGCTGCCACCTCGGTCGAACACCCTTCGGGAAGCGGGCAGTCGGGGGGTGGTCAGACGGGCGGCGGCTCGACGGGTGGTGGGTCGACGGCCGGCGGACAAACAGTCGGGGGGCAGACGGGCGGCAAACAAGCGGCGGGTGGTCGGACGGTCGGTGGGCAGACGGTCGGTGGGTCGACCGGTGGTGGGTCGACGGCGGGTGGGCAGACGGTTGGCGGGTCGACCGGTGGTGGGTCGACGGCGGGTGGGCAGACGGTTGGCGGGTCGACTGGTGGTGGGTCGACGGCGGGTGGGCAGACGGTTGGCGGGTCGACTGGTGGTGGGTCGACGGCCGGTGGGCAGACGGTCGGTGCCGCGACGGGCGGCGGGGCGACAGGCGGTGGGCAGACGGCGGGCGGCCCGGCCGGTCACGAGCAGACGGTCGGTGGGTCGACCGGCGGCGGACAGGCGAGTGGTGGGCAGGCTGCCGGTGGGCGGAGGGTTGAGCGGCAGATCGTCGATGGCCAGACAGGCGGTGGACGACTGACCTGGTTGCCCGCTCCCGGGGCCGTTGTGGAACGCGGCAAGCCGGTGTACGCGGTCGACGAACAGCCCGTGCCGCTGCTGTACGGCTCGACGCCGTTGTATCGGGATTTGTCCGCGGACATGGATGGTCAGGACGTTCGAGTCGTCGAGGACAACCTCGCCGCTCTCGGCTACACCGGCTTCACCGTCGACGACCACTACACCTCCGGGACGGCCGACGCCGTGCGCAAGTGGCAGCGGGATCTCGGTATCCCCGACACCGGCATCCTCGGGCCCGGCCGGGCGGTCGTCGCCCCCGGCGCCCGTCGCGTCGCCACGGTCGCCGCAACTCCCGGCCGTGCCGCGGCCGGTCCCGTATTGACCTGGACCGGCACCGAGCGCACCGTTGCCGTGGACCTGAACGTCCAGTACGAGGACCTCGTGCAAACCGGCACCAAGGCCACGGTCAAACTGCCCGACGGCACCACCGCGGAGGCCCAGGTCACCGACGTGGGCACCGCGGCCTCGGCCCCGCCCGGAGCCGGCGGTGCGGGCAATGGCCGCCCCGCCGAGGGGACTTCGGCCCGGCCCCAGGACGCCACCCTCCCCGTTGCCCTCGCCGTCCCGCAGCAGGACAGGCTGGGTCGTTTCCAGGCAGCGCCGGTGGAGGTCACCCTGGTTGCCGAAACCCGGTCCAACGTGCTCGCCGTTCCCATCAATGCGCTGGTGGCACTGCGTGAGGGTGGCTACGCGATCGAGGTCGTCGGCACCGGACCCCCCGGAAGCCCCGGGGACTATCGCCCGGTGACGCTGGGCATGTTCGTCAACGGTCGCGTCGAAGTATCCGGTCCCGACATCGCCCAGGGCCTGGCCGTGGTGGTGCCCCGATGACCGCGCCCGCTCCGCTGGTCGAACTCGTCGCCGCCCGTAAGGACTACGGCACCGTCACCGCCCTGGACGCCACGCACCTCACCGTCGTGCCCGGGGAACTGGTGGCGGTGGTCGGCCCCTCGGGGTCCGGCAAGTCCACGCTGCTGACCATCATGGGCACGCTGAGCCGGCCGAGCCGCGGCCGGGTGCGCATCGCCGGACACGACCTGGACAGCCTCACCGATCGCCGACTGTCGGCCCTTCGCGCCACCACCATCGGCTTCGTCTTCCAGCAGTTCCACCTGCCTCCGGGTCCGGTTCTGGATGCCGTGGCCGACGGCCTCCTGTATCGGGGCGTGGCCCGCCGACGCCGCCGCGAACTCGCCGAAAAGGCGCTGAACCGGGTCGGATTGGCCGACCGGGTCGGGCACCACACCCACCAACTGTCCGGAGGACAGAAGCAACGGGTGGCCATCGCCCGCGCCGTGCTCGGCGATCCTCCCCTGCTGCTCGCGGACGAACCGACCGGCGCCCTGGACTCCCAATCCGGCCGGGTCGTGATGGAACTGCTCCGCGAACTCCACCGCGACGGGACGGCCGTGGTGATCATCACCCACAACCAGGACATCGCCGCCGCAGTGCCCCGCCGGATCGCGCTCCAGGACGGCCGGATCGTGCACGACGGGGTGGCGGATGTGGCGGATGTGGAGGCCATTCGATGAGCCGAACACGCCTCGCTCGCGTTCCGGGTGCCCAACCGGCAGGCCGGTCTCGGTCGTGGTCGCGGTCGCGGTCACAGCCTCGGCCGACTCGCATGAAAGCCGCCGATGTCCTGCGTGTCGGGGGCGCCGGACTGCGCAACCGTCCGACCCGGGTCCTGCTGTCGGCGCTCGGCATCGCGCTCGGCGTCGCGGCGCTGATCGCCGTGGTCGGCGTATCGGCGTCGGGGCGCGAAAACCTCGACCGCCGCCTCGACGCCCTCGGCACCAACCTCCTCACCGCCGCGCCCGGGAAGACCGCCACCGGCGCCGCCGCCGGACTGCCCCCCGACGCAGTCGCCATGGTCGCGCGCATCGGCCCGGTGGAGGCGGTGTCCGCCATCGGCAAGACCGGTGCCAAGGTCTACCGCAACGACCGCATCCCGTCGCAGGAATCCGGCGGCATCGGCGTATACGCCGCCCGCCTCGATCTACCCGCGACCGTCGGCACATCCCTCGCCCACGGGACCTGGCTCAATCCGGCGAACGAGGGCTACCCCGCGGTCGTGCTGGGGCCGGTCGCCGCCGCGCGACTGGGCGTCCGGGCCCCCGGGCCCGACGTGCAAGTGTGGCTCGGCCGACGGTGGTTCACCGTGATCGGCATCCTGGCCCCGACGCCGCTGGCCGGCGAACTCGACACCGCCGCGCTCGTCGGCTGGCCCGAGGCCCGGCGCGACCTCGGCTTCGACGGCAACCCGACCACCGTCTACACCCGCGCCGACAATGCGTCGATCGCCGATGTGGCCGCAGTCCTGGGCGCCACCGCCAATCCGGCCAACCCGAACGAGGTGGAGGTGTCCCGCCCCTCCGACGCCCTGGCCGCCCGCGAGGCGGCCGACGACGCACTCAACGGCCTTCTGGTCGGGCTGGGTTCGGTCGCGTTGCTCGTCGGCGGCGTCGGTGTGGCCAACACGATGGTGATCTCCGTTCTCGAACGCCGCGCCGAGATCGGCCTGCGCCGCGCACTCGGTGCCACCCGAGGCCACATCGGCACGCAATTCCTCGCCGAGGCGCTGCTGTTGTCGATCCTCGGCGGCGCCGGCGGCATCCTCCTGGGTTCCGCGGCGACGGTCGGATACAGCACGTACCGGCACTGGCCCGCCGTGGTACCTCCCTGGGCCATGGCCGGCGGCCTCGGCGCGACCCTGGTCGTCGGCGTCTGTGCCGGGCTCTATCCGGCGCTGCGGGCGGCCCACTTGGCGCCCACCGAAGCGCTGGCGGCGGCATGACGTCGGCGCGTCGTCAGCCCAGGTAGCCGAGGGCGGCCACCGCGCCGAGGCCGCCGGCGCCCATGAACAGGGGCATCAGGACCTTGACTTCGACCTTGGCGCCGGCGCGGAAGCGCATGGACTTCGGGGGGCCGAGGGGGTACCAGCGTTTGCGGCCTATGGGGATCGGCCACAGGATCGGGCAGCCGGAGACGGTGAGCGCGTCGCCGATGCAGTGGGTGAGGGCGCCGAGGGCGATCGGGAGGCCGACCCACCAGTACTCCTGGCCGGGCCCGGTGAAGAACCAATCGGAGCCGTTGCCGGGGCGGTTGAGGATTTCGACGAGCATCCAGGTGCTGGTTCCGCCGAGCAGCCAGACGAGGATGTCGCTGTGCAGGCGGGCGGCGCGCCACAGGAGCCCCTCGATGGCCAGGACCATGTGCACGAACAGCACGCCCAGGACGCCCCACCGGCCGCCGTAGGCGCAGATGGCCGAGGCGGCGACGCCGACGAGCCCCGCCCAGACCCAGGTATGGGTGAGAGTGCGGTGGCCGCCGTTGCGGCGGGGGTCGCCCTTCATGCGGGTGGCCTTGTACGTGGCGCTCGCGAGGGCGTCGACGACGCCGCAGAGGACCATGGATATCGGCCCGAAGGAGCGGGAGACGGTGGCGGCCTTGTGGTCCAGGTCCGGCCCGAGCGCGGCGCCGGCGCAGATCAGGCCGCCGACCACGAGGACGGGCCAGGGCATCGGTTGGCCGTAGGCGTCGGCGGCGGCTCCGACGGCCATCCAGGCGCAGGCTCCGGACAGCGAATGGGCCGGTCCCATCATGCGGTTGGTGCTCCTTTGGTGCCCGGGCGAACCCCGAGCCCGCACAGTGGGGGCAGCTTATCGGTGGCGATCATGGGGAGTTGCGCGGGCGCACCGGGGAACGCCTGTGGCCCACCTCACGGTTGGGTGGTGCGGCGCCGTGGGTCAGCTCTGACGCTTTACGGAGTCGAGGAATGCCTTCCACGGATGGGCACGGAAGAGGAAGGCGCCTCGGGAGGGGTCTTTCGAGTCGCGTATGGCCATTGCGCGAAGCCCGACGTACGTTCCCTCGACGCATTGCCCGCCCGAGTTGTTGCTGTAGCTCGACTTGAACCAGGCGGTCGTGGGGGAGGCGGTCATCGATCAAAGCTCCTTGATTGCCGTATGGATCAGGCTCAACGATTCCTGGGGGCCCGGCGCGAGGGCTTGGAGATCGGTGAAGGCCTCTTCGTACTGCTCGACATCGGTCTCCCGGCGGGTGACCCAGGCATCCGCCAGGTTTTCCAGGTAGACGATCGGCTTCAGCGCTGCTTCCTTCGGGAACTTGAGGATCACAAAGGGTCCTGCCATCCCGGGATGTACGCCGAGCCGGTAGGGGACCACCTGCACCCTCACGTTGGGGAGTTCGCCCAGTTCGACGATGTGCTGCAACTGTGCGCGGGTGAGTGCCGCTCCGCCCACCTGACGGCGCAGCACTGCTTCGTTGACGATGGCGATCAACTTGAGCGGCGTCCGGGGTCGGAGCAGCACCTCCTGACGAGTCATTCGGATCGAGACGAGTCGGTCGATATCGTCTGGGGGGAGCGCTGCGTGTGAGATCTGATGAATCGCGCGTACGTACGCCTCGGTCTGCAGCAACCCCGGCACGAACTCCGACTCGTAGTTGTGCAGGGCACCGGCCGTCGCCTCCAAGCCGAGGAACGCCTTGAGGCCCGGACGGATAATCGGCCGATACTGCGGTGATTGCCACCAGTCGCGTTTGGTTTTGGTCACTGCGGCGAAGCCGTCGAGGAGCGCTCGGGTGTCCGCATCCGCGCCGTAGATCTCGCAGAGGGCCATGACGTCGGACGGCTCGACGACGTAGTTCTCGCCGGCCTCCAGGCGGGTGAGTTTGGAAGGACTCCAGATCAAGCGCCGCACCACCTGGGCGGACTTCATGCCGGCCTGGAGCCGTAGGCGGCGGAGTTCGCCGCCGAGTTGAAGGCGGCACAGGGCTGGTGACGCCGACTCGCTGTCGCCGATCATCTGCGATCCTCTCGATGCGCGAATCCAGTGTGTGGGCGAACGTTCCGCCGGAGCAAGGAACCTTCTGCGCCACAGCAGGAGGCTTCGCGCAGGCGCGGTTCAACCTCGTGACCAGCGAAAGCTCCTGCGGAATTTGAACAGCGGGATTCTGCCCTGCCCATACTGTTTGTCGGGCTCATGCCGGCATGCTAATCGCAGTTGCTCACGCACAGCATTCGCTTCCGAGCAATCCGTGTTGGCGAGCGCGTGCCCGTGTGCGCACTGTTCGCGGGCGACCGCCTCCATGGGATCGAAGCCAAGGATCTGCGATGTCTCCAACCCCGCATGTGTCGCCCTCGAATGACCCGCTCTGGTACCTCCGCCCGGCCGACTTCGGTCCGGACCCGCACCCCGAACCTCCGGGAAGCTACATCACCCTGGCCGTCTATCGGGTGGGGCCGAGAGGAGCACGTGTCCTGGTGCCGCACACCGGCCACAAGCTGTGTGGCGCGGATCCATGGTGGCGGCAGCGCGAACCGCCGTGCGGATGCCCGCTCGTGGACTGTCCGTTGAAGAGACGCAGCGCCTGAGACTTCTCCTCGCGCGCTCAGGTGGTCCCGCCGGACCCGCCTCGCGAGGAGTGCTCCGCGACCGGTGACTTCCGTGTCGGTCGCGGTGGGGGAAGGGGCGCCGGGTCGCATCCATGGCCCGTGGCCCGGCGTCCGTCCCTTCCATGAACTGCCCCGGTGTCGACGCTCGTTCACGCGTTCCCTCGACACCGGGGCGCCTATGCCCAATCGCCTCTGCCGCTCGGTCGGCGGAGCCATGCCCGAAAAGGAATCCAGCCATGACCGGAGACTCCACCATCCGCTTCATCGCGCCCGCGAACGGGCCCGTCGAACATGCAGCCCCACCGCAAGGGGCCCCGGCCGGGCCGACGTTCGAGGTTGGCTCCCGCGTACGTCGCGCGGAGACCCGCCGGCGCGACAGCGGTGAGGTCATCGGCGTGCGAGTCACCGAGGAGGGACCGATCTTGACCGTCCGCCGCTGGTCGGACCGCGCCCTCTACGACGCCCCCGCATCCGAACTCGTCCCCGACCCGGTCGTCTTCCCGACCCGCCCCTTCTGACCGGTGTCCGTTACTTCGTTGGGGGTGGCCGAGCGTGTCCTACAGCGGATCAGCGGGCGGATCTACGCGGCACAAGTCCGGTCTCGTAGGCGATGATCGCCAGGTGGACGCGGTCTCGGGCCGCGAGCTTGGCGAACAGACGCGCGACATGCGTCTTCGCCGTCGCCGCGCTGATCACCAACCGCTCGGCTATCTCGGTGTTCGACAGTCCCTGTCCGACCAGTGCCAGCACCTCGCGCTCCCGGTCGGTGATCCCCGCGATGAGACGCGAGTCCATGGCGGGCTCGGCGTCCGGTTCGGGGGCCGCCGGGCCGGACGTTCCGGCGAAGTCCGCGATCAGCCGTCGGGTCACGCTCGGCGCGATCAACGCGTCGCCGGCCGCCACCACGCGGATCGCGTCCAGGATCGCGTCCAGGGCCATGCTCTTGAGCAGGAATCCGCCGGCCCCGGCACGCAGTGCGCCGTAGACGTACTCGTCGTCGTCGAACGTCGTCAGCACCAGCACCTTGGGCGGGTCCGGCTCGGCGGTCGCCTGCCGGGTCGCCTCGATCCCGTCCATGCCCGGCATCCGGATGTCCATCACCACGACGTCCGGCCGCAGCTCACGCACCAGGCGCACCGCCTCGTGGCCGTCGCCGGCCTGTCCGACCACCTCCAGGTCGTCGGTGTCGCCGATCAGGATCCCGAGCCCGACCAGCATCAGCGGCTGGTCGTCGACCAGCAGCACTCGCGCGCTCATGCCGGAAGCCTCGCCGCGACCCGGAATCCGCCCTCCGGACGCCGGCCGGCGCTGAACTGGCCGGACAGCAACGTCACTCGCTCGCGCATACCGAGCAGGCCGAAGCCGCTCCCACCGGTCGCGGAGTGCCTCGGACGGCCCGGCCCGCCGAGACCGTCGTCCCCGTCGTCAACCACCTCTATGCTCACTCCTTCCGGCTCGTAACCGACCGCGACCCGGCA
Organism: Embleya sp. NPDC059237; assembly: GCF_042754105.1. Lineage (NCBI taxonomy): Bacteria > Bacillati > Actinomycetota > Actinomycetes > Kitasatosporales > Streptomycetaceae > Embleya > Embleya sp. NPDC059237. The sequence continues at coordinate 223,022 of NZ_JBHZAE010000017.1, read as the reverse complement.
CATCCGCGCCCCGGAATGCCGCACCACGTTCGTCACCGACTCCTGGATGATCCGGAACGCCGACAGTTCGATCTCCTGCGGCAGTGGACGCTTCTCGCCCCGCCAGGTCACGTGGACCCGCACTCCGGCGTGGGCCGTGCGTTCGGCCAGCTGCGGGACGTCGGCCAGGCTGCCGGCCGGCGCCAGCGGGGCGGCCTGCGGCATGGCGTCGTCCGGCTCGGCGCGGCGTAGCGCCCCGAGCATGCGCTGCAGCCCGAGCAGCGTCTCCCGGCTCGTGGTCTCGATGCCGATCAGCGCCTGCCGCGTCTGCTCGGGCTTGGTCTCCACGACCCGCGCCGCCGCTCCCGACAGCACCGTGATGATCCCGATGCTGTGCGCGACGCTGTCGTGCAGTTCACGGGCGATCCGCAGCCGCTCGGCCATGACGGCGTGGGCCGCGGTCTGTTCGTCCAGGGCTCCGAGGTATTCACGGCGTTTGCGATACACGCCTCCGAAGACCCACGCGACCGCGAACCACAACGCGAGCCACCCGGCCCACTGGAGCGCGTCGCCGACGGAGTGCCCGCTGATGGGGAGGTCGTTGACGAACGCGGCCACGACGCCCGCGACGGAGCCGATGGCGGCAGCCTTCGGCCGCCGGGCGGCGATGTACCCGTTCAAGGCGACGAGCAGGATGAACACGGCCAAGGGCCGCGCGCCGAAAATGTCGCCGAGGGCCGACTCGCCCAGGACCGTCGCGAAGACGGCCACCGGCATACGGCGCACCAGCAGGACGGGAAGGGCGAGCACGACGCAGAGACCCGTCGTCTCGTAGCGCCCGAGGTCGGGGAATCGGAACAGGCCGTCGTCAGGGCTCGGCGTCGTCAAGGCGAGCATCAGCATGTAGATGCCGGCGATCGCCAGCACCACGCCCTGTGACATCAGCCAGGTCACGCGCTTCGATGTCGACAGACGCCGGAGAAGCTCTTCCACACGGAGATCGTATTCAGTGGCGTCGGCTCCGCGCGTCGCCCCGGGGATGTACGCGGGTACACCGCCGGGCCGATGACCTCGGCAGAGGTGACATCCGTCGGCCGACGCGAGGCGTCCCGGGCCGTTCCTAGGTTCATGGCCATGACGAATCCGCCGATGATCGCTCTCCAAGACGCGATGAAGAAGTACGACGACGGCCCGCCCGCGCTGGCCGGTGTGACCTTGTCCGTGGCGTCCGGTGAGTGCGTGGCGATCCTCGGCCATTCCGGCAGCGGGAAGTCCACGCTGCTGAATCTGATCGCCGGTCTGGACAAACCGTCCAGTGGCACCGTGACCGTCGACGGCATCCGCGTCGACCGGCTCGGTGAGGCCGGTTCGGCGAAGTACCGCCGGGCTTCCGTCGGCATGATCTTCCAGTTCTTCAATCTGCTCGACGACCTGACCGTGTCGGACAACGTCATGGTTCCGGCGCAGCTGGCCGGGATGGGCAAGGGCGAAGCGAAGCGGCGGGCCGTCGAGTTGCTCGGTTCGCTGGGCATCGACCGGCATGCCGAGGCCTACCCGCAGCGGCTGTCCGGCGGGCAACGGCAGCGGGTGGCGGTGGCCAGGGCCCTGATGAACCGGCCGGCTCTGCTGCTGGCCGACGAGCCGACCGGCGCGCTGGACTCGCGCTCGGCCGAGGACGTGCGTCGGCTGCTGATGGACCTGAACGACGAAGGGCAGACCATCTTGTTGGTTACCCATGATGTGCGGCTGGCCGCCGCCACCGCGCACCGCACCATCGAGTTGGTGGACGGTGCGGTCGCGCGGGACGTCGTCAACAACGGCAGCGGTGCCGGCCCGGCCGCCCACACGTCGCCGACCCGTCCGGCGGGAGCGATCGGATGACGCTGCGCAAGCCGCCGATGCCCCGGCGCCTCTTCGAGGCCGGATTCCACGCGATGGCCCGCATGCTGCCGGCGGTGAGCCGGTGAGCGCGCTCGGCAAGGTCGTACGCTCCGGCGTCGGCCGACGCCGGCTCCAGTCCCTCGTCATGGCTCTGACGACGTTCGCCACGGTGACGTCGTCAGTGCTCTGCCTCGGTCTGCTGACCGTCGTGCAGGCCCCGTTCGAGCACGCCTTCAAGGCCCGGAAGGGGGCGCACCTGGCGGTTCAGTTCGACAGTTCGAAGGCCACGGCCGCGCAGGTCGCCGCCACCGCGCACGCCGCCGGCGTCACCGAGGCGGCCGGACCGTACCCGGTCGTCGCCGCCCTGGACACGATCGTCGGCACGGACTGCCCCGAGAAGGATTTCGCCGGTCGCGACAACCATCCGATCACCGTAACCACCCGGCCCGACCCGGGGAGCACCTCCGGGATGGACCAACTCGTGCTGACCCGGGGGCGCTGGCCGGCCGGCCCGGACGAGATCGCCCTGCCGGCGCAGAACTATGCCTACGCCTGCTTCGGCTCCTCGGTGGTGTTCTCCTCCCTGCCGGGCAAGCCGTCGTTCCAGGTCGTCGGCTTCGGCGGCTCGGTGACCAGCAGCGCGACCGCCTTCGCCACCGCCGACGGTTTCGCGCGGCTCACCGCCGCCGGGGCCAAGTCCGACGAGCAGATGCTCTACCGGTTCGCCAAGGTCGGCACCGACGCCGACATCGCCGCCGACAAGCAGGCGATTGCCGCCGCCGCGCCGGCCGGCTCGGTCGAGGCCGGACAGTCGTACCTGACCGCGGAGCAGCAGGCGACCGGCAACGCCAAGGCCTACGTGCCGTTCCTGATCGCCTTCGGGATCCTCGGGATGTCGATGTCGGTGCTGATCATCTCGATCGTGGTCAGCGGGGCTGTGGCCTCGGGAATCCGGCGCATCGGGATTTTGAAGTCGCTGGGCTTCAGCCCTTCGCAGGTGGCCCGCGCCTACACCGCGCAGGCCATGATCCCCGCGATACTCGGTGTGGTGCTCGGCACGGTGTTCGGCAACCTCCTGGCTGTACCGATCCTGGACGGGGCCGGCAAGCAGCTCGGCGGGGCCGGTGCCACGATCCCGTTGTGGGTCAGCGCCGTGGTGCCGCTGGGCACGCTGCTGATCGTCGGCGTCACGGCTTTGGTCCCGGCGCTGCGGGCCGGCCGGATGCCGGCGGTGCGGGCTCTGGTGGTCGGCCGCGCCCCCAAGGCCGGGCGCGGCCAGGCGGCGCATCGTCTGGCCGCGCGGCTGCCGCTGCCCCGGGCCGTGTCGCTGGGGCTGGCCCAGCCGTTCGCCCGGCCGGCCCGGGCCGTACTGGTCGGTGCGGCGGTGCTGTTCGGCGTGGTGAGTGTCACGTTCGCGGTGGGGCTGGAGGCCGGGTTCAACAAGTATCTGGACAGCAGCACCGCCGGCTTCAACATCGGGTCGAAGGTCGTGGAACCGGCCGCCGACGCAGACGTGCCCCGGGGTCTCTACGGGCCCAACGACCCGCGCAGGCCGCACCTGGATGCCCCCAAGGTGGCCGCCGCGCTTGCCGGGATCCCGGGCACGAAGGCCGCGTTCGGCTGGGGCGAGAGCGGCGCGACCATCGTCGGCGCCCCGCCCGGCGGCGAACCTCCGACGGTGTTCTCGGTCACCGGCGACTTCTCCTGGACGGGCATGGAACTGTTGTCCGGCCGCTGGTTCTCGGCGCCCGGCGAGGCCGTGGTCGGCGACAAGCTGGCCACGACGGCGGGGATTCACGTCGGTGACAACGTCACCGTGGTGCAGCAGAGCCGGCAACTGCCGCTGAAGGTCGTCGGTATCAACTTCGACACCAACGTGGGCGACTATACGGTCATGACGGATGCGGCCACCTTCACCGCCGCCGGCCTGGACCCGCACATCGAGCAGTTCAACGTCGAGTTGGCCTCGAACGTCAGCGGTTCGCACTGGTCCGCCTCGGCCGCCGCCGCGCTGACCCCGCTGAACGCCTCGGTCCGGCCGATCTCGAACGGGGGCAAGGCCATGGTGGTGCTCATCATGGGCACCCTGGTGGCCATGCTCACGCTGATGATGGTGGCGGTCGCCGCGCTCGGGGTGCTGAGCACGGTGGTGCAGGACACCCGGGAGCGGGTTCATGACCTGGGGATCTTCAAGGCCCTCGGGATGACGCCCAAGCAGACCATTGCGATGGTGCTGACTTCGGTGTCCGTCACCGGCCTGATCGCCGGGCTGATCGGGGTCCCGCTCGGGGTCGCGGTGGAGAAGGCGACGCTGACCGCGATGGGGCACGCGATCGGCCGGCACCTGCCGCCGAGCGTGTCCCACGTCTACACCGCAGGGCTGCTCATCCCCCTGCTCGCCGGCGGGATCGTCATCGCCCTGCTGGGCGCACTGCTGCCGGCCGGTTGGGCGGCAAAGACCCGGACCGCCACCGCGCTGCGGACCGAGTAGGACCGAGCAGAGTTGCCGGTCCCGGCATCGGCCCGTCGAGTTCACCGGTCCGGCTGCTGCGCCTGGTCGACGATCCGAGGAGCCAGGGGCCGACGTTCGATGACGGGCCGCGCGGTTCGGCGGCGCCGTAGGCAGCGCCATAGTCGGCGGTCGGGACGGGTGCAGGTGGGCCGGCCTACCCCCACCCGCCCCGACCCGTCGTCGTGAAGCCGCCTTCGTACGCGGCGATCACCGCCTGTGTGCGGTCGCGGACGCCGAGCTTGGTGAGGATGCGGGCCACGTGGGTCTTGACCGTTTCCGGGCCCAGTCCGGTGCGTTCGGCGATCTCGGTGTTGGCCAGCCCGGCGGTGATCAGGCGCAGGACCTCCTGCTCGCGCGGGGTGAGCCGGGCGATGCGCGTGCGCAACTCCGCGTTGTGGGCCGGCTCTTGGGTGCGGGCGAGGGCCAAGTCGCGGATGGCGGCCGGAAAGAGCAGCGAGTCGCCTCGGGCCACGGTACGGATCGCGTGCACCATGTCGTCGGCGCGGGCCCGCTTCAGGAGGAAGCCGTGGGCGCCGGCGCGGAGCGCGTCGTAGACGTATTCGTCGTTCTCGAACGTCGTGACCACCAGCACCTTCGGCGGGTTCGGCGACTCGCGCAGGACGCGTGCGGTGGCCTCGATACCGTTCAGGTCGGGCATCCGGACGTCCATCAGCACCACGTCGGGCCGCAGTTCGCGGACCCGATCCACCGCCTCTGCGCCGGTCGCCGCCTCGCCGACCACGGTCAGGTCGGGTTCGGCGTCGACGATCGCGTACAGGCCCGCGCGGACCAGGCTCTCGTCGTCGGCGATCACTACGCGGGTCGGGTGGGTGCTCACGGGTGGCCTTCCAGGGGTATTCGGGCGCTGAGGTGCCAACGGCCGTCGCGGGGACCGGCGGTGAAGGTGCCGCGCAGTACGGCGACGCGCTCGGCGGTGCCGCGCAGGCCGCGTCCGCCGCCGTTTCGGGTGGGTCGGGTGCCGGTGGTGGGGTTGTTCAGGTCGATCGTCAACTCGCCTTGCGCTACTCGGAGATGCAGACTGACCGGGACCTCGCCCGCGTGCCGCAGGACGTTGCCGAAGCCCTCCTGGACGATCCGGTACGCCTCGCGCGAGACCAGGCGGGGCAGCGCCGCGACGCCGTCGGCCGGGTCGAGGCGGAGGTCGACGTCGGCGCCGGCCGCGCGGGTGCGGGCGACCAGCTCGTCGAGGTTGGCCAACGAGGGCACGGGCGTGGCGGGTTCGGGGGTCTCCTCGCGCAGGAGGCCGAGGACGTGGTCGAGTTCGGCGACGGCGTCGCGGGCGGTGTCCTCGATCGCGGTCAACGCGCGGGCGACGAAGGCCGGATTGCGGTCCAGCAGGCGGCCGGCGGCGGCTGCCTGGATGCCGACCGCGCTGAGCGCGTGGCCGACCGAGTCGTGCAGGTCGCGGGCGATGCGGGCACGTTCGGCGAGGCGTTCGGCGCGCTGCTCGGCGAGGGCCAGGCGGTCGGCGGGGGTGGAGCCGAGCAGGATCGGGGCGATCCGGGCGAGCCAGGCGCCGGCGGCGGCGGATACCGGCAGGGGGAGCAGGCTCAGGGCGAGGCCGAGCGGGGCCCACGCGAGGGGGAGCGAGGTCGCCGGTTCGGCCCAGCCGAAGACGTCGGCCAGGTTCGCGAAGAGCGGCAGGAGGAGCAGGACCAGCCCGCCGGGGGGCGCGGCCAGCGACACGCCGGCCACCACGCCGCCCGCGAGCGCGTGCAGGGTGAACCACGCGGCGGCCCGTCGGCGGGCGGCGGCGCTCGTCGCGGGCAGGCTCAGTACCTCGCCGGTCGGCGCGCACAACACCCGCGCGGCGCTGCCTTCGAGGGTGCGCACCAGCGGGACCAGGCCGGCCAGCGCGACGAACGGCAACGCCAGGGCCAAGGCCAGGAGTTGCGAGGTGAGCGGCTCCGCCGGGGTGTCGCGCGGCAGTCCGGTCGCGGTGAGCACGGTGAGCGCGGCGAGGTGGAACGGGGTCAACAGGGCGCCGCCCAGAACCAGATGTACCCAGCGCAGCCGGGCCCGCCGACCGAGCAGCCGGCGGGTGAGGCGACGCACCATCAGGTCGCCCGCGGGGCGGGGGCAGGGGCGGTCGCGGTGGCAAGTTCGAGGACGGTCGGCTCGGGGAGCGTGGTGCCGCCGGTGTACTCGCTCAGGAAGAACCAGCCGATGGTCAGGACCAGGACACCGGTGATCATTTCGGCAGTGTAGACAAGGTGCAGAAGCGCGGATGTACGCTCCGCCATCCGACTGCCGGGCGCCGCGCCGGCGCTGATCAGGCCCATCCAGCCACCCCACCCGAACGCGCTGCCCGCACCGAACCAGACCATCGCCAGCGGTCCGCGCACCCGGGCGCCGCCGATCCGATACACCAGCAGGAGCAGACCCACCCCGCCCACGAGTGCGAGGCCGCCCTGGACGCCGTCCATCCATCGGCCCGACGCGTCGCGGTCCGCGATCCAGCCTTCGCTCATCCCCACGTCGGCGCCCAGCCCCCAGGCCAGTCGCGCGACGCCGACGAAGCCGAGCAGCGCGGCGGCGGCCGTACCGAGGAAGCGCTGCGCGTCGCGGGTGCCGGCCGGGTCCGGGAGCGTGCGGACCCGGGTGCGCAGGAGCGCGCCCCAGCGCTCGTGGGCGTACAGGGTGAAGGCGGCGAGCAGTACCGCGCCCTCGACGATGAAGCCGCCGTAGACCACGCCGTACACCCACGGGCGCAGGAAGTCGTCGCCCGCGAACGGGTTGCCGGTGAGCCCGACCGCCGCACTCAGCAGGTCGGCCGGCACGACCAGCATGATCACCACGAGCAGGCCCGACGCGACCCACAGCGGCAGCAGGATCAGCCAGGCCCGGACGCGGACCTCGCGGGGGCGGGCCAGGGTGTAGGCGATCAGCGCGGCGATGGCATCGAGGAGAAAGGTGAACGCGTTGGCCGCCACCCACTGGACTCGGTCGAGGTCGTCGGGGTGGACGACGCCCACGTCGATGCCGAGCACCCAGAGCAGCTTGAGGGTCAGGTAGGGGGAGCAGGCGGCGACCGCGAACCAGGCCAGGTGTTTGCGGAGGTTGTATGGGAGTGGGGCCGGTGTGGGCTGTGCGCTCCCGCTCCCGGGAGCGGGAGCGGGTGCGGCCGGTGCGGGTGCCGCGGGCTGCCCGGGCGACCCGGGAGTCGGCGAGGCGGATCGTGGAGCGGTCGGGTCGGTGAGCGCCGGGGTTTCCATGACCGCAACCCTCGCGGCGGCGTCCCGTGTGGCGCGTCGGCGCGAATGTGGAAGCCGGTCCCCCGGATGGGGGACGGGGCGGTCGTCCGGACGCCAACGGGGCGGTAGCCCGGAGGCGCCTGCGCGACGCGCTCGCGGCTCGCGGCGAGCCGGCCCGGCGCGGGCGCGTCTCGGGCTCGGGCGCGGCCCTCCGGCGTCGCCCACCCGGCCGGGGCCTCGGCGTCGCCCACTCGGCGCGGCCCCGGCGCGGCCCCTCGGCGCCGCCCCTCGGCGCCGCCCCCCAGCGCCGCCCCTCGGCGCCGCCCCCTCGGCGTCGCCCCCCAGCGCCGCCCCTCGGCGTCGCCCCCCGGCGCCGCCCGCCTGCCGCCCCACCCCCGGGCCGAGGACGCGCTTGCGGCTTTGGCCCGGTTCGCCCTCCCCGCCGCCGGTCCGGGCCTCCCGAAGCGACCGACGCCTTCTGTAACAGCCCCGCTCCGATTTCACGCCCCCGCGCCCGCGCCGGACGGTGTCGGACAGCGCCGGATCGTGCCGGGCCGCGAGTCTCCGACTCCGACCAGGCATCCCCGCATCACCCCGGGGCCGCTGCGAATTCGGCCACCCGTCAGCGCGTCAGCGCCCACGAGGTCATCGTCGGCCGGGGATCGACGAGCGCAGCGAGGAGAGCGGCCCGAGGCCGCCGCCCCGGCCCGCAGGGCCGTTTCCACAGCGGCCGGAGGCCGCCGGAGAATTTCGTGCATGGCAGGATTGCGCCGGTGAGGATCCCCACGCTTCGTCGTCGACGGCACACCGAGGACACCGGCTCGTTCGCCCGGGTCGATCGGCGTACCAAGGACCTCACCAAGCGGCTCCGCCCCGGCGACATCGCGATCATCAACCACGTCGACCTCGACCGGGTCGCCGCCGAGGCGCTGGTCAAGTGCCGCCCGGCCGCCGTGGTCAACGCCGCCGCCAGCATCAGCGGGCGCTACCCCAACATCGGGCCGCAACTGCTCGTGGAGGCCGGCGTACCACTCCTGGACGAGGTCGGCGGCAGTGTGCTGGACCGGATCCGCGAGGGCGAGCTGGTCCGGGTGGAGGACAACGTCCTCTATCGCGGCGACGACCCGATCGCCGTCGGCACGCTGCTCGACGCGGATTCCGTGGCCGCCGCGATGGAGAAGGCCCGCGCCGGGCTGTCCGAGCAGATCGAGGCATTCGCCGAGAACACCCTCAAGTACATCCGCGAGGAGCGCGAACTCCTCCTCGACGGCGTCGGCGTCCCCGAGATCCGCACCCGGGTCGACGGCCGCCAGGTGCTCATCGTGGTGCGCGGCTACCACTACCGCGAGGACATCGCCGCGCTGCGCCCCTACATCCGCGAGTACCGCCCGGTGATGATCGGCGTCGACGGCGGCGCCGACGCGCTGCTCCAGGCCGGCTACAAGCCGGACATGATCGTCGGCGACATGGACTCGGTCTCCGACCAGGCGCTGCGCTGCGGCGCGGAGATCATCGTGCACGCGTACCGGGACGGCCGCGCCCCCGGGATGGAACGCCTCGACGAACTGGGCGTGGAGGGCATCGCCTTCCCCGCCACCGGGACCAGCGAGGACATCGCGATGTTGCTCGCCGACGACGGCGGCGCGAGCCTGATCGTCGCGGTCGGTACGCACCTCACGCTCGTCGAGTTCCTGGACAAGGGCCGGGCCGGCATGGCGAGCACCTTCCTCACCCGGTTGCGGGTCGGCGGCAAGCTCGTGGACGCCAAGGGCGTCAGCCGTCTGTACCGCAGCCGCATCTCCACGACTTCGCTGCTCATGTTGTGCCTCGCCGCGCTGATCACGATCGCGGTGACCGTGCGGGTGACCCCGCTCGGGCGCGCGTACTTCCACGTGTTCGGGGCACAGTGGGACGCCTTCGTCTACTGGCTCCAGGGACTGTTCAGTTGATCGACTTCAGATACCACGTCGTCTCCATCATCGCGGTCTTCCTGGCCCTGTCGGTCGGGCTCGTCCTCGGCGCGTCCTTCCTCAAGGAGGCCGCCGTCTCCGGGCTCGACCAGTCGGTTCAGGACCTCGCCCGGAACAACGAAGGGCTGCGTCGCGAAGTCGACCGGGCGAACGCCGGTCAGCGCTACCTCAACGGCATCATGGGCACCGTCGGGCCCGAGCTGACCAAGGGCCGGCTCGCCGGGCACAAGGCGGTCGTGGTCGCGCTGCCCGGCGCGGACACCAAGCTGGCGGACAGCACGGTCAAGCTGCTCGACGGGGCGTCCGCGACGGTCACCGGCCAGGTGTCGGTGAAGGGGCAGTGGACCGACCCCAAGCGGGAGAACGAACTGGTCGCGGCGCTGGGCACGAACGCGCTCACGTTCCCGACCGGGTCGGCGACCGAGCGGGCCGCGAAGGTGTTGGCGGGAGCGATCACCGAGAAGACGCCGCCGATACAGAGTGGGACGCCCGGCGGTTCGACCACGCCGCCCGCGTCCGGGGCGCCGGCCACGGGGGCGCCGGCCTCCGGGGCGCCCGCGACGGGGACGCCCGGGTCGGGCGCGTCCGCCGGGGCCGGCGGGACCACCTCGGCGCCGCCCGCCGGCGGGGCGAACACGGGCCAGCAGCCCGGGACGGGCACCACCACGCCCGGTACGCACAACACGCAGGCCGCGACCGAGGCGCTGACCCGGCTCAAGGAAGCCGGCTTCATCGACGTCAAGGACAATCCGGCCGTCGGCGCCGACATGGTCGTGGTGATCGCGCCCTCGGGAGCCACCTCCGGCGACGACCCGGGGCGGACGAACAACGCGTACCTCGCGCTCGCCCGGGCGCTGGACGGCGGCGGCAACGGTACGGTCATGGCCGGCACCGCGTCCGCCGCGCAGGAGAACGGCGCGATCTGGGCGCTGCGCCGTAACGATCAAACAGCCAAGGCCGTTTCCACCGTGGACACCGCCGACACGCCCGTGGGTCAGGTCGCGGTCGTGTGGTCCCTGGTGGTCGAGGACAAGCAGGGCATTTCGGGTCAGTATGGGACGACGGGCACCACCGACGGTCCGCTGCCGGAGCTGCCGAAGAAGGAGACGCCGTGACGAAGGCCGCCGTGACGCCGGGTGCCGGTACGGGGGGCGCCGTGTCCCGTCGGGGTCGAGCCGGTCGGCTGGTGACCGGCCTGGCCGCGACCGGCGCGGCCCGGACCGCGTACGCCGCGCTGACCCGCCGCGCCCCGGGCGGCGCCGCCCTCTGGGAGCGGCGCAACCACCGGGGCGAGACGCTGACCCTGCTGGAGGGGCCGGCTGCGGCGATCGGCGCGACCGTGGCCGCCGCGTGCGCTCCGGGCGTACCGGGGCGGTGGCGGGCGGCGGGTGCGCTGGCGGCGGTCGCGGGGGCCGGGTTCGGGACGTACGACGACCTGGCCGGGTCGACCGACCGGCGCGGCTTCAAGGGCCACCTCGGGGCGCTCGCCAAGGGCGAAGTGACCAGCGGGGGCGTCAAGATCGTGGGGCTGGGCGCGGCGGGGCTTGCGGCGGGCGCGCTGGTTCAGCGGCATCCGGTGGATCGGCTGCTGGCCGCGGTGGTGGTGGCCGGGACCGCGAATCTGATCAACCTGTTCGACCTGCGTCCGGGGCGGGCGGCCAAGGCGGTGCTGATCGCAGGCGCGCCCGGGCTGGTACGGGGCGGCGCGGCGGCGGCTCTGGCGGCGGCGCCGGTGGGCGCGGCGGCGGCGCTGCTGCCCGAGGACCTGGGCGAGCAGGCGATGCTCGGCGACGCGGGCGCGAACGCGCTGGGCGCGGCGCTCGGGGTGGCCCTGGCGGCGGGCGCGTCCCGGACAGGACTGCTGACCAAGGCGGCGGTGCTGGTCGGCCTGACGGCGGCGAGTGAGCGGGTCAGCTTCACGAAGGTCATCGCGGGCAACCGGGCACTGAACACGATCGACATGCTGGGCCGCCGACCGGCGCCGGCCGCGAGCGCGGGGCCGGGGCCGGGATCGGCCAAGGACGCCGGCTCGGTCGCGGCGCCGGACGCGGAGGCCGGCGCGGACGCGAGGTCGAGGTCGGGCGCGGACACGGGGCCAGGTTCGGCCACGCAGGCCGGCGCCGGGTCGGCTGCGGATGCGGCGACGGCCTTGGGGTCGGCTACGGAGAAGGGGTCGAGGTCGGTCGCGGACGCGGAGTCGGAGACGGCCTCGGGGTTGGCTGCGAGCGCCGGGTCTGGGCCGGCCACGGAAACCGGTTCGGGCGCGGAGACGAGCGCGGACACAGAGGCCGGTGCGGACGCGGGGTCGGGTTCCGCCACGCAGGCGGGCTCCGGGTCGGGTTCCGCCACGCAGGCCGGGGCGGTGCCCGGGTCCGTTGCGGGTACCGGGTCCTTGTCCACCACGGGCGCGGCGCCGGATGCGGGGTCGGGTTCGGCCGCGGGTGCAGGGTCGGGGCTGACCCCGGACGCCGGCGTGGCCACGGAGACTGGCGCGGAGTCCACCGCGGACGCCGGCCCGGGGTCGGTCACGGACGCCGGAGCGGGTGCGGAGCCGAGCGCGGCAACGGGCGCCGGCGCGGCCGGCGACGCCAACGTCGTGCCCGGGCGGCCGGGTGTCGAGGGGTCCGTCGCGTCGGCATGACGATCGGCCGCCCCCACCATCGCCCGCCGACCGGCTCGGTCGGTCGCCGGTGACCGCCCCTCGCGACGACGTTTCGGTGGTGGGCGGCTCCGGTGCCACGCGGGCGGTTCGGGGGCTGGCGGGGGCCGCCGCGTTGATGGGGCTCGTCACCGTGTTCGCGCGGTTGGCCGGGTTCGGGCGGCAGTTGGTGTTTTCCGGGACCGTGGGCGACACCGCTCTCGGAACCGCCTACAGCACCGTCAACTCCGTTCCCAACATTGTCTTCGAGATCGTCGCCGGCGGGGCGCTCGCGAGTGTCGTCGTGCCGGTGCTGGCCGGTCCGGTGGCCCGGGGCGCCCGCGAGGACGCCGGGCGGATCGCGTCCGCGCTGCTGACCTGGGTCGTGCTGGTTCTGACGCCGATCGTGCTGCTCGGGGCGTTGCTGGCGCGGCCGATCGCCGAGGTGTTGCTGGCCGGCAAGGCCGACGGGCCCGGGGTGGTGGACGTGGCCGCGCGGATGTTGGTCGTGTTCGTGCCGCAGGTGCTGCTGTACGGGGTCGCCGTGGTCGCCGGCGGCATCCTCCAGGCGCATCGGCGCTTCCTGGCCGGCACCCTCGCGCCGCTGGTGTCCAGCCTCGTGGTGGCCGGCACCTATCTGCTCTTCGCGAACCGGTACGACGTCGACCTCGACGACCTCGCGCACCTGCCCCGCGGCGCCGAATTGACGCTGTCCCTGGGGACGACGGCGGGTGTGCTGGCGCTGGCGCTCGTCACCGTCGTGCCGCTGCGCTCGACCGGGCTGCGGCTGCGTCCGACGTTGCGCTTTCCGGACGGGGTGGGCCGCCGGGTACGCACCCTCGCGCTGGCCGGCGTCGCCACGCTGGTCGCCCAGCAGGCCGCGACGATCGCGGTGATCCTGCTCGCCAACGGGCGCGGGACGCACGGGTCGCTCGTGGTGTACCAGACGACCTGGATGGTGTACCTGCTGCCGTACGCGGTCCTGGCCGTGCCGATCGCCACCGCCGCCTTCCCGCGCCTGAGCGCGCACGCGCACGACGGCGACCGGGACGCGTTCGCCGACGCCGTGGCCGCGACGACCCGGACCGTGCTGCTGGTCGGCGCGGCGGGCACCACGCTGCTCTTGGCCGCCGCGGCGCCGGTGGGGCGGTTCTTCGCGCTGTTCATGGCCGGCTCCACCGAGGCGGACCAGATGGCGTGGGCGCTGGCCGCGTTCGCCCCCGGGCTGATCGGGTACGCGCTGGTCGCGCACCTGAGCCGGGTGCTGAACGCGTCCGGGCACGGGCGGGCCGCCGCCGGGTGTGTGGTGGTCGGCTGGTGTGTGGTGGTGGTCGCCGACGTGATCCTCGCGTACGTGTTGCCCGCGCGCTGGACGGTGGCCGCGCTCGGCCTCGGCAACTCGATCGGGATGACCGTGGCGGGCCTGCTGCTGGCGTATCCCGTCGCCAGGACGGCCGGGCCCCGGGCACTGCCGATGCGGGCGCTGGGCCGGGCGGCGATCGCCTCGGTGGTCGGTGCGGCGGCCGGTGGCCTGGTCGGATTCGGGGTGTCGCGGGCATTGGGCACCGGGGGCATCGTCTTTACGTTGATCATCGCGACGGTTGCCGCCATCGTGGGCACCCTGGTGTTCGCGGGAGTCGTCCTCGCCACCGTCGGCGAGGCCGTGAAGGCGGCGTTGCCCGGGCGGCGGACGGCCGAAACGGAAGGGGAGCAGCGACGTGGACACGACGACTGAGTCGCGGGAGCGTACCGAGCCGGCCCGGCTGCGGGCCGTCCTGGTGCTGGCCACGTCCACCGGCGGGATCGGCGCGCACGTGCGCTCGCTGGCGGCCGGGCTGGTCGGGCGCGGGGTCGCGGTGACGGTCTGCGGGCCGGCCTCGACCGAGGAGCACTTCGACTTCGCGGGTACCGGCGCGCGGTTTCGGGCGGTGGAGATCCCGGCCGCGCCGCGGCCCTCGGACCGGGGCGCGGCGCGCGAGTTGCGGGCGGCGTGCGCGCACGCGCACGTGGTGCACGCGCACGGGCTGCGCGCCGGGTTGGTGGCGGGCAACGCGCTCGGTCGGCATCGCGTGCGGCGGACGCCGTTGGTGTTGACGCTGCACAACGCGGTGTTGGCGGGCGGCGCGAAGGGTGCGCTGACCCGGGTGCTGGAGGGGCGCGCGGTACGGGCGGCCGACGTGGTCCTGGGCGCGTCGGCCGATCTGGTGGACCGGGCGCGGCAGTTGGGGGCGCGGGACGCGCGGCTCGGCCCGGTGTCGGCGCCGCCGTTGCCGCCGGCGTCCCGGGACCGGGGCGCGGTGCGGGACGAATTCGCGGCGGGGGATCGGCCGTTGGTGGTCGCGGTGGGCCGGTTGGCGGCGCAGAAGGCGTATCCGGTGTTGCTGGACGCGGCGCGGGAGTGGGGCGAGGTCCGGCCGGCGCCGTTGGTGGTGGTCGCCGGGGACGGGCCGTTGCGCGAGACGCTTCAGGAACGTATCGACGCCGAGTCGTTGCCGGTTCGGTTGCTGGGGCATCGGTCGGATGTGGCCGACCTGTTGGGCGCGGCGGACGTGGTGGTGTTGCCCAGCCGGTGGGAGGCGCGGGCGCTGGTCGCCCAGGAGGCGCTGCGCAACGGGGTGCCGCTGGTGGCGACGGCGGTCGGGGGAGTGCCGGAACTCGTCGGCGAGGCGGCGGTGCTGGTGCCGTACGGCGACGCCGAGGCCCTGGCGGCCTCCGTCACCGCGCTGCTCGCCGACCCGGACCGCCGCAGCGAACTCGCGGCCGCGGGCCCGGTCCAGGCCGCCACGTGGCCCGGCGAACGCGAAACCATCGCCCAGGTCCTCAGCATCTACGAGGAACTGGGCCCGGTGTAGCCGGCCCCGGCCCCGGTCCGCCCAACCCGCCCCACGCACGCCTCCCGGCCGGCCCCCGCCGCCGACCGCCCGGCGTGGCCCGCCCCTCGGCTCAACGTCGACGCGGGCGACGAACCGGTCGGCTCGTCGCCCGCGTCGGCGTCGGTGGATCGGGTGGGGGTCGTGGTGTCCGGAGGTACCACCCGGAACCGGTACGCACACCTGCACAGCGCGCCCACCGGCTTCGAACGCCACACCGAATCGGGCCGGCCCGCGGGATCCCGCGCGACCCGGCCCCTACTCCGCCGCCACGACCGCCCCCGCGCGCATCGTCGCGGTCAGCCGCAGCGCCGTGTCGATCAACGGCACGTGGCTGAACGCCTGCGGGAAGTTGCCCACCTGGCGCTGGAGGCGCGGGTCCCATTCCTCGGCGAGCAGGCCCAGGTCGTTGCGCAGCGCGAGCAGGCGTTCGAACAGCTCGCGCGCCTCCTCGACCCGGCCGATCATGGCCAGGTCGTCGGCGAGCCAGAACGAGCAGGCCAGGAAAGCGCCTTCGTCGCCGGGCAGGCCGTCCAGGCCGACGCTGGTGCCGTTGGTGGGGTAGCGGCGTACGAAGCCGTCCTCGGTCAGTTCGCGCTGGATCGCCTCGATCGTGCCGATCACCCGTTTGTCCTCCGGCGGCAGGAAGCCCACCTGCGGGATCAGCAGCAGCGAGGCGTCCAGCTCGGTGGAGCCGTAGTACTGGGTGAAGGTGTTGCGCTCGGCGTCGTAGCCGTACGCGCACACCTCGCGGTGGATCTCCTCGCGCACACCCTTCAGGTGCTCCAGCATCTTCCCGGTGTCGGAGTCCTCGGGCTGGTCGACCAGCATCTTGATGGTGCGGTCCACCGCGACCCACGCCATCACCTTGGAGTGCACGAAGTGCCGGCGCGGCCCGCGCACCTCCCAGATGCCCTCGTCCGGGTCGCGCCAGTGCTGCTCCATGTAGTCCATCAGCTTGAGCTGGAGCGCGTGCGCGTGGTCGTGGCCCTCCATGCCGGCGACCCGGCCCAGGTGCAGCGCGTCGACGACCTCGCCGTAGACGTCGAGCTGGAACTGCTCGGCGGCGGCATTGCCGATCCGTACCGGGTGCGAGCCCTCGTAGCCGGGCAGCCAGGTCGCCTCGTACTCGGTGAGCCTGCGCTCGCCGCCCACGCCGTACATGATCTGCAGATTCTCCGGGTCGCCCGCCACCGCCCGCAGCAGCCACTCGCGCCACGCCTTGGCCTCGTCCACGAAGCCTGTCTTGAGCAGCGCGCCCAGCGTCATCGCCGCATCCCGCAGCCACGTGTAGCGGTAGTCCCAGTTGCGCACGCCGCCCACGTCCTCGGGCAGCGAGGTGGTCGGCGCGGCGACGATGCCGCCGGTGGGGGCGTACGTCAACGCCTTGAGCGTGATCAGCGAACGCACCACCGGCTCGCGCCACGGGCCCTGGTAGGTGCAGCGGGTCATCCAGTCGGCCCAGAACGACTCGGTGTCCGCGAGCGCGGCGAGCGCGTCGGTGCGCAGCGGGCCGTCGACGTGCGAGGGATGCCACGTGAGGGTGAACGTGACCCGGTCGCCCTCCCCGAGGGTGACGTCCGAATAGGTGGTCAGCCCGCGTCCGTAGGTCTCGGTGTCGCTGTCGAACCACACCGCGTCGGGCCCGGCGACCGCGACCGTGCGGCCGTCCGCCTCGCGGCGCACCCAGGGCACGACCTTGCCGTAGTGGAAGCGCATGCGCAGCTCCGAGCGCACCGGCACCTGGCCGGACACGCCCTCCACGATCCGCACCACCACCGGCGCGCCGACCAGGGCGTCGGCCGGCGGCATGAAATCGATCACCCGAACGGTGCCCCGGGGGGTCTCCCACTCCGATTCGAGGATCAGCGAGTCGCCGCGATAACGGCGGCGTGTCGCGGGGCCGCCGGAGAGCGGCGCGACCCGCCACGAGCCGTGTTCCTCGCTGCCGAGCAGGCCGGCGAACACGGCGGGCGAATCGAAGCGGGGGAGGCAGAGCCAATCCATGGAACCGTCGCGGCCCACGAGAGCGGCGGTTTGCATGTCCCCGATGAGGGCGTAGTCCTCGATGCGGCTGGTCACGGGCAGCGCTTTCCGTTCCTGGTCGTCCTGGTGAGGCCGGTGGTCCCGTCGTGCGCGGCGGGGATCGGCCGGGGGGCTGGGCGCGTACGAGGGGTCGGCTCGTACGGGTTGCTGTGTTCGGTGCCGGCGGGTCGTGCTGCGTGCCGGTACCGGTGGGTCGTGCTGCGGGTGCTGCTGCGGGTGGTACGTACCCTGCGCGCCGATGTCGTGTTCTGGTCGGCGATCGATCGATTCGTTGCCTCGGTTGCCTTGATCGATTCATTCCAGGGTGCACCACGCGCGCGTGATCGACCGCCGGAACGGTGGTCGGATCGACCGGTACTCCCGAAATGTCGTCCCGTCGGGATCCGGGGGACGCGCACCCGTCGCGCGCGTGGGTTCCGCTGCGCGCGGGTGTCGGCGAACGGAGAGAGGCTCGCGCGCCGCCTGCGTAGCATAGTGCGCCGTCGGCGCTGAAACGTGCCTGCTTTCGCCGACCCGATCGTTGACTCTGCGTGGAATCCGACTCGGCCGTTCCGTCGGCATGCGTCCGGATTCTCCCGTGCGTCGTCACTCTGGGCAATCGCCGGGTGGTGTCGCAGTTGTTCCGCCCCGGGTGCGGGACCTCGACCCCCGACGCTGTTAGGCTGGTATCCCGTGGACTTGGTGGGACTGTTCCGGGCCCGCGTCGGCCCAGCAGCGTCCCCTTCGATATCCCTCGGATGTCCCCAGGACATCCCCCTTCATCGCAACCACGGGAGCCCTTCCTTGGCAGTGCCTCAGACGCCCAGTCGCACCCGGCAGGCGAAGCACCTCTTCGTCACCGGAGGCGTCGCCTCCTCGCTTGGCAAGGGGCTCACCGCGTCGAGCCTCGGAGCGCTCCTCAAGGCGCGCGGCCTGCGGGTCACGATGCAGAAGCTCGACCCCTACCTCAACGTCGACCCCGGCACGATGAACCCGTTCCAGCACGGCGAGGTGTTCGTCACCAACGACGGCGCCGAGACCGACCTGGACGTCGGCCACTACGAGCGCTTCCTCGACGTCGACCTGCACGGCTCGGCCAATGTGACGACCGGTCAGGTCTACTCGACGGTGATCGCCAAGGAGCGCCGCGGCGAATACCTGGGCGACACCGTCCAGGTCATCCCGCACATCACGAACGAGATCAAGTCGCGGATCCGGGCGATGGCCGTGGCCGACGTCGACATCGTGATCACCGAAGTCGGCGGGACCGTCGGCGACATCGAGTCGCTGCCCTTCCTGGAGTCGATCCGCCAGGTCCGGCACGAGGTCGGCCGGGACAACGTCTTCTTCCTGCACGTCTCGCTGCTCCCGTACATCGGCCCCTCGGGCGAGCTGAAGACCAAGCCGACCCAGCACTCGGTCGCCGCGCTGCGCAGCATCGGCATCCAGCCCGACGCGATCGTGCTGCGCGCCGACCGCGCGGTGCCGCAGGACATCAAGCGCAAGATCTCGCTGATGTGCGACGTGGACGAGGAGGCCGTGGTCGCGGCCATCGATGCCCCGTCCATCTACGACATCCCCAAGGTGCTGCACTCGGAGGGCCTGGACGCGTACGTGGTGCGCCGGCTCGGGCTGAACTTCCGGGACGTGGACTGGACCGAATGGGACGACCTGCTGCGCCGGGTGCACCAGCCCGAGCGCGAGGTCACCGTCGCGCTGGTCGGCAAGTACATCGACCTGCCCGACGCCTACCTCTCGGTCACCGAAGCGATCCGCGCGGGCGGCTTCGCCAACAACGTGCGCACCCGGATCAAGTGGGTGACCTCGGACAACACCGCCACGCCCGAGGGCGCCGCGCGCGAACTCGGCGACTGCGACGCGGTGCTGATCCCCGGTGGCTTCGGCGACCGGGGCGTCGAGGGCAAGGTGCAGGCGATCGCGTACGCCCGCGAGCACCGGATCCCGACCCTGGGCATCTGTCTGGGCCTGCAGTGCATGGTGATCGAGGCCGCGCGCAACCTGGCCGGGCTCGACGGGGCCAACTCGCTGGAGTTCGACTCCGAGGCCGCGCACCCGGTGGTGGCCACCATGGCCGACCAGCTCGACATCGTGGCGGGCCAGGGCGACCTGGGCGGCACGATGCGGCTCGGGCTGTACACCGCGGACCTGGCCGAGGGCTCGATCGCGCGCGAGGTGTACGGCGCGGCCCGCTCCGAGGAGCGCCACCGGCACCGCTACGAGGTCAACAACGCCTACCGGACCCGGCTGGAGGAGACCGGCCTGGTCTTCTCCGGGCTCTCCCCCGACGGCCGACTGGTGGAGTACGTCGAACTGCCGCGCGAGCAGCACCCGTACTTCATCGCGACCCAGGCCCACCCGGAGCTGAAGTCGCGCCCGACGCGCCCGCACCCGCTGTTCGCGGGCCTGGTCGCGGCGGCGGTCCGCCGGATCAAGGGCGAGGACCGGGTCGTGGAGACGACCTCCTGACCGATCGCCCGCCGTAGGTTCGCTCGACGCGCCCGACCGCTCGACCCGCCCGAGCGCTCGACGACCCGGGAAGCCACCCACCCGCGCACGCGGGCGGGTGGCTTCCCGGGTTTCGCCGGTCTTCGGGGTCGGTGCGATCACGGTCCTGCTCGTGGCCGGCGCGCGGTCGAAGACCATTAGGCTGGCCGATCGGGGCGGCGGTATTCGGCCGGCGGCCGGGTGAGAGGGAGCGCAACGTGAACGACCCGCGGATTCGGGCGAGGATCGGCGACACCCCCGAGTCGTGGCCGGTCTCGGCGAGTGAGACGCCGTTTCGGGGGCGGGTCTGGTCGATGCGCAGCGACGTGGTCGAGATGCCGGACGGGAGCAGCGCGCGGCGCGACTACCTGGACCACCCCGGCGCGGTGGGCGTGGTGGCGCTGGACGAGCAGGGGCGCATCCTGGTGCTGCGGCAGTACCGGCATCCCGTGCGGCAGAAGTTGTGGGAGATCCCGGCCGGGTTGTTGGACGTGGCCGGCGAACATCCGCTGCACGCGGCCCGGCGGGAATTGTTCGAGGAGGCGCACCACGAGGCCGCCGTCTGGAACGTGCTGGTGGACATCTACACCACACCCGGCTCCTCGGACGAGGCGATCCGGGTGTTCCTCGCGCGCGGGTTGTCCGAGTCCACCGCCGAGCGGTTCGCGGTGGAGCACGAGGAGGTCGGGATGGAGCTCGCCTGGCTGCCGGTGGACGAGGCGATCGAGCTGATCCTGGCGGGCGAGCTGCACAATCCGACACTGGTTTCGGGAGCGTTGGCGCTGGCGGCCGCGCGGGCGGGGGACGGGTTGGACGCGCTGCGGGCCGCGGACGCGCCCTGGCCTGCTCGACCGTTCTGACCGGCCGCGGTCGGGTCCTGGTGGGCCCGGGATATTTGTGCCCACTCGCCCACCCGTCGCCTCGGGGGCGAAAGGCTGCGGATTTCGTGACTCGGGGTTGGCGAGTCGGGCCCTGTGGGCCCGTGCGTGGTCGTAATCTGCGCGATGGGTGTGGGTGAGACAGGGGGCGTCTGCGGTGGGTGTGACCGGGGAGTCCGAGGTCGCGTGTGCGTCGACCGAGGGGCTGGTTCCCGGAATGCGCGCGCCGGTCCCGGCGTTGCCCGCGATCGTGGACCAACTGCCGCCCGGCGGACCCGACTTCGTCGGGCGTACCGACGAACTCGACACCCTCTATACCTGGGTGACCGGACCCGGCGCGGCGATCCCCGCGCAACTGGCGCCGACCGACCCGGAGCACCCCGGCACCACCCGCACGGTGTGGCTGCCCCGGGACCGGGTGGTCGCGATCACCGGACCGGTGGGCGTGGGGCGGACCGAGTTCGCGGTACGGCTCGCCCATCGGCTGGCCCCGCACTTCCCCGACGGGCGGCTCTACGCCCGGCTCACCGGGCCGCGCGGTGAGCTGATCCCGCCGGGCGACGTGCTGGAGTCGATGCTGTACGCGCTCGGCACGGCGAGCATCCCCTCCGCGCACGAGGAGCGCATCCGGCTCTTTCGCGAGCACCTGGACGGCAAACGGTTCCTGATCCTCCTCGAGGACGTGACCGGGACGCCGCAGTTGCGGCCGCTGCTGCCGGAGAGCCCGACCGCGCTCGTCGTGGTCACCTCGGTGGCCCCGCTCACCGGCCTGGGGCGGGCCGCGGCGGTGCGCAGTTGTGCGCTGGACATGCTCGACCCGCGCGCCGCGGCCGAACTGCTCGGGAACCTGGCCGGGCACACCCGGGTCGCGTGCGATCCGCGGGCCGCGGACGAGTTGGCCGCGCTGTGCGACCACCACCCGGCGGCGCTGCGGATGGCGGGCGCGTGGTTGCGGGCCCGGCCGCGCTACGCGATGGCCGACGTCGGGCGGCGGTTGCGGGCCGAGCGGTTGCGGCTGCACGAGCAGGCCGGGGACGACCTGGCGGTGCGGGCGTGCTTCTCGCTGATCCATCGTGAACTGGTGCCGTCGGCCGCCCGGCTGTTGCGGCTGCTCGCGCTGGTGCCGGGGCGCGAGTTCGGCGCGGACGCCGCCGCGGCGCTGGCCGACTGCGGGCCGGACGCGGCGACGCGGTCGTTGATCGAGCTGCGCGAGCTGCACCTGCTGGAGCAGGGCTCGGTGCCGGGCCGCTTTCGCTTCCACGATTTGGTGCGCGGCTATGTACAAGAGCGCCTGGACGCGGAGGAGCGGCCCGGCGAGCGGCGCAACGCCCGGGTGCGGCTGCTCGACCGGTATGTGCGCCTGGCCCGCTCGGCGGAGCGGATCATCATCGGCACGGGCGGTCCGGACCCGGCCGCCGACGTGCGCTTCGACAGCGCCGACGAGGCCCGCGCGTGGTTGCGCGACGAGCGGCCCGAACTGCTGGCCGCCGCCCGGGTGGCCGCCGCGGCCGGACTGGACGCGGCGACCCGCCGGCTGGTCTCGGTGCTCACCCGGCTCCTGGACCGCCGCGCGCACTGGAGCGACGTCCGCGAACTGCACGAACTCGCGCTGACCACCGCGCGCCGGGCCGGCTCCGGCCGGCAGGAGGCGGTGGCCCTGCTCAATCTGGGCAACCTGCACGTCGCGCGCGCGGAGCTGGAGGAGGCGCTGTCCTGCTACCGCGCCGCGCTGGAGGTCTCCCGCGGACTGGGCGACCCGGCCGGCGAGGGGCGGGCGATGGTCAACCTCGGCAATGCCTACGCCGACCTGGGCGACCTGCAGCGGGCCGCCGACTGGTACGACCGGTCGCTGTTGCTGCGCCGCACCATCGGCGACGCGGCCGGCCAGGCGCGGGTGCTCTCCCACCTGGGCCGGCTGCACGCGCGGATGGGCCGCTTCGAACAGTCGGTGCGCGACCACCGGGCGGCGCTCGGGGTGCGTCGGCGGATCGGCGACCCCGCCGACATCGGCCGGGTGCTGGCCGACATCGCCGCCGTGCTGGGTGAGGCGGGCCGGGTGCCGGAGGCGCTGACGGTGTACCGCGACGCGATGGAGGCGTTTCGCGCGGCCGGCGACGAGCGGCTGGAGGCGCTGGCGCTGTTGCAGAGCGCCGAGCTGGCGCTCGATTCGGGCGACGCCCGGGACGCCCGATCGCGCCGCCGGCAGGCATTGGCCCTGCTCGTGGACGCGGGCGCGCCCGAGGCCGACGAGGTTCGCCGCTTCCTGGGTGACGAGTAGACCCCTTGTGGGTACTCGCTGCTGTCCAAAGTTTTGGGCGCAACCTACGAAATAGACAAGCGGTCCGGTCCTCACTGCCACTTTGTAAGGTTGGCGGGGGGTTCCAACCGCACTAAGCTAGGGACACCACGAGGTACAGCGTGCTTTCGCATGCTCGGGCTCGCTGGTGCCCAACCCTCTGTCGACAGGACTTGATAGCCGTGAAGGTCGGTATCCCCCGCGAGGTCAAGAACCACGAGTACCGCGTGGCGATCACGCCCGCCGGCGTGCACGAGCTGGTGCGCAACGGTCACGAGGTCTTCATCGAGCACGACGCCGGCGTCGGCTCGTCCATCCCCAACGAGGAGTACGTGGCCGCGGGGGCGACCATCCTCGGTACGGCGGACGAGGTCTGGGCGACCGGCGAGCTGATCCTGAAGGTCAAGGAGCCGATCGCCTCCGAGTTCGGCCGGCTCCGCAAGGACCAGACGCTGTTCACCTACCTGCACCTCGCCGCAGGCAAGGAGTGCACCGAGGCCCTGCTCAACGCCGGGACCACGTCCATCGCCTACGAGACGGTGCAGCTGCCCAACGGCGCGCTGCCGCTGCTCGCGCCGATGTCCGAGGTGGCCGGTCGGCTCGCGCCGCAGGTCGGCTCGTACCACCTGATGGCGCAGGGCGGCGGTCGCGGCACCCTCATGGGTGGCGTCTCCGGCGTCTACGCCGCGAAGGTCGTCGTGATCGGCGCCGGTGTCTCGGGGATGAACGCCGCGGCGATCGCGCTCGGCATGCAGGCCGAGGTGCTGCTGCTGGACCGGAACATCCAGGCGCTGCGCGATGCGGACCGGATCTACCAGGGGCATCTGCAGACGGTCGCGTCGAACACGTACGAGATCGAGAAGGCCGTGCTGGACGCGGACCTGGTCATCGGCGCGGTGCTGATTCCGGGTGCGAAGGCGCCGAAGCTGATCACCAACGAGCTGGTGTCGCGGATGAAGCCGGGCTCGGTGCTGGTCGACATCGCGATCGACCAGGGCGGGTGCTTCGAGGACTCGCACGCCACGACGCACGACGACCCGGTGTACAAGGTGCACAACTCGATCTTCTACTGCGTGGCGAACATGCCGGGTGCGGTGCCGCACACGTCCACGTATGCGCTGACGAATGCGACGCTGCCGTACATCGTGCAGTTGGCGAATCGTGGGTGGCGTGAGGCGGCGAAGGCGGATCGGGCGCTGGCGCTGGGTCTGTCGACGCATGAGGGTCGGCTTACGAACGCGGCTGTGGGCGAGGCGCTGGGGATTGACGCCGTTTCGCTCGAAGAGGTCCTGGGTTCCTGACCTTTGCTTGGTCGGGCTTGAGGGCTGCGGTTTACCTGCTTGGCCTCAAGCGCCGGCCGGGCTGGGGTTGGCTTGGCCGGGCTTGAGGGCTGCGGGTTGCGTGCTTGGCCTCAAGCGCCGGCCGGGCTGGGGTTGGCTTGGTTGGGGCTTGAGGGTTGCGGGTTGCCTGCTTGGCCTCAAGCGCCGGCCGGGCTGTGTGGCCTCATGCGCCGGCCGGGCTGGGGTTGGCTTGGTTGGGGCTTGAGGGTTGCGGGTTGCCTGCTTGGCCTCAAGCGCCGGACGGGCTGAGTGGTCTCAGGCGCCGGCCGGGTTGCGTGGTGGTTTGGCTGGGGCTTTCGGGCTTCGGGTTGCCTGCTGGGCTGAGGTTGGTCTGGTCGGGCGGTTGGTTGGTCTCTGGTCGAGGCCGTGCGCATGCCGTACACCCCCAATGACGTGGGTGTGCGGCATGTGGTGTTTTGGGCGCCAGAATTAGGGGCGTGGAGACTGTTGTTGAGGAGTATTTGGGGTATTTGGGGCTTCGGCGTGGGTTGGCTCGCAATACGTTGATTGCTTATCGGCGGGATCTTGGGCGGTACCTCCTCTATGTGCGTGGGCTCGGGATCGAGGGGTTGGGCGGGGTTCGGGGCGCGGATGTGTGGGGGTTTGGTGGGGCGTTGCGGGATGAGGGGTTGGCGCCGGCTTCCGTGGCGCGGGCGCTTGTGGCCGTGCGCGGGGTTCATGCGTTTGCGGTGAGTGCCGGGTTGGTTGCCGTGGATGTGGCGTGTGGGGTTGCCGCGCCGGATCCGGTGGTTTCGGGGCGGCGGCGTGGGGATGTGCTCTCGGCGGAATCGGTGGAGGCGTTGTTTGTTGCGGCCTCGGCTGCCTCCGGGGTGTTCGGGCTTCGGGATCGGGCCCTGGTCGAGGTGTTGTATGGATGTGGGGCTCGGGTTTCGGAGGCGGTGGGGGTGGACCTCGCCGATGTCGATTTGGCGGCCGGAACGATCGGGCTCCGCGGTTCGGGTGGGCGGCGGCGGGTCGTGCCGTTGGGGGCGAGTGCCCTGGCGGCGCTCGATGTGTACCTGCTGCGGGCGCGCCCGGAGCTGGCCGCTTCGGGTTCCGGTGGCGCCGCCGTTTTTCTCAACGCGCGAGGCGGCCGACTGTCACGGCAGAGCGGATGGGCCGTGCTTGCCGACGCGGCCGGCCGGAGTGCTCCGGAGCGGGGCATCTCCCCACGTACACTTCGGAGTTCGTTCGCCACACATTTGCTCGACGGTGGGGCCGATGTCCGGGTCGTCCAGGAACTCCTGGGTCATTCCTCGGTGTCCACGACCCGAGTCTACGTGCGCCAAACCCCCGATGAACCACATCAGATGTACTGAGGATCCCACCCTCGGGCGCTTGACTGGATCACCTCACATGTTGCATACGTCGGGCGGTTCGCCTTGCTGCGACCGTCCGCAACGCCATAGAGTCGCGATCCGTCGGCAAGGACTCAGGCTGACGAAGCAAGAAATGACCTGGTCGGCAAGGAGGTAAGACGACTTGTGAACGAGTCGACATTTGCTCCCGGGGGTGCCCAGCCAGGGGCGGCGCCGGGCCGTGCAGCGCCGACTACCTCTTCCTACGGGCCCGCCGACGGCCCGCAGGACCAGCAGGGGACGCGCACGGACGCCGCCGTCCAGGCGGGCCACACCGCCCCGGCCGGCCAGGCCGGGCCCGACGGGCTCGATGGCCCGGACGCGCACGAGTACGCCTACGATATGTACTACTACGACGACGAGTTGCGCTACGCCGAGGAACTGCGTGGCGGACCGTTCGACCCCGACGCGGACTACGAACCGGATCCGGAATACGCCGCGACCCTCGCTCCCGACGCCGCCACGCAGCGGCGCGAGCGGGTCGGCCCGACCGGCCGCGCCCTTCCCTACTTCCCGATCCCGGCGCCGGTGAGCGAACACGGGCCGGCGAAGATCATCGCGATGTGCAACCAGAAGGGCGGCGTCGGCAAGACCACGTCGACCATCAACCTGGGTGCCGCGCTGGCCGAATACGGTCGCCGGGTCCTGCTCGTGGACTTCGATCCCCAGGGCGCGCTTTCGGTGGGCCTGGGCGTCAACCCCATGGAGCTCGAACTCACGGTCTACAACCTGCTGATGGAAAGCCATCTCAGCGCGGACGACGTGCTGCTGAAGACGATCATCCCCGGCATGGACCTGTTGCCCAGCAACATCGACTTGTCGGCTGCCGAGGTGCAACTGGTCACCGAGGTCGCCCGCGAGACCACACTCTCGCGCGCGATCCGGCCGCTGGTCAACGACTACGACTACATCATCATCGACTGCCAGCCCTCGCTCGGTCTGCTCACGGTCAACGCGCTCACCGCGGCGAACAGCGTCATCGTGCCGCTGGAGTGCGAGTTCTTCGCGCTGCGCGGCGTGGCGCTGCTGACCGAGACGATCGAGAAGGTGCACGAGCGGCTGAACCCCGACCTCGTGCTCGACGGCATCCTGGCGACGATGTACGACGTCCGCACCGTGCACGGCCGCGAGGTCCTGGCCCGGGTCACCGAGGCGTTCGGCGATCAGGTCTTCCACACGGTGATCGGGCGCACCGTCAGGTTCCCCGAGACCACCGTCGCGGGCGAACCGATCACCACCTACGCCTCCAACTCGGTGGGCGCCGCCGCCTACCGCCAGCTCGCCAGGGAGGTGCTCGCCCGGTGTCGCGCCGAGTGAGTCTCCCGGGTGCCGACGAGCTGTTCCGCACCACCGGCGGCGCGATGTTGCGACAGCAGCAGAGTGCCGGCGGCGACGCGGGAGAGCAGCGCGGCACCGTACCCGCGCAGGTTCCACCGGTCGGGGCCACACCCGACAGCACCGAGCGACACGAGTCGTCCGGTGCGGACGGCGGATCCGGCGAGGCCGAACAGCACGCCGTACAACATCCCGTGCCCGGTCGCCGCGAGGCGCCCACGCCGTCGGGGGCGTCGTCGATGTCCGCCGCCGCCGCGGGGGTCGACCCGACCGCGCGTCCGGCCCATCGGCGCACCCGTGCGCAGCGCCGCCCGAGCGGGCGCGAGCGACACGACGAGAAGATCACCGTCTACGTCTCCGCCGAGGAACTGATGGACCTCGAACACGCGCGGCTGAGCCTGCGCGGCGACTACGGCTTGGCCGTGGACCGCGGGCGGATAGTGCGCGAGGCGGTCGCGGTGGTCCTGGCCGACCTGGAGGCGCGCGGCGAGGCGAGCATTCTCGTCCGCCGGCTGCGTGGCTCTTAAGCGACAAACCCGATTCGAGCGGTTGCCCGCTCGGTGAAGTCTCGACGGACCCGCCGGTCCCCTGAGTGGCCCAATTCGGACCACCGCCCGGCGGGTCCGTGCCGTTTCCCGCAGTCGCGGCCCGCACCATTGAGCGCACGATGTCCGACACCCACGGTTCCGCCCGCCCCCGACGCGCGCTCGGGCGCGGCCCGGGCCGGCCCGCCGCTTCGGTCGGGCCGGACGGGTCGCCGCCGCCGACGTCCGCCGCCGGGGCCGGGGCCGGATCCGCCGATCCCGAGGCGGGGCCCGCCCCGGTCCGCGTCCCCGGGCCCGCCTCGCCCCCGCCCGCCGAGGCGCCGGCGCCGATTCCGGTACCGGACGACGGCACCGGCTTCCGGGTCAGCCTGGACAACTTCGAGGGCCCGTTCGACCTGCTCCTCGGCCTGATCGCCAAGCACAAGCTGGACGTCACCGAGGTGGCGCTGTCCCGGGTCACCGACGAGTTCATTGCGCACATCCGGGCCCAGGGGCCGGACTGGGACCTCGGCCAGGCCACCGAGTTCCTGCTGGTCGCGGCCACCCTGCTCGACCTCAAGACGGCCCGGCTGCTGCCCGCCGCCGAGGTCGAGGACGCGGAGGACCTGGCCCTGCTCGAAGCCCGGGACATCCTGTTCGCCCGGCTGCTCCAGTACCGGGCGTACAAGCAGATCGCCGGCATCCTGGCGGACCGCTGGGCCGAGGAGTCCCGCCGGTATCCGCGCGACGTGCCGCTGGAGCCGCGCTACCAGGGGCTGCTGCCGGAGGTGGTGATCACCACCGACCTGGAGCGGTTCGCCCGGATGGCGGCCAAGGCGATGACGCCGAAGGCGCCGAAGGTGGTGTCCATCGAGCACATCCACGCACAGCGGGTGAGTGTGCGCGAGCAGGCGGCGATAGTGGTCGAGCGGCTGCGCCGGATGGGCAGCGCGACCTTCGCCGAGCTGGCCGCCGACGCGCCGGACACGCTGCACGTGGTGGCCCGGTTCCTGGTCCTGCTCGAACTCTTCCGCGAGTTGGCGGTGGGGTTCGACCAGGTCGAGGCGCTGGGGGAGCTGACCGTGAAGTGGATCGCGGGCGCCGCCGAGGACGTGGCGGTGAGCGCGGAGTTCGACGAATTCGACACCGTGCTGCGGGACGCGGACGAGGAGGAGGGCACGTGAACGACGACGGCCGGCGGCGCGAACCGGGACTCGAACCCGGGGGCGAACCCTTGGTCGACTCCGGGGTCGAATCCGCCGTGGGACCCGAGGCCGCCCCCGAGCACGATCCGCCGCCGGCGCCCGCCGAGGCCGCGGTGCCCGCTCCCCGGGCTGCGCGGGCCAAGACCCCGCCCCCCACCCTCCCGGTGTCCGACAGTCCGCTCGCGGCGGCCCTGGAGGCCGTCCTGATGGTGGTCCAGGAGCCGGTGTCCGAACACCTGCTCGCCGAGGTGCTGGAACACCCCCTGCCCGAGGTGGCCGCCACGCTGCGCACGCTGGCCCTGGAGTACACCACCCAGGGGCGCGGCTTCGACCTGCGCGAGGTGGCCGGCGGCTGGCGCTTCTACAGCCGTCCCGAGCACGCCGCCGCGGTCGAGCGCTTCGTCCTGGACGGGCAGCAGTCCCGGCTCACCCAGGCCGCCCTGGAGACGCTGGCCGTGGTCGCCTACCGCCAGCCGGTCAGCCGCGGCCGGATCGCCGCGGTGCGCGGGGTCAACTGCGACGGGGTGATGCGCACGCTGCTGGCGCGCGGGCTGGTCGAGGAGTACGGGGTCGAGTACGAGACCCAGGCCACGCTGTACCGCACCACCGAATACTTTCTGGAGCGGATGGGCCTGCGTTCGCTGGACGAGTTGCCGGAATTGGCCCCCTTCCTGCCCGAGATCGAGGCCCTGGAGGCCGAGGGCGGGGCCAGTCCGGAGCTGCTGCCGACCCGCGCGGCGTACCCGCTTGCGCGGAGCGGGGATACTGGGAGGGATACCGGGGCGGTGCACACCGATCCCGACGACGGCGAGACGACTACGGAAGATTGATGGCACCCACCAACAGGCAAGGCTCCGGCGGCAACGACCGAGGCAAGGAACGCTCGGTGAACAAGCGCGGGGGCACCGGGCGCGGCAGCAACACTCCGCAGCCCCGGCGGGTCGCCGACGACAACCGTCGCGGCGGCGCGGGTGGGCAGCCGAAGTCGGGCGCCGCGGGCGGCAAGGACCGCCGCCCCTCGGCGAGCACGGGTCGCCCCGACCGCCGGCCCACCACGATGCGCAACACCGAGCGCAACGAGCGGGAGAAGCAGGAGGGCGTGCGGCTGCAGAAGGTGATGGCCGACGCGGGCATCGGCAGCCGCCGGCACTGCGAGAACCTGATCGACGCGGGCCGGGTCCAGGTCAACGACGAGCGGGTCACCGAGCAGGGCATGCGGGTCGACCCGGACACGGTGGAGATCAAGGTCGACGGGATGCGCATCCCGACCCGCCCCGCCGAGACCTACATCGCGTTCAACAAGCCGACCGGCGTGGTCTCCACCATGTACGACCCGGACGGCCGGTTCACCCTCGCCGACTACATCACCGAGTTCGAGCAGCGCCTGTTCCACGTCGGTCGGCTGGACACCGAGACCGAGGGCCTGATCCTGCTCACCAACCACGGCGAGCTGTCCAACCGGCTCACCCACCCCCGCTACGAGGTGCGCAAGACCTACCTCGCCTCGATCCAGGGCCCGATCCCGCGCGACCTGGGCAAGCGGCTCAAGGACGGGGTCGAACTGGAGGACGGCGTCGCGCGCGCCGACAGCTTCCGGATCGTGGACAGCGTCGGCAACAACTACCTCGTCGAGGTGGTCCTGCACGAGGGCCGCAAGCACATCGTCCGGCGCATGCTGGCCGAACTGGGCTTCCCCGTCGAGCGCCTGGTGCGCACGCAGTTCGGCCCGATCCAGCTCGGCGACCAAAAGCCCGGCCGCACCCGCCGGTTGTCCAACGACGAGATCGGGCTGTTGTTCCGCCAGGTCGACCTCTAGGCCCTGGCCGGCGCCATCGGCACAGGCAGCCAACTGCCCTGACGGCCGCGGCAGTTCCACTTCCGGGTGGAACCGCTGCGGCCGTTGTTCGTATCTGGCCGATTCGGTTCCGCCGGACGGTGGGATGGTGCATCGTGGAAGCCCGCACGGGGGGTAGTGGCCGATAACGGTTCGGAACCGGGCGTGTTCCAGTGATCGCGAACGGTGCCCGCGACCCCCCGCACAGCTGCTAGAACGTTGCCGAACACCCGAGGTGTGCCCCGCGCACGGCGGGGCCGACAGCAGGGGGGACGCCACAGTGGTGCTGCCTGTCCGCCGGGGAGCGCCGCGGCCGGCGCCCTCCACACGGCGTTCACGACGGTCGGCCGGAGCGATCGTGCTCGGCGCGCTCGCACTCGCGCTCCTGCCCGGCGCCGCCCGCGCCGCCGACCCGCCGGGGGGAGATCCCAACCTCAAGGTCGCGCCGATCTCCTATGTGGTCCTGGTCGACGAGTCCGGCAGTCTCAAGGGCTCCGATCTGGACCGGGAGAAGGACGCCGCCGGCCTCGCCGCGATCGGCGAACTCTCGCCCGAATCCCGGGTCGGCATGGTCGGCTTCGGCAGCGGCGCTGGATTCAAGCCCGCGGTGGACGTGGTTTGTCCGATGATCCCGGTGTCCGACCCGGCCGCGGCCGGGTGCGCCGGCAAACTGCGCCCACGCACCGACCAGGAGGGCAACAACACCGACATCCCGGCCGCGATCAAGCAGGGCGTGAGCATGCTCCGCTCCGCGCCGGCCGGGCAGCCCAAGGTCTTGTTCATCACCACCGACGGCGCGATGTCCGTGCAGCCGAACGAGGGCTACGGCGCCGACGCCGCGCGGATCCCGGGCGAGTTGGACAAGGCGCTGACCAGTGCGCTGGCCGAGGCCAAGGCGGCGGGCGTACAGATCTGGCCACTGGGTTTCGGCGCCGGGATCGACACCGCGCAGCTGAACCGGATCGCGAGCGGCGGGGCGCCATCCTTCTGCTCGGCCCGCCCCGAGGACGCGCCGAAGGCGTCGGTGATCAAGGATTCGGGCGAGGTCGTCCAGACGCTGCGCAAGGCGTTCGGCAGCGCGCGCTGCGCCGGGGTGACCCAGACCGCCTCGACCGACGTCAACGGCGAGGCCGACTTGGAGGTGACGATCCCCGCGATCGCCACCGACGTGGTCATCCAGGTACAGAAGGCCAACCCGGACATCGACGCCACCTTCTTCGACCCCGACGGCAAGCAGGTCGACGCCGCGCCGGGCACCGAGCGGCGCGGACAGGGTTCGCGGACCGAGACGCTGCGGGTGTCCGACCCGATCGCCGGCAAGTGGCGGATCCACCTCAAGGCGCGCGCCGGCGCATCCGGGCCGGTCAGCGCGGCGGCGTTGTGGCAGGGCGTGGTCAAGTCCTACGTGCAGCTCAACCCGCCGCAGCCGAGCGTGGGCGAATCGGTCCGGTTCAGCGTCTTCCTCCAGACCCGGGAGAAGAACCTCACCGATCCCGCCGCGCTCAAGGGCGTCACGGTGGCCGGGCACGTCGAGGGGGCCGGCCTCAAGGCCGACATCCAGCTCAAGGCCGGTGACAAGGGCGAGTTCTACAGCGACTACCGCATCCCCGGCGGCACCGCGGGCGATGTGCGCTTCACCGGCACCATCACCGCGCCCGGCGTGACCGGCGCCCAGGAGGTCAAGACGGTCACCCTGGGCCAGGGCCCGGCGGCCGTGGGCGTCGAACTAAAATGGGGC
This sequence comes from Embleya sp. NPDC059237, assembly GCF_042754105.1. Taxonomy (NCBI): domain Bacteria; kingdom Bacillati; phylum Actinomycetota; class Actinomycetes; order Kitasatosporales; family Streptomycetaceae; genus Embleya; species Embleya sp. NPDC059237. The sequence continues at coordinate 190,919 of NZ_JBHZAE010000017.1, read as the reverse complement.
GACACCACCATCGAACCCGGCGGCAGCGTCGCCGGCACCGTGCAGTGGAAGGTCACCGACGGCAAGCCGCACACCCTGCGGGTGGTCGCCGACTTCCCGCCGAACGTCGGCATGCGGATCACCGGCGGCGAGCAGCGGGTGAGCGCCGGCTCCGACGCGTTCGGCTTCAAGCTGACCTTCGGCGACAACATCGCCAAGGGCGACCACACCGGCCGGGTCCGGGTGGTGGACACCAGTGACGGCGACAAGGTCCTCGCCGACACCACCCGCACCATCACGGTCGAGCCGCCGCCGGGCTTTTGGGACCGGTACCTGTGGCTGGTGATCGGGGCCGTCGTGCTGATCGCGCTGCTGCTCGGCCTGTTCGGCTACCTCGCCAAGCGGCGCGGGCGGGCCCGGCGGATCGGGCCGATCGTGTTGCGCCTGTACCGCGACGGGCAGCAGATCGGGGTGGAGACCCGGCCGCTGGACGAGCGCGCCGAGGCGATGTGGTTCAAGCTCGACACCACCGCCTTCCCGCCGCAGTTGATCCCGCTGTACCAGCACGAACCCGGAACCGCGTGGACCGTGCGGCGGACCGCCGCGACCGGCACCCTGGACGTGGAGACCCCGCTCGGTACACGTCTGCAGTTGGACATGGGCCGCCCCACCGAGATCGAACCCGGACTGGCGCTCGGCTTCGCCGACGAGCGGGTGCAGGCCGGGCCGGCCGACGGGGCGGGCGGTGCCGCCGATCCGTGGGGCGGCGGCGGGGGTTCCGCCGATCCCTACGGCGGCTACGGCGCGGCCGCGCCCACGGCCGCGCCGCCGCGACCGTACGGCGGCGAGGGGACCTACGGCGCGGAACGGCCGTACAACCCCTACGGCCCGTATGGTTCGGGACCGGCCGCGGAGCCCGGCTCGGGTCCCGGGGCGAACCCGGGCCCCGACGACACCACGTTCGGCTACGGACCACCGCGTTAGTCCCCGGCGCGGGGTCGAAGGCACCTGAACTCGCACGTCACGCACTTTTCGAGGAGGGCCCGTGGCAGCGCAAGGCCGCAGGGGCATGTCCATCCACCAGTCCATGCTGTTCGTGGGCCTGGGCGGTACCGGATGTCTGATCGGAGCCGAACTCGAGCGACGGCTGCGCGAGGAGTTGTGCGGCGCGGACGGCACGGGGCTGATGCAGCGGCTCGGTGGCCAACTCGCCCCGTACCAACTGCCCAACTGCATCCAGTTCGTCTACGCCGACCTGAACGAGAACGAGTTGCAGCGGCAGCGGTTGCGCGCCGCGCCGCCCGCGCACCGGGCCGCCGCCGACCGCAACGCGCACCTGACCACCCAGCTCGTGCCGCCGCTGAACACCTATCCGGAAGTGGCCCGTTCGCTGCGGATCAACGCGGCGGAGGAGACCATCCCCTGGCTGCCCGCCCGTGAGGGCGAGCCCCGGGTGACCCCGCTGCGGCGCGGCGCCGGGCAGTTGCCCACCGTCGGGCGCGCCGCCCTGTTCGAGACCTTCCGGCACGGACTCGCGCCCGCCATGGACCCGCTGCGCCGTGCGGTCGGATTGATCAGCAACGGCAACGACCACCTGATGGCGCTCAGCGGCAGCCAGAACAACCGCAACACCTGCGACGTGTTCGTCGCCTTCTCCATCGCCGGCGGCACCGGGTGCGGGATCTTCTACGACTACCTGCACCTGATCGGCGAGGCGTTCTCGCAAGGCTACGACGGGATCAAGATCTACCCGCTGGTGCTGATGCCGTCCGCGTTCGACGAGGAGCGCGGGGGCGGGCGGCCCGCCGTGCTCAACGCCGGACGTGCGTTGCTCGACCTGTTCCAGCTGGTCGACGACCAGAACGGGCAGTACGCGCAGGAGGAGTTGGACACCGGCCTGGGCGCGCCGGCGGGCAACCTCGCGGTGCGCTACCCCGGTCTGGAGTCGACCCGGCTCAAGGCCGGCACCGTGCAGACCGGCTTCCTGTTCAGCCGCACCAGCGGCATCGAGCGCGAGGACCTGCACCGCTCGGTGGTCTCGCTGGTGATGTCCCTGATCGGGACCGGACTCAACGCCGGCGGGCCGGAGTTGGAGAACGCGGTCGTCCAGGGCGACCTGTACCAGTCGTTCGCGGACAGCTTCATCAACGAGGGTGTGCGACGCGAGGTGCCCGCACCCAGTGGGATCGGCGCCTGCGGGGTCTCCACCAGCCTGGTCGCGTCGATGACCGTGCCGGTGGACGAACTCGCCGACATCGTGGCCGGTCGGCTGCTCGCCCAGGCGGTGCGCGATCTGACCTCGGACGTGCGGGTGTCCGCCGAGGCCAACCTGGAGCAGATCAAGTCGTTCATGTCGGTGTCGGGCCTGAGCGAACTGTGGTTGTGCGCACCGCCGCACGTCGCCGACCCCGCGCCGGCCAAGGGCGCCGCGGGCATCATGCAGGCGCTCAACGCCCGAACCCGGGCGATGGAACAGGCGTTGCGTCAACAGGAGGCGCAACTGCGGACGCATACCGCGCAGTTGGCCGAGGAGTTCAACCACGCTCGCGGAATCCGCCAACTCCTGGCCGACGGAGACCTGTTCCGGGCCCGTCGGGTGCTCTTCGGCGACCGGCGGCTCTACCACGACGCGGACCGGCCCGGGGTCGCCGGTCTGCTCGCGCACTGCAGCACCGAGCCCACCCCGCCGGCCGGGGTCAACGTCAACGCGCCGCACATACCCGCCATCAAGGACCGCGCCGGCGGGGTGGTCAAGGCCAAGTGGGGCGACCCCGAGGTGCAGCGTGCGCTGGCCACGCAGCAGCGCTGGTTCGAGTGGCGTTCGCGGCGCAACTGGCATGCCCAGTGGGGCGCCCAGGCCGAGGTATGGGACCGCAAGATGGTCTACCTGCGGCATGTCGTGGACGGTCTCGCCCAAGCGTTCAACGACCACCGCGACACCGAGGAGGCCAACTTCTCCCGGGCCACCCGCGAGTTGTACCGGCAGCGCTCCGGCGTGTCCTACCTGCTGCCGCCGCAGGGCAACCTGGAGTCGTTCTACCGCCAGGTGTTGCGCCGCTTCGTGGACCGCGAACGGCTGCCCGAGACGTCCGGCGCCGCGCAGATCGTCGGCAAGCTCCTCGGCGCGGGCATCTGGCAACGCGCCTACGAGATGGGCGAGGAGCGCGAGGGCGGCCCGGCTGCGGTCACCTACGTGCGCGACCAGATCAAGCAGCAGGTCAAGACCCTGTTCGTACAGGCCGGCGAGCTGAACGCACAGCCGCTGCTGCCGCCGGTGCGCGACCTGCTCACCCGCGCCGCCACCAAGCGCGGCGCCTCGGTGGGCGAGGAGGACCTGGAACAGTTCGTGCAAAAGCTCGCGGGCATGTTGCCCAACGGCTTCTCGCCCGAGGGCAGCGGCGAGCTCAAGGTGCTGATCGCGCACCCGGGCACCGCGCACGATGCGGACGTGCGGCAATACCTGGAACGGATGCTCAACATTCCCAACGAGCCGTCCCGCAAGATCGAGTTCCGCGCGGTCGAGCAGGAGTCGATCGTGGTGGTGCTCTTCCGCAGCGCGATGAGCCTGACCGAGGTGCCCGAGGTGCGCCAGGTGCTCGCGCAGTGGTCGCGCTCGCTGGACCGGCAGGATCCGGTCGACTTCCTCAAGTGGCGGCAGCGGCTCGGCTTCACCTACGACTGGCTGGCCACCACCGAGGGCCATCGGGCCTACATCCTGCACCGGCTGTTGTGCGCGATGTGGAACGGCCAGGTCGAGGTGGCGCGCGGGGACCGGTCCTCGCCCGAGGTGGTCGACATCCGGCTGCCGCACGGGTCGACGGTGATGAAGCTGCCGCTGCGCCCGTTCGACCGGGCCTCCTCGTGGGGCAGCCTGCTGCGCGCCTACGAGGAGTGGACACTGACCGACGACGCGTCGGTGCGGCGGGAGTTCGCCAAACAGCTGATGCTCACCTACCCCGAGGGGCTGGGCTCGCGCGTGCGCGAACCGGCGCCGCTGTACCGGCACTTCGTGCACGAGGTGGCCCCGCGCCAGGTGCGCACGCTGCAGGAGCTGCGCGATCGGCTGCCCGAGCGCAGCCGGGGCTGGGCGGAGGAGCTGCTGCGGCTGTGGGAGGTCACCCTGCCCGCCGCGCTCGACCTGTCGTTCTCGCACCAGGGCGCCAACCGGGACTCGTTGCGCGAGTTGGAGTATCGGGACGAGGAGGACGGGGGCTACCCGGGCGCGGGGTACGACGACGCGCGCGGGGACGGGTGGGATCGCGCGGCGGACGAGCGCGGCCGGGAGCGGGACCGCCGGCGGGACGAGCGCGACGACGCGTGGGACCGGGAGGCGGACGAGCGGGCTCGGGCGCGGGAACGCGACCGGGACCGGGACCGGGACCGGGACGAGCGTGGTGCGGAGTGGGAGCGGCGCGGGCCCGAGCGGGTGCGGGACGAGCGCGATACGTGGGACGAGCGGAATGCGCGGGATGTACGGGAGGGGCGCGGTCTTCGGGATCGGCGGGACCGGCGGGACGGGCCCGATGCGCGGGACGTGCGTGATGCGCCGGAGGTGCGGGGTCTTCGCGGCGAGCGCGATCCGCGCGAGGTTCGGGACGTGCGCGAGGCGCGGGACGAGCGGGACCGGGTGCGCGAGGACCGGGAGCGGGAGCGCGAAGTCCGGGACCGGGAGCGGCGCGAGGAGCGTCGGCCCCGGGAGGATCGTGCGGACCCGCGGGAGCAGGAGCGCGAGTGGCGGCCCGTTCGGGAGCCGGATGGCCCGGTGTTCGAGAAGGAGGACCGGGAGCGACGGGACGTACCGGAGCCGCGCGGCCGGGACGCGTGGCGCGACGCGGACCCGCCCGAGACGACCCGACCGAGCCTGGACAAGCCGGCGCCGCGGCGCGACGACCGGGACGACCGCGATGCCCCGGAGCGCCGCGGGCGGACCGAGCGGGACGACCCCTACGATCCGTATCCGCCGGCGCTGCCGCGCGCGGATCGGGACGCGCGCGGAGCCCGGGACGCGTACGACCCGCACGCCGCGCGGGATCCGTACGACCCGCACGACCGGCCCGGCCCGGGCGAGCCGGATCCGGACGACGGCACGATCCGCCTCGACGGCCTGGACCGCACCCGGCGGCTCGACCCGCCCGAGGACCACGACGAGCGCGAACTGCCCGGGGGTGGCTGGTGACCGACACCGCCGTTCCGGGCGCGGGCGTCCCGCGCCCGCTGGTGATCGTGGTCGACCTGCGCACCGAGTACGACACGGTGATGGCGGCCCGGACCTTCGCCGACGTGCAGACCGCCTACGCCCGCACTCGGGTGCCCGCAGGGACCCGCAACGTGGACGCCGACCGGGTGCTCGTGCTCGACTCCGTCGACGAGTTGGTGGCGCACCGGCACGCGTACGAGCGGATCTTCGCCGGCATGTACAGCAAGGTCGTGTGCGTCGCGGTCGGCGCGCCCGTGGACGGCTCGATCGTGCTGCGCCGGCCCGGCCAGCTCGCCGGCAGCGACGCGGCCACGCTGTGGGTCGGCGACGTCCGGGGCACCGAGTGGGCGCCGGGGCGGGCACCCGGCGTGGTGCTCACCCCCGACGACGCGGACGCGCTCGCGCCGCTGGTCGACGTGCTGAGCCAGCCCGAGGTGTTCGACCAGGTGCTCGCCGGGGTGACCGAGATGCCCCGCTCGATCGCTGCCCCCGGGATGAACGTGTTCGTGCACCGGATCCGGGACGACGCGGTACGGCGGGCCCGGATCCGCGCCGTGCAGCGGCTGGCCGGCGCCGAGGGTGGGGTCGACGAACCCTGGCCGGAGCCGTTGGCGGCGCTGGCCGACGAGCAGGGCGCCGGGTTGGCCACAACCACCGGCGGGGTGCGCGAGTGTGTGCGGCCGGACGGGGCGCTCGGGGTGCGATGGGCGCATGCCGAGCAGGGGTTCAAGCGGGCCCAGCAGCGGCTGACCGTGCTGGCCGCGCCGGTCGCGCTCTACGGCTCGGCCGGACGCGGCGGGCGCTCGATCGACGGCGAGATCGCCGACGCGGCGACCGTGCTGCGCGACTACCGGGACCTGGTCCGGCAGACCGTGGGCCGGGGCGCGGCAGGATTCGACGCGGACGGGCGGGCCTGGCTGGACCAGGTCGGCGTGGTGATCCCGGAGCCGCCCGGGCTCGGCGCGAACTCGGTGGCCGCGGCCCTGTACACCCGTACCGCCGCCGCATTCGACCGCCCGGAGGGGCTGCGCGGGCTGGCCGAACGGCTGCGCGAACTCGCCGACCGGATCACCCCCGGGGCGGGCGCCGCCCGGGCCCACGAGGTGGACCAGAGCTGCTCGGACGGCTTTTTGACCCGCTACCTGCGCCCGGCCGCGTTCCCGCTCGGCCCCGGTCATGTCGGCATCGTCGGCGGCCTGCTGCTCGGCGCGTTCCTGACCGCTCTGTGGCCCGCCTTCGGCGTGGTCGGCGGGGGACTCGCGGTGGTGCTCGCGCTGCTCGGGTCGATCCTGATCACCGCCCGGCGCCCGGACCGCGAGGGCCGGGCCGTGCTGCCGCCCGAGGCGCTGCCGATGATCGTGGTCACCGGCCTGGTGGCGCTTGTCGGCGCGGTCTGCGGGGTGCTCGCGGGGCGGGCCTGGGATCCGCCGACCGGCGTCGGGCCCCTGGCCCTGGTGCTCGGCCTGGGTGTACTGCTCGTGCTGCCCGGCCTGGACTGGCGGTTGCGGGTGCGGCACTGGGAGCGCGTGCTCGGCCTGGGCGCGGCCACCCGCGCGCTGCACGGGCTGCACGCGCTGCTCGTGCGCACGGTGTGGAACGACTGGGCGCTGGCCGGTCCGCGCCGCGAGGCGGTGGACCGGGCCACCGTGCTGGCCGCGTTGCTGGAGGAGAGCGCCACGCTTTTGACCGACGATGCGGCCGCGCTGGAGCGGCAGTTCACCGGCGAGCCGGCCGGACCGGATCCGGCCGCGCAGAACTTCGGCACCGGCGGCCACCCGACCCCGGGCTTCCTCGGCGCGCCGCCGTATCCCGGCGCGGAGCCGTTCGGCACGGGCGGCCATTCGGCCCCCGGCCGGCCCGCGCCGCCGTCGGGCCCGCCGCCGGGCGCGGCCGGGGCGAGCCTGTACGACACCGTGCTCGGCGACCTCGTGGACGCGCTGCATGCCGCGTTCGAGCCGCTGTGGTCGCTCCTGGAGCGCGACCCGGCGGAGGCCTCCCGGCGCGGCGCGGCGCCCGAACTGCGGCCCGTGCTGCGCGCGTACACCGACCACCTCGCGCACAACGGGGTACAGGCCGCGCCGCCGTTCGGCCGGCAGGGCCAGGACCGCCCGCACGTCGGCGAGGCGGTCGGCGGCGACGCGGACCGCATCGCCGAACTGCTCGGGCAGCCCGCGGCGCACTCGATGTTGCAACTGTGCGCGAGCGACCAGTTGGTCCTGCTCGACCACGTGCCGACGCACACCGTCAGCGTGCGCTTCGCCCCGCGCGGGGTGCGCCCCGCCGTGCGCGAGGCGCTGCGCGAGCGCCGTGCCGGGCACACGATCGAGCACGAACTGGTGTGGACCGGCGGCGGCCGGATGGCCGGTGTGCTGCGCCTGCTGCCGCTGCTGCCCGGCTCGGTGGACGATGCGCGGATCTGGGAGGAGAGCGCCGGCGGCGCCGACCGACCCGGTGCGGGTGACGACCGGTACGACGGCGGATGGGCGCCGTGAGCGGGGGCACGGGGCAGGCGGGCGAGCCGTCGGGCGAGGGCAAGCTCGGCTACACCGACCCCGAGGGCTATTCGGTGGAGCGCCGGGTCGAGTTCGGCCCGGACCGCCCGGCCCCACCCGGGCAGCCGTTCCGGATCCGCGACGTGCGCGACGTGGAGGACGGCAGCGTCTTCGTGCAAAAGCGGCTCGGGCGGCTGGACCCGCGGCGCCGGGTGGGCGCCGAGGCGAGCCTGGAGACCGAGATCCGGGTGCTGCTGCGCCTGGTGCGCACCTTCGGCGGCGCCGGGTATCCGCGCGAGCTGGTCCGGGTGGCCGGGCACGACTTCGACGGGGTCGAGCCGTTCCTGCTCCTGGAGGCGAGCCCCTGCCCGCCCGCCGAGGACGTGGTGGGCAAACTCCTCAGCGAGGAGCAGGACGCGTTCCGCCGGGCGATCTTCCGTACCGTGCGCTACCTCGAGTCGGCCGGCATCGTGCACGGCGACCTGACCCCGAGCAGCGTGCGCTGGCAGCGCGAGCAACGCCGGCTCCAAGTGGTCGACTTCGGGCACGCGGCGCTGGCCGGCGAGCCGCGCAGCAGCCTGGGCACCGCCATGTGGGCCGCGCCGGGGCCGCTGCGCGGGCCCGGGCCGGCCGATCCGCGCGACGACGTCTGGTCGGCCGCGCAGGTCGCCTACCACGTCACCACCGGACGCCCGATCCGCCAGGGCCGCGTCCCGGTCGGCGTGGAGACCCAGGGCCTGCTGCTCGACCTGTTCCAGGGCGTGTTCGAGGCGGAGGCGGTGCGCCGCCCGGGCGCCGCCGAACTGCTGCGCCGACTCGGCGAACCGGACCCGTACGTGGCGGGCCACGCCCAGTACGACCCGCTCGCCGAGGGGCGGCGCGGCTACGAGGCGGCGATGGAGCGCAAACGGCAGCGCATGCCGCTGCCCGGGCAACCGCAGCCGGCGCACCTGGCGGGAACCCGGGACCGACCGCCGCCCGTGCTGCCGCCCAGGCCCCCGGAGCCACCGGGCAGGCCCGGCGAGCCGCCGAGGACCGGTCGGTTTCGGCTCTTCGGGAAGGACCGGATGGGGTGAACGTGACGGGCCGGGTCGGACCGGGCGCATCGGATGAGTCGAACGCGACGGCAGGTGAGGTCGGCTGATGTTGCATCAGATCGTGTACCGCTGGGACCCGGACGGGCTGCTCGGGCGCCGCGGCATCGTTCCGGTCGCCACCTCGCTGGGCCGCGACGAGGTGTTCGGTTGGCACACCCGCACCGGGCTGGCCGAGGCGGTCACCATGGACTACGGCGACCCCGCGTGCCCGGCGTCCAGCGTGTGTCTGCTCGACACCCCGCTCGGAGTGGCGCTGATCCGCCGGGAGTTCTCCGCCGACGCGCGCCGCCAGCGGCTGAACAACTCCGCCCACGTGCTGGTCGGCCCCCGGGACTCGATCGCGCCGTTCGACGCACTCGCGTGGGGCTCGCTGGAGCGGCGCGCGCCCGGGGCACTGGACCTGGACCGGGTCCAGCCGGGCTACGGCCTCAAACCGCTGCCCGACGAGCGCCTGGCCGCGGCCTTCGAGGTCGCCGCCGGCGACCTGCACGAGCAGTCCCAACGACTGGCCGACCCGCTCGAAGTGCTCGTCGCCGCCGTGCTGCGCCGCCCCCGGGCCCGGCTGGCCCTGCTGCCGGCCGGCGCCGAGGACGCCACCGTGCTGCTGTGGGGCCTGCAACACCTGCTCACCGCGCTGCTCCCGGGACCGTGGACGTTCTCCACCTTCGAGGTCGACGACGCGCTCGACGACCCCAACGGGGCGCCGCGCTTCATCGCGCTGCCCCGGGTGCCGTCCGGTCCGCCCGGGCCGCGCGTGCGGGTCGATCTGACCGGCCACGGCGAGCCGTTCGACCCGCACCGCGAACTGGCCCGGCGGATCGTCCGGCACTACGTGGGCTCCGGCTGGGCGGGCTTCCACCGGCTGCTCAACGTCCCCACCGAGGTGCACACGCTGCCCGACGCGGACCGGGTGAACGCGATCCGGCAGCGGCTGGACGCGCTCGGCACCCGTCAGGAGGCCCGGACCACCCGACCGCGCGAGGAGTCGGCGATGGGCCAGGCGCCCGGGCCGGTCGGCGCCCCGCCCGGGACCACCGGCCCGTCCGCCGGCCGGACCGAACCGCGCGACACCCGCGAGCCCACGCGCGGGGCGAGCGAGACGATCACCGTCGTCACCCCGTCCCCCGGCGCCCCGGCGGCCGATCCCACCGACTCGAATCGACCCGTGGTGCGCTGCCCCTTCTGCCTGGACCTGGTCCGCTGGAACGAGAACGACCTCTACGAGCGCGACGCGCGGCTGCGCTACGCACGGGTCGACCTGAGCACGGTCACCGACCCGGTCAAGCGGCACGACCGCATGATCACCACCTTCATGCGCTGCCCCAACCCCACGGGCGACGAGGAGCGCGAGCACTTCCTGCCGACCAACTACATGATCCACGAACCGCCGCTGGTGGTCGGGCTGATCGGCGACGGCCTCTCCGGCAAGACCCACCTGCTGGCCGCGATGATCGCCGAGATCGACGCCGGCGGGCTGCGCCAATACGGGGTGACACACGTGCCGGTGGACGCCGGCCACCATCAGGAATACCTGCGGGACCGGGTCGACCTGTTGCAGCGCGGACAGATGCTCGCGACCACGGTCAACCACCAGGGCAACCTCGTGCAGTTCGCCGACGCGCTGCTGCTGCGCGTCGGCGGGCGGACCCGGCCGATCGCCTTCTTCGACGTCAGTGGCGAGGACCTGGCCCGAGGCGGCCGGGAGATGCAATTCCTGGCCGCCGCCGACGCGTTCGTGTTCGTGGTGGACCCGGTGGTCGCGGTCGACCTGCCGGAGCTGCGCCGGCTGACCCGCGACGGCGAGGACACCGCGGGCCTGCGCCGGGGCGACCGCACCTTCGCCGCCGTGATGGACCGGCTGCCGCGTACGGCCGCGCTGCTCGACCAACCGGTCGCCGTCGCGGTCACCAAGTCCGACCTGATCCGTTTCGAGCCGCCCGTGGACGCCTGGTTGGGCTCGCAGCCGCCCCGACCCGGGGTGGTGGACCCGGCCCGCACGGACGCGGAGAGCCGCGACGTGTACTCGTTCCTGTACGCGCACGACGCCGGCGCCTGGCTCAGCCCGTTCGAGGAATTCCGGCGCTGCACCATGCACTTCGTCTCGGCGACCGGCGCGCGTGAGCGGGACGGGCACTTCCCCGGCGGCATCCGCCCGCGCCGGGTTCTGGAACCGGTGGTGTCCATCCTCGCGATGTGCGGCATGCTCGATCAGGCCGACATCGAGCGGGTGGGGGTGTGAGATGGCATCGGACGGGGTGGGCGCCACAGAGGATCGACTGGACGAGATCGTCTATCGCTGGAGCTACGAACACCTCCTGGGCGGTCGCGGTATGGGTCCGGTCGCCACGTCGCTGGGTCTGAACGAACTCCGGGACTGGCACGGCGGCTTGGAGCAGCACGTCTCGATGGACCGCTCGCTGCCGGAGACCCCCGCCTGGAGCTTTTGCCGGGTACGCCTGGAGAACCGGCACGCCCTGGTGTTGCGCGAGGCCGCGGTCCACGCCGGCAACCGACCGGGAACCAACGCGCACGTTCTGGTGGACCCCGAACTCAGCGTCGCGGCCCACACGATGCTGGCCACCGCCTGGCTGCACGAGGAGCGCGGCGGCGGGCTCACCGGGTCCAGGACCCCGCTCGCCGAGGTGCCCGAGAACGTACCGCTGCGCGGCACCACGATCCGCCCGGAGGCGTTCGACCCGGTCATCCAGGGGCAACTGCGCGAGCGGGCCCGGGCCCGGCCGGACCTCCTCGAGGTCGTGCTCGCGGCCGTACTGCGTGACCATCGCCGCACCTTCACCCTGCATCAGAACGACGTCGGCGCGGACATGGTGCCGCTGTTGTGGGGCGTGTTCGACCTGGCGCAGCCGATCGCGCCCGGGATGTGGACCTTCTCCACCTACGAGACCAGCGACGCGGCGCTGAAGCCGCGCTTCGTCCTGGTCCCGCGCTGGCCGAACGCGCCGGAGCCGGCCAACCGGCTGCGGATCGACCCGCGTGCCGAACCGCAGCCGGGACAGGACGTGTTCCGCGACGCCGCCGGGCTGCTGGTGCAGCTGTACTGCACGCGTCCGTGGGCCGAGGTGGATGGGCTGCTGGCCCGGATCGAGACGGCGATCGGCGCCGACGGGGCGTCGTATGGGGAGGTCGCCGATCTGGTGCTGGCGCTCGAATCGGACGCGACCAGGCTGACACCGGCGGTCGCCGCCGCGCCGCGCGAGAGCCGGGCGCCGCAGCCGCCCCGGGCCGCGCAGCCGCCGCGGGCACCGCAGGCACCGCCCGAGCCGCCCGTGCCGGCTGTGTCTCAGGCCGACGCCGAGCGGTGGGAGAACGGCTACACGGAGACCTGGATCAACGGGAGCGAGGACGACGAGCCGGACTCCGCGGGCGAGCCCGGTGGCCCTACCGAGCAGGATCGGTACGGCAGGGGCGCCGCGTCGGAGTACGCGCGGCCGGGCCAATCGCCGCCCGGGCCCGGGCAGCCGGGTTCGGCGCCGCCGGGGTTCGGGCGATCCGGGCAGGCCGACGCGTGGCGGGTGGGCGACGGGGCGAACCGGGCCGGGCCGATGCCGGCGTACCGTCCGACGGTGGGCGGCGACGCAGCGGTGCCGCCCCGCCCGGATCGGCTCGCCCCTGCGCCGGGCGCGTCCCCCCGCCCCGAGTCCGGCTCGGGCGGCCGTCCGGTGTTGCCCTCCGACGGCCCGACGGGCCGACTCGCGCGCGGCACGTGGGACCAGGGGGAGTGGGAACGCCTGGGCGCCTCCCGCAACGGCTACACCGTGCTGGGGGTGGCCGACGGGCTGCTGGCCCGGAGCAACGGACACGAGACGAACGAGTTCCGCGACGTACTCACCCGGGTCGACTCCGCTTCGCTCGCGGTTGCGCTGCTGCTCGCCCGGCCGCCGCTGCTGGCCCCGGTGGTGTACCGGCTGGATCGGCTCCTGCATCCCGCCTACGGCGACGGCGGCCGGCCGGAGCGGCACACCAGGCAGACCTACGCGACAGTGCTCGGCCGGCTGCACGAGGACATCAACACCCTCGACACCTGCGGCGCCCCGAGGGAGACGCTGTGTCGGGTGGTGGAGATGCTGGCCCGGCTCACCGTGGCCGAGGTCAAGCGGCCCAGATTCGGCGCCGATGTGCTGTCCACGCTGGCCGTCGACGTCGCGGGCACGGTCTGGGCCCTTCGGACGTCTTTGCGGGTGTGGGCGGATTATCAGAACGTGCTCGTGGACGTGCTGTGTTCCTCCCGCCATCGCGAGCCGTTTCTGCTCGAGATGGGGCGACTGACCGTGGAGAGCTTCCAGACCATGCCGCACAGGACGGGACCGTAGCCATGACGGCACGCACGGCACGCACGGCGCAGCCGGGAGGGAACCAGCCGCCGACCGGGGCCGAGGCGGACGGTTTCCGCCAGATCGTCTACCGGCGCCAGGACGACAGCCTGCTCGGCGGGCGCGGCCTGGGGCCGATCGCCTCCTCCGTGTCCCGGGACGAACTGTTGGGCTGGCACGACGAGTTGCGTGAGCATGTCGCGGTCGACGCGGAGGACCGGGGGGCGCCGGTGACCAGCGTGGCGCTGGTGCACACCGGTCGCGGCGCGGCGGTGGTCCGGCGCGAGTACGTGGTCGACGGGAACAACGCCCGCGTGTTGCTCGACCCCGGCCGCGATCTGGGCCCGCATGCCGCGCTCGTGCTCACCCAGGAGGCCGTGTGGGCGGGGGAGCCGGCCCTGGAGGACATCCCGCGCGGCTACGGACTCGCGCCGCTGGCCCCGGACTTCGTGGCCGCCGCGCTGGACGGGCACGCCGAGCGGCTGCGCGGCCGGGCACGCGAGCAGGCCTACCTGTTGGAGGTCGCGGTCGCCGCCGTGCTGCGGCATCCGGGCCGGTTCTTCTCGTTCCGGCAGGCGGACGTGGGGATCGATCCGGTGCCGATGTTGTGGGGGTTGTCCGACCTGCTCCTGTGGCTGGTGCCGGTGTCCTTCACGTTCTCCACCTTCGAGACGCTGGACCACTCGGGCAAGCCGAGGTTCGTGGTGCTGCCGCGCCGGCCGCGCGACGCGCAGCCGTGGGCGGGCCGCTACCGGTTGGTGGTGGGGGAGGAGCCCAAGGCCGGTTCGGACGTGCACGCGCACGCGGCGGCGCTGCTGGTGAGCCGGTACACCGACACCGATTGGCCGGGGATCCACCGGCTTCTGGAGGGCATGCGCGACCTGCGGCCGCTGCCGCACGAGCGGGCCGAGGAGCGGTCGCGGGAGATCTGCGCCCGGTTGGGACGGCGCGGCTCGGGCGCTGGGTCCGGGTCGGGTGCGGGGTCGGGTGCGTCGGTGGGCGCGCCGATGCCGCCCGCGCCCGCGCGTGCGCCGTTGTTCGAGCCCGCGCCGGTGTCGGTGCCCGCGCCGACGCGCGCCGCCGCCGTGCCCGCGCCGGTTCGGGATCGGGGGCCGGCGATCGAGAAGGCGCTGGTGCCCGCGGCGGAGCGGGTACGGCAGGGCGGCGCGGCGGCGCGGGGCGAGCGGGAGCCCCGGGTGGTGACGGTGTCCACGGCCGAGGAGGAGCCGGCGTTCCCCTACCCGGCGGAGCCGTCGGCTCCCCGGGCCGCGCCGACCGTGTCGCCGCCCCGGTCGTCGTTGCCGTACTCGGCTCCGGCCGCCGCGAGCGCGGAGCCCGCGGATGTGACCTGGTACGCGGACGACGGCGCGGTGTTCGAGGAGATCGAGGACGCCTTCACCGGGCCGTGGCCGGGCTTCGAGGAGGAGCGCGGCGAACTGCCGATACCCGCGCTGCCGCACACCGACGACGACCTCGACGCGGACCCGGACGCCGAGCCGCGCGCCGAGCCGGGCGCGGTCGGTGGACCCGAGAGCCCGCCGACCCCGGGCGCGCCGCCGACCAGCGCCGGGAACGCGCCGTGGAGCGTGTGGGCCGAATTCGGCATTCCGGACACCGAGGTGAACAAGATACGGCGCGCGGTCAAGCGCCTTCCGGACAAGCCGACGTTGCGCGAACGGGCGCTCGGCGGCGGCGCGGCCAAGACCGAGATCGCCACGATCGACAACATCGTCACCCTCGCGGTCGCGTTGCGGTTGGCCGACCTGCGGGTGTTGCCGGTGATCGCGGACCGGTTGACCACGCGCCTGGAACAGCGCCGCCGCCAGCTCGCCCCCGAGGCGTGGAATCCGGACGACATGCGGGCGATGCGGGAAACGGTGCTGGACGCAGAACAGTTCGGGGACCGCCTGGAGGCGGCCGGCGCGGGCGAGAAGCGCACCCGCAAGCTGCTCGAACAGCTTCTCGTGGTGGTGCTGGCCCCCAAGACCGACACGAAGGGGGTGCTGCGCCAGATCGCGATCTGCGTACTCTCCGACCGCCGGGACCGGTCCCCGAACCCGCTGATCGAGGAAATCCTCCTCAACAGCCAATGGGGCGAAGACTTCCGCACCGAACTCGGCCGCCGCTGGTCCGAACAGAACCCACCCCGCTGAAGCCTCCCGGCGAGGGGGGCGCGGGGCGCCGGGTTCGGAAAAAGATTCTTCGGTCGGTGGTGTCGAGATCGTGTGGCCGGCTTCGTCCCCGGGGTGAGCGCGACCACAATGGGCGCACCGGTATCGAGGAGAACGATCATGGCCAAGTACCTGCTGCTCAAGCACTACCGCGGCGCGCCGGCCTCGGTCAACGACGTGCCGATGGACCGTTGGACGCCGGAGGAGATCTCCGCGCACGTGGGATACATGAACGACTTCGCGGACCGGCTGAAGGAGACCGGCGAGTTCGTCGACAGCCAGGCGCTGACCCCGCAGGGGGCGTGGGTCCGGTACGACGGCGAGGGGCGTCCGCCGGTCACCGACGGCCCGTTCGCCGAGACCAAGGACCTGATCGCCGGTTGGATGATCATCGACGTCGACACCTACGAGCGCGCCGTCGAGCTGGCCGGGGAACTGTCGGCCGCCCCCGGCGCGGGCGGCAAGCCGATCCACGAATGGCTGGAGGTGCGCCCGTTCATGAGCGCCTCGCAGCACACCATCGCGGAGTGACGTGACCACCGGCATGAACGAGGCACTGCTTCGCGGCCTCACGCCGAGCGTGCTCGGGATCCTCGTCCGCCGCGGAGCCGACTTCGCGGCGGCCGAGGACGCCGTACAGGACGCGCTGGTCGAGGCGATCCGGGTCTGGCCGACCGACCCGCCGCGGGACCCGAAGGGCTGGTTGGTCACCGCGGCCTGGCGCAAGTTCCTCGACGCGACCCGCGCGGACGCGGCCCGACGTCGGCGTGAGGACCTCGTCGACGATGAGCCGGAGCCGGGACCCACGCCCGCGGCGGACGACACGCTCCGGCTCTACTTCCTGTGCGCCCACCCGTCGCTGACCCCGTCCTCGGCCGTCGCGCTCACGCTGCGCGCCGTCGGCGGGCTGACCACGCGCCAGATCGCCCGGGCCTACCTGGTGCCCGAGGCGACCATGGCGCAGCGCATCAGCCGGGCCAAGCGCACGGTCTCCGGCGTGCGGTTCGACCGGCCCGGCGACGTGGCCACCGTGTTGCGGGTGTTGTACCTGGTCTTCAACGAGGGGTACTCCGGGGACGTGGACCTGGCCGCCGAGGCCATCCGGCTCACCCGGCAGCTCGCCGCCGCGATCGACCACCCGGAGGTCGCGGGCCTGCTCGCGCTGATGCTGCTCCACCACGCGCGCCGCGCCGCGCGGACCGCGCCGGACGGCGGCCTGGTGCCGCTCGCCGAGCAGGACCGGGGCCGGTGGGACACCCGGATGATCGCCGAGGGCGTGACGATTTTGCAGGCGGCGCTGGCCCGTGACCGGCTGGGCGAGTTCCAGGCGCAGGCCGCGATCGCGGCGCTGCACGCCGACGCGCCGACCGCCGAGGAGACCGACTGGGTGCAGATCGTCGAGTGGTACGACGAGCTGGTGCGCCTGACCGACAACCCCGTCGTCCGGCTCAACCGCGCGGTGGCCGTGGGCGAGGCCGACGGACCGCGCGCCGGATTGGCGATACTCGCGACGCTGGACGACTCGCTGCCGCGCCACACGGCGGTGGCGGCGTACCTCCACGAACGCGCGGGCGACCCGACGACGGCGGCCCGCCTGTACGCCGAGGCGGCCCACCAGGCCGGCAACCTCGCCGAACGCGACCACCTGACCCGCCAGGCCGCGCGTCTCCACGCGCGTCGCTGACCGCGGAGCGGGCGCGGGTCCTCATGCGCCGGACGGGCTGGGTGTCCCGCTCGCCTGCGCCCGATGCCGGGCGGGCAGCGTGCGGGCCGGCCTGCGGCCCGCCGGTCCTCATGCGCCGGATGGGCTGGGGTGTCGGTTCGCCTGTGTGCAATGCCGGATCGGCAGGGTGCGGGCCGGCCTGCGGCCCGCTGGTCCTCATGCGCCGGACGGGCTGGGTTTGTGGTCCGAGCGTTTTCGGTCCGGCCGGGCCGGGCCGGTTTGGTTCGGCCTTCGGTCGGGTGTCCTCAAGCGCCGGACGGGCTGGGTTTGTGGTCCGAGCGTTTTCGGTCGGGCCGGGCCGGGTTGGTTCGGTTCGGCTTTCGGTCGGGTGTCCTCAGGCGCCGGACGGGCTGGGGTGTCGGTTCGGATCGGCAGGGTGCGGGCCGGCCTGCGGCCCGCTGGTCCTCAAGCGCCGGACGGGCTGGGTTTGTGGTCCGAGCGTTTTCGGTCGGGCCGGGCCGGGTTTGGTTCGGTTCGGCCTTCGGCCGGGTGTCCTCAAGCGCCGGACGGGCTGGGTTTGTGGTTCGAGCGTTTTCGGTTGTTTTTATGCGTCGGAGGGTTGGCTTGCCGGTGGGGTCAGCGTTGTACGGTCCAGCCGCTGTTGCGTAGGGCTTGGGTGAGGGCTTCGGCGTGTTGGGGGGCTACCTGGAGTTCGGCCAGGCCGGCTGGGCGGCCTTGGGCGTGGTCGATGCGGATGTCTTCGATGTTGACCCCTGCGCGGCCGACGTCGGCGAACAGGCGGGCCAGCTCGCCCGGGCGGTCGGGGACCACCACCGGGATCGCCTCGTACACCGCGGCCGGTTCGCCGTGCTTGCCCGGGATCCGGGCGTGGCCGGCGTTGCCGCGCCGCAGCAGCGCCTCGATGCCGCGCGTGCCCACCTCCCGCTTGACCGCGTCGTCGGCCGCCAGCGACCGCAACGCGCCCACCACGGCGTCCAGATCCCCGGCGAGGCCCGCCAGCACATCGGCCACCGCCTCGGCGTTGGCGCCCAGGATGTCGATCCACAGCCGCGGGTCGGAGCCCGCGATCCGGGTCACGTCCCGCACCCCCTGCCCCGCGAGCCGGGTGTCGGTGTCCTGCGCGTGTTCCAGCCGCGCCGCCATCAGCGCGGACACCAGGTGCGGCGCGTGCGACACCAGCGCCACCGCGTGGTCGTGGTCGCGCGGCTTCATCACCACCGGCACGGCGCGACACAGCGACACCATCTCCAGCGCCCGGTTGAGCGTCTCGGTGTCGGTCTCCCGCGAGGGCGTGAGCACCCACGGCCGGCCCTCGAACAGGTCGCCGCGCGCCGCCAGCGGCCCGGAGCGCTCCCGCCCGGCGAGCGGATGCCCGCCGATGTAGCGCCCGAGGTCGCAGCCCAGCGCGGCGATCTCGGCCAGCGGCTGCTCCTTCACGCTCGCCACGTCGGTGTAGCTCAGCGCCAGCCGCGACTCCTGTACCTGCCACAGGGTTTCCGCGATCCGCCCCGGCGGCACCGCGAGCACCGCCAGGTCCACCGGCTCGGCCGGCACCGCGTCCAGGCCCGCGCCCATCGCCGCCGCCGTCTGCACCGCGGTCCTGTCGTGATCGCGCAGATACACCGTGACCCCGCGCAAGGTCAGCGCGAGCGCGACGGATGTGCCGATCAGTCCGGTGCCGACCACGGCGGCGGTACGCACGACGGGAACTCCAAGGGGCGGGTGACGGAATAATGGGGGAACCGATCAAGGCTATCCGTGACGGTACCCTCGGGCGGTGTCCTATCGCCCCGCGGCCTCCGCAGCGCCGCCCGGTTCGGCAATACCCGTGACGGCCCCCGGGCCGGCAAGCAGCCAGACAAGTGAAAGGTCGGCGACCGTGGAAGCCCGTACGCCGCTCGCGACCGCCGTGGTCGCCATCGACGGCCCGTCCGGTTCCGGAAAGTCCAGCGTCTCGCGGGCGGTCGCCGCCCGCCTGGGCCTGCGCTACCTGGACACGGGCGCGATGTACCGGGCGATGACGTGGTGGATGCTCACCAACGGCGTCGACATCCACGACCCGGCCGCGGTGGCCGCGGCCGCCGACAAGCCGCAGATCGTCTCCGGGACCGCGCCGGACGGGCCCACCATCACCGTCGACGGCCGGGACGCGGCCGGCCCGATCCGTACCGACGAGGTGACGAAGGCGGTCAGCGCGGTCAGCGCCGTACCCGAGGTGCGCACCCGCCTGGTCGACCTGCAGCGGGCGGTGATCGGCGCGGGCGGCATCGTGGTCGAGGGCCGCGACATCGCGAGCGTGGTGGCCCCCGACGCGCCGGTCAAGGTATACCTGACCGCCTCCGAGGCGGCCCGCGCCGCGCGCCGCAACGCCGAGCTGACCGGTACGCAGGCCACCAGCGTCGAGGACACCCGGGCCGACCTGGCCCGCCGGGACGCGCTGGACTCGGGTCGCGCGGTCGCCCCCGCCGGGATGGCCGAGGGCGCCATCCTGGTCGACACCACCGAACTGAACCGCGAACAGGTGGTCGACCACCTGCTCGCCCTGGTCGCGGAACACGTGCGGTGACCGCGACCCTCGGCACCACCGCCAAGCCCGCGCCCGCCAAGCCCGCACCCCCCAGGCCCCCGCTCGCCGGCGCCGCGCACTTCATCGGCGAGCCGCTGCTGCGCAGCTTCTGGAAGGTGCGCGCGCTGGGCACCTGGCACGTACCGACGAGCGGCCCGGTGATCCTGGCGGGCAACCACGCCAACTTCGTCGACGGGCCGATGCTCTTCGCGTTCGCCCCGCGACCCACGCAGGTGCTGGTCAAGCGCGAGATGTTCGCCGGCGCGCTCGGCCCGATACTGCGCGGGATCGGCCACATCCCGGTCCAGCGCGGCGTCGCGGACCGCCGGATGATCACCGATTCGCTCGACGTGCTGGCCGCCGGCGGCGCGCTCGGGGTCTTCCCCGAGGGCACGCGGGGACAGGCCGACTTCTCGGCAGTGCACAATGGACTTGCATATCTGGCATTGCGCTCCGGGGCACCCATCGTCCCGGTGGCCTGCCTCGGCACCGGTGCGCGGGGATCCTCGATCGGTGCATTGCCGGGTCTGCGCTCCCGGATCGACGTGGTCTACGGCAAGCCCTTCCGGGCCGTCGAGAACGCCGACCGCCGGGCCACCCGCAAGGCCGTCCAGGCCGCGTCCGACCGCATCGTCGAACGGCTCACCGCGCACCTGCGCGAGGCCGAGCGGATGACCGGTCGCGCCGGCTGACCCAGGCTCACGCGAGCCCACCCGAGTCTCACCCGAACCGCTACCCGAACGAGGAACACCCCCATGGAGCAGCACGCCGACGCCACGACCGAGGGCGCCTTCGACCCGGAGGCGTGGGAGGCGGGCTACGACCCCGACGAGTGGGTCGACGTCGAAGGGGACGCCCCCGCCCGCGGCGGGCACGACGGTGAGGCGTCCGGACCGCTGCCGGTGCTGGCCGTCGTCGGGCGACCCAACGTGGGCAAGTCCACGCTGGTCAACCGGATCATCGGGCGCCGCGAGGCGGTCGTGGAGGACACCCCCGGGGTGACCCGCGACCGGGTCTACTACGAGGCCACCTGGAACGGTCGCCGCTTCACCGTCGTGGACACCGGCGGTTGGGAGCGCGACGTGGTCGGCATCGATCTGTCGGTGGCGGTCCAGGCCGAGTATGCGATCGAGTCGGCGGACGCGGTGATGTTCGTGGTCGACGCGATCGTCGGCCCCACCGACAGCGACGAGGCCGTGGTCCGGGTGCTGCGCAAGGCCGGCAAGCCGGTTGTGCTGGCCGCCAACAAGGTCGACAACATGGCCCAGGAGGCGGACGCCGCCGCGCTGTGGTCGCTCGGTCTGGGCCAGCCCTGGCCGGTCTCGGCCGTGCACGGGCGCGGCAGCGGCGACCTGCTCGACGCGGCGCTGGCGATCCTGCCGGAGGCCCCCGCGCAGCGCTTCGGCGTCACCGAGGGCGGCCCGCGCCGGGTCGCCCTGCTCGGCCGCCCGAACGTGGGCAAGTCGAGCATGCTGAACAAGGTCGCCGGCGAGAACCGGGTGGTCGTGGACAAGATCGCGGGCACCACCCGCGACCCGGTCGACGAGCTGATCCAGCTCGGCGGCAAGACCTGGAAGTTCATCGACACCGCGGGCATCCGCCGCCGGGTGCACCTGACCCAGGGCGCCGACTTCTACGCGTCGCTGCGCACCACGGCCGCGCTGGAGAAGGCCGAGGTCGGGGTGATCCTGATCGACGCCAGCGAGCGGCTGACCGAGCAGGACACCCGGATCATCTCGCTCGCGGTCGAGGCGGGGCGCGCGATCGTGATCGCGTACAACAAGTGGGACCTCATGGACGAGGAGCGCCGCTACTATCTCGAACGCGAGATCGAGCAGGACCTGGTCCAGGTCACCTGGGCGCCCCGGGTCAACGTCTCGGCGCTGACCGGGCGGCACATGGAGAAGCTGGTCCCGGCCATCGAGACGGCGCTGGCCAGCTGGGAGAAGCGCATTCCCACGGGGCAGCTGAACGCGTTCCTGGGCACGCTGGTGGCCTCGCACCCGCACCCGATCCGCGGCGGCAAGCAGCCCCGCATCCTGTTCGGCACCCAGGCGGGTACCAAGCCGCCCCGGTTCGTGCTGTTCACCAGCGGCTTCCTGGAGGCCGGCTACCGTCGCTTCATCGAGCGCCGGCTGCGTGAGGAGTTCGGCTTCCCGGGCACGCCGATCGAGATCCGGATGAAGGTCAGGGAGAAGCGCGGTCGCAAGACCGGTCGCTGACCGGGGCCGACCGTACGAACGACGACGAAGGGCCCGGACGCCGTGTGCGTCCGGGCCCTTCGTCGTCCGCGTCGTCTCGGGATCCTCGTGTGCGCACCCTCGGGCTACAGCGGCAGGTGGCCGTGCGGGCCCGTGACGCGCGACGGTTGGGCGGGGACCAGGGACGCGCCCCGGTGCCGGCCGTACGTGGTGTAGCCGCCCTGGGTGGGCAGCGAGAAGTTCGGGAACGGGGGGTCCTGCGCGTAGGAGTGGCTGATCGCGGCGGGCGCCCCGTACGAGGGCCGGCTCGCGGCGTAGTCCTCGTTCGTACGCTCGTGCGGGACCGCGCGGAACATCCGCCGCCACTCGGTCTCCAGCGCGTTGTAGATCGGCGTCAGGACGTCGTGACCGGGGGGCGCGGCGGCCCCTACGGAGAGGGCGGGGTGGCCCAGGGCTCGGCTGCTGATGGAGTCGTCGAAAGTGAACACATCGGGTCCAACGATCGAGAGCTGTGGGGGTTGTGGGGGTGGGGGTGAAGTGTCACTGACGGCGCATGAGGCGTTACTGGGTGTTTTGGGGTTTGTGGTGGGGGCGAGGTGAGGCGGGGCGCGGCGCGGGGGCCTGGGCGCGGGGCGCTGGGTCGCGGGGTGAGCGGGTCGGGAGGCGGGGTCGTGTCGGCGGCGTTGCTTCTTTTTGGGCGCTTCGCGCCGGCTCGCGAGGGGCCGCTTTTCTGCTCCCCCGCTTCGCTCCTCCGCAGAAAAGCGGCCCCTCGCTCGGGGCTGTGCGCCCCTCCGCT
Organism: Embleya sp. NPDC059237; assembly: GCF_042754105.1. Taxonomy (NCBI): domain Bacteria; kingdom Bacillati; phylum Actinomycetota; class Actinomycetes; order Kitasatosporales; family Streptomycetaceae; genus Embleya; species Embleya sp. NPDC059237. The sequence continues at coordinate 168,405 of NZ_JBHZAE010000017.1, read as the reverse complement.
TCGCTCCGGGTCACCCAGCCCGAACTTCGCGGCTCCGCCGCTCTCCGCGCTGCGCGCGTCGATCACGCGGGCGGCCCGGGTCGGGGGCGCTGACGCGCCGCGGGGTGGGGGCGCGTGTGGGCGCGGAGGATCCGTGCTCGCGGGTGGGGGCGGGCGTGGGGGCGGGCCGCGATCCGAGGTGGGGGCATGTGGGCGTGTGGACGGACCGCGCGCGGGGGGTGGGGTCAGGTGTGGGTGCGGACTACCTCGACCATGGCTGTGGTGATTGTGGTCAGGTCGTTCGGGGATGTGACGTAGGGGGGCATCGTGTAGACGAGGCGGCCGAACGGGCGGATCCAGACGCCGTGTTCGACGAAGGCGGGTTGGATCGTTGCCATGTTCACCGGGGTGGCGAGTTCGATGACGCCGATTGCGCCGAGGACTCGGACGTCGACCACGCCGGGCAGGGTGCGGGCCGGGGCCAGGCCCGTGCGGAGGCCGTCGCTCAGGGCGGTGATGCGGTCGCGCCAGGGCTCGGAGAGGAGCAGGTCGATACTGGCCGCGGCGATCGCGGCGGCCAGTGGGTTGCCCATGAAGGTCGGGCCGTGCATGAACGCGCCGCCCTCGCCGCGCGAGATGGTTCGGGCCACCTCGTCGGTGCAGAGCGTCGCGGCCATGGTCAGGTAGCCGCCGGTCAGGGCCTTGCCCAGGCACATGATGTCGGGCGCGATGCCCGCGTGGTCGCACGCGAACAGCTCGCCGGTCCGGCCGAATCCGGTGGCGATCTCGTCCGCGATCAGCAACACCTCGTGCCGCGAGCACAGTTCGCGGATCCGGCGCAGGTAGGCGGGGGAGTGGAAGCGCATTCCGCCCGCGCCCTGCACGATCGGTTCGAGGACGACGGCCGCCACCGTCGAGCCGTGTCGCTCCAGCAACTCCTCGATCCCGGCGGTGTCCTCGGCGCGCAGCGGGGTGTCGAAGCCCGCCGGCGGGATCGGCGCGAACAGGTGCGTGGGCAGGACCCCGGAGAAGAGGTGGTGCATGCCGCCGACCGGGTCGCACACCGACATCGCGCCGAACGTGTCGCCGTGATAGCCGCCGCGCACGGTCAACAGCCGGGTGCGCTCGGGCCGGCCGCGTCCGCGCTGGTACTGGAGCGCCATCTTCAGCGCCACCTCGACCGCGACCGAGCCGGAGTCGGCGAAGAACACCTTGGTCAGCGGCTCGGGGGTGATCTCCACCAGGCGCCGGGCCAGCCGCACGGCCGGCGGATGGGTCAGCCCGCCGAACATCACGTGCGCCATCGTGTCCACCTGCGCGTGCGCGGCGGCGTTCAGGACCGGGTGGTTGTAGCCGTGGATCGCGGCCCACCAGGACGACATCCCGTCGACCAGCTCACGCCCGTCGGCGAGGTGGAGTCGGACCCCGTCGGCGCCGACCACGGGGAACAGCGGCGCTTCGCCCTCGGTGCTCGCGTACGGGTGCCAGATGTGCCGCCGGTCCTGGGAAACCAGCTCGTCGCCGTAGGCCGCGTCGTAGTGCTCCATGGCTCGGCACGCTATCGGAGCGTCGGGAGACGACCCGGTACAGGTCGCCTCCCGACATGGGCGGCGCGCGGTCGAGGCCGGCGCACGGCCCGGTCAGATGCCGCTGACCGGGACCGATCCGGCCGCGAGCAGGTTGCGCCGACCCGCCTCGCTCAGCGCGGCGGCCAACTCGTCGTTGCCGGTGTGGATGCCGATGGTGCCGACCGGGGCGGCGAACAGCAGCACGACGCTGTGCGTCTTGGCCGCGTTCAACCACGCCTCGGGCACCTCGGCCGGGGTCTGCGCCTGCCACCACGCCTCGGTACGCCCGCCGGCGCCCGGGAACAGCACCGCGGTCAGGTAGCCGTCGGTCATCTGTACCGACCAGCCGCCGAGCAGCGGCGGCAGCGTCTCCTCGGGGGAGGCGATCGGCGCGAACCCGCGCTCGCCGAGCAGCGACAGAAACTCGTCCTGCGCGCCGGGCGTGCCCGGACGGGCCACGGCCGCCCCGGGCTCGACCACGAGCGCCGCGTAGGTCACGCCCGCGCACACCACCATGCTCCCGGTGATCGAGATCGGCACCGGACCGCCCGGTACCACGGTCTGCACCGCGAGCCCGGGGTTCGCCTGCGCCGCGAGCAGCGGCTCGACCGCGGCCTCGGAGACGGGGATCACCTGGGAGGGGATGCAGCGGGTGTGTGCGAACGCGAGCACCGCGGTCTCCTCGGCCAGGTACAACAGCGCACTGGTCTCCACGGAGGTGGTGTCGCCCTCACCGCGGCACGAGGCGCACGCGTAGGTCTGGGGGCCGGTCTCCCCTGCCACCAGGCGGGCGGCCTCGTCGTCGCCGATCTCGGCGCGGACCTCGGGGCTGACGTCGAGCAAGCGTGACACGGAAGGCTCCATCGGTAGGGGGGTGTGCGACAGTGAGGGATCGCCGCTTGCGTTCTCGCGCCGGGACGTTACCGCCTGGTGACGTTGTGTCACCTGGAGAACGCGGGAACGTCACCCCTATGGGGCATGTGCGCCCCGCCCGCGCCACGGCCATTCGGGCGACGGCGCCGGAGTGCACGCCCGTGCGCGGCGATCGACGCGTGGAATGCGCCGTCGAGTGGCCATTCGATGACCGAGGGTTATGGATATGGCCGTGTCATTACGCCGGGATCACACGATGATCACCGGAGGATCACGATGAAAGGGATAGGTCAAATGCGGTAATCAATGGATGAATTCGGACATATGGCATCGCGTTAATGAGACGTGAATCTCCATATGTTTCCCGTTGGAATCACTCGGGCAAGTCACGCCCGGTAACAAATGCGGGATACAACTTTTCCGAGGGGACTCGGGAAAGGCGTTCGACCCCGGACGTGCGCCGCTGCCGTGACGTTTCTGCGCCGGCCGTACTCCCGCATCCAGCAGCCCGCGGCGCCGGCGCCCTCATCACGGCGGTGCTCCGGCCCGGTACCGGTATCAACGGTTCCGTTCCTCCGCGGCCCGAACAACGAGGTATCCGTGTCCAGACTTCGGGCCGAAGGCCTGTACAAGATTTTCGGCCGTCGAGCCGACGACGCGCTCGACCGGCTGCGTGCCGGCGCAAGCCGGGACGACGTACGAGGGGGCAGCACCGTTCCCGCCGTCATCGACGTCTCCTTCGAGGTCGCCGAAGGCGAGATCTTCGTCGTGATGGGCCTGTCCGGCTCCGGCAAATCGACCCTGCTGAGGATGCTCAACGGTCTCCTGGACGCCACCGCCGGCGCCGTCTACATCGACGACCGGGACCTGACCTCGTTGCCCGCCAGGGAGTTGCGCGACGTGCGCGCCCGGCGCATCAGCATGGTCTTCCAGCACTTCGCGCTGTTCCCGCACCGCACGGTGCTGGAGAACGCCGGGTACGGCCTGTCGGTCCAGGGGGTGCCGGCCGCCGAGCGCGACCGGCGGGCCCGTGAGGCGCTCGCCCTGGTCGGTCTGGCCGGCTGGGAGGAGTCCGCGCCGAGCGAGTTGTCCGGCGGCATGCAGCAGCGGGTCGGCCTGGCCCGCGCGCTCGCCACCGACGCCGACATCCTGCTGATGGACGAGTCGTTCAGCGCGCTCGACCCGCTGATCCGCCGCGAGATGCAGGACCAACTCCTGGAACTCCAGCAGAAGTTGCACAAGACCATCGTGTTCATCACGCACGACCTCAACGAGGCGATGCGGCTCGGTGATCGCATCGCGGTGATGCGCGACGGCCGGGTGGTGCAGATCGGCACCGCCGAGGACATCCTGACCGACCCCGCCAACGACTACGTGGCGTCCTTCGTCGCGGACGTGGACCGCACCCGGGTGTTGACCGCGGGCTCCATCATGGAGGACTCGCGTGCCACGGTGACCAGCGGAGAAGGGCCCCGCGTCGCGATGCGCACGATGCGTGAGGCGCAGACCACGGCGGCCTTCGTGGTGGACACGCGCGAGAACGGCCGCCGGCTGCTCGGCGCGGTCACCGACGCGGCCGTCACCGAGGCGGCGCGGACCGGTGAGCGCACCGTCCGGCCGGACCCGGGTCTCGACGTGGTCACGGTGACACCGCAGACGCCGGTGGCCGAGTTGTTCGCGCCGTGCGCGGAGAGCAGGCTGCCGCTCGCGGTGGTGGACGAGAGCATGCGACTGGTGGGCGTGGTTCCCCGGGTCAGCCTGCTGGCCGCACTCGGCAACACCGCCGGGGGGCCGGGCGAGGCCGACGGCGGCACACTCGGGGTCACCGACACCGGGAGCGTGAAGATGCTGGTGCCCGCGGGGCCGGGGGAGAAGTTGGTGCCGGTCGGACCGGGGGAGAAGTTGCTCCCGACCGGCACGGGCGGTACGGCCGGCGCGGACGGTGTGACCGGCTCCGGCTCCGGCTCCGGCGCGGCGGCGCCGGTCGACGCGGTCGAGGTGCGGATACCGGCGCCGGCGGCGGAGTCGGTCGTGGAGCGGCTCGGGGCCGAGGGCGAGGTGCGCGACGATGCCTAGGATCCATCTGGGCGACTGGGCCGAGAGCCTGGTCGACTTCATGCGCGACCACTTCTCCTGGTTGTTCGACTTCATCAGGAGCGTGGTCGGCGGCGCGGTCACCCACTTGGCCGACTGGCTGACGGATTCGCCGCTGCCGGTCGTGGTGGTGCTGTTCGCGCTGATCGGCTGGGCCGTGCGCGGGCCGGTGTTCGCGCTGGTCGCGGCGGCGGGGTTCCTGCTGATCGACGGCCTGGACATGTGGAAGCCTGCCATGTCCACGCTGGCCCTGGTGCTGGTCTCGGCGGCGATCGCACTGCTGGTCGCCATCCCGTTGGGCATCTTGACCGCCCGCAGTCGTGCGGTCGGCGCGGTGTTGCGGCCGGTGCTCGACTTCATGCAGACGATGCCGGCGTTCGTGTACCTGATCCCGGCGATCACGTTCTTCGGCATCGGTGAGGTGCCGGGCGTCGTGGCCACCGTGGTCTTCGCGCTGCCGCCCGGGGTGCGGATGACCGAATTGGGCATCCGCAGCGTCGACGCCGAAATGGTCGAGGCGGCCGAGGCGTTCGGCACGAGCGAGTGGCGGATCCTCAAGGACGTGCAGTTCCCGCTCGCGTTGCCGACCATCATGGCCGGGGTCAACCAGGTCATCATGTTGTCGCTGTCGATGGTGGTCACCGCCGGCATCGTCGGTGCGGGCGGCCTGGGCAGCGAGGTGTTCGGCGCGTTGTCGAACAACAACGTGGGCCTGGGCGTGGAGGCCGGCGTCGCGGTGGTCGTGCTCGCGATCTACCTGGACCGTACGGTCGGTGCGGCCGGACAGCGGGCCGAGGCGCGCGCCAAGCGCGCCAAGGCCGTGCGCGGTGCCGAGGGCTTCACGCCGAAGTGGCTGCTCGACTGGCGTCCGCGCCCGGTCGTGGCGGTCGGCGGCGTGGTGACCGTCGCGCTGGTCGCGGGGCTGCTCGGCGGCTTCGGCCTCGGGGCCTCCGACGGTGGTCGCAAGAAGATCACCGTCGGCTGGATCCCGTGGGAGGAGGACGTCGTGGTCACCAACATGTACAAGCAGCTGTTGGAGAAGCGCGGCTACGACGTCACGATGAAGCAGCTCGACGTGGGCCCGCTGTTCCAGGGCCTGGCGCGCGGCGACATCGACCTGTTCCTGGACGCGTGGTTGCCCACGCTGCACAAGAAGTACCTGGACGAGTACGGGTCCAAGCTCGAGGAGATCGGGCGCTGGTACAACAACGTGGACGTGCAGCTCGCGATCCCGAAGAACCTGCCGTACGAGTCGGTCGAGGATCTCAAGGGCCACGAGCAGGAGTTCGGCGGCCGGATCGTCGGGATCGAGCCGGGCGCGAACATCATGGACCTGACCGAGAAGAAGCTGATCCCGGAGTACGGGCTCGACTTCGACCTGGTCAAGAGCAGCACGCCCGCGATGATCGCGGAGCTGGACCGGCAGATGGCGGCCGGCAAGCCGATCGTGGTGACGATGTGGCGTCCGCACTGGGCGTACACGAAGTACGACATCAAGCCGCTGGCCGACCCGAAGCAGTCGTACGGCGCGCCGGGGTGGATCAGCTCGATCGGCCGCAAGGGCTTCGCGAAGGACTTCCCCGACGTCAACACGTGGGTGAAGAACCTGAAGCTGGACGACTCGGTGCTCGGTCCGCTGGAGAAGAAGGTCTTCGTCGACTATGCGGGCAAGCCGAACGCGGCGGCCGAGGGCGTGAAGGCGTACCTGAAGGAAAACCCGGACGTGGAGCAGAAGTTCCTCAGTGAATTGCCGCCCGCGGGCGGCACATCCGGGACGGGGGGCACCGAGCAGCCGAAGCACGACGGCGGCAAGGACGGGCAGAGCGCGCAACCGCAGTCGCTGCCGGCGGCAACGCGGGAGCGGGCGGGGGTGTCCTGACGGCCGGTCACCCACGTGGGTGATGTGGTCGGCCGGCGGCACCGGGGAGGGCGTCGCGCGAGGTTCGCGCGGCGCCCTCCTTCGCGCTGCCGGCCCGCGTCGGGTCAGGAGCGGAACTTCCAGCTGTCCTCGGCGGTTTTGGGGTTGATCGGTTCGCACCGGAGGCCCCACTTCGAGGCGCCGTCGGCGAAGGCGCGGAAGAACTGTTCGGTGGGTTGGCCCAGGGTTCGGCCCGGGGGGTCCTCGCCGTTGTGGCGGCTGAGTTGGTAGGCCACCGTGTGACCGTCGCAGACGCCGAGGACCTTGCCCTCGACGGTGCCCGCGAGTTGCGCGTCGTTGGCGATGCCGCCGGTGGGCAGCCGCTCGGACAGGATGGCGCGTTCGCCCGGGGCCTCGGCACCGGGGGCCAGGTAGCCGTGCACGATCGCGAAGGAGAGCACCCGCCGGTTGTCCAGGAACAGATCGCAGCCCTGGATCGCGCCGGCCCCCGGCGGCGTCGCGGCGGCCGTCCAGCGTGCGCGCTGATCGCCGGCCGCCTGGGGACCGAGAGCGGCGGGGTCGAGCATGCCGCAGACGGGGGCGTCGGTGATCGGCTGGGGTTTTTCCGCGGCCTTGATTTGGTCGGGCCGGGGGGCCGGGTCCGTTTCGCAGCCGGCCGCCTTGGCCACGCCGTTGGCCAGGTCCACCGCGAGGTTTGCCAACTGCTGCCGCTGGTCCGGCTGGTTCGGTGTGCCGGCCGGGGCGAGGGTGCGGGCCCGGACCAGCATCGGGACCGGATACTCGACGTTCTGCACCTTGCAGTCCCGCACCAGCCAGGCGTCGTCCGCACCGGCCATGCCGTACAGCTTGTTCACGGCGTTGCCCAGCGGCGCCGACCCCGTGGTGGTCAGCCCCGGCAACTGCACCCGCTCGGCGCCGGCCATGTTGAACAGGTACGCCGAGCCGACGAACGAGCGCTCGCCCGCCGTCACCTGGCAGCGCAGCACGGGGTAGTGCGGCAGCGGCTCATGGTCCTTGCCGGTGAACGCGGGCTCCGCCGGGAGCAACGCGGTAACCGCCGACGTGGGCAGCAGACCCGCACAGACCGTGTCGCCGACGGGCGTGGTCTTCGATCCTGTGGGCGTGACCGCGGAGGGTTCGGCGGAGGGGGAGGCGGAGCTCGAACAGCCGGCCACGAGTACGCCGGCGGTCAACAGGCTCGCCACGTGTACGGCCGGACGCAGCCTGGAGCGAAGCATGCGGCCCAGGATATCCGGCGGCTCAGCGCCGGTTGGCCCTGACCCACCACCCCGTCAACATGCCCACGGCGAACGTCCCGACCAGGACGATCCACAGCGGCGCCGCCAGCGTCGGGATCCAGAATCGGATGCTCACCGAGCCGGTGTTGGCCAGCACGAACCAGACACTCAGGACGACGATGACCGCGATGCCGATCGTGCGGTACGAGACACCGCCGATATTGCCGCCCGAAGTGCCCGATTGAGGGGTCTTTGCCATGGCGCAGATCCTATCCGCGTAGTCGGTCGGTCACTTTGAGGCGCGCCGACTTGACCATCTCTTGAAAGTTGCTTGCAGCAACAAAGATTGCTATGGTTGTACCAAGCAACGAGTGTCGGGGGTGGGGAAGCCGCGTCCGGGCGCAGAGCATCCGCAGCAGAAGGGGTAGGTATGAGCAACGCACCGGCCGCGGCATCGGCCGCGCAGACATCGGCGGAGCCGATGTCCCACCGGCAGATCATGGAGGCCCTGTCGGGGCTGCTCCTGGGCATGTTCGTGGCCATCCTGTCGTCCACGATCGTGTCCAACGCCCTGCCGCGGATCATCTCCGACCTGCACGGCAGCCAGACCTCCTACACCTGGGTGGTCACCGCGACGCTGCTCGCGATGACCGCGACCACCCCGATCTGGGGCAAGCTCGCCGACCTGACCAGCAAGAAGCTGCTGGTCCAGCTCGCGCTGGTGATCTACGTGGCGGGCTCCGCGCTGGCCGGCCTGTCGCAGAACACGGGCATGCTGATCGGCTGTCGGGTCATCCAGGGCGTCGGCGTCGGCGGTCTCACCGCCCTGGCGCAGGTGATCATGGCCGCGATGATCTCGCCGCGCGAGCGGGGCCGCTACAGCGGCTACCTCGGCGCCACCTTCGCGCTGGCCACCGTCGGCGGGCCGCTGATCGGCGGCGTGATCGTGGACACCCCGTGGCTGGGCTGGCGCTGGTGCTTCTACGTCGGCGTACCGTTCGCGGTGGCCGCGATCGTCATCCTGCAAAAGACCCTGAAGCTGCCGGTGGTCAAACGTGAGGTCACCATCGACTACCTGGGCGCGACGCTGATCAGCGCCGGTGTGTCGGTGCTGCTCGTGTGGGTCTCGCTGGCGGGCAAGAACTATGCCTGGGTCTCCTGGCAGACCGCGGCCATGGTGCTCGGCTCGCTGCTGCTGATCGCGCTGGCCATCCGGGTCGAGGGTCGGGCGGCGGAGCCGATCATCCCGCTGTGGTTGTTCAAACAGCGCACCATCGTGCTGGCCGTGCTCGGCAGCCTCGCGGTGGGTCTGGCGATGATGGGCTCGTCGGTCTTCCTCAGCCAGTACTTCCAGATCGCCCGCGGCAAGTCGCCGACCGTGTCCGGCCTGATGACGCTGCCGATGATCGGCGGCCTGGTGATCGCCTCGACGGTGGTCGGCAAGCTGATCACCGCGACCGGGTTCTGGAAGCGCTACCTGGTGATGGGCGGCGTCTCGCTGACCATCGGGCTGACCCTGATGAGCACCACCCGCGCGGACACGAACCTGTGGGTGCTCGGGGTGTACATGTTCCTGCTCGGCATGGGCATCGGCGCGCTCCAGCAGAACCTGGTGCTCGCGGTGCAGAACGCGGTGCCGGTGCACCAGTTGGGCGCGGCCAGTTCGGTCGTCGCGTTCTTCCGCAGCCTGGGTGGTGCGGTCGGCGTCTCGGCGCTCGGCGCGGTGATGGCGACCAAGGTCACGGGCTACCTCTCCGACGCGGGGCTGAAGTCGGGCGCCGGCGGCGGGGGCGGGATCCCGAACGTGCACCACCTGCGGGAGCCGGCGCGCGGCATCGTGGAGAACTCCTACGGCCACGCGGTGGGCGACATCTTCCTGTTCGCCGCGCCGTTCGGGCTGCTCGCGCTGATCGTGGTGCTGCTGATCAAGGAGGTCCCGCTGCAAACGGGCCAGGCGGTCGTGGTGGCCAAGGCCGATCAGCGGGCGCCGGGGGCGGAGACGGTACCGGCGCAGGGCCGCGAGCCGGTACGGATCGACAAGGTCGAGGCGCGCACGCCGTAGTCCGACCACACACGACGCGAGGGCGGCCCCGATCGGGACCGCCCTCGCGTCGTGTGTGGGGCCGGACTCAGTACTGGTAGAAGCCGCGCCCGGTCTTCTTGCCGAGCAGCCCCGCGTCGACCATGCGCAGCAGCAGCGGCGGGGAGCTGTAGAGCTGCTCCTTGAACTCGTCGTAGAGGCTGTCCGCGACCGCCTTGATCGTGTCCAGGCCGATCAGGTCGGTCAGCCGCAGCGGGCCCATCGGGTGCGCGCAGCCGAGCACCATGCCGTTGTCGATGTCCTCGGCGGAGGCGAAGCCGGACTCGAACATCCGGATCGCGGAGAGCAGATACGGCACCAGGAGCGAGTTGACCACGAAGCCGGCGCGGTCCTGCGAGCGGATCACCGTCTTGCCCAGCACCTCGGACGCGAACGCCTCGGCGCGCGCCGCCGTGCTCTCGTCGGTGAGCAGCGAGGGCACCAGCTCGACCAGCTTCTGCACCGGCACGGGGTTGAAGAAGTGGATCCCGACGACCTGCTGCGGGCGGGACGTGGCCATGCCCAGCTTCATGATCGGGATCGAGGACGTATTGGACGCCAGGATCGCGTCCTCGCGCGTCACGACCTTGTCCAAGGTGGCGAAGATCTGCGTCTTGACCTCCTCGATCTCGGCCACCGCCTCGATCACCAGGTCCCGATCGGCGAACTCGCCCAGATCGGTGGTGTAGGTCACCCGCGCCAGCGCGGCGTCACGATCGGCCTCGGCGAGCTTGCCCGCCTTCACCCCACGATCGATCGACTTGGTCACCCGCGCGCGCCCGGCCTCGGCCGCCGCCGCATTGGTCTCCGCCACCAGCACGTCGAGCCCGGCCTTCGCACACACCTCGACGATCCCGGACCCCATCAGCCCGGCCCCGACCACCCCTACGCGCCGTACATCGCTCACCACGTACTCCTCGCTCCACGACTCACTACCGTCTTCACCTCCCCGCATCCTCTCAGGTGCCGTTCGGCGCGCGTCGACGCGCCGCACGCGAGGTCCGGTGGGTGCGGCGACGGTTCGGTTCGGGGGGCCGGTCAGTGCGGGGCGGTGTCCATGTCGGGCAGGGGGTAGGGGAATTTGGCGCTTACTGCGCCGTCGACGGTGAGGACCTGGCCGCTGAGGTAGCGGGACAGGTCGGTGGTGAGGAAGAGGAGGGGGCCGGCTATGTCGGCGGGGAGGGCCACGTCGTCGAGGGGGGCGTTGGCGGTGTTGGCCTTGCGGCCCGCTTCGCCGAGGTAGGCGGAGACTCTTGGGGTCCAGACGACGCCGGGGGCCACCGCGTTGACGCGGACGCCGTGTGGGCCCAGTTCGACGGCGGCGGAGCGGACCAGGGAGATCAGGCCCGCCTTGGCCGCGCCGTAGGCCGCGTGCATCGGGGCGCCGGTGAGGCCGGACACCGAGGCGACGAAGGTGATCGCGCCGCCGCCGTGCGCGGCCAGGTGCGCGCCGCCCAGTTGCAGGGCGAGCAGGGCGTGGCGCAGCACCACGTCCTGGTGCCAGGCCCAGTCCTCGTCGGTGATCGAGAGCAGGTCGGCGTAGCGGCTCATGCCGATGATGTCGACGATCGCGTGGGCCCGGCCCAGGCGCGCCTCGACGTCGGCCCACATGCGTGTGGCGTCGGTGCGGGAGGTGGCGTCGCCGGACCAGGCGATGCCGTCGACCTCGCCGGCGATGTCGTCGGCCAGGTCCGGGTCGCGGTCCACGGCGAACACCCGGGCGCCGCACTGGGCGAGGGCGTGTGCGGTCTGCCGGCCGATGCCCTGGCCCGCCCCGAGCAGCACGACGCCGCGCCCGTCGAGCCGGAACCGGGCCGGGTAGTCGGGGACCTCGGAGTCGTCGGTTCGGGTCATGGCGCCGACGCTAGGCAGGACCTGACGCAGTGTCAATCATCGTTCCGGGCCTGCGTGATGGCAAAACTGACGGTCTGTCAATCGAGCCCGGGGCGTGGCAGTGTACAAATGGTTGACCCAGGCAATCAAAAGGGGAGTGCGGTATGGGCGAGCACATGGGCCACGGCGTCAAGCAGCGGGACCGGGTCCGGATGACGGACGAGGAGGTCGCCGCGTTCCTGGCCGGGCGGCACTCGATGACGATGTCCACGCTCAACGCCGACGGCAGCATCCACTCGATCGGCATGTGGTACGGCTTCCTGGAGGGCGACGTCGCCCTGGAGAGCAAGGCCCGCGCGCAGAAGGTGCTGAACGTGCGGCGCAATCCGACCATCACCTGCCTGGTCGAGGCCGGCGAGTACTACGAGGAACTGCGCGGGGTGTCCATCGTCGGCAGGGCCGAGGTGGTCGAGGAGCCGGAGCGGATCTGGGAGCTCGGGGTGAGCGTGTTCAGCCGCTACGCGGCGCCGTACACCGAGGAACTGCGCCCGGCCGTGGAGATGATGCTGAACAAGCGTGTGGTGATCAAGGTCGTCCCGGACCGGATCGTCTCCTGGGACCACCGCAAGCTGGGTCTGCCGTCCACCCGCCCGAACTGAACCCCGGCGCACCCGCGCCCGCCCGCCATGCGCCGTCGGCCGCCCGGCCGCGCGGATCTGGCCACCCAGGATCCAGTCAGGTAGCCTGTCTGCTTACTTGATCGAGACAAGTATTGGTGAGGGAGTACACAGTGCCGATCGGATTCGCCACCGAGCATCAGGCGTTCGCGGAATCGGTAGCCGGTTTCGTCGCTCGCCACGCCTCGATCGAGAGCACCCGCCGCGCCGCCGAGCACCTGTCCGCCGGCGCGCTGCCGGACTGCTGGACCGCGCTGGTCGGCCAGGGCCTGACCGCCGTGCACCTGCCCGAGGAGTACGGCGGCGCGGGCGCCGGGCTGCTCGAACTGGCCGTCGCCGTCGAGGAGACCGGCCGCGGCCTGCTGCCCGGCCCGTACCTGCCCAGCGTGCTCACCAGCGCCGTGCTGGCCCGCCACGCCGGCCCCGAACCGGCCAAGGCGCTGCTGCCCGCGTTCGCCGAGGGCGCCCGCGGCGCGGTCGCCGTCGTACCGGGCCTGACCGCGCGCGCCACCAAGGTCGGCTGGGAGATCCACGGCGCCGTCGAGCCGCTCCCGGGCGCGATCGGCGCGACCTACCTGCTGCTCGGCGCCCGGACCGACGCCGACCCGGCCCGGGACGAGGAGATCTGGTTCGTGGTCGAGCCCGGCGCGGCCGTCGAGGTCACCGCGCTCGGCCCGCTCGACCTGGCCCGCGGCGTGGCCCGGGTACGCGCGAACGGCCTGGAGATCACCGCGTCCCAGGTCCTGCCCGGCGTCACCACCGCCCGGGTGCGCGAACTCGCCGCCGTGCTGGCCGCCGCCGAGGCCGTCGGGGTGGCCCGCTGGTGTTTCGAGACCGCGCTCGCCTACGTCAAGATCCGCGAGCAGTTCGGCGTCGCGGTCGGCTCGTTCCAGGCGATCAAGCACAAGGCCGCCGCCCTGTTCACCCGGCTCGAACTCGCGGGCGCCGCCGCCTGGGACGCGGCCCGGGCCGCCGACGACACCGCCCCCGACGCGGACGAACAACTCGCCCTGGCCGCCGCCGAGGCCGCCGTGCTCTGCCTGCCCCTGGCCCGCGAGGTGGCGCTCGACTGCATCACCATGCTCGGCGGCATCGGCTTCACCTGGGAACACGACATCCACCTGTACTGGCGCCGGGCGATCTTCCTCGGCCAGTGGCTCGGCCCGGCGGGGGAGTGGACCGCACGGCTCGGCCGCGCCGCGCTCGCGGGCGGCCCCACCCGGCGCTTCGACCTCGAACTCGACGAGGGCGACACGGGCGCCTTCCGGGCCGAGGTGGCCGCGAACCTGGCGGCGGCGAACGTGCTGCCCGAGCCCGCCCGCCGGCAGCGCCTCGCCGAACTCGGCTACGTCTCGCCGCACTACCCCAGGCCCTACGGGATCGCCGCCGACCCGGCCCAACAGGTGGTCATCCAGCAGGAGTTCGCCCGAATCGGGCTGACCCCGCCGAGCACCGTCATCGGCGAGTTCGCGCTGCCCACGATCATGGCGCACGGCACCGAGGCGCAGCGCGACGCGTACGTGCCGGCCACCCTGCGCGGCGACATCGTCTGGTGCCAGCTGTTCAGCGAACCCGGCGCCGGCTCCGACCTCGCGGCGCTGGCCACCCGGGCCACCAAGGTCGACGGCGGCTGGCGGCTGAACGGCCAGAAGGTGTGGAACTCCAAGGCGCACGAGGCGCACTTCGGCATCTGCCTGGCCCGCACCGACCCGGACGCGGCCAAGCACAAGGGCATCACGTACTTCGTGGTGGACATGGCCACGCCCGGGATCGACGTGCGGCCGCTCAAGCAGGCCAACGGCCGGTCCGAGTTCAACGAGGTCTACCTGGACGACGTGTTCGTCCCCGACGACCAGGTGATCGGCGAGGTGAACGGGGGCTGGCGGATCGCCCGCACGACGCTGGCCAACGAGCGGGTGATGATCGCCGGCGGTCCGGGCATGCAGGCGTTCGGCAAGCTGGTCGCCGACCTCGCGGGAGACGCCTCCGCCGCCGACGCTCCCGCCGCCGACCCCGCGCCGCTCGCCCGGCTCGGCGCCTTCGCGGCGGAGAACTTCGCGCTGCGCGCCCTCACCCTGCGCTCGACCCTGCAGCGCCTGTCCGGGCTCAACCCGGGCGCCGCCTCCAGCGTGCTCAAGCTCGCGGTCACCGAACACCAGCGGGCCGTGGTCACCGCGCGCCTGGAGCGGTTCGGACCCGGCGGCACACACCTCGACGGCCCCGCCGGCGAACCGCTCACCGACTATCTCTCGCTGCCCGCGGTCCTGCTCGGCGGCGGCACCCGGGAGATCCAGCTCAACGTCGTCGCCGAACGCATCCTGGGCCTGCCCCGGGGGTGAACCCGGCGACCGCCCGGGGTCCTCGACCCCGTGTCCCGCGACCGACAGACAGCGTCCACGGCCGGCAAGGTCCACGGCCAACCAGGTCCACGGCTATCAGGGAGACCACGTGCACATCGCCTACACACCCGAGCAGGAGGACCTGCGACGGGAACTGCGCGAATACTTCGCGCGGATCATGACGCCCGAGATCCGGGCCGAGCAGGCCGCGGGCGAGACCAGCCTGATGGGCAAGGACGGCGCGTACTGCCGCGTCGTCAAGCGCATGGGCGAGGACGGCTGGCTGGGCATCGGCTGGCCCAAGGAGTACGGCGGCCAGGACCGCACCATGCTCGAACAGCTGATCTTCACCGACGAGGCCACCCTGGCCGGGGCCGCGGTGCCGTTCTTGACCATCAACACGGTCGGCCCGACCCTGATGGAGTACGGCACGCAGGAGCAGCGCGACTTCTTCCTACCGAAGATCCTCGCCGGCGACATGCACTTCTCGATCGGCTATTCCGAGCCGGGCGCGGGCACCGACCTTGCCGCGCTGACCACCAAGGCGGTCCGCGACGGCGACGACTGGATCATCAACGGGCAGAAGATGTGGACCTCGCTGATCCACGTCGCCGACTACGTGTGGCTGGCCGCGCGTACCGACCCGGACGCGCCCCGGCACAAGGGGCTGACCATGTTCCTGGTGCCCACCGACGCCGAGGGCTTCTCCTGGACCCCGATCAAGACCATGGGCGGCCAGACCACCTCGCAGACCTTCTACGAGAACGTCCGGGTGCCCGCGTCGGCCATGGTCGGCGAACTCAACGGCGGCTGGAAGCTGATCACCGGGCAGCTCAACCGCGAGCGGGTGGCGCTGTGTTCGGCCGCGGGCATCCAGCTCGCGCTGCACGAGACCCGGCGCTGGGCCGAGCGGGCGGTGTTGCCGGACGGCTCGCGCGTGATCGACCGGGAGCACGTCCAGGCCAACCTCGGCCGGGTGCACGCCAAGGTGGAGTTCCTCAAGCTGATCAACTGGAAGATCGCCTGGGCGGTCGACCACGGTGCCAAGGTCGGCCCGTCGGACGCCTCGGCGACCAAGATCTTCGGTACCGAATTCGCCACCGAGGCCTACCGGTTGCTGATGGAGTGCCTGGGCGAGGACGCCTACCTCCAGCAGGACTCGCCGGGCGCGGTGTTGCGCGGCCGGCTGGAGAAGATGCACCGCACGGCGCTCATCCTCACCTTCGGTGGCGGCACCAACGAGGTACAGCGCGACATGATCGCGATGCTGGGCCTCGGGCTGCCCCGGCCGCCGCGCTGACCCGCCGTCACCACGCTGACAAGGACAGGTGAAATGGACTTCGGTTACACGGAAGAACAGCAGGACCTGGTGGGCCTGGCGGGGCGAATCCTCGGTGAGCGGGTCACCCACGAGGCGCTGACCGCGCTGGACAAGCGGGTCGAGCAGGACGGCGCGCCGCGCCTGGACCGCGAGTTGTGGGCGGAGCTGGCCAAGGCCAACCTGCTCGGGATCGGCCTGCCGGAGGAGTTCGGCGGCTCCGGCTACGGCGTGTTCGAGCAGTGTCTGATCCTGGAACAGGTCGGCCGCACGCTCGCACCGGTGCCGTTCGGGCCCTCGATCGTGGTCGCCGCGTCGCTGCTGAGCCGGATGGGCACCGACGAGCAGAAGGCGGCCTGGCTGCCGGGCGCGGTGGACGGTTCGCGGATCCTGACCTATGCGCTCGCCGAGCCGTACGGCCGAGACGGCGCCGCGCCCGCGACGAAGGCGGTGTGCACGGACGGGGTCTGGCACCTCGACGGGGTCAAGACCGGGGTGCCGGCGGCGACCGTCGCCGACCTGATCCTGGTGTCCGCGGACCTCGGCGACGGCCACGCGGGGGTGTTCCTGGTCGACCCGAAGGCGCCCGGCGTGCGGATCGAGGCCCAGCTGACCACGGCCAAGGAGATCGCGGGCCTGGTCACCCTGGAGCGGGCCGTAGGCACCGCGCTCGCCGGCGCCGACGCGGCGGTGAACCTGCGCGAGTTGGCCACACTCGCGTTGTGCGCGACCCAGCTCGGGGTGACCGAGAAGGCGATGCGCGAGACCGCGAAGTACGCGAGCGAGCGGGTCCAGTTCAAGCGGCCGATCGGCTCCTTCCAGGCGGTGGGGCACCGGCTCGCCGACGCGTACATCGACGTCGAGGCGATCCGGCTGACCACCTGGCAGGCGGCGTGGCGGGTGGCCGAGGGCCTGGATTCCGCCGAGGCGATCGCGACCGCGAAGTTCTGGGCGGCCGACGGCGGTCACCGGGTCGCGCACGCCGCGGTGCATGTGCACGGCGGGATGGGCGTGGCCGAGGAGCACTTCGTGCACCGCTACTTCAACCACGCCAAGCAGCTCGAACTCTCCCTCGGCGGCGCCACCGAGCAGGCGCTGCGGATCGGCGCCGGCTTCGCGGCCACGCCGGCGGGGGAGTTCGCCTGACCGGCTCGACCGAGCAGCCCACCCAGGTGCGGTCGCGCCGGCGCCGCATCCCGTGATTCCCGGATCTTCTGGAGACGAACAGACATGAGCGAACCGCACGCCCTGGTCGAGCGGGACGGCCCCGTCCTGGTCATCACGATGAACCGCCCCGAGGCCCGCAACGCGGTCACCGGCGAGATGGTCGAGATCCTGGAGGCCGCCTGGGACGAGGTGAACGCCAACCCCGAGATCCGGGTGGCCATCCTCACCGGCGCCGGCGGCGCGTTCTGCGCGGGCGCCGACCTGAAGGCGATGAGCCGGCGCGCGCCCGGCGACGCGTTCAAGGGCGGCGAGGGCAGGCCGGCCATGGACATGTCCGTGATGAAGTGGTGTCTCAAGGGCTTCACCCTCACCAAGCCGTTGATCGCCGCCATCGAGGGCCCGGCCATCGCGGGCGGCACCGAGATCCTCCAGGCCACCGACATCCGGGTGGCCGGCGAGTCGGCCCGCTTCGGGGTTTCCGAGGTGCGCTGGGGTCTTTTCCCGCTCGGCGGGTCGGCGGTGCGCCTGCGCCGGCAGATTCCGTACACTGTCGCCGCCGACCTGCTGTTGACGGGCCGCCACATCAAGGCGCCCGAAGCCAAGGAGCTCGGTCTGATCGGGCATGTCGTACCCGACGGCGGCGCGTTGGAGAAGGCGAAGGAGATCGCCCACCAGATCGCCGCCAACGGTCCGCTCGCCGTTCAGGCGGTCCTGCGCGTTCTGCGTGAAACCGACCAGTTGACCGAGGAAGATGCGTTCAAGCTGGAGTCGCAGATCGGAATGCGGGTATTCATGAGCGACGACGCCAAGATCGGTCCGCGAGCCTTCGCGGAGAAGAAGACCCCGGAGTTCAAGGGCACGTGATGTGCCATCGGAAAACTTCGGCATGAAACGGGCCCGCCGGGTCAGGGACGGCAATCCCCCGGCGGGTCCTCATCATCTCGACGCGTGTGCGATCACGCAGGTTGCGTCGATCGATCGGAAAATTTCGGCGATGTCGCGGCCGGGCGCCGGGAGCGCACCTCGCGGGCCAGTTCGATCGAGGCCGGCAGGGCGAGCACGACCCACAGGGTGATCATCAGTTTGCCGTTGGTCAGCGACGTGCACGACCAGCCGGTCAGGGCCGCGAACAGCCAGAACGCCGCGATGTACAGGGCGGGGGTGTCCCGCCGCCGCAGGAACGCGACCAGGAAGACCAGGGCGAGCAGCGCGAACGGCACGATGGCGGTGAACTCCTCGGCGGCCAGGTCGTTCGCGCTCCACCGGTCGGAGTCGCCGTAGGATGCTTGGCCGGCAGCCGCAACACCACCGCGTCCAGCTCCTCGGGCACCTGCGGGCGCATCGCCGACGGCGGGGTCGGCGGCTTGGACAGGTGCTGGTGCATCACCGCGAACGGCGAATCGGCCAGAAACGGCGGCCGGCCGGTGAGCAGTTCGTAGACCAGCGCGCCGAGCGAGTACAGGTCGGTGCGGGCGTCGACGTCGCGCCCCTCGATCTGCTCCGGGGACAGGTACGCGGGAGTGCCCACGGTCATCCCGGTCGCGGTCAGCCGGGTGGTGGTCTCGGCGAGCACCTTGGCGATGCCGAAGTCGAGCACCTTCACCCCGCCCGTCGAGGTGAGCATGATGTTGGCGGGCTTCAGGTCGCGGTGCACCACGCCGTGGCCGTGACTGTGCACGAGCGCGTCGGCGACGTCGTGTGCGATCGAGACGGTGCGGCCGATCGGCAATGGGCCCTCGCGCAGGGCTTCGGCCGGCGTGCGACCGTCGACGAACTCCATCACCAGGAAGGGGATCGGCTCGGCGCCGGTGGTGTCCTCGCCGACGTCGTACAGCGTCGCGACGCCCGGGTGGGACAACCCGGCGACGGTGCGTGCCTCGCGCCGGAACCGGTCCCGGAACTCCTGCTGCCGGGTCAGCTCGACGGGCAACACCTTGACCGCGACGGTGCGGCCCAGCTCGCGGTCGACGCCGCGCCGGACCACGCCCATCCCGCCGTGCCCGACCGACTCCAGCAATTCGTATCTGCCACCCAGAACGCGCATGTCTCCCCCCGGAGTTCGGTCGTGGGTCGGGCGTGGCCGCGCAAGTGTGGAGCAACCGGCTGTTCGGGGACATATGCCGGGCCTTCGTGGCGAGAAAGTACCGCCGTGCGGGCGGGTTCCGACAGTGCTTTGCCGGATCATGGCGCGGCTATTCTTTTGATCGAGTCAAGGGTAAGTTGGCCCGACCCTGCTTCCGACCGGATGGGATCCCTGCCTCGGCCCCGGATCCCCGGCGTCGGGAGCATCCGTAGATCCGCCGTGGGAGCCGACCATGACGCCCGTCAGCCCGTCGTTCAACCTCGCCGACCTGTTCGAGATCGTGGTGGACGCGATCCCCGACCGCACCGCGATGATCGCGGGCGAGGTACGCCTGACATACCGTCAACTGGACGAGCGGGCCAACCGGGTCGCGCACCACCTGCTCGGGGCCGGGATCGAGCCCGGGGACTTCGTCGGGATCCACGCGTGGAACCGCGCGGAGTGGGTCGAGGCGATGATCGGCTGCCACAAGGCACGGGCGGTGCCGATCAACATCAACTACCGCTACGTCGAGGCCGAACTGCGCTACCTGTACGAGAACTCGGGCATGGTCGCGGTGATCGCCGAGCGCTCGTTCGCCGGCGCGACCGCGGCGATCCGGGCCGACTTCCCGACGCTGCGGCACGTGGTGATCCTGGAGGACGGCTCGACCGAGCCGGCCGAGGGCACCGTGGGCTACGAGGACGCGCTCGCCGCGGCCTCGCCCGCGCGCGGCTTCGGCGCGCGCAGCGACGACGACCTGTACGGCCTGTACACCGGCGGCACCACCGGGATGCCCAAGTGTGTGCTGTGGCGCGGCGAGGACATCTTCTTCGCCGCCCTGCAGGCCGGGCGCGGCGCCCGGCCGAAGCTGCGCACGCCGGGCGAACTCGCGGAGACGGTGCGCGAGTCGGCCGGTATGACCACGCTCGGCCTGGCGCCGATGATGCACGGCGGCGGGCAGTGGTCGATGTGGAACACCTTCTACATGGGCAACACGTTCCTGATGTGGACCGGGCGCGCCTTCGAGGCGGACGCGGTGATGGCGCTGGCGTCGCGGGAAAAGGCGCTGTCGATGGCCGTGGTCGGCGACGGCATGGGCCGGCCCCTCGCGGACTGGCTGGCGGCCAACCCCGACACCTACGACCTGTCCGCGCTCAAGGCGATCAGCAACGGCGGGGCGCCGATGAGCGCGGCGGTGCGGACCGCGCTCGAACAGGCCGGGATGTTCGTGATCGACAGCTTCGGCGCGTCGGAGACCGGCGCCGCCATGCGGCAGACCGGCGCGCCCGGCACGGCCACCCGGTTCGCCTCCTCGGAGACCACGACGGTCCTCGACGATCGCCTGGTGCCGGTCGAGCCGGGCTCGGGCGACGTGGGCCGCCTGGCCGTCGGCGGGCACATCCCGCTCGGGTATCACGGCGACGACGAGAAGACGCGCGCCACGTTCGTGCGGGACGCGAACGGGCGGCGGTGGGTGTTGCCGGGCGACTACGCGCAGCTGGACAAGGACGGCAGCATCCTGCTGCTCGGGCGGGGCAGCGCGACCATCAACACCGGCGGCGAGAAGGTGTACCCGGACGAGGTCGAGGACGCGCTGAAGTCGCACGCGGACGTGTTCGACGCCGTCGTGGTGGGTGTTCCCGACCCGCGCTTCGGCCAGGCGGTCACCGCGCTCGTGGTGCTGCGCGAGGGCGCCGACCCGGGGGCGGAGGCGATCACCGCGCACGCCCGGACCCGGATCGCCGGCTACAAGACGCCCAAGCGCATCCACTTCGTCGAGTCGATCCCGCGCACGGCGGCGGGCAAGGTGGACCTGCGGGCGGCCAAGGCGCGGGCGGAGGAGTTGTCGGAGTCGGCGCGGCCGAGCAGCTGACTGCGGCGGCGGCGGCGTCGTCGGGGTCGGGGTCGGGGTCGGTTCAGCCGAGCACCTGGGTGAGGGTGTGGATCAGCAGGCCGACCAGCGCGCCGACGACGGTGCCGTTGATCCGGATGAACTGGAGGTCGCGGCCGACGTTGATCTCGATCTTGCGGCTGGTCTCCTTGGGATCCCAGGCGCCGACGGTGTCGGTGATCAGCGCGGTGATCTCGTCACGGTAGGTGGTCACCACGTAGGCGGCGGCCTGCTCGATCCAGCGATCGGCCTTGTCGCGCACGCGCGGGTCCTCGGCGAGCCGGGTCGCCAGGGAGCGGATCGCGTCGGTCGCCCGGTTGCGCAGCGCGCTGTCGGGGTCCTCGGTGGCCTCGACCAGCATCGCGCGCGCGGCACCCCACACCGACGCGATCAGGTCCTGTACGGCCGGGTGCGCGATGGTGCGGTCGCGCAGCCGCTCTATCTGGGCGATCATCGCCGGGTCGTGCTGGAGGTCGCGGGCCACGTCGGCGAGGAAGGTGTCCACCGCGAGTCGGGCGGTGTGCTCCGGGTCGTCGCGTACCGCGCCCGCGAAGCGCACGAGTTCGCGGTGCACCTTGTTGGCGATCTGGCGGTCCAGGAAACGCGGGGACCAGCCGGGGGACTCCTCGCTGACCACGCGCAGCACGGCCTCGCGATGCGTCTCCAGCCAGTCGTGCGCCTTGGTCGCCACCAGATCGACCAGGCCATGGTGGGCGCCGTCGCGCACGAGCCGGTCGAGCAGTTCGCCGATCGGCTGGGCGACGGCCTGGGCGGAGACCCGACGGGTGATCGCCTGGCCGAACACGTTCTGCACGTCCTCGTCGCGCAGCACGGTCAGCGCGGCGCGGGCGAGCGCGCCCAGCTGTTCGGTGACCCGTTCGGCGTGCCCGGGGGCGGCCAGCCAGGTGCCGGCGCGTCGGGAGACGTCCATGCGGGCCAGGCGTTGCCGCACCACCGCGTCGGAGAGGAAGTTCTCGCCGACGAACTCGCCGAGATTGCGCCCGAGGGCGTCCTTGCGGGTCGGGATGATCGCGGTGTGCGGGATCGGCAGCCCGAGCGGGCGCCGGAACAGCGCGGTCACCGCGAACCAGTCGGCCATCGCGCCGACCATCCCGGCCTCCGCCGCCGCCTGTACGTACCCGGCCCACGCCCCGGCCCCCCGAGCCTCGGCCCACCGCGCCAATACGAACAACACGACGGCGAACACCAGAAACCCGGTGGCGATCACCTTCATCCGCCGCACCCCACGCAACTTCTCCACCTCGGCGGCAGTGCGATCGGCGCCGCCGACGGGTCGAGAACGTGGAGCCGGGGCCACGGGTTCGGCCAGATCTTCCATGAGGGTCATTGTGATGATCTGCCCACCCGAATAGCCGCCACGACACCACCCAGCCAGGTGGCCCTCCTCACGCCCCCGGTAAGACCTCCATGGTCAAGCGCTTCACCCGAAAAATATAAGCCATATGTTATATTCGACGCGTGTCATGGGAGATCTGCCTTCTTGAACCCGTGGAGAGTTGGTTCCTGAAGCTGTGCGAGACCGACGCGGATTCGGCAGCCCTCATCGTGGAAGCCATCGATCTGTTGGCGCAGCGTGGGCCCACGCTGGGCCGTCCGCTCGTCGACACCTTGCAAGGCAGTCGCCTGCCGAACCTCAAGGAGTTGCGCCCGGCTTCCCGGCGGCGCACCGAGATTCGCATACTGTTTGTTTTCGATCCCGATCGGCAGGCGATCTTCCTCGTGGCCGGCGACAAGGCCGGTCAGTGGTCACGGTGGTACGAGGAAGCGATTCCGCTCGCGGAGGCTCGGTATCAGGAGTACCGCGAGGAGCAGAAGGAGCAGCGATCATGAGTCCCGCACGGCGCTGGCAGGACGTCAAGGCCGATGCCCACCGCGTCAACCCGGACCTGGCCGATCCCGGGGTGCGGTCGCGGGCCCGGGCGGAACTGGACGCCTATGTCGTCGGCTTCCACCTGAAGGAACTCCGCAAGTCCCTGGGACGAACGCAGGCCGAGGTGGCGGCGGTCCTCGGGGTTTCCCAGGCGCGCGTGTCCCAGATCGAGACCGGTGACCTGGAGGCCATGGAGCTGGAGACGCTGCGCTCGTATGCGGCCGCGCTGGGTGGGCGGCTCGACGTCACCGTCAACATCGGCGACATGTCGTTTCGGGTGGCCTGAACGACGACGCCGGCCCTGCCGAGGATCGGCCCGCGGCGGGGGTTGGGGTCAGGGGGATCGGGGTGGGCGGGCGGGAGTGGTGAGGATGCCGTTGAGCAAGACCTCGATGGCCCACGCGTCGCGTTCGTCGCCGGAGCCTTCGGTGAGGGTGGGGCGCATGGCGACCAGATGGGGGTATTCGGTCGCGGACAGGCGGGCGAAGGTTTCGTTCATTTCGGCCACCGTGCTCTCCTCCGTTTGGCCCCGTTCGCCCTTGGCGGCGTAGGCGGACTGTTCGGTCGCGGCGGCGGTGATGTACAGGTTGATCAGGTCCAGGGCGAGCGAGCGGGTGAGGTCGTCGATGTCCGCGCCGGCCAGCAGGGCCAGGATCGTGTCGGCGAGAGCCAGGGCGTTGGGGCCGGTCGGGACGTCGCCCAGGGCCACCGACGCGATGCCGCGCCGGTCGCCGAGGACGGTCACGGCGTTGCCGATCAGCGTGGCCAGCTCCGCCCGCCAGTGCGGCACCGGCGCGCCGACCGGCCCGACGGCGGGCAGCGGGATCTCGCCCACCACCCGGTCGTAGACCAGCGCCAGTAGTTCGTCCCGGTTCGCCACATAGACGTACAGCGACGCCGCGCCCGTGTCGAGCGCCTGGGCGACCCGCCGCATGGTCACCGCGTCCAGCCCGTCCGCGTCCAGGATCGCGAGCGCGGCGGACACGAGCGCGTCGGCGCTGAGTGCGGCCTTGGCCGGGCGGGTGCGGCGGCTGACCGGGGCGGCGGGGGCGGACCGTCGAGGTGCGCCGGGAGGGTTCGACATGGTCCGAGCATAACGCCTTGACGGAACACTGTTCGGAACGTACGTTGTTCGTAACGAACGTCGTTCGCTCGGATTGCGCGGGCCCCTGGCCGACGCGCCACGGCGGCCCCATACATATGCAAGGACTTCGATCACCATGACCACCCTCGTCACCGGCGCCCGCGGCAGTGTCGCCCGCGGCGTTGTCACCCGCCTTCTCGCCGCCGGCCGCGACGTCCGGATCGCGAGCAGCGACCCGACCGCCCTCGCCCCGCCCCCCGGCGTCGAAGCCGTTCGGCTGTCGCTGCGCGAGCCCGCCGCCGACGCCGCCGCCGCGCTGCGCGACGTGCACAACGTCTTCCTCTACGCCGAGGCGGCCGGCATCGCCGACTTCCTGGCGGCCGCGCGCACCGCCGGCGTCCGGCACATCGTGCTGCTGTCCTCGGCCGCCGCCGCCGCGCCCGACCCCGCCGCCAACCCGCTCGCCGCGAGCCACCACGCGGTCGAGGTCGCCGTCGCCGAATCCGGCCTCCCGTACACGGTGTTGCGCCCCGGCGCGTTCGCCGGCAACACGATCGGTTGGAAGTACCAGGTGCTCGGTGCCGGCGGCATCCAACTCCCTTATCCCGATGCCCAGTCGGCCCCGATCCACGAAGACGACATCGCCGACGTCGCCACCGCCGTGCTGCTGTCCGGCGACCACCTCGGCGAAACGCTGGACCTCAACGGCCCCGAATCGATGTCCTTCGCCGAGCAGATCGCGATCCTGTCCGATGTCCTCGGCCACGCGCTGCCGTTCGCCGAGGTGAGCCGCGAGGAGGCGCTGGCGGGGCTGACCCGGCACATGAACGAGGGCTACGCCAACGCCCTTCTCGACCTGTGGCAGCACGCCGTCGACCCCGAGCCCGTCTCCGGCACCACCGAGGCGATCACCGGCCGGCCCGGGCGCAGATTCCGCGCCTGGGTCCTGGACCACCGCGAGGACTTCGCCGAACTCGCCGCCCCGCGCCGGTAAGTCCCCTGCGCAGAGCCCGATATGGGCACAGACCCACCGGTCGGACGGACATTCCGCCCGACCGGTGCACGCTTTGGTGGGGTTCTCGCTCCCACGTTCCCCACGGGGCCTCCGTGCTGTCTACCCTGCTGTCCAGACCGGCCGTTTACCGAACTCTGGACGCACATGACCGTCGCGCTTCACACCGGCGCGGGTGCCGCAATTGAGGTACGCCGCGCACTCCAGGCTGATGAAGCCAGGGACGTGCCCGCCCATACGTGGGTCGGCCCGATCGTCCGGGTCCGCCCGCAGGGCGAACGGCACTACGAGGACGTCGCGTACATCGACGCGGCGCCCACCGACGGCATGGGCAGCTCCCCCTCGCGGCATCTGGTCCTGTGGGCCGACCGCGCCCGCCGACAGCGGATCGCCGCGGTGGGGACCTACTCCGCCGCGCCCGACTACGCGGTCTACAGCATCACCGGACCGGCCGGGGAGCACCTGGCGACGGTGCACCGCGAGCAGGGCAGCATCCGTCGACTGCGCCGCACGTCCTGGACGATCCGCCCGGCCGAGGGGCCGACGCTGCACGCGGCCAAGGGAACCACGTTCGGCTGGATCGCGTGGTGGGCGCTGTCCCCGCTGTGGGGGCTGATGATGGCCGTGGCCGTACTGGGCGGCAAGGCACCGAGGTTGCCGCTGCGCACCATCTGGCGCCACGACGGCAGGCGCGTGTTCGAATACCTGGGCAGCGTCGGCACCACGGACTCCTACGAGTTGCCGCCGGGCCACACCGACTGCCGGATACTCCTGGCCCTCGCGGCCCTGCACAACAGCCACCCGGGCTGGTACGACCGCCTGTAGGGCGTGGCCCGGTCCGGGAACCGTCCTCAGGCGTCGGTCGGTTCGGGGGCGGGTGTCCACGCGGCGACCAGGTCCAGCAGGCCCGGGAAGCGGTGGTCCAGGTCGTCGACGCGGACGTGGCTGCGGCGTTCCAGGCCGTACTGGCGCTGCCGGATCAGGCCGGCCTCGCGCAGGGCGCGGAAGTGGTGGGTGAGCGAGGACTTGGGTTGGCCGAGGCCGAACCAGCCGCACGTGTGGTCGAACTCGGTCGAGTCCAGGAGCAGCGTGCGCACGATGCCCATCCGGAGCGGGGTGCTCAGCGCGCCCATGACCGCTTCGAGGCGCAACTCCCCGACCGCGGGCTCCGGCAGCGGCTCGGGGGCGTCGTCGGGGACCGGGCGGACGACCGCGTTGTGGGCCACTGGGCATCTCTCCTCGCCATGGGCGGCCGGCGCCGGCCGCTGCTGTACGAGTTGCATCGTACTGCACTTCATGTTCGAATCGACTCGTACAGTCAGTACGACTCGATTCGTACAGCCGTGTCCTGGGGGTTCCATGTCACCGACCGAGGTCCGCCATGCGCCGATGCCCACCGCGCCCACCTCCGCCCCGTACCCGTCGCCGCCCGTGTCGCCCGCCCGGATCCGGCTCGCCGCCTGGCCGGTGACCGCCGTCTTCGTGCTCTCCAACGCGGCGACCCCGCTCTATGTCGTCTGGCGGCGCGAACTCGGTTTCTCCTCCGGCACGTCGACCGTGATCTTCGCGGCCTATATCGTCGGCCTGCTCGGCGCGCTCACCGTCGCCGGCGCGCTCTCCGACCGGATCGGCCGCAAGCCGGTACTGTTGCCCGCCCTCGCTCTGGCCGCGCTCGCGTGCCTCGTCTTCGCCACCGCCGCCTCGGTGCCCGCGCTCGTCGTCGCGCGCCTGCTCACCGGCATCGCCGTCGGCGCGACCGTGTCGGCCGGGATGGCCGCGGTCGCCGACGTCGCCGGGTCGACGCACCGGCGGCTCGGGGCGTTGGCGGCCTCGTCCGCGATGGTGCTCGGCGCCGGGCTCGGGCCGATGCTCGCGGGCGTGTTGTCCGAGACCGTGGCCGGGCCGACCACCACCGTGTTCGTGGTCGAGGCGGTGCTGCTCGCCACGGCGTTCGTGGTCGTGTACCGGTTGCCGCTCGCCCGACCGGCCGCCGCGCCCGCCACCGCCCGGTGGTTCCGCGTGCCGTCCGTGCCCGCCGCGAATCGCGGCCAACTGCTCCTTGGTATCGCGGTGTTCGCGCCCGGCATCACGGCCACCTCGTTCGTGCTCTCGCTCGGCCCCGCCCTCCTGGCCGACCTCCTCGACACGTCGAGCCGGATCGTCGCGGGCTCCACGGCGTTCGTGATGTTCGCCGCCGCGACCGGCGTGCAGTTCGCGGTGCGCCGGTGGGCGGTTCGCACGGTGCTGCTCGCCGGGGCCGCCGCGATCGCCGCCGGCATGATCGTGTTGATCGCCGCCGTATACCTCGCGTCTGCACCCCTGTTGATCACGGCCGCGATCCTCGCCGGCGCCGGTCAGGGCCTCGGCCAACTCGGCGGCCTCACCCTCCTCGGCACGCATGTCCCGCGCGAGCGCGCCGCCGAGGCCAACGCGTCGCTGAACATGGGCGGTTACCTGCCCGCCGGCCTGCTCCCGGTCGCCGTCGGCTACCTGAGCGACGCGGTGGGCCTGCGTACCGGAACCACGACTTTCGCGATCGTCCTGATCGGCGCGGCCACCGTCGCGGCGACCCTGGTGCTGACCAACCGCGCGGCAGCAGAGCGCAGTTGAGGTCGAGACCCGGCGCGATCGGCCGACACGTCCGTGCGGAAACACCCTCGACTGCCCCAGGATTTCCATTACTTGACCCGAATCCGGTTGGTTCCCTCGCGCATCGAACGTAGGTTGGTCGGCGTCGTTCGATCACTACGGGGGCAGTGGCGCGCGGCGGCCGCGAGTGGGCCGCCCCGCATCGAACGGGCGGGCGCGCCTCGCGTCGGCCTCGGCGACCTCGGTTCGCCTTCTCCCGGAACGTCGTACGCACACGACGTCCTACGGGGAGGCGATCGGGGATGGGCAAGACGAAGACCGGCCCGAAAGGTGGCAATTCGGGCGCCTCGGGCACCGGCCACGACACGACCAAGCCGAGCGGCGGAGCGCCGACCGCGACCGTGCCCAAGGCACCCAAACGTCCCGGCGGCGACACCGGCGGCGACACCGGCGGCGCCCCCGGCGGCCCGCCGGCGACCACCACCACCAAGACCGGCGCGCCCGCCGGACCACCGCCCAGGGGCGGCAACGGCTTCAGCCACAAGCCGGAACACGTGGAGTCCGGCGCCCGGGGCATCGACGCCTCCGCCGCCCGGATCGAGGCCGCGCACACGAAGTTGAGCGGCGTACTCCAGGCCAAGGGTTCGTTCTGGAACAAGGACAGCCTGGGCCAGACCTTCGGCAAGGTCTTCGAGCCGCTGTCCACCGGCCATTCCCGGGCCGGCGGGGCGCTCCAGCAGGCGGTCGCCAAGACCGCCGGGAACGTGCGGGTCAGCGCCAAGAAGACGGCCGCCACCGAGGAGGCCAACCTCAAGAAGTTCGGGCAGCGCATCGACGGCGACCCGAAGAAGATCGGCGACGCCGAGCGCGACGGCAAGGGCCCGTCGGGCAACGCCGCGCAAAAGCCCGGCTCGAACCGCACCCCGGTGTACTTCGTCGACGAGAACGGCCGGGTCCACCAATTGGTGAACGGCCAACTCGTGCCGGTCACCCCCGGAGGCACGAACAGCGGCATCGACCGGGTGCTCAATCCGGACGGCACGATCAGGGTCAACATCAAGACCGACGACGACGGCAATCCCGAACTCACCCCCAAGGGAAAACCGAAACGGGTCCCGGTGCCGGGTGGCAAGGGGAGATACGACCGGTTCGCGAAGCAGGAGCAGGCGGACAACAACGACGGCGCCGGTCCGCGCACTCCCGTGCAATCGCAGCGCCTGGAACACCCCACGGATCTGTCCCAGGCGGTGGAGGACGTGCGCCGGGCGGGCAACGACTACGGCGGGAACAACTATGCGTCGCTGTACTATCGGGACCCTTCCGGACAAGCCGCCGGCGACTTCATCCTGGTGGGCAGCAGCGGCCAGAACGGCGGTCACTCGGAACGAGCGATCGGGTTGCCGATGGTGCACAACGGCATGCAGAACGACGTGACCCGGCTGTATACCGAACGTGCGCCCTGCCAGGTTTTCCCGCGGACCGGCGGGGCCGGCTGCGACCTGTGGGTCGACATGCATCTCAACGGCCCGGGGCGCAGCTCCCCGCTGGAGGTCGGTCACGTCGCGGACTTCGATTCGAGTCGGCTCGACGGGGCGGACCGCAACGGGCCGTTCAACCTGTACATGTTCGACTTGGAGCAGCAGCACCAGGCCGGCAACACGAGTCCGCTCGCCGGTGTATACACGTACCGGTATCCCTGAGGCCGACGCTGGAGTAACGGATGATCTTCGACATCGACCGGGGCCGGCTCCTGGAGGCGTTTCCCGAGCGACGGGTCGTGCGTGCCTCGCGCGCCGCACTCGCCGAGGTGGAGGGTCGGGCCGAGGATCTGGACTTCCTGTGCGACGTGGGCCTGCCGCAGGGGCTGTTCCAGATCGCCCCCGCGCTGGCCGGCGAGGAAGGCGCGCAACTGTCGCGGCTGCTGGATCTCGGCGATCCGGACGAGGGTGTGGACCTGCCCGAGCTGGACGGCGTCGGCCCGGTACTCCTGCTGGGCGGAATCCAGTACTGGTACGTCTTCCTGCACCTGGAGACCGGCCGGATCCACGCATTTCCCGAGGACGGGTCGGACTACTGCACGATCAACGGGGATCTGTCCTCGTTGTGCACCATGTTGTGCCTGCTGGAACAGGAGACCCCGCGCACGGCACCGGGAACCCGGGGCCCGAGCAACGACGAATACGCGCACGTGGCCGACTCCATTCGAGCGCGGGTCGAGCCACACGATCCGCTTCCCTATCAGGGGGACAGCCTGTGGGTCTTTTATTTCGGGTCGTACACCGACGGCCTGTATCCACTGAGCTGAGCGATCGAGCCGAGCGATCGGGAAGGAAACCCGCACCACCATGAACGTCGACCTCTCCGCCGCCCTCCACCAGCGCTTCGGCCGGGACGGGCTGCGCACGTACGCGTCGCCGGACCTCGACGGCCTGCCGCTGCCCGTGCAGGTCGGCGCGTACTTCATCGCCGCGGAGGACGAACACCCGCTCACCATGGGGGCGTTCGCCGACGCGGTGGGTGAGGTGCTGCCCGATGCCGAGCTTCGGGACCGGGTTCGGCTCGGGACCGACCAGGGGGCGGAGCTGTACGTCGCCGGCGACGGGTCGGTGCGAGCCCTGTTCCTCGGCGTCGACCTGCCCGCGATGGCCGTGGCGAGCAGTGTGGAGGCGTTCGCCGAAGGGTTGTTGACGCTCGATCAGATGTTGCCCCGGATCGCCGCCGTGGACGAGCCGATGGAGGGGTTCCCGCTGTACCGGGAGCTGCGCGAGGCGTTGACGGCGGCCGATCCCGCCGCGTTCGTCGAGCGCGAGGCGTGGTGGCCCAGGGTCCTGGACGACGTGCGACTGCCGCTGAACATCGGCAGTTCGGCCGCCTTCGAGATCGTGGACGCCGGCGGCGAACCGAAGATCCTGACCGAGTCGTCGCGCCCGGGGCTGCCGCATCCGGAGGAACTGCTGTGGTATCGGCTGGCGGCCGGGGGAGTGGACGCCGAGGACGTTCGGCGGGTCTACTGCGAACTCGAACCCTGCCTGATGCCCGGCCACTACTGCGCGCTCTGGATGGGTCGCCTGTTTCCCGACGCCGAGTTCACCCACGGCTTCGGCTACGGGGAGAGCGCGCAGTCCCGGGAGGACGGCGTACGGGCGCTGATGACGCACATCGCCGAGCAGGCGGGAAACCGCTGACGGAGCGCCACACCGACCGGGCACGGTACGGGCGGCACACAGCGGTACGAGCGGTGGGAATCGGGGGACGGAGACCGTGGTCGACCAGGACGGGCATCGGCTGCCGCACATGACGGGTGGGCGACACCTCGCCGCCCGCGCGCTGCTCGGGTGGCTCGACGATCCGCGCTCGCCCCGGTTGTGTCTGGTCGGCGGCTCGCCGGGGGCGGGCAAGTCGCACCTGCTGGCCTGGCTGTACGCGGCCACTGCCGGGCAGGACACGCCGCCCGCACGCCGACTGCACGCGTTCGTCCCGGCCGGCGGATCGACGCTGCCCGGGGTCACCGTCGAACTGGCGCGACACCTGGGGGTCGCGGCCAGGACCCCCCGCCACCTCGTGGCCTGGGCGGCCCTGGACCCCCGGCGCACGGTGATCACGATCGCCGATCTCGACCACGCGGGCGTGCCGGGTCGCCCCGGGGAGGGCGCCCGGATCGTCACCGACCTGCTCGACCCGCTGCTCGACCTGCCGCACGTACGGCTGCTCGTGGAGTGCGCGGACGCCGCGACCCGGGCCGCGTTCACCCGGGTGGCCGGGCCGGCCGCGCTGGATCTGGACGAACCCAGGTGGACCCATCCGGGCCGGTTCGCCCGCTGGTACGCCGAACTGCTCGCCGCCGCGCCGGGCACGGCGCCGCCCGACGCCGATGTCGCCTACCCGCACCCCGGCCTGGCCCGGCTCGCCGCGCGGGTGGACGGGGCCTCGGCGTCGCCCGGTTCGCCCGCCTCGGCGGTCTCGGCGGTCTCGGCGGTCGACCCGGGCGGCACGACGGAGCGGTTCGCCCGGATCCACCGGGCGTGGTGGGCGGGCCTGGGTGAGGACGTGCGCTCGGCCGTGGCCGCCCTGTACGGCCTCGACCTGCCGCTGACCGCCCGGCAGTGGGCGATCGCCTGTTCGACCCTGTATCCGGGCCCGGTGCCGGGCCCCGGCGGCGCCGCTACGGATGCGCCGATCGCGGCGGCGACCCGTGCGCTGCCCCCGCTGCTCGACGGCGGCGACACCTGGGCGCTGCCGGCCGGGCCGCTCGCCGACTTCGTGGCAGGGCAGCGCCGGGAATGCCGCGATCCCGGCCGGGCGGCCCGGGTGCACGCGGCAC
Source organism: Embleya sp. NPDC059237 (assembly GCF_042754105.1). Taxonomy (NCBI): domain Bacteria; kingdom Bacillati; phylum Actinomycetota; class Actinomycetes; order Kitasatosporales; family Streptomycetaceae; genus Embleya; species Embleya sp. NPDC059237. The sequence continues at coordinate 136,507 of NZ_JBHZAE010000017.1, read as the reverse complement.
TGCGGCGGGACGCGGACGCGGGCATCGTGGACCTGGCCGCGCTCTACGAGGCGGGCGAGGAGCGGTTGTCGGCGATCCTGGAGCACAGCGTGCGGATCGGGGACGCGGCGGCGCTCGCGGTCGACCCGATCGTGCAGGCGCTGGCCCGGCCGCACGTGGTGGCCGGCGCACTGGTGGCCACCGGGCAGTGGGCGGACCCGGCGCAGGCGGCGTTTCGCGGCGCGTACGGCACGCTGGTCGCGGAGCCCGCGCCGGGGGTGCGGGCGGCCCTGCTCGCGATGCACCGACTCGGCCGCGACGACGACGCCGCGCGCCGACTCGCGGCCCGGGCCGCGGCGCCGGGCTGGCGGGCCGAGTGGGCCCGGTGGGGCGAGGGCGACCCACAGCGGCCCGACCGGTGGCCGGGACCGGTGCTCGCCGCCGCATCCGGCCGCGGGGCGCTGGCGGGACAGGCGCTCCTCGTGGACGACACCGGCACGATCCGCACCGTGCGCGGCGCCGACGGCGGCATCGTCGGCCGGGTCGGCGCCTCCTTCGGGCCGATTCCGCTGCGCGCGCTCGCGAGCACCTACGGCGGCCGGGTGGCCACGCTGAACCGATGGGGCGGCGTGGACGTCCTGGACGCGGCCTACCACGGCCCGCGCGGCGCGCTCGAGGCCGGATTCCAGCGCCTGGTCAACACCTGCGGGGCCGAGCCGACCGTGCTGTGCGCACACCCGCTGCCCGCGCTCGGCGACGCCGAGGGCGCGGTGTGGTGCTACGCCCCGGCGCCGACCTCGGCATCGGCCCCGGCCGGCGACGAGCCACCGCCGCGCGGCGTGTTCTCCGCGCCGCTGCACACCGGCCCGGTCACCGCGCTGGGCGCGGTCCGCACTGGCACCGCCGGAGCGCCGACGCTGGTGATCAGCGGCGGACGCGACGGCCGGGTGCGGATGTGGAGCCCGGGCGCCGAGCCGGGCCCGGACGCGCTGGACGCGCGCGCCGCCCCGGTGACCGCGCTCGCCTGCGAACAGACCACCGAGGGCCTGCTGATCGCGGTGGCGTGGGCGGACGGCCCGGTCCGACTGCGCCGACCGGGCGACGACACGACGGTGGACCTGAACCCGGGTCTGCCGGTGACCGGGATCGCGATGTCGGTGGAGGGCCACATCGTGCTGGGCACGGCCGCGGGGGTGATCGGACTGCGCCTCGAACGACCCGCCGGATGACGGTTGTTCGCATGTTCGGCGCAGGCGTGGGACGGGCCGACCGGGCCCGAAAAGCATGTACAAGGCCGGAATCGGTGCGTAGCGTCGACAGGACGCGCCCCGCCGGCTCGGGCGTGGGCGACGACGACGGGGGTCGACTGTGGGCATCACCGTACCGGGCTATCTGGACACGGCACTGGACGTCATCGGGATCGACTGGCCCAATCTCGACGAGGACGAGTTCAAGGAACTGGCGGTCGCCTACCGCGAGTTCGCGGACGAGATCGACGAGGCGCGGGCCGACGGCAAGAACGGCGCGGCGTGGATCCTCTCCGGCACCAGCGGGATGGCCGCCGAGGCGTTCGAGGCGCACTACGGCAAGCTGAACAACGAGCATCTGCACGACCTGGCCGAGGGCGCCCGGATGTTGGCCAAGGCGCTGGACGCGGCGGCGGTGGTGATCGAGGTGGCCAAGGGCAGAGCCATCGCCCAACTGATCATCCTGGCCGATGCGATCGCCGCCGCCGCGGCTGCGGCCACCTTCACCTTCGGCCTGTCCGCGATCGCCGGCCTTGCCGAGGTCGGTATCGTGCGCACCGCGGTCAAACGCATCTTCAAGGAACTCGAGGAAGAGCTGATGGCCCGGGTGATCGAGATCGCCACCGCACCCGCCGTGGCCGCCCTCGAAGGCACCGCCAACGAACTGCTGTCCCAACTGGTGGAGAACGAACTCGGCGCGCGCAACGGCTACGACCTGGACGCCGCGATCGACGCCGGCAAGCAGAGCGGCCGGGACGCCATGCCGACCGCGTCCAGCATCGTCACCACGCTGAACCCGGTGGCCTGAACAGGGCGGCCCGAACCGGCTCGTATCGGCGGCCTGCACGGGTGACCCGAACCGGCCGCCCCGACCCGCCGGCGCGCGTCCGAACGCCCGTTCGTGCGTCTTGACTTCGTGCCGCTCCGTCGGGATCCTGCCGGCGGGGCGGCATCGTCACACCGCGCCCTGCCGCAACCACCGAGAGGAACCGCGGATGAGTCGCGACCAGGGCGGGGCGTACGCGTCGGCGTATCGGCGAAGCCTCGACGACCCCGACGGATTCTGGTTGGCGGCGGCCGAGGCGATCGACTGGATCACCCCGCCCACCCGGGCCCTGGACGACTCCGCCGCGCCGCTGTACCGCTGGTTCCCCGACGGCGTGCTGAACACCTGCTTCAACGCCCTGGACCGGCACGTGGCGGCCGGCCGCGGCGACCAGGCGGCCATCGTGTACGACTCGCCCGTCACCGACACCCGGCGCCGGTTGAGCTACGCCGAACTCCTCGACCTGACCGCGAGGTTCGCCGGCGTGTTGCGCGGCCTCGGGGTCGCCGGGGGCGATCGGGTCGTGCTCTACCTTCCGATGGTGCCCGAGGCGGTGGTGGCGATGCTCGCCTGCGCCCGGCTCGGCGCGGTGCACTCCGTGGTGTTCGGCGGATTCGCCGCCCACGAGTTGGCGGTGCGGATCGACGACGCCCGGCCCACCGTGGTGGTGGCCGCGTCCTGCGGCATCGAGCCGACCCGCACCATCGCCTACAAACCGCTCGTGGACGCCGCCCTGGCCGAGGCCACACACCGCCCGGACCACGTGGTGATCCTGCAACGCCCACAGCTCACCGCCGAGTTGACGGACACCGACCTCGACTGGGACACCGCGATGGCGAGCGCCGAGCCGGTCGCGTGTGTGCCGGTGGCGGCCACCGACCCGCTCTACATCCTCTACACCTCCGGCACCACCGGCCCGCCCAAGGGCATCGTCCGGGACAACGGCGGGCACGCGGTGGCGCTGCGCTGGTCGATGGAGAACATCTACGGCGTGCGGCCGGGCGAGGTGAGCTGGACCGCCTCCGACGTGGGCTGGGTGGTCGGCCACTCGTACATCGTCTACGCGCCGCTGCTCACCGGTTGCACCTCCGTGCTGTACGAGGGCAAACCGGTCGGCACCCCCGACGCGGGCGCGTTCTGGCGGGTGGCCGCCGAGCACCGGACCACGATGCTGTTCACCGCGCCGACCGCGTTTCGCGCGATCCGCAAGGCGGACCCGGAGGGGAAGCTGCTCGCCGGACACGATCTGTCCGCCCTGCGCGCCCTGTTCCTGGCCGGCGAGCGCCTCGACCCGGAGACCTACCGCTGGGCCGGCGACCTGCTCGGCGTGCCCGTGGTGGACAACTGGTGGCAGACCGAGACCGGATGGCCGATCGTGGCCGACCCGATCGGCCTGGAGCCGCAACCGACCCGGCCCGGCTCGCCGACCCTGCCGGTACCCGGCTACGATGTGCGGATCCTGGACCCGGACGGCGTCGAGATGCCGCCCGGCACGGACGGATCCGTGGTGCTCAAACTGCCCATGCCGCCGGGCACGTTGACCGGCCTGTGGGGCGACGACGCGCGTTATGTCGCCTCCTACCTGACCGCCTTCCCCGGCCACTACCTCACCGGCGACGGCGGACGCAAGGACGCCGACGGCTACGTCTACGTGATGGGCCGCACCGACGACGTGATCAACGTGGCCGGACACCGGCTGTCCACCGGCTCGATGGAGGAGGTCCTGGCGGGCCATCCGGACGTGGCGGAGTGCGCGGTGATCGGGGTGGCCGACGAGCTCAAGGGCCAGGTGCCGCGCGGCCTGGTCGTGCTCAAGGCCGGCGTGGACCGGGAACCGGCCGAGGTGGCCGAGGAGTTGGTTCGCCGGGTGCGGGACACCATCGGCGCGGTGGCCGCGCTGCGTCGGGTGGACGTGGTCCCCGCGCTGCCCAAGACCCGGTCCGGCAAGATCCTGCGCCGCACGATGCGCGACATCGCCGACGGCAAACGACCCGAACCGCCGTCCACGATCGAGGATCCCGCCGTACTCGACGCCCTGCGGCCGACGCTCGTCGACGAGTAGGACACCGCGGATCCGGGGTGCGGCGCGATCAGTTCGCGTAGGACGCGGGCGGCGGCGACTGCGGGCCCAGCGGCACGGCCAGCCAGGTGTCGTACAACCGCTGCCACGACCCGTCGCGCTTCATCCGCTCCAGCAGCCCGTTGGCGAAGCGTACGAAGTCCTCGTGCGCCAACGGGAAGGCCATGCCGTGCGGTTCGTCGCTGAACGCCGGCCCGACCACGACGGTGTCCGAGTCCTGCGCACGAAGTCCGTGCAGCAGCGCGGAGGTCGTCGAGATCGCGTCCACCTCGCCCTGCTGCAACGCGACCAGGCAGTCCGTCCAGTTCTCCACCGCGTAGGGCAGCACGCCCGCCGGATCGTCGCGCAGGAACACGATCGAGGTGGTCGCCCGCACCGTACACACCCGCCTGCCGCGCAGATCGGCGAGCGAATGCACATCGGAGTCGCTGCGGACCAGCACCCGCTGGCCGTCGGTGTAGTAGTCGCTGCTGAACGCCACCTCGTGCTTGCGCTCGCACGTGATGGTCATCGTGTCGATCACCACGTCGACCACCCCGGACCGGAGCACCTCGGGCCGCTGGGCCTGGGTGATCACCTTGTACCGGATGCGCGCGGGGTCGTCGGGGCCGCCGAAGATCGCCTGCGCGAGGGACTTGGCCATCTCGATGTCGAAGCCCTGGATCCGGCCGCTGCGCCGATCCAACTCGGCGAAGTAGCGGGTGTTCTGGTCCACCCCGACGATCAGGTAGCCGCGCCGCTGGACGGTCTCCATCGTGGACCCCGCCGGCATGCGACCGCCGGCGGGCAGCGGGTCGGGCGGGGTGAGGCTCCGGCGCGGGTCGCACGGCGCGGCGGTGGACGGTTTCGGGTAGTCGTCCGGGCCGGCCGGATGTGCTCCCGAGACGATCGGTTCGGCGGCGGTACGGACCTCCGCCGGCGGCGCGCCCGACGAGCCGGTACAGGCGGCCAGCGTGGCGGCCAGGGCGACGGCGGCTGCCGCGGTCGCCGTGCGGTGGGCTCCCCAGTGCATGCCACTCCCCGTGGGCCGGTGTTCCCGAGTGCCGGTGCGGTCCGATTATCGATCGGATCCGCCGGAAATCGGGACCGGCTACCCAAATAATGGGGGGTTCCCTCGGTGTGATCGATCAACTTTGGAGCGCGTGTGACCAGCTATGGCATCACCGGGCACATCAGCCTCGCGGCGGGAACGGCGCCCTTGGTCGACCGTGCGCTCCGCGATCTGCTCGCCGGTGTCGCGGCGGACGAACTGGTCGGCTACAGCTGCCTGGCGGCCGGTGCGGACGCGATCTTCGCCCGGGCCGTGCTCGACCTGGGCGGCCGGCTGGTGGTGTTGCTGCCGTCTGCCGACTACGGCGAGTCCAGGGTCGGCGCGGCCTATCGCACGACCTTCGACCACCTGTTGGCGGAGGCCGACGAGGTTCGGGTGATGCCGTACCCCCACGCCTCGCGGGACGCCTACGCGGCGGCCAACGAGAACCTGATTGCGGCGGCCGACGTGCTCTTCGCCGTCTGGGACGGCCGGCCCGACGACAACCGGGGCAGCACCGCCGAAGCGGTGACCCGGGCCCGCGCGGCCGGCAAGCAGGTCCACGTGGTGTGGCCCACGGGCGCGGCCCGCGCCTGAACGGGCGGGGACGGTGAGGGAGTTGCCCACGATGGTCGACCGAATGTTCGAGCATGGCGGGTGGAGCGGTACACCTGACCCATGAAGACTTCCGGGTCGACTCCCATCTCCGTCGGCGTCCACGAACTCGCCTTCCTGGCCGGTGGCCCCGGACGCGTGGTGGACACCACGATCGTCGGCCTGCGGGTCCGCGAACTGCTGCTCGTGGCCCGGGACGGCCGGTTGACCGCGACGGCGCGCGTGGGGGAGGGGCCGATCGAGGACACGATTCTGGCCCTGGTGCCGGCCGAGAGCGGGGCCGATCTCACCGAGGTACGGCTGACCGCGGCAGGGGCTCCGGCGATCCTCGCGGTGCGGGACGAACTGGTGGCGGTCGGACTGCTGCGGCGGGCGCCGCGACCGTTCGGTCGGCGGGTGGCGGCGGTGACGCCGGCCGGCGTGCGGTGCCTGGGGGCGGCGCGGAGGGAGTGGGGCCGGGTCGACTGGGCGGCGGAGGGCCCGCCGGATGTGATCGGCGGAGCGGCGCTGTTCGGGCGACGCGGGCTGCACGACGCCGAAACGGGCGCCGCCTTCCGTGTGTCCGACGCGCGGATCCGGCGGCTGCGGGAGGGGAAACGCGGCAAGCGCCCGGCGGACGAGGGTGGGCGGGAGATGTACGACCCGAGCAGCGGCTACAACTCCACGTTCCGGAACTACGACATTGGTAGCTACCCGGACACGTCGGGCAGTTGCGCCGGCTCGTACTGAGCCCGGAACCGAGTCCGCCGGTCGTCGGGTGGACGACCGGCGGACCGGGTGCCGCGTGATGGGCCCTAGCGCGTGTCTTCAAACCCCCGCCGAGCTCCACGACGCCCGGCACCGCACCTCGCCGCCCCGGAGAAACAGGCGAATAGAACCACTGTGCACCTGCTTCTCCGGCACGCCGATGCACGGCATCCGCCCTTCGGGCTCCTCGCTGCGCTCACGCCGCGGAGCCCGACGGGGGTTCGAAGACACGCGCTAGCGGGGTGAGTCCGCCTCGGTGGGGTGGTGGTGGGGAGCGGCGCCGAGTGGGGGTGCGCCCTGGGAGGTGGGCTTGCGGGCGTCGATGACGGCGAGGACCAGCGTGCCCAGGCCGGCGAGGCCGGCCAGTACGGAGATGCCGGGGAGCACCATGCCCAGGATCGTGTTCTGGGCGTCGCGCCACGCGGAGTCGGTGAGCCGGAACAGCCCTATTCCGACGGCGGTCACGCCGAGCAGCGCGATTACCGCGTGCCAGAGCAGCGGATTGGCCGGACGCTGCTCGGGAGTGGGGCGCTGCTCGGTCAGGCCGAGTGGGAAGGGCAGGCCGGAGCCCGGTTGCGGGGCCGCCGTCGCGGCGGCCGCGGGGGTCGCGGTCGGGAGCGGCGGTGCGGCGACCGGTGGCGCGGGGGCGGGCAACACCGTGGTGGCGCCGACCGGGCTCACGGCCGGATGCTCCACCTTGACCGTCTCGGCGCCGGCCCCCGCCGGTGCGGGGCCGTCGGGCTTGCGCGGGACCTTGACCGTCTCGGCGTTGTTGCCGCGCCGGACGACCGGCACCTTGACCGGCTCGCCGCCGTCGTAGCCCCCCTTCGGCTTGCCCGACTCGGGCGCGGGGGGCGCGGGATCGGCGGCCGGCGCGTCGTCCTCGTCCTTGCCGATACGGACGGCGGGCACCGCCACGGGAGTGGTCACGTCGTCGTCCGCGGGCGGCGCGTCCTTCGCTCCGGCCTTGCCCTTCGGCTTGTCGTCGCGGGCGGCAGGCACGGCCACGGGGGTGGTCGCGTCGTCCTCGGCGTCGTCCGTGTCCGAACTTGCTTCGGTGGTGGGCGTATTGGGCTTGGCTTTGGCGCTTCGCGCTGCCGGTGTGGCAACGGGTGTGGCGTCGTCCTCGGCGTCGTTCGAGTCCGAACTTGCTTCGCTGGTGGGCCTGTTGGGCTTGGCCTTGGCGCTTCGCGCCGCCGGGGTGGCAACCGGGGTTGCGTCTTCCTCGGGGGCTTCCGTGTCGGAAGGCACATCGGTGGCGGGCCCGGCCTTGCCGACCTTGTTGCCTCGTGCCGCCGGGGTGGCGACGGGCGTTGCGTCGTCCGCGTCGTCATTGTCGTCGGCCGCCGGGCCGCCCGGCTTCGGCTTCGTGGCCTTGGCCGCCGTTCGAGCGGGCTTCGCCTCGGTGTCGTCGGCCGCCGCATCGGGCCGATCCGCCTCGTCGTCCGTCTTCCGAGCCACCGCTACGCTGGTGCGCGGTTTGGTCTTTTTGCTCGCCTTGGCCCCGGTGGCCGGCGCTGCCGCAGGTGTCGCGAGCGCGGCCGAAGCCGCGACCTCGGCCGTCTCCGGCTCCTCCGCCGGGTCCGAGCCGTCCGAGCCGTCCGCGTCCAAGCCGTCCGCGTCGCCCGGTTCCACCGTGTCCGCCTCGTCGGCGTCCGGTATCTCCACCCGCTTGGCCGAGGCCGCTGCCGCCTCCGCCGCGTGGGTCGCCAGCAGGGCCGCCGTCGCCTTCGGCAGCCAGTCCGTCGCCGGGTCGGCCGCCGCGAAGCGGGCCACCAGGTCGGCCGCGGTGGGTCGCGCGGTGGGCCGCTTCTTCAGGCAGTCGGCGACGATCTCGCGCAGCCAGTCCGGGAGTTCGGTCAGGTCCGGCGTCTCCCGGACCACCCGCTGGGCCAGTTCGGCGGCCGACCCCGTACCGAACGGCGCCACGCCCGCCGCATGGCAGAGCACACCGCCCAGGGCGAACACGTCGATCGCCGGACCGATGGACCCGCCGGTGACCTGCTCCGGCGCCGGCAGCACCGGTATCTCCACCACGCCGGTCCGGTTCAGCCCGGCCGCACCCAGCGCCCGGGCCAGCGCGTAGTCCGCGACCCGGGGCCCGTCGGCGGCCAGCAGGACGTTCGCCGGCTTCAGGTCACGGTGCGTCAGACCCGCCTCGTGCACGGCCGCCAGGCCCTCGGCCAACCCGGCGCCCAACACCCGCAACGTCCGCTCCGGAAACGCCCCGTGCGCCTCGACGGCCGCCTCCAGGGACGGCCCCGCGACATGCTCGACCACCAGCCACGGGGGCGTGCCGTCGGCGTCGGCGTCCAGAACGTGGGCGACATGCGTGCCGCCGACCTCGCGCGCGGTCGCCATGTCCGTACGGAACCGTTCGAGGAACTTCTTGTCGGCCGCCAGGTCCGACCGCACCAGTTTGACCGCGACCTGCTCACCACCGGGCGCTCGACCGAGGAACACGGTCCCCAGGCCGGCCCGACCGAGTCGGGCCGACAGTCGGTACCGCCCGACAACCCCGGGATCGCCCGGCTTCAGCGGATCCATGACTGCCGCCCCCTCCACGTACGTACGTTCTGTGCCAAGGCAGGGAGTGGCCCCAGGGCACGCCGACGGCCCTGTCGGTCTCGCCTCCCCGCGGACTTCGCCGCAGCCTACCCCTCGGGTCGGGGTGTCACCGAGGACCCGGACCGCCCCGTCGATCTCCTGTTACCGACTCCGGACGGGCGCCGGAACACCGGGACATGTCCGGATTACGAGGTTCTGCCGGGCCGTGTGGGCACACTGGCTTCGCGGCAACCACACCCCGATATGACGAGGGAGTCGGACCGATGGCGATCGTTCTGGGGCCGAATCGATATGGCAAGGCGGAGGTGCGCCTGGCCCGGGTGACCCGGGCCACCGCGACCGATCACGAACTGTGCGATCTCGACGTCTCGGTGTCCCTGTCCGGCGACCTCGCCGACACTCATCTGCGCGGCGACAACGCCCGGGTGGTGCCCACGGACACGATGCGCGCCGTGGTGTACGCCTTCGCCCAGGACCGACCGCTGCCCTCGATCGAGGAGTTCGGCCTGCGCCTGGCCGGACACTTCGTCGACGCGCACGCCTCGATCGACACCGCGCGGGTGCGCCTGCTCGAATACCCCTGGGTCCGGATCGCCGGCACGCACGGTCCGCACCCGCACGCGTGGACCCGGGCGGCGGGGGTGCGCTGCGCCGGGGTCGTGCACGGGCCGGAGGGCGTCGAGGTCTGCTCCGGCCTGGCGGACGTGGCCGTGCTCAAGTCCACCGGATCCGAGTTCCACGGCTTCCCGACGGACCGTTACACGACGCTCGCGCCGACCCGGGACCGGATCCTGGCCACCACCGTGCGGGCGCGTTGGCGCCATCGCCGCGACCGCGACGCACCGGCCGACTGGGACGCCTCGTTCCGCGCCGCCCGGGACACCCTGCTGCGCACCTTCGCCGAGACGCACAGCCTCTCGCTCCAGCACACCCTGTACACGATGGGCGAGGCGGTCCTGGCGGAGCAGGAGCACCTGGCCGAGGTACGCCTGACGCTGCCCAACCGCCATCACGTCGAGGTGGACCTGAGCCCGTTCGGCCAAACCAACCCGGGGGAGGTGTACCAGGTCACGGACCGGCCGTACGGCCTGATCGAGGGCACGGTCCTGCGCGACGAAGCCGCCACGGCCCTGGCCGACCTGCCCTGGGAGTAGCGTCCGGCCCCCGCTACGCCTTGCCGGGCGCCTCGGCGATCTGTGTCCGCTTCCGCCATGGGGCGGAGCGAGCCCGTCCTCAGTCGTGGAAGGCCAGCATCGGGATCAGCGCGTTGTCCACCAGGGACTCGATCTCGGCGCCGGTCATCGGCACGCCCGAGACGGTGAAGCGCTGGCACAGGAACGTGGGTCCGGCCAGCACACATTCCGGGGCCAGGGCACCCTGGCGGGCCTCGCCGCGGGCGATGGCGTCGGCGATCACGTCGGTCAGCAGCGCCGTCCACGGGCCGACCACCCGCTGCTCCCACATCTCGGCGAACTCGTGGTGCCGGCTCAATTCGCTGCACAACATCCGCGTGCCCAGGCCCAGCGGGCCGAGCATGCCGCGCGCGATGGCCTCCAGGTAGACGATCAGGTCGCCGCGCAAGGTGCCCGGGAAGGACAGGGATTCCGGGTCGGGCAGCGTGGCGGAGAGCGCGTCGGCGACCATGCCCACCTTGTCCGGCCAGCGCCGGTACAGCGCCGACTTGCCGGTCCCGGCCCTTGTCGCGACGCCCTCGAAGGTGACCCCGGCGTAGCCGCGTTCGCCCAGCTCGGCGACCACGGCCTCGGTGATCGCCCGCTCCAGCGTGACGCCGCGCTTGCGGGGGCGCTGTCGGTAGTCGGAGACCAGCAGGGCTGTCTCGACGTGACCGGCGCGTACTCCTGTGCTCACTGTCACCTCCGACTGCCATGCTACAGAAAACGTTTGCGTTCTCTAAGGCATAACCTCTAGATTCACGTAGAGAACGCTCACGTCCACTAGCAATGCGAGGCAATCCATGACGACGGCACCTCCCGAGGTGGCCGGTTCGACCGGATCCCCGTCCGCCGAGGCGCCGCACGCGCGTCGCGGACTGGCCCTGGCCCTGCTCGCAGGGGCTCAGTTGATGATCGTGCTCGACGCGACCATCGTGAACATCGCCCTTCCCGACATGGGCAAGGCGCTCGACATCAGCGAAACATCGCTCTCCTGGGTGATGAACGCCTACATGCTGACCTTCGGCGGCCTGCTGCTGCTCGGTGGTCGACTCGGTGACCTCTTCGGCCGACGCCGGCTCCTGGCGCTCGGCCTGATCGTGTTCACGGTCGCGAGCCTGCTCGGCGGGTTCGCCGGCAACGAGGCCATGCTGCTCGCCTCGCGCGCCCTCCAGGGCGTGGGCGGCGCGATGGTGGCCCCCGCGGTCCTGTCGTTGGTGACCACCACCTTCGAGGAAGGGCCGGAACGCAACAAGGCGTTCGGCGTCTACGCCGCGGTGTCGGGCATGGGTTCGGCGGTCGGCCTGCTCATGGGCGGCCTGCTCGTGGAGTACCTGTCCTGGCGCTGGGTCATGTTCGTCAACGTGCCGATCGGCATAGCCTTGGTGGCCGCGCTCCCGCTGGCCATCCCGGACGACGCGAAGACCGGCGAGAAGGCCATCTGGCGCGGCCGGTTGGACATCCCCGGCGCGCTCACCTCCACGCTCGGTGTGACCGCGCTGGTCTACGGCGTGATCCGGGCCGCGGACAAGAGTTGGGGCGACGGGCTGACCATCGGCTCGCTGACCCTGTCCGCGGTGCTGATCGCCGCCTTCATCGTGATCGAACTCAAGGTCGAGCGACCGCTCATGCCGATGCGGCTCTTCCGCAACCGCAACCGCTCCGCCAGCTACGTGGTGATGGCGCTCGCCGCCGGCGGCATGATGGGTTCGTTCTTCTTCATCACCCTCTACATGCAGCTCGTCGCGGGCTACTCGCCGATCAAGTCCGGTCTCGCCTATCTCCCGCTGTGCGCGGGCGTGATGGTCTCGGCCCAGTTCACCAGCGTGATGCTGCCGAAGATCGGCCCGCGGGTGCTGCTGACCGTGGGTCCGGTGCTGGCCGCGGTCGGCCTGTTCTACTACGCGATGCTCGACGTCGACTCGAGCTACGTCACCGGCCTGCTGCCTGCGATGATCATCTTCGGTCTGGGCATGGGCCTGATCTTCGTCGCGATCATGGCCACCGCGGTGGCCGGCATCGCCCCGGAGGACGCGGGCATCGGCTCGGCGATGCTCAACGTCACCCAGCAGGTGGGCGGCGCCGTGGCGATCGCGGTGCTGACCACGATCTACTCCAGCGCCAAGGACGACAAGCTGCGGGACGAGGTGGCCAAGCTCGGCGGCAAGGCCCCGGACCTGCACGCGATCAAGGTCGCCCTCACCGAGGGCTACACGGCGGGCTTCACGACCGCCGGCATCCTGCTCGCCGTCGCCGCGGTGATCGCGGTCGCGGTGCTGCGGGTGGACAAGTCGGAGCTGCCCGCCGAGACCACCGGCGGTCTGCACTAGAACGGCATCGGCCGTCGTCGCCGGGCGGTCCTCCGCTCGCCCGTCGACACCTCGACACCCGGACCGGTTCCCGCGAACCGGCCCGGGTGTTCGCGGTCCGAAGGTGCGACACGTCCGAAAAACACCGATCAGTGGAGTAATTTCCGCTTCGGCGGCCACTCTTCGTGATCGACGCCTGGGGGATTCCCCCGTGTTTCGGTCCAAGCGGGACGCGGCGTGGGCGGCAGAGCGAGCAGGCGGGTACCCTGCGACAGGCAGCGGGTGCTCCGCCCCGGGGCACCTCTATCGCGACGACGGGACGACCGGCGCCGTGGCACTCCTCCCGCCTGTTCCTGTCGAAACAGCCGCTCGGCGGGGATGATGGGCGGTGGAGCGACTTCGGGGGGATTGTGACGGAACACGGATGGCCGGGTGAGCCACCGGCCAAGGGGGATCCGGAACGGATCGGCCCCTACGCGGTGCTCGGCCGACTCGGTGCCGGCGGCATGGGCCGTATCTATCTGGGGCGTTCGCCCTTCGGGCGACTGGTCGCGATCAAGACCATCCGCTCGGAGCTGGGCGGCGACCCGGGCTTTCGCGCGCGCTTCGCCCAGGAGGTGGCCGCGGCCCGCCGGGTCAGCGGCGTGTTCACCGCCGCCGTGGTCAACGCCGATCCCGACGCCGCGGTGCCGTGGCTGGCCACCGCGTACGTACCCGCGCCCTCGCTGGAGTCGCTGGTCCGCGCCTGCGGCCCGCTGCCGCCGCGCGCGGTGCGCTGGATGGCCGCCGGCATCGCCGAGGCGCTGGAGTCCGTACACGCCGCCGGCCTGGTGCACCGCGACCTGAAGCCGTCCAACGTGCTGGTCGCCAGCGACGGCCCCAAGGTGATCGACTTCGGCATCTCGCGCGCCGCCGACTTCGGCTCGCTCACCATGACCGGCGTCGCCGTGGGCACCCCGGCGTACATGTCGCCCGAACAGGCGCAGGGCGTGCGCGACATCACCCCCGCCAGCGACATGTTCTCGCTCGGCGCCACGCTGGTGTACGCGGCCACCGGGCACTCGCCCTACCCCGACCGCAAGCCCGCCGAGGCGCTGCTGCGCCTGGTCACCGGCTCGCCGGACCTGGAGGGGTTGCCGACCGAGCTGACCGGCCTGGTCAACCTGTGCATGCAGCGCGCCGCCGAACACCGGCCGAGCCCGACCCAGTTGCTCAACCAGCTCGCCCCGCTCCTGGACGACAGCGACGCGGACAGCCAACTGCCCGACAACGCGTCGGCGATGGTGCAGCGGTTCGAGAGCCAGTACCGGCCGACGATGGGCCCGCGCACGCCGCCGGTCCGCGAACTCGTCGAGCCCGACGGCGAGCAGCGGCCCGAACTGCCGGAGAACGTGCGCCCGGACCCGAACAACATGGGCAAACTGCCCAACCAGGTCCGCCAGGAACCGCGTCCGGCGCCGCGCCCGGAGACCCACCGGCCGCCACCGCCGCAGCGCCCGCCGACGAACCCGACCCGCAAGCCGCCGCCCCGGCCGCCGGCCCCGCCGACGAACTCGCCGACGGGTGGCCCGCCGGGCGGCTCGCGACCGGTCTCGGGACGACCGGTGTCCACGTCCTCCCCCTCGCCGGCGCTGCCCACCGAGCGGGTGGCCCGGCCGCCCGCCCCCATACCCAACTCTCCGGTCACGTGGCCGGAGAGCGGTCCCGACGTGCCCCGCCAGCACCCCACGCCGCCGCGCACCCCCACCGGCGGCATGGAGGCCGCGCCGGTGTGGCGGTTCGCCGCGACCGGCGAGATCCTGACCCCGCCGGTGCGCGCGGGTTCCGGGCGGACCGCCCGCGTACACGTGCACAGCAACGACAACGGGCTGCACACCCTGCATCTGGCCACGCGCGAGTGGCGGTTCGACTCCTCGGGCTGGTCGCACCCGCCGGCCGTGGACGGCGAGCTGATGTACCTCAGCAGCCAGGACAACCACGTCTACGCCCTGGAGCTGACCTCGCGACAGTGGCGCTGGAGCTTCCCCACCGGCGGCGAGGTCGTGGCCGCCCCCGTGGTCGCCGACGGCACCGTCTACTTCGGGTCCAGCGACAACGCGCTCTACGCCGTGGACGCGGCCACCGGGCGCTGTCGCTGGCGGTTCCCCACCGGCGGCTGGGCCACCTCGCCCACCGTCGTGGACGGCACGGTCTACTTCGGCTCCAGCGACCGCTGCGTCTACGCGCTGGACGCGGCCACCGGCTGGTGCCGCTGGCGCTTCCCCACCGGCGGTTGGGTGTCCTCGCCGACGGTGGCCAACGGGATCGTGCACGTCGGCAGCACCGATCAGTACCTGTACCTGCTCAACGCCGGCGACGGCGCGATGCGCGGCTGGTTCGGCGCGGGCGGCCCGGTCGCCCAACCGGCCACCTCGGGCAACCTGTCCTTCTTCGGCAGCGGCGACGGCGGCCTGTACGCGGTCGACGTCAACACCACGCGCTGCGTGTGGCGTTACG
Organism: Embleya sp. NPDC059237; assembly: GCF_042754105.1. Classification (NCBI taxonomy): domain Bacteria; kingdom Bacillati; phylum Actinomycetota; class Actinomycetes; order Kitasatosporales; family Streptomycetaceae; genus Embleya; species Embleya sp. NPDC059237. Next base: position 121,438 of record NZ_JBHZAE010000017.1, on the reverse strand, counting down.
GCGCCGAGGGCTGGGTGACCTCGCCCGTGGTCGCCGAGGACATGGTGTACGCGGGCAGCAGCAACGGCTCGGTGCTCGCGGTCGGCATGGGCGGTGAGCCCCGCTGGCGGTTCACCACCGGCGGTCGGGTGACCTCCCCGATCGTGGCCGACGGCCTGCTCTTCGTGGGCAGCGCCGACCGCCACCTGTACGTCCTGGACGCGGTCACCGGCAAGGGCCCGTCGGTCGGGACCAACGGCTGAGCGCGGGGCGGGCGCACGCGCCCGCCCCGACACCCCCGACACGCAACGATCCCGGAGCCGTCGCTCGCGAACCGCGGTTCGCGACCTTCGACTCCGGGATCGTCGTCGGGTGTTCGATCCGGGTCAGCGGGCACCGATGGGGGTGTAGTCGCGCAGCGCGACGCCCGTGTACACCTGGCGCGGACGGCCGATCTTGGCCTTCGGGTCGGCGATCATCTCCTGCCAGTGCGCGATCCAGCCCGGCAGCCGGCCGATCGCGAACAGCACCGTGAACATCTCGGTGGGGAAGCCCATCGCCCGGTAGATCAGCCCGGTGTAGAAGTCCACGTTCGGGTAGAGCTTGCGCTCGACGAAGTAGTCGTCGGCCAGCGCGCGCTCCTCCAACTGCATCGCGAGGTCGAGCAGTTCGTCCTTCTTGCCCATCCGGGACAGGACGTCGTCGGCGGCCTTCTTGATGATCGTGGCGCGCGGGTCGCGGCTCTTGTACACCCGGTGGCCGAAGCCCATCAGGCGGACGCCGTCCTCCTTGTTCTTCACCTTGTTCACGAAGGCGTCGATGTCGCCGCCGTCGTTCTTGATCTGCTCCAGCATCTCGAGGACCTGCTGGTTGGCGCCGCCGTGCAGCGGGCCCCACAGCGCGTTGATCCCGGCCGAGATGGACGCGAACATGTTCGCCTGGCTGGAGCCGACGAGGCGCACCGTCGAGGTCGAGCAGTTCTGCTCGTGGTCGCCGTGCAGGATGAGCAGCTTGTCCAGCGCGTCCACCACGACCGGGTCCGCCTTGTAGGACTCGGCCGGGACGGCGAAGGTCATCCGCAGGAAGTTCTCGACGTAGCCGAGCGAGTTGTCCGGGTAGAGCATCGGCTGGCCGACCGACTTCTTGAACGCGTAGGCCGCGATCGTCGGCAGCTTCGCCAGCAGCCGTATCGCCGAGAGCCGGACCTGCTCCTCGTCGAACGGGTTGTGGCTGTCCTGGTAGAACGTCGACAGCGCGGACACCACGGACGACAACATCGCCATCGGGTGCGCGTCGCGCGGGAAGCCGTCGTAGAACCGCTTGACGTCCTCGTGCAGCAGCGTGTGCTGGGTTATCTCGTCGCGGAAGTTGTCCAGCGCGCTCACCGACGGCAACTCGCCGTAGATCAGCAGATACGCCGTCTCCAGGAAGGTCCCCTGCTCCGCGATCTGCTCGATCGGGTAGCCACGGTAGCGGAGGATGCCCTCCTCGCCGTCGATGAAGGTGATCGCCGATTTACACGCGGCGGTGTTGACGAACCCTCCGTCGTAGGTCACCAGCCCCGTCTTGGCGCGCAGCGTCGAGATGTCCATGGCGGTGTCGCCGATGGTGCCCTCGATCAGCGGGAAGGTGTGCTCGTTTCCTTGGTGGCGCAGTACTACCGAGTCCTCGCTCATGGGGGTCCCCTACTTCTCGGCTCAGGCTCCGGCAGCCACCCGGATCGTGTCCGTGCGGTTCCGGTCTTTGTGACATGTGTGCATCAGTACGAATAGCAGGCGCACGAGGCGGCCTCGCAGCCACCTCCCACCTGGGGGACAAACCGTGAGCCGCGTCACCTGACCCAGGGTGCCGGGTCGCAACGCCCTTGGTCACCGCCGGCTCGAGTCGCGACGGTGCCCTGTGTTTCGGCTTCCCGCTTCGGGGGTCACCCATGCGGCGTCATGATGAGGGGCACACGATCGGGCAGCCGGGGGGACGTTGCGTGACCGACGACGGACGACGGGGGCCGGCGCCCCTGGACGCCTACGATCCGCGCCGGATCGGGCCCTACCGGGTGTTGTCCCGGCTCGGCCGCGGCGGCATGGCCCGGGTCTTTTTGGGGCTGTCCCCGGCGGGTCGGCTGGTGGCGATCAAGACGATCCTGGCCGAGTTGGACCACGACGAGGACTTCCGGCGGCGGTTCGCCCGTGAGGTGCAGGCGGCGCGGCTGGTGAGCGGGGTGTTCACGGCCGCGGTGGTGGCCGCCGACCCGGCGGCCGCGCGGCCCTGGCTGGCCACCGCGTACGTGCCGGCGCCGTCGCTGCGCGAGGTGGTCGACGAGTGCGGCCCACTGCCGCCGGACGCGGTGCGCTGGCTGGCCGCCGGAGTGGCCGAGGCGCTGGGCGCGATCCACGGGGCGGGCCTGGTGCACCGTGATCTGGCCCCGGGCAACATCCTGGTCACCCTGGACGGGCCGAAGGTGATCGACTTCGGGCTCGCCCTCGCCCAGGACCAGGACACCGTCAACCTGGTCGGCACGATCGCCTACATGGCCCCCGAGCAGGTCGAGGGCGAATCCGGCACGGTCCGCTCCGACGTGTACGCGATGGGCGCCACGCTGCTGTTCGCGGGCACCGGGCACGCGCCGTACCAGGGCAGCGCGATGCGGGTGATGAGCGCCGTGCGCAACCGCGACCCGGACCTGAGCGGGCTGCCTCCGGAACTGCTGCCGCTGATCGAGTCGTGCCTGCGCCGCCGGGCCGATCGGCGGCCGACGCCGGAGCGGGTGGTGGCCGACTTCGCCGAGCTGCTGACCGGCCGCCGGCGCCCGTACGAGGCCGCCGCGTGGTTGCCCCGGCCGGTGCTGGACCTGCTGCACGAGCACGAGCGGCGGATTCGGCCCGCCGTGGACGCGCCCCGGCCGCGCGCCCCGCGCCCCGCGCCGGAGCCCGAGGCGGTGCGCGCGCCCACGCCCGAGCGGCCGCGCCCGGGCGGGGCCCACCGCACCGGACCGGACCGCCCGCCGCCCGCCGAGCCGACCCAGCCGATGCCCGCGCCCGCGCCCACCCGGCCCTACACGCGCGAGCCGTACCGGTCGGCGCGGGCGCCGATGCTGGACCGGATCCTGTACGACCTGCCCGGAGCGGGACCGGCCGGCGTGCTCGCCTCGTCCCTGGCCGACGCCGACCTGCGCCGGTGGCACCCGGTGCTGGCGCCGATGATCGACCCCGAACCGGGCGGAGGGCGCACGGCGGACCGGCCCGCGGTCCGATTCGGCCCGCTCGGCGGTCGGCCCACGCTGATCCGGCGCACCCCCGGCCGGGCACTGGTGCTGATGGCCCCGGCCCGCCCCGACCCCGCCGCGGTCTCGCTCGCCGGGCCCCGGCACGCGCTCGCCCTCGCCGCCTCGGGGGACCCGGCCGCCCTGGAGCAGCCCACCGGTCGTCCCTCGCCGCGGATCGACCCGAAGGTGCTCGACGCCGAACTGGCCCGCTGCGCGCCCCGCCTGCGGGCCCGCGCCGGCAAACACGCCGACGTGCTGACGGACGTGGTCGCGGCGGTGCTCGCCCGGCCCGACGAGACCTTCGCGCTGTCCGAGGCGGACGGCGTGCCGGACCCCGAGGCGGTGTTGTGGGGCCTGTGCGACCTGGTCGGCCCGCTGCTGCCCTACACGCTGTCCTTCTCCACGCTGGCCGCGCCGGAGCCGGTCGACGAGCCGCGCGTGGTGGTGCACGCGCGGTGGCCGGAGCAGGAGGCGCGGGCAGCCGGGCGGCGGCGGCATCGCATCGTCCCGGGCGAGGAGCTGTACTCGATGGGCGACGTGCACCGCGCCGCCGCCGAGGCCCTGGTGCGCTGCTACACCGGCCCCGACTGGAGCGCCGCGGCGGCCGGGCTGACCCCGTCGGGCCCGCTCCGCGCCGCCGCGCCCGCCGACCGCTCCCGGCGCGTGCTGCGGGCCTTGGAGGGGCGCTGAGAGCCCGCCGTCGCGGCTACCCCGGCGGTCGCAGCAGGCCCGCGGTCAGGCCCTCCAGCAGGCCCCGGCCCAGGTCCTCGCCGAGCGCGGCGGCGCCGCGCAGGTCGGTGACGAACGTGCGCAGCGCGCGGAAGGTCTCGCCGTACGCGCGCTGCCGGTCCGGCGGCAGCAGCGGGATCTCGATCCGCCGCACGTCGACGCGCACGATGCTGGAGCCGTAGCCGGCCCGCCGCGCGTGCGCGGGGTCGGTCAGGAATCCGGCCAGGAACCACGGGTCCAGCGCGGCCGGGTCGGGGCGCAGCAGGTGCAGGTTGGGCCCGAGGACCGCGCCCTGCTCGGCTGTCCCGGCGACCCGGACCGCGCTCGCCCAGCCGTGCTCGTCGCCGCCGAGCAGGGTCGGCACGATCACGTCGCCGGCGTGGATTCGGGGGTGCTGCGCCTCGTCCGCCTCGGCCGCGGACAGGCGCGCGCTGGGCGGCACGGCGGCGGCCAGGTCGGTGGTGGTGAGCATCGGCACGGTCGGGCCGGGGGGCGTCTCGTGGCCGACCCGCCCGGCCCGCGATGCGCTGCGGTACAGGGTGACCGCGCCGGTGCGGGCCAGGTCGGCGAGCGCGACCGAGCGCCACGTCCCGGCGCCCTCCTCGGCGGCCGGCACGGCGGGCACCAGGTGCGGCAGCCGGGCCAGCAGGGCGAGCAGCCGGGCGCGGGTGTCCTGTACCCGCTCGGCCACGTTCACGTCGGTCTGCGCGGGCAGGTTGTGCGCCGGGGTCAGGTCGACGTTGTCGTCGAGGAGTTCGATCAGCGGTACGGCGCGGTGTCGGCCCGGGATCTCGGTCAGGCCCGCCGGATCGGCGCGGAAGTCGCGCCAGGCACGCAGCGCGGTGTCCGCCGCGACGGGGTCCGCCAGATCGTCGAGCTCGGCGAACAGCACGTGTGAGGGCATGTGCTCGCCCGAGGGCCGCTCCAGGATCCACAGGTGCAGCGCCACCCCGAACGGCGGCGCGGCTCCGGCGGGCAGGCCGAACACCGCGCGCAGCGCGCCCCGGCGCAGCAGTTCGGCCCGGATCCGACGCCCCGAGCCGCGGGCCGCCACCGCCGGCGGCATCAGCAGCACCACCCGCCCGCCCGCCTCGGTGTGCCCGAGCGCGTGTTGCACCCAGGCCAGCTCGGATTCGGTGCGCGGCGGCAGGCCGTACTCCCAGCGCTGGTCGTAGGCCAGTTCGTCGTGCCCCCAGTTGCGGTCGTTGAACGGCGGGTTGCCCACGACGGCGTCGAAGCGGGCGCCGGGCCACGCGTCGGTGCGCAGTCCGTCGCCCTCGGCGATGGCGACGTCGGTGTCCGGCGCGGCGTCCGGATGCAGCGCCAGGCGGACCCGGATCAACCGGGCCAGGGCCGGTGCCTCGGTCTGCCCGCGCAGTGTGCGCGCCGAGCGGACGAAGCCGAGCAGCGGGTCGCCGTGGGTGGTCGCGGGATCGAGTACGGTGACTGGCTTCTCCCGCCCGGCGCCCGCGAGTTCGGCGATCAGCGCGACGGTGGCCGCGGGGGTGGCGCCGCCGGGGCCGGCGGGCGACTCGGCGAAGCGCGCGTACAGGTCGGCGAACACGGCGGGCGCGCCCCGGGTCGCGGCGAGGTCGCCGGCGGCGCGGAGTCGATCGGCGTGCGGGCCGACCGGCGCGGGTGCACCCGCGAGCAGGTATTCGCCGATGTCGGCGAGCCGCTCGGCCACGTCGCCGTCGGCCGCGATCAGGCGCCACAGCCGCTCCTCGGGCGCGACCTCGGCGATCTTGCCCTGGGCACGCAACCAGCCCTCCACATCGGCCAGCGCGAACGTGGGGCTCGCGTCGCTGCCGCCCACGGGTCGCGGGAAGTCGTCGAAGCGCCGACGCCAGTTGCTCACGGCGGCGCGCCCGACACCCGCGATGCGGGCGATCTCGGCAGCGGTGACCTGGGGGCTGGTGGGCACCGTCTCCTCCTCATGACCTGGGGTGTGAACCGCGAGAAGTCAATCATAGAGAAGCAACGTGATGGCAGAACAGGGAAGGTGTTGACAGAGTTCACAGCTACTGTTTCCATTGATGCAGGCAGCACGGTGTGACCCCGGAAACACCCGCACCGTCCGCCTGTTTCCGCAGTGCCTCCGGGCAGTGACGCCAAGCAGTGACTCCAAGCAGTGCTTCCGAAGGGAAACCTCATGTCCCCGATCGCTCCCCGGCCGATCGTTTTCCGGCAGTCCGCTTCGACCGCGACTTCGCGGGGCCGGCGCCGGGGCCTGATCATCACCGTGGCGGTCGCCGCGACGATCGCCCTGACCGGCTCGCTCGCCGCGTGCGGCCCGAAGAAGCACGAGGGCAAGGCGTCCAGTGCGACGGTCGAGTCGCCGAAGACCACCGGCGCGGCGGACGCGAGCGCGGCGCCCGGCGCCGGGCCGGCCAAGACACAGAAGAGCGACAAGGGCGACAAGAGCGAGCCGAAGGGAGGCACCGACAAGGTCGCCCAGGACCTGCTGGCCTACCTCAAGACCACCAAGCACGGCGGTGTGGTGTCCGAGGTGCGGATCGCGAAGCAGTACGAGCGGTACGAGGTCACCATCAACACCACGCTGCCCGCCGAGATCTCCATCACCGAGGACATCAAGGGCGCCAACGCCCGGATGGACAAGGGCCGGAAGCTCGCCGTCGAGGCGTTGCAGTGGACCCAGGACTCGGCCACGCTGACGATCTCCTCGGTGTCGGTGCTCGACAAGGAGAAGGGCACCGCCGGGATCGAGAACGGCGCGGAGAAGGACGGCGACAAGGCCGGCTCGGAGAAGTACGCCGCCGACATGCTGGCCAAGCTGAAAACCACCACCTACGGCTCCCTGGTCACCAAGGTTCGGATCGCCAAGACGTACTCCGGCTACGACATCGCCGTCATGACCACGCTGCCCGCCGAGGTCTCGCTCGGCGAGAACCCGACCGCCGAGAGCGCCCGGATGGACAAGGCGGGCAAGCTCGCCAACGAGGCGAAGCAGTGGGCGCAGAGCAACACCGGCCGCAAGGTCTCCTCGGTCGAGGTGCTGGACGTGGAGAAGGGCATGGCCGGGATCGAGAACGTGGGCTGAGGCCCGGGGCCTGATCCGGTCTTCCGGGTCTTTCGACTCCTTCGAGTCTTTCGGGCCGACGAACTTTCATCCGGGGGGATGAGGGAGGGGCCACGAGGGCGATCCGCCGAAGGGCGGGTCGCCCTCGTGCGTTGTCGCGCGCTCGTCGCATCCATGCGCAGATCACATCGCGGATCGCTTGAATGACTCGGTCAAGGATCCTAGGGTCCCCGCCATGGCCACCTCCAGTTCCGCCGGGTCCGCCGCAGCCGCGCCCGATCCCGTACTCGCCGCCCTGACCGCCCCCGACGGCCCGTTCGCGCTCGTCGAGGAGGACGTGCTCGGCGTTCCGCTGCGCGTCCTGGCCGAACGGCCCCGCTCGATCACCGCCTTCGTCGAGCGGGCGCGCGGGTTCGGGGATCGCGAGTATCTGGTCCACGAGGACCGCCGGATCAGCTTCACTCGACACGTGCGTGACGTCGCCTCGACCGCGCACGCGTTGCGCGAGCGGTTCGGGGTCGGGCCGGGGGACCGGGTGGCGATCCTGGCGGCGAATCGGCCCGAGTGGTTGACCGCCTTCCAGGCCGCCGCGGCGCTCGGCGCGATCGCGGTGGGCATGAACGGGTGGTGGGCCGCCGACGAGATCCGCTACGCCGTCGCGGACTGCGCGCCCACCGTGCTGATCGCCGACCGGCGCCGGTTGGAGCGGCTGGGCGGCGCGATCGCCGCCGCGGGCGAACTGGGCCTGCCCGTAGTGGAGATGGAGGGCGACTTCGCCGCGCTGACCGAGTACGCCCCCGACGCCGACCTGCCGCCGGGCGCCGCCGACGAGGACGACCCGGCGCTGATCCTGTACACCTCCGGCACCACCGGCCGGCCCAAGGGCGCCGTGCTCACCCATCGCAACGTGGTGGCCATGCAAAACCTCCAGGCGCTGCTCGCCGCCCGGGCGAGCGCGCACCTGCCCGCCGCCGCACGGGCCCAGGCGCCGCCCGGGAGATGGCTGGTCAACAGCCCCTTCTTTCACGTCTCGGGCCTGCTGGCGGGCGCCGTGGCGGCGCTGGCCGGCGGGCAGACGATGGTGCTCTACGCCGGGCGCTTCGAGGTGCCGCGGCTTCTGGAGCTGATCGAGCGCGAGCGGTGCACCACGTGGTCGCTGGTGCCCACGCTCGGCTGGCGGGTGGTCAACCATCCCGACACCGCGCGGCACGACCTGTCCTCGATCGTGCGCCTCGGCGGCGGCAGCGCGGCGTTCTCGCCCGAACTGGTGCGCCGGCTCCAGGAGGTGTTCCCGGGCGCCAAGGGCGCGCTCGGCGTCGGGTACGGGCTGACCGAGTCCGGCGGGGTGGCCACCACGGCGGGCGCCGCGCAACTGGAGGGCGAGCCGGGGGCGATCGGTACGGCGGTGCCGACGGTGGAGGTGACGATCCGTCACGAGGACGGCACCGAACAGCCCGACGGTGTCGAGGGCGAGTTGTGGATCCGCAGCCCGCTGGTGATGCGCGGCTACTGGCGCAACGAGGAGGCCACCGCGAAGGCGCTCACGCCGGACCGGTGGTTGCGCACCGGCGACCTCGGCTTCGCCCGCGCCGGCCGCTTCCACCTCGCCACCCGGCGCAGCGACCTGATCCTGCGCGGCGGTGAGAACGTCTACCCGGCCGAGATCGAGCACTGCCTGGACGCGCACCCGGACGTCGCCGAGTCGGTGGTGGTCGGCGTACCGCACCCGGAGTGGGGCGAGGAGGTCAAGGCGATCGTGGTCCCGGCCCAGGGCAGCCCGATCACCGCCGCCGAGCTGGGCGCCTATGTGGCCGAGCGGCTGGCCCACTTCAAGGTGCCGGCGCACTGGGAGTTGCGCGCCGAGCCGCTGCCCCGGACGCCGACCGGCAAGGTGATCCGCGCGGTGGCCACGGGCGGCCGCCCCGCCGACCTCGTCGAGGAGTGAACGACGCGAGCGGGGCCGGCGGCCGTGGTTCGCCGCCGGCCCCGCTCGGGACCACCACCGCGCAACGCGGCGTTCGGTCAGTCGTTCTTGTGCAGGTCCTCGTTCAGCGCGCCCCACGACTTGGTCCGGGCGATCGCCTCGATCGTGCCGGTGACCGAGTTGCGGCGGAAGAGCAGGCCGTCGCGACCGGAGAGTTCGGCGGCCTTGACCACCGTGCCGTCCGGGGTGGTCACCCGGGTGCCGGCGGTGATGTAGCAGCCCGCCTCCACGACGCAGTCGTCGCCGAGCGAGATGCCGATGCCGGCGTTGGCGCCGAGCAGGCAGCGCTCGCCGACCGAGATGGTTTCCTTGCCACCGCCGGACAGCGTGCCCATGATCGACGAGCCGCCGCCGATGTCGCTGTGGTCGCCGACCACGACGCCGGCGCTGATCCGGCCCTCGACCATGGACGCGCCGAGGGTACCCGCGTTGAAGTTGCAGAAGCCCTCGTGCATCACCGTGGTGCCGGGCGCCAGGTGCGCGCCCAGGCGGACCCGGGTGGTGTCGGCGATCCGGACGCCGGCGGGCACCACGAACTCGGTCATCCGGGGGAACTTGTCCACCCCGGCCACCTCGAACGGCACGCGCGCGGCGCGGGCGCGCAGCCGGGCCGCGGCGAGGCCGTCCACGGGCACCGCGCCCAGGTTGGTCCAGGCGATGTTCGGGAGCAGGCCGAACAGGCCCTCCAGGCTCTGCCCGTGCGGGCGGACCAGGCAGTGGCTGAGCAGGTGCAGGCGCAGGTACGCGTCGTGGGTGTCCACCGGCGCGGCGGCCAGCAAGGCGATCACCGTGCGCACGGCGACGACCTCGACCCCGCGCACCGCGTCGGCGCCGAGGCCCGCGATCGCGTCGGGGCCGAGCGCGGCCAGGGCCTCGTCGGCCGACAGCCGCACCGTCTCGGCCTTGCCGTCGGCGTCGCCCGAGGTCAGCTCGGGTGCGGGGTACCAGGTGTCCAGGACGGTGCCATCGGCGGCGATCGTGGCGAGGCCGGCGGCGACGGCACCAACGGGGGAGGAAGCAGCAGTGTCGATCACCCCGCTACCGTACCGAAGGCCCGGGCCGACACCGAGCGCCGGTCGACCGCGCCCCGACGCGTCGAGCCGGGGCCGGACCGGGCATCGACCCGGCTCGGAGCGGGCCGCGCGGCGGCTCCGAGCGGCCCGGGTCACGGGCCGCCCACCCCGATCGTGGGCCCGCTACGGCGCGGCCCCGCTACAGCTCCGATCCGCGCGTCGGGCCGCCGCGGAAGGGCCAGGTCTCGGTGCGATCCGCGTCCGCGTCCGGGCGGGACTCGTCGCGGTGCGGGATGCCGAACGGGCTGTAGCCGCCGGTGTACTCCTCGACCCACTCGTCGGAGTCGGCCCGTCCGTGATCGGCCGGCAGCGCATTGCCGCCGACCAGGGCCTCGATCATCTTCGTCGCCCGGGTCTGCAACGGGATCGCGCCGCAGTTCGCCGCGGTGATCCGGGCCCGCTCCAACTCGCCGATCGCGTCCGGCTTGTGACCGTCCTTGCGCAGCCGGTCGCCGTACGCGAGCAGCGCCTTGGCGTATTCGTACTCGGCGCCGACGCCCTCCAGGGCGACCGCCGCGTCCCACAGCGCCTGCTGCGCGTTGACGTTGTCCTCGACCTCCCCGGCCACCCGCTTGGCCTGGCCGGCGGCCACCGGGGCGTAGAAGGTGTCGGCGCGGGCGACCGCCTGCTTCGCCACCTTCTTGGCCAGTTCCTGGTCCTGCTGCGGGCCCTCGGCGTTCAACGCCTCCGCGAGCAGCAGGCCCCACGGGCACCATGCCGGGTTGTCCATGCCCTGGGCACGCAGCCGCTCGCCGAGTTCGGTCAGCGGCCGGATCACCTCGTGGTGCCTGCCCTGGGCGATCCGCAACTCGGCGAGCACGATCGCGGGCACCGGCAACACGCGGGCCGACTGATCGACCTTGGCGGGATCGTCGAAACCGATGCGATGGCAGGTGTGTTCGGCCATTTCGAGATCGCCTTGGGCGATCAGGGTCTGGATCAGCACACCCGCCGCGTACCACTTCGACGGGGTGTTCTCGCCGAGGTCCATCGCCATCTCCAGGCCGGTCTCGGCCTCCCGGCGCGCTTCCTTGAGCCGGCCCATCCGGTAGTGCAGCATCGCCCGGAACGCGTGGCCGTAGGAAAGGTGCGAGCGCTGACGGCCGTTGGCCCGCAGTTCGGCCATGCCGCGCTCCAGGAGTTCGCGGGCCTCCTTGAACAGGTCGCAGTAGATGAACGTCAGGGTGAGCACCATCGGGATCTCGAAGCCCCAACCGTCCTCGACCCAACTGAAGCCGTTGCGCTCCTTGTTCGGCAGCTCGGGACCCAGCGCCGCCCGGGCGAACTTGGTGGTGGTCTGGAGCCGGCGCCCACTGAGCACGCCGTACCAGGCGACCAGCGCGAACAGCGAGTAGTTCGTGCGCGTGGTGGCGCTCTCGGTGTTCAGCCGCACGGTCAACCGCTGGAGGTCGTGCGCCCGCGACGCGAAACTGGAGTCGTGCTCCCAGAACGCGGCCCACATGAACAGGTCGGCGTAGAGCCGCTGTCGGGTCTGGCCGACCGGGGTCTTCTTGATCTCCCGGTCCAGGAGTTCGATGCTCTTGTCGAGCTGACCGCAAAAGGCCAGCGAACGGCCCAGCTCACAGATGATGTTGGTGCGCAGATCCCCGGGCGGGCAGCCTTCGAGGGCCTGCTGCAGCGGCTCCAGACTCGCCGGCGGATCGTTCACGAAGTGCGCGCGGCCGATGTTGTAGTGGATCAGCGGGCGCATCTCCCTGGGCGCGACCTCGGCGAGGGCGTGTTCGAGATACGTCACACCGGCCTTCGGGACACCGGACGCGAGACATTCCCGGGCCGCGTCCACCGCGATGCCCGCCGCCCACTCGTCGGAGACGGCGAACATGTTCAGCACGTGGGTGGCGGCGGTCTGCGCGGAGAAGCCGTCCTCGCGCAACATCCGGGCCGCCTGGGCATGCATCACACAGCGGTCGTTCGCCTCGAAGCAGTGGTCGTACACCGCGCGCAGCACCAGCGAGTGGGTGAAGCCCCAGGGCAGATCCTCGTCGTCGACGGCGGTCAGGATCTCCCGCCTGCGCAGGTCCGCGGCCGCGGCGCGGGTGGCGTCGCCGCTCAGTCCGGCCAACCGCGCGACACGCCCGACGGTCAGATGCGGAGTCAGGATCGCCGCGGCCAGCGCCACCTTGCGGGAATCGGGCGCGAGGCGGCCGAACCGCTCGTCGAACTGACCCTTGTGGTAGGCGTAGACGGCGTGCTGCCGCATTGCTCGGCCGTGCTGCGCGAGCGCATCGGAGGTCGGTGGGATCCGCTTCTCCTCGACGAAGCGCAGCAGTTCGCGCAGGGTCTGGGGCAGGCCCTCGGAGCAGCGGTGGCAGTGCTCGACGAACTCGGGGTCGACCCGGCGGCCGGCGAAGCGGTGCCGGATCAGCGGGGTGACACCTTCGAGGGTGAGCGGTTCGAGCTTGCCGAGCCCGGCGACCGCGATCCGCTCCAGCGCGTCCAGCGATTCGCACAGCTGCTCGTCGACCTCGTCGTGCCGATACGAAACGATGATCAGGATCGGCAACTCGGTGATCTGCGCGGCGAAATTGGCCAGCCAGGCGAGCGAGGAGGGATCCGCCCAGTGCGCGTCGTCCACCACCATGAGCAGCGGCCCGCGATCCGACGCCAGGTAGCCGCGCATGACCGCGTCGAGGCCGTTGAGGACGTTCTCCGGGTCCGGTGGTTCCGCCGGTTGGCGCGGGATGATGCCGAAGATCGGCGCGATGATCCCGTACCACTCGCCGAGTCGTTCCCTCGCGGTGTGCTCGGCGATCCCGTTCAGATCCTGGAACAGCCGCTTCACCAGGCCGTAGACACGAACCCGCTCCAGCGGATAGCCGGTCACCGCGAGCATGTCGAAGCCCTCGGCCCGTGCGGTGAGCTTCGCCCACTCCAGCACGGCCGACTTGCCCACGCCGGCCACACCCTTGACGATCGCCACGCGGCCCGTGCCGGTTTCCCGCACCGCGGCCAGTTGTTCGCGGAGTTCGTGTTGCAGGAGGTCGCGCTCGACCAGGGGCATGGGCTCCGCCGGGGAGGTGGAGTCGGGTGTGTGCTCGCGCCCCGTGCCTTCCGGGCGCGCTGCCGTGCGTCCTGCCGTCATCGCGCAACCTCTCTGCCGTGCGTCCCCACCCCGAGCCCGCGCGGATCGATTACGCGCCGTGGCGGATCACTTGCGCTACCCATCCTGCGCCAATCACGCAAGCCATGTCTTTGACTTGGCCGAGAAGTCCTGTCGACGTCCTCTCTTCGAGTGGCCCGATTTCGGAACGGGAACGGATGTGCGGTCGATTCGGCAACCGGGCGCTTGGTGCGCGAGCATGCAGCCGGGGCTCGTGTTCGACCGCCGGCGGGCCCGCAGAACTCGACGAGGCATGTTCGACCAGAAAGGCCGTGACACCCGTGTTGGGACCGCAGATCGGTGTACCCGTCTCTCCTGCCGCGTCGGTGCGAATCCCGCCCGAATCGGGCGAGTTGCGCTATCAGCGGTGCGGTGCGTGCGATACGGCGAACTTCGCCCCCACCGAGATGTGCCGGGGCTGCTCGTCGCGCGCGCTCCAGTGGGCCACCAGCGCCGGGCGCGGGAGCGTGTACAGCTGGACCGTGGTGCGCCGGCCCGAGGCGCGCCCGTTCGGCGGCGCGTACGCGGTGGCGATCGTGGATCTGGACGAGGGCTATCGCATGCTCACCAATCTGGTCGAGGTCGAACCGGCGGAGATCCATTCGGGGATGCGGGTGCGGGTGGACCTGCGACCGACGGGGGAGGAACGGGTGTTGCCGTTCTTCACGCCCGACCGGGGCTGAGGATTCCCGCCGAGCGATCCGGGCGGAAGTCGCCGGCCGGGATGTCCGGTCGGCCGCTCGCGCCGTCGCACAGCAGATCGGCCGTCAGCATGCCGACCGCCGGTACCACGCCGAGTCCGTGCTCGTCGCAGCCGGCCGCGACGAACAGCCCGTCGGGTCCGGTCGATCCGATCATCGGCAGGTGATCGGGCCCGGCCTCGCGCCGGATGTCGAACACGGCCTCCGGGACGGGGTCGGGCAGGCCCGGCAGCCGCGCCGCCAGGTGGGCGAGGGCGTGCGCGGCCGGGTCGGCGCCGGCCGCGCCCGGATCGGGGGTGCCGACGAGCAGCCGGTCCGGACCGTCCGAGCGCAGCCAGTGGCCGGACGGGTCGACCAGGACCGGTCGTTCGCCGAGCGCCCGGCCGACCCGGACCCGGACCGCCACCTCACGGACGGCGCGCAGCGGCAGGTTCACCCCGAGCGGTGCGAGCAGCGCGGGCGCGTCGACCCCGGCGGCCACCACGACCGTGCCGCACGCCACTTCGCGGCCGTCGCCCAGGCGCACCCCGGTGATCCGGTCCCGGCGCGCCGACAGGCCCACCGCCGGCGCGCGGGGCAGGAACGCGGCGCCGGCGCGGCGGGCCGCGCGGGCGAAGGCGCGGGCGGTGCGTCGGGTGTCGGCGTATCCGGCGTCGGGGTCGTGGGTGAAGCCCGTGCACGCGTCGACGATCAGTTCGGGCCAGTGAGTACCGACCTCCTCGGGCGACATCCGCCGCACGCCGATGCCGAGGACGCCGGGCATCCCGACACCCGCGTCGGGCGCGTCCGGATCCGCGGCGGCCACCGCGACCAGCCGGCCGCACCGACGGAATCCGACATCCTCGCCGAGTTCCTCCGAGGCGTTCTCGAACAGCCGGATGCCCGCCGCGGCCATCGCCGCGAGCGCGGGCGCGGTCGTGGGGCGGTACACGGCGCCGCCGCCCGGCCCGGGGCCGCCGAAGGCCCCGAAGGCCCCGAAGACGCCGAGCGCCGCCGCGTCGTCGCTCCCGGCCGGGCACACCAGCACATCGCGCATCCCGCGTTGGGTGAACGCGTACCCGATCGCCATGGCCACGGGGCCGGACCCGACGATCACCACGTCGGCCACCGGCGAGTCCGGCGTCATCGGATCGCCCCCGGGCGCGGCGGTCGGCCGGGGCGCGGGGGCGCCGTCGTACGGTCCTGTGTCTTCATCTCGCGCCGTCACCTGGGTCGGGGCCCGGTCCCGGGAGTGGAACCGATCTCCCCGGAGTGAACAGCCCGACCGTTTCCGGCTTTCGACACGAGCGTAACGACGATGTTACGCACAGTGTCCGGCGTGGGCCGATCGATCCCGCGCGGGTCCGGGGCGGGCGTTATTACCCGCGTTGCCGGGCGCAGGCGCGCCGGCAACGTTCGACGGCGAGCGTCACTCGAACGGTCGCGGACCCCGCGTGTCGGAGCAGATCCAGGCGCGCGGTGCCGCCGCAGGGGGCAGTGGTGGGTGTCATGCCCCGATCGTATACCCCATAGGGGTACATGGCGGTTAGGATTCGATTCCGGTGGGGTCGCGCATCATCGCGGTCGCCTCGGGTAGACCGCCGAAGTAGACCGCCGAAACAGGACCCGTTCGAACGCAGCAGGAAGACAGGAGACGCGATGACCACCACCGCGATCGCCGCTCTGGCGACGTTGTTCGTCGGCCTCGCCGGCTGCCTGTGGCTGCTCACCCGGGCGCGCCGCGCCGAGCGCATGACGGCCGCGGTGCTGATGTGCATGTTCGCGTCGCTCGCGCTGGTGTTCTACTCGATCGGTCAGGGCGGGATGGGCGCGCTGGACGCCGCGCTGCTGCTCGGTGTGGCCGCCCCGGCGGGCACGCTGACGGTCGCGGCCCGCGGTCGCGGCCTCGGCCGCACGGCCGCGGGTCGCGACCATCGTGCCCGGTGATCCGCCTCCCGCGACCGATCAGGTCCGGCCGCCGCCACCGCGACGCAGGAGGAAGGACACACACAGCCAGACCAGCGTGGTGGTGCAGCCCATGATGATCAGCGCGAACGCGATCACCACCAGGTAGGCGCCGGACGTGGTGATCAGCGCCGCGAACACCGCCGCGAACAGCACGACGAGCAACAGCACGTGCCACGTGCCGGAGAGCGTCGGTCGGCGCATCCTTCGGCGGGCGCGCCCCGAGGCCGGCATCGAGCCCGCGCCCGGGACGACCCGGCCGCGCGCACCGCCGCGCCGACGGTTGCGGGAAGGACGCATCGTGCGCAGCGCGAGGTCCAACTCCTCGTCCTTGCGCAGCTCGTACTCGATCTCTTCCAGCATCCGCCGCTCGTTCGGCGTCAGACGCACTTCCTCCATCATGTCGTTCGCCCCCTACCGCAGTTCCGCCCGCATCCCACGAGTACGGCCGAACGGTCGTCGCGACACGGCAGGGACAGCCGACGGCGCGGACCGTACTCAGAGGGTCCCCCGCAGGTGGCGATGTGACACCTGGCAGAACGAGAGATGACAGGTGGTGACATTTCCTCGGATCGCTCGGTGGGCCCGGGGGCGGGGCGTCGGGGGAGCCGGCGCGGGCCCGTCGGCGTGCGTGCCTCCGCGCGCGCGAGGGCGCCGGGTAGGGTCACCCGTTATGGCCAACGGAACCACTGACGAAAGGTCGGGCGAGGCGCCCGACAAGCCCGCCGAGCTGCTGGACCTGCGGGACAGCATCGACAACATCGACGCGGCCCTGATCCACCTGCTGGCCGAGCGGTTCAAGTGCACCCAGCGGGTCGGCGTGCTCAAGGCCGAGCATCGGCTGCCGCCGGCCGACCCGGCGCGCGAGGCGGTACAGATCCGCCGGCTGCGCGCGCTGGCCGAGAGCGCCAAGCTCGACCCGGACTTCGCGGAGAAGTTCCTCAACTTCCTGGTGGCCGAGGTGATTCACCACCACAAAGCGATCGCGGGCGCGTGATCGCGTGATCGATCGCCGTCCGGCTCGTTGAATCGATCACGGACGTCCGCGGTCCCCGCGTCGGTGCGGTCCGGCGTTCCCCCCTGCGCGGCTTGCTACTTACGGGGGAAGATCGCGCGCTCCCCGTCACCGGCATCACCCTTCGCGCGTTGGACGTCGTGGAACCCCGGTTCCACCGTCTATCGATCGATGGGAATAACTACCAGTGAACAAGCTCACCAAGGGTGCGGTCGTCACCGCCGCCATTCTCGGCGGTTCGGTTTCGGTCGGGGGCCAGGCGTTCGCGTCCGCCCAGGCGGACGGCGCCGCCGTCGACTCGCCCGGCGTGCTCTCCGGCAACAACATCCAGGTGCCGGTGCACGTGCCGGTCAACGTCTGTGGCAACACCGTGAACATCATCGCGGCGATCAACCCGACGTTCGGCAACACCTGCGTGAACGGTGACGGCGTGGAGCTGCCGAAGCCGGGTCACCCGGCCCCGCCGCCGCACCACGTCCCGCCGACCGACGACTGTCCGCCGCCGGTCCCGCCGGTCGACGACTGCCCGCCGGAGCTGCCCCCGCCGCCGCACGTCCCGCCGACGGACGACTGCCAGGACCCGACCGGTCCGGCCGCCCTGGCGAGCGGTGCCACCGGCTCGATGATGGGCTGAGCACCCACGTCACGGCCGCGGCCCCGGCATACCTCCCAGGTGTGCCGGGGCCGCGGCCGGTTTCCGGGCCGGTGCGGGCGGGTCAGCCCACCGGGGTGCGCTCCGCCGGGCCGGGCTCGCGCAGCCGGCGCGGCGCGGGCTTGTCCTTGGGGGGCTTCCCGAACGCCTCGCAGACGCCGTACGCGCTGATCACCAGGCAGATCAGGGTGAATCCGCCCAGCACCCCGAAGAAGCCGCGCAGCGCCTCGGTGCGGTCGGCGTCGCCGGTGATCAGGATCAGCACGCCGAGCAGCGCCCCGGCGATCGCCATCGCAGCCACCGCGCGGGCGAACTCGACGACCTCGTAGCGGATCCGCTCCGGGCCCCGCCGCGGCGGTCGCCAGGGCAGTGGGCCGCCCAGGAAGTGGTAGGCCACCCGCTGGTCCACCCAGCGGATCGCCCGGTGCCCGAAGACCGCGGTCGTCCCGATGTACAGCGCGGCGATCCCGTGCCGTGACCCGGCGGTGGCGCCGCCGCGCAGGTCCACCACGGCGACCACGAGCAGGATCACCTCCAACAGCGGCGTGGCGTACAGGAACACGTTGCTCAGCCGCCGGCGGTGCAGCACGTAGCGGCTGAGCAGGCCCAGGGCGATCAGCACCCAGAAGCCCACCTCGCAGGCCACGATCATGGCGACGACCACGACGATCTCTCCCTCGGGCGGTTGCGGGCCCGTCCGACCCCGGGCCCCGGGCGGGCGACGGCGGTCTCGAACAGACCCCACCAGCCTCTCCCGCCCGCGCCCGCGGCGGATCGTCGACAGGGCGGATCCCGCCGTACAGACAACGATGTAGGCGGCGCACGACACGTTGGGGTGGGCCCGGCCCGGGATCGGCGGATCCGCGCCGCGCGTGCCGGATAGTGTGCTGGGCAAGGCCGAACAGCAGGGAGAGCACATGGCGCAGGAGCAGCCGGACGGTCGGGTCATGGTCGAACTGGTGGACCCGCAGGGGAACACCATCGGCCTCGCGGAGAAACTGGAGGCACACCAGCCGCCGGGTCTGCTGCACCGGGCGTTCTCGGTTTTCCTCCTCGACGAGCAGGGCCGGGTATTGATGCAGCGCCGGGCACTGACGAAGTATCACTCGCCGGGACGCTGGTCCAACACGTGTTGCAGCCACCCGTTCCCGGGCGAGGAGCCCCGGGAGGCGGTGCTGCGCCGGCTGACCGAGGAGCTGGGCGCCAAGCCCACCGTCCTCGAACCCGCCGGTCTGGTGACCTACGACGTCACCGACGAGGTCTCGGGCCTGGTCGAGAAGGAGTTCAACCACCTCTTCGTCGGCCTGGTCGGCGGCGAACTCGGGCTCAACGCCGAGGAGGTCGACGACGTCGCGTACGTACCGCTCGACGAACTCGACGCGTGGCTGGCCGAGCACGATCACACGGCGTGGCTGAGCGCGGTGCTCGAACCGGTGCGCGCACCGCTGGCGGCGCTGGCCGCACGCTGAGCGGACACCCGAGTGGAGAGGGCGGGTCCGAAATGCCGGGCCCGCCCTTTCGCTCGCGCTCCGTCTCTCAAGCCTGGGGCGGTTTGGTGCCCTGGTCCGGCCAGCTCGGCGCGGGCGCCGGGACGAGCGTGGCGCGATCCGGCTTGGGCGCGGCGCCGCCGAAGACGTACTCGGTGCGCAGGTGCCGCGTCGCGCCGGTGGCCACACCCTTGTCCACCACCGTCGTGCTCACCTCGGAGTACGCGGGCAGGTGCGTGGCCGGGTCCAGCCAGAACACCGCGCGCACCGGCGAGCCGCTCTGCTGACCGAAGTTCTCGATCTGGTACGGCCCCTTGGTGAAGTCGGGGATCGTGGCCCGGAACGCCCGGAGCAACAGATCGGTGTTGGCCGCCGCGCCGCCGTTCTGCTGCGGCTTGAGGTCCACCGTCAGGCGCAGCCAGGACTTGCCGCCCTGCTGCGCCGGTTCCACCGCCGAGGGGGTCAACCAGCCCGGGGTGGCCTCGAGTTGGGCGGCGAAGGTCTTCGCCTGCTCGGCGGTCAGCCCGGTCGGCAGGATGCCGTCGCCGACGTACTTGCCCTCATGGGCCATGTCCACGACACACGTGCGTTTGGTGTCGCTCCACTGCTTGAGCGCGTTGTTGTAGCTCCACTCCCGGCCCGCCTCGCACTGGGAGCGCTTGATCGGCGCGTCGGCGGCGACCTGGTAGGCGCGGTCGGTGAACGCGGATTTGCCGCCCGCGTCGTACCAGGACCACAACTCCTCCTTGACCGTCGCCTCCTTGGCGGTGTCGCCGGCCGCGGTTCGCACCCCGTGGTACTCGACCACCTGCTGCGTGGTGGTCGCGGCGACGAGTGCGGCCCAGACCGCCCTGGGGTCCTTGTCGCCCGCCCCGCCGGGCGCCGGGGCGCCGCCCGACGGCCCCCCGATGGTGCCCGGCTTGTCCCCGCTCTCGGCGTCCTTGCCGCCGTCGGAGTCCGACGAGCACCCCGTCAGTACGACGGCGGCGCTCAGGCCCGCCGCCGCCCACGCGCTCCACCGTCGTCCCACGCCCCCGTGTCGCATCCACCACTCCTCGCCTCGGTCCGGCCGAACGCTGCGTCAGCACGCATACCGTACGCGTGAGCGAGCCGGGCGGAGCGGGGGCGGCCCCGCCCGGCGGGGGTGCTCAGGCCAGGGACAGTGCGGCCAGCGCCGCGTTGACGATCGAACCGGGCAGCAGGTCGTGCAGTTCGTACAGGTCCTCGATCCGGCCGGTCTGGCCGAACTGGTCCACGCCCAGCGGTACACACGGCACGCCGAGCGCCGAGCCGAGCCAGGCCAGGGTGTGCGAGGAGGAGTCGTGCACGGTGACCACCGGCGCGCGGTACGGGAACGCGGTACGCAACGCGCCGGGCGCGGACGGCGTGGTTGCGGTGCGCACCCCTTGGCGCAGCGTGCGCTGCCAGGCGGCGTAGAGCCGATCCGCCGAGGTGATGTCCACGACGTGCGCGGCGATGCCCTCGTCGCGCAGCTCGTGGGCGGCGGTCAGCACCTCGGGCAACACCGCGCCGGACGCGGCCAGGTACACACTCGGCGCGCCGGGCAGGTCGGGCGCCTCCAGGAGCCGGTAGCCGCCCGCGAGCACCTGCCGGCGCAACACCGCGTCGCCGAGCCGGGTCCGGGCGGCCTCGAACGGCGCCTGGTCGATCGGGCGCGTGGTGAGCCTGAAGTAGTAGGCGCCGTTGTCCGGTTCGACCCCGTGGTCCGGGCCGCCCGCGATCCGCCCCACCGCGTCGCACAGCAGCCAGTCGAGGGCCGAGCCGTAGGCGGGCTCGATCAGCGTGGTGCCGGGCAGCTCCAGACCGATCGAGGCGGTGATGGTGGACTGGTGCGCGCCGCCCTCGGGGGCCAGGGTGACCCCGGAGGGGGTGCCGGCCACGATGAAACGAGAGCCGGAGTAGACGGCGTGGATGAACGCGTCCAGGCCGCGGCACACGAACGGGTCGTAGACCGTACCGATCGGGATCAGCGGCTGGCCGGACAGGTCGCCCGCCAGGCCGAGCTGTTCGAGCAGCAGGAACAGGTTCATCTCGGAGATGCCCAGTTCGATGTGCTGCCCGCCGGGGCCCTCGACCCACTTCAGCGCGCCCTCGCCCGACCAGGCCCGGCGTTCTGTGGGGGAGAACACGCCGGTGCGGTTGATGAAGCCGGCCAGGTTGGTCGAGGTGGCCACGTCGGGGGCGGTGGTGACCAGGTACGGCGCGAGCGCCGGGTCGCGGGAGAGGTCGACCAGGACCCGGCCGAAGGTCTCCTGGGTGGACACCGGCTTGCTCATGCGCTGATTCGTCGAGGCGGCGACCGGCACGCCCAGCGGGCCCGGCCTGGGCGCGCGGGCCAGGTGCTCGCGGCGCTGCCCGGCCAGGATGCCCTCGGGCGTGGCGGCGTCGAAGCGGTCCCACTCGGTGCGCTCGCTCAGGCCGAACTCCGCGCGCAGCGCCGCGACCTGATCGGTGGTCAGCAGCGCGGAGTGGTTGCGCGGGTTGCCCGCGAGCGGCAGGCCCCAGCCCTTGACCGTATAGGCGAAGACCACGCTGGGCCGGTCGGTGACCGCGTCGCAGCGCCGGTAGGCGTCGAGCAGGGCGGCGATGTCGTGCCCGCCGAGGTCGGTGACCAGGGTGTGCAGCTCGGCGTCGGGCACGTCGGCGACGGTGGCCGCGACGTCGGCCGGCGCGCCGTCCAGGAAGTGCGCGCGCACGTCCGTGTCGGCGAGGCCGAACAGCGCCTGGTACTGCTCGTTGGGCATCGCGTCGAGCCAGGCCCGCAGCGCCGCGCCGCCGGGCCGGTCGAACGCGGCCTGGAGCCGGCGACCGTACTTGACCTCCACCACATGCCAGCCGGCCGCCTCGAACTGGCCGCGCCACTGGTCGATCCGGACCCCGGGGACCACCCGGTCGAGCGACTGCCGGTTGAAGTCGACCAGCCACATCACGTTGCCCAGGCCCTGGGTGGCCGGGTCGGCGATGGCCTCCCAGATGTTGCCCTCGTCCAACTCGGCGTCGCCCAGCAGCGCGACGAAGCGCGAGGCGGGACGCGCGCCGAAGTGCGCGTCGACGTAGCGGCGGGCGGCCGCGCCGAACAGCGGCGCCGCCGCGCCCAGGCCCACCGAGCCGGTGGAGAAGTCCACCCATTCGCGGTCCGGGTCCTTGGTCCGGGAGGGGTACGACTGGAGGCCGCCCTTGGCGCGCAGCGTGGTCAGGTAGGACCGGTCCAGGTTGCCCAGGAGGTACTGGATCGCGTGGAAGACCGGCGAGGCGTGCGGCTTGACGCTGATCCGGTCGGGGCCGTCGAGGTGGGCGAACCACAGCGCGGTCATCGCCGAGACCAGCGACGCGGAGGACGCCTGGTGGCCGCCGACCTTGATGCCGTCGGCGTTCGGCCGGTCGTGGTTGGCCGAGTCGACGATGCGCGTCGCGAGCCACAGGACGCGGCGCTGGACGGCTTCGAGGACGGACAGGTCGATGCCGAGAGCGGACGCGGCGTGGTCCGTGTCGCTGCGGTGCATGGTCACCTCAAGATCGGTCGGGGTGGCCGAAGCATACGGCGATCGTCTCACCATGCGATACGCGCGCCGGGGGGCGGCGGGCGGGCGCGGCCGGTCCCCGGCCGCCCGGGGACCGGGGTCGGGGCGGCCGGCGTGGGCCTCTGGGTGGTCGGCCTAGGCGAACCGCTCCCGGAGTGCGGCCAGGCCCGCTCCGTACGTGCCCTCGGCGAAGACCGCGTCCACCGTCTCCACCACGTCCGGCTCGCCCTCGTAGGTCGCCGACCAGACCACCTCGCTGCCGTCCGCGTGCGGGTGCACGGCCAGCGTGCCGACGTAGTCCGTCACCGCCAGCGGCACCTGGATCAACCGGTAGCTCATCCGGTGCGCGGCGTCGTCGTGGCTGAGCAGTTCCTCGCGCGAGAGCACCTCGCCGTCGATTGCGAACGCCCGTATCGCGCCCGGGGTGTTGGCGTCGCCGCCGCCCTCGATCGTGCTCGGCGGCACCACCGGGTGCCAATCACCCAGGGCGCCGAAGTCGCCGATCACCGCCCAGACCCGGTCGGGTGTGGCGGCGATCACAGCGGAACGCGAAAACTCGTGCATGAACGAACTCCTGTCGGTTCGGAATTACGCGCGTGGAGGTGCGACGATGCAATTCGGCGCGCTTTCGGACGGGGTTTCGACCACGATTCGATCCGGGTCCGTGGCGGGTCCGCAATACCACCGGGTGGTTGGTGTCGGCCGAATAAATCACCCGACCGATGTGGCCTGTCTCCTGGACGCGGAAACCACTTGGCGCCTAGAACCGTTGCAGGGCCGAACGGGTCACCGAACGGACGAGGCCGGAAAGGGGCGGCGGGGACGTGTTGTACGGACTTGTGCTGACGGCTTTCGCGGCGGCCATCCTGGTGACCGCCCCGCGCGTATTGCGCCGGGCCGAACGCAGCGGCTTCAGCCCCCGACACGTGCAGCGTGCCTGGCGGGCCGCCGCGGGCGGGGTGCTCGCCTCGTTCGCGCTCGCCGTCCCCGTCTACACCCCCGACCTGTGGCAGGCGCCGATGCGCGCGGCCGGATTCGACCCGCGAATCGGCATGCCGCACGTGCCGCTGCCCGCGCAGATCACCGTCGCGATCCTCGCGCTGCTTCTCGTGGCGTTCGGCTGGCACCGGGGCGCGGGCGCGATGCGCGACTATCGGCGCGCGCTGCGGGTGCAGCTGGACCGGCTGGAGAACTCGGCGCCGCTGCTCGACGAGGAGGACGGCGGCCGGCCGCGCCTGGTGATCGTCGAGGACGAGGCGCCGCGCCTGGTGCTGCTGCCGTCCCGGCCGCCGCGCGTGGAGGCCACCACCCGGGCGTTGGACCTGCTGCGCCCGGAGGAGTTGAACGCGGTCCTGACCCACATGGCCGGGCACCTGCGCCGGCGCGACGCACAATGGATGGTCTGCGCCGACACGTTGGCCGACGCGTATCCGGGGGTGCGCTTCTTCGCCGACTGGGCCGATCACGCGGCCGAACTGTCGGAGAAGGCCGCCGACGCCGACGTGCGCGGATCCATCGCGCGGGCCAATCTGCGCCGGGCCATCGTCAAGCTGTCCGGGCCGGGCCAGGCGGGCGGGCCGTTCTGCCCGTGCTTCGCCTGGCCGCAGCAGCGCCAGGAGGAGCTGATCGTGCACCAGACGCACGCCGCGGCACACCCCGAGGTGGCCGTCGCGGGGGTCCGGGTGGGCGCTCCGGTCGCGTCGGCGGGGTTGCGGGTGCTCACGGCGGCGGCGCTGCTCGTACCGTCGGTGATCGTGTTGTCGCCGCACTTCCTGTACATCTGAGGCCGCCGGGGCGGGCGGGTCGGGGTCGAGGGCGCTGCGCGTAATCTGCCGCCCATGATCGACGGCGAAGTGTGGTTGCGTTCCGAAGGCGCCGAGGCGCGGATTCTGCCGGACGCCGGGTGCCGGCTCGGCTCGCTGCGGGCGCACGGGCTCGAACTGCTCCGGACGCGGGGGGAGCGGCCCGAGGAGTGGGGCAGCTATCCGATGGTGCCGTGGGTGGGTCGGATGGGCGGGGCCCGGTTCGAATTCGCCGGTGCGGTCCACGAGTTTCCCGCCGACGCGCCTCCGCACGCGTTGCACGGGCTCGGCTATCGGGCGGCGTGGAAGCAGATCGCGGGGGACACCGGGTCGGCGGCCTTCGAGCTCGCGCTGACCGATCCGTGGCCGTTCGCGGGACGGGTCGAGCAGACCTTCACGATCCGGCCCGACGGGCTGACCACGGTGCTGCGGATCGAGTCCGCCGCGGAGGCGTTTCCGGCCCAGGCCGGCTGGCATCCGTGGTTTCGGCGGCGGTTGGCCGTCGGGGAGCCGCTGGAGTTGTCCTTCGAGCCCGCCTGGCAGGAGGAGCGCGGCCCGGATTACCTGCCCACCGGCCGGCGGATACCGGTCGTCCCGGGGCCCCGGGACGACTGCTACGGAACCCCCGGCGGCCTGGACGCGACACTGCTCTGGCCGGGCGCGCTGCGGTTGCGGATGACGTCGGACTGCGATTACACGGTGGTGTACGACATGCCGGTGGACCACGTGTGCGTGGAGCCGCAGACCGGCCCGCCGAACGGGCTGACCGCGCCCACCACCCACCTGGTCCGCCCCGGGGAGCCGCTGATCGCCACGACGACCTGGACATGGGCCTCCGTGGGGGCGTGAGGGGGCGCCGGCGGGCGTTCCGCGTCAACGGGGCGTCAACATGGGCTCATCGACGATCAAGGGCGCGGTAGGGGTGGGGTTGCCCGGTATGCGGTGGTCGTAGCGTCGAATTCAGGGCTCGCGCATGGTGGCGGGGCCGGACTTCGGAGGCTGTCGTGTCGGACGTGTTGATCACCGATGAGGAACCTGCTGCAGCGACCACCGCTCGGCGCGTGCTGATCGTGCCGGTGCGGGCCGATGCCGGGGCGCGGGTGGTGCGGTTGTGCCGCGATCCCCTGGGAGCCCGGGTCCTGGTGGCGTTCACCTCGGTGGCGCGGCTGCGGGCGGTGTTGGGCGTCGAGCAGGAGTGGATCCGCCTCGGCGCCGGCGCGGCCCGCTCGCTCGCGGCCGAGATCGGCGTCGAGCGCATGCTGGTCGACCCGCGCCTGTCGGCGCCACCGGTGCGCCGGGCGTGGGGCGAGGCGGGGCAGCAGGGCGAAGGGGCCGAACCGAGTACGGCCGCCGCGCGAGGCGCCGGGGTCGCCTGCGGATCCCATCACTTGTCGGCCGACCCCGACCCGGGCACGGGCACGGTTTCCCTCTTCGCCTGAATCTTCGTCAGCCATGTACGCGCACAAGGGAGTTGCCATGTCCATATCGCTTGCGGAGCCGGTTCTCGACGCGGGTGTGTGGCCTCGTTCGGCGCAGGCGCTAGGGGCGGATCTCGCGGTCGGCGGGTTGCCCGCGGCCGAACTCGCCGAGCGGTTCGGGACGCCGCTGTACCTGCTGGACGAACAACACGTGCGGGACACCTGCCGGGCCTATCGCCGCGCGCTGCCCGGCGTCGAGATCGCCTACGCGGCCAAGGCGTTCCTGTGCCGCGGTCTGGTTGCCTGGCTGCGCGAGGAGGGCTTCGGGCTCGACGTCTGCTCGGCCGGGGAGTTGGAGTCGGCCGCCCTCGCCGGCATGCCCGGGGAGCGGATCATCCTGCACGGCAACGCCAAGTCGGGCGACGAACTGCGTGCGGCACTGCGCCTGGGCGTGGGGCGGATCGTGCTGGACAACCCGGCCGAGATCGCCCGGCTGGCCGCGCTGGTGGCGCCCCGGCAGCGGCAGCGGGTGATGGTGCGCGTGGTGCCCGGGATCGAGGCCGGTGCGCACCACGCGATCCGTACCGCCGGCGAGGACCAGAAGTTCGGCCTGTCCATCGCCCGGGGCGACGCCGAGGACGCGGTGCTGCGGGCGGTGGCCCAACCGCACCTCGAACTCACCGGCCTGCACTGCCACCTGGGCTCGCAGATCGGCTCGGTACGACCCTGGCTGGAGGCCATCGGCACGCTCGCCGCGTTCCTGGCCGGGCTGCGCGACCGGCACGGGATCGTACTGCCCGAGCTGAACCTGGGCGGTGGCCACGGAATCGCCTACCGGAGCGGCGAACACCCGCTGGACATCGAGTCGTTCGCGATCGACGTGCGCCGCCGGCTGGCCCGGCAGTGCGCGCTGTACGAACTGCCCGTGCCGCGCCTGATCGTCGAGCCGGGCCGGGCGATCACCGGGCCGGCCGGGGTGGCGCTGTACCGCGTGCTGGTGGTCAAGCGCACCGCGCACCGCGTGTTCGTCGCGGTGGACGGCGGCATGGCGGACAATCCCCGGCCGGCCCTGTACGGCGCGCGCACCACGGTGCGCCTGGTCGGCCGCGTCGGCGCGCCCGGCACCCGGCAGGTCACCGTGGTGGGCCGTTACTGCGAGTCGGGCGACGTGTTGGCCGCCGATGTCGAGCTGCCCGAGGACGTGCGTCCGGGCGACCTGCTCGCGATGCCGGCCGCCGGGGCGTACCAGCAGTCGATGGCCTCGACCTACAACCTGGTCGGCCGCCCCCCGGTGGTGGCCGTCCGCGCCGGCCGGGCCCGGGTCCTGCTGCGCCGCGAGGGCATCGCCGACCTGCTCGCCCGCGACGTCGCCGAGTAGGCCGGTCCGCTCGTCGTCGCCCACCCGACGCGCGCAACGGGCCGACGGGCCGGTGCGGTTCGCCCGCTCGTACGCCTCAAACCGGGTTTCGGATCGCCTCGATCGTGCTCGCGAAGTCGTCGGCGCCATGGCCCCGGGAGATCGCCCGGCCGACCACGGAGGCGACCGCTTCGAGCACGCCGACGTCGAGGCCGCGCGACCGGGCGGCGTCGACGATGTGCCCGATGCCGGCCGCTTCCATCGCCAGGTTGCCCTGGTCCCCGGGGAACTCGCCCGCGTCGATCGCGCCGGCCACCCGGGTCATGATGTCCGGCAGGATGCCGAGGATGCCCCGGGCGAACGGCAGGAACTCGCTCGCCGACACCCGATCGGCGCCGACCAGCGCGAAGGAGTGCACCAGGCCGGCGATCGTGGTGTAGAAGAGGTCCAGCAGGCCCAGGTCGTAGAGCGCGGCCAGGCCGTGATCCTCGCCCAGGAACGGGGAGTTCGGGCCGAGTACGCGCAGCGTCGCCGCGTGCTCGTCGTACCCGGACCGCGTCCCGCTGTACAGCAGGAGGCCGCCCGGGGTGCCCACGACGGAGGTCGGCACCATGACCGCGCCGTCGAGATACGCGACGCCCACGCCCGCGGCCCACTCGGCGGTGCGCCGGGCCCGCTCGGGGGTGTCCGAGGTCAGGTTGACCAGCGTGCGGCCGGCCCACATGTCGGCGTCGCCGGCCTCGGTCGCGGCGATCAGGATCGCGTCCGCGACGGCGTGGTCGGTCACGCACACGATCACCAGCGGGCTCGCGGCGACTGCGGCGGCGGGCGACTCGGCCCGCACGGCCCCGCGCGCGATCAGGGTGTCGGCGCGGGCGGGGGAGCGGTTCCAGACGGTGACCGGATGCCCGGCGGTCAGCAGCGCGCCGGCGAGCGCGGTGCCCATCGCGCCCAGGCCGAGGACGGTCACGGGGGTGGCGGGCGAGGATGCGGCGGCGGACATGTCGGTCTCATTCCATGGCGGTGACGGGAACGCGCGGCGAGACCGTCCGGGGGGCGTCGCGACCGCCCCGGGAAGCTCGGCGCGCGTTCCCGATGTTGCTCGGACACCGACCGCCGCTCAAGTACCTACGTGAAAGTCACCCACCGGATGAATGGTAAGTATCCAGGTCAGAGCCCGACCATCGGCAGCTCCGACTCGCGGACGCCGCTCGGACCCGCCTCGACGCGGTACGCCCGCGCCCGGGGGAGTTCGGTCACGAACCGGTACGGCTCGCCATCGACGAGGTGGATCGCCGCGCCGTCGTCCAGCGCGTAGCCGGGTGCGAGGGTGCCCGCCGCCACCGCCGCGTGGTAGGCCGGGCGGCGGCCGGGTTCGCCGTCGTAGTGCGGACACACGCTGCCCCGGGCCCAGCCGAGGCCGTCCGCGAGCGGGCGCAACCGAGGCCCGTAGGAGTCGGTGATCCCGCCCTCGAACCAGCACAGCGCGCCCGCGCTCAGCCCGCACACCACCAGGTCGCGCCGGGCGGCGCGGGCGCAGAGCGCGGCGTCGAGGCCGTGCAGGCGCCACAGCGCGAGCAGGTTGAGGGTGGAGCCGCCGCCGACGTAGATCACGTCCGACGCGTCCAGTACGTCGGCGAGTTCGGTGTCGGTGCGCTTGAACAGGCTCAGGTGGTCGAGCGAACAGTCCCAGGAGGCGAACGCGCCGCGAAACCGCTCGACGTAGCTGTCGGCGTCGCCGGAGGCGGTCGGTACGAAGCACACGTTGGGGCGGGCGCGGCCGGTCAGGTCGAGGACGTAGCGGTCCAGCGCCGTGGCCCCGTCGTTCATCGAGAATCCGCCGCCGCCCATGGCCACCAGGTGTGTCGTCATCGGCTCATCCTGCCGCGTGCGCGCGGCCCGCGACGAGGCATTTTCCACCGGTACGGGCGCGGGCCGACGCGCCGATCACCCGGCCCGCAGCCGGGCGGCGTCCGCCTCGGGGAGCCGGCGCACCGCCTCGCGGAACGTCACCCCGGACATCCGGGACCGGTGCGCCTCGGTCCAGGCGATCACGTAGGCCGGATCCCGCCTGGAGATCTCCCGAAGCACCCAGCCGATCGCCTTCCGGACGAAGAACTCCTTCTCGTCCAGCATCGAATCCGCGTAGCGGTCGAACCGGACCAGGTCGGGCGCGCCGGCCCGGATGCCGGGCAGCAGGGCGAGCAGCGCCGAACGGCGAACCCAGAAGTCGGCGTCGAGGGCCCAGGCGTCGGCGGTGCCGAAGTCGGCGGGCGTACGGCCCATCAGCGGACCCGCGACCTTGTCCGCGAGCATGTCCACGTACACCCAGCCGGCCGCCTCCCGGATCAGCCGCTCGATCGGCGGCAGGTCGGCGCGGGTGAGCACGCGCAGGTGGATCCGCAGCAGTTCGATCGCCGCGAAGCGGCTCTCGTGCAGCCGCCGGGCCCACAACGCCTCGACCCAGGCGAGCAGTTCGGCCCGGGTCGGCGCGGGCCGGGCACGCGTCGCGGCGGTAACCGTCTTGCGCAGCACCGGCACCGTGACGCCGAGGAAGTTGAGATCGCTCTTGAGATACGCCTTCTCGGCCTCGGCGCGTGCCGGTGTGCCGAGCGCCGCGAGGTCGGCGAGCAGGGCCGTGGTGGCTTCGTCGGGATCGAACATGGGCCCACCGTAGGCGGTGCGCGTCACGGTGCGCGGATGCGCGCGGTGGGCCGGTTCGCTTGACATGAAGTCGGCTTGAAGTTCGAGAATTCTCGCATTGCGATCGGGGGGAATGCGTCCCGGTCCGGTCCCCGTTGGCCCCGTCGGCACCGGCCCGTCCCGAATGGGCCGGCACAGAACCCAGGAGTGCACGATGCGCGCGATGCGATTGAACGAGTTCGGTCCGGCCGAGAACCTTCGCTTCGAGGAGGTGGCGACGCCGGAGCCGGGCCCCGGCGAGGTCCGCATCGCGGTCGCCGCGGCCGGGGTCCACCTGGTCGACGTGATGCTGCGCACGGGGCGGGTGGAAGGGCCGTTCCCGGAGCCGGAGTTGCCCACCACACTCGGCCGCGAGGTGGCCGGCACGGTGGATGCGGTCGGTGCCGGGGTGGATCCGACCCTGGTCGGTCGCCGCGTGGTGGCGCACCTGGGCAACCGGGGCGGCGGCTACGCGGAGTTCGCGATCGTCGATGATCAGGCCCTGCTGCCCCTGCCCGACGACCTCCCGGCCGAGGTCGCGGTGGCGATGGTCGGCACCGGGCGCACCGCGATGGGCATCCTGGAGGTGGCCGCGATCGGCGCCGACGACGTGGTGCTGGTCACCGCCGCGGCGGGCGGCCTGGGCACGCTGCTGGTCCAGGCCGCGCACCGACTCGGCGCGGTGGTGATCGGGGCGGCCGGGGGGCCCGCCAAGGTCGAGGCGGTGGCGAAGACCGGCGTCGACCTCGCGGTGGACTACAACACCCCCGACTGGGCCGAACGGGTGCGCGAGGGCCTCGGCGGGAGGCCGGTGACGGTGCTGCTGGAGAGCGTCGGCGGCGAGATCGGCCGCGCCGGGCTCGACCTGGTCGGCCGCGGCGGTCGTGTGGTGACCTATGGCTGGTCCTCGGGCGCGGCCATCGCCGACCTGGACGAGGTCGCTGCGGCGGCCGGGGTGAGCGTGGAGAACCCGCTGGGTCCGCGCATGATGAACCGTCCGGGCGGGATCAAGGCCCTCGCCGAGCAGGCGCTGGCCGCCGCCGCGGCGGGCGAACTCACCCCGGCGATCACCACGTTCCCGCTGGCCGAGGCCGCCGCCGCACACACCGCGCTGAGCGACCGGCAGACCGTCGGGAAGGTCGTGCTGATCCCCTGACGCCGCTCGATCGGCGAACGGCCGCCCCCGCCGCAGGCCCGCCGTTCGAGCGGCGGGCCGTCGCGGTGGTGCGGATCAGCCCGATGTATCCCGGTTCGCCGCGCCGATCTCCCGCTCCAACGCCGCGAGTTCCGCCTGCTCGTCGGGCGTGATCACCGCGTCGAGATCGGCGAACCCCTCGGGCTCGCGCTCGTGCGCGAGCGTGAGCAGGAGGCCCGGGCCGGGTGCACGATTCGCCGCCTGGAGCGCCGTCGTCACCGGTCGGCGCCGCTCCTCGTACCGGGCGAGCGCGTCGATCGGGTCCGCGTGTGCGGCCAATTCGTGCGCGAGCACCGCCGCGTCCAGGATCGCCTGCGCCGCGCCGTGGGCGCCCCTGGGGAAGGTCGCGTGCGCGGCGTCGCCGAGCAGGGTCACCCGCCCGTCCGACCAACTCGGCAGCGGCTCGCGGTCGATCAGCGGGTACTCGTACGCCACGTCCGCGTCGGCGATCACCGCCGGCACGTCCAGCCAGTCGAACTCCCAGTCGGCGAAATAGCCCACCACCGTGTCCGGTTCGGCCGGCCGCCGCCAGTCGCCGCGCTCGGGCGGCGGGCCGACCGACGGGCGCTCGGCGACCCAGTTCAGCAGCGCGGGCCGCTCCCCCTCGGCCGCCCGCAGCGGGTGCGCGACGAAGGTCTGCACGCCGTCCCCGGCGACGATCGTGGTGTGGCCGGTGAGCAGGTCCGGCGCGGGCGAGATCCCGCGCCACTGCACCCGGCCGTGCCAGGACGGCGGCCCCTCGCCGGGATACATCAGCGCCCGCCCGGCCGAGTCGATCCCGTCGGCCGCGATCAGCACGTCGGCCTCGTCGGTGACGATGTTCCCGTCCCGGTCGGTCAGTTCGACCGTGATCCCGGCCGCGGTTTGTGCGTATCCGCTCAGCCGCAGGCCGGTGCGCAGCGACTCGGCGCCCAGCCAGGCCAGTTGGGCGCGCACCAGGAGCATCTGCAACTCGCCGCGATGGACCGACAGGTGTGGCCAGGCGTGCCCGGCGGCCAGGCCGCGCGGCTCGGTGTGGATCCGGCCGCCGAGACGGTCGTGGTGGACCAGTTCGGTGGTGGCCACCGAGATCTCGGCGAGGTCGTCGTACAGGCCCAGCGCGGCCAGTTCGCGAACGGCGGGTGGTGGCAGGTCGATCCCGACGCCGTGCGGGCGGATCTCCTCGACCGCCTCGTACACGGTCACGTCGGCGATACCCGCCGCGTGCAGACTCAGGGCGGTGGCCAGCCCACCGATGCCGGCTCCGGCGACGACAACGCGCACGAGTGCCCCTGTACAGGTGGAAGGGATGTTGTCGCACGCAGGGTACGCGTCGACCGCACTCGCCCGTTCGGGGGGTGTCGCCGAACCGTGTCGCGGATCGTGCGCGCGGGGGCCCGGACGGCGGAGCATAACGGGACGCACGGGCCGCAAGGCGGCGAGAATCGGTACATGGCCATCGCTTCGAGCAACCGCGCGAACCCCTCCGGATCCCCCGAACCCCGTCCCGACCTGCCCGAACTCCCTTATGCGGCATGGGCGGACACCCTGGACACACTGCACCTGTTCGCGCAGATCGTGGGCAAGGTGAAGCTGGCCGCGAGCCATCCGCAGAATCACTGGTGGAACATCACCTTCACGGTCGACGCCCGCGGCCTGACCACCCGCCGGTTGAACGTGGCCGGGATCGCCTTCGACATCGCGTTCGACTTCATCGACCATCGTGTGGTCTTTCGTACCGATCGCGGCGAGGTGCGCGAGATCGCGCTCGTGGACGGGCTGAGCGTGGCCGCGTTCGACCTCGCCGTCCACGGCGTGCTCGCCGACCTCGGGATCGACGTACCGCTGCTGGAGAAACCCTTCGGGGTGCCGCACCTGACCACGCCGTTTCGCGAGGACACCGGGCACTGCACCTATCAGGCCGAGTACGCGCAGCGGTTCTGGCGCGTCCTGACCTGGTCGGCGGACGTGTTCGAGGAGTTCATGGGTTGGTTCGACGGCAAGAGCTCGCCGGTCCAGCTGTTCTGGCACTCCTTCGACCTCGCGCTCACCCGCTTCTCCGGCAAGCGGGTCGATCCGCCGATGAGCGGGGTCGACCCGGTCACCGCCGAGGCGTACTCGCACGAGGTGATCTCGTTCGGCTTCTGGGCGGGTGACCCGACCGTCACCTATCCCGCCTACTACTCGTATGCCGCGCCCAAACCGGACGGTGTCGAACGGCAACCACTGTCCCCGCGCGAGGCGGTCTGGCTGCCGGACGGTTCGCGCTCCACGTTGGAATACGACGTGGTCCGCCTGGCCGAGGACCCGCGCCGCACCCTGCTCGGCTACCTCCAGTCCAACTTCGCCGCGAGCGCGACCCTGGCCGGCTGGCCGACCGACGAACTGCGCTCCAACTGGTGCCCCACCAGCGAGCACCTGCGGGCGCTGGCGCGGGCCGGGCTGTGAGCGGCGGGCCGGCTCAGAAGCGGCCCCCGGCCCGCCTGCGCAGATCGCGCCGCCGCGCCTCGCGGACCAGGGCGAAGCCGAGGACCACGGCCACCACCACGACCGAGGACAACAGCTGTGGCCGGGCGTCGGCGTCGAACAACATCAGGATCGACACCGCCGCGAGCGCGAGCATCACGAACCAGGTCAGATACGGAAAGCCCCACATTCGGATGATCAGCCGCTCCGGA
This sequence comes from Embleya sp. NPDC059237, assembly GCF_042754105.1. NCBI lineage: Bacteria > Bacillati > Actinomycetota > Actinomycetes > Kitasatosporales > Streptomycetaceae > Embleya > Embleya sp. NPDC059237. The sequence goes on along the minus strand of NZ_JBHZAE010000017.1, from coordinate 87,798 downwards.
TCCTCACGCTCCATCCGCCGGCGCAACACCAGCTGCGCGGCGGCGATGGCGAACCAGACGAAGAGCAACATCGCGCCGACCGAGTTCAGCAGGTGCTTGAACACCTGCTCGGGCCACCACACGTTGAGCAGCGCGGCGAGGAAGCCGAACGCCGAGGAGGCCAGCACCGCCGTCCGCGGCACCCCGTTGCCGGCGAGCCGGGACAACCCGCGCGGACCCTCGCCGCGCCGGGACAGCGAGAAGGCCATTCGGGACGCGCCGTACAACATCGAGTTCAGCGCGGACAGCAGCGCGGTGAACACCACGACGTCCATCACGTGGGCCGCGCCCGGGATGCCGATGTCCTCCAGGACGGACACGTACGGGCTGCCCAGCCGGTCCGAGTCCCACGGGAGCAGCGTGGCGATGACCGCCACCGAGCCGATGTAGAACAGCAGGATGCGCCAGACCGCCGTGCGCACCGCGCGGGCCACGTTGCGGGTGGGGTCGTCCGACTCGGCGGCGGCGATGGTGACGATCTCCAGGCCGCCGAAGGAGAAGGCGACCGCGAGCAGGCCGGCGATCACCCCGTCCCAGCCGTTGGGCAGGAAGCCGCCGTTGCCGGTGAGGTTGTCGAGCCCCGGGGGATCGGTGTCCGGCAGCCATCCCACGATGGCCAGCACACCCAGCACCAGGAAGCCGACGATGGCCGAGACCTTGATCGTCGCGAACCAGAACTCGGTCTCGCCGAAGGACCGCACCGTGAGCAGGTTCGCGCCGGTGAACACCAGCATGATCACCAGCGAGAAGACCCAGATCGGTACACCCGGCACCCACCCGTGCGCGATCGCCGCCGCTCCCGACGCCTCGACGGCGAGCACGATGGTGACCATCCACCAGTACAGCCAGCCGACGGTGAAACCGGCCCACCGCCCGAACGCGGCTCCGGCGTATTCGGAGAACGAGCCGCTGCGCGGGACGGCCGCGGCCATCTCGCCGAGCATCCGCATCACCAGCAACACCAGGACCGAGGCCAGCGCGTAGGAGATCAGGATGCCGGGGCCGGCGGTGTGGATGCCGGCGCCGGTGCCGACGAACAGGCCCGCGCCGATCGCGCCGCCGAGCGCGAGCATGGTCATGTGGCGGGGCTTGAGGGCGTGGCCGAGGTGATGGGTGCCGGCGGGGGCGGGGTGGGCCGAGGCGGGGCCGGGTGGGGCGGCCTCGCCTGCGGTGTTCGCGGTGCCCGAGATGTCAGGGGTGTCTGGGTTGCTCATGGTTGGCGCTGATCCTGGGGACGGGAACGGGCGTGCGGACGGTCAGTATGGCCTAGCCCACATCGTTCCCGGCAAACCCGGACAACCCCGCGATGTTCGAGCGCCCGTCCCGGCCTCGGCGTTGCCCCCTCACGCCTCCCGGGCGTCGATCGCGGCGAAGTCGGGCTCGCGGCGCTCGGCGAAGGCGGTCAGCGCCTCGATGTTGGCGGGGCTGCCGAGCAGTCGGCCGAAGGCCGCGTCCTCGCGGCGGCGGGCCCGGGCGATCGTGTCCCCGAGGCCGTCCAGGACGGTGCGCTTGGCCTCGATCAGCGACGGGATCGACTTGGCGGCCAGGATCCGGGCGTGCCGCATGGTCACCGCCATCAGCTCGTCGGCCGGACAGACCTTGAACACCAGACCCATCTCCAGGCACTCCGCGGCGCTCAGCCACTCGCTGCTCAGCAGCGCCCACATCGCGTTCTGCCGGCCGATCAGCTGCGGGAAGGTCACGCTGCTGCCCGCCTCCGGGGCGACCGCGAGTGAGGTGAACGGGCACTTGAGCCGGGCGGTGTCGGCCATGAAGGCGAGATCGGCGAAGCCCAGGATGGTCGCCCCGATGCCGAGCCCGAGTCCGTTGACCGCGACCAGGAACGGCTTGGGGAACGCCTGGATGTGATCGACCATGCCGCCGAAGCCGTGTCGGCCCTTGACCTTGGTGCCGCTGTTGAGCTGCGCCATCTCGATCAGGTCGGTCCCCGCCGAGAAGGCCCGACCTGCGCCGGTGAGCACCACGACGGCCACCGCGGGGTCGGCGGCGGCCTCGATGAGCGCGTCGGCGGTCGCGTCGTACAGCGCCTCGTTGAACGCGTTCAGCGCCTCGGGACGGTCGAGGGTGAGGGTCCGGACGCGGTCGGCGTCCTCGATCCGGATCACGGGTGCTCCTGGTGACGGGGTGGGGTGGATGCGGTCTCGGGTTCGATGGACAGGAAACCTTACTTAGTTGACCGAGTCAAGTGTCTCGGCGATCGGGTGGTCGCGGCACTTCGAATGGGTCGGTTGTCCCGTGCTTCACGTGCGTAACGGCCCGGTGACGTGGGAAAGTCCTCGGACGGTACGTCGGGAATACGGAATGCCGCGCATATCGGGTCTTGATCCATAGCCGCTAAGGAGCCGTCGTGGAGTTCGACGTCGTTGTGGAAATTCCTGCGGGCAGTCGGAACAAGTACGAGATGGATCGCCGCACGGGACGCGTCAGGCTCGACCGCATGTTGTTCACGTCCACCGCCTATCCCGCCGACTACGGCTTCGTACATCGCACCCTGGGCGGCGACGGCGGCCCGCTCGACGTGCTGGTGCTGCTGGATGAACCGACCTTCCCGGGCTGTGTGATTCGTTGTCGCACGGTCGGGATGTTCGTGATGAGCGACGAGAACGGTCCGGACGAGAAGGTGTTGTGTGTACCTGCCCGCGATCCGCGGCGGCACGCGATACAGGACATCGCCGATGTGCCGGCCTTCCAGTTGAACGAGATCGCGCACTTCTTCGAGGTGTACAAGGACCTCGAACGCGGCAAATCGGTGGAGGGTTCGCACTGGGAGGGGCGGGACGCCGCGGAGAAGGAGATCGTGGCGGCGTATGAGCGGCGCGAACTGGACGCGGGGGAGTGGCCGTTCGAGGGGCGGTGAGGGCGCGGACGAGCCGACCCGACCGGGGACGGTCGGGTCGGCCGCGCGGGGTGCTTCGAGGGGCTACGCCCGGTGTACGACGCGGCCCGCGACCACCGTCGCGGTGATGGGGAGTTCCGGTAGGTCGTCGGGTGGGCAGGTCAGCGGGTCGCCGCCGAATACGGTCAGGTCGGCCCGGCAGCCGACGGCGATCCGGCCGGCCATTCTCTCCTCGCCCGCCGCGTAGGCCGCCTGCGTGGTGTAGCCGGCCAGGGCCTGGCGGGCGGTGAGGCCGGCCGAGGCCCCGTACGCGACGCGGTCGATCTCGCCCGCCGGGCGCCGCAGTTGGGCACCGGCCAGGGTGCGCCGCGGGTCGAACGCGGCGACCGGCCAGTCCGAGCCGAGCGCGACGTGCCCGCCGGCGGCCAGGATGTCCGCGCAGCGCCAGGCCCGGGCGGCCCGCTCCGGGCCCACCCGGCGCGACCAGTTGTCGGAGTGGTCCGGCAACGACCAGTCCATGTGCGTCGGTTGCATCGACGCCACCACGTCGAGCGCGGCGAAGCGCGGTACGTCGGCGTCGCTCAACACCTCGGCGTGCTCGATGCGATGCCGGGTGCCGAACGGCGCGGTGTGCTCGGCGTATACGTCCAGGGCGCGGGCCACCGCCCGGTCGCCGATCGCGTGTGTCCAGGCCGGCAGGCCCGCGCGGGCGGCGATGGCGACGGCATCGGCGTAGCGGTCGAAGTCCTTCCACTGGGATCGGTGCGACTGGCCGCAGCAGTCCGGCTCGTGCAGCCACGCGCCGCCGCCGTCGATCGCGCCGTCGGCGAAGAACTTGATCGCCGCGAGCCTGACCAGCGCGTCCGGCCCGCCCAGGGACCGCAGTTCGCCGATGCGCTGGGCCAGGTTGTCCACCTCGCCCGGCGGACACCACGGCGCGAGGTGTACCCGCATGCTCAGCCGCCGCTCGGCGTCGAGGCCCGCGAGCGTGTCGACCGTGCCCGGCGCGTCGTCGAGGATGTGTACGCCGGTGACCCCGTGTCGGTTCTGTTCGGCGAACAACTCCTCGACCCGGGCCAGCATTTCGCCGCGCGGCATCGGCGGTACCGCGCGGTAGCCCAGGAAGCACGCGGTCATCTCGTGCAACTCGCCGGTCGGACCACGCTCGTCGCAGACGATCTCGCTCCGGTCCGCGAACTCGCGCGGCCCGGTCAGCCCGGCCAGGCGCAGCGCGGCCGTGCTCAGCAGCGCGGTGTGGCTGTCCGCCATCCAGACGAACGCGGGCCGACCGGCCACGGCGGCGTCGATCAGGTCGCGGTGGATGGCCCGACCGGCGAACGCCGCGTACTCGCCGCCGAAACCGACCACCCAGTCGTCCGGACCGCACGGCGCGGCCTGTTCGGCGAGGCGGCGCTGCACCTCGGCCAGGGTGACCGCGCCGACCAGGTCGGCCCCGCGGGTGCTGCCGGCGCCCATCACGGAGTGCTGGTGACAATCCGTCAGGCCGGGAGTGACGGTGTGTCCGGTCGCCTCGATCACCTCGGTACGCGGGCCGATCAGCGCCCGGGCGTCGGCGCCGAGCGCGACGATCACCCCGTCCCGGACGGCGATCGTGTCCGTGACCGGTCGGTCCCGATCCATGGTCAGTACGTGCGCGTCCGGGACGACGAGGTCGGCGGTGGTCATGCGGTGCTCTCCACGGGGGTCGAGGGTTCGGGATCGGTGCCGCCGTCGGCGAAGCTCACGCTGATCCGCACCTTGTCCTGGGGGCGCTTGATCAGCAGGTACAGCACGCCGGTGCCGACCACAATGGCGATGCCGATGACGGCGGCCCACACCTGGTAGGCGGGGGCGTCCGGCGGCGCGAGGATCCTGCGCGGCCAGGCGATGTTCACGAATTCGAAGGCGAGCCAGGCGACGGCGAGCACGTTCAGCGGGGTGCCCCACCGGCCGAGCCGGACCAGTCCCGCGGGTGTCCAGGTGCCGCGCACTCGGGCGATCAGCGCGGCCACCGCGATCAGCAGGAACTGGAGGTAGATGGCGGCGCTGCCGAAGGTGATCAGGCTGCCGATCGCGGAGCTGTCCAGCGCGAGGAGCAGGGCCGAGCAGCTGATCGCCGAGGTGATCAGCAGCGCGCCCACCGGGGCCTGGCGCCTGTTGATCTTTCGCAGTGCGCGCGAGGCGGGCAGTACGTCGTCGCGGGAGACCGAGTACACCGCGCGGGCGGCGGACGCCTGGGAGGCGAGCGCGCACGCGATGAAGGCGATGATCACCACCACCACGAAGGGTTTGGCCGACCACGAGCCGAACGAGTTCACCACCGCGGTGGTGACCGGGTCCAAGTCCTCGCCGTGCACCACCTTGGCCGGGTCGGGATGGGCCAACTGCACGGCGAAGGCGTTCAGTACGACCAGGCCGCCGACGCTGGTCAGCGTCCACCAGATCGCGCGGGGCACCTGCCGGGCGGCGTCCCTGGTCTCCTCGGAGGAGGCCACGCACGCGTCGAAGCCGATGAAGGCCCAGCCGCCGACCGCGAGCACGGTGAGCAGCGCCGAGGGGGTCGAGCCCCCGGACAGTGCCTGTGCGCCCATCGTCTCGGTGAGGATGCCGAACCCGTTCTCCCGGAAGAGCAGCAGTAGCGCCAGACCCACGCCGAGCGAGGCCACCGCCTCGGCCGCGATGCCGGCGGCGAGGACCAGGCGCAGTACGTCGATGCCGAGCACGTTGACGGCGGTACAGCAGAGCAGGAAGGTCGCGGCCACCGCGACGATTCGGCCGGGGGTGGGCTCGGCGTCGAACAGGGCGAAGAACCAGGGTGCGCCGAGATAGACGATCGTGGTGTTGGCGAACACCACCGCGCACAGCGCCACCCATCCGGCGAGCCACGCGTAGGTGGGCCCGAGCAGGCGACGGGCCCACTGGTAGGCGCCGCCGGCGATCGGATACTGCGAGGCCAGCTCGGAGTACACGCACATCAGCAGCGCCTGGCCGAGCAGCGCCACCAGGAGCACCCACACCCAGGCTGGGCCGGCGACGGTGGCGCCGACCTGGACGACGGCGTACAGGCCCACCACGGGGGAGACCGTCGCGAAGCCGATGGCGAGGTTGCCCAGCACGCCGAGACCGCGCTTGAGCTCCTGCTCGTAGCCCAGCTCGCCGAGCCGTGCGGCGTCGTGGTCGGGCGCCTTGCCGGTGGGGGTCGGTGGGCGAGAAGTGCCGTGGTTCATCGGGACCTCGCAACGGGAGCGAATAAAACTTACTTAGTTAGTTTGAGGACCATAGCCTCCGGCCGGGTGCAGGGGAAGAGGTCGATTCCGGCTAGGTTGGCGACGCGGAGTGACCGACGACGGCGCTCGCGAACGGCACGAGGTGAGCGCACGATGGGTCGACCCAACCGCCCCAAACTCGATCGGGAACTGATCGCCCGCGCGGCGGTGGATCTCGTCGACGAACACGGCATGGGTGCGCTCACCATGCGGGCGCTGGCCGGCCGGTTGGACGTGCGGGGGCCGTCGCTGTACAACCACGTGTCGTCGAAGGAGGAACTGCTCGACGCGATCACCGTGGTGATCACGAGGGAGATAGACCGCGCCCCGCTGGACGACCCGGACTGGCGGGTCGGCATCACCGCCTTCGCTCGCGGCTACCGCGCCGCGTACCTGCGCCACCCAGACGCGCTCCCGGTGATCGCCCGCCGACCGGTGTCCACGGAGCAGGCCCTGTCGGCCTACGACGCCGTCGCCCGCACGCTGATCCGGATCGGCCTCCCCGCGGCGGAGGCGGCCGAATTCTCGGCGGCGCTCGACTACCTCGTGGTCGGGTCGGTGATCGAGACGTACGAGGAGGGCTTCACCCGGCCGGCCGAGGAGTACAGGGCCGAGTACCCGTCACTGGCCCGTTCCCTGGCCGCCGGCGACCGCGACACCCTCAACACCCGCGGCTTCGACACGGGCCTGCGACTCCTCCTGGACGGCCTGGCCGCCCGCCTGGAGAACTGACCCCGCGGGCCGCCGGTCGTTGCGGCCGGGTGGGGGGCCGTGGTGTCGGGGCGGGAGCCGTGGCGTCGGCGTCGGGCGCGGGGCGTTGACACCGTTGTATTGAATGCCGTTCAATCTGGATTGAACGGCATTCAATACGGAGGTTCGTATGCGGCTGACGCCCACCGAGCGGGATCGGTTGCTGATCTTCACAGCCGCCGAGTTGGCCCGGGCGCGGCGTGCCCGGGGGCTGCTTTTGAACGTGCCCGAGGCAGCCGCGTTGATCGCGGACACGGTGTGTGAGGCGGCTCGGGACGGGGCGCGGCTCGCCGACGCCATCGAGGCCGGGCGGTCGGTGCTCGGTGTCGCCGACGTGTTGCCCGGGGTGGTGGACGTGTTGGCCGACGTCAAGGTCGAGGCGGTGTTCGACGACGCGACGCGACTGGCCGTGGTGACCGACCCGTTTCGCTCCGGCGAGGGTCGGCCGGTCGGTGCGGGTGAGGTGCACTGTCACGGGCACGGTTCGCGCTCGGGGGCGGTCGCGGCGCCGGTGTCCGGGCCCGGCTCGTTGGGGGACGACGCGCCGGGGGCGGTGATTCCCGGTGGGCCCGCGGTCGACCCGTACGTGGACGCCGACTTGGTCTTCGTGCCGGTGACCAATACGTCCGAGGTGCCGATCAGCGTCACCTCGCACTTCCACTTCTTCGAGACCAACCCGCGCCTGCGCTTCGACCGGGCGGCGGGGTACGGCCGTCGGTTGGCCATCCCGGCCGGTTCCACCGTGCGGTTCGATCCGGGCGCGACGGTCGAGGTACGGCTGGTGCCGATCGCCGGCGCGCGGGTCGCGATCGGCTTCGCGGGGCTGGTGGACGGGCCGTTGGACGCGCCGGGTGCGCGTGAGGAGGCGCTGCGTCGGGCGCACGCGTGCGGGTATCTGGGTGCGGAGCCTGTCGGCGGCGCGGCTTCGGGCTCCGGGTTGGATCCGGCGGCGGGTTCCGGGGATGCGGCGGGCTCCGATGTGACGTGGGGTTTCGGCGACGGTGGGGAGCGGGGTGCGCTGTGAGTGGCGGTGGTGATGTGATGGATCCGCGTGACTACGCGTCCACGTACGGGCCGCGGGCCGGGGATCGGATGCGGCTCGGGGATTCCGGGCTGGTGATCGAGATCGAGCACGACTCGGCGCTGCCGGGTGACGAGTTTCTCGCGGGCTTCGGCAAGACCGCCCGGGACGGGCTGCATCTGCGGGCGATTCCGGTGCGCGACACCTGCGACGTGGTGATCTCCAACGTCGTGGTGATCGATGCGATCCAGGGCATTCGCAAGGTTTCGATCGGCATTCGCGAGGGGCGGATCGCCTCGATCGGGCGGGCCGGCAACCCGGACACCCAGGACGGCGTCGAGGTGGTCGTCGGCACCGGCACCACGATCGTCAGCGGCGAGGGGCTGATCGCCACCGCCGGCGCGATCGACACGCACGTGCACCTGCTTTCGCCGCGGATCATGGAGGCGTCGCTGGCCTCCGGAGTGACCACGCTGGTCGGCCAGGAGTTCGGGCCGGTCTGGGGTGTCGGGGTGAACTCGCCGTGGGCGCTGCGGAACGCGTTCGCGGCGTTCGATGCCTGGCCGGTCAACATCGCCTTCCTGGCCCGCGGTTCGTCGTCGGGTCGGGGGCCGCTGGACGAGGCGTTGATCGAGGGCGGGGCGTCCGGCTTCAAGGTGCACGAGGACATGGGCGCGCACGCCCGAGCCCTGGACACCGCGCTGCGGGTGGCCGAAGACCACGACGTACAGGTCGCGTTGCACACCGACGGCCTCAACGAGTGCCTGTCCGTGGACGACACGCTCTCCGTGCTGGACGGGCGCACGATCCACGCGTACCACATCGAGGGTTGCGGCGGCGGCCACGTGCCGAACGTGATGCGGATGGCCGGGGTGGCCAACGTGATCGGCTCTTCGACCAACCCGACGCTGCCCTTCGGGCGGGACGCGCTCGGCGAGCACTTCGGCATGATCGTCTCCGCGCACGGGCTCAAGACCGATCTGCCGGGCGACGCCGCGATGGCCCGGGACCGCATTCGGGCCGGGACGATGGGCGCCGAGGACGTACTGCACGACCTCGGGGTCATCCCGATCACCTCGTCGGACGCGCAGGGCATGGGGCGTGCGGGGGAGACCGTGCGGCGGACGTTCGCGATGGCCGGGAAGATGAAGCTGGAGCGCGGCGCCGAGCACGAACGGCACGACAACGCACGGGTCATGCGCTATATCGCCAAGCTCACCATCAACCCGGCGATCGCGCACGGCCTCGCGCACGAGGTCGGCTCGATCGAGGTGGGCAAGATGGCCGACATCGTGTTGTGGCAGCCGCAATGGTTCGGCGCGAAGCCGCAGTTGGTGCTCAAGAGCGGATTCCCGGCGTACGGCGTGGTGGGCGATCCGAACGCCTCCACCGACAACTGCGAACCGCTGGTCCTGGGTCCGCAGTTCGGCGCGCACGGGGCGGCGCCGGCCGAGTTGTCGGTGGCGTTCACCTCGCAGGCCGCGGCGGCCACGGGCGGCGACCTGATGCCGACCCGGCGGCGCCGGGTGGGCGTACGGGGCACTCGGGGAATCGGCCCCGCGGCGATGATCCACAACAACCGCCTGGCGGAGGTCCGGGTCGCCGCGGACACCGGTCTGGTGACGATGGACGGCGAGCCCGTGATGTCGGAGGCCGCCGAATCGGTGTCGTTGAACCGGCTGTATTTCCTGTAGCGGTCGTAGGTCCCGTGGTTCCCGACGAAGGACGAAAGAAGCAATGACATGACGAACACCCCCGTCGCCGACGGCTTTTCGATGCCGGCGGAGTGGGTGCCGCACGAGCGCACCTGGATGGCCTGGCCCAGCCGCAACGAGACCTTCGCCGAGGAGGACCTGCACACCGCGCGCGCCGCGTGGGGCCGGGTGGCCGCGACGATCGCCCGCTACGAGCCGGTCACGCTGATCACCGACCTCGGTGAGTCGGACACCGTGGCGCGCTATGTCGACCGGCCGCTGACCGTGCTGGAGAAGCCGCTCGACGACGCGTGGATGCGCGACATCGGGCCGACCTTCCTGACCGACGGGCGAGGTGGCATCGCTGCCGCCGACTGGGTGTTCAACGGGTGGGGCGCCCAGGAGTGGGCCTCGTGGGAGCACGACCGGCACATCGCGGAGCATGTGATCGAGGCGGCCGGCGTACGTCGTTACGCGTCGCGGATGGTCAACGAGGGTGGCGGCATCCACGTCGACGGCGAGGGAACGGTGCTGATCACCGAGACCGTGCAACTCGACGAGGGCCGCAACCCCGGGTGGACCAGGGAGCAGGTCGAGGCCGAGCTGAAGGCGTTCCTCGGGGTGCGGAAGGTGATTTGGCTGCCGCGCGGACTCACCCGCGACTACGGCCTGTACGGCACCCGGGGTCACATCGACATCGTCGCGTCGTTCGCCCGACCGGGCCTGGTCCTCGTGCACGTGCAGCCCGATCCGGCGCACCCGGACCACGAGGTGGGCAAGGAGAACGCGGCTCTGCTGCGCGCGGCCACCGATGCGAAGGGGCGTTCGCTCGAGGTGGTCGAGATCCCGGCGCCGACGGTGCTCGAAGCCCACGACGACTGGGTCGACTTCAGCTACATCAACCACTATGTGGCCAACGGCGCGGTGATCCTGTGCGCGTTCGACGACCCGCGGGACGAGGAGAACGCCGCGACCTTCGGCAAGCTGTTCCCGGGCCGCGCCATCGAACTCGTGGACGCCCGCGACATCTTCGCCAACGGCGGCGGCATCCACTGCATCACGCAGCAGCAGCCGAGGGCCTGACGGGCACTGCGGCGAGCGTCCGGTCGGCGCGTGGCCGGCCGGCGGTCAGTGCCGTGGCCGCGCTGGTGTTGCCGGGGGCGGTTGCGGGTTCGTCCGAAGTGGTGGGCGGTTCGGTCGGCTTCGGGGGCGGGGTGGTGGTGGAGTGGCCGCGCTCGCCGGCGCCGAATGCGGCGAGGGCGAGCAGGAGTATGGCCAGGGCGCCGGTGGTGACGGTCGGTATGTACCAGCCGGCGTCGGTCGCGGGTTCGGTGAGCGCGGCCAGCGTTGCTATCCCGCCCGCGTAGAGGAGGGCGCCCGCGAAGGCGGGTATGCCGCGCCGACCGGCGCCGGCGGCGACCGCGCCCGCGATCAGCGCGAGCACCAGCAGCAGGCCGGACAGGCCGATCAGGGACGGCCCGAAGTCGTCTCCGGTGCAGCCGCGTTGTCCGAAGTCGTCGCACGAGCCCAGGGCGGCGGCGCGGATCGCGTACGTCCCGATCAGCCAGCCCGCCGAGGTCGCTCCGGCGAACGGGAGGAGCCACCCGCGAAGGGTGGCCGGGACGGGGTGGGACGCCGGTGCGTCGGTGCTCATGGTCGGAGGCTAGGCGGCGTGCGGGACGCGCGGATGAACGGCCAGGAAGCGTGGAGTGAAGGCTGCGTGGCCCGGCGGGCGGGCGGACCGGGTGGGGCAGGGAAGGGACCGGGACAGGGCAGGGACGGGGCGGGATCGGACCGGAATGGAGCGGTTCGGGGCGCCGGGCCCGCCGTGGTGGGTCGATCCCGGCCCCTCGGCCCTCGGCCTCCCGCCCCGCCGGGCGGTCGGGTCAGGTCTTGAGCGTCGCGCCGTGTGCGGCTGCGAAGGCGGCGATTCGGGTGGCGAAATCCGTGTCGGCGGCCGTGATTCGGTCGCCGGCGTCGTGGGTGGTCAGGGCGAAGGTCAGGGTGCCGTAGAGGATGGTGATCCGGGCGTGGTGGTTCGCCTGGTCCTCGGCGGCGGCGACGGTCGCGTAGAAGGCGGGTACGTCGGCGCGGGCGCAGGCGTACGTCGCGGTCAGTTCGTCGTCGGCGACCTGCCAGCCCGGGAGGTCGGCGAGGGCCTTGGTCAGTTCGGCGTCGGTGAGCGGCTGGGGTGCCACGGTGGATCCTCTCGTCGGACGTGGGCGCGGACGCCGGGATCGCGGACCGGGAACCGGCTCCGGTCGCGTCACCGGCTCCCGCCAGTATGGCGGCGTCGGTTCGCCGGGCGCGGTATTGAACGACGTTCTAACATGGCGGCAGGCGAGGTCCGCCGTCGAACGAACCAGGGGTGCTGAGCATGGCGGGGACACGGCGCAAACGGCTGGAGCAGCCCAGGGAGGTGGTGCTCCAGGCCGCGATGAGCGCGATCGCCGAGCACGGGCTGGCGCAGCTGACCATGGCGGGCCTGGGCAAGCGGATCGGGATCAGCGGCGGCCATGTCGCCTACTACTTCGGGTCCAAGGAACAACTCCTGGTCGAGACGCTGCGCTGGAGCGAACAGGGATTCGCCGAGCGGCGACGGGCCCTGCTGGGCGCGACCGAGGTGCCGCGCGCCGAGCGGCTGGCCGGCTACATCGACCTGTACCTGCCCGACGAGCGCGCCGACCCGCGCTGGACGTTGTGGCTGGAGGTGTGGACGCGCTCCCTGGCCGACCCGGACGTGCTGGCCGCGAGCGTGGAGATCGAGGGCCCGTGGATCGCCGATCTGCGGGCGATGATCGAGCCGCACCCGGATCCCGACGGGTACGTGTTGCGCCTGCATGCGCTGCTCGACGGGCTGGCCACGCGAATCGTGATCGGCGCGCCCGGGCCGTCCCGGGCCGAGATGGTTCGGCAGGCGACCGGGTTCGCGGTACGCGAGGCGGGCGTCGAGCCGGGGGCCGAGCCGGGCGACGATCCGGGGGCGGATGCCCGGACGAACCACACGGACAGGTGATCGGCGGCCGAATTCCTCCCGTTCGGCGCGGACCGGTCGCATCGTGGACGGATGAAGTGGTGGCAGAACCCGAAGCTGCTCGCGGTGCTCGGCACGGTGCTGGCCGTGCTGGTGGCCGTGGGTCTGGCTCATCGCGACGGGCCGGCCGCGACCGGTCCGGCGTCGGGCGAGGGGGCCCCGGTCGGCGCGGTGGCGGAGACGTCTCCTTCGGCGTCCCCTTTGACGCCCCCTTCGGCGCCCCCTCGGGCGTCCCCGAGTACCCCGGCGGTTTCGAGCCGAGCGGCGTCCGCGAGTCCTCGGGCGACGAAGCTGTCGTCCGTGCCGAGGAATGTGCTGCCCGATCTGGTCGGCGCGGACCTGCAGGAGGCGTGGGACGGTGCGCGCCGGGCCGGCTACCGGCTCGTCACCTCGCACGACGCGAGCGGGCGGGGGCGGCGGCAGTTCATCTTCAGCAGTTGGAAGGTGTGCGACCAAAGTCCCGATCCGGGGCCGCTGGACAAGGGACTCCGGGTCGAGTTGGGCGTGGTCCGGCACGACGAGAAGTGCCCCACCGGCGCGGCGCCGACCGCCGAGCCCAAGGTGGTCGACGGCCGGATGCCGAACCTGGTCGGGCGCAGCGTCATCGTCGTCCGGCGCGGCCTGCGCGGTGACGCCCACGTCGACGTGGACGACCTCGGCGGCGGGCGACCGGTGCTGATCGAGACGCACTGGGTCGTCTGTACGCAGCGACCGGCCGAAGGGCAACCGGTGCCGGACACGGTGGGGGTGGGCGTGGTGAAGTACGGGGAACGCTGCCCGAGTTGAGGCCCGGACGGGCCGCCGTCGGTCACAGCTCCAGCGCCTCGCGGGCCGGATCCACCAGCTTGCGTACCGTGCGGCCGTCGGCGAATCGGCCCAGCGCGGTCATCGTCCAGATCGGCCCCTCGCGGACCAGCTTGCACATCAGCACACCCGTGCGCGGTTCGGAGCCGGACAACTCGAAGCGCACCAGTTCGGTGTCGGTGGTGTCGTCGACCAGGCGGCAGAAGGCGCGCGAGACCTCGGTGAACTTCTGGCCCAGGAACGAGTTCACGGTGAAGACGAGGCCGGTGACGTGCGGGGGGAGTGCGTCGAGGCGGACCACGATCGACTCGTCGTCGCCCTCGCCCTCGCCGGTCAGGTTGTCGCCGGTGTGCTTGATCGCGCCGCCCAGGCCGGACAGTTTCATGAACCAGACCGCGACCACCTTCCGGCCGTGCGCGTCGAAGGCGATGCAGGAGGCGTCCAGGTCGATGCTGCCGCCGGACTTGGCCGGGTCCCAGCCCAGTCCCATGCGCACCCGGGTCAGCGGCGGTGCGCCGGTCTTGACCAACGACACCGACTGGTCCTTGCGCAGGCTGACGCGGCCCTTGTCGAGGTTGATCGGGGTGTCGGTGCGGGTGCGGGTGCCGGTGCCGGTGGGCAGGGGGGCAGTACGGGCCTCGACGGGGGCCGGCGGCGGGGGCGGCGTCGTCACCGGGCGGCGGGGGATCGGCGGCGGGATCGGCGCGGGCCTGGGCGGCTCGTGAGGAAGCAGCGGGGCGACCGGCGCGGTCGGGGCGTCGTCGTACGCCGGGGGCTCGGGGCGGGTGGGCGGCGCCGGCTGCGGGCGGGTGGGCGGCGGCGGGGCCGGGTCGTCGTCGACGGAGACGCCGAAGTCGGTGGCGATGCCCGCAAGTCCATTGGCGTATCCCTGGCCGACCGCGCGCACCTTCCACACGCCGCCGCGCCGGTACAGCTCGAGCAGCACCAGTGCGGTCTCGCGGCCCAGGCCGCTCGGGGTGAACGTGACCAGCGCCTCGCCGGACGGGTCGCGCACGGTTGCGGTGGGCGGGGTGGTGCCGCCGAAGGTGACCGGTGCGCCCGGGCCGCCGTCCAGGCTCAGCGTCACCATGATCGTCTGTACGTCGGCCGGCACCGCGGCGGTGTCCACGTGCACCGCGGCCGGTCGACCGGGGCCGGCCGCCAGATACCGGACACCGGGTCCGTTCGGCTGGTTGTAGAAGACGAAGTCGGCGTCGGAGCGCACCTTTCCGGTCCCGGCGAGCAGCAGCGCCGATACGTCCACCGGCGCCGCGAAGGCGACCTCCACCACCACGGCGGCCACCGCCAGCGGGCAGTTGCCGCCCTTCGAGAGCGTCACCGACATGCGCACCCCTCCGCTTCACGGACCCCACCGGGCCGGCCGGTACGACATTACCGACGCGGGCCATCCACCGCAGCGAACCAGCCACGGCCCCCAACGCCGGCCGCAACCCCGGGCGTTCGATCCCCAACCACCCCCGACACCTACCGCCCTTCCACCCTCCGGCGCCCACCAGCGAACCACCTGCGGCGCTCACCACCCACACCCACCGGTCCCCACAACCCGTTCACCGGCCGCCCGCTCACCCGCAGCCCCTCGACCACCGGCGCCACCGTTCGCTCACCCCCGCCCACCTCACGCCCCGGGCTCCCCCACCAGCCGCCGCCCAAGCACGTCGACACCGGATCGGGCGCGGATTCACCCGGCTACGTCGCCGCCGACCCCTCCCCCGGAGCCGCCCGCAACATCGCGTCCGCCAAGGCCGCCAGTGTCGCCTTGATCCGCGCGGGTTCGATGTGCTGGTCGCGCTGGCGGCGGTACAGCTCCGGGGCCAGTGGGGCGAGAAGCACGTCGGCGAGGGTTGTCGGGTCTGCGGTGCCCGCGGCCAGGATCCGTACGTGCGTGTGCCAGAACGCGTATGCGCCGGTCCGGTAGCGGGCGCTGCCGGTTTCGGCGCCCAGGAGCAGGTGTACGTGCCGCTCCAGGAGGTCGACCATCGCCGCATAGAAGGCCGCCAGGCGGGCCGCCGGGTCCGGCTCGTCCGGGCCCAACGGCGGTGCGCCGCGCAGGATTTCGTGTTGCAGCGCGCGCTCGTGTTCGTCGAGGAGGGCGCGGGCGATGGAGGCCCGGTCCGGATAGCGGCGGTAGAGCGTGCCGCGGCCGATGCCGGCCGCCCTTGCGATGTCCTCCATCGTGACCTCGGCCGGATCGCCGGTCGCGAACAACTCCTCGGCCGCGGCCAGCACACGGGCCCGGTTGCGGGCGGCGTCCGCACGTTCCCGTGCCGGCGCCGCACCGTCCGCGGCGACCGGGAGACCGGTGAGCAAGTCGGTGCGTTTCGTCATGATCCCCACCCTAACCAGCAAGTGGACGCCGCGTCCATTTATTCGAGGCAGTCCGAGGGGCAGTGCGATCGGTTAAGTGGACGGCATGTCCGCTTGCCTGTTACGGTCTCCCCGATGAAGCGGACAGTCCGTCCACTTAGACCTCGGGAGTTACCATGCCTCGCCTGCTCCACCTCGACTCCAGCGCCCGCGCCGACTCGTTCTCGCGGACCCTGGGCGCCGCCTTCGCCGACGCCTGGCGCGGCGCGCGGTCGGACGCCGAGTACACCTACCGGGATCTCACCGCGCGGCCGGTCCCGCCGATCGACCAGGCATGGACCGAGATCTGCGACACGATGTTGCGCGAGGGAATCACCGCGATCGCCGACTACCCGCAGGCCGTGCGTACGCCCGAGCAGCGCAAGGCATGGGCCACGGTCGAGCCGCTGTTGGCCGAACTGGTCGCCGCGGACGTCGTGTTGATCGGCGCGCCGATGTACAACTTCGGCGTTTCCGCGCAGCTCAAGGCGTGGATCGACCAGGTCACCTTCCCGAAGATGTCGCTCGCGCCGCGTCGTTTCGTGGTCGCCTCCGCCCGCGGTGGGTCCTACCTGCCGGGGACCCCCCGGGCGCCGTTCGACCACCAGACGCGTTATCTCCTGGACTTCTTCACCGGGCACTACGCCGTCACGGACGCGATCGTGCTCGGTACCGAACTGACCAACTCGCTCGTCGACCCGGCGCTGGCCGAGCGGCTCGAGCAGCACCGTTCCTCGCACGCGGAGGCGCTGGAGCGCGCCGCGGAGCTGGGACGCTCACTCGTGGAGGGGTACTGATGGCCTGGTTGATCCTGCTCGCGGCGGGCCTCGTCGAGGTCGTGTGGTCGCAGAGCATCAAGCCGACCGAGGGGTTCACCAAGCCGCTGCCGACGGTGATCTGCTTCCTGCTCGGCGCGACGGCGGTGTATCTGCTGTCGGTGGCCATGCGGGACCTGCCGGTGGGCACCGCGTACGCCGCGTTCACCGGGATCGGCACCGTCGGCGCGATCACCCTCGGCATCACGATCCAGCACGACGCGCTGAGCGCGGGACGGATTGCGGCGCTGGTGCTGATCGTGGGTGGGTTGGTGCTGGCCCGGCTGACGTCGACGGCGTGAGGGCGGGCGACTGTTCGACGGCGGACGTCCCGTTGACGACAGACCGTTCGACAACAAAGGAAATTCTGGATGCAACTTTAGTGACAGCGGTGGCCACGTTCGCGGCTATCGGGCGCAACCGCCCGGGGCGAAAGCTGGGGAGGTAGTCAGGACCCCCACCGCAAGGAGCACCCCGCATGTCTCCCGGAAACCGCCGGCGCCCCCCGACCCCGACCTCCCCGTCGGGTGGGCCCGCCGAACCCGACGCGTACCGGCGCATCGATCACGAGGATCGGGCCAAGGGCAATGCGGCCGGTTGCCGGGCGCTGAGCAAGTGGTACGGCGAGGGCGAGACCCGCGTGGTCGCGCTCGACGAGGTCGACGTGGCGATCGGCCGCGGCCGGTTCACCGCGATCATGGGCCCGTCCGGGTCGGGCAAGTCCACCCTCATGCACTGCCTGGCCGGCCTCGACTCGGTGACCTCCGGCCACAGCTGGATCGGGGACACCGAGATCACCGGGCTCAAGGACCGGGACCTGACCCGGCTGCGGCGGGACCGGATCGGCTTCATCTTCCAGGCGTTCAACCTGCTGCCCACGCTCACCGCGCTGGAGAACATCACGCTCCCGATGGACATCGCGGGGGTCAAGCCCGACCCGGCCTGGCTCGACACCGTCATCGAGACCGTCGGCCTGCGCGACCGGCTCAAGCACCGACCGAGCGAGTTGTCCGGCGGCCAGCAGCAACGTGTCGCGTGCGCCCGCGCGCTGGCGAGCAAACCGCAGATCATCTTCGGCGACGAGCCGACCGGCAACCTCGACTCGCGCTCCGGCGCCGAGGTGCTGGGCTTCCTCCGCAGCAGCGTCTACGACCTGGGCCAGACCATCGTGATGGTCACCCACGACCCGAACGCGGCCTCCTACGCGGACCGGGTGTTGTTCCTGGCCGACGGTCGGGTCGTGGACGAGATGTTGTCGCCGACCTCCGACACGGTGCTCGCGCGTATGCAGCGCTTCGCCCGCTCCGCGAACTGAGGCGTCGACATGCTCAAGGCGACGTTCCGTAGCTTCCTGGCCCACAAGGCGCGCATGGTCCTGTCCGCGCTGGCGATCCTGCTCTCGGTCGCGTTCGTGGCCGGCACGCTGATGTTCACGGACACGATCAGCAAGACGTTTCACGACCTCTCGCGCACCGCCGCGGCCGATGTCACGGTCAAGCCGAAGAAGGAGTTCCGGGAGGACCGGCTCGGCAAGAGCGGCCAGCAGCCGACCGTGCCCGACTCGATCGTGGCCGCCGCCCGTTCGGTGCCGGGCGTGGCCGACGCGCATCCCGACATCACGGTCACCAACGTGATCGTGGTCGACGGGAAGGGCAAGAAGGTCGGGCTGACCTCGGATCCCCAGGTGCAGGCCGCCGACTGGTTCCCCACCAAGCAGTCCCCCGTCGTGCTCAAGCGCGGGAAGGCGCCGCAGGGTCCCGGCGAGGTGATCCTGGACAGCGACTCGGCCGACCACAACAAGGTGCGGTTGGGCGACAAGGTGCACGTGGTCGCCGCGCCCGGCGCGTTCGACGCGACCGTGGTCGGCCTGGCCGACTTCAAGACCATCAACCCGGGCACGACCATGCTGTTCCTGGATGGCGCCGCCGCCCGTGATCGGCTGCTCGGCAAGCCGGGCATGGTGACGTCGGTGTCGCTGACCGCCGAGTCCGGCGTGGACCAGAAGGAGCTGAAGGCGCGGGTCGTCGCCAAGCTGGGCGGGGACGTCGACGTCAGGACCCGCGCGGAGGAGGCCGACGCCTCCTCGGCCGACCTGGGCCAGGCGCTCGACGTGGTCAAGTACGCGCTGCTCGGCTTCGCCGGTGTCTCGCTCCTGGTCGGCACGTTCCTGATCTTCAACACCTTCTCGATGCTGGTTGCCCAGCGCACGCGCGAGTTGGGCCTGATGCGCGCGATCGGCGCCAGTCGGGCCGACGTGAACCGCTCCGTGCTGGTGGAGGCGACGCTGCTCGCGGTGGTCGGCTCCACGCTGGGCCTGCTCGGCGGACTCGGCTTGGCCCAGGGCCTGTTGATGCTGATGAAGTCGCTCGGGGTCGACCTCAAGGGCGCCCCGCTGGTGATCAAATCCGCGACGCCGATCATCGCCTACACGGTCGGGGTCGTGGTGACCCTGGTCGCCGCCTACCTGCCCGCGCGCCGGGCGGCCCGGGTCAGCCCGATGGCGGCGCTGCGCGAGGCCGGCGCGCCGCCCGCGAAGTCGCTGCGCGGGCGCGCCGTCGGCGGCACCGCGGTCACCGCGCTCGGCGCGATCGGCCTGGCGGTCGGCGCCTCCGCGACCAAGCTGGACGCGGCGCACGGGCTCGCCCTGGCCGTTGGTCTGGTCGGCACCCTGGTCGGCTTCATCGTGCTCGGGCCGGTGCTGGCCCGCGCGGTGATCCCGTGGCTGGCCGGGGCGTTCCCGCGCCTGTTCGGCACGGTCGGCCGGCTCAGCCGGGAAAACGCGCTGCGCAATCCGCGCCGCACCGGCGCCACCGCCGCCGCGCTGATGATCGGCGTGGCGCTGGTCGCCTCGCTGTCCGTGGTGGCCACGTCGATGAAGGACTCGGTCGGCAAGCAGATCGACCAGCGCCTGGGCGCCGACTACACCCTGGAAAGCGACGGCGGGCTCAACTTCACGCACGACGTGGCGGAGACGGTGCGCAAGGTGTCCGGCGTGAGCAATGTGGTGCGCCAGCGCGAGACCGAAGCGAAGGTGCTGTTCAACGGATCGTCCGAGACCATCACGGTGACCGGAGCCGATCCGGGCATCGACGCGATGCTGAAGCAGAAGTACACCGCCGGCACCGCGCCCGACGGGCTCGCCCCGGGTCGGATCGCGCTGCCCAAGTCCTATGTGAAGAAGCATGACCTGGGCGTCGGCAGCACGGTGACGCTGCGCACACCCAACGGCCGGACCGCCGAGTTGCGCGTCGGCGCGGTGATCAACGACGAGGGCATCGGCCTCGCGAGCGCCGGGTCCGGCGTGGTCGGCCTGGACACGCTGGCCAAGCTCGTCCCGGACCTGCTCGACTCGGTGATCATGGCCAACGTCGCCGACGGGGCGAAGAGTTCGACCGTGCGGGCCGCGCTGGAGACCGCGCTCAAGCCCTACCCACAGGTGAAACTGCGCGATCAGGCCGACTACAAGCAGACCGTGCAGGATCAGACCAACATCGTTCTGCGGCTCGTCTACGGCCTGCTCGGGTTGGCGATCATCATCGCGATCCTGGGGGTGGTGAACACCCTGGCGCTGTCCGTGATCGAGCGCACGCGCGAGATCGGACTGCTGCGGGCGATCGGCATGTCGCGGATCCAGCTGAGGCGGATGATCCGCCTGGAGTCGGCGGTGATCGCGGTGTTCGGCGCGGTCCTGGGGCTGGCGCTCGGGGTGGGCTGGGGTGTCGCGGCGCAGCGCATGCTCGCCTCGCAGGGCCTCGACGTGCTGACCATCCCGTGGGGGACGATCGCCGCGGTGGTCGTCGGCGCCGGGGTCGTCGGCCTGCTCGCCGCCCTGCTGCCCGCGCTGCGGGCCTCGCGGATGAACGTGTTGGCCGCGATCTCCACGGAATGACCACCGGCCGATGATCGACGGTCCCATGACCCGCCGCGGTGCGTCGGCCTCCCGTGCCGACGCACCGCCGGCGCCGTTCGTGCGACCCGCGCCCGAGGCCGGTTACCGTGACCTGGTGAGCATCCGCGCCTGGTGGGCGAGTCGCCGCTCGTTCGGGTTCGATGTGCTGGTCGCGGCGATCGCCGTCGCCTCGGGACTGACGCTGCGCATGGGGCGCGATGCAGGCCTGGTCGGCTGGCCGTACCTGCACCAGGTGAGCGCGGTGCTGAGCGGTGCGCTGCTGCTGTACCGCAGACGTGCGCCGTTCGGCTCGGGCGCCGCGATCTGTGTGGTGGGGCTGGTGTATCCGACCCACGCGCTCTACTTCGCGGCCTATGCCGCGGGGGCCTGTGTCGAGGACCGACGGCGTGCGTGGGGGTTGATCGGAGGTCTCGTGGTGGCGGCCACACAACCGTGGAGCCGGCCGGCGCCGCTGGACGTCGTCGCCGCCGCGAGTCTCGCGCTGGTCCCCGTCCTGCTCGGCCTCTACGTCGCCGCGCGCCGCCGCCTGCGCGCGGATCGGGCCGAACGGGAGCTTCGGGAACGCGAGTTGGGCTTCGAGCGGGTGCGGTTGGAGGAGCGGGCCCGGATCGCGGGCGAGATGCACGACGTGATCACCCACCGGGTCAGCCTGATGGTGCTCCAGGCGGGCGCGCTGCGCACCCGCGCCCGGGACGAGGACGTACGGACATCGGCGGAGGAGTTGCGCCTGGTGGGGTGCAAGGCGCTGGAGGAGTTGCGCGGGCTGGTCGCGGTGACCCGGTCGGAGCGGCAGATGGGCTCGGTGGTAGTCGGCCCGCGTGCGGTGCTCGACGTATCGGACCTGGTGGCCGATTCGCGCTCAGTGGGCATCCCGGTCGACCTGGTCACCCTCGGCGAGCCGCACCCGACCTCGCCCGTGGTCGGCCGGGCCGCCTACCGGGTGGTCCAGGAGGCGCTGACCAACGTGCACAAACACGCGCCGGGGGCGGGGGTGGACATCCGCCTGCACTACGTGGGCGACGAGGTCCGGATCACCGTGCGAAACTCGGCTCCCACCCGGGCGGTCGACGTCGCCCTGGGTACGGGCGGCAGCGGCCTGCTCGGTCTGCGCAAGCGGGTCGAGTTGGTGGCCGGGACGTTGCGCACCCGCCCACTGCCCGACGGCGGCTACGAGTTGCTGGCCATACTGCCCGCCGGCGCCACGACCACGACCACCGGAGAGCCCGCATGATCCGCGTCCTGCTCGTCGACGACGAACGTATGGTGTGCGCCCACCTGCGCACGATTCTCGGCGTGGCCGACGACATCGAGGTGATCGGCGAGGCGTACGACGGCGCCGAGGCGGTCGAGTCGGTCCTGCGCCATCGACCCGACCTGGTCCTGATGGACCTGCACATGCCGGGCGTGGACGGGCTGACCGCCATCGAACAGATCGTCGACCTGCCGGGCGCGCCCAGGGTGATCGTGCTGACCACGTTCGGGCTGGAGCAGTACATCCTGCGTGTCCTGCATGCGGGGGCGGCCGGCTTCCTGCTCAAGGACACCCCGCCGGAGGACCTGATCGGCCTGGTCCGGGTGGCCATGGACGGCCACACCGTGCTGTCCCCGGCGGTGACCCGCGACCTGGTGACCGCCTCCTCCGGCCGCAACGCCGCCCGTGAACGCGCCGCCCTCGCCGTCGCGTCCCTGACCGAACGCGAGGTCGAGGTGCTGACCTGCATCGGAGAGGGCCTGTCCAACGCCCAGACGGCGGAGCGCCTGTTCCTCAGCGAAGCCACGGTCAAAAGCTACGTCTCCCGAATGCTCACCAAACTCGCCTGCGCAAACCGCACCCAGGCGGGCCTGCTGGCATACGACGCGGGCCTGATCCGGCGATAGCGACGGCGTGGGCCGGCTGTGGGATGGGCCGCCGGGGCGGGGGGAGCCTCGGCCCGAAGAGCCCACCTCCCCCCGACCGTGCCGCCTTCGCCCGTGCGGTCACCGACGTCGATCACGGCGTTCCGGGTCGACGACGGGGGGTGAGACGCCGGTCGTCGAGTCGGCGCGACTCGAACGTTGGGCGCTCATACTGGGTGCCACGGCTTGGAGTGCACGGTCGATGTGGGGATCGGGGCGGAGCGCGGTGGATCCGGTGCAGGGGCGGTTGTTGGCGACGGCGATCGGGGGTGCGTTGCGGCGGTTGACCGCGCCGCCGGCGGGGGCGCGACTCGTGGATGCGCCCGTGCGGATGGGCGGGCGGGTTGCGCGGCGGCGGGAGCGGCGCGAGGTGCGTACGGCCGACGTGGATCGGCTGACCCGCACACTGACCCTGCGCCTGGCCGATGTCGAGCCGGACTTCGCCCGCCTGGCGCCGGCCGAGGGTGAGCGCATCGTCGCGGCGGTCGTGCGCACCCTCGACGGCACGGTGACCATGGACGACGTCCAGGCCGCGGGCCTGGATCCGGCCGCGCTGCGGGTGCGGATGGAGGCCCGTGTCGAGGCGTCGGCGGAGCGCTCGGCGCCGCTGTACGGCGTGTTGCTCGACGAGTGTTGCGTGCAGATCGTGGACTTCTTCACCAAGCAGCCGGAGTTCCTGGCCCGAACCCTGGTCGAACAGGCGTCCGGCCAGGCCGAGTTGTTACGCCGAGTGCCGGAAGCCGAAGCGCTGGACGAGGAGTTCGCGCGACGCTACCGCGCCGGCCTGCGGGCGAAGCTGGACCAGGCCAGACTGTTCGGGGTCACCGAACTCGATCCGGAGGACAGCACATACGAGTTGACCACGGCCTACGTGAGCCTCGTGGTGCAGACCCGCCGCGACCCGAGGCCGCTGCGGCGGTGGGACGACGAGGCGGTACAGGCGGATACCACGCGCAGCCTCCTCGAAGACGCCCTCGCCCGCCGCGACCGCATGGTCCTCGAAGGCCCGGCCGGATCGGGCAAGAGCACGCTGCTGCGCCGGCTCGCGGTGCACGTGGCGTCGGGCGATCTGCCGGACCGGCTGGCGTCCTGGGCCGGGCGGGTGCCGTTCCTGTTGAAGCTGCGGGCGATGGTGGTGGACGACCGGCTGGTGCTGCCGAACGTCGCCGACTTCGTCACCGCGTCCGGGTCGACGCTGGGCGGCGAGCAGCCGCCGGGGTGGGCGGCCCGCCGGCTGCGGGCGGGGCGGGCCGCGGTCTTCGTCGACGGCCTGGACGAACTGCCCGAGGAACACCGGGCGGACGCCCTCGACTGGGTGGAACAGCTGTGTGTGGACTATCCGGACGCGGCCTACCTGCTCACCTCCCGGCCCCGGGTGTTGTCCGAGCGGCGGCATCGACGGTTCCGGGAGGCGGGCTTCGTCGCCGGTGAACTCCAGCCCATGTCGAGCGCGCAGGTCGAGCTGTTCGTCGACCGCTGGCATCGCGCCCAGCCCGGAGACCCGGACGATCTCGCGGCCTGCGCCGGGCAGTTGAAGCACACCCTGGACAGCCGCCGGGACCTGGCCCGACTCGGCACGAACCCGCTGCTGTGCGCGCTGATGTGCGCCCTGCACCGACACGCCGACCAGGCCCTCCCCGAGGGCCGCACCGAGTTGTACCGCTCGGCGATGGCGATGCTGCTCGGCGGCCGGGAACGAGCGCGGCGCATCTCCACGAGCCGGGTGCGTCTCCAGCCGACGCAGATGGAGAAGGTACTGGCCGCGCTGGCGATGTGGATGACCCTCAACGGCCGCCGATCGATCCCGGATCGGGTCGCGACGTCATGCGTGGCCGACGTGCTCACCCGATTCCGCCAGACGGTCGAACCGCCCTACACCGCGAGGGAGGTGCTGGACAGCCTGGTCGACCGCAGCGGCCTGCTCCAACAACCGGAGGTGGACGTCTACGAGTTCCGACACGCAAGCTTCCAGGACTACCTGGCAGCACTGGAGATCATCCGATCGGAGCACGTGGACCATCTGCTCAACCACGCCCACGACCCGCTCTACCACGACGTGTTCATCATGGCGGTCGGTCGGACACAGGACGATCCGTCGCGCCAACAGGAGTTGCTGGACGGGCTGATCGCCCGAGCGGAGGCGGCTCCGGAGCACGGGATGCGGTTGTGGCTGTTGGGCGCCGCGTGCGTGTCGGGGGTCGGCATGGTGGATCCGGGGCGGGCGGCGCGGTTTCGGGCGGAGACGACCGACTTGCTGCCGCCGTGGGATTGGGACGCGGCCGGTCTGTTGGCGGGCGCGGGTGAGTTCGTGGTGGATCTGCTCGTCGACGTGGCTCGGAGCCGGCATGTGTCGGACGACGAGGCGTGCAACATCCTGCGTACCGCCCAATTGATCGGCGGCGACGATGTGATTCCACTGATGGCGTGCTTTCGCGGCCGGAGCGCGATCTCTGTTCGGCGGATGCTGATTCAGGGTTGGCAGGCGCCGAGGGATCGGGAGCGGTATTACGAAACCGTCCTGAAGCATGTGGACTTCGGCACGTGTTCCGTTCCGGTTCCGGATCGCGCGGCTCTGGAACTCCTGGCCGGCCGGATGGATCTGCGGAACATACAACTGCCTGTCGCGATGTCGGAGATCCCGATACAAGCGCTGGCTGCCCTCCCACGCCTGCGCATGTTGTACGTCACCGACACTCGGATCACGGATCTGCGCTCGTTGGTGGAGTTACCGCAGCTGGTCGGCCTGTCCATGGGGCGGGCGCAGTTGGCCGATCCAATGGTGTTGGCCCGGCTTCCCTGGATCACCACCGTCATGATCAATGGGCCGCTGGACGATTCGGAAATCCTGCCGGATGCCCCGGATTTGCGCACACTCTCCCTGGCCGGCACGCGGATCGCGGATGTGTCGACACTGCCGAAGTATCCGAAGCTGGAGACTCTCGACCTGTATCGCTCTCGCGTCCGGGATCTGAGGCCACTGTGTGGCCTACCCCTCCTCGCGGACCTGCACATCGACAAGTCCCCGGTGGAGGACCTGTCTCCCCTGGCGGCGTTGTCCCGCCTCGCCTGCCTGAGTATTCGGCGTTGCCCGACGTCGGATCTGACCTCTTTGGCCGCCCTCCCGGCCCTGACCGGCCTTCGGATCGACGAATCTCAGCGACAACACCTCGGCGCCCTCGCCGAGCACGTCGCCACCGGCCGGCTCACCCTGGACGTCGCCGCCACGCTGGACGACTGACTCCCCTCATCCCTCCGACGGCGTCGGCGTCGCCACCCGCAGTCGGTTCCCGTCCGGGTCCCGCAGATGCACCTCCCGCGCCCACGGCTGCTCCTCCACCGCCACGCCGAATTCGCGCGCCGGCTCATCCACGTCGGCGACCCACACGTAGACCAGCGTGTCCGGGGTCGCATCGCCCGTGTGTTCGCTCAGGAACAGCTTCACATCACCCCTCGCTACCTCGACGAAGGCCGGGAGGTGCGGCTCGAAGCGGTGCTCCCACTGCTTGACAAAGCCCAACCGGCCGTACCAGGCAACGGACACGGCGGCATCGACCACACGCAGGATCGGGATGACTTGTTCCCTCATGCCGTCCACCCTCGCACCCCGCTCCGACATCCGGCCGGTTCCTCGCCGAGTGCCGTGTCATCCGGGGGCCAGAGGGTAACGGGTCGGCGGAGGCAGCGGGCGGTCCGCTCGGTGCCCATCGCACTCACCATCCGCATCCGTGGAGGACCCATGGCCATCGCGTCCGTCAATCCGGCGACCGGGGAGACGATCGAGGAGTTCGCCGAGATTGGGGAAGCCGAGATCGATGCTCGGATCGGGCGGGCCGATGAGGTGTTTCGGGGGCATCGGGGGGACTCGTATGACTCTCGGGCCCGGTTTATGCGGCGGGCCGCCGATCTGCTGGATGCGGAGCGGGACGAGGTTGCGGCGGTGATGACCGCCGAGATGGGGAAGACGCTGGGTGCCGCTCGGGCCGAGGTGGGCAAGTGTGCTCGGCTGTGTCGGTTTTATGCGGAGCGGGCGGCGGGGTTTTTGGCGGATGAGGCGGCCGATGCCGATGCCGTGGGGGCGCGGCGGGCCTATGTGCGGTACGAACCGCTCGGGCCGGTGTTGGCCGTGATGCCGTGGAACTTTCCGTTGTGGCAGGCCATGCGGTTCGCGGCGCCCGCGTTGATGGCGGGCAACACCGGGTTGCTCAAGCATGCGTCGAACGTGCCGCGTACCGCGCTGTACATGGGGGAGTTGTTCACCCGCGCCGGGTTTCCCGAGGGGGCGTTCCAGACGTTGTTGATCGGGTCGAAGCTGGTCGAGCGGGTGTTGTCGGATCCGCGCGTGGTGGCCGCGACGCTCACCGGCAGTGAGGGGGCCGGGCGGTCGATCGCGGCGATCGCCGGGCGCGAGTTGAAGAAGACCGTGCTCGAACTGGGCGGCTCCGACCCGTTCCTGGTGTTGCCCTCCGCCGATGTCGAGGCCGCCGCGCGGACCGCGACCACGGCCCGGACCCAGAACAACGGGCAGAGCTGCATCGCGGCCAAGCGGTTCATCGTGCACACCGACGTGTACGACGCGTTCGCCGAGGCGTTCACGGCGAATATGGCCGCACTCCGGGTCGGCGACCCCACCGCCGAGGGCACCGACGTCGGCCCGCTCGCCCAGGAGCAGGGGCTGCGCGATGTCACCGAGCAGGTCGAGGACGCCCGGGCCAAGGGCGCCCGGATCCGGTGCGGCGGCGAGCGCCCGGCCGGCCCCGGCTGGTACTACCCGCCGACCGTGGTCGCCGACCTGACCCCGGACATGCGGATGTACACCGAGGAGGTGTTCGGGCCGGTCGCCGGGCTGTACCGGGTCGCCGACCTCGATGAGGCGATCGACCTCGCCAACGCCACCGCGTTCGGCCTCGGGGCCAACGCCTGGACCACCGACGAGGCCGAACAGGACCGCTGCATCGCCGAGTTGGCCGCCGGGGCGGTGTTCGTGAACGGCATGGTCACGTCCTACCCCGAACTGCCCTTCGGCGGGATCAAGTCCAGCGGCTACGGCCGCGAACTCGCCGCGCTCGGCATCCGCGAGTTCTGCAACGCCAAGACGGTCTGGGTGGGCTGAGCGGCGCTACCGCTGCCGGATCACCGCCTCCTGCACCACCGAGGCCACCAGTACGCCGTCGTGGTTGTAGAACTCGCCCATCGCCAGCCCGCGCGCGTCCTGCGCGGACGGGGATGCCTGGGCGAACAGCAGCCACTCGTCGGCCCGGAACGGGCGCAGGAACCACACCGCGTGGTCGAGCGAGGCCATCTGGAGCGTCGCCGGGTTGGTGATGTACGGCTTCGCGGCGGTGCCGGCCAGGGTCAGGTCGGACATGTAGGTCAGCCCGCACACGTGCAGCAGCGGGTCGTCGGGCAGCTGCTTGGCGGCGCGCATCCACACCCGCTGGTGCGGGATGCCGTCGACCATGTGGGTGCCCGGCGAGCGGTCCTCCGGGACGAAGCGCAGGTCCATCAGGAGCCGGGTCTGCGACTCCTCGTAGTGCGCGCGCTCCTCGGTGGACAACTTCTCGTACGGGTCCGGCAGGTCCTCCGGCAGTGGTACGTCGGGCATCGCGCGGCGGTGTCCGGGGGTGTCCTCGGCCACCTTGAAGGACGCCGACAGGGTGAAGATCGCCGCGCCGTGCTGGACGCCGGTCACGCGCCGGGTCGCGAAGGAGCGCCCGTCGCGGACCCGGTCGACCTGGTACACGATCGGCGCCGTGGTGCTGCCGGGGCGCAGGAAGTAGCTGTGCAGCGAGTGCACGTGCCGCTCCGGGACCACCGTGCGGCCCGCCGCGACCAGGGCCTGTGCGGCGACCTGGCCGCCGAAGGCGCGCAGCGGGGCGCCCGCGTGGCACCAGCCGCGGAAGATGTTCTCCTCGATCTGCTCCAGCCGCAGCAGGTCGAGGAAGGTCTCGGCCCGGCCCGGGCCCTCGTCGGCAAGATCGTGTTCGCTCACCCTGCCCATGATGGACTACGGCCGCTCGGGCCGTCGCTCAGCCCGTCGACGGCCGCCCGCGCCGGGGCCCGGGCCGGTCGCCCGGCCCGTCGCCCGCGCCTCCGCTCAGCCCGCCGCACTCAGGAACGCCTTCACGATCGGTCCGGCCGACTGCCCGCCGGTCACCCCGCCCTCGACCCAGACCGCCACCGCGATATCGCCCCGGTAGGCGACCATCCAGCCGTTGTTGGGCCGACCGCCGCCGACCTCGGCGGTGCCGGTCTTGGCGCCCACGTCGCCGCTCAGGCCGCCGAGCGAGGCGCGCGCCGTGCCCTCGGTGACCACCGCGCGCATCAGCGTGCGCAACTGCCCGCTCACCGCGGGGGACAACGAGTTCGGGGCCCGCCACAGGCCCTCCTGGTCGGTGAGCAGGTGCGGCTGGCGGAAGGTGCCGGACTTGGCGGTGGCCACCACCGAGGCCATGGTGAGCGGGTTCATCTGTACCTGCCCCTGGCCGATCATGTTCGCGGCCTTCATGGTGTCGTTCGACGCGGCGGGCACCCGGCCGTCGAACGAGACGATCCCGGTCTTCCAGTCGCCGCCGATGCCGAAGCAGTCGTGCGCCATGGTGGACAGGTCCGCGCCGCCGAGCTTGCCGGACAGGTTGGCCATGGTGGTGTTGCAGGACTGGGCGAAGGCCAGCTTGAAGCTGCCCTCCGGGAACGCGCGGCCCTCGGAGTTGGTGAACCGCATGCCGCCCGCGTCGGCCGATTCGGGGCAGCCCACCTTCTCGTCGAGGCCGACCGCGCCCTTGGACAGCAGCGTGGCGGCGGAGACGATCTTGAACGTCGAGCCGGGCTGGGTGGTGGCCAGGAAGGCGTTGTTCTGGCCGGCGGCCGGGTTGTTGGCCACCGCGACGATCTCGCCGGTACTGATCCGCACCGCCGCCAGCGACGCGGTCCGCGACTCGCCCTTGACCGCCCGCTCGGCCGCCGTCTGGAGTTTCGCGTCGAGCGTGGTGGGGATCCCGCCGTCCCGGGGCGCGGCGGTGACCGGCTCGCCGAGCGTGGCGAGTTGTTTGACCGGGGTCCGGGTGGCCGCGTCGACCAGCCGGACCACGCCGCCCGGCTTGGCCTGCTCGCCGGGCTTGGCCTTGCTCGCCAGGCCGGTACGGATCGCGGCCAGGGACGGGTTGTCGGTCGGGGAAAGTGCCGTACCGTCCTTCGCCCGCAACACGTCGCCGCCCACGCCGCCCTGGTTGGGCGCCAGTTCGAGCGAGGTGCCCGAGGTCAGCTCCGGGTGCAGCGTGGCCGGGGACCAGGCGACCAGGTAGCCGCGATCGGTGCTCTTGACCACGTCGAGGGTGCCCGTGTACGACCAGTCGCCGGCGGATCCGAGGGTCAACTTGGCGGTGAACGGCACCGGGACCGTCCCGTCCGGCCGTGCGGGGGCCGGCTCGCCCACGGTCAGCGTGCGGGCGGTGACCTTCAGCCCGTCGTTCAGGGCCGGCAGCGCCGTGGACGCGGCGGTCACATCACTGGTGAGCCGAGCCGCGCGGGTCCAATTGCCCGCCTGCCATTCGCCGAGGAATAATCGCGCGGCGTTGCGCGGGCTCTGCTCGGCCCGAGCCGCGGTCTCGCTCGACCGCGCGGTCGGGGTCGAGACGTCGTCGTCCTTCAGGAACGAATAGGCCCCGTAGCCGGTGCCGAGGACCAACACCAGGGCCAGGACCAGGAAAATCCAACCGCCCCGGCGTCCGGCCCCGCCGTGGTCCGCGTCTTCGTAGTCGCCGAATCCGCCGCCGTACTCGCGCTCGTCGCGCTCGTCGGGCTCTTCGCTCCGGTAGTGCTCTGCGTCGTGCATGCCCACCCCCATGCGGTGCCGCCGGCTCCGGCGGCAGGGGCGTGAGTTTACGGGCCCGCCAAAGAGTCGGTGGGCGCCAAGGCCCTTTTGTCGCCGAGGGGAAAGCGCACTTGTTCGAACAAGGAGTCGCTCGGCGACCCGCGGCGGACGCCCCGGGATCACGTCGTCAGCAGCGCTGCCAGCCGGGTCGTCAGCTCGTCGGCCCGCGCCGCCATCACCCGGAACGACTCGATCGGCTCGCCCATCGGGTCGTCGAGTTCGTCGGCGGGACGGGCCAGTCGGCTCGCCGGTCGCCGCGCGTCCACCCCGGCCACCCAGTCGGCGAGCGGCAGTGCGCCACGCGGGCCGAAGGCCTCGCCCAGGCGCACCAGTTCGCCGAGCAGGAAGGTGCGCGGCAGGGCGTCGGCGGCAAGGGCGTCGATCGCCCAGTGGTGCTCGCGGGACATGCCGATCACCAGGTCGGCGGCGCGCAGCAGCTCGGCGGTGAGCTTGCGGCTGCGGTGCACGGGCGGGTCGATGCCGTGCTCGATCAGTACCAGCGCGCTGTTGTCCGCCATCGGCCGGGCGTTCCAGTCGATGGTGCCCGCCGAGGACACCTCGCTCGGCAGCGCGGACCCGGCCAACCGGCCGCGCAGCATGGCCTCGACGACGGGGGAGCGGCAGATGTTCCCACTACATACGACCAGCACCGATGCAGTCACGCTGCGGATCCTAGAACGCCGCGAGCGCGGTCCTCGGATCGCCCCCGGGGCGGATCCCGGAGCGGATCCGTACGGGGATGACCGGTGATCAGTAGGCTGACCGCGCTGAGGGGGCCAGGAATCGGCGCAGTGAATGGGGCGAGGGCTTGTTCGGGATCATCCGGCCGTGCCGGCATCGACTGTCGGAGAAGTTGCAGAGCGAGTGGATGGCGCACCTGTGCGGCATGTGTCTGGCGCTGCGGGACGACCACGGGCAGGCGGCGCGCGTCGCCACCAACTACGACGGGTTGATCATCTCGGTCCTGGTCGAGGCGCAGTCCGCCCGGCCGACCGCGGACGGGCGGCGCAAGGCCGGTCCCTGTCCGCTGCGCGCGATGCGCCGGGCCGAGGTGGCCATGGGCGAGGGGGCGCGGCTCGCGGGCGCGGTGTCCCTGGTGCTCGCGTCGGCGAAGATGCGCGACCACATCGACGACGGCGACGGGGTGTACCGGCGGCGCGCGGTCGCGGGCGGCGCGCGCCGGGTCGCCGAGCGCTGGGCCCGGCAGGGTGCGGGCACCGCGCTCGACGTGGGCTTCGATACGGCCGTGATGGTCGAGGCGGTGGACCGGCAGGTCGAGGTCGAGGCGCTGGCCGGACCGGGCGGGTCGGTGCTGGTGGTGACCGAGCCGACCGAGACGGCCACCGGCGCGGCGTTCGCGCACACCGCGGTGCTGGCCGAACGGCCGGACAACGCCGAGTCGTTGGCCGAGGCGGGACGGTTGTTCGGCCGGCTCGCGCACCTGCTCGACGCGGTCGAGGACGTCCACGCCGACCGGGCGGCCGGCGCGTGGAACCCGCTGTTGGCCACCGGGACCGGGCCGGACGAGGCGTACCGGCTGTGCCGCGACGCGGCGACCGGGATTCGACTGGCCCTGGCCGAGGTCGAGTTCGTCACGGGCGCGCTCGCCCACCGGCTGCTCGTGCACGAGGTCGACGAGGCGATCGACCGGTCGTTCCGGCACGCGGGCTTCCCCGTCGAGAACCCCTCCTGCGCGGTTGGCGGCAAGCACGGCAGTGGCTGCGCCAAGCACGGCGAGCGGGCCGAACCCCGGCTCGCCGCGCGCCCCGACGGGTCCTGGCCGAACCAGCCGCCGAACCAGACGCCCACCCAGCCGCCGCCCGGCAGCCCGTACGACCCGAACAGCCCGTGGGGTCCGCCCGGCGGCCCCACCCCGCCCCCGCCGCCGCCCGGCGGGCACAACGTGTTCGTCGCCTGCGCGATCTGGGCCGGGCTGTGCTGTACCTGCCAGTGGTGTTGCCGGGAGACCTTCGAGGACCCGTGCACCGGCCAACAGCGGCAGGGGTGTTGCCACAAGTGTGACTGCGGGGACTGCTGCGACGGATGCGACTGCTGCGGCAACTGCTGCGAATGCGGCGAATGTTGCTCGTGCGACTGCGGTTGCTGAGCGCGCCGGACCACACGCGGGCGCTCGCGTCGATCTTCGCGCGGGCGCCCGCACCGACCCGCTGCCGGGCGCTCCCGCCGGGCGCGCCGTATCCGACAAGGCATCGGAAAGCCGAGAAAGTTCCCGAACTGGCATTCGACGGGAAAAACGCCCAACCGTAACGTCTTGGCAAAGCATCTTCGGTCCGATTGACCCTGCTTTCGCCGCCCAACCACGATCAGCGATGACCGGGTGTCGTGCGATCGGCACCCGGTGTCACCGATCTCGGGCCGGTTCCGCCGGCCCGATGCCGTGTGCTCTCCGGGGCACGCGGCAGACGGGAGGGGGCCGTTCATGCACGACACGACGCACGCGACGCACCCGAAACGCCCATTGCCCCGGATTGCCGAACTGCCCGGCGGCGCACCGGTACGAGCCGGACAGGCACCGGCCGACCCGGTGTCCCGGGACCGGGTCACCCTGGTCGTGCCGGCCCGCAACGAGGCCCGCAATCTGCCCTGGGTGCTCCAGCAGATACCCGAAGGCGTCGACGAAGTCCTGCTGATCGACGGGGACTCCACCGACGCCACCTCGCTGATCACCCGCCGCTACCTGCCGGCCGCCCGGGTCATCCCGCAGTCCGGCCCCGGCAAGGGCAGCGCCCTGCGCACCGGATTCCGGCACGCCACCGGCGACATCATCGTCACCATCGACGCCGACGGCAGCATGTCGCCGCACGAGATCCCGCACTACGTGCACTTCCTGAGCAACGGCTACGACTTCGTCAAGGGCTCCCGGTTCGTCGGCGGCGGCGGATCGCTGGACCTGACCGCGGTCCGCAGCCTCGGCAACCACGCGCTGATGGCCCTGGTCAGCCGGCTGTACGGATATCGGCTCACCGATCTGTGCTATGGGTTCTGCGCGTTTCGCCGGTGCTTCCTGGAGCACCTGGACCTGCGCGCGACCGGCTTCGAGATCGAGGCCGAGATGATCGTCCGGGCCCTGCGCGCCGGACTGCGGATCGCCGAGGTACCCAGCCTCGAACTGCCGCGCCGGAGCGGCCGATCCAACCTCAACGCGCTCCGCGACGGACACCGGGTGCTGCGCACCGTTTTGCGCGAGCACGCCGGCGCCCGCCCGAAGCGAGCGGGGGAGGACGCTTGACGCCCCGCCGAGATCCCGAACCCGACCCGAGGCCGCTGATCCCGAGGCAGCGTCCGGCCGAACCGAACGCCCCGCTGCCCGGCCCGCGCCCACCGGCCACGCCGACCCCGATCGCCATCCCGCGCCCGGCCTCGCCGACGGCCGCCGCGCCGACCGCCGCCACGCCCACGGACGAACGGCCCGCGCCACCGGCCGAGTCCGCCGCGCCCGCCGAGTCCGCGCCACAGGCCGAGTCCGCGCCACAGGCCGAGTCCGCCGCGCCCGCCCCGGCTCCGCCCGTCCCACCCCCCGACCTCGTGCACGTCCGGGTCCTCGACCTCGTCGCCGACGCCGGGCCGAGGTTGAGCACCCCCGACGGCACCCCCGCCGACTGCCCCGCCGGCGCCATGCTCGCCCTGGTCCGGCACGCCGGCACCCCCGTCGGCCTGCTCGACCTCGAACTGCCCACCCCCGGCCCGGATCGGCTGATCGCCTGCGCGACGGCCCGCTTCGGCACCCCCGCCGCACCCGACCACGCCCCCGGCCCGCCAACCCCGCGCGGTACGCCCCGGGTCAGCGTGATCGTGGCCACCCGCGAGCGGCCCGAACTGCTCGCCGCGTGCCTGCGCACCCTGCTGTGGCAGACCTACCCCGACATCGAACTGATCGTGGTGGACAACGCCCCCACCACCAACCGCACCGCGAGCGTGGTCCGCGGCGGTTGCGCCGGCCTGGTGCGCTACGTGCGCGAACCCCGCCCGGGACTGGCCCTCGCGCACAACCGGGGCATCGCCGCGGCCACGGGCGAGTTGCTCGCGTTCACCGACGACGACGTCCTGGCCGACCCCGGGTGGGTCGCGGCCCTGGTCGCCGGCTTCGCCCGCGCGGGCCGGCCCGCGTGCGTCACCGGCCTGATCCTGCCCGCCGAACTGCGCACCCCCGCACAACTGATGCTCCATCACCACGGGGGCTTCGCCAAGGGTTTCGAGCCGATCCTGTACGACCCCCAGGCACCGCCCGCCGACCCGCTGTTCCCGTTCACCGCCGGCCGCTTCGGCTCGGGCGCCAACATGGCCTTCCGGGCCGACGTACTGCGCGCGATGGGCGGCTTCGACCCGGCCACCGGCGTCGGTACCCCCGCGTGCGGCGGCGACGACCTGCTCGCCTTCTTCCGCACCATCGTGCGCGGACACCGGATCGGCTACGAACCCGGCGCGCTGATCTGGCACCGACACCGGGCTGATCGGGCCGCGGTGGCCGCCCAGGTGCGCGGGTACGGCACCGGTCTGGGCGCCTACCTGACCGCCGCCGTACTGCGCGAGCCGCGCACCCTCGGCGCGCTCGCCCGACGCACCCCCGACGGCATCCGATACGCGCTGGCCCGGACCCGCGCGCCCGGGCGGCCCGACATCCCCTGGCCCGCCCGGCTGGCCACGCTGGAGCGCCGCGCGCTGGCCGCCGGCCCGCTCGCCTACCTGCGCTCGCGGGTGCGGATGCACGGCGTGCGCACGCCCTGGGAGCAGGCGGAGTCCGGCCGGTGATCCAGGCCGGGCTGCGCCGGTCGGCCCGACCCCGGGTGGACCCGCTGCTGCGCAACGGGCATGTGCTGACCGTGGGTTCGTTGGTGACCTCGGCGTTCGGCGCGGGCTACTGGGCGCTGGCCACCCGCTGGTACGGGGACGCGACGGTGGGGCGCACCTACGCGGCGGTGTCCGCGATGATGCTGCTCTCCGGGCTGGGCCAACTCGGCTTGGCCAACGTGCTCGTACGCTTCCTGCCGCAGCCGGGCGCGGACCGGCGCGGGTTGATCCGCACCGCGTACGCCGCCGCGTTCGGCGCGACCCTGGTGGCCGTCCTCGGCTTCCTCGCGCTGATCCCGCTGTGCGCGCCGGGCCTCGGCTTCCTGCGCGAACCGGCGGCCGGCTGCTGCTTCGCGGCGACCACGGTGGCCTACGCGCTGTTCGCGCTCCAGGACGGCGCGCTCACCGGCCTGCGCCGACCCGGCCTGGTGGTGGG
Organism: Embleya sp. NPDC059237; assembly: GCF_042754105.1. Lineage (NCBI taxonomy): Bacteria > Bacillati > Actinomycetota > Actinomycetes > Kitasatosporales > Streptomycetaceae > Embleya > Embleya sp. NPDC059237. The sequence goes on along the minus strand of NZ_JBHZAE010000017.1, from coordinate 52,233 downwards.
CAAGAACAGCGGCTTCGCGATCGCCAAGCTGGTCCTGGTCGCCGCGTTGGCCGCGTTGTTGCCCACGCTCGGCATCCTGATGTCCTGGACGCTGGCCCTGGTGTCGACCCTGCTGGTCGTCGACACCTGGTTGTTCGCGCGCCTGCTGCCCGCCCGGAAGTCCGTACGGGCGGCGGGCGTCACCCCGGGCCCCAACCCACGCGTGACCTCGCGTCCGGCCGCGGGCGACGACCCGCGCCCGCCGGCCCGGCACCGAACCCCCCACCCCGACGCGCGATTTCGACCCGGAGCCGGGCTCGTGCGGTACGCCGGGGCGGACTACCTCGGCACGCTGTGCTGGCTCGCCGCGACCACCGTGCCGCCGATCATCGTGCTCGAACGCGTCGGCGCCCGGGAGAGCGCCTACTTCTCACTGGCCTGGGTGGTGGCGAACACGCTCTACCTGGTCGGACTCAACATGGGGGCGTCGCTGCTCGTCGAGGCCGCCGGCGGCACCGCCGGGCTCGCCGCCGGCTGCCGGCGGGTGTTGCGCCACACCGGGGCGCTGCTCCTGCTCGCGATCGGCGTCCTCGTCCTCGGCGCGCCGCTGGTGCTGCGCGTGTTCGGCCCCGGCTACGCCCGCAACGGCGCCGGACTGCTGCAACTGCTCGCCCTGTCCGCGCTGCCGCACCTGGTGGTCGCGACCGCGATCAGCGCCTGCCGGGTGTTGCGCCGGATGCGCGTCGTGGTCGCCATCCAGGCCGGCCTCGCGGCGACCGTACTGACCCTGACCGTCGTCCTGTTGCCCGCGCTCGGCCTGCTCGGCGCCGGCATCGCCTGGCTCGGCGCCCAGACCGCGACCGCGCTCGTGCTGCTCGCGGCCCGCCGGATCTGGCTCCCCACCGTTTCCGGGAGGTCCGCATGACGGAGACCCCACCGCGCACAAGGCGCCTGGCCTGGGTGGCCATCCGCGCCGAGGAGGCCGCCGCCAAGCGGGCCCTGGCCCGCGCCCGCGGCGCCGGCCCCGCCGTCGAGCGCACCCCGCCCCGCCCCACCCTGACCGTGGTGGTCTGCGCGTACACCATGGACCGCTGGGACGACCTCACCGCCGCGCTCGATTCGCTCCGGGCCCAGGACGAGGCGCCCGCCGAGGTCATCCTGGTCGCCGACCACTGCCACGAACTCGCCGCCCGCGCGAGCGCCGCGTTCCCCGACGTCACCGTGCTGCGCAACCGCGGCCGACGCGGCCTCTCCGGCGCCCGCAACACCGGCGTCGAGGGCGCGCGGGGCGACGTCGTGGCCTTCCTCGACGACGACGCCGTCGCCGAACCCGACTGGACCATGCGCCTGCTCGACGGCTACGCCGACCCGAACGTGCTCGGCGTCGGCGGCCGGATCCGGCCGAACTGGGACACCGGACGCCCGACCTGGTTCCCCGCCGAATTCGACTGGGTGGTCGGCTGCACCTACCGGGGCATGCCCGAACAGGCCGCGCCGGTACGGAACCTGATCGGCGCCAACATGTCCTTCCGGCGCAGCGTGCTGCTCGACGTCGGCGGCTTCCGCACCGACCTGGGCCGCGTCGGCACCCGCCCGCTGGGCTGCGAGGAGACCGAGCTGTGCATCCGCGCCGCGGCCCGACACCGCGGCGGCGTGCTCGGGTACGAGCCGGCCGCCGTGGTCCGCCACCGCGTGCCCGCCGCGCGCACCACCTGGCGCTACTTCCGGGCCCGCTGCTGGGCCGAGGGCCTGTCCAAGGCGGCGGTCGGCCGGCACGCTGGCACCGGCCGTGCGCTCGCCTCCGAACGCTCCTACCTGGCCTCGACCATCCCGCGCGCCCTGGTGCGCCCGTTCGCCCCGGAACCGGGCCCGCCCAAGGCCACCATCCCCGCGCTGGTCCTGGGCGTGCTCACCACCGCGCTCGGCTACGCCGCGGGCCGGGCGCGCGGTCTGGGGCGGGACCCGCTGCCCACCCCCGCCGCGCTCGCGTTCCGTGCGTTCGGCCGGCTCGCCCTGCCGCTCGCCGTACTGCTGTGGATCCTGGCGATGCGGATGCCCGTCGCGGTGGACCGGATGGGCGGACTCGGGCTGCTCGACGTGCTGCCCGCCCTGTACTGGTGCGCGTTGGCCGTGCTCACCGTCGGCTTCGCGGTGAGCCTGCTCGACCGCACCGCCCGGACCGGGCGCTACGCGCTGTACACCGGCGCCCTGGTGACCATGCTGCACGCCACACCGGCGGTGCTGTACGAGCACCTGCGCTACGCGTGGGCCTGGAAACACGTCGAAGTGGTCGACCAGTTCCTGCGCACCGGCCGAACCCTGCCGGACGCGGGCGAGTTGGCGCCCTACCACCAGTGGCCCGGGTTCTTCTCCGCCGCCGCCACGGCCGTGCGCGCATCCGGCGCGCCCGACGCGCTGACCATGGCCACCTGGTCGCCGCTCGCCTTCGACCTGCTGCTGATCGGCCCCCTGGTCCTGCTCTACCGCACGCTCACCCGCAACCGGCGGATCGTCTGGGCGGCGGTGTGGATCTACTTCGCCACCGCCTGGGTCGGCCAGGACTACTTCGCCCCGCAGACCTTCGCGTTCGTCCTGTACGTGAGCATCCTGGCGCTGGTCCTGGACCGCGACCGGCGCCCGCTCGCCACCGTCGGACTGTGCACGCCGCTGGTGCTCGCCGTGGTCACGGCGCATCAGCTCACCCCGCTGATGCTCGTCGTCGCGCTGGCCGCGCTTGCCTGCTCGCGCGCCCATCGGCCCGTCGCCCTTCCGCTGCTCGGGCTCACCGCGGTGGCCGTGCTCGGCTGGGACCTGACCGTGGCCCGACCCTTCCTGTTCGACCAATTCGATTCCTCCTGGGCCCAGTTCGGCGACTTCAAGTCGAACGCGCATGCCGGCATGGTCAATCTGGGCAGCGCCGAACCGGGCCAGGTGCTGGTCGCCCGGGTGGACCGGGCGCTGACCGCGGGCGTCGCGCTGCTCACCGCCGCCGCGCCGATCCGCTGTCCGCGCCTGCGCCGCTCGCCCGCCATGCCACTGGTGCTGGCACCGCTGCCGCTGCTCGCGGCCGGTGCGTACGGCGGCGAAATCATCTTCCGGGTCTACCTGTTCGCGCTGCCCGCCGCCGCGTTCCTGATCGCCGGATGGCTCGCGCCGCTGTTCGGCGACCGGGGCCGGCCGCGCCCGCGCGCGGTGTTGCTGCCCGTGCTGTTCGCGCTGCTGCTCACCGGATTCGTGTTCGGCTACTACGGCAAGGAGCGCCAGAACCACTTCGACGACGGCGAGATCGCCGCCCGGCAGTGGCTGGCCCGGGTGTCCGCGCCCGGCGACCTGATCGTCGCGGCGAGCAACAACTTCCCCGGCGCCTACGCCGACTACGAGCAACAGCGACACCGCTGGTTCGCGATGGAGACGCCCGCGCTGCGCGAGGGGGTGGTGCGCGATCCGGTGGCCGGGCTGAGCGCGCTGGCCGACGAGTATCCGGGCGACACGGCGTACCTCTTCCTGACCGCCGGCCAGCGGGCCGAGTGCGAACAGACCGGACTGCTGCCGGCGGGCACCCTCGGGCGCATCGACCGGGCGCTGTCCACCGCGCCCCGATTCACCCTGCTGCTGCGCGACCGGGACGCGGTGATCTACCGGATCGGCCCACGACCGGGGCCCGTGCGATGACCGGCCCGATCCGGGCCCTGTGGCCCGCAGCCGCCGGGTGGTCGGCGTTCGGCGCGCTCGAACTGCCCGCCGAACACCCGCTGCGGGTCCTGGTCGTGGTCGCCTTCCTGGCCGTCGGACCCGGCTACGCCCTCGCCGGCGAGGGTGCGAGCGTCCTGGCCACGGCGGTGACCTCGGTGGCCGGCAGCGCAGCGCTGTGCGCGCTGACCGCCGAGGCATACCTGCTCGCCGGCGCCTTCTCCGCCCCGCGCGTGATCGGCACCCTCGCCGGCCTGACCACCACCGCGGCGCTGATCCGCACCGTCGTGCGTACGCACACCTCCCGAGAGGAGCTTCGATGAGATCCGAGGCCGCGGTACCGGTCCTGCTCTACCACGCGGTACGGGACGACCCGCCGCCGTGGATCGCGCCGTTCACCGTCACCCCGGCCGAGTTCGGCCGACACCTGGACCGGGTGTCGGCGAGCGGCCGGGTCCCGATCGGCCTGGACCGGTTCACCGAGGCCCTGCACGGCGGTCGCGACCTGCCCCGGGAGAGCGTGCTGATCACCTTCGACGACGGTTACGCCGACTTCGCCCGGTACGCGCTGCCGCAACTGGTCGAACGCGACCTGCCCGTGACGCTCTACGTCACCACCGACGCGCTGTGGCCCACCCCGAACCCGGTACTGCCGCCGGCCGCCATGCTCACCTGGCGCGAGCTGCGCCGGATCGCCGACGCGCCGGGCCTGACCATCGGCGCGCACGGCTGCACGCACCGCGAACTCGACACCCTCCCGCTCGCATCGATGCACCGCGAGATCGTCTGTTCGCGGCAGCGCCTGGAGGGCGAACTGGAGCGCCCGGTAACCTCGTTCGCCTACCCGTTCGGCTACAACGACGCCGCCGTGCGGGCCGCGGTGCGGCACGCGGGCTTTCGTACCGCTATGGCGGTACGCGACGCGCACAGCTCGCGCGAGGACGATCCGTGGCGGATCTCCCGGCTGATGGTGCGCGCGGACACCGGGCTCGACCGCCTGGACGCCTGGCTGGCCGGTGTCGGCCCCCGGGTCGCGCCGTTTCGGGACGGGCTGCCCACGCTCGGCTGGCGGGCCTGGCGCCGGATCAGGGCCCGCCGGCGCGGCCGGCCCGATCCCTGGCACGAGCACTCCGACCCGGTGGCCGGCCGGGCCGGTTGAGGTGAGCGTCCGACCGGGGCCGGCGCGGGCGGGTTCAGCGCTCCCAGACCCGCACCGCCCGGATCCGCATCTCCGCGCCGGTCACCGAGTCGGGGACCGGCTCCGGGTAGCCCATCGCGAGGGTGAACAACACCTCCATCGGCTCGTGCGGGACATGCGCCCGGTCGGTCACGGCGAACACCTGCTCGCCGTCGATCGACCACGTCACCCGATCCGGCCGCCAGTCGAGGGTGAACCGGTGGAACCTGCCGGCCCAGTCGCGCTCGGGGGAGGCGTGCGTCTCCGCGTCGGGCCGGCCGTCGGGCCCCGTCCAGTGCACCGTGGCCCGGGCCAGGCCGTCCAGGCCGATCAGTTCGACCACGTCCAGTTCGGGAGGGGTGCGTTTGGCGGCGGGCATCAGCCAGAACGCCGGGAACGAGAACGGCTCGCGAGGCAACCGCAGTTCGGCCTCGACCCGGCCGTAGGTGAAGGTGAACCTCGGCCGACCCGACCAACTCGGTCGCCCGGTGGACAACATGCCCGAGACCCACGGGTAGGCCACGCCGTCCGAACCGGTGGTGGGCCGCCGCGCGGCGGTCAGGATCGCCTGCCCGTCCCGCACCCGGACCTGCTCGGGCAGGTACCACTGCTGCTCGTGGTTGCCCGCGTTGGTACAGCCGGCCACGTTCCAGTCGTAGCACGTCACCCAGCGCTCGGCGGCGAGCGCCGACCCGGCGAAGTCGTCGGCGAACAACAACCGCGGCCCGGCCGGCGGCGCGGACTCGCACCCCGCGAGCAGCAGCACCGGCACCACGACCGGCAACACCGCGGACAGCCGTCGGCGGACCCGCATCGCTCGACCCGTCCCCATCGAACCCACCCACTCTCCTCAGTGCCGCCGCCGGCGCACGGCCAGGGCGAGCGTGCGCACCGCCGTGACCGCCGCCGGCAGCGGATCGTCCAGGGCCAGCCAGGCTGCCTCCACCCCGCCCCACCCCGGCGCCCGACCGGGTGGCCGGGCCACGCCGCAGCGCCCCCGGTACGCCACGAACGCGGCGAGATCCAGATGCTCGGCTACATAGCGCCGACCCTCGCGCTGGCCACCCGGGGGAATCGGCCGCCCGGTCAGGTCCAGATGCAGCGCACGCACCACGTCCAGGCCCCGCGCCGTCTCGAACATGCGGAACTGGGCGCCCACCCGCGGGTTGAAGTCGACCAGTTTGTAGCGCCCGTCGCGCAGGTCGAGCCGCCAGTCCAGATCGGCCGGACCCCGGTAGCCGAGCGCCCGACACAGCCGGGCGGAACGGCGGGCGAGACCCGGGTTGGCCAACGCCCGGGCGTACGTGGTCACCCCCGCGTGCGGCGGCCAGGAGCGGAGCTTGAGTCCGGTGAACACCGGCGCGCACCGACCGTCCGGCGCGGCGTACAGGTGGACGATCCAGTCCTGCGCCGCCTCGCGCGGCACGTATGCCTGCAACAACACCCCGCGCGGCTCGCCGACCAGCGCGAGCAGCGCGCGCCGGTCGCGGACCAGCGTGGTGCCCGGCACCACCGGCGCCCGCAGCCGATCCCACGGCGCGAGGTTTTTGACCACCACCGGGTAGCCCAACTCGGTGGCGAACGCGGTCAGTTGTTCCCGGTCGGCGGGGAAGCGGGTATCCGGCGCGGGCACCCCGTGGGCCAGGCAGCGCCGGTAGAGCCCGCGCTTGCCCGCCAGCCCGGCGGGCAGGTCCGGATCGATCTTGGGCAGCAGGAAACACTCCGCGAGGCGGTCCTGGGCGCCGGCAGCCAGCAGCGCCGCCTCGTCGTCGGTGGGCACCAGGACCGCGCGGGCGGGCAAGCGGCGGCCGATCCCGAGCAGTTGCTCCACCAGCGCCCGCGGGTCCTCCAGGCCGGTGGTGGGCCACACGTGCCGCCGACTCAGGTGCCGGGACAGGGCGGTGGGGGTGTACGCGTCCTCGACCACCGCGTGCACCGGCACACCCGCGCGGCCGAGCGAGCGCACCGCGCCGACCGAGCCCTGGTGCAGCGGATAGCGGCCGACCTTGAACAGCAGCGCGGGCACCGAACGATCCAGCTCGACTCCTCGGACAACCATTTCGTCGCCTCCCCGTCCGGACCTTTCTAGCAGCGTGAACCGACTTTTCACCGGATAAGCCAATAATCCACTCGAATACCCGAAGGGCACCGCCATGACCGTGGCCATCGTCGGAGCCGGCCCCTATGGCCTCTCGCTCGCCGCCCACCTGCGCCAACTCGGGGTGACCGCCCGGGTGTTCGGCGAACCGCTGGAGAGTTGGCGGCGGCACATGCCGATCGGCATGTTGCTGAAATCCAGGCCCGACGCCTCCTCGATCGCCGCGCCCAGGCCCGGATTCACCCTGGCCTGTTTCCAACGCGCCCGCGGCGAGCGCCCGCTGACGGGCGATCAGCCCGTGCCCCTGGAGCTGTTCGTGGCCTACGGGCGGTGGTTCGCCGAGCGCCTGGTCCCGGACGTGGAGCGCGAGCGCGTCACCGGCATCGAGCCGGCCGGGCACGGCTTCGTGCTCGCCCGGGACGGCGGCCCGGACCTGGCGGTCGACGCGGTGGTGCTGGCCACCGGCCTGGCCGCGCACCGCCATGTGCCGGCCGTGCTCGAACAACTCGGCGACGACCTGGTCTCACACCCCGCGCAGCGCCCCGACCTGGCCGAACTCGGCGCGGACCGGGACATCGTGGTGATCGGCTCCGGCCAATCGGCCCTGGAGAGCGCCGCGTTGCTGCACGAGGGCGGCGCCGCACGGGTTCGGGTGTTCGGCCGGGCCGCGCACATCCGGTTCGGCGCCCCGCCCCGAGTCCGGCGGCTCACCCCGGACTCGCCGCTGGGAGCCGGCTGGACGATCGCTGCCGCCGCGCGGGGCCCGGCCGCGTTCCGGCTGCTGCCCGCCTGCGTCCGGGTCGACCTGGCCCGGCGCATCCTCGGCCCGTCCGCCGCGTGGTGGTTGCGCGATCGACTGGACGGGCGAGTCCCGGTCCGGGACGCGCAGACCGTCACCCGGGCCCGGCGCGAGCCCGACGGGCGGGTGCGGATGTGGCTGCGGGACCGGACCGGTTACCAGCGCCAGGTACACGCCGACCACGTGCTCGCCGCGACCGGCTACCGGGTCGATCTGGCCGCCCTCGGCTTCCTGACAGCATCCGTGCGGCGCCGGATCGCCACGGTGGGCGGACTGCCCGCGCTCGACGCGTCGTTCGAGACCACCGTGCCCGGCCTGTACGTCACCGGCCCGCCCGCCGCCGCCACCTTCGGCCCGGCGATGCGCTTCGTCCACGGCGGCGACTTCGCCTCCCGCCGACTCGCGGCGGTACTGGCGGCCCGATTCCAGGACTGACCGGGCTGACCGGGCTGACCGGGCCGACGCGGCAGGACCGGGCCGATCGCCCGGGCGCCGGACGGGCGGACGGCCCGTCCGGCGCGACCGCCCTCAATGCGAGTGCGGCTCCAGGCGGACCACGATCGACTTGGACGTCGGCGTGTTGCTCTCGTCGGCCGTGCTGTCCAGCGGCACCAGCACGTTGGTCTCGGGGAAGTAGGCCGCACAGCAGCCCGCGGCGGTGTCGTAGGACACCACCCGGAACGCCTCGGCCCGCCGCTCCGACCCGTCGTGCCATTCGCTGACCAGGTCGACCAGCGCACCGTCGGCCAGACCCAGCGCGGTCAGGTCGACGGGGTTGACGAACACCACCCGGCGACCCTGCTTGATCCCGCGATAACGGTCGTCCAAGCCGTAGATGGTGGTGTTGTACTGGTCGTGCGAGCGCACCGTCTGGAGGATCAACCGCCCCTCGGGCACCCGCAACACGGCGAGTTCGTTGCGGGAGAAGTTGGCCTTCCCGGTGGTGGTCGGGAACCGCCGCGCGTCGCGCGGCCCGTGCGGCAACACGAACCCGCCGGGCTCGCGCACCCGGCGGTTGAAGTCGGTGAAGCCCGGGATCACCCGCTCGATCCGGTCCCGGATCAGGTCGTAGTCGCGCGCGAGGTCGCGCCACGGCACCGACACCCGGTCACCGAGCACCCGTTCGGCCAGCCCGCAGACGATCGCCACCTCCGAGCGCAACCGCGGCGAGGCCGGCGGCAGTTTGCCGCGCGACATGTGCACCGCGCTCATCGAGTCCTCGACCGTGACGAACTGGTCCCGCTCGGTTCGCCCCAGGGTGGGCAGGATCAGTGCGCGCCGCCCGGTGACCGCGTGCGAACGGTTGAGCTTGGTGGACACCTGCACGGTCAGCCGGGTGGCCCGCAGCGCCGCCTCGGTGGCGGCGGTGTCCGGCGTCGCCGAGACGAAGTTGCCGCCCACCGCGACGAACACCTTCACGCTCTCGTCGCGCATCGCCCGGATCGTGTCCACCACGTCGTGCCCGTGCGCACGCGGCGGCGCGAAGCCGAACTCCTGCTCCAGCGCGTCCAGGAACGCCGGCGCGGGCTTCTCGTAGATCCCCATCGTGCGGTCGCCCTGCACGTTGCTGTGCCCGCGCACCGGACACACCCCCGCGCCCGGCCGACCCACATTGCCGCGCAGGAGCAGGAAGTTGACCACCTCACGGATGGTCGGCACCGAGTTCTTGTGCTGGGTCAGGCCCATCGCCCAGCACACCACGATCCGCCGCGAACCCAGCACCCGTCGATGGATGCGCTCGATCTGCTCGCGCGAAAGCCCGGTCGCCTCCAGCACGTCGGCCCACGGCGTGGTCCGCACGTCGGCCGCGAACTCCTCGAACCCGTGCGCGTATTCGTCGATGAAGTCGCGATCGAGCACGGTGCCGGGCGCGGCGTCCTCGGCTTCGAGCAGCAGCCGGTTCAGCGCCCGGAACAGCGCGAGGTCGCCGTTCACCCGGATCTGCGCGAACTCGTCGGTCAGTTGGGTGCCCGAGCCGAGCACACCGGAGACCTTCTGCGGATTCTTGAACCGCAGCAGACCGGCTTCCGGCAGCGGATTGACCGCCACGATCGAGGCACCCGCCTGCTTGGCCTTCTCCAGCGCGGACAACATCCGGGGGTGGTTGGTCCCCGGGTTCTGACCCACCACGAAGATCAGGTCGGACCGGTACAGGTCCTCGAGCGAGACACTGCCCTTGCCGACCCCGAGCGTCTGGGTCAGCGCCGAACCGCTCGACTCATGACACATGTTGGAGCAGTCCGGCAGATTGTTGGTGCCGAACGCGCGGACGAACAGCTGGTACACGAACGCGGCCTCGTTGCTGGTGCGGCCCGAGGTGTAGAACGCCGCCGCGTCCGGCGAGTCCAGCGCCGCCAACTCCTCGGCGACCACGCCGAACGCGTCATCCCACGAGATCGGCGCGTAGTGCGTGGCGCCCTCGGCGAGATACATCGGCTCGGTCAACCGACCCTGCTGGCCCAGCCAGTAGTCCGATTTGTCGGCCAACTCGGCCACCGGGTGCGCGGCGAAGAAGTCGGCGCCCACCCGGCGTACCGTGGCCTCCTCGGCGACCGCCTTCGCGCCGTTCTCGCAGAACTCGGCGACACTGCGGTGGTCCGGCTCGGGCCAGGCACACCCGGGGCAGTCGAAGCCCTGCTTCTGGTTGACCTGCACCAGGGTCAGCAGGCTGCGCTTGACCCCCATCTGGCGGCCGGCGTGACGCAGCGACCAGGCGACGGCCGGCAGCCCGGCCGCGTACTCCTTGGGTGGCCCGACCACAAGCCCCTCGTCGCCGACGTCGTCCACGGGCGGCTTGCTGACCATGCGCGTGCTCCTGCGGCTCGAAGCGGTCGTATCGACACGACTCGACACGACCCTGATGACCCGTACGTTACGCCCCCGGGTTCCGTCCCCCGCAGCTCAGCGGCCCCGGAGCAGCACCGTCCCGTGAGCCGCCCCGTCCAGGCTCTCGGTACGCAGGCGCTGCGGGGCCACTCCCAATTCGTCGGTCAGCCGGTGCGCGGTGGCCCGGACCAGGGCCGCCGAGCCGCTGACGAACACGTCGTGGTCCGCCCAGTCGCCGTACCTGGCCAGCACGTCGGGCAGCGCGCCCTGGTCGCCCGCGAACGAGCGGTCGTGGGTGACCGCGGGGATCACGTTCAACCACGGGTACACGTCGGCCATCGCGGACAGCGCGCCCAGGTCGTACAGGTCCGCCCGGTACTTGGCGCCGATGAACACATGCGCGCGGTGCGCCAGCTGACGCTGCGCCATGTGCTCCACCAGCGCCTTGATCGGCGCCAGGCCGGTGCCGTAGGCCACGCACAACGTCCGGCGCAGCGTCTCGCCGCGCAACACCAGGCCGCCGCGTGCCGGGCCGAGCCGGATCCGGTCGCCGACCCGGGCCCGATGGACCAGCGCGTTGCTCACCCACCCCGCCGGCACCGCGCGCACGTGCAGCTCCAGCCGGCCGTCGACGCGCGGGGCGTTGGCGATCGAGTAGTGCCGCCACACCCTGGGCCACCACGGGGTCTCCACCGTGACGTGCTGGCCCGGGTGGTAGGGCAGCAGGCGATCCGGCTCGACGGTGATCACCGCGATGTCCCGGCCGCGTGGCTCGTGGGCGGTGATCACCGCGTCCCACCACGCGGGCGCGTCCTCGGCGTCGTCGGCGGCGGCCTCGATCATCACCGCCGCCGCCCACGTGTACACCTCCGCCCACGCGGCCTGCAGTTCCGGCGTCCAGCGCTCGCCCAGGTAGCGGGCCAGCGCGCCGATCAGCGCGCTGCCGACCGCGTCGTAGTGCTCGTCCAGCACCCCGTACTTGCGGTGGTCTTGGCCCAATCCGCGCAGATAGCGGCGTAACTCGTGCGGTTCGTCGCTGCTTCCGCCGACCCGGAGCAGCGCGGCGAGCAGGCGATCGCGCTGGTGGTCCATGGCCGGCGGGAACAGCGCGCGCAGGTCGGGGCGGCGCAGGAACAGCAGCGCGTAGAAGTGCGAGACCAGATCGTGCGCGGCGGGCGCGACGGCCTCGAGGCTGCCGCGGAGCAGATCGGCCCGGGAGGGGTCGGGACTTCCGGACATGACGGACCGCATCCTCGTGTGCTCGGAGAGCGATCCGACGGCCGGACATGTACCACCGAAGCCGGAAACCGCCGGTCGCCCGAAGGGGAAGTGACCCGACGGTATGCGCTGGTTCGACTGCGGAGGGTGGGTAATGCGGTAAGCCCGCCGCGGGCAACCGCGACGGGCTTACGCTTGAGGATTTCTTGCGCCGTGTGGGTGACACGGCGGCCGGGCTCCGACCGCCCGGTCGAGGAGCGGTCGCCCGCCATGGGTCAGGGCTGGTATCGGCCGAAGGTGCCCGCGATCTTCGCGTCCTGGTCGGCGCCGACGACGACCGGGTCGGCGCCGCCCAGCACGTTCTCGGCGAAGTCCTTGAGCGGAACCGCCGTCCAGCCCGGTGCGGCCGGATACGGCTTGCCCTGGGCGAGCGCGGTCAGCGTCGCGGCCCGGGCCGGGTTCGCGGTACCCGAGGTGGTGGTCAGGCCGCCGAGCGCCGGCATCGTCTCGTTTTCGTTCGCCCAGCGCTCCTGCCACACCGACGAGGACATCACCCGGAGCAGATTGCTCGCCCCCACCGGATGTTCGGTCTTCGCCGACACGGCCAGCACACCGGCCCACACGCCGACCGTCGCGGGCTTGCCGGCGGTGGTCCCGGGCATCGGGAAGGCGCCCAGGTTGCGGGCCGTCTCGGGGGAGGTGCGCAGCAGTTCGGCCACCACCCAGTCCGGCTGGATCGCCATCGCCGACTTGCCGGCGGTGAGCACGGCGATGATGTTGCCGGCCGGGTCCTTGTACTCCTCGACGTTCTTCGGCGCGCTCGAATAGGACTGGAGCTTTTGGAAGAACGCGATGCCCGCGCGGCCCGCGTCGGTGTTCAGGCGCCCGGCCCAGCGCTCGTTCTGCGGCACGGCTATCTCGCAGCCGCTCGCGTACAGGCACGCGGCGATCGTCTGCCAGGCCCGGCCGACCAGGTGCAGCGCCTCGAACTTCGGGTCGCTCGCGTAGTGCTGCTTGAGCTTGTCCAACTGGGTGATCCACTCGTCGCGCGTGGTCGGCACGACGAACCCGGCCGGATCGCACAGCCGCTTGTCGTACAGCACGACCGGGGCGTACACGTCCATCGGCAGTGCGTACAGCTTGCCGTCGACGGTGCAGGCGGCCCGGGCCGCCGGGTGCCAGGAGTCCGCGTTCAACCGCTTCGCGTACGGGGTCAGGTCGAGCAGTGTGCCCTGCTTGACCCGGCGGGCCAGGACCAGGCTGTCCATCTGGAAGAGATCGGGGCCGTTGCCCGCGGCGAGCGCGGTGTCCAGCTTCGTCTGGTCGATGTACTCCTGGACATCGCTGCGCACGGTGCCCAGCGGATCCGCCTTGACCAGCGCGGCGGCCAGGTCGGTGGTGGTCTTCGCCTGGTCGACGCCCGGGGTGTAGATCTTGTCCAGCCACATGGTGAGCGTGTACGGACCGCTCTCGGTGGTGGGCGGTTCGGGCAGGGCCGGCGGCCCCGGCGGCACCGGTGCGGGGGTGGTCGGGTTCGGCTTGGGCGGCGGGGCGGCGCTCTTGTCGTCGCCCCGGGTGAGCAGCCACGCCGCGACCCCGCCGCCGGCCGCGACGGCCGCCGCGACCGAACCGGCCACGATCACCCGGCGCCGGGAGGTGCCGGCGCCTGCGGCGGGCTGCGGGGGTTGCGGGCCCCAGCCCCCGGGCGCGCCCGGGTACTGCGGCGGGCCGGGGTATTGCGGGGCGGCTCCCGGGTACGACGAGCCCGCGCCATACCGCGCCCCCTGGACGGGAGGTTGCGCGGGCTGCCCTGCCGGGTACTGCGGTGCGTGGTTCGGGTATTGGGGAGCCTGGCCGGGGGGCTGGGCGGGTTGCCCCGCCGGGTACTGCGGTGCCTGGTTCGGGTATTGCGGGGCCTGGCCGGGGGGCTGCGCGGATTGCCCCGCCGGGTATTGGGGGGCCTGGCCGGGCGGGTAGCCCGGCGCGGCGCCTGGCGACGGTTGCGGCACCGTGCCTGCCGGGGGCTGTGCCCCCGCCGGGTACCCGGGTGCCTGGCCGGCCGGGGACTGCGCGGCCGCACCGGCCGGGTGGCCCGCCGGCTGTTGCCCCGCCGGTCCGGCCGGCCGTCCCGGAGGCGGCGGCACGGCCATCGGGGCATACGTGGGCCGAGGCGGTGGTTCGGCCGACGGGTCGTCGTCCCTCGACGCGGGTGGTTCCTCGTTCCACGACGACACGGTGCGGCTCCTCCGAGAGTGGGCGACAGGCATGGCCGGATGCCATGCCTGCGCAAACCCTAGGTGGCGCGGCGATCCCTGCCGCCAGGGAGATCCGTCAAGTGGGGTCGACGCCGAATTCGCGGGCCACGATCGTGTTCGCCGCAGCAGCCGCCGCCAGCGGGTCGGTGCCCGCCAGCGTCTGCCGGGAGAGTTCGGTCAGCGGACGCTCCGACCATCCCGGGGCGACCGGATACGCCCGACCGCCCACGGGCAGCGCGGACAGTGCGGCCTGGATCATCGGATTGTCCGACGGCACCGCTCGATCCAGGCCACTGCGGACCGGAACCAGACGGGCCTCCGTCGCGATCCGCGCCCGCCAGCGGTCGGTGGCGACCAGGGAGAGCAGGTCGATCGCCGCCTCCTTGAACAGGCTGGCCGCCGACACCGCCAAGACCGTGCCGCGCACCCCGACGGCGGCCGGCTTGCCCGCCGTGCGGCCCGGGATCGCGAACGCGCCCAGCACCGGGCGCAGCGCCGGATTCGCCGCCACCACCGCGTCGTACAGCGACGCGTCGGCGATCACCGACGCGACCCCGCCCTTGGCGACGCGGGTCGTGGTCGCCGGGTCGTCGTTGCCCGCCCCGACCGCGTCCGGCGCGTACGACTGGAGGTGTCGGAAGAACCGGGCCCCCTCGACCGATCCGGGCAGGTCGAGCGTGCCGCGCCAGGCATCGCCCTCCTGCACCGCGATGGTCCCGTCGTCCTCCCACACGCACGAGGCCAACACCGGCCAGGCCCCGCCGGGTACGTACAGCGCGCGGTAGTCGGGGTTGCTCGCGTTGGCCTGGCGCAACTTCTCCAGGTCCGCGACCCAGGTCACCCGGTCGGTCGGCACGCCCACCTGCGCGGCCTGGAACAGCCCCTTGTCGTAGAGCACCACGGGCACGCCGGCGCCCAGGGGCAAGGCCATGATCCGGCCCCCCGAGGTGACCGCGGCCCGCACGGCGGGGAACCAGCTGCCGCCGTCGAACCGGCTCTGCAGCGGGGTCAGGTCCATCACCAGGTCGGCGGCCTTGAACCGGGCCAGGGCGAGCAGGTCGAGTTCGAACACGTCGGGTCCGCGGCCCGCGCGCAGCGCCTGTTCGAGGGCCTGGGTGTAGCCGGCCTTCGGCTGCACCCGAGTGCCGATCCGCACGCCGGCGCCGGTGGTGCCCATTTTGCCGAATTCCAGGCCGAGTTCGCCGAGCAGCGAGGCGGGGACCAGGCTCTCCGTGGTCCAGACGGTGAGTTCGCGGACCGCGCCGGGCACGGCCGGCCCCGGCGTGTGTGCCGTCGGACTCGGCGCCGTCGCGGACGGCTTCGGGGCGGTCTTGGGCGTCTTGTCGCCGCCCCGGCTCAGCGCCCATGCCGCACCGCCGCCGCCCAGGACGGCGGCGCCGGCCGCGACGGCGAGGAAGCCGCGGCGGGACTTGGCCCGGGAGGAGCCGGCGGCCCGGTGCGCGCGGGTGGGCGGTTCGCCCCCGGCGGGCGGCGCGGCGGGTTCGGTCCGGGCCGCGCGGTGGGTCCGGGCCGCGGTGGTGGGCGCCGCCGGTTCCGGCTCGGGGGCGGGCGGCGCGGCGGGGGAGGGGACGGTCGCAGGCGTGGGCTCGGGCTCGGGCGGCGGGGTCGCGCCGGGTGGCGGGGCCGGTACGGTGTCGGCCGCGTACGGCTCGCTGCCGGGCATCGGCTCCGGCGGCTCCCACGGGTTGGCCACCCGCTCGGCCACCCACGTCGCGGTGGCCGCGGGCAGCCAGCTCGGGCCGGGAGTGCCGGCCGCGACCCGGGCCACCTCCTCCGGAGCGGGCCGCCGGTCCGGGTCCTTGACCAGGCAGGCCGCGATCAGGTCGCGCAACGAGGCGGGCACGTCGCCCAGTTCCGGCTCGCCCTCGGCGACCCGGTCGGCCGGCGAACGTTCCTCGCCCCGGTCGAACGGGCCCGCGCCGGTCGCGGCGAACACCAGCACCGACCCGAGCGAGAACACGTCGCTGGCCGGACCCACCGTCAGATCCCGTACCTGCTCCGGCGAACGAAAACCGGGGGAGTCGAGCACGGTGCCGATCACCACGCCGTCGGCGGTCACCGACGAGCCCAGCGAGGCGTGCGCGATCCCGACGTGCGGCAGCCGGGGGCCGTTCGGATCGAGCAGCACCGCGCCGGGGTCGAGCCGCCCGTGGTACAGCCCGGCGGCGTGCAACAGGCCGAGCGAGGCGGCGAGTTCGCCGGCCAGCGTGCGCAGCGAATGGCCGGGGAGCAGGCCGTGCCGACGGACCGTCTCGGCCAGCGTCGGTCCGGGCACGTGCGTGGTGGCGTACCAGAGTTGCCGGCCGGTGGTGTCGGCGTCCAGGACCACGGCGGTGCCGGGACCGGGCAACCGTCGCGCGGCGTCCACCTCTTCGCCGAAGCGGGCGCGGAAGGCGGGATCACGCCCGAGGTCGGCCCGGATCACCCGCACGACGACGGGGGCGTCGTCGGGCGCGGCGCCCAGATAGGTCCGAGCCGTGGTCCCTTCGCCGAGCCGGCCCACCAATCGGTAGGCGCCAACGCTCGAAGGGTCCTCGTCGTGCAGCGGCCGCATGGCAGAAACTCCGTTTCGCTCACCGGTGTGAACGGTGCCGAAGTCTGCCATGAAGCGCGCCCGCTTCCGGCCACCCGTTCGGCGGCACCCCCGCCGAGCCCGTCATATCCGTAAAACACCGGGCGGCGCGCCCGCGAGCGGCCCGTCCATGCGGCGCGGGACCCGCGCACGGGTCCCGCCACACCTATCGCGACCGGGGCAGCCCCAGCCGGTGCTCCGCGATGTTGTTGCGCTGGATCTCGCTGGTCCCGCCGTAGATCGTGGTCACCGGCGCGTCCCGCGCGGCGTGGTCGACGAACCACGCGTCGCCCGGCTCGCCCAGCAGCCCCTCGGGTCCGGCCATGTCCAGGCACGCCTCCGCCGCCCGGTTGTACGCCTCGCTCGCGTACAACTTGGCGATCGAGCCCTCGGTGGTGGGCAGGCCGCCCGCGCTGGCGATCAGCGCCGGGCGCAGCGCGAGCAGCGCGGTGATCTCGTTGTCGATCGCAATCCGGGCCAGCCGCTTGCGCACCGCGGTGTCGTCCATCGCCCCGGTCTCGCTCGCCCATCGGGTGAACCGACGCAGCAGCGACACGCCCTGGTTCATGTTGCCGAACACGCCCCGCTCGTAGGCCAGCGCCACCTTCATCACCTCCCACCCGCCGTGCACCTCGCCCAGCCGCCAGCGGTCGGGCACGCGGACGTCCGCGAAGTAGGTGATGTTGGTGCGGTCGCCGCCCATCGTCTCCACCGCCTGGAAGGAGATGCCGGGCAGGTCGGTAGGCACCAGGAACATGGTCAAGCCGCGATGTTTGGCCACGTCCGGGTCGGTGCGGGTCAGCAGGATCACATAGCCGGCCTCGTGCACGAGCGTGGTGAACATCTTCTGCCCGTTCACCAGCCACACCGGCTCGTCCCGCGGGTCCCCGGGCACGCGTTCCGCGCGGGTGGCCGCCGCCGCGACGTCCGACCCCGAGCCGGGTTCGCTGTAGCCGAGCGCCGCGATCGCCTCGCCCCGATGGAACCGGGGCAGTACCTCGGCCAGATGGAACGCGCTGCCGATCTGCTCCACGACTCCCGCCACCAGCATGGTGTTGGCCAGCCCGTAGAACGGCGCGTCGGCCAGCCCCAGTTCGTCGAAGAAGACGTACAGCTCCAACGGGTCGCGCCCGCCGGCCCGTCCCGGCCCGGCCATGCCCTCGGCGATCACCCCGGTCGCGGCCAGCGCGCGGTGGAACTCCCAGTCGTGGAAGGTGCCGGTGCGCCGGGCCCGCTCGATCATGTCCTCGGTCAGGTGCTCGGCGACGAAGCCCCGGATCCACCGCCGGAACTCCTCGACCGATTCCTTGGGTCGAAAGTCCATCAGACGCCTCCCACCGCTCCGAAGAGATCGTCGGCCAATGCCCGGTACTCCTCGTCCGGATCACCCAGGACCAGCGGCCAGCCCCGGGCGCGCCGGAAGTAGAGCTGGATGTCGTATTCGAGGGTGACGCCGTATCCGCCGTGGAAGTGAACCGCGCGATAGGTCGTGGTCCGGGCCACCTCCGTCGCGGCCAGGAACGCCATCACCGCGAGCCGCCCCGCCTCGGCCGGGTCGCCCTCGTCCGCGCACCACGCGGCGCGCGCGGTCAGCAGCCGGATCCCGTCCAGCGGCCCGACCAGATCGGCCAGTCCCTGCTGGACCGCCTGGAACGCGCCGATCGGCTTGCCGAACTGCTCGCGCTCCAGCGTGTACGCCACCGCCGACTCCAGCGCCCGCTCGGCGAGCCCGACCAGTGCGGCGGCCGTATACAACTGCCACTTTCGGCGCAGCGCGGCGTGCCGCCGGGCCGCCTCCTCGCCGCGGGCCAGCACCACCCGCCCGCCCCGGTCGTCGCGCACGTACCGGTCGGCCAGCGGCGCCGCCGCGTGGTTGACCGGCCCGCTCATCGGCGCCTCGCCCCGTACCGCGACCAGTTCGTCCTCGTCGAGCGCCACCACCACATCCGCCACCGCGCCGCCGGGCACCAGTCGGGCCAGCCCGTCCACGGTCGGCCGCAGCGCCGGCGCCGCGATCAGCGTGCCGTCGGCGACCCCGGCGCACCATGGCGTGTCGAGCAGCAGCCGGGACGCGGCCAGGTGCGCGCTCAACGGCACCGGCGCCAGCACCCGACCGGCCTCGTGCAGCAGCAGAACCAGATCGGCGCGGCTCGCACCACCACCCCCGGCGCCTTCGGGCAGCGCCATTCCGGGTACGCCCATCGCGGCCAGGCGCCGCCACAGATCGGCCGCGAAGCCGAGTGGTTCGGCCGCGCGTACCACGGAAATCGGGCATCGGTCCCGGAAGAACTCCGAAAAGGCGCTCCGTACCGCCTTTTGATCTTCCGTCGGTTCAAGATCCACCGGCGACCTCCGTTCACACCTCACCGCTCGCACGAGCCGGCCGGCGCACGCTAGCCGGTGTCGGCGCACCCTTCCATGGCATCGCGGGGGCGAAGTGACCGATGTGCCGGAGATCTCGATCCCATGACATTACTTGCCGGTAGCTGACTGGCGGGTTGCTCTTTGCGAAGATCGGCTGCCCGAGTGACATCCGACGAGAACAGCTGCTTTCCGCCGTACGGTCCTGGGGGATCGAGCCGATCACCCATACGATCCGAGGAATAACGGAAAGCGAAGGGAGAGCCCGCTGTGCGTGCATACCGCCACGTGGCGCTGGTGTTGATCGCCTTGCTGGGTGCGGCCCTGATCATCTTCCCGCTGGCCGCCGGCCTGCCGAAGAAGACGCAGGCCGTCGACGACCTGACCAATGCCTTCCGGCCCGCCTTCACGCCGCAGGCCATCGAGCAGAGCCGGACCGACCTGGCCACCATGAACCAGATGCTGGAGCAACTCCAGGCGGAGACGCTGCCCGGACTCGCCCAGCAGGCCGGGATCCCCACGCCCTCGCTGATCAACCTGATGGGCACCACCACGCCCGAGGTCGGCAAGGGTCTCAAGGAGATCCCGACGATCATGCCGCGGTTCAACAAGCTCGCGGGCACGATGGACGCGCAGGCCGGGAACTTCCGCCAGGCCGACGACATCCCCACCGCGGACGCGCCGAACACCGCGGTCACCTACCTCTATCTGATCCCGGGCATCGTGCTGCTCGTGGTGGGCGCCGGCGGGCTGCTGTTCTCCTTCGTCGGATCGCGCGCCGTGGTGAGCACGGTGTGCCTGGTGATCGCCGCGGTGGTCGGCCTGGGCATGGTGGTGGGCACCCTCGCCACCGACGTGATCGGCAAGACCAAGGCATCCGAGAAGATGTTCACCGCGTTCCGGCCGACCTTCACCGACGCCGGGTACAAGCAGGCGCACGACGACCTGGACACGCTGGGCAAGATGGCCGTCGGGATGAAGACCAGGTCCATCCCGTCGATGGCCGCGCTCCTGCGCAAGCCCGTCCCGCAGTTCACCGCCGAGCTGGCCACGCAGTACCCCAAGGTCGGCAAGGGCCTCGCGGAGACCGACCGGATCCTGGCCAAGTTCAACGCCCTGGTGGAGAACATCGGCGCCAACATCGACACCTTCGACAAGGCGGACAGCATCCCCAACAAGGACACCGAGGTCTCGGTCATGCCGTGGCTGCTGCTCGGCCCGGGTGCGGCGGTCTTCCTGCTGGCCGGCGTCGCGCTGGTGATCCAATTCACAGGGCGCAGCAGCGGCTCCACCGACCCGAACGCGGGGGCGCCGAGGCAACCGTCCGGTGCGGCGGTCTGACCGCTCGACGGCGACGCAGCGGAACCGTCCGTCAACCGTGTGTCTAGGTTGTCCGGATTATTCCTGGTGTAGGACCAAAAGAAAGAAAAGACTGGTTCCCTGAATGTCCGGGAACCGGGTGTAAAGCGGCCCTTGGTCGATCGAAATGCACGTGCATCGGCGCGGTGCAGACGCAGAAATCGTCGATGCACGTGCATCCGGTCTTGCAGTTGGGGTCGGCATCCTCATAATGAAGTGTGTGCATGTGCACGCGCATGTGCATGGACGCTCTGTGAGGCGAGTCCTCTGGCGGCGTTCCCAACAGGCCGGGGACCAGTACCCGCTCGGAGGCACGGATGACCGTCGCGAGTCCCGCAGGGTTCCGGACGTCGACGTTTCAGTGGATGGAGCCTCTGGCCGGGGATATGGGCCCAACATCCGATATCGCGATACAAGCCCTCGCCGCACGTCGTGAGTCGGTCAAGGCCGCTCGTGACTTCACGCAGTCGGTGCTCGCCGGCTGGGGCGCCGCCTGTCTCGAGGACGACCTCGCCCTGGTCGTGTCCGAGCTCGTCACGAACGCACTGTGTCACGGTCTGGGTGCGGGCCGCGACGACGCGACGGATGTCGCGCACAACATCCAACTGGCGCTTTTGCGCAAGGGCGAACGTGTCATGTGCGCGGTGCAGGATCCGGGCGAGAGTCTGCCCGAGGCCCAGGCCGGCGGCGAGGACGAGGAATCGGGCCGCGGGTTGTACCTGGTGGGCTGCTTCAGTGATTCCTGGGGCTGGTTCCCGCTGAACGGTATGGGCCGACGCACCGGAAAGGTCGTCTGGGCGATGTTCGAGATACGCGGCTGATCCACACGTTCCGCAATATGGGGACCGCATTGCGTGGCGGCATTGTGTTGCAGCGAAGTGGCGAGTTTTAATTCACATTCGCCGGCGGCAACGAATGCGGCGGTATCCGAGTCACCCGACGCCAAGCGTTTACCCGTCGATCCCGTCGACGGGTTTTCTGCATTCTTACGCCCGTTTCGTCCCCGCCGGCTTAAGCAGCTTTTACGCTTCCTTTGAAACCTTGAGGAATGCATGAGCCCTCACGTGTGGGTGAACTCCGGCTGCGCTATCATCGCCGTTGTACGCTGCAAATGCATGGTCAGATGCACGTGCATGCGTAAGTCGGACCGGTTTTGGAAGAAATTGCGACGGACCGGGACGAAGGAACGACACGTGCCGCAACCGGGGGGCGGGCGACCGCCGTCGGGTCGCTCGGCGAGAGGTCCAGGAGAAGCGTCATGCAGGCAACGCACAACGGGGTATCGGCGACCGCGCTCGACGGGGTCACCTGGCAGAAGAGCCGCCGCAGCAACTCGCAGGGAAATTGCGTCGAAATGGCCGCGCTGCCGGACGGCGACGTCGCGGTCCGCAATTCGCGCCACCCCGACGGGCCGGCGCTGATCTATACGCGCGCCGAGATCGAGGCGCTCATCCTCGGGGTCAAGGACGGGGACTTCGACAACCTGCTGGCATGACGACCCGCCCGGGGCGCTCCACCCGGGTGGGTGTATCCGCGGCTGCGCCGGCCGAGGGACGGGGCGACCGTGTCGGTCAGTTCTCCTTGAGGATGCGCTGGAGCAGATCCACGCTCTTGTCCGGCGGCATACCGTCCACGCTCAACCGGTCCATCACCTCGGTGTACGCGTCCACCTCGTCCCGCTTGTCCAGATAGAGCGCGCTGGTGAGCTGCTCCAGGTAGACCACGTCGGGGAGGTCGCTCTCCGGGAAGCGCAGCAGCAGGAACGGACCACCCTCGGCCGCGTGCGCGCCGAACCTGAACGGCATGATCTGGATCGTCACGTTGGGCAGGGCGGCCATCTCGATCAGGTGCCGGACCTGATCGCGCATCACGTCCCGGCCGCCGATCGGGCGACGCAGGGCCGCCTCGTCCAGCACCACCCAGAGCCTGGGCGGCTTGTCGCGGTAGAGGATCGACTGGCGCTGCATCCGCAGACCGACGCGCCGGTCGACCTCGGCCGCCGACGCCGAGGGTTGTCCGGCGATCACCACGGCCCGCGCGTACTCCGGCGTCTGGAGCAGGCCGGGGACGAACTGCACCTCGTAGGTGCGGATCACCGAGGCGGCCTCCTCCAGGCCCACGTAGACCTGGAACCAACTCGGCAGGATGTCGTTGTAGTTGTGCCACCAGCCCTGGGCGTTGGCCTCCGCCGCGAGGCCCAGGAGGGCGGCCCGCTCGGTCTCGTCGCCCACGCCGTACATGGTCAGCAGATCAGCCACGTCTCGCTCCTTGAAGCTGACGCGCCCCAGTTCCATTCGGCTGATCTTCGATTCGGAGGCGCGGATCTCGTAACCGGCCTCCTCCCGCGTAATGCCCTTCGCTTCGCGCAGACGGCGAAGCTGGGAACCGAGGAGAATACGGCGAACCGTCGAGCCGCTCCCCGGCTGCGTTGCGGGCATCTGCTACCTCCGGCTGAATGGACCAGCGCATAGTATGCCGGCGCGTTGCCACGCGTCCTCGGATCATGGTTACAACAGCACTCTCTTGACGATGTGCCACCACCCACCCGGCTCGACCATGTGCCGCACACTCGGCTTGTCATGTTCGGGCTCCGGGCCCCAGCCGCCCATGCTCGCACAGGTGATACCACCTAATCGATGCCGTGGCACCGCGAATCCCCCTCTACTGCCGGGTAATCCGGAAGTTTCCGACGAACCGACGGCCCGATACGCACGCTGCGCGCGCGGTCGGTGACACGCGTCGCATCCTGCGCCGAGCGAGTGACGTGGGCGCACTCGTGCACTCGGGTGAAGCGGCCCGCATCCTTTCGGCCGAACTCGCAGCCGAAGGCGGCACGAAAGCACCTCGCGCCCGCGCCGAGACCACCCGAGAGGACGCCGACAACATCCGATTCCCGCTGTCGGACGGGCTGTCTACGGTCTTCACATGTCCTCCCCGGTACATTCCTTCACCTATCTGCGGCCGTCCGCGCTCGGCGCCGTCGACGGCTCCCCCTCCCTCGGCCTGCAGACCTGCGGCGGGCTCGGATCGCGCGGCCTGACCCCCTTCCCGCGCTTCTTCTCCGGCTTCCTGACCGCGCCCGAGGCGGCGGCCGGCGGCCTGCTCGCGGTCGCCGACGTCGCGGCGGCGCGCTACTACCAGCCGCTGCGGCCGGGTTCGCTGGATCCGGTGGTCACCGGCAACGGGGACCGACTGCGCTTCGAGTCGTTCTCCGCCTGCTGCGGCGTGCATGCGCGCCTCGACGTGCTGCCGGCCGGCATCGACGGCGAGATGTTCGGTACCGGCACCACCAACGTGGACGTCAACGCGCCGCTGCGCGAGGCGCTGGCCCGGGTCGGCGGCGCCGATCCGCTGCACTTGGCGGTCGGCCCCGACGACGTCACCGTCACCACCTTCGACGGCCCGGTGGTGGAGAAGAAGGTGCCGCTGCCCGAGCGCTGGTTGCGCGGCTTCGCCGAAGTCCAGGTCATCTCCGGCGGGTTCGACCTGCGCGCCGAGGTCGGCGCGGGCGAGGCGGTGCGTCTCCTGCGGGCGCTGCCGCGCGGGTCCCGGCAGGCGCTGTGGGCCGTCCCGGCCGGGCGCTCGTTGCGGCTGACCGCCCGCCCCGTGCCGGGCGCGGTGTGCCTGCCCGGGCCCGATCGCCTCCAGGCGCTCGCCAGGCTGCTGCGGCACGCGCTCGCACTCCGTATATACGGACCCGCCGTGCAGGCGCGCAGCACGGCCGTGTCGTCCGCCTGGGAGGTCGAATTGCCCGGCATGCGGCTGACGTTGACGCTGTCCCCGGATCCGGCCCGCGGCTTCTCCGGCGAGGGCGCGGTGCTCACCGGCCTGGCGAGCGAGACGAGCGGCGCCGACGCGGACCTGATCTGCGCCCTGCTGGCCTGGGAACCCCGGGTCGAGATCGGCGAGTTGGCCGCCCGCTCGGGTCTGGACACCGAGCGGGTGCGGGCCGCGCTGGTGCGCCTGGGCACCTCGGGCCGGATCGGCTACGACGTCGCCGAGGCGGCCTACTACCACCGCGAGCTGCCCTACGACACCGGCAGCGTGGAGCGGATGAACCCGCGCCTGCGCGACGCGCACGCCCTGGTCGCGGCCGGCGCCGTCACGCTCACCGGCGGCGAGGAGGCGTCGGTGCGCAGTGGGGACCGCACCTACGGCCTGCGGTTGGCCGGGGACGGCAGCTGCACGTGTCAGTGGTGGGCCGAGTATCGCGGCGGGCGCGGGCCCTGCAAACATCTGCTCGCCACGCAGATCGTCCGCGGCCGGGCCGGGGCCGACACGGGCGGCGGGGCGAGCGGCGGCGCGATCCCCGCCACCGCGAGCACCACCGGCACCGCGAACGGCGGCGCGACCGCGACCGCAGCCCAGGAGGCGAACCGATGACCGGCACCACATCGACCGGCGCCCAGCCCACCGGCGCCGGCCCGGCGGGCGGCGAGTCCGCGCGCGAGCCCCTGACGTGGGAGCGGGTGCTCGCGGTCGTGGACGACCCGGGCCGGCACATGGACAACCCCGCGCCGATCGTCGCGCTGTTCGCCGGCCGCACCGAGGCCGAGCGCCGCGCGCTGGTGCCCGCCTACAAGGAGGCGGTCCGCACCCGCCGCGACGGCAGCCCCGAGGTACGCCCGCTGCGTCCGCTGCGCCACGTCGGCGTCGCGCTCCTGGGCGGCCCCGCCGGCATCGCCCAGTGGCTGCTGCGCGAGGACATGGGGTGGCCCGAGAAGTTCGGCCAGGAGGCGATATACACGATCCTCGCCGAGCGCAACCCGGCCTGGATCCCCGACATCGCCACCCGCATGGCCGCCCGGCTGCCGCTGGATTTGTGGGGCAACCAGTGGCACGTGGTGGACGCCTTGGTGCGCGGCGCCGGGTTGCCCACGCCGACCACGCCCGGCTTCGTGCTGCGGTGGATGGCCGAGGTGGCCGGCCGATGGCGCGGCTCCGGCCGCCCGCTCGCCGAACACCTGGCCGCCGACCGCTACTTCCCGGACCTGCTGCCCGCGCTGTTCGAGGTCGCCGGGGTTGGACAGAACCTGGACACCCCCACTACCGGACCGAACGCCGTGCGGCCCGGCTGGGACACCGCGCTGGCCGCGCTCGCCGACGCGAAGACGATCCAGCGCGACGTGCTCCTGGACGGCTGCCTGTCCCGGCTGCTGCGCGGCGAACGCCCCGGCGCACTACGCGGGTTCGTCCGCCTGCACGAGGCGCTGGCACCCACCGACGACGAACTCGCCGCCCGTGTCGAGGGCTACCTCCGGCTGCTGCCCGACGCGCCCTCCACGGTGGCCGCACTCGCCCAGGCCGCGCTGCGCCGGGTGGACGGCGCGGACCTGCTTGATCCGGAGCGGATCGCCGAGGCGAGTCGCAGTGCGCTCTTCCGCGCCGAGAAGACCCTGGTACGCACCCAACTCACCTGGCTGGGTGCGGCGATCAAGCGGCACCCGGAGCATGCAGGCACCCTGCTCGCCACCGCCTGCACCGCGTTCGGCTCACCCGCCGGTGACCTCCAGGAACGCGCCGTCGCGCTGATCGCCAAGCACGTCCGCACGCTGCCGCCCGACCAGGTCGACCTCGTGCTCACCGAGGTGCGCGACGCGCTGCCGATGCTCGGCGACGCGATCCGCCCCGAAGCGGCCGCGCTGATCGGGGAAAGCGGGGCACCCGAGCCCGAGTTCGTGGTCCCGCTCGGCCCGCCGCCACCGCGCGAGCTGCCGCCGCCGATCTCCTCCATGGCCGAACTGGTCGAGGAACTGGCGGTGTTCTTCGGGAGCACCCCCAACCCGTGGGTCAATCCGCGCGGCCAGGCCACCGACCCGCTCGCGGTGGAGCGGATCGTGGCCGCCCTGCTGCGCGAACACGCTCGGGACCGCGAGGCGTTGCACACCGCGCTGTTTCCGCTCACCGAGCAGCACGGGCACATCGTGCACCAGCAGTGGTTCGCCCACCAGGTACGGGGCGCGGTCGGCGCCATGGTGGCCGCCGCCACCGGCCACGGCGGCCGACAGGGCTGGTTCCGCAGCCTGTTCGGCAAGGGCGACGCGGCCGAGCACGACCTGATCCCCGGCGAGACGCGCGACATCGAGCGGATCGCCCCGCCGCAACGTTTCCTGCTCGCCCGGCTGTACGAGGTGGGCACCCGGTTGCGGGTGCCGCACTCCGGCCCTTACCTGGCCGAGATCGCCGACGCGGCCGGCTTCGTGGACCCCGAGGCCCTGGTGGCCGGCCTGGAGACGTGGGAGGCGTCCGGGCACAGCCCCTGGCGGCGCGACGTCGACCAGGCCCTGCTGCGGCTGCCGTCGCACCTTGGCCCCGCGCTGGTCGCCCGTGCCGGCCGGCTCACCTCGCCCGCGGGCCGCCGGGTGGCCCGGACGATGGCGGCCGGCGGGCCCGCCCCGGGTGTGATCGGGCGCGGTCGATTCGACCGGATCCACCGCGAATACTCCGCACCGAAGGGCGGCTGGGTACACAGCGACGGGCCCCTGGCCACGGTCGCCCCCGGCGCCCCGGACACCGTGCCGGAGACCGCGTGGGCGCTGTACGGACTGGCCGACCCGGGCGCCGCCGCGCGCACCTCGGCCTGGTCCGAGGACTCCGGGCCGGACCTGCACTGCTGGCCGCTGCTGCTGCCCCGGGACCGGGACGTGATCGCGGCGCACCTGGCGATCTGTACCCAACGCGGCATCGACGGCACGAGCCGGGGCGCGGAGGTGCTGCCGGCGTTGGCCGAGTCGTTCGGTCCGCTGGGCCCGGGCATGTCGTTGGCCCTGGCCTACGCGCTGGGCGCGCAGGCCGCCGAGGACCGCACCGGCGCGGTGGACGCGTTCGTGACGCTCAGCGCCCGGGACGACGCGTGGGACACCGAGGCGCTGGGCCGCGACTTGGGCGAGGCGGTGCGCACACGCGGGCTCAAGACCACCCGCGTGGTGGCCTCGCTGCGCGACGCGGCCCGGGCGGGCGCGACGGGCACCGTCTGGGGCACGCTGAGCGGCTTCCTGCCGGACCTGCTCGCCGGGACGAAGGCCACCGGGCTCGGCGACGTGCTCGCGCTCGCCGCGGAGACCGCGGCCGGTTCGGGCGCGCGGGGGGTGTCCATCCCCGGTCTGGCCGAACTCGCCGATCGCAAGGGCTCGTCCCGGGCGGTGGTGGAGGCACGGCGACTGCGGAAGGTGCTCGACGGCGACACCGGCTGAGCCGGACCGGGTGCGCGGTGCCGGACGGGTCGGGGTCGACCCGTCCGGCACCGCGGCGTCGGCTCGCCGAACCGGTGCCCGGCGTGCGCCCGGGGCGGGTCAGTCCTCGTCGAGCGCCTTCACCCGGGCCAGCGTGATCCCGTCCGCGACCGGCAACATCACCGGCTCCACCCGACGGTCGGCCTTCACGTGCTCGTTGAACGCGTGCACCGCCGCCGGCGTCGGGTCGCCGTTCGGCTTGAGCACCTGCCCGTCGTAGAGCACGTTGTCCGCGATCAGCAGACCGTTCGGCCGCATCCTCGGCACCAGCGCCTCCCAGTAGGAGATGTAGCCGTCCTTGTTCGCGTCGATGAACGCCAGATCGATGTGCGGATGCGAGGGCAGCGCGTCCAGCGTCTCCAGGGCCGGCGCGATCCGCAGGTCGATGCGATCGGCCACGCCCGCCTCCCGCCACGTCTCGCGGGCGATCTCGGTCCACTCCTCGGACACGTCGCAACACAGCAGCCGGCCGTCCGCGGCCAGCCCCTTGGCGATGCACAGCGCCGAGTATCCGGTGAAGGTGCCGACCTCCACCGCGACCCGCGGCCGGACCACACCGGAGAGCAGCGTCAACAGCGCGCCCTGCTCGGCGGGCACCTGGAGCTGGGCCAACCCGCCCATGCCCCTGGTGCGTTCGATCACCGCGCGCTGCGCCGGGTCGGGCGCAAGGGAGTGGTCCAGGACGTAGTCGTACAGCTCCGGGGTGACGCGCACCTGCTTGTCGAAGGACATCGGTCAATTCTCCTCGGGTCGTTCCGGGCGCTCGGGCGGTTGGGGGAAGGCCGTGTCCCAGGGCAGCAGCAGCCCGAAGTCGCGGACCAGGAGCCGCAGCACCTCGTGATCGTTCGCGAGTCGGCGCTCCTCGGTGGAGCCGTCGCTGCGCACCACGGTCAGCACCCGGTCCACCACGTAGGCACGCTCGTGCGGGCCGCTGCGCTGCACCCGCAGGGTGTGCCGGAACGGGGAGCCGGGATGGGTGGCGACGTACCAGTTCGCCACCTCGTAGTCGACCAACTCCCGGCGCCGGAGCGTGAACTCGTAGACGGTGAACCACCCGTCGTCGCCGTACACGGTCTGCAGCAGCCACAGATCGTCCTCGCGCACCAGTCGGTAGCGCCACGCGCCCTGCGGGCTGGACACCCCCGGCAGCAGCGGCAGCGGCTCCAACAGGCCACCGCTGCCGAAGCCGACGTCGGCGATGTAGGGGTGCGCCTCGCCGGGCACCTCGACCGCGAGCAGTATGTGGGTCAGCGGCCGGATCGCGTCGGAGCCCATCCGCACCCGCGCGGCCAGCCGGGTCACCCCGAAGCCCAGCGCCTCCAACACACCCGCGAACAGCAGGTTGTGCTCGAAGCAGTAGCCGCCGCGACCCTGCCGGACCAGCTTGTCCTCCAGGTCGGCCGGCTCCAGCGAGGGCACGCCGCCCATGACGACCTCGACGTTCTCGAACGGGATGCCGACGACGTGCGCCAAGTGCAGCGAACGCAGCGTCGCCCACGTGGGCACGCGCTCACCGGACCAGCCGATCCGGGCGAAATAGGCGTCGAGGTCCGGATGGTGCTGATGGCGTTGCCGGCGCAAGAGCCGTCTCCTTCGGATCCGGGGCCCGGGGCCGGGCGTGGACCGATTCTCACACGCGTGTCCGCGCGGGTGGGACGGCTCGCGCGGGGTGCCACCCGATAGGTTCGGATCGGGTCGCACGGCGGCCCGGCCCGCGCCGTGCGGGCCGTCACGTGCACGGAGGTCGTCATGAGCGAGCAGCAGCCCCAGTCGCGGCCGGAGTCGCCGTCCGCCGCGGACGAGCGCGCCATCGAGGAGTTGGCCGGGCGCATGTTCGAGGCGGCGCGGGTCGGCGACGCCGAGACGCTGGGCACCTACCTGGACGGCGGGCTGCCGGCGAACCTGGCCAACGACCGGGGCGACACGCTGGTGATGCTCGCCGCGTACCACGGACACGCCGACGCGGTACGCGCGTTGCTGGAACGCGGCGCGGATCCGGACCGGGCCAACGACCGCGGCCAGACGCCGCTCGCGGGCGCGGTGTTCAAGAACGAGCCGGAGGTGGCAGCGGCGTTGTTGGCGGCCGGCGCCGACCCCGACGCGGGCACGCCGAGCGCGCGCGAGACCGCGCGGATGTTCGGCAAGGAGGACATGCTTTCGGCGACCGGTGGGTAACAAAACCATGACCCTCCGTCAGTTCCCGCCTGCGCCAGGGACAGCCGGGCGTGAGGGTGTCGGGGGAGGCGCACACGATGTCCGACCAAGCCGCGATACCGCGACTCGACCTGGACGGATTCCCCACGGGCGCGGGGCTGCTGCACCTGCGATCGGACCTGCCCGAGGCCCTGGACGGAACATTCTCCCCCTGGTGCGATCGACACCACGACGATCTGCTCAAGGTGCCCGGCTTTCGGCGCGCCCGGCGCTTCGTGTTGTGCGGCGCGTTCACCAACGGTGAGGCCGAGGCCGGGCCGCCGGCCGCGCGCTACCTGACCGTGTACGACCTCAAGCACGTGGGTGTGCTTGCCGCCGCGGGCGACGACGTGCACACCCCGCTGCCGCCCGAACTGATCGGCGCGATCACCTCGTCCCGGCTGGACTGTCGCGAGGTGCGGCGCTGGCCCAACGTGTCGGTGAGCCGGCTGTTCCCGGCCGGCGACAAGGTGCTGCACCTGACCGCGCACGGCTCCGGCACGGCGATGGGTCGCTGGTTGCACGAGGAGGCGGTGGCCGAACTCCTGCGCTCACCGGGCGCGGTGGGCCTGCGCTGGTTCGACGCGGGCAACGGCCTGCACGTGCTGCTGTGCGAGGTGAGCGGCCCGATGTGGCCACTCCCCCCACACGTACCGCAGGACCTGGGCCCGGCGGTATGGAGCGGCTACCGCCAGGTATACCTCGCCGACGCCCCCACCTGACACCCGCTCGCCCGCCGATCGCCCAAGGCACCCGACCGGCCACGCCGAAGCCCGCAAAACCCCAGCGCGGCCGATCGGCCCAGGGGCCCGACCAGCCACGCCGAAGCCCCTAAAACCCCAGCGCGGCCGATTGCCCCAGGGGCCCGATCGGCCACGCCGAAGCTTGTGAAACCCCAGCGTGGAAGCTCAAAGCAACGGGTGGAGCGGGCGGGCACACCACCCAATCAAGACGCACCCGCAGCGTCACACCTCGGACCGCACCACCTCGAACCCGGCCGCCTCCAGGTCCGGGGCCACCCGACCCGCATCGCCCTCGACCACAATGGCAAGCTCGTCGGGCCGCAGATGCGTCGCCGCCGCCCGAGAGACCGCGGCCCGATCCGTGGACCCGATCTCGGCGTACTCACGCGTCACATGATCGTCCGGCAGGCCATGCACGATCGCCTCGATCAACCTGCCGCCGATGCCGCCCGGCGTCTGCAGGTTGATCGGCATGCTGCCCAGCGCATGGGCCCGGGTCGCGGCGAGCTCGTCGTCCGTGACCCCGTCGGAGTGCATCCGCCGGATCTCCGCGATCGTGTCCACCACCGCCGCGGCGGTGACCTCGGTGTGCACCGCGGCGGACATCGTGAACGTGCCCGAGCGGCGGCCGTGGCCGAAGCTCGCGTGCGCGCCGTAGGTGTAGCCCTTGACCTCGCGCAGCAGGTGGTTGAGCCGGGAGCCGAAGCTGCCGCCCAGCACCTCCGCGCACAACTCGATGGCGATCAGATCCGGCGTCGAGCGCGGCGCCGCGGTGTGCCCGATCCGCAACACGGACTGCACCGCGCCGGGTCGGTCCACCACGATCGCCTGCCGGGTCGAGGGCGCGCCGGTGAACTCGGCGAGTTCGGCGGGGTGTCCGGTGCCGGTCGCGCCCGCGAAGACGATCGTGCCCAGCGCCCGGAGGTCGATCGTGTCCAGGTCGCCGACCACGGCCAGGGTGCCGGGCGCGGTCATCCGGGCCGCGTGGAAGGCCCGGATCGCGTCCGCGGTCAGCGCGGCGGCGGTGTCCGGGGTGCCGCCGAGCACCCCGCCGAGCCGGTGCTCCGGTCCGAACAGAGCCTGCCGGAAGGCGAGTTGGGCGCGGGTGCCGGGTTGTGCCCAGGCGGTCTTCAGGGACCGCACGTGGTCGGCCAGGAAACGCTCGACGTCGGCGTCGGTGAAGGCCGGGCGGCGGATCGCCTCGGCGACCAGGTCCAGGCCCTCGGCGAGCCGGTCGGCGGGCAGGTCGATGCCCACCTCCTGGGTCTCCCACCCGCAGGCGATGCGCCACTGTGCGCCCAGGGCCTCGACGGCCACGCCGAACGCGTCCGCGTCGCGGTCCAGGCTGCCCTCGTCCAGCAGGGAGCAGGTGATCCGGGCCAGGCCGTCCAGGCCGACCGGCTCGTGCAGCGCGCCGCTCTCCATGACCGACTTGGCCCAGGCCAGGCGGTGTCCGGGCAGGTGCGCACCGACCACCTCGCCGCCGGCCACGCCGACCCGGCGGACCTCGGGGAAGCGGTACGGGCGCGGCTCGGTGCCGGTGGGCCGCTCGGCGACCAGGGTGTGTCGGGTCCCGATGTGTGCGCTCATGCGGCGGCCTCCGGCTCGTCCGTGTCGATCCCGGCGCCCGCCTCGGCGGCCTCGGGCAGGAACTCCAGCACGATGCGGTTGTCCGCGTGCAGGATCTCGCGGGCGACGCGGTGCACGTCTTCGGTGGTGACCGCGAGCAGGTGGTCGAGGTGGTCGCGGATCGACTCGGCGTCGCCGAAGCGGGTGGTGAAGCGGCCGATCGCATCGGCCCGGCCGCCGGCGGTGGACAACTCGCGCAGCCAGTCGCCGGCGAGCATCGCCCGTACCCGGTCGAGTTCGGCCTCGGTCACCCCCTCGTCCGCCACCCGGTCGCACACCGCGACGTAGGCGTCCAGGAGTTCGCCGGGTTCGGTGCCCTCGCTCGGCGCGCACGAGCCCATCAGGACCGACTCGTGGTTGAGGTAGCCCCACGCGGACAGGAACGCGCCGGTGGACTGGGCCAGATTGCGGGCGGTGACCAGCTCGCGGTACAGCCGGCTGCCCCGGCCACGCCCGACGACCGCGGCGAGCACGGTCGAGGCGGGCGCGTCCGGGGTGCCGAAGCGCGGCGCCCGGTGGCACAGGAACAGGCGCGGCGTAGGCACGTCCCGATACACCGTGACATGCTGTCCGGCGCCGAAGCGGGCGGGCAGCGGGTCGGGGGAGGGCTGCGGGAAGGAGCCGCGCGGGGCGATCCCGCCGAAGTAGCGCTCGGCGAGCGCGACCACCCGGTCCGGGTCGACGTCGCCGACCACGGTCAGCACCGCGTTGTCCGGCGCGTAGTAGGTCTCGTGGAAGGCGGTGAAGTCGGCCGGTTCGGCGCTGTCCAGCTCCTCCATCGAACCGATCGTGGACGTCGCGTAGGGATGGCCCGCCGGGTAGGCGAGGGCCGTCATCTCCTCGCTCCAGGTCCCGTACGGCACGTTGTCGTAGCGCTGCCGGCGCTCGTTCTTGACCACCTCGCGCTGGTTGTCCAGGGTTTCCTGGGTCAGCGCGAGCGAGCCCATCCGGTCGGCCTCCAGCCACAGCGCGAGGTCGAGCCGGCCCGAGGGCACCGTCTGGTAGTAGTTGGTCCGGTCCGGGTTGGTCGACGCGTTGATCCCGTCGCCGCCGCAGCCCTCGATCGCGGCGAAGTGGCCGCCCTTGTCGACGTGCGCGGAGCCCTCGAACATCAGGTGCTCGAAGAGGTGGGCGAAGCCGTGCTTGCCCTCGACCTCGTGCCGCGAGCCCACGTCGTACCAGAGGTTGACCGCGGCGAGCGGCACCGTGCTGTCGGGGCAGACCACCACACGCAGACCGTTGGCGAGCCTGGTCCGGTGCAGGGCCCACGGGAAGTGGGCGGAAGTTGACGGCACGTCAGGTTCCTCCGGGGGTGCGGCGATCGACGACGGACCGCCATTGTTTCAGGCGGACGCACCGAGCGGGCGCGACTGCGAACGCACGACGACCACCCGCCCCGGGCACGTGCCCGGGGCGGGTGGTCGTCGTGCGTGTTGGTCGTGCGTGCCGCGCGGGGGTGTTACTTGACGAGTGCGGCGAACTTGGCCAGCGACTCGATCAGCGCCTCCTGGGTGGCCTTGGTGACCTTGCCGGCCATCATCTGTACCGCGCCGCCCTTGACCTCGGACTCGATCCGCAGGATCGAACCGTCGCCGGACGCCTCGACGATGAAGGTCTCGGTCATGATCACGCCCATCGGGCCCTTGCCGTCGAGCGCGAGGGACTTGCCCGCCTCGACGTCCTTGATCGTCCACTTGATGTCCGCCGGGAAGCCCATCAGCTTCATCTTCTCGTCGTACGCCACGCCGGCTTCGAGCTTCTCCGGGGCGCCGTTCGGGAACTCGACGTGCGGGACCATCCATTCGCCGAAGACGCTGTAGTCGGTCAGCTTCGCCCACACGGCCTCGGGACTGGCAGCGACCTCGACCTGCTCGTTGATGACGGGCATGCGTGTGTCCTCACGGTTTCGATCTGTTTCGATCTGCGGAGAGCTTGCGGCTCGGAGCATGGAGTGCACGGAACGTACCGCCGATATGTGACACAGTCAATGGTGTCGGGGAGCAAAAAGAGAACGTGTTCTAGTCACCGTGTCGCCCCCTTTGACTACGCTCGGGCGGCATGACGAGCACGCTGCCGGGGATACCGCCCGGCCCGGAATCCGGGGCCGGGGGAGGGGCCGTCCTCGAGGCCGTGCTGGAGCGAATCACGTACCAGAACGACGAGAACGGCTGGACCGTCGCCCGGGTGGACACCGGCCGCAGCGGCACCGAACTGCTCACCGTGGTCGGCGCGCTGCTCGGCGCTCAGCCCGGCGAGTCGATCCGGATGCGCGGCCGGTGGGGCAGCCATCCGCAGTTCGGCAAACAGTTCCAGGTCGAATCGTTCAGCACCGTGCTGCCGGCCACCGTGCAGGGCATTCGCCGCTACCTCGGCTCCGGGCTGATCAAGGGCATCGGCCCCAAGACCGCCGACCGCATCGTCGAGCACTTCGGGGTGCGCTCGCTGGACGTGATCGACGAGGACGCCACGCAGCTCATCCAGGTCCCGGGCCTGGGACCCAAGCGCACCAAGCTGATCGCCGCCGCGTGGGAGGAACAGAAGGCGATCAAGGAGGTGATGGTCTTCCTCCAGGGCATCGGCATCTCCACCTCCCCGGCGGTGCGGATCTTCAAGGAGTACGGCGACGCGTCGATCACCGTGGTGCGCACCGAGCCCTATCGGCTCGCCGCCGACGTGTGGGGGATCGGCTTCAAGACCGCCGACGCGATCGCCAAGGCGGTCGGGATACCGCACGACGCGCCGCAGCGGATCAAGGCCGGACTGCAGTACACGCTGTCCGAGGGCTCCGACAGCGGCCACTGCTACCTGCCCGCCGACGTCCTGGTCGCCCAGGCGGTGAAGATCCTCGACGTGCCCTCCGACCTCGTGGTGCGCTGCCTGAACGACCTGATCGGGGAGGAGGGCGTGGTCTGCGAGGAACTGCCAGGCCCGGTGACGGTGTCCGGGACCCAGGGCGATCCGGTCCAGGCGGTCTACCTGGTGCCGTTCCACCGCGCCGAACTCTCCCTCGCCGGGCGGGCGCGTGCGTTGTTGGGCGCGCGCGAGGACCGGCTGGCCGCCTTCGCCGACCTGGACTGGACCCGGGCGCTGACCTGGCTGCGCGGCCGGACCGGAGCGGCGCTGGCGCCCGAGCAGGAGCAGGCCGTACGGCTCGCGCTGACCAGCAAGGTCGCGGTGCTCACCGGCGGCCCGGGCTGCGGCAAGAGCTTCACCGTACGATCCGTGGTCGAACTGGCCCGCGCGCGCGACGCGAAGGTGATCCTGGCCGCACCCACCGGCCGGGCCGCCAAGCGGCTCGCCGAGCTGACCGGATGCGAAGCGGCCACCGTGCACCGGCTGTTGCAGCTCCAGCCCGGCGGCAACGCGGCCTACGACCAGGACAAGCCGCTCGACGCCGACCTCGTGGTGGTCGACGAGGCGTCGATGCTGGACCTGCTGCTCGCCAACAAGTTGATCAAGGCGATACCGGCGGGCGCGCACGTGTTGTTCGTCGGCGACGTGGACCAGCTGCCCAGCGTCGGCGCCGGCGAGGTGCTGCGCGACCTGCTCGCGGCCGAACGGGTGCCCCGGGTGCGGTTGACCCAGATCTTCCGCCAGGCCCAGCAGTCGGGCGTGGTGACCAACGCACATCGGATCAACGCCGGCCGCCCGCCGGTCACCGACGGGCTGAGCGACTTCTTCCTGTTCCCGGCCGAGGAGACGGAGGACGCGGCCACGCTGACCGTGGACGTGGTCGCCCGGCGCATCCCGCGCAAGTTCGGTCTGGACCCGCGCCGCGACATCCAGGTGCTCGCCCCGATGCACCGCGGCCCCGCCGGAGCCGGCGCGCTCAACCTGCTGCTCCAGCAGGCGCTGACGCCCTCGCGTGAGGGCCTGCCGGAGAAGCGGTTCGGCGGTCGCGTCTTCCGGGTCGGCGACAAGGTCACCCAGATCCGCAACAACTACGACAAGGGCGCCAACGGCGTCTTCAACGGCACCGGCGGGGTGGTCGTCGCACTGTCCCCCGAGGAGCAGAAGCTCGTGGTGCGCACCGAGGAGGACGAGGAGGTCGATTACGACTTCGCCGAACTCGACGAGTTGTCGCACGCGTACGCGGTGACCATCCACCGCTCGCAGGGCAGCGAGTATCCGGCGGTGGTGGTACCGGTGACCATGGGCGCCTGGATGATGCTCCAGCGCAATCTGCTCTACACCGCGATCACCCGCGCCAAGCGTCTGGTGGTCCTGGTCGGCTCGCGGCGCGCGCTCGGCCAGGCGGTGCGCACGGTGTCGGCGGGCAAACGGTTCACGGGGCTGGCGCACCGGTTGCGGTAGGGGTGGTCCGCGACCTCGGCTCACCCGACCCCGTGAGGCCCGGCTCCGGGCCCGCAAACGCCGGACGCCGCCACCCCGAGGGGTGGCGGCGTCCGAAGCGGTGGTGCGGGTACCGGCGCTGCTAGCGGATCATCCGCAGGCCGATGCGCTCCACGCCCTTGCGGGCCATCGCCATCGCGGGCACGAGCAGGGCCAGGGTGACCTGGGTGGTCGCGCCCATGTTGAGCATCCAGTCGCTGCCGGGCGCGTCGGCCGCCCAGGCGATCAGGCAGCTCATGCTCAGCGCGATCCCCGCCATGACCAGGATCGCCATGTTGCCTTGCGGCTTGGGGTACTCGATCCGACTGACCATCAGCCCGGACACGGCCACGATCAGCACCGCGGCCGGTGTGAACGGCAGGTCGAGCAGCACGATCGAGACGACCGTCATCGCGCCCATCGGGATGGGCATGCCCTGGAACACCCCTGGGCGCCCCGGCGTGGTCGCGAATCTGGCCAGCCGCAGGACACCGGCGATCAGTACCGACAACGCGACCAGTACCGCGGCCGGCGCCTGACCCGCGTTCACCGGCACGGCGGCCCAGGTGACCACGAAGAACGCCGGCGCGACCCCGAAGGTGATCACGTCCGCGAGGTTGTCCAGCTGCGCGCCGAGCGAGGACATCCGCAGCTTGCGGGCGACCATGCCGTCACACAGGTCGCACAACGCGCCGACCAGCATCAGCACCACGGCCGCCGCCATGCCGCGCTCGGCCGAGACGCCGACGTCGCCGCCGCGCTGCGCCATCACCGAGCAGGCGAGGAAGTAGATCGCCATGAACCCGCACGCCGCGTTGCCCAGCGTGAGCACGTCGGCGACCGAGATCCGCGAGGACAGGCATGCCTGCGGATCGTCCTCGACCGGGGTGCCCAGGATGTTCAGCTCGGCGACATCCAGGTCGGCCGTATCGTCGTAATCAGTCCCGGTCAAGACGTGTCTCTCCCGCCGTCGTCCGTTGTCCCACGGTCACCGCCGGCTCGACGCCCGGCGGCAGGTACACGTCCACGCGCGAGCCGAACCGGATCAGGCCGATGCGGTCGCCGCGGGCGACCTCGGTACCCGGCTCCAGATACGGCACGATGCGCCGCGCGACGGTGCCGGCGATCTGCACCAGCTCCACGTCGCCGATCGCGGTGTCGAAGATCCACACAACGCGCTCGTTGTGTTCGCTTTCCTTGTTGAACGCCGGAACGAATCCGCCGGCCTTGTGCTCCACGGACTTCACGACGCCGTCGAGCGGCGCACGGTTCACGTGCACGTTCAACGGGCTCATGAACGTCGCGACCCGGGTGCGGCCGTCGGGCCAGGGGTCGATGCTCTGGACCACGCCGTCGGCCGAGGCGATCACGCCGTCGCCGATGACGCGCTCCGGGTCACGGAAGAACCACAGCATGCCACCGGTGAGCGCCAGCGTCGGCACGGCCGCGAGGGCCCAGCGCCGGTTGCGCAGTGCGGCCAAACCGGTCAACGCGCCGGTCACGGCCGTCGGCACCAGCCAGGGAGAAGCTCCCTTGGCCAGGCGCGGCCGTTGCGTCGGCACGAACCCCGCCGAAGCCGGCGAGGGGGAATCGTCACTCATCGAGAACCTTTGTCGGGGGGCGTGCCCGTCGGTAACGGGCGGCACTCGGCGGATGCTACCTAGACGGAGGGCCATCGCGCTTCCGGCGGTGATTGCTCACGACGTACCGACATTGCCCAAATCGGCGTAATTCGGACGTCGATCGAGCCATTTTCGGTCGTGGAACCGGTTGCTCGTATCCACAAGGTTGCCCTCCGCGCATGCCCGCTGTGAAGAGGCCGCGGGTCCCGCTCCCCGTACGCGGTCCGTGGCATCGATCACGTTGGCCGTAGCGTCCCTGTGGCGCCTGCCCCATGGTGAAGGCCAGGCCGGATCGTCACGAAACCGTGACACGGCGGGGGGTCGGTGACCCACCGCCGTGTTCCAAGGGTAAGGGGAGTTATGTGACGTTCCGTCAGTCGGGCAACGAAACAAGTCCGACCATCGTGCCCGGTCGCTCTCCGGTGGGCTCGGCGTCGAGCACGGTGGGCACGCCGCGCACGATGGTGGCCCGTACGCCGGCCGGTCCGCGCGTGAAGCGCCACGAGCCGTCCGGGTTGTCGTAGCGCTTCTCCTCCGGCCGCACCTCGATCTCGTCGAGCGCGAACACCACGAGGTCGCCGGCCAGGCCCGGGGCGATCACGCCCCGGTCGCCCAGGCCGAAGAAGCCGGCGAGCTTGCCGGTGAGGTTGTGCACCGCCTGCTCGACGCTCAGCAGGCCGGTGTCGCGTACGTAGCGGGTGAGCAGGTAGACGTTCTCGCCGGAGCCGCAGAACAGTTGCAGGTGCGCGCCGGAGTCGTTGATGTTGGTCAGCGTGTGCGGCTCGGCGAACAGGCCGGCCACGACCGGCTCGTCGAACGCGTCCGGGATGCCGCGCAGGCAGGACAGGATCCCGTTGTGGCCGATCCAGGTGGCCAGCGCGTCGGAGATGTGCAGCCCCTCCCGGTCGGCGTACTCCTTGAGCGAGATGCCGAGCGGGCCGTGACCGGTCTCCGAGATGGCCAGGATCAGCGACTCGGGGCGATCCAGTCGAGATGTCGACGACGAGACCCGGTTGTCCCAGTCCTCGCGGGCCTGGGCCCGCCACTGCGGATCGGCCAGGGTGGCGAGCTTGGTCTCGGCCGGACCGTTGATCCAGTGGTTCCACGCGGCGACCCGCTGGAAGGTGAGCGCACGCTCGAAATTGAAGAACGGCTCCAGCGGTTTATGCGGCACGTTGGGCCAGAAGTCGACGCCGTCGGCGCGCAGCCTGCGGTGCAGTGCGATGGTCTGTTCGCGCAGGTAGTCCTCCCGAACGGTGGACGGGATGGCGGTCCACTGGGCCCGGATCCCACGCGGCTTGCAGATGCGGGCGAAGCGCTCCACATCGGCGTCGATGTTGTCCGGTTCGTTGAACCGGGTGATCAGTTGGAGGGTGGCCCCGGGGTGCCGGGCGAGTACGTCGGCCAGCGCCTCGAACTCGGCGTCCTCGGCGAGCCGGGTGGGTACGGGCTTGAGGTAGCGATCCTTGTCGAAGACATTGGTCGACAAGCCGATAGCTCCATGAGTCAATGACTCGTCAAGCAACGCGGCCATCTCGGCGATCTCCTCGGCGGTCGCCGCCCGCGCCCAGGACGCCTCCGCACCCATCACCGTGGTGCGCAGGGTCAGGTGCCCGACGAACCCGGCCACGTTGACCGCGACGGCCTGCCCCTCGACCGCGCCGCGGTACTCCGGCCAGCGCTCCCATGTCCACGGCACCTTGTCCTGGAAGGCGGAGAGCGGAAGGTCCTCCAGGAAGCAGAACAGATCGAGCACGGGCCCACGCGCACTCTCCCGCAACGGCGCCACCGACATCCCACAGTTGCCGAACACGACCGTGGTGGTGCCGTAGGCGGGCAGCGGATCGAGGTCCGGGTTCCACCACATGGCCCCGTCGACGTGCGTATGCGCCTCGATGAACCCGGGCGCGACATAGGCCCCGCCCGCCTCGACGACGCGCTCGCTGCCACCGTCCGGGAGCAACCCGGGGCCGACCTCGACGATCACGCCGCCCCTGATCCGCACGTCGGCGGGGGTGGGGGGCGCTCCGGTTCCGTCGACGACGGTGCCTCCGCGTACGAGCAGATCGGCCATGGGGCTTCTCCCTATTACTTGTGATTACTTGTGCCGGATTAC
Organism: Embleya sp. NPDC059237; assembly: GCF_042754105.1. Classification (NCBI taxonomy): domain Bacteria; kingdom Bacillati; phylum Actinomycetota; class Actinomycetes; order Kitasatosporales; family Streptomycetaceae; genus Embleya; species Embleya sp. NPDC059237. Next base: position 12,011 of record NZ_JBHZAE010000017.1, on the reverse strand, counting down.
CGGGGTGGGATCGGGTCGGGCTGTCGGGGCTCCTTGGGATTTACGTTACGTGTTGTAACTTAACTTGGTGAACTATTCAAGGGTGGTGGGTGGTTGGTGGGGGAGGTGGCGGGTGCGGGTGCGGGTGCGGGTGCGGGTGCGGGTGGGGGTGGGGGTAGGGGTCTGGTTCTCCGGGGGCTTCCTTCCCGAGTGGGTCGGGTGTTTTCGGCGAGCGTTGAGTTTGTGGTTGCGGGCCGGCCGGTGCGGGGCCGGTCGGAGTCGGTGGTGGGCCGCCGGCGGCGTGGGGGGTTCGAGACCTGGGGTTTCCGACGAGATGAGCGTGTTGGTCGGCTTAAAAGCGACCAGCAGCGGCGGACCGGGTGGGTGCTCGGGTCGGGTTCGCCGGGCGTGCGTTCCCGAGTGGGCCGGGTGTTTTCGGCGGGGGTTGCGCTTGTGGTTGCGGGTGGCCGGTGCGGGGCCGGTCGGAGTCGGTGGTGGGCCGCCGCCGGCGTGCGGGGCTCCGAGACTCCGGGTTCCCGGCGAGGCGGGCGCGTTGCTCGGCGAAAACCGGCCGGCAGCGGCGGGCAGGTGGGTGGTCGGGTCGAGTCCTCCGGCGAGCCTTCCCGAGTGCGCCAAATGCTTTCGGCGGGCGTTGCGCCTTTGGTCGCGTGAGCTGGTCCGGGGTCGGTCAGAGTCGGTGGTGGGCCGCCGCCGGCGTGCGGGGTGCCGAGACTGCCGGCCTTCGGCGAGGCGGGCGCCTTGCTCGGCGAAGACCGGCCGGCAGCGGGGGAGCGGGAGGGCGGTCGGGTTGGGTTCTTCGGGTGCCTTCCCGGGTGGGTCGGGGTGTTTCGGGGGTGTTTGGAGGGGTGTTGGGGTTCGAAACCGGATTGCGGTGGGTGGTTGTGGGCGTCGAGCTTCGGTGACCTGCGGTTTTGCGTGGTTGGGGTGGAGAGTCGGGCGTCGAGTGCCGGTTTCGTGTTCTCCGGCCTCTTCATCGCCGCTGTGGAGACCGAAACTGGCCGGTGGGGGGGTCGGTTTCGGGCGCTGCGACCTCGCAGAGGCCGGCAAGCCGGCCGAAAGTGTCCAGTGGGAGCCGAAACCGGATCCCGAGGCACTCGAAACGGCTTCCCTTCCCGCTGACCTGCGGTTTTCTCTCGCGCCGAGACCACGGCACCCCACGCCGTCCGGTTTCGTGAACTCCCGCCCCCCACAAGCCCACCGCACCTCGAAATGCCCTGTCCATCTCACCCGGGAAGGCACCCGGAGAACCCAACCCGACCGCCCTCCCGCTCCCCCGCTGCCGGCCGGTCTTCGCCGAGCAAGGCGCCCGCCTCGCCGAAGACCAGCAGTCTCGGCGCCCCGCACGCCGGCGGCGGCCCACCACCGACTCTGACCGGCCCCGCACCAGCCACCCGCGACCACAAGCGCAACCCCCGCCCGGAACACCCGGCCCACTCGGGAACGCACGCCCGGCGAACCCACCCCGAGCACCCACCCTGCCCGCCGCTGCCGGCCGCTTTCAAGCCGACCAACACACCCGCCTCGTCGAGACCGGCAGTCTCGGAGCCCCGCACGCCGGCGGCGGCCACCACCGACTCCGACCGACCCCCCACCAGCCACCCGCGACCAAAGGCGCAACGCCCGCCGGAAGAACCCGGCCGACTCGGGAAGGCCCGCCGGAGGAGCCGACCCGAGCACCCGCCCTGCCCGCCGCTGCTGGTCGCTTTTAAGCCGACCAACACACCCGCCTCGTCGGGACCTCGAAGTCTCGGCGCCCCGCACGCCGGCGGCGACCCACCCCGACTCCGACCAGCCCCGCACCGGCCGGCGGGACCGAAGGCGCAACGCTCGCCGGAGGCATCCGACCCACTCGGGAAGGCCCCTGCGGAGCCCGACTCACCTCACCTCACCTCACCCCACCGCCACCGCCGCCATCACCGGCCGCCGGTCGTCGCACGCTTTCGACGATTCGGGCGAAGCTTTCCTTGCCGTGGCCCGTTGCGATTTGGCGGTCGATCAGGTGTTGTACGACGGCGATCACCTCCGTCCCCACGCCCTGGTCTCGGCCGGCCTCGGCGATGGTGTCGACGGCGGCCTTGTTGAAGGCCAGGCTTTGGGTTTCGGCGGTGTAGTCGGCGCTGTCGAAGTACTCTGCGTGGCCGGCCAGGCCGCCGGTCATCGCGGTGAGCCAGGGGGCCGCCAGCTCGGCGAACTCGGTTGCCGGGACGCCTTCGCTGCCGACCAGGGCGGCGCCGTAGGCGAAGCCGGCGAACATCGAGTACATCGAGCCGAGCAGGGCCAGGTCGTAGAGCGAGGCCAGGCCCGCGTCCTCGCCGAACCAGCGTGCGCCGCCGAGCAGTTCGAGGAGGTCGCGGTGGGTGTCGAAGGCGGCCTGCGAGCCGCTGTACAGGAGCGAGGCGACGGGCAGGCCGATCATCTCCGGGATGGCCATGATCGCGCCGTCGAGGTATTCGATCCCGTGCTCGGCGGCCCAGATCGCGGTCTCTCGGGCCTGCTTCGGGGTCACCGTGGTCACGTTGATCACCAGGCGGCCGGCGAGCGGGTCGACCAGGGCGGCCAGCGTGTCGCGGACCGACGCGTCGTCGAGGAGGCACACCACGACCACCGGTGAGGCGCGGACCGCTTCGGCGGCGCTCGGGGCGAGCGTGACGCCCTGGGCGACCAGATCGTCGGCGCGGCCGGCGGAGCGGTTCCAGACGGTGGTGGGGTGGCCGCCCCGGTGGATCGCGCCGGCGATGGCCCGGCCCATCGCGCCGAGGCCGAGGACGGTTGCGGGGGTGTGGGAGTGGGACTGCTGCGCGTTCACAAAGTTCTCCGGATGTCGCGAAGGAGGGAAGAAGAGAGAGGGCGGAGGGGGTGGAGGGGCGAGACGACGGTGTTCGGCGCCGGGATTCATCCTTGATCGGTGCACTCCAGTCGGCAAGTACCTACTAATAAGTGAGGTACTGACGAAAAGGTAAGTATTGAGGCGAGCGGCCATGGCGGCGGCCGTTCGGGCCGCTGTCCGGCTCGGAATCGGGGGAACTCCCCACGTCCTGCGAACAGGTGGTCGGTTTTCGCCCGGACGTCTTTCGGCGTCCATCCGGGACCGGCACAATCGCCGCCATGGCGATGATCGAGACCCGCGAATCCGTCGGTGAGCGGCTGAAGTCCGGCGCGCTCGGATTTCTCTCCGGCGGCGTGATCGGCGCCGCGCTGGGCTGCTTCGTGGTTGCGTGCATCCTGGAGAGCTGGCGGCTCTGCGTGATCGGGGTCGGGCTCTTCCTGTTCAACATGGCTGCGTGGGCCGTCCGCGGGCGCGTTCAGGAGGCCCGGGACGTGCGTGCGCCGGCTCGGCTTGCCCTCGCCGTGATCGAGAGCCGGCGGGCCCTCGGGAGCGATACGGCCGACATCCCGGTCGAGTTCGAGCTGACCGTGGCGCCGGACGAGCGCACGGCGTACCGGGTGAAGATGCGTCAGGACCTCAACCTGGTCGACATCCCCGACTATCGGCCGCGTGGCGTCGTGGTGGTGGAGTACCGCCCCGACGATCTGTGGGACGTCAAGCTCGTGACCGAGCCGACCGCGGAGTGGGCCCGGCGGGCGAGTGTGGAGACGGTGGACTCCGCACCGGTGTCCGCCATGGTCGAGTCCCCGCGCGGCGACGGTGCGTTCTGCCTGCTCGTCCTGTTCGGCCTGTTGGTCGGCGCGGGGATCGTGGTACTGCTCTGCCGGGCGGAACTGGCCGACGAGATCGGCGACCAGAGTACGAAGACCACGTCCTCGTCGTCCTCGTCCTCGTCGTACTCCGAGACGAAGGTCACGAGTAGCGTGTCGACGGGCACGACCGTCTCCGGCACCGCGTCGTCCGACTCGATGCTGGCCGAGGGGGAGCTTCGCCGGCTGGTCGGTTCGCTGGTGAGCGGGATGCACACGGGCAACGCCGCCACGTTCACCATCGACGAGCACGGCATCTCGATGCAGGGCGTGCTCGGCGCGCCGGTCGACCCCGGGGCGGTGATCGACGTGAAGACGCTGCCCTTGGAGCGGTTGCCCGGACTGGTCCGCATCGCGCAGACCAAACTGGGGATCGCCGAGCCGAATTCGTGGCGGATCACCTTCGAGCCGGTGGCCGGGTCCGCGCCCGGGCCCGGGTCCGTGGTCATCCGGGTCACCGTGACCGGAGCCGAAGGCAAGGCGTCGCTGGAGGCGGACACCGAGGGCCGGATCACCAAGCGCAACCCGCGCTGAGGCCGCCCCCGCCCGGCGCGGGATCATCGGGTTCGTGATCTGTCGTCACCGTCTCGCGAACCCGCGCGAACCCGCGCGAACCCGCGCGAATCCCGCTCGCGAACCCGGGTGAATCCTTTCGCGTCCGTCGCGCCTCTCATGGGTGTGCGGACGAGCACCTCGTCCGCCCCGCATCCCATCGGGAGGACCCCATGACCGTAGTCGTCATCGTCGTCGCGGCAGTCGCGCTGCTGCTGTGCGTGTGCACCGTCACGCTGCGCCGCCGGAAGCGTCAGCGTGGCTGACCACACCTGGCCCGGCGCGGTCCTGGTCGCGGCAGCGCAGCGCGGTGACGTCGACGCGCTCACCGCGCTCGTGCACGGCTCGCATCCGCACGTGCGCCGGTTCGCGCATACGTTGTGCGCCACCCCCCAGGATGCGGAGGACGCCGCGCAGGAGGCGCTGATCATCCTCTACCGCAAGATCGGCATGCTGCGCGCCTCGGGGGCGTTGGCGTCGTGGATGTTCCGGATCGTCCGCAACGAGTGCCTGCGTCGCACTCGTGCCCTGGTCCACCACGCATCGGCCGCCGAGTCCGACCCGTTCGACACCCCCGGTGGTACCGCGCGCTCCGCCGAGGAGGACGCTCTGCTGCGCCTGGAGGCCGAACGCGTCGCGGCCGCCGTCGCCGCCCTGCCGGACGACCTGCGGCAGGTGCTGGTCATGCGGGACATCCAGGGTCTGCCCGGCCGGATGGTCGCCGACCGGCTCGGAATCAGCACCGCCGCGATGAAGTCCCGCCTGCATCGATCCCGTTCGGCGGTACGCGAGGCCCTGCGCGACGAACCGTCCCGTAGTGAGGAGAACCGACGATGACCCTCGACTCGACCACGACCACGATGACGACCACGCTCACGAAGACACGCACCGCCGAGCCCGTCTCCCCGCCCGCCGATCCGGTCCGGCCGGCTGCCCGCGACGCGCAGGCCGCCCTCGCCGCGCACGCCGTCCACGTCGCGCCCAAGCCCGCCGGCTTCGCCAGTGCCACCGTCCCGCGCCATCTGGCCCGGGGCGCCGTCGGGTTCGGCGCGCTCGTCGCGTCCCTGGCCCTGCTGCCGGTCGCCGGCTGGGTGAGCCTGCTGCTCGCGCCGGTCGGCCTGGTCGCGCTGCGCGGTTGCCCGATGTGCTGGGCGATCGGCCTGATGGAGACCATCTCGGCCGGCCGCCTGCGCCGCTCCTGCGCGAACGGGAGGTGCGAACTCACCCGTCCGGGGAAATAGGCGCCGCGCCGCGCGCGGCCCGGCGGATCCTCGCCGAGTCGGGATCCGCTGGGCCGGGCCCGGCCCCAAGCCCAGCCGCAAGCCCGGCCCCGCGCCCGGGCACCGCGAACACGCGCCCGGCCTCACATCCACGACAGGGCCGACTCGTCCCCCCTGTTGTCGTAACCCGGGATCACATGCTCATAGCTCTCGTACGGGCTCGTGACGTCGAAGATGCGCGGGTTGTCGAACTGGACGTAAAGCGTGCGCCGACGGGCGGCGCCGGTCGCGGCCGGGCCCGCGTGCATCCCGCACCCCATGTGTACGGTCACGTCGCCCGGGTCGGTGGTCATCCCCACCACCGGCAGCCGGGCCCACTGCTCCGCCGTGTAGCGCTCGTGCGCGACCGTGCCCCACGACCCGGCCAGCGCGTACAGCTGTGAACTGTCCTGGGTCACCGCGTCGAGCCGGATGCCCACGTGCACGCGCGGACACGTGATCGGACAACCGCCGAGCGCACAGTCCTTGTGCCAGGGCAGGTCCGGGATCGACAGCGGCTCGGGCGCGGTGCCGAACTCCTTGAGCACGGCGATCTGTCCGGAGTCCCGGTCGGTCACCGCGACCACGTCCTGGCCCGCGAGGCCGCACAACATGCGCACGGTCGGGTCGTCGGCCAGCGCGGCGATCCGCGGCGAGCGCATGCCCAGGTAGGTCAACCGGTAGGGCGAGCGCCGGCCGGCCGGGTCCGCGGCCCACAACGAACCCCGGTCACCCTCACGGCACAACCCGCGAATCCGGTCCACCTCGCCGGCCAACTCCTCGACCCGGTCCGCGTCGAAGACCTGACGTACCACCAGATAGCCGGTGGTACGCAGGAAATGCGCCATCTCGTCGGGTTCGTCCCGGGTGGTGAAGTCGCGGTGCAGGTCGATCGGCCGATCCGCCAGGTCGCGCAGATCGAGGGCTTCGGGGTGGTAGATCGGCGTCCCGGAGTACATGCAGCGGATCGCCGGCTCCCACGTGTCCCAGTCGGCGAACGTGCCGCGCACGAAGCGCACCGCGTGCGACTCGACCAGACCGCGGCTGGTGCGCAGTTCGTACAGGTAGTCCTGCCACGCGCCGGACGCCAGCTCGACGACCAGTTCGGCGTCCGCGCTGACCCCCGGCACGATGCGCACCTGGCCCCGGTCCTCGACATAGCTGTACGCCGAACCGTCGGGCATGCACAGGGCGATCGGGGCGCGGCCGGCCACGTCCCAGGCGACCCGTTCGCCGAGTCCGCCCTCGAGCCGGCGTGGCAGTTCCACCCGATGAAACGAATCGAAGCACACGACCGGCCAGCCCAACACACTGAACGTGCCCCGGTCGGCGTCGTGCGCCACCGCCGATCCCGCGCCCGCAATCCCCATTGCCCCGTCCTCCCCGTTGTGCACCCGGCACACCGGCCGGGTCGTCACCAACGGTAGGCAAACAGCGTCAGAACAGCGTCAGAGCAGCGCGAAAGCGCAAGGTGACAGCCAGTCAGCTCCGCGACGGTACGCTGGCGTCCGGCGGGTCCCCGAGCAATCGCACCGCGTCCTGAAGCGTACGCTCCGCGTGTCCGGGCAGGCCCAGTTCGACGCAGCGCGCGTGCGCCGCCGCGAAGTGCGCGCGGGCGGCGGCCTCGTCGCCGGCCAGCGCGGCAAGGCCGCCGAGCACCCGGCGTACCGGGCCGAGTGAGGAGCCGGTCCAGTCCAGGTGATCCGCGTACGGCGCCAGCGCCTCTGCCACCAGCAACCCTCGCTCGGTGTCGCCCAGTTCCAGGGACACCTCGCCCAGCCGCATCAACGAGCCGGTCCACAGCAGGTCCACCGGGATGGTCGCGAAGCCCGGTACGCACAGGGCGTGGAACTCCTCGCGCGCCGACTTGGGATCCGCCGACGCGGACGCCGCCCAACACGCCTGTACCCGCCACCAGGACACGTCCCGGGACCAGCCGGCCGCCACCCCCGCCCGACGCGCCATCGCGCCCAGCCGGCCCTGCTCCCAGCGCACCGCCAGGATCTGCGACAGGTTGAACGAGCGCACCGCCTCGCGCGGCAGCCCCGAACGGCGGGCCAGCCGCAGCGCGTCGGCCAGTACGTCCGCGGCCCGCGCGGTGCGTCCGCGCAGCAGTTCCAGGCCGCAGCGGTAGATCAGCACCTCCCACGTGAACCACGGGTGCCGCAGCCGCCGGGCGACCCGCTGCGCCTGCGCGTACTCGCGCTCCGCGGCCGGGATCGCGCCGCACACCACCAGGTCGTAGGCCTGGTTCAAGTGGCTGCGAAACAACGACTCCTGATCACCGGTCAGCCCGGACAACACGGTCAACTCGCCGCTCATCCGCAGCCGTTCCTCGACCAGGTCGGGGCCGGACGCGGCCAGGTGGTGTGCCTCCAGGCCCTGCGCCAGCGCGTCGTGCGAGCCCGATTCGCGGGCCGCCTCCAGGGCTTCGTACAGCATGCCCAGCCGGGCCTCGCGATCCTGCCCGAAGGTGAGCGCCACCGCGAGCGCGGCCAGCAGCAGCGAGCGCAGCGCGATGTCGGCGGGCAGCGCGGACGCGATCGGCAGCGCGGCCAGCGCCTCGCGCAGCAGGGCGACCAACTCCAGGTCCACGCCCACCTGGTACACCTGCCCCAGGCGGACCATGGCCAGCGCCACCCGGCCGAGCCTGCGCGAATCGGAGAGCGCCCGGGCCTCCTCGGCGGCGCGGCGCAGCACCTCGCGGCAGCGCCGGTCGCCGCACCGGTCCAGCGCGGCGCCGCGCGACAGCAGCAGGTCGCAGCGGGTCTCCGGGGCGGGGTCCGTGACCATCGGCAGCACCTCCAGGGCCTGCCGGTAGTGCTCGGCGGCGACCTCGAACGCGCCGCCGTCGCGCGCCTCGTCGCCCGCCCGGCGTGCGTAGTCCAGGGCCCGGCGGGCCTCGCCGAAGCGGCAGGCGAGCCGGAAGTGGTGGGCCAACTCGGGCAGATGGGCATCCCGATCGCCCCGGGCTTCCAGGGCCAGGCCGACCTTGCGGTGCAGCTGGAGGCGGCGCGCGGTGGGCAGTTCCTGGTAGAGCGTGGAGCGGACCAGGGCGTGCACGAAGGTGAAGCGGCCCGGGCGGTCGGTCTCCTCGCCGCGCACCACGTGCGCGCGTTCCGCGTCGTCGAGCGCGTCCACGACGGTGTCGAAGCCGCCGGGGTGCACCGCCGCGACCAGGTCGATGTCGAACGAGGGGCCGACCACCGCGGCCACCGTGAGCGCCTCCAGGGTGGACTGCGGCAGGCCGAGTAGCCGCTGGCGCAGCACGTTGCGCACCCGGCGCGGGACGTCGGCCGGCACGCTCTTCCCCAGCGCCGACCAGTCGCTGACGTCGGCCCACTGGCGCAGCAGTTCGGTGGCCAGGAGCGGATTGCCGTCGCTGAGTTCGCGCAGTACGTGGGCCCGGACGCCCTCGGCGCGCGGCGGCAGCGGGCCGGCCAGTACGTGGGCCAGTTCGACCAGGGCGGCCACGTCCAGGCCGCCGAGCGGCACATGCAGCGGGTGCAGGTCGCGGTAGAGGTCGGCGATCAGCCGGGTCATCGGATGCACCGAGCCCAGACCGGTGTCCCGGAAGGCGATCACCACCACCGCACGGGTGCCGACCAGGGCGCGGGCGACATGCCGCAACATCAGCATGGTCGAGGTGGAGGACCAGTGCACGTCGTCGAGCAGCAGGATCAGGTCGCGTTCGCCGGCGGCGTGCCGGAACACCCCGGCGACCGCCTCGAACAACCGATAGCGCTCGGTGTCCGAGTCGGGCGGTCCCTGAGGCTGGGTCAGGCCCGCGGGCTCCAGCGGCAGTTCGGGCAGCAGCCGGTGCAACTCGCCGCCCAGGTCGCCGACCCGCTCGCGCAGCTCCTCGGCCGCGACGTCGCCGAGATGGGCGCGCAGCATGGTCACGAACGGTTGGAAGGGCGCGGCCACACCCTCGTCGCTGCGCCCGGTCAGCACCAACGCGTTGCGGCCGGCGCGGGTGGCGAACTCGTTGAGGAGGAAGGACTTGCCGATCCCGGCGTCGCCGCTGACCAGGATCACGCGCGAGCCGACCTCGGCCCGGGTGGACTCCTCGAGCAGACGCAGTTCGGCGGAGCGGCCCACGATCGGCCCGGGCGCGCCGTGCGGGAACACGTCGTGCGCCGAGCGGGTCGGGGCGGGCGCGGGCGGCGCGTCCAGACCGGGTGTCGGTGAGGCGAAGCGGGCGGCGGGCGCGGGCACCGGCAGCGGTTGCGGCGTGGCGTCGCCGAGCAGGCGCAGGAACGCCGACTCGGTCTCGGGCGAGGGGCCCACGCCCAGTTCGGAGTTGAGCAGCCGCCGACACCGCTCGTAGGCGCGCAGCGCGGCCGCGCGGTCGCCGCCGGCGGCGTGCGCGGTCATCAGCAGGCGGTGGCTGCTTTCGCGGAACGGATCCAGGTCGACCAGTTGGGCGGCGCGGGTCACGGCCGCGTCGGCGCGGCCCAGGTGCAGTTCGGTGGTCACCGACACGGCGAGCGCGCGCAGTCGGGCCGAACGCCAGCGGGTACGCCGCTCGTTCACCCAGTCGCCGTCCAGGCCGGGCAGAAACGGCAGGGCGAGGATCTCGTGCGCGTCGTGCGCCCGGGTCCTGGCCTGCGCGAACGCGCCGTGCACGGCCAGCGCCTCGGCTTCGATCAGGGCGCTTTCCGCCGCCTCCACGTCGACCTCGGTGCCCTCGGGCAGGGACAACACGTAACAACCGGCCCGGTGGCGCAACACCGACGACGCGTCGTAGCCGGCCTGCCCCAGGAAGCCGCGCACCCGACTGAGCACGCCGCGCAGCGCGCCCTCCCACGACTTGGGCGCCTGCTCGGGCCACAGGAGCGCGGCCAACTCCTCGCGCGGCACCGGGTGTCGGCGACCGAGCGCGAGCGCGGCGAAGACGAGCCGGGCCTGCGGTCCGCCCAGCAGGTCCTCCGCGGCGCGACCCGCGGGGCCGTCGACGCAGACATGGCCGAGAACACGTACCCGGACCACCATGCGACGGACCCCCCTCCTGCTGTCGTCGGCGAGACGACCGATTCCCCGGCGCCGGTCCGGGAGCGGTTCGAAGGACCCCGCGCGCCACATCGTACGAACCGAACGGTGCGCCCGGCGCCCAATTGCGCCGGCGCCCAGGTCACAACCCGGCCAATCGCTTGATCCCCACCAGGGTTTGTCGCAAGCTTCGATCCGCACACGCGCGCTCCCGGCCGGGCGGTCGATCGGGCGGTCGCACGGGTCCGTTCGTGGGCCGGGCCCGCCGGCGTGGACGATCGACGGCGGGGCAGACGGTGGATGGGCCCGGATCCGCGGGCCGGGACGGGTTGTCGACGGGATCCATGGGATCGGTGGGGTCGAGCGGGCCGCCGGGGACGGTAGGGCCCGGTCGAGCCCGGTCGGGGAGGAGCTGGGATGAGCCTGGACGGTTGGCAGTTGCCGCCGGTACGGGAAGGGCGGCCTGCGCCGGAGGAGTTGGAGGCGCGGCGCCGCGGCACGGCGGCGTACCGCGAGGAACCCGAGGAGGGGGTGGCGGTTGCCCGACGCCTGGTGGGCGGGGTGCCGTGCACGTTCCTGGAGGTCCCGGCCCCGGCGCTGACGCTGCTCTACTTCCACGGCGGCGGCTATCGCATGGGCGACGCCGAGGGCTGGCTGGGGATCGCGTCGCGGATCGCGCTCGCGGCCCGGGCGCGGGTGATCCTGGTCGAGTACCGGCTCGCCCCGGAGGCGCCGTTCCCCGCCGCGCTGCACGACGCGGCGAGCGTGTACGACGCGCTCGTGACGGTGGAGGAGGAGGGCCTCGACGCGGCGCCGTTCGTGGGCGGCGACTCGGCGGGCGGCGGCCTGGCGGCGGCGCTGGCGATCGCGGCGCGGGGTGCGCGGGTGCCGATGCCGGCGGGCTTGGTGCTGTTGTCCGCGTGGTTGGACCTGACGGTGACCAAGCCCACATACGACTCGAACGCGGCCACGGACCTGTTCATCTCGAAGCGGTCGCTGCGCGAGGCCGCCGAGATCTACCTGCAACTGCACGACCCGAGCGACCCGTTGGCCTCCCCACTGTTCGCCGACCTGTCCGGCCTGCCGCCGATACTGCTGATGGCGTCGTGCCACGAGGCCCTGCTCGGCGACACCACGGCCTTCGCCTCCCGAGCCGCCGCAGCCGGCGTCCAGGTCCAGGCCCACCTGATCCCCGACGTCCCCCACGCCTGGCCCGCCATCGACCCGGAAATCCCGGAATCCACGACGGCGATCGGCGCGATCGCCAGGTTCCTGACAACAACGTCGGCGACTTGAGCCGGACGGCTCCGGCGGGGGTTGCGCTTGGGGTTGCGGGCCGGCTGGTGCAGGGTTGGTCCGGGTCGTGGGGTGGGCCGCTGCCGGTGGGGGCTTCGGGGTGTGGGGTTTCGTCGGGGGTGGGTGCCCGGGTCGGGGTGAAAGGCGACCAGCGGCGGGTGGCGGGGTGGGGGGTCGGGTTGGGTTCCGCCGGGCTTGCGTTGTCGGGTGGGTCGG
>NZ_JBHZAE010000016.1:165126-261061 GCF_042754105.1 Embleya sp. NPDC059237 | reverse complement strand
CCGACCAACACACCCATCTCGCCGCGAGCTTCGAGCCTCGGAGCCCCGCACGCCGGCGGCGGCCCACCCGCCGACTCTGGCCAGCCCCGGACCGGGCACCCGCACCCCGAGGCGCAACGCCCGCCGGAAGTACCCGGCGCACTCGGGAACGCACGGCCCGGGGAGCTCGACCCGACCACCCTCCCGCCCCCTGCTGTCGGCCGGGTTCCCGGCGCTCTGCTCGGCTGTGTGGGTGGGTTACTTGTTGAAGGCCCTGCGGAGGTTGGCCAGTTCGTGGGACAGGATGTCCTGGTCGGTCAGGGGGCCGCCGGTGGCCAGGGTTTCTGGGTCGATGTGTTGGAATTCGGGCATTTGCATGGTGCCGCAGCAGGTGGATCGGTCCTGGGTCGCGCGTAGGCTCGGGGAGTTTTGGTTTGCCGGGTCGACGGTCGTTGCCTCGTGGGTGCCGTCGCCCGTGTAGTTGGGGTCGGTCAGGTTGAGGTGGCCCTCCAGTACCGCGTCGAGTGGGGTTGGGGAGACGACGACCTCGCGGAGGGCGAATCTGTTGCGCAGGAACGTGCGGTGGTTGGCCGGGTCGTTGCGTTCGGCGGACAGGCGCAACATCTGGTTGACCACGTCGGCGTAGGTCGCGTCGGTTGCGGGTGCGGCCACGATTGCGTCGAACAACAGTTTGCAGAGGTGGTCGGCGACCTCGATGAGGACGATCGTGGGGTCCTTGGTCCGGGCCTGGCGGATGCGCTCGAACGCGTAGATGTCGGCGAGTGTGTCGTAGATTCCGCCGGTGAACACCTGGGAGATCGCGTGTACTTCGTTGCCGACCTCGCTGAGCTTGAGGTCATTGTCGGCGTTGCGTAGTCCGAACGGGAGTCCGAGGGCCTGGCCGAATTGTTCGGCGAGGGCGGACAGGAACTGGCGGGCATGCAGGTCGGCCTTGGCGAGTGCGACCAGGGCCTCGGCCTGGTCCGGTTGGGACAGGGCGAGGAAGATCGCGGTGAGGTCGCCGAAGGACTCGTGCAGCCCGCCGGTCTGTGGGGTATTGCCGCTGCTCAGCCAGCCGGGCTTGAGGCCGTCGAGGATGGAGTGCCCGGTCTCGTGCGCGACGATGTCCAGGGACCGGCACGTGAAGACCGGCGAAGTGCCGCCCTGGGGTGTGAAGAACAGGAACTTCAGTGCCTTGGCCGCCCGGCTGTAGAAGGCGTTGGCTCCGGATCCGGCTCGGGGGAAGACGGTCAGCCGGTCGATGTTGCCGCCGACGTTCCAGGCGAACGGGATCGGCGCGCCGTCGTTGTGTCGCTCGTACATCGACACGGTCTCGTGCACCACCGCGAACGCGTGTGCGCAGTCGAACTCGGCGGTGCCCGGGTCGAATTCGAAGTCGCCGGTGGTGTTCCTGGCGACCGGGGTCACCCCGGGAAGCTCGGTCGAGACGCGGGCGTCGGTGGGGCCGTTGAGCACGACCGTGGGTATGAAGACCGAGCGCACGGCCGGGTCGGCGACCGTCGGGTCCTGCTTGAAGATCCGGAAACGGTGACCGGGAACCGGCGGCACCGGTACCGGAATCGGGCGCGGCGCGGGCCGGGGGACCGGTTGCGGGATCGGCGCCGGCGCGGGATCCCCGGCGCGCGGCGCGGGGATCGACGGGGCGGGGATCGGGTGGGTGGGGATCGAGTCGGTGAGAACCGCGCCGTGGACGCTCCGGAGATTCGGCATGTATCCCATCCCGCCTTTCTGCAACGCGACACGGCGCGTTGCCGCGTGTCGGTGAGGGTGACCACGGAGAGCGAAGAGCGAAGGGCCAAGAGCGAAGAGGGAGTAGCGATAAGGGAGTAGCGCAGAGCGAGAAAGCGCGGAGCGAAGGGCGCAGAGCGGCGTTGCTCGCCGCCGTCGTGGTACACCCGGATACCCAGCAGAGTCCGCCGGGTTTGCCGGATGGTCAATACACCGATTTGCGGTTGATCGGGGCATTGTCGGCGAAGCCGAATTCGCCCTGGTTACAACCCTGTTGCGCCGGTCGTACTGCCGATTCGGGCGGCCAGGCCGTCGAGGATCAGTCGTACGCCGTAGCGGAAACGCTCTGCGGAGTCGGTGGCCGTCAGGGCGTCGAGGGCGGGGCCGACGTCGGGGTATTCGCGCGCGTCGATGTCGACGGTGTGCTCCTGCCAGGCGCCCCGGGCGACGAGTTCGTCCCGCGCCTGCTCCTCGATGGTGTGGCCGAACACGAAGTGGAGCAGGGCGAACGCGGCCAGGGCGGCCTCTTCCTGCGGTGCCCCGGCGGCGATGACCGCCTGGATGGCGACCTGGCCGACCCGCAGCGTGTTGGGTTCGCGCACGTAGGTGCCGGAGACGACCCGGGCGCCGTCGCGGTGGGACATCAGCGCGGTGCGCAGTCGCCAGGCCAACTCCGCGAGCCGATCCAGGCCCGGTTGGTCGGGATCGACGTCGCCGACGCCCTCCATCAGCCGCTCGGACATCGCGTCCAACAGTGCCTGCTTGTGCGCGAAGTGCCAGTAGAGGGCGCTCGGTTGCACGCTGAGTACACCGGCGAGCCGACGCATCGTCAGCTTGTCGAGGCCGTCCGTTTCGAGCATGGCCATGGCCCCCGCGAGCACGTCCGAGCGGTGTAGGCGCACGCCGTCGATCCCTTCGTCACCGTGTTGACACGTACCGCCACCCTACCTAACCTGAACAGTGTTCTACATGAACACCGTTCAGGTTGTGTTCGGGAAGAGAACGAGGAGTAATCGTGGAGAACCGCAACGTGCTCGTCGTCGGTGCGAGTGTGGCCGGGCCCGCGCTCGCCTACTGGCTGCATCGATACGGCTTCGACGTCACCGTCGCCGAGCGGGCGCCGGCGCTGCGGCTGGGTGGGCAGGCCGTGGACATCCGGGGCGTCGCCCGGGAGGCCGTCGAGCGGATGGGTCTGGCCGCCGAGATCCGCGGTGCCCACACCGGCGCACGTGGCCTGGCCTTCGTCGACGCCGCGGGGCGTAGTACCGCCACCGTGCCGGTCGACCTGCTCGGCCACTCCGGTGGCGCGGTCGCCGAGATCGAGATCACCCGCGGCGACCTGGTTCGTATCCTGCACGAAGCCACCCGCGCGGACACCGAATACGTCTTCGGCGACGGCGTGATCGGCCTCGACCAGGACGACGACGGCGTCACGGCGCACTTCGTCGGCGGCGGCGATCGCAGGTTCGATCTGGTCGTGGGCGCCGACGGGCTGCATTCCGGGGTGCGGGCCGCCGTCTTCGGCCCGGAAGCGTCGTACGTGCGACCGCTCGGCTCACACCTCGCGATCTTCGCCACGCGCAGCCCCGTGCCGCTCGACGGCTGGTGGAAGTTGTACAGCGACCCGGTTCGCGGCGGGGCGCGGACGGCGGGGCTGTACCCGATCGGCGTCGACGGCGAGGCTAGGGCGATGTTCTTCTTCGACGCGCCGCCCACGGAGTTCGACCGGCACGATCCGGTGGCCGGCCGGGAGTTCGTCGCCGATCGTTTCCGAGGCGCGGGCTGGGTCGTACCCGAGCTGTTGGAGGCCATGTGGGACGTGCCGGACTTCCATCTCGACGCGGCGAGCCAGGTACACATGCAGCGCTGGTCGAAGGGCCGCGTCGTGCTGGCCGGCGACGCGGCGCACTGTCCCGCGCCGCTTTCCGGCATGGGTACCAGCCTCGCGCTGGTCGGCGCGTACGTGCTGGCCGGCGAACTCGCGAGCGCGGGCGGCGAGTACCGCACGGCGTTCGCCCGCTACCGACACGAGATGGCCGACTACGTCGAGCGGTGCCAACGCCTCGCGCTCGACAACACGCCGGCGATCCTGCCCGGGAGCCGGGCCGCGGTGTGGGTGCGCGATCGCACCACGCGCATGTTGCCGTGGACGCGGCACCTGCCGCGCCTGCCGTGGGCGAGCGGCGACGGAACGGACGAGGCCGCGAGCGCGCTCACGCTCCGGGACTACGCGGCCCGCGCGGGTTCGGTCGAGCGGATGGGCTGAACCGCGCGGGGTGGAACGCCCGATTCGGTCTCCGGCCGGTCAGGGGGTGGCGGGGCGGGCGTGGCGGTCGAGGAAGGCGTCGACGAGGGCGTCGGTGTAGGGGGCGTCGATCGGCTCGTCGGTGACCAGGACGCGGTAGTAGAGCGGGCCCACCAGTCGGTCGGTCTCGCCGGCGATGTCGAGGTCGGCGGACAACCGGCCGTCGGCGATGGCGCGTTCCAGGGCGAGGCGGTCGCGTCGGCGCTGCGCGTCGAGCCACTTGGCGCGGAAGTCGCGGCCGAACGCCGGATCGTGCTGGGCCTGGGCGATCAGCGCGCGGAAGACGGCGCCGGAGTCGGACTTCGCGAGGAAGTACGCGAGCCGGCGCAGGTAGTCGCGCAGGTCGTGGGCGAGGTCTCCGGAGTCGGGCATCGTCAGGTCCTCGGCGGCGTCCTCGAGGAAGGCGTCCATCAGTACGTCGGTCTTGGTGCTCCACCACCGGTAGATGGTCTGCTTGGCCACCCCGGCGCGGGCGGCGATGCCCTCCATCGTGACGCCGGCGAAGCCCTTCTCGACGAGCAGGTCGTCGGCCGCCTCGATTACCGCCAGGCGGGCCTGTTCGCTGCGCCCGTGTCGGTTGCCGTGGTGTTGTCGAGCCGATCCGCCGGGGGCGTCCGATCCGCCGACGGTGGGGGTGGTGCGGGCGTCGGCGCCCGGTGTCCTCGATGTCATCTCGCCTCCTCGGGTCGAGGGTATTACATCCGGGAAAAGCCGCTAGCGTAGACGCGACGTTGCGTCTACGCTAGCGGCCATGACATTCACTCACACGCTTGCCGACCCCCGCATCCGCACCGCCCTCGACCGGATGTTCGCCCTGGCCGAGCGCGACGACGCCATCGCCGCGACACTGCCCGCCGGCTACGCCTCGATGTCGGCCCACGAGAAGGCCGACGCCGCGGCGGGGATCCACATGCCGATCTCCGCCGCGGGCGGTGTGCTGCTCTACAACCTGGTCCGGGCCACACGCCCGACGACGGTGGTCGAGTTCGGCATGTCGTTCGGGATCTCCACGCTGCACCTGGCCGCGGCCCTGCGGGACAACGGTGCGGGACGCGTGTTCACCACGGAACTCAGCAAGGAGAAGATCGCCGCGGCCCGCGGCACCTTCGCCGAGACCGGCGTGGACGACCTGATCACCGTGCTGGAGGGGGACGCCCTCGACACCCTCGCCGCACTGGACGCACCCGCCGACTTGGTACTGCTCGACGGCTGGAAGGACCTGTGCCTGCCGGTGCTGCGCCTGCTGGAGCCGCGCCTGCGGCCGGGCACGCTCGTGGTGGCCGACGACATCGACCAGAGCTCGATGCAGCCGTACCTCGACTACGTACGTGACTCGGGCAACGGCTACGAGAGTGTGAGCTTCCCGGTCGAGGACGGGATGGAGATCAGCTGTCGCCTGTGACGAGGCGGGGCCGGGTGCGGCGGCCGGGGTCGAAGGTCAGGGGTCAGCCGAATCGCGTGCGAGGGGTGGGTCGCCGCGCGTGATTCGGCCTATCGGTCACGCCGGGTGGTTTCTAGACTCCCCATGGGTTCCACCGGGATCGTGGGGCGTCGGGCCGATATCCGGCCCCGGCCCCGGGCGTCGACGCGGGTGTTCGACCCGTTCATTCGCCATGCCATCCAGGGGGACACCGTGCGCGTCCGGAGGTCGGATCGCACGTCCCGACGGGCGTTCGCGCCGCCGCCGATCCCGCTCGCACCGGGAACACCGGCGGAGGAGCGCGAGCCCTTCGGGTACGGCGGGCCCGTGGCTCCCGATGAATGGGGCCGCCACGGCGGGGACTTCGTCGATCGGGAGCGGGGGTCTCGGGGGAGGCTCGTGCTCGCGGCGTTGCTCCTGGTCGCCGGCGCCGTCGTCGCCACCGTCCTGTTGACCGGTGGCGACGACGGCGCCGACGCGGCGGCGCCACCCGGACCGGGCACCTCGGGGGCGCCCGGCCCGGGGGCGTCCGGCAGCGTGATTCCGGTGACCGGCGAACTGCTTGCCGCCTATCGGCCGCAGCAGGTGACCAGACAGGCTGTCGAGGGCGGGATCCGGGTGACCTGGCGAGCGCCCGCGCGCACCGACGGGATCGCGGGATACCTGGCCATCGCGCAAAGTCCGTCCGGCACCTACCAAAAGACAGCGTTCCCGGCGGCGAACACGATGGACGCCGTGCTCTCGGGGGATCCCGTGACCGCCGATTCGTGCGTGATCGTGGTGACGGTGATCGACGGAACACCCGGGATGAAGGTGGCGCCGGGCGGCCTGGTGTGCGCGACGGGCGGGCCGGGGGCGCCCGGATCGATGCCGCCGTCCGCCGCGACGAGGAAGCCGGAATCGAAGCCCTGACCGAAATCGCAACCGAAGCCGAAGCCGAGGTCGACGCCGCGTCGCCATGGTTAACGCCGACGCCGACGCCCGGATCGGGCCCGCCGGACCGGGCCGCCCGAGCCGTCCGTCCGTGCCGCGCCCCGTGCTTCGCCCGACCGAAGGAGCCGTCGTGACCAGTTCTTCCACTCCTTCCATGGTGCCTGCGTGGCCCGTCGTCCGCATCGAACTGTCGACGGACGGCAGGGTCCGGGTGGACGGCACCGAGGTTCCGGTACCGCCGGGCGTCGACCCCCGCGCGACCGCGGTGGAGGCCGCCGCGGCGAGCGCACGCCTCCTGCGCCGTCCGGTGCGGGTCGCCGCCGTCGAGCCGGACGGCACCCTGTTCCCGCTGATCGTCGCCGAGAACGGCGAGGTGGCCGCGGCGAACGACCCGGTCGCCCCACCACACAAGCGGCGCACGCGCCCCGGCCGACGCAAGCGCGACCCGGAGGCCACCACCTCACCGGTCCGGCGGTTCGGCGAACCGAGCGGACCGACGGCCGCGTTCGACGCTCCCGAAGCCCCGCGGGGGCCTTCGGCCGGGCGGGGAGAGGGACCGACGCCCGTACCAACGGCCCCGGAGGAACTCGCGCCACCGACGAGGGACCTCCGGCCGCCGGAGTCGGAGACCGCACCGACGGCGATGCCCGCGCCCGCGTCCGCGACGGTGACGCCCGCGCCCATGCCTGCGCCGACGCCCGCGCCCGCCACGGGGAAGTCTGTGCCGACGTCCGAGCCGATGGTGGCGCCTATGCCCACACCGGCGGCGACGCCCGCGCCGACGTCGCTCACGCCGACGGGGACGTCGGCGCCCACACCAACGCCCGCGGCCGCGACGGGAATGTCCGCGCCGGCGGGGGGTGGGCGGGCAGGGTCGGTGGTCGGCTCGGGGTCGGGCGACGGTTCGGCTTCGCCTGAGGCATCTGCGTCCGCGTCCGCCTCGGCTTCGGCGTCCGCCTCGGCTTCGGTGGCCGCTTCGGGGGCGGGGGCGGCCTTGGCTTCGGGGTTGCCCGAGGCGTCCGCGCCTGCGCTTTCGCACGTTCCGGTGCCCGTCTCAGGCTCCGCCGAGGGAGTCTCGACCGGTTCGGGGGCGCCCTCCTGGCAACCGCCGGGGCGGCGTCCCGCGCCTGTGTCGGTGGGCGCGGAAGCCGGCGTCGAGCCGGCCGTGTTGCAACCGCCCGCGTCCGGAGCGGCGGGTGCGCCGGAGCCGACCGTCGAACAGGCCCGGGCCGTTGCCGAGATCGCGCGGGCGCTGCAAGCCGGCGATGGTGAGCGGGCGATGACGCTGGCCGCCGCCCTCGATGCGGCCGTCGAGGCGGGGGGCGATCATCGGGCCGTGCCCGCCGCGCGTGAGGTGCACGCGTATGTGGCGCTGATGACCGATCGGCCGGGACTCGCGGTGGAGTTGTACGCCGATGCCGCACCGGCCTGGGTCGGCCGGCCCGAGGAGAGCGCCCGGATGGCCAGGAACGCGCACTATTCGTGGTTGCGCGTTGCCGAGCCGCGGTCCGCGTACGATCTCGGCCCGGTCGTACTGCGCGCGTACGCGACCGTGCCCGAGGACCCCGGGCGGGAGGCGGTTCGCGACCGGATGCGCTCGTTGCGCGCGCGGCTGTCCGACGGCCGGCCCGCAGGCGCTCTCGAAGGCGTCCCCGGAACTTCTCCGGAACACCTCGGCGCGGCCCCGGAGTTCGCGTCGTCCCGATTGCGTGACGGCGATGATCCGGATTGCGATCGCAAACCCGGGGCTACCCACGGGTAACGGGGTGGGGAGGAGCCGGAACCCCTGCGCTAGGGTGACGCCGTGCCTTCACCGCTCGCCGGCCGCTTCACCCTCGTCGACCCGGTTGGGACCGGAATGTCCGGCTCGGTATGGCGGGCGTTCGACCATCGGTTGGACGGCTACTGTGCCGCCAAGCTGGTGCGTCCGGCCGACGCGGGTCTACTGCTGCGTGTGGTTCGCGAACAGGGCTTCCGGATGGAGCACCGGCACGTCGCGTCGCCCTACACGTGGGTGGCCGACGGCGACGTACTGATCGCCATGGAGCTGTTCGCCGGCGGATCGCTCGCGTCGTTGATCCGCGACTACGGCGCGTTGCCGAGGTCGTACGCGGCGGTGATTCTCGGCCAACTCCTCGACGCCCTGGACCACGTGCACACGGTCGGCCTCCTGCATCGCGACGTCAAACCGGCGAACGTGCTGCTCGACGTGACCGGTCACGACATGCCCCGCTGTCTGCTGGGCGACTTCGGCCTGGCGCTGTCCCAGGAGGGACCCAGGCTGACCGAGTCCGGTCACGTCGTGGGCACTCCGGGCTACCTGCCGCCGGAGGCGTCGCTCGGCGCGGCGCCGGACGTGCGGCGCGACCTGTACGCGCTGGGCGTGCTGGCGTGGCAACTGCTCACCGGCCACGAGGATCCGCCCGACGAGCCGCCGACCGTGCCGGTGGGAGCCGATCCGCTGTGGGACCTGGTGGGTGCGATGACGTCCGCCGACCCGTACGAGCGGCCCGAGAGCGCCGCGCGGGCGCTGGCCCGGTTGCGGCAGATCCAGGGAAGCGCCGGGGAACGCGAGCCGGTGGTACCCGCGTTCACCGCCGACGGGGAGCCGATCGAGGTCTTCGACGTGCTCGGCCCGCTCCCCGGGCACGCTCCGGCGGGGCCGGTCCTGCGGGGCGTGCCGCGCGACCCGGAGATCCGGATGGACGGCGGGCCGAGCGCGCGGGGGAGCGCCGCGCTGCGCTTCGTGCCGCTGCCCGGGCCGATGCCCGAACCCCTGCCGAGGCCCACCGGCGAACCAGGACCCGGGCCCACGGCCGCGCCCATCCCCGGACCCGCGGCCGCACCCGCCCCCGGGTCCGCACCCACGCCCGGGTCCGCACCCGCCCCCGGGTCCGCACCCACGCCCGCACCGCCGACCCACGCGCCGCCGCGCCACAACCCCGGCGCTCCCGAAGCTCTTTGGGCCACGCCCGCGCCGGTCTCGCGGCCGGCCGGAAATCCACGTCCGTCGACACGTGTCGTGAGGCGGCGCGGCCTGCTGCTCCTGGGCGGGCTGGTCGCCGTGGGGGCGACCACGGCATGGCTGACCATCGGCGGGGACCCGGCCGACCCGCCCACCCCGAAGTCGCCGCCGCGGACGACGGGCTCCACGGTGACGGGGGCGGTTTCCCCCGGCACCGACCCGGTACCCACGCCCTCCGGCACCACCCGGCCCCCGGCGCCCGTCGCGGGCGACACCCCCTGCCAGTGGTACGAGGTGATGACCGAGGCGCGGACCACGTCCGGCACGCGGGTGCGCTGCACCTATCGCGACGACGGCTCGTATCGCTGGACCCCGCTCGGGACGGGGTGAAGCGAGCCGGGGCCGACGCGATTCCCGGCTCTGTGCCGAAGGCCACGCGAGAACCCGCCGGCGGACCCGAAATTGCAATTGCAAACGCGTCGTTCGAGCGGCATCATGCGACGATGACGAAGGCACCGGGGGACGAGGAAGCGATCGCGCGCAACCGCGCGCGGCAAACCCAGTGGTACGGCGAGCCGTTGCAGGATCGCTTCCGCCGGCTCCTGGGACGCCTGGGCGCGTCGCAGTTGGAACTCGCCGCCGTGCTGGGCCTGTCCGCGCCGATGCTCTCCCAACTGATGTCCGGGCAGCGGGCCAAGATCGGCAACCCGGCCGTGTTGTCCCGACTCCAGGAGATCGAGGCGCTGGTCGCCTCCGCCGACTTCGAGCGCCTGCCGGACGCCGACCGGGCCGTCGCGTTGGAGCGGATCAGGTCGCATCAGCCCAGTACCCGTACCGCGTTGCGACTGAACGGGCCGGAGGTGCTGACCGGGCCGGCCGCCGATCCGGCCGTCTCGGTGCAGGCCGTGTTGCGGGCTGCGGCCTCGGCCGCCGAGATCGAGGCCGCGGCCGAGTTGCTCGCGGCGGAGTACCCGGGCCTGGCCGAGGTGTTGCGCGTATATGGCAACGGGCGCACTGCCGATGCCCGCGAGCACTTCCGGGCCACGGTGCCGCTTCCGTCGTGGTGAACCGGCGGCCGGCGACGCCGCCGACCGCCGGCTCGCGCCCGCCTCATCCCGCGGCGCGCGACACCTTGTCCTCGGCAGCCCCGTGTCGCAGGGTGTAGGACGGCAACTGCCCATAGGTTTCGCGGTACATCGACCCGAAGCGTCCGAGGTGGCCGAAGCCCCAGCGCAGGGCGATGTCGGTCACGGTGTCCCGGGACCTGCCCTCGGCCACGTTGATCAGGTCGGCGTGCGCGCCCGCAAGACGCACCCGGCGCAGATGGCCGACGGGGGTCACGCCCAGGTGCACGCGGAACTTCTCCTGGAGGGTGCGCACGCTCATCCCGGCCGCCGCGGCCACGGCGCCGACCGAGATCGGCTCCCCGGCGTGTTCGGCGCAGTACGCCAACGCCCGGCGCAGCCCGTTCGGTTCGTCGGCCCCCGAGCCGGTCCGCAGCGGACCGGCGCCGTGGGCGGGCGCGCAGGAGAGCAGGCCGTGTACGAGGACCTGCTCGAAGTGCCGGGTGGCCGTGCGCGAACCGACCAGGTGCCCGCCGCCGGAGTCGACCATCGTGGCGAAGTCGCGGGCCAGGGAGAGCCACTGCCGTACGCCGAGGTCGCCGGCGTCCAGGTAGGGCCCCAACTCGCGAGAGCCCCAGGGCGAGCGGACCACACCGTTGCCCATCGCGCGCTGCATCACCTCGCCGGGGATGCGCAGGAGCACCACGGACGTGTCGGGTTCCCAGGACAGACGCGACGGGCGGTCGGGGCCCAGGACGCAGGGGGAGAGCGTGTTCTCCGTGCCGTCGATCAGCACCCGGCCCCAACCGCGGTGACGGATGGGGATCAGGTAGTCCGGCGAGCTGCCGTCGAGGTATACGTCGGCCCGAGCGCCGTAGGCGAGTTCGTGGATCGTGACGATGCCCTCGTGCAGGGCTCGGAAGGTGGCGTTGATCCGACCGCCGGGCACGCGCAGGCGGTGCGGGCCCAGACGGGACGCGACCGCCGCATGCACCGCGGCCGGGTCGGTACCGCGGTAGAGCACACGTCGGTGGGGGCCGGCATCGGTCGGCCGAGGGCGCGGTATCGCGGGCGCGGACCCGGGGCCGCCCTGCTTCCGCTCGACCAGGACGGGTCGGAAGTCTGTCGATGCGGACATGATCTCCTGGCTTTTCACGTCGCGGGGACGGTTCACGGGGGATACGGTGCGCCCGTCGTCGCGGCGCGGCGGGTGCACCGACGCGACGGACGGGTCCCGGATCGGCGACCCGGCGACCGGGCCGTGGGCAGCGTCGCGGCTGCCCGTGGGCGGGAGAATCGGGCGCCGGTGATACGTACCCGTCGGCCCCATTTGCCCGTCCCGCATTGCGTCCGCCGATCGTTTGGGACATTCGAATGTCACGGACCGCGTTCGATTGAACGCCGGTTTGTAGATTGTGTATCGGAGCGGGAATCGACATAAGGTCGAGGACGTTACCTAGGACTGGTAAATTCACCGGTAACTACGTGGGCCGCGTAGGGTCGGCTCAGTCACGGGGGCTCAGAATGTCGAAAATTGAAGACCGAAACCCGCTGCCTACCGCGTTGTTGGCCACCCCGGCCATGATCAGGGCCTGCGCCGACCGCGATCTGGGGGCCATATTCCGGCTCGCCCAGGAAGACCTCGGATTTACTCTGAGCAAATTGGCGCGGCTGTGCGAGATGACGCCGAGCCGCGTCGCCGATTACGTCAAGGGAAGGGCTCAGGTCCGCCAACAGCACGTGGTCGAGCGTGTTTCCCAGGGCCTGCGCATTCCCGGCGAGATGCTGGGTCTGGCCCCGCAGCCGTGGGAGGAGGACGTGCCCGCGCAGTCGCCCGACCCGGTCGCGCCCGGGGTCCGGCCCCCCGCGCCGCGCAGCGCCGGCACCGACCGGCGCGAGCCCGGGCAGCGCGGCGCGGCCGACTACTGGGAGCCGGCCCCCCGGGATGCTTCCCCGCACGCGCCGCACCCGTTCGGCGACGCGGTCGAACTCTCGCTCGACGTGGACATCGTGGTGGACCGGGACGGGCACGTGCGGCTGACCTACCGCCAGGTGGTGCTCAACCTGACCGGCCGCCCGCTCACCCGGATGGTCCGGGAGCTGTGGTTCGAGCGCACCCGCGGCCGGCTCACCATCACCCCCACCGACGCCTGCGACCGACAGATCGCGATCCAGCGGCTGTACGACACCACGGGGCTGACCAAGTTCGCCTGCCAGATCTCGCCCCCGGTGCCGCCCGGGGAGACTACCGTCATCGAATACGTTTGCGAGGGAGGGTTGTTCGTGGATGCGACGTACTGGCACCAGGCCATCGCGCGGCCTACGCGGCAGTTCTCCCTGAGCGTGACCCATCACGGTGTCGCCGAGTTCCGCGGGTGCGGCGCGGTCGAGGAACATCCGGACGGCTCGGAGAACTCGATCACCCAGCACACCCGCTGGAGCCTCGACGAGGACCGACTGCACGTGACGCTCTCCAGGCAGGACCTGGTCGCCAACGAATATGTGACGCTGCGTTGGGATGTGGTTCATGACAGTGCGTGACGAGGTCGAGGCGGCGATCCGCGCCTGGCACCGCTTCGAGATCGAGCGGGGCGGTGCCGCGATCATCGAATTCGACTTCTTTCCGCCGGCCGATCCGGTGCCGGCCGCGGGCAGCCGGCTGGAGGTGTACGCGCGGCTGAGCGCGCTCGCGGCGGCGCCGGAGGTGGCCGAAGTGCCCGGCCTGGCCGGCCGGCTGGCCGCCGATCTCGCCTACCTGGGAACGCAGTTGGGCGAACGGCCGGCGCTCGGTCCGTACGTGCGGGCCACCCAGGGATGCGCGGTCGCGGGCTGGTCGGCCGACTACGTCGGCGAACGCGGCCTGCTGGCCCAGCGACTCCTGGACAAGCTGGGCATCGGCTGGCACGGGGCCACCGATCGGGACCTGCGCGTCCTGGAGGAGCCGGTGGCCCCCGAGGAGGTGTCTGCCGAGATCCGGGCGGCCGCCGCCGCGTACGAGCCGGCCGTCCGTGCGCTCACCGGCGCGCACGCGGCGTACGAGCTGAGCATCGAATGTGTCGACGTCGACGCCTACTGGGCCTACTGGCTCGACGGCGCCGGGCTGAACGTGCGGCTGCGGCTCAATCCGCGCAACGCCCGCTTCACCCGGGCCGGCACCCGGCAGTTCGCCCTGCACGAAGTGCTCGGCCACGGCCTGCAGGCGGCGAGCTTCGCGGACCGCTGCGGCAGCGAGGACGTGCCGTGGGTGCGGGTGTTGTCCGTACACGGGCCCACCCAGGTGGTCCTGGAGGGCCTGGCCCAGGCGATGCCGCTGCTCGTGGCACCCGACGACGACGTGCTGATCGCCCGCGTACGCCTCGACCACTATCTGCAACTGGTGCGCAGCGAACTGCACCTGGCGATCAATCGGGGCGTCGGCGCCGGCGCGTGTGCGGCGCACGCCCGCGCGCGGGTGCCGTTCTGGGACGACCAGCAGATCGCCGACCTGATCGGCGACCGGGGGGCCAACCCGCTCCTGCGCTCCTACCTGTGGGCGTATCCCGCCGGATTCGACTGGTTCGTCCGACTGATCGAGGAGGGCGGCCCGGTGGCCCACGAGGTGGTGCGCGCGGCCTACCGCAGCCCGCTGAACCCCGACGACCTGCACCACCTCTGGGCCGCGGGACCGCGCGTCGGCGGCAGCGGAAACCCGTCGCCGCCGCGCCCGCTCGCCTAGGGCCCCGACCCCGTCGCACCGGGCCCACGATCGGGCCCGGTCGGCCGCTCAGGAGCCGGCCCGCGCCGCCGTCAGCCGTCGCCGCGCCGCGCGCGCCCCCGGCGAATCCGCGACCCCGCCGACGGCGTACGCGTGCAGCACCAACGCGCCCGCCGCGTCCGCCGCGACCGGGTCGGTCACGCGCAGCCAGCAAAAGTGCGCGTTGGCGGCCATCCGGGCCGGCGCATCCCCGGCCCCGCCGTCACCGAGTGTGGCCGCCTCGGCGTACAACCGCACCGCCACCTCGGGGTGCCCGGTGGCCAGCGCCACGTATCCGTAGACCTCGCGCGCGGCCAATCGCTCCGCCGCACCGGCCGCCGTCGTCCCCGTGCGGGAGTCCAACTCGGCAGCCAGCGTCAACGCGTCGGCGTGGTCTCCCGTGCCCATCGCCGACCGGATCAGGTCGAGCAGTCGGCGCTGTTCGGCGCCGGGCGTCGGCACGCCGCCGCCGAAGGTGTGCGCCGCGGGGACCGGCGGATGCGCGTTCGCGGCCGGCCGCGGCGGGGTCCACGACGGGGTCGCCACGTCGGCCCCGGCCATGGCCGGCGGCGCCACGGCGACCGGTGCCGCGGTCACCGGCGGCGCGCCCTCGGTCGGCGTCGGCTCGGCGCCCGAAGGGGACCCGGGTCGCCGCAGGCCGAATATGCCGCGCCGACGCGCGGCCGGGATCGGCGCCCCCGCCTCGGCGATCGAACGATCCGCGTACACGTCCAACGGGAAGATCGTGCCGTCCGCCTCCCGCGCGTGCACCCGCACCGGCTGCCCGAGCAACCGCGCCCGCTCGGCGACCACGGCCAGCGCCGCCCCGCGCGGATC
This sequence comes from Embleya sp. NPDC059237, assembly GCF_042754105.1. Classification (NCBI taxonomy): domain Bacteria; kingdom Bacillati; phylum Actinomycetota; class Actinomycetes; order Kitasatosporales; family Streptomycetaceae; genus Embleya; species Embleya sp. NPDC059237. The sequence goes on along the minus strand of NZ_JBHZAE010000016.1, from coordinate 246,076 downwards.
GTCCCCCGGGGCCACGACGACCACCTCGCCGGCCACGCGCACGGAGTGATCGGCCGAGATCTCGACGAGGACGACGGGTCGGTCGGCTGCGACGTCAATTGCCACGGGGGCTCCTCGATATCAGGAATCGGCACTTACGCGACACGGGGGTGACGCGCAGTGGAAATCCGGTTACGGCGCCGATCGACGGAGGGTGGCGATCGAATGCCCCCGGCGCCGCGTCGATGCGCGGACCGGCCGGAATGAAACGGGACGGAACTGAGCGGAACTGAATCGGAGCATACATAGGAGAGCGTTCGACGAACAGCGGCAGGACCTCGAACGGCGCAACAGTTCGACGTCGAACTCTTGGGTTCCGATATTTCCCGGCGACCGAATCACGGCATCGATGTTTCCGGCGTATTACCATCCTTCGACACCGCCGGACCGCCGACCGTCGGGGGCGAGCCGGCGACCGGGGTCCGCAATGTCCCGCATTCCCTGCGGTTACCTTTCGGTTTACCGAGAACGGGTAACCGTGGCGACCTTTGCGCACCCGCCACGCGCCGGGATCCTGGCAACCGCCAGGCACGATCTCGCATCGGCGGAGAGACGACGCATGAAACTCACGAACAAGGTCGACGTTCTCGGCGGGCCCAGGGACACGATCGAGTTCCCGTCCCCGGCCCGGACGGCGGCGGCGATCCGGCGGCTCGCGGCGGTGTACCCGCACACCGCCCTGCCGAGCATCCACGAGGAACTGGTCGCCGTCCGGCGACACGCCACCACCCTGCGGGCACCGGGCGACCCCGACGACTCGCGCGTCGACCCGCTGACCAAGGCGCTGGCGCGCGGCGTGTCCGCGTGGGCCCTGCACGACCTCGGCGACACGCGCGAGGCACTGGCGATGGCCCAGGCCGGACTGCTCGACGCGGTCGTGGAGGCGCGCGACCCCAGCGCCGAGGTCTGGCTGCGCGGCGTCCAGTCGCTGATCGCCTACCGCGCCGGCTGGGTCCACGAATCACTGCGCTACGCCCGACTCGGCGCCTCCGTACGCGACATGGGGGTCGGTACCGCATCGGTCTGGCTGCACTCCCTGGTCGCCCTCACCCAGGCCACCCTCGGCGACGCCCTCGCCGCCTCGGCGGCACTGCGCGCCGCGACCGACGCCCGCAAATTGGCCCGCCGCGACGAACTGGACGAGATCGGCGGTCTGCTCACCTTCGACCCGGCCGAACAAAGCGCCTACGAGGCACTGACCCGGGTCTTCATCCCCGGCGCCGAACGCCGCGCGATCGAATGCGGCGAGACCGCGCTCGGCATGTACGCCGCGATCACGCCCGAACGTTATTCGAGCACCGACGAGATGATCGCCCGGGTATCCATCGCACTCGCCTACGCGAACCTGGACGAGATCGACGCGACCGCCGAGGCACTACGCCCCGTGCTGCGCATCGAACCGTCCTGGCGCGTCGACGGATTGCGCTCCCTTGTCATGCTGGTGCACGAGCGCCTTCGTCGGCCGATGCGGGTGCGCGAGACGCGGGTGCGCGAACTCCAGGAGGAGATCGAGACCTTCTGCCAGATGCCGCTGTCCGTGGACAGCCACACCTGAGCCCGATGAATTCCCGGGAACCTCGCCGGCGGCACCGCAAGAGCCCGCCGCGTACGCCGACGGGTGAACCCGGACCCGGAGTTCGCGCCCCGACACCACGGTCAGGAGGCCACCCGTCCCTTCAGCCGCATCGCCGCCAGGACCCGCTCCTGCGCCAACGCGCGGGCGGCCTCGTGCGACGTGACCCCACGGCGCGCGCTCTCCTCGTACACCCGCACCGCGTTCTCCCGCAACTTCGTGGACACGCTCGCCCGGATCACCTCCGCGTCGGGCCGGAACGCGGAATACCGCGCGTCCATCGCGAACCCGGCGGCCACCACGCCACCCGCGTTCGCGATGAAGTCGGGCACCACCACGACCCCGCGCTCCGCGAGGACGCGCTGCGCGCCCGGCGAGGTGGGCAGATTGGCACCCTCCACCACCAGACGGGCGGTGATGCGATCGGCCACCCCCTCGTCGATCACGTCCTGCAGCGCCGCCGGGACCAACACCTCCGCCGGCACCACCAGTTCGGAACCCAACGCCTGCACCACCCCGCCGGCGTACTCCTTGACCGCGAGATCGCCGAACTCCGCATGCAGGCGCGACAGGCGCTCGACGTCCAGACCGGCCGGGTCGTACAACGCCCCGTGCACGGAGGAGACCGCGACCACCGTCGCACCCAGCTCGGCGAACCGGCGCACCGCCGCCGAACCGACCGCGCCCAGCCCCTGGATCGCCACCCGCGCCCCGGCCAGGGGCAGGCCGATGCGCGCGGCCAGCGCGTCGGCCACCTCCGCGACCCCGTACCCGGTCACCCCGAGTCGGTCGTACGGCACCCCGCCCAGCACGGAATCGGTGCCCACCGCGGCCCCGCGGTCGCCCAGTTCGTCCTGGATGATCGCGGCATCGTCCTCGGTCAACCCCATGTCCAGGCCGAACACGTACTCGGCGGGCACCTCGTTCGACAACGCCCGGGCGAACGCCCGCAGTACGGCCTCCTTGTCCCGACCGGTGGGATCGCCGACGATCCCGGCCTTGGCGCCCCCGTAGAAGAGGTCGACCGCGGCCCACTTCCACGTCATCACCCGGGCCAACCGGGCCACTTCACCGGTGGTCACCGTCGGGGACATCCGGGTACCGCCCTTGCCCATCCCACGGGCGGTGTTGTCGATGACCAACACGCCCTTCATACCGGTTCGGGTGTGTGACACGGAGACGACCTTCTCCGGCCCCCACTGATCCATCAGCGACAGGACATCCGACATGGCGAAGCACTCCTCGAGGCCCAACGATCGATTCGGTCGACGTGCTTCAACAGCGTCGTGGTCGGCACCACGGGTGCCAAGGTCCGCCAGACCGCGACCTCTTTCGAGTCAGGGCAAGGAACTCTGATGCTCAACCCCCGTTCCAGCCAGGCCAAGGACATGTGATGCTCAACCCCCTGCATCTGCGCACGCTCGTCGAGGTGGTGGTCACCGGATCGTTCGCCCGCGCCGCACGCCGCACCGGATACACGGCCTCCGCCGTGTCCCAACAGATCGCCGCACTGGAACGGGCGGTGGGCACACCGCTGTTCGAGCGCGAGGCGCACGGGATCCGGCCGACCGGGATGGCCTTCACGATCGCCGAGCGAGCCCGCGAGTCGATCGCGGTACTGGACAGCCTGGAACGCGACATCCGCGACGTGGTCCAGGGCCGCAGCGGGCGCCTGCGCCTGGGTGCCTTCCCGACCGCCGGGGAACGCCTGGTCCCGTCGGCGGTGGCGGAGTTGACCCGTTCCCACCCCGGCGCGGAGATCCTGCTCGACGAGGCCGAGCCCGACGACCTGCTGCCGCAGGTGCAAAAGGGCGAACTGGACCTGACCCTGGTCTTCGCCTACGACCTGGTGCCGCGGGTGTGGCCCGTCGAACTCACGGTGTTCCCGCTCATCGAGGAGACGCTGGTCGTGGTGGTACCGGCCGGGCATCACGCGCTGCGCCGCGCCGACGGGATCGACCTCGCCGACCTGGCCGACGAGCGCTGGGTGGCCAGCAGGCCGGGAACCGCGGGCGCCACCAGCCTGTTCCGGATCTGCGCGGCGCACATGTTCGCTCCCAGGGTGGCCTTCCGGAGCAACGACTACGACGTGGTCCAGGGCCTGGTCGCGGCCGGTGCGGGGGTGGCCATCGTGCCCGGTCTGGCCTACCAGCCCCGGGACGGCATGGTCGCCATACCGCTGGCGCAGACCCCGTCGCACCGCCGGGTGTTCGCGCTGTATCGCACCGCCAACCACAACCCGCTCCTGAAGGCCGCCCTGGACGCGTTCGTGCTCGCCGGGCGATGCCTCCAGGGCCGTTTCGTGCGCGCCGACGAGTCGATCCGATCGACGTCCGAAGAAGAGGACGAGGCGCCGCCTACCGAACTCGATGAGGCGGTTTGATCGGCGTGTGACAGTTCACCGGAAGCGGATTTCCGATTTCCGCTGCACGGTCGGGATTTCCATATTCGAGGCGGCGGTCCGGCAGGTGCCGTGATCGCCGATTCGAAATGTCTCGGGAAATAGGGCGTGGCTCCTCGGTGGCCGGCCCCGGGGGACGGTGGGAGGTGTGTGCCGGCGTCACAACGGATGAAGAATGGGAAGAAAACGGGAGTAAATCGGACTGATCGACCCGACGATGCGACCCCGACATGCTCGCTCGTGGGTGTCGCTCCACCCTGGGCACAGGCTGTCGCGAGCCGGGCGATCCGGTGCCCGGGCCCGGGGGAGAGGGGCGGTTCCGCATTACCGATCCATTCGCCCGCCTCAGTGAAGCAAAGGGCGGATCCCGACGTCAAGGACACCGGGCGAATATCCATTGTGCGCGACCGGCGCCTACCGGCGGCATTTCGATTTCCGCACGGAAATGCGCGTCCATCGGCGCGGATGGCCCTATGGTGTCCCCGATGCGCGTGCGCCGACTCGCGCCGTCGGACGCGCGGGGAGGTCTCGATCGAGACCGCACGACGCGGGCGCGGCGCGTCGAGGATCCAGGGGAGGCGCACATGATCGACCCGGCTTCGGTGCCGGCTTCACCGGTGATCGTGATCGAGATGACCGCGCGGGGCGAGACGGTGGTGGACGGTGTACTCGTGCCCGCACCGGCGGAGTTCGCCCGCACGGAGGCGATCCGTCGGGTCTCGGTCAAGGCGCTGAGCCTGGGCCGGGCGGTGCGGACCGTGGCGGTGGAGGCGGACGGCACCCGATGGCCGCTGATCGTCGACGTGGACGGCGAGGTGACGGCCGTGGACGCGCACCCGGCCCCGGACCCCCGGCCCCGGCTGCCGCGACCGGTACTCGTCGAGGAATCGCCCGCGCGGCCGACCGCCGGGCAACCCGCCGCGCCGGTGCGGTTCGAGACGGTCGAGGCCCCGCGCGCGACCGCCGTCGAGCCCGTCGACGCGCCCGTCCCCGACCCGACCCCGGACCCAATCCTCGATGCCTCCGCGGCCGAGCGCCGACACGCCCTGCTCGTGCGCATCCATACCGCCGTGGCGGCCGAGGACTGGACCGAGGCGCGCACCCGTGCCGTGCAGCTCACCGCGGACGACCCCCATCCCCCGCGGGGCGCCCGGGAAGTGCGCGCCTACGTCGCCGCCCTGACCGGGGAACCGGAACTGGCCGCGCGGATCTACGCGGACCTGGTCCTCGAACCCGAGGCGGACGCCGAGTCGGACGCGGCGCTTCGGCAACTCGCGGACAACGCGTACACCAGTTGGCGCCGCGTGGCGCGGCGGCGGGCCAGACTCGACGTCGGCCCCTCGGTGCTCCGTGCCCAGGTACGGGCACGCGGCACCGACGACCCCGCGACGCAGGCCGCGCGACGTTGGTTGGAAGAGCTGCGCCTGTTGGACTGACGGGCCGGGTGCCGGGTTGCCCCGGTGCCGATCGGCAAGCGCCAGAGCCGCTTGTCCTTCACGCCATATTCCTTCAGCCTGTGGGCACTTGGCCGGATGCCCGCCATGGCGCAGGCTGGTCGCATCGAAGGGCTCGACCCCGACTGCAGCGGATGCTCACCTTCGATGCGAACCCTACGGGTCTCTCGACTCAACCCTCGCCATCCTTCGGGAACGGAAGGAAATCTGACATGATTTGCTCTGCTTCGTCCATTGGTGGAGGACACGGAGGCCGCGGTGGCGGCACCCGAGGCGGAACTCGCACCGGCGGCACGAAGCCTCCGCAGAGCGTGCACTGGTCGGTCGAGTTCTGCGACCGGTCGGCCGACCACCCGACGTCCGCCGAGGCGGCTTCAGGGAACTGAGCGGCGCGGGCTCGGGCGACAGCCGGGCGTTCCCCCTCAATGGCGCGGGGAGACGTACCCTCTCGGCACGCGCCGCCCGAGCCCGCACCGCCCGTACCCGTACGGCATTCGGAGTCCCACCCCCACCGATCCCGTACGCGTCCGCGACGGCCCGGATGCGCGACCCCCATCGCGCACCCGGGCCGTCGTGTTTGTGCGTCGTGGACCGGGCCCGGCGTCAAAGTCCGTGCGGCGCGAGGTTGTCGACGACGTTCCGAGGGCGTCCCGAACAGGCGGCGGGGCCGGGCCCGTTCGGACCCGGCCCCGCCGGTCGTACTCCCTGCCGTGACGCGTCAGCCGGCGCCGGGCCGGCCGCTGCTCGTGCCTCGGTAGCCGAGATCCTGCGCGGCGAAGTCCTTCCGCACCACATGTGCGGAGGAGACCGTCGCGACTGTGGCCGCACCGCGCACGATCGACGCCGAGTTGGTGCCGTAGGCGAGCGGGAACAGCCTCGCCTGCACACCGGCGGCGGCCTGGTAACTCTGGCCGGCGCCCCCGATCGTCGCGTTCACCGTCGCCGGAGCGACGAGGAACGTGAGCACCTCCACCGAGTCCCTGGGCGGGTCGGTCCCCGCTCTGGGGGTCATCAACTTCGTCTGACCGCCCGTCGGCCGGGCCGCGGCGAACTGCACGCGATGCGTGAGATACGCCGTGTCCCGGGTGATCGCGGGCCACGCACCGGTCTTGAGCCGGACCAGGTAGTAGTCCGAGATGTCGACCCAGGTGTGCCCCGAGTTGGCCGAGGGCGCGAACTGGGTGCCCTCGGAGTAGTCGTTCCAGGTGGTCAGTTGCACCCAGTCGGCGCCGCCGGAGATGCTGTTGTCCCAGGAGACCCGCAGGTTCTCGGTGTTGTTCGCCTCGTCGTAGATCCCCTGGTTGGGACGCTCGTCCTGCACCGCGACCGGCTGCATCCAGATCTTGCCGAGGCCGTGCGCCTTGGCGATGTCCGATCGGATGTTGCCCTGGCGGTTGGGACTGCGATTGCCCCAACTGGAGAACCCGTAGCTGACCGAGGCGTACTTGTCGGCGTTCGCCGCGAAGTTCAGGAACACCGGGACCAAGGCGACCCTGGTCTGGTGGGACTTCTCCATCGCGGTGATGAACTGCCCCCACCACTGCGGTGTCTGCTGCTCCGCCTTGAAGGGGGAGATCACCACCCGACCGTCCGGGAGCCGCCGGACGGAGGCGGAGGACGCCAGGTCGGCCATCGACGCGGCGAGACCGGCGGGGGTGACGTCCTTGAGCGAGGTCATGTCCGGCATCGGCACGATCGTGAAGCCGGGATCGGTGCTCTCGGCCGCCTTGATCAGCGTCTTGAGCCTGCTCCAGTGCGCACCGGTGGTGTTCAGTACGTCGACGGTGAAGCCGTCGACACCGGCGGCGGTCGCATCCCGGATCTCCCGTTGCATGTCCGCGAGTTGCCAATCCCCGGGCAGTGGCGCGCGCGGCGCCGGCCGATCCCGCAGCAGACCTCCGTAGGCGGCGTGCTTGCCGCTCTCGCCCGCCGGGTCGAGGTAATTGCGCTGGTAGTAGTCCTGATTCGGCTCCTTGTTGTCGAGGGAGGCGGGGTAGGGGGTGAAGTAGTGCGCGTACACCTTCTTGTCGCTCGCGCGCAGTGCCGCCGTGGACGGCATCTCGAAGGGCAGCGCTCCCGTGGTGGGGGTGGACGGATCGGTCCAGCGGACCGAGAGCCGGGGAGCCTGGGCGGCCCCCGCGCGCGTGGACTGGAACACGCCCTGCGCGCCCTTGGCCGCGGTCAGCGCGAAGGTGTACGACCCGTTGCCGGTGAACGTCGAGGACACGTCGATGGATCCGACCTGCCCCGCGGCGAACCCGTCGCGCGAGCCCACCTCGTCCCCGAACGCGGGCTGCCGGTTCCAGGTCAGCGTCTTCGCCGACCAGGTACCGGTGACCTTGTGCACCCGTACGGAAGTGTCGGTGGTCCGGGCCGAGTACAGGTCCAGACTCAGCCGCACGTCCCGGGCGCCCGCGGGCACGCCCGCGACGGTGAACCGCAGGAAGGCGCGACGCTCGGAGCGCGCGACCCCCTCGCAGGTCTCCGGACACACCGACAGCCAGGTCTGCGAGTCGTGGGTCTTGGCCGGAGCCACCTGACTCACATAGGCGTTCTCGGTGGTGGGCACCGTGGCCTTGGAGTTGTCCGAGTCACCCGACGCGACCCCGAAGGTGACGGCACCGCCGACCAACAGGAACGCGGGCAACACGAATTTGAGCGAACGAAATCGCAAGAAGCCCTCCACGGTACTTCGAGACAACCGACGTCGACTTTCCCGCGATCGGCAGGGGCCCGAATCGGGCCACGACACGACACGGCCCGGCCCCGAAGGGGACGCCGGCGCGGCGCGACGTCGGGAGCGGGTGGTCAGCCTGCGGCGCCGGGCCGGCGGGGGTCGCGTCGGTGGGGGCGGCGGCCGATCAGCAGGAGTGCGCCGACCCCGGAGACGAGCACGGCCGCGGACGCGCCGGCGATCCGCAACACGCCGTCACTCGCGCCGGTGTGGGCCAGTTGACCCGGCACATCGCCCGAGACGGGTGGGGTTCGCTGGTCGTCGGGAGGAGTCGACGCCGAGGTCGACGTCGACGGTGAGGTGGACGGGGGCTTGGACGTCGTGCCGGCGGACGTCGAGGGGCTGGGCTTCGAGGTCGGCGCGCCGGTACTGGGCACGGCGGTGGTCGGCGGGGCCGTGCCGGTCGGCGGCGCAGTGGTCGGCGGCTTGGTCGACGGCTTCGGCGACGACGGCGCGCATTCCTTGCCGCCGTTCCAACCCGCGATCAGGTCGGTCGGGAATTTCGCGTCGGGATAACGCGGCAGCGGATTGGCCTTCCCGTCGAAGACCTTGTCGTTGCCGTACAGATCGATCTGGCCGAAGCACGGCGGCGCGTAGCGGTTGATGTCGAGGGCGGCGGTGGGGTGCGCACCGGTGAGGGACGCCGTGCGGGATCCGAGATAGCGCTGCACCCCCGAGGTCTTCCAGGTGGGACCCTCCGCGCTGTACGCGGCGAGGGTGACCTTGTACGTGCAGGACTTCGGCACGTTGCCGGCGACACGCACGTTCACCTTGGTGGCGAGGGAACCCAACAGGCCCGCCTTGGACCAGGTCTTGCCGTTGTCGACGGACCATTCGATGGCGGCCGTCCCGCATGCCTTGGCGTCGCCGTCGCTCGCGTGGGCGGGGCCGGCGCCGGCCACGGTCGCGGCCAGCGCCACGGCGCCGACGCCCAGGCCCGTGGCGAGCCTGCCGGGCACCCTTCGTCTGATCGTCGTGTCGGTGTGACTTCGTTGCACTGTGCTGCTCCCCGGGCTGGGTGAGGGGTGACGACTCGATCCGCGGTCGGAGGGAGTCCGGGGGCAGGTTCGCGCCGTGCGTGAGTGTGAGGAAGGGCGAGTCGGTCACCCGGGACGGGTATACGCGCGGGTAGCCGCCGTCCGCCGTCCTTGTCGTCCTTGTCGTCCTTGTCGTCCTCTTCGTCCGCCGTCAGGCCGACTGGGCGCCGACGCCTTCCGGCAACACCCGGCCCACCCAATCCCGTACCGCCGCCTCGGTGGACCCGGCGTCGGTCGACTCGCGTCGGTCGAAGACCCGGAACCGAGCCGCGTCGTCGGTCGCGAGCCGCTCGAACAGGACCGCCTTGTGATGCAGTTGCACCGGGTCGAGCAGTTTTTCGTGGTCCTGCGCGCGCACTCGCTCGACGACGGCTTCCGGTTCGTCCACGTTGATCAGCACGACACCGGGGAGCGGTCGCCATTCGGCGACGGTCGCCAGGAACCGGCGCGCGCTGCGGTGTGCCCGGTCGACGTCGCCGGGATGGCGGGCGACCGCGTCCTCGACGGCCGCCGTGTAGATGCCGCGCTGCTCGACGACGGTGCGTCCGGCGGCCAGGAACAGCCGGGCGGATTCGTAGCGGTGGGCCTGCATCGCGATCAGGGTCAGCGTCTCCGAGGCGGACCGTCCGCCCCTGATGTACGGGTCGCCCCCGACCGCCTCGGCCAGCGCCATCAAGGTGGCGAAGTCCGGCCGGGCGTTGGGTTCGCGGGTGGATCCGACGAAGATGCGCGGGGGTGAGATGATCGACCGCAGCAGCGCCGAACTCACCTCGTACGCCTCCAGTCCCTCCACCCCCACGAGCAGGCCGGGGCGTCTGACGCGCCCACCCGTGGTGACTTTGGACTCACGTTCTCGGATGGGGTCCTGCGTGGTCTGAGACATGGTCGAATGTTGCGCCGGGGCGATCGGTCGACAACAGGCCGCGACGGGCACCAGCGACGGGTAAACCCCATGGTAATAAGGAGAGTTCGCCGAACCCCCGGGCCGGGGTACTCCCCCGGGGAGGTCGATCGCCGGTCGGTTACCGGACGGCGGTGCCGAGCGCCGAGCCGGCGTCGATCGCCGGGGAAGCGGGAGCCGGAGCGGTGTCGGTGACGACCACGCAGGCCATGGTACGGGCCAACTCCCGGTCCACGACGACGGACAGGCCGCCCCGGCGCGCGGCGTCGCGCTGCCGCGAGGCACCGGAACCCTCCGCGAGCACCCGCTCGATTGCGGTCTCGACCCGGTCGAGGTCGTCGGTCTCGCGCAGGTACGGGGCCATGTCGGCCACCAGGGCACGGACCACCGTGGCCGCAGGACGCGTCACTGCGGCCACGGGGTCGATCAGGTCGTGCGCGAGCCCGCAGCGCCCCGCGTGGCGGATCGCGTCGAGGGCGATCGTCGGCGAGGCCGCCGGGGGCGTGCGGTGCGCAACGACGGCACGGGAGGCGTACCGGTAGAGCGCGCGGAACAGGGCCGCGATCGCGACGCTCGCCTCGACGTCGGCGATGGCGTCACAGACGCGGAGTTCGAGCATGGGCGCGTGCGCCGACAGGCGGAGCGGAAGGGGCGGCGTCTCGCGGGGCGACGTCGTGGCGCCGACACCGCGTACGGCCTTCGTCGGGGCCGAGACCTGCGGGCGGTTCCAGCGCCAGCTGGCGTGGCCCGTGTCGCGGCCTGCCCAGTACGGCGAACTCGACGACAGGGCCAACAGCGTGGGGACATGCGGCATGATCCACGCGATCGCCCGGGTCGCCACCTCGCTGTCCTCGGCCTCGACGCGGACGAACATGCCGCAGGTGACCGGGCCGTCGGCGGGTTCCGGGTCGTGGTACGGATGGTTGTGCTCCGGGTACTCCCGGTTCGCGTCCGGGTTCGGGTTCGCGTGGAGCAGGGGCGCGGTTCCGCTCGCCAGCGCACCCAGGTGCAGGCCCGCGGCGCGCTGTACCAGGATTCCGCGCAGTGCCACCAACTCGCCGCGCAGGTCCTCGAGTTCGTGGTGCGCGGAACCGACGAGCCGGATCGTCGAAGCGGTGCCCCCGCCGACGAAGGCGCCGATCGGAAGGCGGTGCAGGAGCCCGCGCGCCGACTGGACCACCCGTTTGGTGGCCAAGTCGACGACGTGGAACTCCTCTTCGATACCCAGCTTGAGCACAGTGACCCCTTCATCGGCCTCGGCAGGACGCCGACGAGGTCCGGGCAACCCGTGTCCGTGGGCGCCCCGTCTCGTCGCCTGCCGCCTCGGACCCATCCGATCGGCGTCCGGAACAACGGAGCCCATCGTCGCCACGGGCCGAGCGGGACAGAAGGACGGGGTGGTTACCACGTATGGGTAAATCCTCCGGTAGCCCGGGTGCCCGGTGCGGTTCAGGTCGGCGGGGGTGGGCTGCCGGGAGGCCGCGGCGGCAGGTGTTCCGAAGGTGGGGCCGGCCGCGTGTGCGCGCTCCACGGCGAGACGGGTACCGGGGCGGATGCGGCGGACCTGCGGCGCAGTGCGTAGCCCGCGGCCGTCGCGACCAGGAACGCGGCGGCCGTCGCGCCGACCGGGATGCCCCAGTCGGAGGCGGCGGACGACGCGTCGCCGTCGCTGGTCCGGGCCCCCGCGTGCGCGGTCGAGTCGGCGACGGGGCGGCTTTGCGCGGGGGGCGGCGTTGGGGTCCGTGCCTCGTTGCCGGGGTCGATCGGCTCATCCGGGTGTTGCACGGGCACCCCCTCGACGGATACCTCCAGCGTGATCGGGACGACGACGCCGCGTTGCGGTCCCTGGGCGCCCGAGATCGAGACCTGGATGTAGTACGGCCCGCGCGGCGCGTAGTGGTCGTCCTTGAACTCCTTCAAGGAGCCCTTCGTCCCGTCGAAGTTCTCGTACTTCTTGCCGTCGCCCACGGTCCACGCGCCCGAGGACACCTCCAGATGCGAGGTGCCGGGCGTGAGTTGGTTCGGCGGGGCGGCGGTGTTCGGGATGGCCTCGCGCAGCGGGTTGTAGAGGTTGACGACGAAGCGGGGGCCCTGCTTGTACGGGAAGTCGGTCGGGATGTCGACGGAACCCTTGACCGACAACCTCTGGCCGGCCTGCACGTACACGCGCCAGAACAGGAAGTCGCCCACGACCAGGCTCTCCCGATGCACGCCGGAGACGAGCGTGCCCGCGCCGTTGAACGAATAGCCGCCGGCGGCATCGGCCGCCGCCGGGGGTTCGGCGCCTGCCGCCGTGCCGATGAGGGCGATCGGGGCGGTCAGGGCGGTGACGGCGGTCAGGACGGCGATTGCCCGACGGATGCCCGGCATGCGGCTCATGCTCGGCTCCGGCGGCGGCGCGAGGAGGTGGCCACGAAGGAGCCCAGGGCGCCGCCGAGGAGGATCGCGCCGGCGATGAGGGCGACGGTGGTCGTGGTGCCGGGACCGTTGTCGTTGTCGGCCGCGCGGGCGGCCACCGGGGCGCGCGAGTCGTCGGCGGAGCCCCCGGAGGGCAGCTCGGCGTTCGCGCCGGCGCCGGCGGTGGGGGTGACGGCCGGGGCGCCGTCGGGTTGCGTGGCGTCCGCCCGCTTCGGATGGCTGATCAGGAGTTCGAGGAGGATCCGACGCTGGGGGTCGACCTCGGCGTTGTGCGAGATCCGCAGGCATCCGATGCCGTCGGGCGACTTGGCCGTGTTGTGCTTTCCGCCGGTGGCGCCGGTGGTGACGATGTTGTTCGCCTCCAGGGCCACGCCCTCGCTCAGGAGCCAGCTCTGCGGCAGGTCCGGTGGACCGGAGCGGATGAACAGGTGGGTCAGGAACGCCGAGTTCTCCCGACTGTCGTCGTGGCGCATGCGCTCCGAGAAGATGGCGGTGGCGCCGATGGCCAGGTCCTCGTCCGGGCTCTTGCGGATGCGATACCAGAGGTCGCGGCTGGTGGTGAACGCGTCGAGATACTGGCCGTCCTCGACCATCGGCGCGTTCGGGCATCCGGTCGTGGCGCCCTGGACGGGGCGTCCGGAGGCCGTGTACGGCGTCGCGGCCCGCCGGAAGAGGCCGGTCATGCCGGACACCAGCGAGTCGGCGTCCTTCGCGTCGGCGTAGGCCCCGCCACCGGCGGTGGTGATGCACTTGAGCTGGTCGCGGGCCGCCCCCGAGACGTTGAAGCCGACCGCGTCCACCGTCAATTTGGTGCCGCCCGCGTTCAACTCCTTGGCGACCTCGCACGGTTGCGGCGGCGCGCAGGTGTCCTCGCCGTCCGACACGAGGATCACGTGCCGCTCGCCCTGCGTACCGAGGTCGTTCGAGGCGGCCCGCAAGGCGTTGCCGATCGGGGTGAATCCGATCGCGGTCAACCCGGCGACCTGCTGTCGGGCCGTGCTCTTGGCCGCCGCGGTCGGCGTCGCGACCGGCATCAGGAGCCGGGTGTCGGCGCAACCCTGGACCTTGTCCGTTCCCGGGTAGGTCGAGCCGTAGACGCGGATGCCGACCTGCGCGGTGTCCGGAGCCGTGTCGAGGATGCGGTTCACCGCCTGCTTGGCGGCTTCCAAGCGGGTTTGTCCGCCGCCGGCGTCGTTTTGCTTCATCGAGCCGGACAGGTCGAGTACCAACTCCACCTTGGCCGGCTCCGACCCGCTCTGCGGCGCCGGATCGGCCGTCGCGACGGAAGCGGGCCCGCACAGCGCGAGGAACAGCGCGGCCGGTGTCACGGCCGCGCAGGCGCGTAGGTATCGGATCACAGAGTCGATCATGGGAGCCGGAACCTCCGATGCCAAGGGGGAAGGCCCATCGGACTCGCTGCACCGATCGTGGTCCGGCTCATCCTGAACGCCGAAGAACGAGGCGGATAGCCGGATTGCGCGAGCGGAGAGCCGGCCCGACGGTCGGCCGCCCGACCGGCGACGGGCGGCGAAGAGGTGGCGCCGAGGGCGGGCCTGGTGTTGGGTTGGGCTTTGCGTCGGTCGGCCTCCGTGTCGGCGCCCGGTTCCCGATCACAGGCCCAGAAGCGCCGTTGCTCAGCGTAAGACTTCTTGGACCCAGCGGGTCTTGGCAGCACGGTCACCAAGTCGCAGTCTTGTCCAACGGCCTTGCAAGCCAACGGATTTCGGCTGCTTCGACGACCCGCCCGAGGGTCCGCCGACTTCGCTCGACCACGGGGGCGGCCCGACCGTCGAGGGCACGGGACGGTACCTACGCCATGGCTGTCCGGCCGAGGGAACACACGCGGGCGGCGGAACACGTGCAGCCGACACTGGACACATCTCAAGGGGACGCATGTCGATTCGGACTGTGGGTGTCGAAGAAGAGTTTCACATCGTCGACCGTCGGACGGGGAGGTTGAGCCCGGCGGGTACGGAACTGCTCGCCGAGCTCCCGGCGGCCGGCTTCACCGGTGAGGCCAAGGAAGCGTCGATCGAGACCAACAGCCAACCACACCGCGAACTGGCCGACCTGCGCGCCGACCTGATCGCCTCCCGAAGCCTTCTGGCCCGCGCGGCCGAGAAGATCGGCGTGGCCGTGATCGCCTCGGGCACCGCGCCGTTGATGGACCTGGCGGACTCGCCCCAGGCCCCGGGCGACCGCTACGCCGCGATCAAACGCGACTACGCCCTGGTGGCGGACGAGCAGGTGATCTGCGGGATGCACGTCCACGTCGGGATCGAGGACCGCGACGTGGCCGCGCGGGCGATGGCCTGGATCTCGCCGCATCTGCCCACCCTCCTCGCATTGTCGGCCAGTTCCCCCTACTGGCTCGGTACCGACACCGGATACGCGAGTTGGCGCAACATGCTCTGGCAACGCTGGCCGTCGGCGGGCCCGGCCGACACTTTCGCGTCGGCCCGGGAGTACGACGCCATGTTGGAAGGTCTGGTCCGCTCGGGGGTGATCCTCGACATCGGCATGCACTACCAGGATCTGCGACTGTCCTCGCACGTGCCGACGATCGAGATGCGCATCTGCGACGCCTGTCCGGACGTGGACACGTCCGTGCTCATCGCCGTGCTCTTCCGTGCCCTCGTGCACCGCGCGATCCGGGCCGTCGAGGCCGGGGAACGACCCCCGCAGCACTCGCCGGCCTGGCTGCGCGCCGCGACCTGGCGGGCCGCGCGCTCGGGTCTCGAAGGGCAGTTGATCGATCCGACGACGATGGCCGGCGACTCGGCGCGCACGGTGATCTGGACGCTGATCGAGAACCTGATGCCGGATCTGGTCGCGGCGGGCGACTTCGCCTTCGTACGCGCGGTGACCAAGCGGATGTTGGATGCCGGGAGCAGCGCCGCGCAGCAGCTTCGGGTGGACGATCCGTCGCCGCGGGCGGCGGCGCAATTGTTGCGGGCGCAGACGGTGTCGTTCGGTGAGATGCCGGGCGCGAGCGCGGGTGCGAGTGCGAACGGGGTTGCGCGCAAGAAGCTTTCCGGCGAGGTGAGCGAGGTGGGCGAAGGAGAGGGTGTGGATTCGAGTGTGGAGCGGGTGACCGATACGCCCACTTTGGTTGCCTGATGTTGCTGGTTTTGCGGCAGTGAGTGAGAGCTTGTCGGAACGGGTGCACGGATCCTCGTGCACCCGTTTTGCTTTGCCGCGAACCAGGTCCGTCCGCATCTTGATACGCAAATCTCATCATTCGACATGACGGCGTACGGTGAGGCGCATCGGCGAATCGGGATCGCGAGAAGCGAGGGCGTCATGTCGAAGGAATCCGCGGTATACACGCACGGGCACCACGAATCCGTGCTGCGTTCGCACACCTGGCGGACCGCCGCCAACTCGGCGGCCTACCTGCTCGACCGGATCGAGCCGCACATGAGGATCCTGGACATCGGGTGCGGGCCGGGCACCATCACGGCCGATCTGGCGGCACTGGTCCCCGACGGCGGGGTCACCGGTGTCGACCACGCGCCGGACATCCTGGACCGGGCGCGCGCCACGGCCGCCGAACGCGGGCTGGACAACACGGAGTTCGCGGTCGCCGACGTGCACGCCCTGGACTACCCGGACGACACGTTCTGTGTCGTACACGCGCACCAGGTGCTGCAACACGTGGGCGACCCGGTGCAGGCCCTGCGGGAGATGTACCGGGTGACCAAGCCGGGCGGGTTCATCGCCGCTCGGGACGCGGACTATCCGGCCATGGTCTGGTTCCCGCCCGTGCCCGGCATGGACGAATGGCTGGACCTGTACCTGCGGGTCGCCCGCGCCAACGGCGGCGCGCCGGACGCGGGGCGGCGGCTCAAGTCCTGGGCGCTGCAAGCCGGTTACCCTGACATCACCGCCTCGTCGAGCACGTGGTGCTTCGCCGACCCGGCGGAACGCGCCTGGTGGAGCGAGCTGTGGGCGGACCGCACCCTGGCCTCGGCCTACGCCGACCGTGCCGTCGCCGGCGGCCACGCGACCCCCGACGAACTGCACGCGGTGTCGAACGCCTGGCGGCAGTGGGGCAGTCGCGAGGACGGCTGGTTCTCGGTACAACACGGAGAAATCCTCTGCCGCAAGGCGGGTTGATGCTGCCGGGGAAGCCGACGAAGAGGATTAGGGCAGTCGCTGGGGGCGCGTACACGATCACGGCGTCCCAGCGAGGCACCGCAGAGGCCGATGGCTCGGAAGCGTCGGGAAGACAGCCGTCGGCGACCATGTTCCGAGAGTTCGAGCCGGGCACGGAGTTCCCGTCGTGCGCGGCGAGGACGCGTCGCGAAGCTGTTGCCCGGGTGGGGCCTCTCATCGCCTCGCATCACCACTACGGGGCAGGTCATGATTCTCGGCTCCTCACGATGGCCACGCCGGCCGACGGCGCGGTCGGTGAAGGGTGCCGCGGCCAGGAGTGGCTGGGGGCGTCCGATGTCGCGATGATGGGCACAACGGCCGACGCGCTCGGCCGTGGCGGCAACGCCGCCCGCCACACCACACGACCACCTGTGGGATCGCGCCGGTGCCAGGACCTTGTGCGTCCTCACCGCCGCAGCCGAGGAGGCGCTGTGAAGGAGTACCCCCCGATCGCGGACCACGGCATCGTCGGCGACCTGCAGACGGCGGCGCTGATCGCCGCCGACGGCACCGTGGACTGGTGGTGCACACCCCGGTTCGATGCCCCCAGCGTGTTCGCCTCGCTTCTCGACAGCGACCGCGGAGGCCATTGCCGTCTCGCGGCCGATGTCGGAGACGACGCGACCGTCCGCCAGCTCTACCTCCCCGACACCGCGATCCTCATCACCCGTTTCATGGCATCGAGCGGTGTCGGCGAGGTCGTCGACTTCATGCCTCCCGATCCGTCGGCGACGCCGTCGACACGACACCGGCTGATCCGGGCCGTACGGGTGGTGCGCGGCAGCATGCCCTTCGAGCTGATCTGCCGACCCCGTTTCGACTACGGCCGCGCACCGCACGACCTCACCCGTCTGGACGACGGATCGATGCTGTTCCGCGGCCCCGGCACAGACCTGCACCTGCAGGTCACCGCGCCGATCACCTTGCATCCGGACGGCACCGACGTCTCCGCCCGTTTCACCCTGCAGGCGGGGGAACGGGCCGCGGTCGTGCTCACCAGCGAAACCGGTACAGCGGGCGCGCTCAGCGGCTGTCCCGGCGGTGCCACGCCCTCCGTCGAGGCGGTCCTGGACGCTTTCGAGGCGTGCAGTGCGTTTTGGCTCGACTGGCTGCGGGCCTCCCGCTATCGCGGCCGCTGGCACGAGATGGTCACCCGTTCCGTCATCACGCTCAAGCTCCTTACCTACGCCCCCACGGGCGCCCCCATCGCCGCAGCGACCATGGGGCTGCCCGAGCAGATCGGCGGGGAACGCAACTGGGACTACCGCTACACCTGGGTTCGCGACGCCTCCCTGTCGGTCCGGTCCCTGGTCGGCCTCGGCTTCACCGCGGAGGCGGACTCCTTCCGCCGTTGGCTGCGCGATCGCCTCGACGCAGGCGGCACCGCCTCCGGCGAACCGCTGCAGATCATGTACCGCGTCGACGGGGAACCGCACCTGAGCGAGGAGGTGCTCGACCACCTGGAGGGCTACCGCCGCTCCGCCCCGGTACGGGCCGGAAACGCGGCCGCCGACCAGATCCAGCTCGACATCTACGGTGAGGCCGCCTACGCCCTCGCCCAGGCCGAGGACATCGGCGCCGTCCGCGGCTGGCGCGCCTTCGCACGCGTCATCGATTGGCTCGTAGAGAACTGGGACCGGCCCGACGAGGGCATCTGGGAGACCCGCGGAGGACGCCAGAACTTCACCTACAGCCGCCTGATGACCTGGGTCGCCTTCGACCGCGCCGCCAAGCTCGCCACCGCCTACTCCCGCCCCGGCGACCTCACCCGCTGGCTCGGCGCACGCGACGCCGTCCTGCGGCAGATCGTCGAACACGGCTGGAGCGAAGAACGCCGGGCGTTCGTCCAGCACTACGACACCGATGTCCTCGACGCCTCGCTGCTCCTGATGCCCAAGGTCGGCTTCCTCACCCCCACCGACCCCGACTGGCTGACCACCCTCGACGCCATGGACGAAGAACTCGTCAGCGACAGCCTCGTCTACCGCTACAACCCCGCCGCATCCCCCGACGGTCTGCGCGGCGCCGAGGGCACCTTCAACCTGTGCAGCTTCCTGTACGTGGAGGCACTCGCCCGCGCCGGACGGCTCGACCAGGCCCGCTACGCCTTCTCCAAGATGCTCACCTACGCCAACCACGTCGGCCTGTTCGCCGAAGAGATCGGACCCTCCGGCGAACAGTTGGGCAACTTTCCGCAGGCGTTCACCCACCTGGCCCTGATCGACGCGGCCCTCGCCCTGGACGAGGAACTCGATCGCACCGAAGGCATGACCGGCTGACGGTGCGCACGGCTCGGGATCACTCCCGCGGCCCCCCTGCCGGAGTCGCGGTCCCGGCTCCGGCGGCAGGCGGTCGGCCGACGCGCGGTAGCAGAGCCGCGGCGGTCAGCCCGCCCAGCCCGACGACCATGAGCGTCGCCATCGCCGCCGCGTACCCGCCCTTACTGAGCCCGGAGACCAGGATCGTGCCCGCCACGGCCGTGCCGAGCGAGGAGCCGAGGTTGGAGACGCTGCGCGACAGGCCGGAGATCTCGCCCTGCTGCGTCTCGGGGAAACACGACTGGACCACGTTCACCGACGGGGTGAGCATCACCCCCAGCCCCAGCCCGATCAGCAGCAGGCCGGGGGCGAACGCCCAGGCACCGGGCTTCCACGCGACCAGCGCCAACAACACGGCGATCCCGGCGGTCGTCACGATGAAGCCCGCCATGACGAGGGTGCGCTGGGCCCGGCGGCGGGCCAGTTTCTCGGCGGCCAGCGAGGAAGCGAGGATGCCCAGGGTCGCGGCGGTGAAGATGACGCCGGTCTCGATCGCGTCGTAGCCGCGGACGACCTGCAGGTAGGCGGCGACGGTGAACGAGACGCCCATCAGCATCAGCCACTGGGCGTTCTGGGTGACCAGGCCGAGATTGGAGGTGCGGTTGCGGAACAGATCCGTCGACAACAACGCCTCCCGGCCAGCGCGCTCGCGTCCGCGCACCCAGGCGAAGAAGCCGGTCAGCACCAGCGCACCGGCCAGCAGCAGGCCCAGTGCCAGCCGGCCGTTGTTGTCGACGGCCAGGATGCCGGTCACCAGCAGCACCAGGCCCGCCGCCGACAGCAGCGCCCCGACCGTGTCGAAGGGCCGGGCGGGGTCGGGCGGCAGCGGATCGGTGATTTTGCGGCTGAGTACCACGATCACCACGATCACCAGCGCCTGGAACACGAACGCGGCCCGCCAGCTGATCCCGCTCGTGATCAGCCCGCCGATCAGCGGACCGGCGGCGGCCCCGATCCCGCCCATCGCCATGATCGCGCCGAACGCGCGCGCCCGGGACGCCGTGTCGGTGAACAGCAGCGTGGTCAGGATGTAGACCGGCGGGATCAGCAGGGCCGTACCCACACCCTCCAGAATCGAGTTCCCCAGGATCAGCACGCCCAGCCCCGGCGCGGCGGCACTGAGCACCGCCCCGATCCCGTAGACCACGAGCCCCGCCAACAGGCAGCGCTTGCGCCCCCACTTGTCGGTCAGCTTGCCGCCCGGGATCATCAGCGCGGCCATCACCAGCAGGAAGACCGTGATCGCGACCTGTACACCCTGCACAGTGGTGTCCAGGTCCTCGCTGATGTCGTTGATCATCACGTTCATGTTCGAGCCGGCGAAGCTGCAGATGAACTGCGCCAACGCCAGCGGAGCAAGCACCCGCCGTGCGCCCGCCACTGCCATGCCGCCACCTGCCCATCCACCGCGTCCGGTGTACCGAGAAATGCTGTCCGCAACAGCCCGGCACTGACGAAATGCAACCGCCGCGACGACCGTCGCACGGCCAACCTCCCTCGGCTTGAAGGCGCGCAGTACTCGTTTTCAAAAAACCTTCGTTCTCCGAAGATCTCTCCCGGAGATCCGTCCCGACCCCGGACCGCCGTTTTCTGACATGGTCCGGGACCCTGATGACCCCTCAGGAGCCTGCGGACGGCCTGGACGCGCTCGTCGCCGAGCCGCTCGCGCGCACCGGGATCAAAATCGGGTACGCCCGGGTGTCGACCGGCGGGCAGAAACCGGAGCGGCAGCTCGACGCGCTCACGAGAACCTGGACACCACCACCTCGGGGGGCGGCTCGTCTTTCACGTGTTTGCCGTACTCGCGGAGTTCATTCGCGAGCTCATCGTCATCGGCACCAAGGAGGGCTTGGCCTCGACCCGCGCCCGCAGCCGAGTCGGTGGATGCCCCGGTGTCGCCACCGAGGTGCTCAAACCCGATAACAGGCTCTTTGAAGGCTGAGTAAGCCTTCCGGAAGTATTCGTTGACACGAATATTCGTGTGGGTGAATACTTGGGCCATGGACGAACTCCTTGTCGCGCTGGCCGATCCGGCGCGTTGGCGGCTTGTCGTGTTGTTGGCGGAGCGGCCTCGGTCGGTCGGGGTGTTGGCTCGGTTGGCCGAGGCGCGGCAACCGCAGACGACCAAGCACCTGCAGACGTTGGAGCGGGCCGGGATCGTCGCGTCGCAGCGCAGCGGGCAGCGTCGGATCTATGCGTTGCGGCCCGGTCCGCTGCGGGAGTTGGCCGACGCGCTCGGGCGGATCGCCGATACGGCCGAGCGGGTCGGCGGGCCGGGGGAGACGCACGACCGCTACGGGCGCGGCTTGGAGGCGGAGCGGCGCGCCGCCGCGGAGGCGGGGTGGGCCGACGGCCGCTCGTTCGGGTTCGCCCGGTCGTTGCCGGCGCGGCCGGGTGCGGTCTGGCCGTATCTGACCGAGGCGGCTCTGCTCGCTCGATGGTGGGTGCCCGACGATCTGCGGGTCGCCGAATCGGTCTTCGAGGCGCGACCGGGCGGGCGGGTCGTGCTGGAGTATCGCGATGCGGAGGACGTCGACGACACCGGCCCGGTCGTGGGTCGGGCGGAGGGCGTCGTCGACGAGGTACGCCCCGGCGAGCACCTCGCGTACCGGCTCTCGCCGCTGCTGCCCGACGGCGGGCCCGCCTTCACCTCACACGTCGAGCTGGACCTGCGCCCCGACGGCGCCGGCTCCGGGCTCGACGTGCGTTGGCGGATCACCGACAGCACCGTCGAGTCGGCCGACTTCATCGCCGGCATCGAGATCGGCTTCGGCCAAAGCCTCGACAAACTCGCGGCGACCCTCGCCGCGGCCACGCACACCCCCGACACCGACACCAGGAGCACGCGATGAGCACGCAGACCGCCGGCCGCAGGATCGTCACCAACATCGCCCTGTCCCTCGACGGCCGCTACGCCCGCCCCGACGCCCCCGAGGACATGAGCTGGGTGATGCCGTACGCGCTCACCGACGTCGCCCGCGACCACCTCACCCAGCTGTGGGAGCCGGCCACGACGGCACTGCTCGGACGGGTCAACGCCGAGGGATTCCTGGGCTTTTGGCCCACGATCATCGGCGCGGAGGGCGTCGATCCGCGCGACGAGGGCTTCGCGAAGTGGCTCGTGGGGACCGAGAAGGTCGTGCTCTCCTCCACGCTCGGCGAGGCGCCCGCGCCCTGGGAGCGCACGACGATCGTGAACAAGCCGACCGCCGAGGTGGCCGCCGACCTCAAGGCGAGCGAGGGCGGCGACATCCTCGTGCTCGCCAGCGCCGGTGTGATCAAGGCACTGCTGGCCGCGGACGCGGTCGATCGCCTGGCGCTCACCGTGTTCCCGGTCTTCCTCGGCGGCGGTCCGCGCCTGTTCGAGGACGGCCTGCCGACCGCCGAGTGGACGCTCACGGCGCAATCCGCGGGCGAACACGGCACGCTGTGCCTGGTCTACGACCGCGTCCGCGGGGGATTCGCCGGGTGACTCCGGAGCGACCCGGCGCGGTCAGGACGCAGGTGTCGGGGCACGGTGGTGCGGGTCGGCGGTGAACCAGGCTCGGGCCAGGTCGGCGACGGCGGCGAGGGTGCCGGGTTCGGCGAAGAGGTGGCCGGCGTGGGGCACGACCGCCAGTTCGCTTTCGCAGCGCAGGTGGGTGCGGGCCTGTTCGTTCAGGGAGAGGACGCTCGTGTCGTCGCCGCCGACGATGAGCAGGGTGCGGGCGGTGACCTCGGGCAGGCGGGGCGTGGCCAGGTCGGGCCTGCCGCCGCGGCTGACGACGGCGCTCACCCGCTCGCCGAGGTCGGCGGCGGCCCACAGTGCGGCGGCGGCGCCGGTACTGGCGCCGAAGTAGGCGACGCTCGCCGTCCGGGCCTCGGGTCGTTCGCGCAGGTCGCGGGTGACGGCGACGAGGCGTGCGGCCAGGAGCTCGATGTCGAAGACGTTGCCTCGGGCCTGTTCCTCGGTTTCGGTGAGCAGGTCGAAGAGCAGGGTGCCCAGGCCGGCCCGATTGAGGACGTCGGCCACGAAGCGGTTGCGGGGGCTGTGTCGGCTGCTGCCGCTGCCGTGGGCGAATACGACGATGCGGTCGGCTCCGGCGGGGACGGTGAGCCGGCCGCGCAGTCGCACGGCGCCGACGGGCAGGTCCACGTCCTCGTCCGTCGGGCCGGCCCCGCCGGGCGGGCCCGGCGTCGGGTTCCGGGCGGCGGCCCGGGTCAGGCAGTCGACGACCTCCTCGTCGGTGGTCTGGGAGAAGTCCGAGTAGAACTGTCCGACCGCCATGAAGCCGAGGGGGTTGTGCAGGCAGACCAGCTCGTCGGCGTCCGCTCCCGCCGACCAGCCGGACGGCGCGACGGGCACGGCGAGGACCACGCGGGCGGCGCCGCGGGCCCGGACGGTGCGGCAGGCGGCGAGCGCGGTGGATCCGGTGGCGATGCCGTCGTCGACGATCAGGACGGTGCGGTCGGCGAGTTCGGGGGGCGGCCGGCGGCCCCGATAGCGGTGCGCGCGCTCGGTCAGCAGGGCCCGCTCGCGCTCCTCGATGTCCCGCAACGTGGTCGTGGAGACGCGCGAGCTGCGCACGACGCGGTCGTTGAGCACGCGGGTCCCGTCCTCGGCGATGGCGCCCATGCCCAGTTCGGGGTGGGACGGCACGCCGAGTTTGCGCACCAGGCATACGTCCAGGGGTGCGTGCAGGGCCTCGGCCACCTGCGCCGCGACCGGTACCCCGCCTCGGGGCAGGCCCAGGACGATCACCTCCTCGCCGGCGAGGTGGGTCAGTCCGGCGGCGAGTTGTCGACCCGCGTCGACTCGATCGGTGAAGAGCATGGTTCCTCCTCCGTGCGAACGCGGGGAAGAGGCCGGGGCTCGGGCCGCGGGGGACGGTTCCTGGGGAGGCGGCCCGGGCGATCGGCGCCGGTTGGGTCCGACGCGGGTGGTTCCGGCGCGGGCGCGGTGGGTGATCGCGGTCGCCGATCTCGGCTCGTCCCGCTCCTTCGATTCTGCGACCCCGGCGCACCGAGTGCCCGTCGTCGCGACGACGGGACGCACACGCGAGACAGACAGCGGACGGACGAGAGACAGTGGAAGGGGACAGCATCGCCATCGAGGGGGGTTCCCAGGGTTACCGGGAGCTGTCATGACAACCGGACGTCGACCCGTGGTGGTCGGAGTCGAGAACTCGGCGGCGGGCATGCTCGCCGTCTCCTGGGCCGCCGACGAGGCCGCCCGACACGCGCTGCCGCTGCACCTGGTCCACGCGTCGGAGTGGCCGGCCGATCCGGCGGGCGCGGAGACCGCGGCGGAGTCGAGCCGGCACGACGGCCGGCTGCATCGGGCGCACGTCTTCGACTGGTCGGTCGAGACGTATCCCGAGGCCGAGGTCCCCGTGGTGCGCCGCAGTTGGGCCGAACGTCGGCGCGCGGCCGACGAGGCGCTGTTGGACAAGGCGCGGGTGGTGGCGGCCAAGCGCAGACCGGATGTGGCGGTGACCACGGCGGCGGTGGACGGGCGGCCGGTGGACGTGTTGCGGGTGGAGGCGCGTGAGGCGAGTGTGCTGGTGCTCGGGTCGCGCCGGTTGTCCGCGTTCACCGAGTTGTTGACGACGGGCAGCATCGCGGTTCCGGTGAGTGCGCACGCGCCGTGTCCGGTGGCGGTCGTGCGTGGGCCCGAGCCGATCACCGGGGAGCCGCCGGTGGTGGTGGTGGGTGTCGACGGGTCTGCCGGGTGCGAGCGGGCCGTCGGGTACGCCTTCGAGACCGCCTCGTTGCGCGGCGCGGGCCTGCGGGCGGTGCACGTGCGGCCGCCGACGGCGAGCATGGTGGCCGCGTTCGGCAGCGAGGCCGAGGTGGAGGAGGCGCTGGTCCGGCTGGGCGAGACGCTGGCGGGATGGAGCGAGAAGTATCCGGACGTGTCGGTGGAGCGGGTGACGATTCTGGGCCATCGGGTGCGCGCGTTGGCGGATGCGGCGGCGGACGCGATGTGTCTGGTGGTGGGCAGTCGGGGAATGGGCGGTTTCCGCGGCATGCTCTTGGGGTCGGTCACCAACGGGCTGATCCACCACGCTCCCGGGCCGCTGGTGATCGTTCCGCAGGGCGGCGACGTCGGGTGAGCGCGTGGCGGGCTCGGGTACGGGTCCGGGAACCGGCGCCGGGGCCGGTGCGGGGCGTCCGGCGGCGTGGCGCGGGTGGATCACGGGCGGGTCGTGGACGCGTCGCGGTGCGGGATCCGGGTAGGCGGGCGAAGGAGTGCTCGGAGTGCGAGAGCCGTCGTGGACGCGTCGGGGAGTGATCCGAGCGGGAGACGGACGGGAGGTCGCGGGGACAGACGACGCCGAAGGATCCCGGGGCGAACCCGGGGAGCGATGCGAGGGAGACAGAGCGATGACCATTCCCATGCCGGTGGACCCGGATACTCGCCCGCCGCAACCGACGCCTTGGCCGGGACCGGGGCCGGGGCCCGTGCCGGAGCCGGAGCCGCCGCGACCGGGGCCCACGCCCGAACCGGAGCCGGGCCCGGAGCCCGAGCCGCAACCCGTGTGACCTCGGCGATCGTGTCGGCGTGTGCCCGGTGGGGGACGCGGTGCGAGCGGGTTCGGTACGGGTTGGGCCGGCCCGAAGCCGGGCGTAGCGTTGATGGGTGGGGGTGTCGCACGCAATCCCGAGCGGAACGGATGTGAGCGTCGTGATCATCATCGGACTCTTCATTGCGGCGGCGAGCGTCGCGTTCGCGGCCCTGCTCGTCGCGTACAACACCTCCGGGGGTCCCGAGTACACGGTGAGCATGTTCGACACGGACATGGTCACCCTCGATACGCTGGCGGCGTTCCTGGCCGGGCTGGCGCTGGCGCTGTTGTTCTGCGCGGCGCTGGCGATGGTGGCGACGGGGATGCGGATGCGGGCGCGGCGGCGCAACTCCGCGGCCCGCGTTGGGGATTACGACCGGGATGGCCGGGCGGCTCGCTACCGGGCCGCGCACGAGTGGCGGGCGGATCCGGCTCGCACCGAGCGTGCGGATGCGCGTGGGGAGCCGACGGCGCCTGCGCCGCAACGGCCGCCGGAGCCGCCGGAGGGCAATGTTTGAGGTGGTCGCGCGTGACGGGCCGGCTCGGCGGATCCGCCGAGCCGGCCCCGTTGTTCGTAGTGTGGCGGGGCGGTGTCAGTCCGGCGGGATGCGGCTGTGGCCGGTGGGGCTCGGGGTGTCGCGCATCTCGCCGAGGGCCTTGGTCTCGACGAGTTCCTTGAAGCGCAGCAGGTCCGGCCGGACCCGGGTCGCGGTGAAGGGCGGGGTGGTCTCGGTGGTGTCGGTGAGGCCCTCGGGTTCGACCTCGGTGACGACGTCGATGGTGGTGTGGTCGGCGTCGACCGCGCGGAAGGTCACGAGCGCGTGGTGGCGGGGTTCGTCCGACACGGTGCACCAGGAGACACGTTCGTCGGGGAGTTCCTCGGTCTCGGTGCCGAATTCGCGGGTCACGCCCGCGGTGTAGGTCCTCCAATAGTGGTGGTGTGCGTCGAGCCGGACCACCTCCTCGACCCCGTCCATGAACTGCGGGTACTCCTCGAAGCGGGTCCACTGGAGATACGCCGTATGCAGCGGGACGTCCACGTCGACGGACTCGGTCGCGGCGGTCATGGCGGTCACCTCCCACGGTGGGACGAACGATATGTCTGCGGCCTGCCCTGGGGTCGCGCGCCCAAACGATGTCGCTGCGGCGGTACGGGCGCGGGTGGGGTGGGGGGATGCGCGCGGGGTGGGAGGGGAGGATCGAGGTCCGGTCGGGCGAAATCGCCGCCACCGAGGGACACCACCGGGGTGTGGTTGCTACGTTGGTGGCATGACGGTGATGACGTTGCGGATTCCCGACGACCTCGACGCCTCGATCCGGGCGGGCGCGGCGGCGGCGGGGTTGTCCCTGAATGCCTATATCGTGCGGGCCGCGCGCCGGCAGGCGGTGCTGGACGCCGCTCGGCAGTTGGCCGCGCTGGGTCTGGGCGAGGAGTTGTGCGGCGAGGGCGACACGCTGTGAGGCGTGGCGAGATCTGGACGTTGGGCGACGGCCGCGATGTCCTGGTCGTCTCGCTGGACGGTCTCGAACAGGCCTATGCGGCGGTGCTCGCGATCGTGCTGCATCCGGCGGGCCGCTTCCCGGACACGGCGATGTCCGTGGTGATCGAGCAGCCGCTGCCGTCGACCGCGGTGGCGGTCAACCTCCAGCAGTTGCGTACCGCCCGGTTCGACGACGCGAAGCTTGTCGGCACCGTGGCCCGCGAGGTGATGGAGCGGGTCGATCAGGCGCTGCGCGCGGTGCTGGACCTGTAGCCGGGCCCTCCGGCCGGGGCGGGCCGGGTGTGACGCGTCGTCGACGCGACGCCGGGGTGTGTGGTGATCGCGGAGATCACGGTCGGGGCGGTGCCGGGGTCGCGGAGCTCGACGCGGAACGAGTCCGGCAGTTGTTCGGGGCCGATCGCCGGGGCCGGGGCGGTGTTCGTCCATTGCAGGCGCAGCCGCTCCCACGCCTCCTGGTGATCCTCGTAGTACACCCGCTGAACCTGCGGCATGGCTTCGAGCGCGGCGGAGATGTCGGCGCGCTGGGCGGTCGTGACGGGGCCGGTGGCGCAGCCGCCCGTCTGGGGGTCGCCGACGTGACACAGGAATACGGAGAGGTCGGCCTTGCCGGCCCAGTAATCGGCGCCCGGCGGCAGGTTGTCCCCGGCCGGGGTGGGGGTTTGCGGGGTGCCGGCCCCGTAGCCGTCGTCGGAGCAGCCGGCGACGGTCGTGAGCGAAATCAGCGCGGCCGCGCAGCCCGCGGCGATGGTGCCGGTGCGTGATGTGACGTGTTTGGTCATCTTCGTCCCCAAGTGGTGAACATCCCGGGTACTCGGCGTAGTTGGTTCATCGCGCGATGCCGGGTCATCCGTCGTGGGGTCGGCGGGTGCGTCTGGTGTCGACGTTGGTGGTCAGTGTGGTGAGGAGGTCGGGGAGTTCGGCGACGGTCGGCTCGGGCAGTCCGGTCACGGTCTCCTCAGCCAGGGTGCACCATGCCTGTTTGATCCGCTCGACCAAGTCCCTGCCGCTGTCGGTGAGTTCGACGACGGAGGCACGTTTGTCGGTGGGTGCCGGGGTGCGGCGGATGTGGCCGGCGGCTTCGAGTTTGCGGGTCATCAGGGTGACGCTGGGCGGTTCGCAGCCGAGTGCGTCGCTGAGTCGGCCCTGGATCATCGGGCCGTTGCGGGCGAGTTCGAGCAGCAGTGCTTCCTGGCCGGGGTGCAGGCCGAGGGGGGCGAGCAGGGTGGTGATCCTGGCCCGGTGGCGCAGGCTCAGCAGGCGGATGGCCTGGTTGAGGGCGTCGGCCCGGTCGAAGTCCATGGCTCTTCTCTCTCGGCTCTCCCCGACGGGTTACTTACGTGCATAACATTACCGCCATGGAGTGGATGGCGCTTCGGAACGCGCCCAGGCGCACCGGTTTGGCCGGGCAGAGCCGAACAGCGAGGCCGCGATCGTGCGCTGGACGTGTGCTTCCGGCCCGACCTACCGTCGGGACATGGCTGATTCGACCACCTCCTCGTCGCCCTCCGCCGACCCGTTCTGGACCGACGCCGAGCGGCATCTCGTGCGCTACGGAGGCGAGTTCACTCGCGAGATCATCGATCGTGCCGCCGGGAGCTTCGTGTTCACCGCCGACGGCCGGCGCATCCTCGACTTCACCTCCGGGCAGATGAGCGCGATCCTGGGTCACGCGCACCCGGCGATCGTGGACACCGTGCGGCGGCAGGTGGCGACCCTGGACCACCTGTACAGCGGCATGCTCAGCCGTCCGGTGGTCGACCTCGCCCGGCGGCTGGCCGCGACGCTGCCGGATCCGTTGGAGAAGGTGCTGCTGCTGACCACCGGCGCCGAGTCGAACGAGGCGGCGATCCGGATGGCCAAGCTGGTCACCGGCCGGCACGAGATCGTCTCGTTCGCGCGGTCCTGGCACGGCATGACCCAGGCCGCCGCGTCGGCGACCTACAGCGCGGGACGCAAGGGCTACGGGCCGGGCGCGCCCGGCAACTTCGCCATTGCGGTGCCGAACGTGTACCGGCCCGACTTCGTCGCGGCGGATGGGACGCTCGACTGGCGGCGGCAGCTGCACTTCGCGTTCGACCTGATCGACGCGCAGTCGACCGGCAGTCTGGCCGCGTGTCTGGTGGAGCCGATCCTCAGCTCGGGTGGCATCATCGAGTTGCCGGTCGGCTACCTGGCGGCGCTGCGCGACAAGTGCCGAGAGCGCGGGATGTTGCTGATCCTCGACGAGGCACAGACCGGCCTGTGTCGCACCGGGGACTGGTACGCGTTCGAGCGCGACGGCGTCGTGCCGGACATCCTCACGCTGTCCAAGACGCTCGGCGCGGGGCTGCCGCTGGCCGCGGTGGTCACCAGCGCGGAGATCGAACAGCGGGCGCACGAGCGGGGGTTCCTGTTCTTCACCACGCACGTCGCCGATCCGCTGCCGGCGGCGGTCGGCAACACCGTGCTGGACGTGCTGATCGCGGATCGGCTCGACGAACGGGCCCGCTCGCTCGGCGCGTTCCTGCGTCGGGGGCTGGTCGAACTCGCCGGGCGTCACCCGGTGGTCGGCGACATCCGCGGTCGCGGGCTGCTCGCCGGCCTCGAACTGGTCGTCGATCGGGACGACGCGAAGCACGGCTCCGACGAGCTGGGCGCGCGGGTCACCCGGCGCTGCCTGGAGTTGGGGCTGCACATGAACATCGTGCAACTCCCGGGCATGGGAGGGGTGTTCCGGATCGCGCCGCCGTTGACCGCGACCGAGGACGAACTCTCGCTCGGGTTGGGCATCCTGGACGAGGCGATCGGCGACGCGTGCGCGGGAGTGCGGTAGGTGGACGGGCGCTTGCGGCGGGTGGGCGCCTGCGGTGGGTGGGCCTGCGCGGGGGCTTCCGGAATGTCATTCAGGTTTGTGATAGCTTCTAACCGAAATGCGGGGATGTGGCTGCGTGTGCGAAAAGGTGGCGGGTCATGGCGGAAACCGAGGCGAACACCCCGCGTGAGCGCTACCGGACGCAGGTGCGGACGGAGATCAAGCAACACGCGTGGGAGCAGATCGCCACGGCGGGTGCGTCCGCGCTCTCGCTCAACGCGATCGCCAAGCAGATGGGCATGAGCGGTCCCGCGCTCTACCGCTACTTCGCCGGCCGTGACGAGCTGATCACCGAGCTGATCCGGGACGCGTACCGCAGCATGGCCGAGGCCGTCCGGGCCGCCTTCGAGGGTGGTGCCGACGTGGCCGAGACGGCGCGCGCCATGCGCCGGTGGGCGCTGGCGGATCCGCAGCGCTACCTGCTGATCTACGGCACGCCCGTCCCCGGCTACCACGCCCCCGACGACATCACCGCGATCTCCGCCGAGATCATGACCACCCTGCTCGACATGTGGAGCGCGCAACCGCCGGCGGAGCACGCCACGACCGCGTTGGAGGCGCACCTGGCGCGGCACCGGCGCTGGGCGGGCGAGCATCCCGCGCCGCCGGGCGTGCTGCACCGGGCCCTGATCTTCTGGACCCGGCTGCACGGCGTGCTGTCCCTGGAACTCGCCGGCCACTTCGTCGGCATGGAGTTCGACCCGGAGCTGCTGTTCGAGGCGGAAATCGCCGCATTGCAGGCGTAGCCGGGACGGGGTCAGCCGGCCCCGGCGGACAGCGGGCCGGCGGGACCGAAGGCGAGGCGGGCGAAACGTTCGCCGATGCGGCGGTGGGCGGCCGGGTCCGGGTGCAGGTCGTCGGGCAGCGGGAGTTCGGCCTGGTCCGCCGCGCCGTACAGGTCGAGGCCGTCGAGGTGGTGCAGGTTCGGGTCGTCGGCGGCGCGCCGTGCGACGATCCGGGCCAGCTCGTCCCGGATCACGGCCAGGGTCAGTCGCCCGGCGGCGACCTGCGCACGATCGCCCGTGGCCACGAACCGCAGGCGTCCCTCGCCGAACGCGGCCGGGTCCACGGCGCACGGCCCCGGGGTGTGCTCGTGGATGGCGCAGTGGATCGGCGAGACCACCAGCAGCGGGGTGTCGGGGTGTCCGTCGCGGATGGTGTCGAGGAATCCGTGCACCGCCGGGCCGAACGCCCGCAGCCGCATCAGGTCCGCGTTGACGATGTTGATGCCGATCTTGAGGCTGATCAGGTCCGCGGGGGTGTCGCGCATGGCGCGGGCGGTGAACGGGTCGAGCAGGGCGCCGCCGCCGAAACCGAGGTTGATCAGCTCCACGCCGCCTCGGGCCGCGGCCAGGGCCGGCCAGGTCCCGGTCGGGGTGGCCGCGTTGGAGCCGTGGCTGATCGAACTGCCGTGGTGCAGCCACACCTTGCGCCCGTGCGCCGGTGCCGCGTGGATGGGGGCGTCGCCGCGCAGCGCGACCAGCTGTGTGCTCTCGTCGTGCGGCAGCCAGATCTCGACGTGCTTGTCGTGGGTGGGCAGGTCGGTGAAGCGCAGGGTGCGCACCGGGCCGGGGCGGGTGTGTGCGCTCCCGCCGGCCAGGTCGATGGTGAGCGTGTCGCCGTCGGGCACGCTCGCCCGAACGGTGAGGTTTCCGTCGACGAGGAGTTCGTACACACCGTCCGGGCGCGGCGGGGCACCGGGGTAGACCCGCTTGGTGGCCACGACGTCCAGTTCGAGGACGGCGGCCCGGGTGCGCAGCGCCAGTCGTACGCCGGAGGGTTGGGACTCGGCCATGGCCAGTTGCTCGTCGGGGATCTGCCGGCGGGCGTGCGCGGGCAACCGGTGGGGCACGATGCCGCGTTCGGTGTGTTCCAGGTCGAGGGCACCGCGCAGCAGGTCGGCGGTGATGGGGGTGGTGGTGTGGGCGTACGGGGGGTGCATGGGCTCGGTCTCTTCGCTTTCTTCGCTCTGCGGAGATGGCGGGGTCAGGAGGTGGTGGGCCAGGTGCGCAGCAGACCGTCGAGGGCGTCGAGGATCGCGCTCCAGCTCTGTCCCGAGTCGGGGGCGCTGTGCTCGAAGCCGCCGGCGGACTCCAGGTCGACGAAGCCGGCGAAGACGCTGCCCAGCAGCCGGACGGCGTGCGTTTGGTGCGGTTCGGCCAGGTCGTATCCGCGCAGCAGCGCGCGCATCATCCGCGCGTGCCGGACGCCGGCACCGGCGGCGGCCGTCTCCGGGTCGAGCCGGTATCGCGCGGCGGCGAAGCGGCCCGGGTGGGCGAGGGCGTAGTCGCGGTAGACGTTCGCGAAGGCGGTCAGCGCGTCCTTGCCCGCGCGTCCGGCGATCGCGGCGGAGGCCCGGTCGGCGAGTTCCTCCAGCGCGAGCAGCGCGATGCGGGTCTTGAGGTCGTGGGCGTTGGCGACATGCGAGTACAGGCTCGCGGTCCGCACGCCGAGGCGTCGGGCCAACTCCGCGGGTGTCGCCTGCGCGAACCCGACCTCATCGGCCAGTTCGGCCCCGGCCCGCACCACGTTTTCGGTGGTCAACCCCACGCGCGCCATGCCCGGCTCTCCTCATCCACTCTCGGGTTCACCTGAATGGATTATGCGCATGCCTAATGCATATAGGCAAATGAGATGCCTTGTTAGGCTGGGTGGGCTCTCGGTGCCGAGGTGCGCGGCGGATGGCGTGAAGACTGCCCGGCGTTGCGGCGTCTGGGGTTGGCGATTCGGACGGATTCGGTGATTGCTCTTCGTCCGCGGCGACGATTCGAGGTGTTCGGGGGCTGCCTACCCTGAGCGTCCACTGCGGCAGTCGCGCCGTTCTCCGAGGAGGTATCCAGCATGGGACGATCCGATGCGGTCGGGTCCAGTGTTCGGACGGTGGGTCCGAACATTCGTACGTCGATCGCCGCCGCATCGGGGGGCGAAGGGCGTACGCGCTCCGCCGTTCTCGCCGGTGGTGCACGATGAGAGGCGTCGCGCGGGCGGCGGCCGGTGCGGTGGCCGTGGGGATGCTCGCCACCGGGTGCGGCGGCACCGGCGCGTCGAGCGCGGGCGGGAGCGACACGATCACGATCGGTATCTCCGAGGACCCCGCCAACCTGTCTCCGCTCACCTCGCTTTCCAGGATCACCTCGCTGATGACGCGGTTCTCCTACGACGCGCTGGTCAACACCACGGTGGACGGGCGGATCGTCTCCGGCGTCGCCGAGAAGTGGGAGTCCGATCCCCTGTCGGCCACGTTCACCCTGCGGCGCGACGTGCGGTGCGGCGACGGCCGGATGTTGACCGCGTCCGCCGTCGCGGCGCAGTACAACTACATCGCCGACCCGAAGAACACCTCGCCGCTGTACGGCCTGGCCGTGGCGCCGGGAACGGTCGCCACCGCGGACGACGCCACCAACACGCTCGTCCTGCGCACGCCCGAACCCACCCCGTTCCTACTGCGCGGCGCCTCCCAACTGCCGCTGGTGTGCCCCTCGGCACTCGCGGCGCCCGGCTCGCTCGACCACGCCACCGACGGCACCGGGCCCTACCGGCTCGTCGAGGCCGCGACGGGTGACCACTTCACCTACACCAAGCGCCCCGACTACGTCTGGGGACCGGGCGGCGCGAACTCCACCGAACTGCCCGAGCGGCTGGTGTTCAAGGTAGTCACCAACCCCTCGACCAGGGCCAACCTGCTGTTGGGTAAACAACTCGACATCGCCTCCGTGACCGGCGCCGACCGGGTCCGGCTGACCGCGGCGGGGCTGAAGTACCGCGTCGAGCGCAACCCTTACGGGATGTTCCTGTACAACGAGGCGCCCGATCACGTCACCGCCGATCCCGCGGTGCGCTGGGCGCTGACCGCCGCGCTCGATCTCAAGCAGCTGGGGGCGGTGGCCACCGGCGGCAAGGGCTCGGCGCCGAACCGGGTCGCGGTCACCATGCTGCCGACCTGTCCGGCGGACGCCGTGAGCGCCAACATCCCGCCGCACGACCCGGCGCGCGCGGCGGCCGCGCTGCGTGGGGCCGGGTGGACCAAGTCGGGCGGGCACTGGACCAAGGATGGCAGGCAACTGTCCATCGTGCTGCCCTACTCGGGGACGGCCGGCTCGGAACTGTTGTCCGCGGTGGAGCTGGCGGTCGAGCAGTGGCGCTCGTTCGGCGTCAAGGTCAGCCGCCGGCCGCTCACGGCCGGGACCACGGGAGAGGTGCTGGCCTCCGGGCAGTGGGACATCGCCTGGGTACCGATCACGCTGACCCAACACGACCAGCTCGTGCCCTTCTTCAGCGGTCCCAAGGGGCCCGACGGGCTCAACTTCGGCGCCGTGGACAACCCCGAGTATCAGCGCCTGGTGGGCCTGGCCATGAACAAGCCGGACATCGCGGGCTGCGACGAATGGACCGCGGCCGAGGCCGAGTTGGTCAAGCGGGTCGACGTGATGACCTTCGCGGACATGCAGACCCCGTACTTCGCCACGCGCGGCACCACGTTCGCCATCGACGGTGGCGGGATCGACCCGATGTCACTGCGCCTGAACCGCTGAGGCCGGCGGAGGTGGGGGGCCCGCCCCCGCCCCCCCCCCCCCCCACCCCCCCCCCCCCCCCCCCCCCCCCCCGCCCCCCCCCCCCCCCCCCCCCCCCCCCCCCCCCCGGCGCCGCCCCCCCGCCCCCCCCCCCGCGCCCCGGGGGGGGGGGGGCGCCCCCCCCCCCCCCCCGCCCCCCCCCCCGGGGGGGGGGGGGGGGGGGGGGCCCCGGCCCCCCCCCCCCCCCCCCCACGACCACGCGACGCGCCGCCGCATCCGGGCGGCGCCCCATCCTCCTCGAACCGTGCCAGGCGGCACGGTGGTTCACCTGCGCGCGAGCGAACGCCGAAGCACCCCTGGCGGGCGGCGCGGGCGGGCGGGGTTGGAGGAGGTCCTTCATGAACTCGGTGGGCCAGGCGGCGGAGAAGGGCTTGGGGAGCCAGACGGGTTCACCGACGTGGAAGACGGTCGGGGCCGGGTAGGTGCCGTGGATCGCGTCGCGGAAGAGCAGTACCTCGGCCCTGCGGCGGTCGACGACCAGATACAGCGGGATGCCGCTCGCGGCGTACTGGCGTGGTTTGGCCGCCGGATCGTCACGGTCGAGGTCCTCGCGTCGGGTGGAATTCGATGTCACCTCCACCAGCACCAGGATCCCGGCGGGGGACATGGCCTTGCCGGCTCGGACCAGGACGCGGCAGGACGGGTCGAATACGACCAGGTCGGGGGTGCGCTCGGACGCGCCGAACTCCACCGAGGTGTTCTCCCGCAACGCCCGCTCGGCGGCGCCGTCGCGCGGCAGGGAGGCGAGGAAGGAGCGCAGGTTGTCCAGGATGTCCCCGTGCGTCACGTCCGGAGGGGGCCGCATCACGATGCCACGCGGTGTGGTCTCGAACCTCAACGGCGCGGCAAGTGCGGCCAGTTCGGGCGTCTCTCGGACGTTGTCGAGAATGCGGCGGGCGACGATGGCGACGTAGTCGGGGTCGTGGGTGGTGGGGCGCATGTTCGGGCTTTCGTGGGGGGTTCGGGTGGGGGTTGGGGTGGGTGGTGGGGGAACCCGGGTGACGTGGGGGTTGTCGGCGTATGAGGATGGGGGCATGTCAGTCAACAGTGTTCCGCTTCCGCGTCAGCTTGCCGATTCCTATGTCGACGAACTTGTTGTGCTCGATCCGGTGATGGGGACGTTTCTCGGGGTTGCGGAGTGTTCCGGGCGGTTGCCCGATCTGTCTCCCGAGGGGCAGGAGGCGCGGGCCGCGTTGGCTCGGGGCACGCTTGCCGCGCTCGCCGAGGCCGAGCAGCGGGATGGGGCGGAGGCCGCGGTCGAGCGGCGGTGTGCCCGATTGTTGCGTGAGCGGTTGACGGCCGAGTTGGCCGTGCACGAGAGCGGGGAGGGGTTGCGGACCGTCGGGAACATGGGCACGCCGATGCACTTCGTGCGTGAGGTGTTCACCGTCACGCCCGCGGAGACGGACGCGGACTGGGCCGCGATCGCCGAGCGGCTGCGTGCGGTCTCGCACGCGCTTTCGGGCTACCGCAAGTCGCTGGAGCTGGGCCTGGAGCGCAAGTTGTACGCGGCGCCCCGCCCGACCGGGGCGTGTGTCGCCCAGCTCGGCGAGTGGGCCGACACCGACGGCAACGGGCGCGGCTGGTTCGAGGACTTCGCCGCCGCCGGCCCGCAGACCCTGCGCGCCGAACTCGACGAGGCCGCACGCGCGGCGACCGCCGCCGTGGTGGAGCTGCGTGATTGGATGCGCGACGTATACGCCCCCGCCGTCGCCGACGCCCCCGAGGTGGTCGGGCGCGAGCGGTACGCCGTGTGGTCGCGGTACTTCAACGGCGCCGACCTCGACCTGGACGAGGCCTACGCCTACGGCTGGTCGGAGTACCACCGCCTCCTGGGCGAGATGCGCCACGAGGCGGAGAAGGTCCTGCCCGGCGCCGCGACGCCGTGGGTGGCGCTCGCGCACCTGGACGAGCACGGTACGCACATCGAGGGCGTCGACGAGGTGCGGGCCTGGCTGCAGGCCCTGATGGACGAGGCGATCGAGCACCTCGACGGCACCCACTTCGACCTCGCCGAGCGGGTGCGCCGCGTCGAGTCGTGCATCGCACCGCCGGGAAGCGCCGCCGCGCCTTACTACACGCAGCCGTCCGAGGACTTCAGCCGCCCCGGCCGGACCTGGCTGCCGACGATGGGCCGCGACCGGTTCCCGGTCTACAACCTCGTGTCGACCTGGTACCACGAGGGTGTCCCCGGCCACCACCTCCAGCTCGCCCAGTGGGCGCACATCGCCGGCGACCTGTCCCGCTACCAGGCCACCGTCGGGGTGGTCAGCGCCAACGCCGAGGGCTGGGCGCTGTACGCGGAACGCCTCATGGACGAACTGGGCTTCCTCACCGACGCCGAGCGCCGCCTGGGCTACCTCGACGCGCAGATGATGCGCGCCGCGCGAGTGATCGTCGACATCGGCATGCACCTGGAACTGGAGATCCCGGCCGACGCGCCGTTCCATCCCGGCGAGCGCTGGACCCCGGACCTGGCGCAGGAGTTCTTCGGCGCGAACAGCAGCCTCCCCGACGCCTTCGTGGACAGCGAGTTGACCCGCTACCTGACCATGCCCGGCCAGGCGATCGGCTACAAGCTCGGCGAACGCGCGTGGTTGCTGGGCCGGGAGAACGCCCGACGGGCGCAGGGCGCGGCGTTCGACCTGAAGGCGTGGCACATGAGCGCGCTGTCGCAGGGGTCGCTCGGGCTCGACGACCTGACCGACGAACTCTCCGCGATTTCCGCGCCGTAGCCCGGACCCGCCCGCGGATCCCGATCGGATCGGCTGTACCGGTCGGGATCCGCGGTGGGCGAGACGGGCCGTGCGGTGGGACGGGCTACGCGGCGACGAGCGGGAGGGTGTGCAGGCCGCGCAGGATGTTGTGGACCCGCCGTGTGGGCGCCCGGTCGGGCGCGCCGGCGAGGGTGTGGAAGCGGCGGCCCAGGGCGGTGAGCACGGCGTCGAGTTCGAGGACGGCGAGGTGGTTGCCGGCGCACTGGTGCACGCCGAGGCCCAGCGCGAGGTGGTCGCGGCTGTCGGGGCGGGTGACGTCGAACGTGTCGGCGCTCGGGCCCCATTTGGCGCGGTCGCGGCCCGCCGAGCCGTAGAGCAGGAGGAGTTGGTCGCCGGCCGGGACGACGGTGTCGCCGATCCGGATGTCGCGGGTGGCGCGGCGGCCGAACCACTGGATCGGGGCCTGCATCCGCAGTGCCTCGGCGAAGACCGCGTCGCCCGGGACGGCGCGCTCGCGGACCAGGCGCCACTGCGCGGGGTGTTCGGCCAACAGGTGCAGGGCGGT
Organism: Embleya sp. NPDC059237; assembly: GCF_042754105.1. Classification (NCBI taxonomy): domain Bacteria; kingdom Bacillati; phylum Actinomycetota; class Actinomycetes; order Kitasatosporales; family Streptomycetaceae; genus Embleya; species Embleya sp. NPDC059237. Next base: position 208,289 of record NZ_JBHZAE010000016.1, on the reverse strand, counting down.
GCTGACGGCGTGGATGGTGGTGTCCATGCCGGCGACGGTGTAGGAGAGCATCAGCGGGACGGCCTGGGATTCGTCGATGTCGCCCCGGTCGGCCGCGGCATGGATCGCGCCGAGCCAACTGTCCGGCGCGACCCGCCCCCGTGCGGCGAAGCGGTCGAGGTAGGTGAACATCTCCTCTGCGCGCGGGAACGCGGCCCGGGTGCGCGCGGTGTCGGGGCCGAAGGTGTCGAACGTCGCGTCGGCGAGGTCGAGCAGCCGGGCGCGGTCCCGGTCGGGTAAGCCCATCAGGCGCATGACCGTGCCGGAGACGAACGGCGCGGCCAGGTCGGCCACGCCGTCGAAGACCTCGCCGCGCGGGAGCGCGTCGACCAGCGCGCGGGCGTGCGCGTACAGGCCGGCGGTGAGGGATTTCAGCGCCCTGGGGGCGAGTTGGCGCGAGAGGACCCGGCGCAGGCGCGCGTGGGCGGCGCCGTCGGTGCCCACCACCGTGTCGGTCAGGACGCGTTCGTTGACCTGCTCGGTCAGGGCCAGGGCCCGTTCGCTGGAGTAGCCGATCGGATCGCGCAGCGCGTCGGCGACGGCCGCGTGGCGCGGCAGGGCCCAGACGGCGTGCGCGTCGAGCCGTACGGCGGCGCCGAGTTCGCGCAGCCGGGCGTAGGTCGGGTAGGGGTCGGCGAGGACGGCGTCGTCGAAGAGATCGATCCCGGAGGAGACGTGCACGATGGCCCCTTTCGTCGCGAGGCCGGCGCCCGCATGCGGTGCGACCGCCGCCGACGGTGATCGGAAGCAGGGCGGCCATGATCGGCCCGGCCCGGACCCCGGTCAAGAGCGCACGGGCGCACGAACGGCGCAGCCGGGCGCCCCATGCGGACCCGGCCCCTCCGGGGGTGTCCGGGACCGCGGGGCGCCCGACTGCTCGGGTGCCGCCGATCGGCGCGACGCCGCCTTGCGGCGGCGGGAGTTCGGGTGGAGCGAGCCGACGGGCCCGGCCGGCAACGGTGGTTCGGGTGGGCCCGTCGGACGGGGTCAGGAGCCGATGGTGGGCAGGTAGCGCGGGGCGCGCCAGGCGTGGAGGTGGTGTTCGATCGAGGCGCCCAGGGACAGGAGTTCGCCGTCGCGCAGGTTGCCGGTCATCAGGAGCAGGCCGATCGGGAGTTCGCCGACGGAGCCGGCCGGTACCGACATCGACGGATATCCGGATACGGCAGCCGGAGTCGAGGACGGGATCACGTCGTTGTCGCCGCGCGCACAATCGGTGGTCCAGGCGGGCGGGTTGGTCGGTGAGGCGATGGCGTCGAGCCGTTCGGCGGCCAGCGTCTCGTCGATCGAGCGGCGGGCCAGGTCCGTCAACTCGGTGCGCATCGCGCGGTATCGCGGGTCGGTGGTGGGCGGCGCGACCAGGGCCTGTTCGAACAGCTCCTGCCCGGCGAAGCAGGTCTGCTCGGCCGGGTGGGTGCGGTTGAACTCGATCAGCTCGGCGAGGTCGCGCGGGCCCTCGCGGGTGGCCAGGTAGGCGTCGATGTCGCGGTGGAACTCGCTGAGCAGGGCCGGGAATTCCAGTTCGGCGATGCGCTCCTGGTAGGGGAGTTTCACCTCGACCACCTCGGCGCCCGCTGCGCGCAGGCGCGCCGCGGTGCGGGTCATCAGGGCGTCCACGTCCGGGCCGAGCGTGGGCAGGCGCCACAGCCCGATGCGCTTGCCGCGCAGCCCGTCGGGGCGGGTGGAGGCGGCGGCGAGGTCGAGCGGGTCGGCCGGGTGCGGCGCCCGGCCCTCGGCGAGCACCGCCAGGGTCAGCGCGGCGTCGGTGACGTTGCGGGCCATGGGTCCGGCGGTGTCCTGCTCGGCGGAGATCGGTACCACGCCGGACTGGCTGACCACGCCGAGGCTGGGTTTGACGCCGACCACGCCGTTCGCCCCGGAGGGGCATACGATCGAGCCGTCGGTCTCGGTGCCGATCGCCACCTGCGACAACGACGCGGCGAGCGCGGCGCCGGAACCGGCCGACGAGCCGCAGGGGTTGCGGTCCAGGACGAACGGGTTGCGGGTCTGGCCGCCCACCGCCGACCAGCCCGAAGTGGGCCTGGCGCCACGGAAGTTGGCCCATTCGGACAGGTTGGTCTTGCCCAGGATCACCGCCCCCGCCGCGCGCAGCCGGCTCACCAGTACCGCGTCGGTGTCGGGCGGACTGCCGGCCAGTGCCGTCGAGCCGGCGGTGGTCGGCAGGTCGCGGGTGTTCACGTTGTCCTTGAGCAGGACGGGGATACCGTCGAGCGGACCCCGGCTCTGCCCGCGCCGATGCCGGGCGTCACTGGCGGCGGCCTGGCGCAGCGCGGTCGGGTCGGTGCGCAACACCGCCTTGATCGTGGGATCGACGGTCTTGATCCGCCACAGGTAGGCGCCGGTGAGCGCGGTCGAGGTCAACGATCCGCGCGCCATGCGGGTTTGTAATTCCGGGATGGTCACGGTGTCGAGATCCACGCCCAACCTCGGCGGCGCGCCCGCGGCCGGCGGTGTGTCGTCCGGGCCGGCGGCGGCGTTCGCGTGGGCACCCGGCGCGCCGGCGAACAGGCAGCCGGCGACCAGGGCGGTGACCAGTGGGGTGACTCGTCTCTTCGTCATGGGAAAGACCATGGGAGCCATCGCACTACACGGCCGATGTCCGACACAAGCACCGCCGGTGTCGCCGGGACGAGGTCGTCGGGGGGATTTGGTGATGCTTCGAGAGGATTGGTTCCGGGGACGGGGGGAGGAATGGGGCCGATGGGAGCCGTGCGGCAAACATCGGCAAGTGGTTTCGGGGTCGTTAGGGTGTCGCCCGTGATCACAGAGCGATGGACATGGGGCGGCGATACGAGCGTCGCCAGGATCGGCTACGGGGCGATGCGGTTGACCGGGTGGCCGCAGGGCGAACCACCCGCCAGGGACACGGCGTTGGCCATTTTGCGGCGGGCCGTGGAGCTGGGCGTGAACCACATCGACACCTCGAACTACTACGCGCGCGACGGGATCGCGGCCAACGAGCTGATCCGGGAGGCGCTGCACCCCTACCCCGACGACCTGGTGATCGTGACCAAGGTGGGCGCACTGGTCGAAGGCGCGGACGTCGCCCGGCCGGCGGCGGACAAGACCGGACTCACGCCCGACAACCTGCGCCGCGGCGTCGAGGCGAACCTGCGCTCGCTCGGCCTGGACCGCCTGGATGTGGTGAACCTGCGGATGGGCGACCTCGACCGGAGCCTGACCCCCCTGGCCGGGCCCCTGGAAACCCTGCTCGCGCTGCGCGAGGAGGGCCTGATCCGGCACCTGGGCGTCTCCAACGTCACCGCCGCCGAGTTCGCCCAGGCCCGGACGATCGCGCCGATCGTGTGCGTCCAGAACCTGTACAACCTGTCCCGGCGCGAGGACGACGCACTGATCGACGCCTGCGCGGCGGCCGGCATCGCCTACGTCCCGTACTTCCCCGTCGGCGGCTTCCAACCATTGGCGGCGGCCCGCCTGGACGCGGTGGCCACGCGCCACGGGGCGAGCGTGTCGCAGGTGGCGCTCGCCTGGCTGTTGGCCCGTTCGCCCAACATCCTGCTCATCCCCGGGACCGGCTCGCTTGCCCACCTGGAGGAGAACATCGCCGCCGGCGCGCTGCGGCTGACCGGACAGGACCTGGCCGAACTGGGCTGAGCCGGCCCCGGGTCGAGAACGGCGCGGCCCTACGGGTCGGAGCGGGTCAGTGCGTACAGCACGACGTCGACCCGGCCGCCGTGCAGGCGGCCGGCATTGCGCAGGATGCCCTCCCGGTGCAGGCCCGCCCGGACGGCCGCTTTGCGTGCGGGGATGTTCTCGACGGCGGCCCGCAGTTCGAGGCGTTCGAAGCCCTGCTCGATCAGCAGCCAGTGCCCGAGCGCGCGGGTGGCCCGGGCGGCGATCCCGCGTCCGCGAGCCCACGGGGCGACCCAATGGCGCACCTCGCTGACCCGGTCGTCCCAGTCGGTGCGGCGCAGCCCGATCGCGCCGAGCAGTCGGTCGTCGGCCGGGTCGGCGATGACGAAGTGGATGCCGTCGCCCGACTCGCGCCGGGTGTGCGCCGTCTTCGTACACCAGTCGACGGCCGCCTGCGGCGAGTACGGGCGCGGCAGCGGTATCCAGCGTTGGATCACCTCGTCCGCACAGGCGATTCGGGTGTCCTCGACATCGCCGGCGGTGAACGGTCGCAGGGTGATCGGGCCCGCGGGCAGGACCCGTTCGGGAAAAACGTCGCTCACGGACAGGATTCGCCCCCTCGTCTCGAGTCGCATGATTGTGCCGCCCCGACCGGGCACGGCGTAAGGGTCCCGCGCGGAATTCACCCGCTGCGCCCAATTCGCGAATCCCACCCCGGGGCGGCGCCGATGACAGTGTTGCTCCGTGCGGGGGATGCCCGGCGTCTGGTAAGACCGGATGCGCGTTCGCGGTTTGCCGAGAGGCCGAACGGCGGATCCTCCCCATGGCCCGAGCAAGGAGAAGGCGGCATGCCACACGTACGGTTGAACGGCGCGGATCTGTACTACGAGGTCACGGGCGAGGGCGACCCGCTCGTCCTGGTCCACGGCTCCTGGACCGACCACACCGGCTGGGGGCCGGTCCTGCCGGCGCTCGCCGCCTCCCACCGTGTGCTCGTGTACGACCGCCGGGGCCACAGCCGCAGCAGCGGCGGGACCGGACCGGGCAGCCGCTCCCAGGACGAGGACGACCTCGCGGCGCTGCTCGAACGGCTCGACCTGGGACCGGCGCACGTCGTCGGCAACTCCTTCGGCGCCTCCACGGCCCTCGGACTGGGCGCGCGCCGACCCGAGTTGTTCCGCAGCCTGGTCGCGCACGAGCCGCCGCTGTTCGCGACCGTGGCGAACGACCCGCAACTGCGGCCGCTGATGCGCGTGGCCCAGGATCGGATCGACGCGGTGGTCGAGCGGCTGAGCGCGGGCGACGACCGGGGCGGGGCGCACCTGTTCGTCGAGGAGGTCGCGCTCGGGCCGGGGATGTGGCAGCGGCTGCCCGACCGGGTACGCGAGACCTTCGTCGGCAACGCGGGCACGTTCCTCGACGAGCTGAACGATCCGCACTGGGACGAGATCGACGTCACCGGCCTGTCCGCGCTCACCGTCCCCGTGCTGCTGAGCTACGGCACGACCAGCCCGCCGTGGTACGCGAAGATCGTCGGCGGCCTCGCCGAAACGATCGCACACGCACGGATCCGCCCACTGGAGGGCGCCGGACACGTCCCCCACACGACCCACCCGGAGCTGTACGCCGCCACCGTGACCGGTTTCCTGGCCGACCCGACGGCGGGGTGACCCGGACGGCGCCGGCCGGGTCAGCCCCGGCGGCCGAGCCCGGCGCCGAGGCCGAGATCGCGACCGGCCGGATCGGCGGGTACGCCCTCCGAGGCCGTGTCGATCACCTCGTCGAGGACGTCGCGCGAGCGCAGCAGGTCGGTGATCATCGTGTCGATCCGCTCGCGCTCCGCGGTGAGGTTGACCAGCAGTACCGGCGTGGCGCTCTCGTTCGCTCGACCGTCGGTGTCCCGGATGCAGGGCAGCAGTTCGGCGATCTTCCTGCTGTGCAGGCCGGCTGCGTACAGGGTCTGGATGCGGATCACCCGGTCGACCGCCCACTCGCCGTAGTCGCGTTGGCCGCCGGGGGTGCGTTCGGCGCGCAGCAGGCCCTGGGCCTCGTAATAGCGCAGGGAGCGCTCGCTCACCCCGCTGCGCCGGGCCAGTTCGCCGATCCGCATGTCCGCACCTCGCCGTGAACGACCGCTTGAACCTGACACTGGTGTCAACTCCTACTCTGCCGGCACGACGAACACAGCGTCCACGCAGGAGGAGACGACGATGGGCGACCTGACCGGCAGGGTGGCACTGGTGACCGGCGGCAGCCGAGGCATCGGCGCGGCGATCGCGAAGCGGTTGGCGGGCGAGGGGGCGGCGGTCGCGGTGACCTACGTCGAGGCGGCCGACCGGGCGCGCGCGGTGGTCGAGGAGATCGAGGCGGCCGGCGGGCGGGCCGTGGCCGTACGGGCCGACCTGACCGAGCCCGACGCCGCGGCCGAGGCAGTCGAGCGCACGGTCGCGGAACTGGGCCGCATCGACATCCTGGTGAACAACGCGGGCTTCCTCACCTACGGCCCGCTCACCGAGGTCTCCGACACGGAACTGGACCGGGTGCTCGCGGTGGACATCCGGTCCGTGTTCACCGCGGCACGGGCCGCGGCCCGGCACATGGGCGAGGGCGGGCGGATCATCGGCATCGGGTCGTGCTTCAACGGGCGCGTCCCCGGGGCGAACTTCGTGCTCCAGGCGACGGCGAAGTCGGCGCTGATCGGGCTGACCAAGGGCCTGGCCCGGGAGTTGGGTCCGCGCGGGATCACGGCCACGCTCGTGGACCCGGGCCCGATCGACACCGACATGAACCCGGCCGACGGCGACAGCGCCGACTTCCAACGATCCCTCACCGCCCTCGGCAGCTACGGCAAGGCCGAGGACATTGCCGCCGCCGTGGCCTATCTGGCGGGCCCGGGCGGTCGGTACATCACCGGCACCGCCCTCGCGGTGGACGGCGGATACACCACCTGAGGCTGCGTCGTTCCCGTCCGCGAGATCACGGGGGCGGACGGGGACACGTCGCCCGGCCGGGGCCCGACCGGGCTCCGGCCGGATGAACGGCCCGCACGGCGTGGGTACGTCCGCCGTGCGGGCCGTTCGGGTCGCGCGTGGATCACCACGGGTCCTTCGGGTTCCAGATCAGCGGCGGCGTGTTGGTGAGAATGCGCCGGATGACGGCCATCATGGTGGTCACCTCCTCTTCGAAGCGGGCAATCGGGTCAAGGACTTGGTGGTGCGGCTCAGGGTGAACGGGCGCGGCGCGGCGGCGTTGGTCACGGCCGGCCGCGCCGTACCGCCGACGACGCTCAGGCGGGCACCGTCGGCCAGCGCCGCCACCGCGTCGGTGGCCATGGTCTGGGCGATGACTGCGCCGCCGCACACGAACGGGCCCGTGCTGAACGGCAGATACGGGCCACACGCCTGCGGTCGGGCCCAGCGTTCGGGCCGGAAGAGATCGGGCCGACTCCAGCGCATTTCGTCGTGATGCAGCAGGTAGGGGCTGACCGACAGGATCGCGCCGAGCGGCAGCGCCACACCACCGAACTCGACCGCACGCGGCGTCGGGCGGCCCACCATCCAGACGAACGGACGATGCCGCGCGGCCTCGCGCACGATCCACTCGGCGGGCCACGGCCACGGCTCACCCGGCACGCCGTGCAGACCGGCCAGCAGCACGCTCCAGGCCACGGCGTAGCCGACGTTGCCCACGATCGACCGGTACAGCAGCAGGTACAGCTCGGCCACGACCGCGTCCCGCGTCTCCTCGGGACAACCGCCGATGACGGCGTCGAGCAGATCGCGCGGCTCGCCCGGACCGACGCCGCGTGCCCGACGTTGCGCGATGTCCCGGGTCAGCGCCGCGAACAGCCTGGGGCGCAGCAGCTCGGCGCGCATACGGCCGCGGATCGTGGGTGAGCGGATCAGCAGACCGGCGCCGACGGATCGCGCCAGCAGGAGCCGCAGTTCGGGTGGCGACGTCGGATGCAGCAGCAGGTCCGCCAGACATCGATACACCAGCGCGGGGCCGGCTTCGGGCCACCGTGCGGCCGTGGGGAGTTCGGCCACTGCCGCGGCCAAGTTCGCGCGATACTCGGGTAATCGCGGTCGGATGGTGTTGCGTATCGTGTGACCGAGCGCGACCTGGGCCGATCGCGAGGGCAACAGGTCGCCATAGAAGGTGGACAGCCCTCCGTTGAATTCCGGATCGCGCAGCACCACCAGGGCCAGGTCCGAGTCGCCCACGCACCAACCGCCCCAGGGCAGTGCGAAGACATCCGTGGCACGAGCACGGGACAGGCCGTCGAGAAATCCCAACGGATCCCGGTGGAACCGACGCAGATCTCCGCTACCCATCGAGCGGTCTCCCCCTCCGGCAGGCGGCTGTCGGCCACGGCGGACGCACACGCCCGCCCGCCCCGCGACAGGACCGGCGACCTCACGTCAGTATCGGCCGCCCCCGGCCGCCGAACAAGGCGGCAATCCAGCCGAATCGCCCCCCGCGACAGCGGCGCCGCGGAGGTGATCGATCGGCAAAATCGGGTCTCGGCGGGCCGCGTTGTGATGAGGTGGTCGATATCCCCGTCCGCGTTCGCATCGCCGTCCGCGTCCACGTCCACGTCCACGTTCGAGGAGGTTGTGGTGTCCGCAACGCCGCAGGAGATCTTCGGTAGGTACATCCACTCGGGAACCGTGACCCGCAACGCCGACGCCCTCGCCGAGTGTTTCACCGAGGATGGCGTCTTCGAGGCCCCGCTCGTCCCCGCCGACGCCGCCTTCCCCCGGCGACTGGTGGGCCGGGCGCAGATCCGCAGCGCGATGGCGGCCCACTACGAGCAGCAGGCGAAGACCGACCGCCCTGCGCCCAACTTCGAGAAATCCGGCTACGTCCTGCACGTCACCTCCGACCCCGACGTCTTCATCGCCGAGATCGACTCGGTCTTCGACGGCGAGGACGGCGAGGCGGACACGGCGGTGTGCCTCGTCCAGATCTTCCGCGTCCGGGACGGCAGGATCGCCCGGCTGCGCGACTACTTCGCCCCGGCCCTGGTCGAGTGAGCCCCGCCGCCCCGATCGTGGCCGCCGGCTACGTCTGTTCGCACGGTTCGACGATGTCGGCGACCACGCAGCTGACGTTGTCGGGACTGCCGGAGTCGTCGGCGAGGGCGACGAGTTCGCGAACGGCGCGGCCGGGGTCGGGGGTCTCGGCGAGCACGCGGTGGATCTGTTCGGGCGGCACGATCGTCGACAGGCCGTCGGAGCAGAGCAGGTATCGATCGCCCCGGCGGGCGTCCCGCAACCGCAGGTCGGGGGTGGCGTCGGTGTCATGGCCCAGGGCCTTGAGCAGCAGTGATCGCTGGGGGTGGGAGGCGCCCTCCTCCGGGGTGATGCGACCCTCGTCGACCATCGACTGCACGATGGTGTGGTCCTGCGTGACCTGGAACAGCTCCCCGTCGCGCCGGAGGTAGGCGCGGGAGTCGCCGATGTGGACCAGGGCCAGGTGCGCGCCGGTCCAGAGCATCGCGGTCAGGGTCGTACCGCCGGCTTCGGCGGAGTCGGCGCCGGTGACGCCGTGTACGGCCTGCTTCGCCTGTTCGACGGCGTCCTCGAGCACGTTGAGCAGGCCGTCCGCCGGGATGCCGGCGGTTTCGAGGTGCTTGAGGGCGTCGACGGCGGCCGCGCCGGCTTCGGCGCCCGCCGTGCCGTAGCCGTCGGCCACGGCCAGGAGGTGGGGCCCCGCGTACGCGGTGTCCTGGTTGGTGGGGCGGACCAGGCCGGTGTCGGACAGGGCGGCGTAACGAACGCCCAGGGGGCGGGTGGGTGTGGTCATGGCTGAATCCCTCCGGGACAGGTGCTCGACGAGGAAGCCGGCCAGATCCCGGCGCGCCACGACGTCGGCCTCGACCCCGGCCCAGAACGCCCGGACCTCCCGGGCCGCGGGGCCGGCCTCCAGTTCGCATACGTGCCGGATCCCGGTCAGCGGCATGCCCAACCGGCGCAGCCAGGCGACCAGCCGGGCCCGGTCCAACTGTTCCGGCGCATACAGGCGGTATCCCGTGGCCGGGTCGACACGCGCCGGTGTCAGCAGGCCGAGTTCGTCGTAGAGGCGCAGCGCCTTGGGCGACAGCCGGGAGGCCTTGGCGAACGCGCCGATGGTCCACAACTCCATACCGGCTCTTCTCCTCGTCCCGGGCCCGTTGCCCGGCCCCACCGATGGTGTGGCCTGCCCCAGGGGGAAGGTCAACCAGGGCCGGCCGAGCGTCGACGTGCCACGTCAGCGGGCGAATTTCGCGATGGCGGCCGGGGTTACGGGGGTGAAGAAGTTGACGAGGTTGCCGTCGGGGTCGCGGAACAAAAGCGCGCGGTTGCCCCACGGCATCGTGGTCGGCTCGTTGACGAAGTCGCTCACGTCGCCGGTCAGGTTCCGGTGGACGGCGTCCACGTCGTCGACGAGGAATTCGATGATGACGCTGCGGTTGTCGCCCGCGTGGGCGGAGCCGGGGGCGAACAGGGGGACGGTGCGGGTGCCGCCGATCGCGAGGGTGGTCGAGCCGATGGCGAGTTCGGCGAAGTCCTCGGTGAACCGGGTGGCCGGCACGCCGGTGACCCGCTCGTAGAAGTCGACGAGGCGGTCGACGTCGTCGGTGATGATGCGGATCGAGACGAGGTTCACGGGTTTCTCCTGAGAGGTCGATGCGCCGCCGGGTGTCGGTCGGTGCCTTCGGTGACACGCTAGAGGTGATACCGGACGGAATCCGCCCGGTATTCGCGAGAGACTTACCGTCATGGCCCGACCCACCACCCGCGTGCTCGCCCTCCTCGAACTGCTCCAGGCCGGCGGCACCCGTACCGTCGCCGAACTCGCCGATCGTCTGGAGGTCGACGAGCGCACCGTGCGGCGGTACGTCCGACATCTCGTCGACCTGGACATCCCCGTCGAGTCGGTGCGCGGGCGCTATGGCGGCTACCGGTTGTCGGCGGGCTACCGCATGCCCCCGCTGATGCTGACCGATGACGAGGCGCTGGCCGTGCTGCTCGGCCTGATCGCGGGTCGGCGGGCGGCCCTGACCACGGCGGCGGGGACGGCGGGGGATACGGCGGCGGCCAAGATCCGGCGCGTGTTGCCGCGAGCGCTCGCCGGGCGACTCGACGCCGTGCTCGACTCGCTCGCCTTCACCGCCGAGCCGGGCGAGCCGACCGCTCCGGAGACGGCGGTGTTGCTCACGATCGCCGACGCGGTGCGCCATCACCGGCCGATCTCGCTCCGATACACCGCCGCCGACGGCTGGCGCGGCGAGCGCACGCTGCACCCGTACGGGCTCGTGGCCCACTCGGGCCGGTGGTACGTGACCGGCCTGGACGTCGGAGCCGGCGAGGACCGTACCCTCCGCCTGGATCGCATCGCCGACGCCCGGGCCCTGCCCGGCACGTTCGAGCCGCCCGCCGACGTCGACCCGGCGCAGCGTGTGCTGACCGGGTTCGCCCGCGCCCCCTACCGCCACGAGGTGAGCGTGCTGGTGCGGGAAACGGCCGAGCGGATCCGGGCCCGGCTCCCCGCGGCGCTCGCGATCGTCGCGGAGGCGTCCCCTCCGGGCGGGGCCGATCCGGACGCCGCCCCCTGGTGCCGGGTGGAGCTTCGTGCGGAACGACTCGACTGGGTGCCGGCCCTGCTGGCGTCCCTGGACCGGCCGTTCGTCGTCGAGCGACCGGACGAACTCCGGGATTCGGTACTGGCGTTCGCCGAGCGGCTGCGCGATTCGGCGCGGCGCGGCACGCCGGCGGGGTAGTCGGTCGGATTCCCGGGCGGCGGGGAGGCCGACGCGCCCGGGGCGGTGTCGGCCGTGGCGTCCGGGTGAAACGGCGAGGTGTGTCCGGGGATTCGACGGGACGCGGAGGCGTATCGCGCGGAGACTGGGTGCGGCCGGGCGTACGCGCGGCATGCCGGACAGCAGGAGGTGCCCCATGCGGGTGACGTTGGCGACGTGGAACCTGGAGAACCTGTTCCTGCCGGGGGAACAGGACGGCCCGAAGACACAAGCCGAGTTCGACGCGAAGCTGGATGCGCTCGCGGCCACGATCGATCGGCTGAACCCGGACCTGCTCGGGGTGCAGGAGGTCGGCAACCCGGACGCGCTCGACGACCTGGTCGGCCGCCTGGACGGGACGTGGCACACCGAGCTGTCCGCGCACCCGGACGGTCGGCGGATCCGGGTGGGGTTCCTCAGCCGCCACCCGCTCACGGTGACCGCCGATGTCACCGCCTTCCCCAGCCAGTTCACCCCGCTGCAGACCGCGGACACCGGCGCGCCCCTGAACGCGATGGGTCGCGGCGGGCTCGCGGTCACCCTGGAACCGGTGCCCGGCCGGACCCTGCACGCGGCGGTGTGCCACCTGAAGTCGAAGCTGCTGACCTACCCGGGAAATCGGCACAACCCGAAGAACGAGGGCGAACGTGCCCGCTACGCCGCGTACGCGCTGTGGCGGCGCGGTGCCGAGGCGACCACGATGCGTGCCCTGGCGGACGAACTGCTCGGCGGCGACGGTCGCACCCGCGACGTGATCGTGATGGGCGACCTCAACGACACCCCGCTCGCCGCGACCACGCAGATCATGTACGGCCCGCCCGGATCGCAGATCGGCACCGGCGGATTCGAGCATCCGGACAAGGGGGACGCGGCGCGGTTGTGGAACCTCGGCCTGAAGATCCCCGTGGAACAGCGGGTCTCCCGTGTCTTCGAGGGCCAGGGCGAACTGATCGACCACCTCCTGGTCAGCCACCAACTGCTGCAACGCCTCGAGGAGGTGTTCACCGGCGCCGACGGCCCGCTGCCGTCGATCAACGCGCAGCCCGTCGAACGCCAGGGCGCGGCCGGCTCCGATCACGCCCCGGTGGCCGCGCATCTGACCTTCTGAACCCCGGCGGCGCGGCGCCGCGCGATCGACCCGTCGCCGGCCGGGCGGCATCGAAAGCCGGCCTCGGGGCAGGCGCGAGGAGACGGACACAGAAGGGTCTCTTCGCGATGAGGACAACGACGACCGGACTACGAAACACCGCCGTGGGACGTTCCGCGGCGGGCGGTACCGCGGTGGCCGCCGCAGGGCGCGCGGGATTCGTGGCGCGGGGCGTGGTGTACCTCCTGGTCGGCATCCTGGCCCTGCGGATCGCCGTCGGCGATTCCGGCCGGCAGGCCGATCGGGGCGGTGCGGTGAAGGAGTTGGCCAGGCAGCCGTTCGGCGGCTTCCTGGTGTGGGCACTGGGGATCGGCCTGGCCTGCATGGCGTTGTGGCGGCTGTCCGAGGCGGTGTTCGGCGCGGCGGGGCCCGGCGGGCGTGATGCCTCCAAGCGGCTCGCGTCGCTGGCCCGGTTCGGGTTCTACGCGTTCGTCGCCGCTTCGGTGATCGCGTTGGCCGCCGGGCGCAAGGACGGCTCCGGCGGCTCGGGCGGCTCCGAGGAGGGAGCCTCCGACAAGCAGTCCAAGGGCGCCACCGCCGAGGCGCTGGATCTGCCCGCCGGTCGCTGGCTGGTGGCCGCGGCGGGGCTCGTGGTGGTCGTCGCCGGGGTCTGGATCGCGGTACGGGCGCTGCTGCGCAAGTATCGCGACCACCTCGAACTCGGGCGCATGTCGACCCGCACCGAGCGGGTGGTCGACACGCTCGGCGTCGCCGGCGGGGTCAGCCGCGGCGCCGTGTTCACCGCGGCCGGGGTGTTCGTCCTGGTCGCGGCGGCCAAGTACGACCCGGACAAGGCCAAGGGCCTCGACGACACGCTGCGCACCTTCGCCGACACGGCGGCGGGTCCGCCGCTGCTCGGGGTGGTCGCGGTCGGGCTGATGTTGTTCGGGGTGTTCTCGTTCGCCATGGCACGGTGGCGAAAGGTGTGACATGCGGCGACGACATGGACGCGCTCTTGTAGGAGTCTACGGAGAGCCGGTCCCGGCCCCCGGGCGATTTCGGGTCTTCGACCGCTGACCGGGCCCGCCGGAGGTGCTGTGTACTCCTCACACAGGTATCCGGACAGTGGAGGCTCCCCGATGGTCGTGCCGACCTCACCCGCGCGCAGCCCGCAGGACCTCGACGACGTGATCGCCGGCGGGATCGGCGACAGCCCGCCGCGGCCGGACGGCACGCTCAAGGTGCGCGGGGAGTTCGCCTACTCCTCCGATCTGTGGGCGGAGGACATGCTGTGGGGCGCCACGCTGCGCAGCCCGCACCCCTATGCGCGGATCGTCTCGATCGACATCGGCCCGGCACTCGCGCATCCGGGCGTGTACGCGGTGCTGACCCACGAGGACGTGCCCGGCGAGAACGTCTACGGCCTCAAGGTCGCCGACACGCCGGCGCTCGCCGAGGACGTCGTGCGCTACCAGGGCGAGCCGCTCGCGCTGGTGGCGGCCGACCACCCGGAGACGGCGCGGCGCGCGCTGGAGAAGATCGTGGTCGACTACGAGGTGTTCGAGCCGATCACCGACCCCGAACGAGCCGCGCACGACGACACGTTGCCCAGCCTGCACCCCGGCGGCAACGTGGTGCGCCACCAGCCGATCACCCGGGGCGACCCGAACGCCCGGGCCGACGTCGTGGTGTCGGACGTGTACACCGTGGGCATGCAGGACCAGGCCTTCCTCGGGCCCGAATCCGGCCTGGCCGTCCCGGACGGGGACGGCGGCGTCGACCTGTTCCTGGCCACGCAGTGGCTGCACGTGGACCAGCGGCAGACCGCGCGGGCGCTCGGACTCCCGTTGGAGAAGGTGCGGTTCACCATGTCCGGGGTCGGCGGCGCCTTCGGGGGCCGCGAGGACCTGTCCATGCAGATCCACTGCTGCATGCTGGCGCTGCGCACCGGCCGCCCGGTGAAGATGGTCTACAACCGCGAGGAATCCTTCTTCGGCCACGTTCACCGGCACCCGGCGAAGATGTACTACGAGCACGGCGCGACCAGGGACGGCAGGCTCGTCTACGTCAAGGCGCGGATGTACTTCGACGGCGGCGCGTACGCCTCCAAGACCCCGGTCGTGGTCGGCAACGCCACCTCGCTCGGCGTCGGGCCGTACGAGGTGCCCAACGTCGTGATCGAGGGGTGGGGGCTGTACACCAACAACCCCCCGTGCGGCGCGATGCGCGGCCTGGGCGCGGTACAGCCCGCCTTCGCCTACGAGTCGCAGATGGACAAGCTCGCGAAGGCGTTGGGCATGGATCCGGCGCGGCTGCGCCGGATCAACGCGATCGCCGAGGGCTCGACCATGCCCACCGGGCAGGTACTGGACTACCCGGCCCCGGTCGCCGAGTTGTTGGAACGCCTGGAACGCCTGCCCCTGCCGCCGGAGCACAGCGACGATCCGGTGGACGTACGGGAGTTGCCGGGCGGCGGATCCAACACCACGCACGGCGAGGGTGTCGTGCGCGGCGTCGGCTACAGCGTGATCATCAAGAACATCTCCTATGCGGAGGGCGCCGACGACTACTCCACGGCGCGGGTACGCCTTGAGGTCGTCGGCGGCGCCCCGGTCGCGATGGTGCACACCGCGGCGGCCGAGGTCGGCCAGGGCCTGGTCACCGTGCAGCAGCAGATCGCGCGCAGCGAACTCGGCGTGGAGCGGGTGAACATCCACCCCAACGACACCGCCGTCGGCGACGCGGGGTCGAGTTCGGCGTCCCGGCAGACCTACATCACCGGCGGCGCGGTCCGTGACGCGTGTCGGGCGGTGCGCGAGGTGCTCCTCGCGCGTGTCGCCCGGCGGTTCGGCGAGGACCCCGCCGACCTGTCGTTGAGCGGCGGCAAGGTCGTCTCCGCGACCACCGGCGTGCTCGCCGATCTCGCCGACGTGCTCGGCGACGACACGATCGAGCAGACCCGGGAGTTCCACCACCGGCCGACCTGGGCGATGGACCCGGTGAGTGGGCAGAGCCCCCGGGTGCACGTGCAACACGCCTTCTCCGCACACCGGGCGGTGGTGGACGTGGACACCGAGCTGGGGCTGGTCAAGGTCGTGCGCCTGGACTGCGCGCAGGACGTCGGCAGGGCGGTCAACCCGGACGCCGTCGTCGGGCAGATCCACGGCGGCTCCGCACAGGGCCTCGGGCTCGCCGTGATGGAGGAGATCCTGGTGCGGGACGGCCGGGTGCGCAACCCGTCGTTCACCGACTACCTGATCCCGACCATCGTGGACATGCCGCCGATGACGGTGGACGTGATCGAGCGGGCCGACCCGAACGCGCCGTACGGGGTGCGCGGTGTCGGTGAGCCGCCGACCATTTCCGCCACCCCGGCGATCGTGAACGCCATCCGCGACGCGACGGGGCTGAACCTGACGCACACCCCGGTCGGCCCGGAGCACATCTGCCGCATCGAGCCGTGACGACCGCGCCGAGTCGGCGCGTCCAGGCACCCCATGGCGCATCCGCGCACCTCGATTTTTCACACCCACGAATGGAGTCACCGTGACCGCGCATGCCCAGGAAACGCCCGCTCGACAGCGCGAACGCGCCTGGATGGACGAGGCGATCAGGCTCGCCACCACCAGCGTGAGCGGCGGGGGCGGTCCGTTCGGCGCGCTCGTCGCCAAGGCCGACAAGGTGATCGCGATCGGGCACAACCGGGTCACCGCGACGTTGGACCCGACCGCGCATGCCGAGGTGAGCGCGATACGGGCCGCCTGCCGGGAGTTGCGCACCTTCTCGCTCGACGGTTGTGTCCTGATCACCTCGTGCGAACCGTGTCCGATGTGCCTGTCCTCCGCACTGTGGGCGCGCGTCGACCGGATCGTCTACTGCGCCGACCGGCACGACGCCGCGGTGGCCGGATTCGACGACCGCAAGTTCTACGACCTGTTCGAGAAGAAGCCGAGGTCGATGTGGCCTACACGGGTCGAGCAGTTGGAACTGCCCAACCGCACCGCGCCGTTCGACGCATGGGTGGCCAAACCCGACCGCGTCGACTACTGACCCGGCGCCGCCGCCCCGAAGCACGTCGTGTCGGCGAACCGTCAATGCCGAACCGGGTGTCGCGTCATGAAGGTTGTCAGCCGATCGGTGTCCGGATCAACGTGCGGGCCGCCGGCCGCAGTCCCCGGGCGAGGACGAGCAGGAGCAGCCCGGTGCCCAGCGCGATCACCACGATCATCAGGCCGTTCCACGGTGAGGACGGATCCAGGCCCTGGAGCGAGCGCAGCCGGCGCTGGGCACGTGCCGACCACACGAGGCCCACCACCGCGCCGACGCCGGCCACGATGTAGTACACCCACCAGGTGACGGCCCGAAACCGCGCGCCGGGGCGGCGGGCGACGACCGCGCGCACCGCCGTGGCCGCGAGCACGCCGAGGGTGTATCCGGCGATCCCGGCCGGGCCGCCGATCACCGCCGGCAGCGGCCGGGCACGCCTCGGTTCGGGGGTCGGCCCGCCCGCCGCCGGCGTGGCTCGGCTCGTCGGCCGGGTCCGGCCCGGTCCCTGTGTCCATCATCCGACCAGCGTCCCCCGGGGGTACGCCGGCACCCTGCTCCGACATGGGTGCCGGCGCGGACGTCACCGGTTCGGCGGTGGTGTGATCGGGTGACCCGCGGTCGGTGGGGCGGTGTCGGCCGGCCGGGCGAGGGTCAGCGCGTCCAGGCCTGGTTCCAGGTGCCGTGGCAGGCGTAGAGGCGGATCGCCGCGCCGTCGCCGGAGTTGTTGTTCCAGATGTCGGCGCACATGTTGGCGGTCTTCGTGTAGAGGGTGTTGTTGCGCAGCGCGAACTGCTGGGCGGGATTGCCGCTGCAGTAGGCGAGTTGTACGACGGTGCCGGACGCGGTGCCGCCCCAGGCCGCGTCCATGCACAGGCCCTTGGTGCGGATCGTGCCGTCGGGGCGGATGTCCCACTTCTGGTTCACGTCGCCGTTGCACGACCACAGGATCAGTGGCGTGCCGTCGGAACCGGCCGAGCCGCTCAGGCACTTCCCGGAGGCCGGGTTGCGCAGCGGGCTGCCGGGGACGTCCGGCTTCGACGGCGGCATCGCCGGCCCCGGGCCGCCGACCATGGGCTTGGGCGCCTCGCTCCGCGGTTCCTGCTTGACCGGGGTCTGCTTGGGCGCGGGCGGTGCGGCGGGGCGCTGCGTCGTGGGCGGCGGATCGGCGGCGGGCGGCGTCGTCGCCGCGGCGCCGGCCTGGCCGGGTGCGCCCGGGGCGCCCGGCGATCCGTCGGCTCCGGGCAGGCCGTTCGCGCCGGGCAGCCCGTCCGCCCCGGGGGCTCCCGGTGCCCCGGGCGCGCCGGGCGACCCCGGCAGGCCGTCGGCTCCGTTCGCCCCGGATGCGCCGCCCTTGCCCGGCGCGCCGGTCTTGGCGCCCGCTGCCGAGACCGTGCGGTGGTGCGTCGCGGTGTCGCCGCTCGCGCTGCTCTGGGCCAGGGTCACCGCCAGCGTGCTGACGGTGACGATGCCGGCCGCGGAGGCGAGGGAGATCCATACCCGCCGCCCGGGCAGGAGGCCGCGCGCGGGACGGGGCGGCCGGCGGGCGTACGCCTGCGCGAACGACGGCGCGGCCCCGGCGGCCGGGGAAGCCGACGAACTACCCGGCGGAGCCGAGGTGTTGGGTTCATTGGGTGCAGACACGAACTACTCCTCCATCAGCCAAGGCCATCGGCCACAAGCCATGCGTCGACGCCGGGATCGGCCGGCGAAACCCGGTCAATCGGAGCCGACCAACCGCGGCAGATCCATGTCGTCCAGGACCATCAACTGCTGCGCGTCCGGAGCGTCGAGATCGGCCATCCGCATGGCCTGACGTTCCGTCATCTGCTGGAACACCTGCCGCGCGGTACGGCCGTTGCCGAACTGCGCGCCGCGCGGCATCGCAGTGAACAGTTCGCCGAGCGCTTTGCGCGCGGCGGTGCTGAGTTCGTAGCGGTGCCGGCCCGCGTGGTGTTCGACGATGCGCACCAGGTCGCCGGCCGAGTAGTCGTCGAACAGCAGGCTGCGGGTGAAGCGGGAGGACAGACCCGGGTTCGATGCGATGAACCGCTCCATCTCGTCCGGGTATCCGGCGACGATCACCACGACCTCGTCGCGGTGGTCCTCCATGAGCTTGACGAGGGTCGCGACGGCCTCGCCGCCGAAGTCGTTCGCCACGCCGGCGGGCACGAGGGCGTACGCCTCGTCGATGAACAACACGCCGCCCCGGGCCCGATTGAACGACTCGGTCGTCTTGGGGCCGGTGTGCCCGACGTATTCGCCGACCAGGGCGCTGCGGTCGACCTCGACGAGGTGGCCGCGCTCCAGCAGCCCGAGGGCCTTGAGCAGCCGGCCGTACAGGCGCGCGATGGTGGTCTTGCCGGTGCCCGGGTTGCCCGCGAAGACCAGGTGCCGGCTGAGCGGCGGCGCGGGCAGTCCGGCCTCCTGGCGCATGCGGACCGTCTGCATCAGCTTGACCATGCCGCCGACGTCGCGCTTGACGCCGCCGAGGCCGACGAGTTCGTCGAGTTCGGCGAGCAGGTCGTCCAGGGTCTCCGGCGGTGGCGGTGCCTCGCCGAGTTCGGCCAGGTCGACCACCGCCGGCGCGGCGGGGGCGGGGCTTGCGCCGACCGGGGCGACCCCGCCGACCGGGGCCGGTTTCGTGGGCCGGGGCGGCGCGCCGGGGGTGACCGGCGACGAGTCGGGCAGGGTCGAGGTCTCGACCCGGACGGACACGCAGTCCTGGAACACCGGGCGGGCGCCGTCGGAGTGGCCGATGTCGCGCGCACAGTCGAAGATCCGACACCCGACGAACCTCGGCTCGGCGTCGCGGCCGATGTGCAGCGCGGGGTAGGCGCACGCCGACAGGTCGCTGTGTTCGATCAGGCCGCCCGCGCCGTCCCCGAACAGGATGCCGTTCTTGCCGGTCCCGTCCACCCGGATGCCGCGCACGGTCGGTGTCGCGTCGCGCCCGAGCACCAAACCGCTGCCGGCGACGGCGAAGATACCGCCGCCGTCCATACGCATCCGGGCACCGGATTCGACGCTGACCCCGGCGCTGCCGCTCTCGGCGATCCGGGTGGCGTACAACGTGGCGACCGCGTCCGCGCCGATCTCGACACCGGTGCGGCGGGATCGGCTCACCACACACTCGCGCAGTTCGGATTCGGTGGCCGAGCGCAGCCGAACCCCCGTCTCGCCGCCCTCGATCCGGGAGGCGACCATGGTCAACCCGGCCGCGTCGGCCACATGCACCCCGCACATGCCGGCGTCGGTGACGGTGAGGTCGGCGATCTGCGCCTCGGCGCCCGCGACCACCGCGAGGCCGTGTTCATCGCTGCGATCGAGTCGGCAACCGCCGATGCGGGCCCGGGAGTTCTCACCGAGATGGATCGCGGTGAATCCGGAGCGGGTGATCAGCGACGCGGTCATCGTCACCTCGGAGACGCCGAGCGCGACGACGCCGTTGCCGGCCGGGGCCTCGATCCGGCAGCCGTCCGCGCCAAGGCGCGCCGCGCCGCCGGTGGCGATAGCGCTGGCCTTGGCGTCGGTGATCCGGCAGTCGTTCAGGTGTACGCGGGCCTCGTGTTCGGCCTGCACGCCGCTGCGGCCCGCCGCGCGGATCCGGCAGTCGACCAGGCGCAGTTCGCCGCGGTCCTCGACCAGGGCGCCGTTGCGTCCGGCGCGGTCGAGCGTGGTGTCCAGGGCGAGCAGCCGGGCGTCGCCGCGTACCCGCAGCGCCGAGCCGGAGGTATCGCGCACCCGCAACCGGTCGGCGATCAGCACCGCGTGGTCGGACAGTGCCACGCCGATGCCGTCGATGGTCTCCAGGAGCGTGTCCTCGACGCGGGCCCGGGCATCGCCCGCCAGGACCAGCGCGCCGTGCCGGGCCCCGCGCAGCCGGCCGCGACGGATCACCAGGACGCCGCCGCCGGTCGGATCGCCGAGGTCGGCCTCCAGGGTGTCGGCGAACCCGAGCGCGGCGTTGTGCGCGGCGCCGGCCGTGCTCGTCGAACCGACCACCTCCACCCGGCCCCGGTCGAGTTCGCATCCCTCCAGGGTCAGGCCCGCCGCGTCCTCCACCCGCACCACCGGCTCCGCCGGGTCGGCGCCGCGCAGCACGAGGCCGCGGACCACGCAGTCGGGCGCGGCCGCGGTCAGCGCGACGCCGCCGGGCGCGCGCACCACGACCGTGCCCGCCCCGTGCTCGGCGCGCAGCACCACCCGCCGCTCCAGGCGCAGCGCCTCCGGATACTCGCCGGGGGCGATCACGATCTCGGCGCCGGCGGGCGCGCCGGCGAGCGCGGCGGCGATGGTGCGCCGGCTTCGGCGGCCCCCCGGGTCGACGTGGATTGCCGTAGTGCTCATCCGCTACCCGTCCCCGATCCCGGCAGGAGGTTGTCGGACGACGTCCCGTCCGGTACATGGCCGATCCAACGTACGGTCGCGGGGCTGAGCACCAGCAGGCCGAAGAGTTTCTCGACCATCTTGCCCAGCCCGCCGATCACGAAGATGTCCATCGGTCCCTGGCGGTGGATCCACCGGCTACCCATCGAGTGCTGGACCAGGGCCCGCAGCGCGCCCACCGAGACGGTGCCGAGGACCCCGCCGACCGCGGAGGCCAGACCGGCCAACGCGGCGTCGCCGGTGGTGAGTTTGATGATCGCGCCGTCGGCGCCGCGGACCCCGAAGATCGCGGACTGTGCCGCGCCGCTGACGAACCCGGCCACCGATCCGGTGCCCAGGCCCAGGGTGAACTCGTAGGTGCCGCCGCGCCAGCGCACCGGGCGCTCGTTCGCTCCCCACTCGGTGTTGTTACTGTCGTCGTTGGGCCGCCAACTCCCCGGCATCCCATAGTCGATGTTCGACCAGTACACCTTCCAGCCGCCCCGGTTGGCCGCCAGGTGCGCGGCCGCGACGGTGCCCTTGGTCATCGAGCTCAACGCGGCGCCGAACGCGGCGCGGCCGACGTCGACCATGCTCAACCCGCCGCCGGAGAGCACCCGGACCATGGAGAGCACCACGAGGTTCACGGTGAAGTCGAGCAGGAACTCGTGGGTCATGTCGATGCCGATGGATTGGATGGCCCGAAGCATGAAGGGCTCCGGCACCACCTCGCCGTCCTTGGACGGCCCGTAGCCCCATCGGTTGGGTTCGCGGTAGGTGCGGTTCAAGGCGCGGTATTCGTTGGCGAGGCCGGTGAAGTGGGTCTCGCGTCCGATGATGGCGGCGCCGTCGGCGTTGAACTCCTGGATGTAGCCGGGGATCGTGCGCTCGTTGATCACGGTGATGCCGTCGATGTCGTAGCGCCGCGCGTGCTTGTTGAAGTTGTTGATCTCCAGGAACGTGTCGTCCGCGAGTTTGATCTTCGCCTGCGCGATGATGCCCTGGTCGGACTCCTGCCACAGGTGCCGGTTGAACTGTGTTTCGGGGTTGGGGCGGAAGTCGCGGACCCGGAATGGGCTGTCGGTGAAGAAGTCCCGGAAGGCGTTGGTGTATTTGCGCGCCGGGATCTCCTGGACGACCTGGTGGTCCAGGCTGGTGATCCGGTCGGACCACCGGGCGCCCTTCTCCCAGCCGGGGAGCGGGTTGCCGTTCCGGTCGAACCAGTGCCGGACACGATCGCCGACACCGTCGCCGAAGTTCATCACGTTGTTGTTCGCGTCCAGCTTGTTCCAGTGCCACACCGTGTTGCCCGCGGCGTCGACACCGCGCCAACCCTGGACGCTCAGGCCCTCGCCGAGTTGTCGGTGCTCGCGGATGAGGTTGCCGGCCCCGTCGAAGTCCTGGAACGACTCGCGGTCGAAGTGCCACGGCGTGATCTGCCGTTCGAACGCGGTGACGCGCTTGCCGCCGATGGTGGGATCGAGCGCGTCGTGCCACCGGAACTCGCGCGAGTTGCGTCCCATGGTGCCGATGATGTCGACGTGTCCCACCCCGTCGGGCGTGGGGAAGGCGTCCATGCGGGCGACGACCATGCCGTGGTGGTCGTATCGGATCCAGTTCCCGGCGTGCGCGTCGATCAGGCCGCGGGTGTTGGCTCCCGCGCCTCCGGCGCCGCCGGCGGGCCTGGGCCGGTAGTCGATGAACGTACCGTCGGACAGGCCGGTGCGCACCACCCGCCACTCCTTGGTGCCGGGGGAGTACCAGTCGCCGTCCTCCACGTCGTCGGTGATCCGGTCCTGCCAGGTGATCTGCCGATCACCCGTGCCCGGGGTGACCGCGAAGTCGCCCTCGTGGAAGGTGCGGTGGCCGTGGAGACCGTCGGCGCCCTCGGTCCACGGCAGGTAGCCGGGGCGGTGGGCCACCTGCGCTCCGGCGACGTCGGGCAGCCGCACGTCGCCGACGGTGAGGGTGTCGCCGTTGTGCAGGGGGCGCACCTCGCGGACGATGTCGCCGGTGTGCGCGACGTCGATGACCGTCTTGTTGTTGGAGATGAACTGTACGCCGTGCCCTTCCGGACCGCCGCCGGCCGGCTCCTGCTTCCACGTGCCCACGCGCAGCCGGTTGTCCTGGGCCAGCCACGGGTGCCGGGTGAGGTCGGCGGCACGGAACTCGCCGCTGAACATGTTGCGGAAGAACACGGGGGGCCGCTGCTCGGCGAAACGTTCGAACTTGAGGAAGTCGCCGTTGTGCAGGGTCTTGCCGAGCCCGTTGATGTTGCCGTCGGCGTGCCGGGAGACCCAGTCGCGCTTGGGGATACCGTCCGGTCCCAGTTCGAGCTGGTGGTAGCGGCGCACGTCGTGCAGGCCGAATTGGAAGCGGCCGAACTTCTTCTGGGCGTGCACGATCTCGTTGGTGATCGGGTGGCGCATGGTGTCGGTCCAGCCGCGGCTGAGCCCGGTGTCCCAGTGCCGGGTGCCGGACGCGATCGCCCGGAAGTCGGCGTCGAAGCGCACCCACCTGCTGTCGGCGGCGAACCCCTGGGTCGCCGGCAGGTGGCGCAAGTCCGTCAGTACGTGCCCGCCGTCCGCGCTGAGCTGGAAGTGCCGGACCCGCACGTCGAAGCCGAACACGCTCTTGACGTCGAACCAGCTGCGGGTGCTCTCGCCCCAGTGCCGGGTGCCGTCGTGCACGAGGTTGCCGTTGATGTCGAACTCGGCCCACCGACCCCGCTGGTTGACCAGACTGAACGTGCCCAGCGAGGCGGACGAGTGGTGGGCGTCGAGGACGCCGCCGTGGGGCAGGACGCGACGTTCGAACACGGTGACCTTGAGGTGGCTGATCAGGTGCACGTGGCCGGCGTCCGCCCCCTTCGGGTCGACCACGCCGCCCTCGAACCACTTCGGTCGGCCCGGAACGGGGACACGGATGCCGTGGGCGTCGGTGCGTAGCAGCGACCATGTGCCCTCGCCGCCGCCCGCCGGATACGTGACCTCGAAGTGCCGGTTCGGGTCGATGCCGCCCCGGGCGCCGACGATGTCCATGCGCTGGAACTCCAGGCGTCCGCCCGGGTCGAACCGCTGGAATTCGCCGGCGCGCGCGCCGACGCCGCCGATCCGGTATCCGCCGCCGGGTTCCGGGGTCGCGTGCAGGCCCGGGAGGTGGTCGAGATGGCCGCTGAGGACCCGCAGGTCGCCCGGGGTGATGCCGAGGAACCGGGTGTGCAGGGGGTCGCCGATGCGGGCGTCGGACAGCCCGATCATGTCGAACCGGTGGACCCCCGCGCCGTCGTCCACCCGGAACACGGTGATCCCGCCTTCCTCGGTCACCGGGCGCGTGGTCACGTGGAAGTCGAGGCGGCCGGTCGGGCCGAACAGGCGGAACTCGCCGTCCGCGCCGCCGACCCGGAACCCGCCGCCGGGGCGGATGTGCACGGTGGAGTCCGCGATGTCGGCGAGCGTGTCGTCGACCAGGGTGTGTGCCCCGCCGGGGTGCACCCGGACGAGTTGCGACAGGTCGACGCGGTCCACGCCGGTCAGGCGCAACACCTCGAACTCGAACACGCCGGTGGCGGAGAACCCCCGGACCATGCCGGTGTCCCCGTGGGTGACCCGGAGCGTGCCGTCGGGGCGCGCGACCACCGAGAATTCGAGGTTGCGGCCATCGGTGCCCTTGAGCAGGTGCAGCGGGTCGGGCGCCGCCGCCCCGGCGACCGGGGCCGGGGTGAAGACGAACTCGTGCGTCGCGGCGCCGTCGGCCCCGCGCAGGGCGACCACGTCGTAGCGGTGTGCGCCGCGCATGTCGACGACGACATGGCCGGTGCCGTCGCCGATCCGGAATCCGCTGTCCGTCGTCGCCCCCTCCCGCCGGAACCCCTCGGTGATGATCCCCGGTTGCCGTACGACGTGTGCGTGGGGGACGGCGGCGAGGTGCTCGTCGACGAGCGTGTCGGTGCCGCGTTCGATGCGCACGAACCGGCCGTCGAACGCGCCGCCGCTCAGGCGGGTCGCGTCGTAGCGGTGCGCGCCGTCGAGACCGTGCGCGGTAAACGACCCGTCGGGGTCGGTGAGGCGCCACTCGTCGCCGGCGCGGGTGACGGTGAGGTTCGTGTCGGGTACGCCGCCTTGGTTGCTCGGGTGCAGCACGGGGACGCCGGGGGTGCCCACCGGGGTGTGAACGAACCGCCCGGGCCCGGGACCGCCCGTCAGCTCGAGCGCGTTGTGGGTGTGCGCGCCGACGTCGTTCACGACGATCTTGCCGCCGGGATGATCCACCAGGTATCCGCCGCCGTGTTGCGGCGTCACGGTGGCGCCCGGCACGATCCGGCCGTCGCCGTGCACCAGATGCGGCGCTCCGCCGGCTGCGTCGGGCAGTCGGATGAAGCCGCCGGGCGCGCCGCCTCCGGTCAGCGGCAGTGCGTCGTGCGAGAACGCCCCTCCCGGGGTGTACACCCGCACCACGTGGGGCTGTCCGCTCGTGCCGGTGACGTGGAAGGTGTGGTCGACGGTGCCCACGTGCGCGGTCGTGGACGGCGTGCCGTCATCCGCGCGCAGGTGCGGCAGCCGGCCCGGGCCGCCGACCGGGGTGAACACGTGCAGGCCGGTCCCGGCGCCGCCGGGGGCGGTGAGGGTCACCACGTCGTGGGCGCGGGCGCCGCCGGCGTCGACGTGGATCTGCCCCCCGGGGTGTTGGATCCGGAATTCATTGCCGATCTGACGGACGACGCTCGTGTCGGGAACCGGCCTGCCGTCGGCGTGGGCGATCTGCGGTGTACCGACGTGCGGCGAGCGGATGTGGCCGCCGGCCAGGCCCAGGCGGTCGATGCCGGTCAGCGGCAGCGAGTTGTGCGAGAACCGGCCGTCGGTGCCGAAGACGCGCACGGTCGGGCCGGTGCCGGTCGGGACGACGTGGAGCATGCCGCCCACGTGTTCCGGCACGGTGACGGCGCCGAGTGTCCGGGCGGCGTCCGCGCCGACGAGGGCGCGGGCGCCGCCGCCGTCCGGGGTCAGCACGTGCAGCGCCAACGGGTGGCCGTTGGAGTCGATCAGGTGCAGACCGGTGCCCGACGGGGTACCGGCGGCCGGGTCGTAGAGGCGGAAGCCGCCGGGTGTGGGGACGACGATGCCCGCGTCGTTGAACCGTACGGGCGGCCCGCCCGCGTTCAGGATGTTGCCTTCGTTGTCGAAGTGGGCGACCCCGAGGGTGCGGTTGTCCGGGTCGACGTGGATCGCGACCAGGGTGTGGTCGTGTTCGCCGCCGGTGAGGGTGATGCGCCGCTCGATGCGGTCGAGCCGTCCGCTCTCGCCCGACACGTCGAAGTCCCAGCGGCGCACCTCGACGTTCGCCACGACCTGCCGCTCGACCCGCACGATGTCGTTCCCGGCCGGGCCGGTCACGCGTGAGGGGTTCAGGTGCGCCGCGTCTGCGCCGCCGGTGATCCGGATGCCCTCGATGCCGCCGCCGTCGCCGATGCGGTACTCCAGGCGCGTGCCGGACAGCCCGGGGATGTCGACGACACGCTGCCCGGGGCCGGCGACGGTCGGCACGGTCGACCCGGTGGTGGTGACGTGCGGGAGCTGCGGGGTGGGCAGCGTGGTGAGTTCGACGGCCCGCCCGGGGACGGGGCCGGTGACGTGGGTGTCGATGATCTGGTCGTCGAGGAGGCGATGGTTGTTCGCCGCGCTCAGCTCGTAGTCCCAGCGTTGGGTGCCGCCGTCCCCCAGGTCGCGCTCGATCCGCAGCACTTCCCGGTCGCCGACGGTGATGTGGTTCGCCGAGATGTCGGTGCGACCGCCGGGATCGATGTGGATGTCGACGGTGCGGCCGGCCTGCGTGCTCGGCAGGACCCGTACCTCGATGCCGTTCAGGCCCGGGATGGTGCGGAACGTGTGCGCGAAGTCGTAGCTCGCGCCCTGCATCATGAACACGTTGAGGTTGTGCGTCGCCCCGTTCGCCGGGACGAAGTGCGCGCCGCCGGTGAGGCCGCCGGACACGGTCGGCACACCCGGCAGGCCGCCCGGCGTGGTGTGGACCACCGGGCCCGACGCCGGGCCGCCGAGGACCACCCGGCTGCCGTTGAGGTCGATGTGCGTGCCGGTGCCGCCCAGGCCCTGGACACCCTTGACGTCCACCCCGCTCGTGCCGGGCCCCACCAGTGAGGTCTCGCCGTCGGCGCCGGTACGCGGCCCGCCGAGGTGGGGCGTGTTCACGTCGGCCACGTGGATCGGCGCGCCGGTGTGGGCGGTCGCCGGCTGGGCGATCGCGGGCAGGCCGCCGACGTTGGGCGTTGCGACGTGTCCGAGGGCGCCGACGCCGGTCACCGAGGGGACCGTGACGTGGCCGGTGTTCGCCATCGCGCCGACGTTCGGCGTCTGGATGTGCGAGGTGAGCGGGAGGGCGCCGACTCCGGACACGTTGACGTTCGGCAGGGCCGGCGTGGTCACGTCCGGCATGGCGACGTGGCCCGGTTGCGGGAGGGCGACGGTGCCGAGGCCGTCGAGCCCGGTGTGCGTGTTCGTACCCGGCGTGGGCAGGTCGTGCACCAGCGCGCTCGATCCGGGCAGGCCGAGTTGGATCTTGCCGGCCACGCCGGCGCCGACGGTGTCCAGGTTGGGGACGCTGATGTGTCCGAGCGCGGGCGGCAGCGCGTGGACGCCGGTGGCGCCGAGGGCGGTGATCCCCTGCGGGACGGAGAAGTTGCCGGTGAGGTGGGTCAGGCCCAACCCGGTGAACGAGAAGGAGGGGATGTCGGCGATCCTGGCGCCGACTCCGGGAAGGTGGGTAAGCGCGTTCAGGCCGCCCAGGTCGTTGATGAAGGTGCCCAGGCCGGGCAGGTTGCCGGCGTGGAAGCCGGTGCCGAACGTGTTCAGCGACGGCAGGTTGATCACGTCGAAGTGACCGAAGCCGTTGGTGAACTTCGTGGACAGCGGCGGCATGTCGAACGCGCCGCCGAGCGGGCCCGAGTGCACCGAGTCGAACGAGCCCAAGTGCACGTTGGGCAGCTTGATCAGATCGCCGCCGTGCCCGAACGCGTTGAACCCGGCATTGGCGCCGGCGGAGATCTTGGAACCCGCGCCGATGAACTTGCCGTCGAGGAAGGCGCCGTAGCGGTACATGCCGAACACGCCGCGGTCGATGAAGCCGATCCGGAAGGCCAGCCCGAGGCCGTTGGGCATCTCGTCGGCCGCCACCGGCAGGAACAGCCGCAGCCCCTTGAAGCCGCTCAGGCCGTGCGCGATGGAGGTGCCCAGATTCTTGAACGTGTTGAGCGTGGTCGCCACCGCGCGCAGTCCGAAGAACGTCTTGGCGCCGGCCAGGTTGATCACGGTGAGTTCGGCGGCGAGGGGGAAGAACTTGAGGCCGCCGCCCAGTTTCGCGAAACCGGGCCCCATGGTCAGGAGGGGCCCCAGTTTCAGTCCCTGTGCGCCGCCCCTGATCCACGCGCCCGCCGCGGCCACCGCGTCGTCGATGCCCAACCCGACCCGGCCGAACAGGCCGAACGAGTTGGCGCCGCCGCCGAAGAAGTTCTTGGTACCGGTGATCCCGCGTCCGCCGATGCCCTTGATGCCGCTCCACAGCTGACCCAGGTGCAGGCCCTTGGTCGTGGGCGCGATCATGCCCAGGATGCCCAACACGAGCTGGGTGACGCTCGCCTTGCCGTGCGCGAAGTCGATCGCGGTCTTGATCAGGAGCGCGACGTTGAGGGCGATGCTGAGCAGCGCGAGCGGGCCGCCGATGAAGATCGCGGGAATGGCCAGGATCATCGCGATCCAGCCGAGCGCCTTCCAGAACTCCTCGCACTCGTCCACGGGGGAGGCGATGGACTGGCCGGCGGCCATGATCTTGCGCGCGGCGGTGTCGGCCGCGGTGGACAGGATCGACTTGGCGTCCTCCGCCGTGGTCTTGTGCGCGGCCCGCCCCTCCTTGTCGTCCTCCGACAGTGCGGCGGCGGCGGACAACGCGGTGTCCGCTCGGTGTTGCTCGTGACGCATCACGCCGACGTAGGCGGTCAGCGCGGCGCGTACGTCCTCATGGGCCTTCTTGAACGTGGAGATGTAGTTGCGCAGGTTCCCGTCGATGACACCGCGCAGCGCCTCGGCGGTCTTGCCGACGAAGATCACGCTGGAGGTGTTCTTGACCTCGGTCAGACCGCTGTCGATGGTCTTGGCCAGTTCGACGAACGTCAGTTCCGCGGCGATCACGCGGTCGATCCGGTCGGCGTCGCCGGGAGTCGGATCGTTGTCGAGGCCGAGCGCACTCCAGTCCCCGGGACGAGCCATCGAAGCGCCTCTCTCGCTCGATTCGTGCAACCACGGCGCACTTTTGTACGCGCCATTGGTTCGCCGGGTTCATTCTTCCTCGCGACAATCTCGGTTGAACCCGTGATGGTTGCGGCGCGTACAGAAATGGGAGCGGTTCGCGGCGCGGGCCCGCACCACGCGAGTCGGGCAAGGAACAGGAGGTCCGAATGGCGGATTTCGCCATCGACTACACCAACCTGCACGAGATCAATACCAAGCTCAGGGAACTCGCCAAGCAGGCCGATTCGGGCTCCGGTGGGGCATTTCGCGAGCTGGGCGAGGCCGGCGCCGCCGAGCGCCGCGCCGCCCTGGGCACCTCCGGCCTCTCGACCTCGTTCAACAGCTTCTACCACCACTCCAAGTCCCGTACCGCCAAGGCCAAGGAGGGGCTGAACAAGCTCGCCGACAGCTTCAAGGCGGTATCCGACCTCTTCTTCGACCAGGACTCCAGGATCTCCGGCTCGGCCGGACTGATCACCACCGGCCTGGGCATCGACCAATGGCGCAACACCAAGGCCGCGCACGACAAGTGGCTCGCGGACAAGGCCAAATGGGACGACTACCTGGCCTCCATCGGTGCCACCGAGTACTTCCGCGATCACCCGAACGAGAGCATCCGACACGTATGCCACGATCCGGAGGCGCCCGCGTGGTGTGCCGCCTGGATCGCCAAGGGTGAGGACAGCGCACCCCCCAAGCCCGGCGACGAGCCCCCCAAGCCCAGTGACAAGCCGCCGACTTCGCACCACTACGAGGACGAGCACGGCAAGATCGACGTGAGCGTCGAGTTGGACAAGGACAACAACATCGTCAAGGAGACGTCGAAGATCACCAATCCGCAGGGACAGACCTACGAGACGACCACCACGTACAAGGGTCCCCCGGAATGGGTCGACGACGTACCGGGCGCGGGCAAGGACGGAAAGCCGGGCCGGATCGACGTCCGCGACTACTCGATCACCACCACGTTGAGCGACGGCACCACCAGTACGTCGGACTTCACCATCAACAAGGACGGCAGTGGCACCATGATCAGCCACTCCGGGAAGACGACCGAGCACTACATTCGCGACGGACCCAAGAGCGAGTGGAAGCGCGATCCCAAGTACGCCGACGAAGACGCCGGCCGGGACGGTACCGAAAAGGGCGGGGGCGTGCAGAAGCCGCCGCCCGGAGGCAAGCTCAACTGACCCTCGCCGCACCGTCGTTCGTGACGACCCACCCCGACTCGTTCCCGAGGAGACCCGCCATGGGCGCCAACATCAAACTCACCTACTCCGAGATCACCCGGGTGTCCAACCTCCTGGACAACAGCGTCGAGCACACGCTCGTGCCCCGGATGAAGGAGGCCAAGACCGAGGTCGACAACGTGCTGACCACCAACCTCGTGCTCGTCAAGGCCAGCCCCGCGCTCCAGGCGCAGTACGAGAAGTTCAGCACGGCGCTCCAGGCCGCGACGGAAAGCATCAAGGGTTACGCGCAGCAGTTCCGGCAGATCATGCAGTCGGTCCAGGACATGGACAAGGACATCGCCGACAAGGTCAACTCCTCCCAGTAGCGGCCCGCCCGCACGTCCCCACCCGACACCCGAACCCCTCGGAGGACCCGATGGCCGACATCAAGGTCGATTACGACGAGATCCGCGGCGCCGCCACCCGGATGGGCACCAAACTGACCGACATCTCCAAAGAACTCGGCGACCTGGAGACCCAGGTCGCCAGTCTGCTCCAAAACGGCCTGGTGTTCGAGAAGGCCAGCCCCGCCCTGCAGGAGGCTTACAACACCTTCAGCACGCAGATGAAGAACTCGGCGGGCAACATCGCGGCGTATGCCAAGAACTTCACCGACATCGCCGACTCGCTGGGCAGCTCCGACACCAAGCTGATGGGCGACATCAACGCCGCCATCGCCAAGATGAAGGCGGAAGCGGCGGCGCACAAGTAGGCGCCGGCCGGCCCCACTTCGGGTGGGGTGCCGCGCCAGGGCCGGTCGGCACGTCCCGGAAGTCCGCAGTGGACGGGAACGTGCCGACGGACCCCGCGCCGCCGGTCAGCCGTCCAGGACCGTCAGCGGCACCTGGACCGCGATCGCCGCGCCCGAGTCGCCCGCGGTCCAGCCCCGGCCCGGGCCGAGCGGCGTGCGCACCTGCTCGGCCGACAGCCGGGCCCCGATCAGGTCCGCCTCGCCGAGCGTCTTGGGCCCGAGCAGCAGGCCGCGCCGCGAGCGTCGGGCCATGCCGACCCAGCCCAGCGAACTCATCGACTCCGCCAACCCGGCCAACAACAGCCCCTGACCGTGGTCCCGGCCCGACGTCGCGATCCGGCGCAACACCGTGTCGGCGGCGCAGGCCAGCATCAGATCGGCGTCGTCCACCACGACCACCACCGGATGCTCGCGCACCGAGGTCAACGCCTCCACCAGCACCTCCGGCTCCGGATCGGGGTCGGTGAGCACCTGCGCCAGGCCGTGCGCGGACAACTTGCGCAACTGCGAGTCGCGCGGGGTGAGAACGACCAGGCGGGTGCCGCCCATCAGCAGCGACACACACATCGCGGCCAGTGCCGTGGTGCGCCCGCTGCGCGGCGGCCCGGCGACCATGAACGACCCGCCGCCGTCCGCGAAGTCGTAGGTCAGCGGTGCGACCGCGTCGCCGCCCACACCCAACAGCGCGTGGAACGGCCTGCGCAGCGACTGCGGCATGCGGTCGTGCGCCTCCTGGAAACCGATCAGCGTCGGCATCTCGTTGACCCGGAACGGACGCCGCCCGTCGGGCACATTGCTGTCGCGCACGGTCGCCCGCCGACCCAACTCCCGCATCGCCTCCGCCTGATCGCTCTGGTCGTTCGCCGACGGGTCCTCCCCGTCGACGGCCGCCGCGACCGGCGCATCGGCGATCGACGGCAACAACGCGATCTGCGCCTCGATCGCCCCCGGCGCGAGCCAACCCCGTCCCGGCGCCACCGCCGCCGGGATGCTGTTGCGGGGCATCCCGATGAGCGTGTAGTCACCCGGGTCGGTCTGGCGCAGCAGCAGCCGATGGTCGTTGTGCGCGGCCAGGCGCCCGCCGAGCAACAGCCGCTCCGACGTGGCGATCACGTGGATCCCGGCACCCTGG
This sequence comes from Embleya sp. NPDC059237, assembly GCF_042754105.1. NCBI lineage: Bacteria > Bacillati > Actinomycetota > Actinomycetes > Kitasatosporales > Streptomycetaceae > Embleya > Embleya sp. NPDC059237. The sequence goes on along the minus strand of NZ_JBHZAE010000016.1, from coordinate 175,941 downwards.
CCCTCGCGCAGGAGCCGCACGACGTCGGCGTACAACCGGCCGCCGTCGTAGTCGTCGAGCATGGTGCTCAGCGCGTCCCAGCCGTCCACCATGAGCACCAGGTGCGCGGGCCGTTGATCCTTGCCCACCTTGCCCCGGAGTTCGGTGACGTCCGCGCAGTCGTGGCGGGCGATCAGCCGCTGCCGAAGTGTCAGTTCGGCGGTCAGCCGGTTGATCAGCCGCTCCATGCGTTCCGCGTCGTGGCGCGAGACGACCGCGCCGCAGTGCGGCAGTGCCTCCAGCACGCTCAGGCCCCCGCCGGCCGCGTCGATCGCGTAGATGTGCAGATCGGAGCACGGGATGGTGAGCGCCGCCGCGCCCGCGATGGTGCGCAGCACCTGGGTACGGCCGGAGCGCGGTGCGCCGATGACATACAGGTGGCCGAAGGACGCGAAGTCGATCGCGGCCAGCCGCCGGGCCTGCAACTGCGGGATGTCGAGCAGGGCGTAGGGGACCATCGGCAGTGCGCCGGGCGCCGGTTCCGGGATGGCGGGCAACTCGTCCAGCCGCATGCGGTCGTCCATCGGCGGCAGCCAGGGGCTGGGCTGCGGCCGGAAGTCGGGCAGCCGGTCCGCGGCTTCGCACAGCGCGTCCACCAGGGCGCGCAGGTCCGTCGGCAACTCCTCGGACTGCCCGATCATCGGGTCCTCGTGCGGGTCGAAGTGCGACTCGGGTCCCGTGTCCATGTCGTTCTCGACGTCGACTTCGGCTTCGGAGAAGTCGAGCGGGCGGCCGAGGCGCTGCCAGCCGAGCCGGATGCCGCGTACCGGCCGGGACGCGGCGGCCTTGGCGACCGAACTCGGCAGCGTACCGGGGCGTTCCGCGCCGACGAACGCGGTCTGGAACGGTGTGGGCGGGCCCTCGCCGCGGCGGACCAGGGCCCGTCCCGGGTTGTTCGGCGAGATGCCGGCGGCCTCGATGCCGTCGATGATGTCCTGGCTCTCCGAGCGGTCGGTCACCCGCAGCGCCATGCGCAGGTTGGTGTTGGCCTTGATCTCGTTGCTGACCGAGCCGCCGGGCCGCTGGGTGGCCAGCAGCAGATGCAGGCCCAGCGAGCGGCCACGCTGGGCGAGGCTGATCAAACCGGGTACGAAGTCCGGCAGTTCGCGGACCAGGGTGGCGAACTCGTCGATCACCAGGAGCAGCCGGGGCAGCGGCGCCAGGCGCGGATCACGCGCGCGCTTGATCCGGTACTCGGTGTGGTCCTTGGCCTCGACCTCGTTCAGGACCGTCTCGCGGCGGCGGAGTTCGGCGTCGAGGGAGGCCAGCGCGCGTTTGACGAGATGACCGTCGAGGTCGGTGATCATGCCGAGGGTGTGGGGGAGTTCGGCGCATTCGCGGAACGCGCTGCCGCCCTTGTAGTCGACCAGCACGAAGGTCAACTCGTCCGGCCGGTTGACCGCGGCCAACGACGCGATCATCGTCTGGAGGAGTTCCGACTTGCCCGAGCCGGTGGTGCCGCCGATCAGGCCGTGCGGGCCGTCGCGGACCAGGTCCAGGCGCAACACGCCCTCGTACCCGCTGCCCAGGACGAACGTGGTGGACGCCGGGCGGCGCGCCCAGGCCCGGAGCAGCACCTCGGCGTCCGGCGGTTCCTGGCCGATCAGCGGCAACAGCGCGACCTCGGACGGCAGTCCGGAATCGCTCTCCACCGTGACGTCGAGCACCGGCGCGAGGGCGCGTGCCACCTCCTCGCACCAGGCGGGGTCGACCAGGTCGGCCCGGATGCCCTTCACCTCCGGCACATGTGACGCCTTCAGGTCGAGTCGGCCGCCGTTCGCGGTCACCACCGCCGTGCACTCCTCCGGCAGCAGGTGCTCGCGTTCCTCCAGGCACAGGCTGAACACGCGCACGGCCGGGCCGTTCGTCAACACGTCGATCATGCCCGGCACATCGCGCAGGCGGCGGGCGCCGTCCAGGATCACCAGCACGTCGGGTTCGCGCTGCAGGGTGGGGCCGAGCGCCGACTGCGAGGAGTCCAAGCGGGTCTGCACGTCGGCGATCAACTCGTTGACCCGGTGTGCGGTGCTCTCCGGGTCGGTGCCGAGGGCCACCACCGCGGCGCCGGGTCGGCCGGGACGCAGGTGCGGCAACCACCGGACCCACTGCCAGGCGTCGGCGTGTTCGTCCTCGGTCAGCACGACGACGCGCACGTCGCGCGGGCTGTGCAGGACGGCGGTCTGGATCACCGCCCAACTCGCGATCCGGCGCGGCAACTCCCCGGAGGCACCGATCCCGACCACCCCGAAGGCGGTCATCTCGACCCCGAACGGCACGTCCGCGATCCGCCAGTTGACGTTGCGGTAGTGGTTCTCCCGCGCCTGGTCGTCGATGCTCTTGAGGGACGCGCGGGTGAGTGTGCCCAGTCGGATGGTCAGGTGGTCGGAGTCGCGCCGCCGGCGCTGCCACAGGGCCAGGCCCGGGCCGGTCGCGGTCAGCAACAACGCCGCCGGATCCGGGAACGTCGAGTTGCGCAGCCCGCGTTCCTCCACGGTCGCGCGGCGCATCTCGGTTTCCAGGGCCGAGCGGCGGATGCGATAGACCCGCTTCGCCTCCTGGTAGTCCCGGCGACCCGTGCGCTTGCCGGAGATCCAGTTGCCGACCGCCATCAGCGGCGTGAAGAACACGAAGATGACGAAGAACAGGCTCCGGAACAGGAACATCATCGCCAGGCCCATCAGGAGCGGGGCGATCATCATCAGGAAGGGGAACGGGCGTTTGCTGTTGTCCGTCGGCGGACCCATCATCCGGATCGACTCGGCGTCCAGGTGCGGCGCGATGCGCGGCGGCCGGTTGTACTCGATGCCGAGGCCGTCCGGGGCCGGGCGTACCGCGGCCTCGGGTTCGTCGGGCGGGCCCGGGCGCAGCAGGTGCTCGCCGAGGGACAGATCGGCGTAGGTCGGCCAGGGCAGCGAGCCGTCGTCGAGTGCCGGCAGTTGACCGACGGGCGGCAGCGGCGGCTGTACGGGTTGTCCGTCCGGACCCGTGGGCGGGGGCGCGGTCGAGTGGCCGCCGGGCCCGCCCTCCTGCATGCCGGCGGGCTCCTCGGTGGAGAGCGGCGTGCCGGTGATCGGATCGACGGGCGGCGGCGGGGTGAGGCTGCGCAGGCCGCAGTCGGCCTCGTCGGCGTCGTCCGGGAGGGCGACGGTGACGGAGCCGTCCGCGCCGACCGTGATCCAGGTGCCCTGCGTGGGGGCACCGCCGCCGTCCAGGCGCAACGCGCACGCCCGATCGGTGCCGACCTCGTGCCGGCCGGGGCCGAGCCGCCACACCCGGCCCGCGCCGGGGCCCGAGACATGCCGCACGGTGACCAGGACCGGATCGGACCCGGGCGGTCGCCACGCCTGCGTCGCGGTCGCGGTCGGCGCGGGAGCGCCCAGACCGATCACCGCGCCGGCGCGGATGCCGCTCGCGCCCACGCGCGCGTCGGGATTGAGCCGCCGATCACCCAGGAACAGATCGGCGGCGCCCAGCACCGACCCGAGGTCGGCGACGGTCGCCGAATCGGGCACGTCCAGCAGGTGATCGGAGCGCCGGCCCTGCGGATCGGTGGTGGTGAGAGCGAGATTCACGGGCATGCAACTCTCTCGCGGGGTGGGGGAGGGGGTACGGACCCCGCCTCGCCCCGGCGGGGGTGTCCGGGGGCGAGGCGGGGCCGCGGTGGGCCTGCGCGGCGGATCTCGGCGGATCGGGCCGCGCCGTCCGGTACCGGGCGGTGCGGCCTCGCCGAGGTTTTGCGGGACAGGCCCTCAGGCCCCGGAGCCGGGGGGGAACGGCTCGGGGGCGGGCTCGGGGGTTCGGTCGGTGGGGGCGTCGGTGGGCGGATGGGGTTGGTCGGGGGTTGGTTCGGCGGGGGGACGTGCGTCGGGCCCGTCGGTGGGTTCGGCCGGGGGAGATGGGTCGGGTCTGTGGGTCGGTTCGGCCGGGGGAGATGGGTCGGGTCTGTGGGTGGGCTCGATGATCGGAGAGGGATCGCGGCCGGTCGGCGGTTCGGTGATGGGGGGTCGGCCGGGGGCGCCGGCGGGCTCCCGGCGGGGAGTTGCCTCTCGGCGGGCCGAGACGGCGGGTGAGCCGGTGGGTGTGCCTGCGGCCGGGGTGCGGGATGTGGCCGTCGCGGTCGATTCGGGTGCGGGGCGGGCCGAGGTCGGCTCGGCGGTCGAGGATCGTGCGGAGACGGCCGCGGCCACGGATTCGGCCGGTTCCCTGATGGCCACCGGCTCCGCCGCCCGCGGCTCGGCGGCGGGGGTTTCGGCCCCGGCCTCCTCCTCGGCGAACCACGCGGCCTGGTCCACTCCGGAGCGGGCCACCGGCGCGGGTACCGGCGGCAGCACCGGAGGAATGGTCGGCAGTACCCGGGCCAGCGCCGCGCCGAGGGCATGGCACACCACCACCAGCGGCGTGCCGGGCAGACCGACCCGACCGTGTCGATCGGTGAGCAGCGTCCGGACGTGTCCCCGTCCCGGCCCGCCGAGCAACAGCCGCAACGGGATCTCGTCGCCGGGTGGTTCGGTCAACTCGGGCGGCGGCGGATCCGGCAGCTCCGGGGTCACCAGGAACGTGGGCAGCCCCAGCCGGGGCGGCCTGCCGCGAGCGGTCCGGTACGCCTCCCGCACCGGCTGTCCGGCCACGTCGCGGTGCACCCCGTCGGCGACCACGACCTGACCGCTCGGCAGCCTGGCGTCCAATTGGGCCGCGACCGCCTGGAACAGGGCCGGCCCCGAACGCGGATCGCCCTGTACACACACCATCGCCGGACCGACCACGAGGTCGACGAACACACACTCCCGGTCCCGCTCGCCCAGGGCGACGACGACCGGCCTGGTCCCTTCCGCGTCCGGCGTGACCGACGGCAACTCCGCCCGAACGGCCGTCCAGGCCCACGGATCGTCGGCTACCGCCCGCCAAACGCCGCGAGGCGACGGCATCCTGGCGGCGGCGAACAGCACCGTCACCGTGTCCTCGCCGACGACGGCGGCATACGGCTGCGCGGGCGCCGCGGCGAACTTCGCGGCCACCAGCGCACGTTCCGCGTCCCGCCAGGTCGTCGCCGCACCCAGGCCGCGCACCAACACCCGTACCGAGCGCCGATACCGCAGCCAGGCCCGCACCGGGCCGCCGAACGCATGGGCGGTCAGCGCGATTTCCCGCCACAATCGCCGCGCCGCCGCCTTCCATCCGCCCATTCGCATCGCGAAGAACCGGAGGATCAGGAAGACCACGAGCGCGGCGGCGGAGATGCCGCCCCAACGGAGGATCGTTTCGCGGTGGTTCGCGAAGAAGTCGAGCGGATCGGTGTTCCTCATCTGCCGGGTAGCTCCCCACATCGGGCATCCACGACAGCACCCGACCGTGCTGCCGCGTGGTCCGCGCGACACTGTATGGAATTTCGGGTGCTCATCCGCCGCCGCGCTCCTCCAGGGCCTGGCGCAGGGCGCGGATCGCGTAGTAGGTACGGGACTTCGCCGTTCCGACCGGAATGCCGAGCAGTTCGGCGGCCTGTTTGAGGTCACGATCGCTCAACACCGTCTCGGCGATGATCTCGCGATGCGCGGCGGTGAGCGAGGGCAGTGCGTCGGCGACGGCCATCTTCCAGAGCAGGGGCTCCCACTGGTCGTCCGCCAAAACGTACTCCAGGGGTTCCGGACTGCACTCCTGGGGCCGAGAACGGCGCGCGCGGCGGTCGTCCATCACGATTCGGCGCGCCACCGTCGCCAGCCACGGCATCAGGTTGGAGGTGTCGTCGGCGATCGTGCCCGCGTGCCGCCATGCGCGCAACATGGTCTCCTGGACCACGTCCTCGGCCCACGGCCGGTCTCCGCCGGTGAGCTTGAGGCAGAACGACAACAACGGCGTGGAGTATTGCCGATAGACGCGTTCCGCCAGGTCCGCGGGTTCCGTGAGGTCCGCCGGCTCGCCGTCGGGTGTCGAGCAGGCCTGGCCGCCGGTGTCACGGCCTCGGGTACAAAAAGACGTCACGGGCCCGGACCCTCGCTTCCCGGATGTGTGTCGGCTCGAACCGCGAACACTAACCACGGCGTGTTACAAGGTTGTTGGATCTGCGCTGAATTTGAGGATTCGCAGGCCGCCGCCGAAAATCCAAGTACGGCCCCGGGCAGGGCCGTTGGCGAGCGTCGATCTCGGGTCCTGCCATCCGGAACCCTCCCTCTCTCCGGCGACCGCGACACAACGGCGTTCATCCACACCTCCGAACCGAGGTTTCCCTCCGCACACGCGCTCCGCCGTTCGCGGGTTGCATCCCCTCGATCCGAAAAACCCGGGCGGAGGGGTGACGTGTCCGTGGCCGCCGATACCTTCCCCGCGTGGACCGGACGGCCGTCGGGCCGACCGCGCACGAGGATAGGAAGCCGAGAGCCCATGTCCATGTGGTTGATGCTCGCGAAGGTCGAACCGTCGGTGCCGGCGGCGATACCGGAGCGGCCCGAACTGATCGAGACGCTCTTCTTCGACCCGGCCGACGAACCCGAACGAATCGACCCGTGCGACCGACCCGATGCGGAGCAAGCGGCGGTGCTCCCGGGCGAGTTTCGTCCGCGCGCGGACTCCTACAGGTTCGACTACCGCCTGTTGGCCGCGGTCGCGGAGAGCCGGGCGCAGGCCGAGCAGGGCACGGCCGACTGGGAGACGGCCTTTCCCTGGTTGGCCAGGACGACCGGGCACGAGTGCGACGAGGTCGAGGAGTACGAGTTCTGCTACGGACCCGCCTTCGTCCTCGCCCCGGACGAGGTCCGTCGGGTGGCCGAGGGCCTGGTCGCCGAAGGCTGGGCCCGCGACGGCGGGGCGGCCCGCTGGGACGAGGAGCGCGAGGAACACGAACTGGAGGACCTGGGTCCGTTCTTCGCCGCCGCCGCGGCCGAGGGCAGGGCCGTGATCGGCGGGGTGGACTGAGCCGGGTGGAACCCGTCGTATCGGCCGATGGGCGCAGCCCGGCGTGCCTTCGACCGATTCGTGGGTAAAGCTTGCGATAACTCAGAGTATGCGTCGCCGGCACGCGGTGCGCACGGGTCGCCGGGAGATGTGGGTATATGACGATCGATCGACGAGGGTTCCTGACCGCTTTGGGGGCCGGCGGTGCGTTGTTGCTCACGGGGTCGACGGCCGACGGGTCGGTGCGGGGCGCCGTGAGCCGCCCCGCGCCCCGGGCGCGGATGCACGCCGGGACGCGGGTGCCGACGGCCGGGCCGCCGGACTGGTCGGCGTTGAAGGCGCGGCTTGACGGTCGGTTGCTGCTGCCCGCGGACCAGGGATACGACGTGGCCCGGCTCGGCTTCAACGAGCTCTACGACGGGCAGTTGCCGGCGGCGGTGGCCCGCTGCACGTCGGCGACGGATGTACAGAGCTGCCTGGACGCGGCCCGAGGCCACGGCGTGCCGATCGCCGCGCGCAGCGGGGGGCACAGCTACCTCGGGTACAGCGTGCCCGACGACGGGCTGGTGATGGACCTGCGGCCGATGGCGCGAATCGAGGTGCACGACGACGGCACGGTGGACGTCGGCGCGGGCGCCCGGCTGATCGAGGTCTATGCCGGACTGGCGCAGGCGGGCCGACTGCTGCCGGGCGGCTCGTGTCCGACGGTGGGGATCGGCGGGCTGACCCTGGGCGGTGGGATCGGGGTGCTGACCCGCAAGTACGGGCTCACCTGCGACCGGCTGGTCGCGGCCGAGGTGGTCACCGCCGACTCGCGCGTGCTCACCGTGTCCGAGTGCGCCGAGCCGGATCTGTACTGGGCGCTGCGGGGTGGGGGCGGCGGCAACTTCGGCGTGGTCACGCGGTTCACGTTCCGTACGGAGCCGGCGCCCCCGCTCACCGTGTTCTCGCTGCGTTTCCCGGCCGGCGCGACGCCCTCGGTGGTCGGGGCCTGGCAGGGGTGGATCGCGGACGCGCGACCGGAGCTGTGGTCGAACTGCGTGATCTCCGGCGGCACACCGCCGACGTGTCGGGTGGGTGGCTGCTACGTCGGCACGCCCGACGCGCTGAACCCGCTCCTGGACACGCTGATCGCCGCGGTCGGAACGCAGCCCGGCACTCGCAGCGTGCAGGCGAAGAACTACCTGGACGCAATGAAGTACATGGCCGGTTGTTCGACCGACACCATCGCCCAGTGCCACCCGACGTTCGAGGGTGGACGACTGACCCGCGAGGCCTTCGTCGCCGTCTCCCGCGTACTGACCGCCGCGCTGGACGGCCAAGCGGTGGTGGGCCTGATGGCCGGCCGCGTCGGGCTGGACCTGCTCCTGGACTCGATGGGCGGCGCCGTCGCCGAACTCGCCCCCGACGCGACCGCCTTTCCGCACCGCGAGGCCCTGGCCACCGCCCAGATCTACGCGAACACCACGCCGGCCGGCCAGGCGGCGGCCACCGAGGCGGTCGACGCGGTCCGCGACGGCCTGGCCGCACTCGGCGCGACGGGCGCCTACGTCAACTACATCGACGCGACCCTCCCCGACTGGGGCACCGCCTACTACGCCGGCAACCTCCAACGCCTGAAGTCGGTGGCCCACCACTACGACCCCACAGGCGTCTTCACCTTCCCCCGATCCGTCACCAACGCCTGACCCTCGCCGACCGTCGCGGTATTCGGTGGTGCGGCTCGGGATCCGGTGTCAGGATGGCGACTTCGGCGATTTCGGGAGGCCATCCGCGTGCCCACGCCTGCCGACTACCCGGAAGCGGCCCGTACGGAGAAGGACGGTTCCGCCCTGCATCGCCTCGCGCGGCGCCCTTACCCCTTCGTGTGGCACGCTTTGGCCGCCAACCCCCACACCCCGTCCGCCGTTCTGCGCCAACTGAGCACGGCCCGTGACGGCGTCTGGAACGACAACATGCTCCTACGCCTGTTGGCGGAGCACCCCGGCGCGGATCGCGTCGTGCTTCGGGCCGTGCTCGATGCCGTGGCGGCGAGGCTCGACGAGGGCGAACGGCCCTATGCCGCGGCGCTCGCCCTCGCGGATCGCCCGGAGACGGAGGCCGACGAGGTGCGGAGGCTCGGGACGCTTCGCGGCGCCTCCGCGCGCCTCCGCACCGGGCTTGCCCTGCGCCTCAGTGCCCGCGTTCGGGTCAGTGAGCCGCCTGGTACTTCGCCACGATGTCACCCGGTACCCGGCCGCGGGCGTTGATTTCGATGCCCTGGGCCTTGGCCCACTCCCTGACCTTCACCGGGTCCGGGCCGTCGCCGGTCTTGTGGGCCTTGACGGCGGTGCGGCGCGACGTGCCGGTCTTGCGGCCGGCGTGGAAGTACGGGCCGAGGGCGTCCAGCAGTTGCTGGTAGGTGTCCTGGCCGAGGTCGATCTCGTAGGTGACGCCGTCCAAGCCGAAGGTGTGCGTTGCGATGTCTTCACCCTCGTTGCCGGTGATGTCATCCGTGTAGAGCGTGACTACGCGCTGAGCCATTGGTGAGAATCCCCTTCCTGGGAGCGGGCTGATCGTAACGGAAAGGGGGTCCACGTCGCCTACCCGGCAGTCGGGAGATCAGGTGATTCGGTCCGCTTCGGAATTGTCGGGCGGCAAAAACGGCTTTGGATACGATCCGATCTTTATCCCGATCGCGCATCGAAGAGAAGCGTCGCATTTCCACGCGTCGCTATTGTCGTCGGGACGAAGTCCCGGTGTCGGTAGTTTTGCCATTGCTCCGGAGGTGGCGAGGGATCGGGGTCGCCGGCGCGGGGTCAGCCGGCGCGGGTGGTCCAGGTGGTGCGTCGGGTTCGCAGCGCCAGGTCCTCGCGGTTGACGAGGCTTTGCGGGGACTCGGGGTCGAGGAGGCGGTCCAGGGCGGTGCGGTCCTCGGGGGTCAGGAGTCCGCCGATCCTGGTGCGGAGGCCGGTGAACGTGGTGTGGGCGTAGCGGGACACCGCCGGGTTCCGCGAGGCGGGGACGTGCAACGTTCGGGTGCGTTCGGATTCGATGGCGAAGCCGGCCGCGGTGAGTTTGCCGGCCCAGTCCGCATCCCGGTGGGAGGCCATCGCCGCGTGTTGCCCGTCGATCGCGGCGTGGCAGCGATCTTCGAGGCCGGGGCTGTCCGCCGGGGCCGCAGGGGGGAGGAAGCGGGGGAAGGCGGTCAGTTCGATCATGACGAACAGGCCGCCCGGGGACAGCAGTTCGCGGACTTGGCGCAGCGTTCGGTCCGGGTCGCTCATGTGGTGCATCGAGGCGGACGCCCAGACCAGCTCCGGGCGGCCGAGGTCGGGCAGGGTCGGGGTGTCGAGGTCGGCCCGCACGATGCGCAGACGCTCGTCCAAGCCGTCGGCGACCGCCCTGTCCCGCAGGCGATCCAGGTGGGCGGGGGCGGAGTCGACGGCCGCCACCCGGGAGTTCGGGAAGCGCCGGAGCAGGGCGAGCGTACCGGCGCCGGTTCCGCAGCCCAGGTCCACGATGTGGCGGGGGTCGGTCCCCGGGGGCAGCGACGCGGTCACGGCGTCGATGTGCTCGGCGAGGACTTCCGCGTCCAGGTCCAGGGTTTCCGTGAGGTCGGCCTCGGCGTGTTCGTGCTTGTGGGTGATGTGCGCGCCGTGATGTGCGGGGTGGGTCATGCCGTCACGCTAGGCGGATCGCGCGCCGCCGACCCGATGGGTTGCCGGATGCGCAAGGTGATGCCGAGATGGGTTGCCCTACGCGCAAGGCACCAAGCGGGTGGCGGGGGGGGGGGGGCGTTGGGCCCCCCCCCCCCCCCCCCCCGGGGGGGGGCGGGCCGGGGGTGTAAAAAGAGCGCGGGGGCCCCCCCCCCGGGGGGGTGTGGGGGGGCCGGGGGGGGGGCGGTGAAAT
>NZ_JBHZAE010000016.1:0-165116 GCF_042754105.1 Embleya sp. NPDC059237 | reverse complement strand
GGTTGGCCCTGGTTGAGGGCTTTTGGGGGTCCCCTCGCCCACCCCCACAGGGGGGGGGGGGGGGGGGGCCTTGGTCCCCCCCCCCCCCGCCACCCGCACCGGTGTGCTCAGACGCCCGCCGGGTCCTTCTCGCTCGCCTCGACCAGAGGCTTCGGCGCGACCGCCGGGGCCGGGCCGCCTTCGCTCAGGCCGAAGCGGTCGTGGAACCTGCGCAGCGGGCCGGGCGCGTACCAGGCCGCACGGCCAAGGAGCCGCATCGCGACGGGGACCAGCACGCCCCGCACGGCGATCGCGTCGATCAGGATCGCCAGCCCCGTACCCATGCCGAACATCTGCATGAAGCTGATCGCGGCCGTCCCGAAGGCGAAGAAGCTGACCGCGAGCAGCGCGGCCGCGGCGCTGACGATGCGTCCCGTGTGGCCGAGGCCGTTGACCACGGCGGACTCGGTGCCCTCGCCCTCGTCGTGCAATTCCTTGATCCGGCTGAGCACGAACACCTCGTAGTCCATCGACAGGCCGAAGGCGATGCAGAACATCAGCACGGTCATCGACGTGTCCATCGGCTGCGGGGTGAAGCCGAACAGGGAGGCGAGATGACCGTCCTGGAACATCCAGGTCATCACGCCCAGGGCCGCGCCCAGGCTGATCATGTTCAGGAGCAGTGCGCGCAGTGGCTGGACGACGCTGCCGGTGAACAGGAAGAGCAGGAGGAAGGTGGTGACGGCGACCAGGGCGATCGCGGCGGGGAGCCGGCCGCCGATCGAGTCCTTGGAGTCGACCAGCTCGGCGTCGGTGCCGCTGACCAGCGGGTGGGTCCCCGGGGGCGGCGTGACCGCCCGTACGTCGGCGACCAGGTCCTGGGCGGCGTCCGACTTGGGGGCCAGGGCGCTGACCACGTCGATGCGCTGGGCGTCCGGGCGGCCCATCGCCGGGTTGCCGGCGCCGGGCGCGGCGGGCCGGCCGCCGATGTACGTGCCGGTGGAGGTCGCGACGCGGACCACGTCCTTGTGCCGGGACAGTTCGCTCGCGTACGCCGCCAACGGGCCCTCGGTCACCGGACCGTTGATCACGATGTGCACGGCCGCGGCGTCGTTGCCGTCGAAGTTCGCCCGCAACGCGGTCGAGACCTCCCGGCTCTGCGCGTCCTCGGGCAGCACCCGTTCGTCGGCCGTGCCGAAGGTGATCCCGAGCAGCGGGCTCGCGGCAAGCAGCAGTACGCCGAGCACCGGAATCGCGGTGAGCGCGGGACGGCGCATGACGGTGCCGGCGATCCGTCCCCACAGGGGCGTGCGGGCGGAGGCGGGGCGGTCGAACTTCGCCCACGGCATGCGACCGCTGTTGACCCGGTGCCCCAGGAGGGCGAGCAGCGCGGGCATCACGAACAGGGTGGCGACCGCGGCGACGATGATCACGCCGACCCCGGCGTAGGCGAACGAGCGCAGGAAGAACTGCGGGAACACCAGGAGTGAGGCGAGCGCGGCGGCGACGGTGGCGGCGGAGAACGCGACCGTACGGCCCGCGGTGCGCACGGTGCGCCGGACGGCGTCGTCCACCTCCGCCCCGGCCGCGAGGTGTTCGCGGAATCGGCTGATCATCAACAGGGCGTAGTCGATGCCGAGGCCGAGCCCGAGGGCCGTGGTCAGGTTGATCGCGAAGACCGAGATGTCGGTGAGGCCGCCGAGGACGGCGAGTTCGGCGAACGTGCCGACGACCGCGACGGTACCGATGACCAGCGGCAGCAGCGCCGCGACCACGCTGCCGAAGACGACCAGGAGCAGGAGCAGGGTCAGCGGTACGGCGATCGCCTCGGCCAGGACGAGGTCCTTCACCACCTGCTCGGACAACTCGTCGCCCACGGCGGTGGCGCCGCCGGCCTGGACGGTGAGCCCGGGCCCGTACCGTCCGGTGTAGTGCTCCAGGATGCCCTTGACGTGCTCCGCGCGCTCGCTGTCGTCGCCCTTGACGTGGGCGAGCACCATGGCCTGTCGGCCGTTCTTGGAGCGCAGTTCCGGGGTGCCCGCGTCCCAGTAGGAGATCACGTTGTCGAGGTGTTTCTCCTTTTTGAGATCGGCGACCAGGTTCTGTCCGCCCTGCTTGGCCGCGGGGCCGTCGACGCCGCCGTCGGGGGCGCGGACCAGCAGGACCAGGTTGGTCTCCCCGCCGAACTTCTTGTCGATGACCTGTTTGGCGCGGGTGGACTCGGAGGTCGAGTCGTCGAACCCGCCACCGCTCAGCAGTTTGCCGAACGCGCCGGCGCCCAGGACGCCCATCAAAACCACGAGCAGACCCGCGACGACGAGTACCAATTTCGGCCGGCGAACCGTGAGTTCGGCTATGCGTTCAAACACGGGTTGTCTCCTTGAACTCTTGCCATAACAAAAGAAAAGACCTGGAATGCGCCGTTCGCGGCGCTCCCTGCCACGGTTGACGACCCTAGTGACGTACAAGAAACTTTGGCAGTGTTAGATTTTCTTCACAGGGTGCGCCGGGGTCGTGGCGCGCCGGAACCTTCGTCGTAAGGTCGTCGCATGTCTCCTGCCGAAGCCGGATCGACCGCGCCCACACCGCCCGCGTCGTCCGCGTCGTCCGTGGCGCCTGCGCCGCCGGCGCCTTCCGCGCCGCTCACGCTGCGTGAGCGGCGCCGGGCCGCCGCCGTGCAGGAGATCCTGAGCGCCGCCGAGGAACACATCGGCCGGGAGGGGCCACACTCGTTGTCGCTGCGTGCGGTCGCCCGCAGCCTGGGGATGACCGTGCAGGCGCTCTACCACTACTTCCCGAGCCGGGACGACCTCGTCACCGCGCTCATCACCAAGGCGTACGACGACCTGGCGGACGCCGTACAGGTCGCGGTCGACGCCGTCGCCGACCCGGGCCTGTCGCGCATGGTGGCCGCCGCCGAGGGTTACCGCCGGTGGGCCGTCGCCAACCCGGAACGGTTCCAGCTGATCTACGGGGCGCCGCTACGCCACTACGCGGCGCCCACCGACGGCCCGACCACCCAGGCCGTGCGCCGGATGAGCGCGATCTTCGAGCGCGAGCTGTTCGGCGGGTCGACCACGGAGCAGCTGGCCGCCGCGGACATCCCGCCGCTGTCGCCGGCGCTGCGCGAGGAGTTGGAGCGGCTGCCACCCGACGGGCTGGGCTCACTGCCGCCACCCGCCGTCGCCATCATCCTGAGCGCCTGGGGCCACATGCACGGCCTGGTCTCTCTGGAGGTGTTCGGCCACACCTCGTTCGTCGACACGCACCAGGCGGAGATCTTCCGCATCGCGATGTACACGATGCTCGCGGACATCCACCGCCGCATCCCGCCGGCGGATCGGGCCGCCAAGGCGCGACGGCCCCGTCCGTAGGCGGTCCGCGGAGGGACCGGGTTCGGTCGCCTGCGGCGCGGTCAGGGGATGACCGGGACGCCCGGGTTGACCAGGCCGTTGCCGCCGACGACGGTGTTGTCGGCGGTGACCGTGGTGGGGCAGGCGGCGGTGTACGAAAAGGCGTGGATGGCGAGGCGGTCCGGGCCCGTCGCGCCGGTCAGGTCGGCGCGGTTGGCGTGAAAGACGGTGCCGCAGCCCCAACCCGGGAACTGCGCGTGCACCTGGAAGCCGTCGTTCGTGGAGTCGCGGCCCGTGTTGTCCTCGATCAGGTAGCCGTTCCCCTTCACGTCGACCCACGAGTCGTCGTAGTTGTTCCCGGTCAGGCCCGTGCCGTCGAAGGTGTTGCCCGCGACCCGGCCGCCGGTGGTGCCCTCCTTCAGGTCCACCGCCTCGCCGCCCACGTCGGGGCCGATCACGTTGCGCAGGATCTGCACCCGATCGCTGCGGTCGGCAAGCGTGTTGGCGGTACCGACGTACACGCCTTCGCCCATGCCGCGGTTGTCCCGGCCGGTGTCGTAGATCCGGGAGTCGACGATCGCGCCGTCGCTGCTGGAATTACGGAAGTGCACGCCCTCCATGGTGAGTTCGTGCACGGTGACGGAGTCCACCAGCACGCCCGGGGCGGCATCGATCATGATGCCCTTCTGGGCGTGGGTGAGGGTGATGCCGCGTACGGTCCAGTAGGCGGCGCCGTCGAGGTGCAGGGCGTAGCCGCCGCCGGTGCCGGTGCGCAGTACGGCGTTGGTGGAGCCGACGAGGGTGATCCGGGCGTCGGCGCGACCGGCCCTGGTGGTACGGAAGTTACCGGTGTACGTGCCGTCGGCGAGGCGGATGGTGGCGCCCGGGGCGGCCGCGGCCAACGCCGACTTGAGCTGCGCCGACGTCGACACGAGCACGACCGGGTCGGTCGCGGAAGTGGACGCGGCGGCGTGGCCGGGCGGTGCGGCGGCGAGCATGGTGGCGAGGGTGCTCACCAGGGCGAGCGACAGGGTACGGATGCGCATCGGGCAACCTTCCGTCGAGACGGTGACGGGACGCGTGCGGGCGAGTCGGGCCGGTGCATCCACCAGCGTGCGGCATCGGCGCCTAGAGGTCTAGACCAGCACGGTGCCCATGTGTGCCCGGAGTGCGGTTGCGACCCGAATGGGTTGATTTCGGGGACATCGGGTGATCCGGAGGCCGTCGGCGGGGAGGATGGGCGAGGCTGACGAGAGGGAGGCTGCGGTGGCGATGCGGACGGTACGAAGGGCCCTGGTCGCCGCGCTCGCGGCCGTCGCGATGACCGCCGTCGGGGCCGGCGTGCCCTCGACGGCGAGCGATACGGCCGCCGCTACGGGCGGGTCCGCCGCGTCGGGGGCCGGCCACGAACAGACCCGGGCCGCCATGGACTTCGCGATCCGCTCGGGCGTGCCGGGCGTCATCGTCCGAGCCCGGGACGCGCATGGCGCCTGGCGTGCCACGGCCGGGGTCGCCGACTTGCGTACGGGCCGCCCGCCCCGCCCGGTCGACCGATTCCGGGTGGGCAGCATCTCCAAGCCGTTCATCGCCACGGTCCTGCTGCAACTGGAGGCCGAGGGCCGGCTGAGCCTCGCGGACAGCGTGGAGAAATGGCTGCCGGGCCTGGTCCGCGGAAACGGTAACGACGGCCGCGCCATCACCCTGCGGCAACTCCTCAACCACACCGGCGGCATTGCCGACTACACGGACGACCCCGACCTGCACCTCCTGGGCAAGACCTTCCTGGACCACCGCTACGACACCTGGACACCGGAACGACTGGTCGCGATCGGCCTGAAGCACGCCCCGACGTTCCCGCCCGGCGCCGGCTGGAACTACACCACCACCGCGTACGTGCTCGCCGCGATGGTCGTCGAACGGGTCACCGGCCACACCTATGCGGCCGAGGCCGACCGGCGCATCTTCGTCCCGCTCGGGCTGCGCTCCACGCTCCTGCCCGGCACGTACCCCCGCATCCCGGCGCCGAGCGGGCGGATGTACACGAAGTTCCCGGACGACCCGGACCAAAGGGTGTACGACATCACCGAGTTCGACCCGTCCTGGGGATGGGCGGCCGGCGAACTGGTGTCCGACGCCACCGACCTGGACCGTTTCCTCGCCGCCCTGATGCGCGGTCGCCTGCTGCCCGAGGCGCAGATGGCCGAGCTGACCACCACCGTGCCCTCACCCGACTTCGGCGACGGCCAGGACGACGGCCTGGGCGTCTTCCGCGCCACACTGCCGTGCGGCACACAGGTGTGGGGACACACCGGCTTCCTGCCGGGTTCGCAGAGCATGGCGTACACCACCCGGGACGGCGGACACACCCTGGTGGTCAACTTCGACACCGACTGGGCAGGCAACACCGACGCCGCCGGCTACCTACTCCTCGCCGAATTCTGCGGCACGGCCCCGCCGTCGGCACTCACAAGCCCGCCACCCAAGCCCCAAGGGCCGCGTAATCGGCCGCGGTGAGCCCATGCACGGCATCCACGCAGTGCAGCAGCGCCGACGCAGGATGGTGAGCGGCCACCCAGGCCCGATCACCCTCACCGATCTCGTCGTCGACCCACACGAACGCCCGCCCCGCCGCCGCCCGGCTCCGCCGAGTGCTCGTGCCGGTGCTCCGTGCGGGCTGGGCCGGAATCGTCGGGTGGTCCCGAAAAGGGATTCGTGGAGGGGACTTGACCTCAAGTGGAGTTGAACTTCTAGCGTCGTCGGAAACGAAAGGGGTTCGGCTGTGACGACGCTTGTTACGGGTGCCACCGGGAACACCGGTCGGCATGTGGTGGCGGAGTTGGTTCGGCGCGGGGAGAAGGTTCGGGCGTTGACGCGTGATCCGGTCGCGGCCGCGGGGAGGCTGCCGGCGGGGGTCGAGACGGTGGTCGGGACGCATACGTCGCCGGAGGGATTGGGTGCCGCCCTCGACGGTGTGGATCGGCTGCACATCACTGTGACGGCGGGAGCGGCCGAGGCCGGGCCGGAGTTGGTGCGGCGAGCGGTCGAGGCGGGCGTACGGCGCATCACGGTGGTGTGGGGCGGTTGGGTCGGTCCGGTCGAGCAGGCCGTGGCGGACTCGGGGGTGGAGTGGACGCGCCTGGAGCCGCAGGAGTTCATGTCCAACACGTTGACCTGGATCGACTCGATCCGGGCCGAGGCAGTGGTGCGCGAGCCGTACGACTTCCCCAGCGCGCTCGTGCACGAGGCCGACATCGGCGCGGTGGCCGCGACCGCCCTGCTCGACGACGGCCACGCGGGTCGCGTGTACAACCTCACCGGGCCCGAAGCGCTGACCACACGCGAGCGGATCGCGATCCTGGCGCGGGCAATCCACCGCGACATCGACTTCGTCGCGATCACGCACGAACAGGCCGTGGCCAGACTGATGGCCGGTGGTGTGTCCCGGGAGGACGCCGACTATGTGATCGGCTGGTACGCCGACCCGCCCGCCGATGCCACCACGGTGGTGGACACCGTCGAACGGGTCACCGGTCGGCCCGCCCGTACGTTCGGTCGGTGGACGTCCGATCACGCGGGTCGGTTCCGGTGAGGGTGACGCTGTCGGCGAAGGCGCGGGCCAGGGGGGTCAGGTCGTCCCAGCGGCGTACGGCCCAGCCGACCGGCAGGCGGGGCAGGGCCGGGATGGGCAGGAAGCGTACGGGATCGGTGTCGGCGGGAGCCCGCCGGTCGGGCAGGGCGGGCACGATGGCGTGTCCCAGGCCCAGTTCGACCAGCAGGATGGCGGTGTCCCAGTCGGCGACGCCCGATTCGGGCGGGATGCGGATGTCCAGTTTCGTGAAGGCCGCGTCGAGGTGGGCCCGCGAGGAGGAGTCCTCCGGAGGCCGGATGTAGCGGATACCGGCCAGGTCGGCCCCGTCGACGCGGGTGCGTTCGGCCAGCGGGTCGTCCGCCCGGACCGCCAATACCCAGGGCAGTTCGGCCACGCAGCGCTGTTGGATGCCGGAAATCGGGCCGCCGACGGTGATCCAGGCGAGGTCGAGGGTGTTGGAGGCGAGCGCGTCGAAGCAGCTTCGACTGGAGGTCTCGGTGCGAAACTCCAGACTGGCCCCGGGGTATCGGCTGCGGAAGGCGACGACTGCCGCCGACATGAAGTGCCGCACGGTCGTCGCGCCCGTGGTGACCCGGACCGATCCCGTTTCGCCGCAGGCCAGTTCGTCGAGCCGGCGAAGGGCCACATCCAGTCCGGCGATGCCGTCGGCCGCCGCCGCGTGCAGCAGTCGACCCGCCGCCGTGGGGGCCACGCCGCGCGGGTGCCGCTCCAGGAGTTGCACCTTCGTCTCGCGTTCCAACCGCTTCACGTGCTGGCTCACCGCCGACTGGGTGCACGAGAGGTCCCGGGCGACGGCGCTCAGGCTCCCGGCCCGGCACACCGCAACGAAGATACGGAGGTCATCGAGGGTCATGACCCCAAGGTAAGGCTTGGGAAGTTGGCAGCAAACCCGAGGATTGACTTGGATTGCCGCCCGGTTCGATCATCGGAACCGGGCGGCAACCCGACCCGACCACACGTCCCCGTCCGGACGGGAGACAGCTCGGCGGGACGGGTGCCGACCCTCGTCGCCATCGAAAGGAACCGTCCGTGCCCGCTTCGACGTCGTCCCACGAGCCCGCCGCCGTGCCTCCCAAAGCCGTGGCGGTCCTCGGGCCGGGAGGGGTGGGCGGGCTGCTCGCCGCCCTGCTGTCCCGCGCCGGCCACCGCGTGACCTGCGTCGCGGGCGAGGAAACCGCAAAAGCCCTGCGCCGGGACGGAATTCGGGTACGCAGCGGGCAGTACGGCGAGTTCACCGCCCGCGTCGAGGCGGACACGCGCCTGCGCGAACCCGTCGATCTGTGCCTGATCACGGTCAAGCACACGGGACTACACGACGCGCTGGAGCGGATCCCGGCGGAAACGATCGGGGACGGGGTGATCCTGCCGCTGCTCAACGGCGTCGAACACCCGGCCCTGTTGCGCGAATACTACGGCGAACAGGCCGTCGTCCCGGGCGTGATCCGCGTCGAGTCCACCCGTCTCGCGCCGGGCGTCATCGAACACGGCAGCCCGTTCACGGAGATCGACCTGGCCGGCCCGCGAGAGCGCGTCGAGCCGCCCACGGCGATGTTCACCGACGCCGGTGTGCACACCCGGGCGGTGGGCGGCGAGGCAGCCGCGTTGTGGGCGAAGCTGGCCTTCCTCGCGCCCTTCGCGCTGCTCACCAGCCGCTACGGGCTCACCATCGGCGAGGTGCGGACCGGGCGGCGCGCGGAACTGCTCGCGCTCGTCGAGGAGGCCGCTGCGGTGAGCCGGGCCTGTGGCGTCCCCGTCGATCCGGCGCACTCCCTGGCGCTCTACGACGCGTTCCCGGAACAGACCAAGTCGTCCATGCAGCGCGACGTCGAGGCCGGTCGACCCACCGAACTCGACGCGATCGGCGGCGCGTTGCTGCGCGCGGGCGCGCGACACGGCGTCTCTGTACCCGTCGCGACCCGGCTGGTGGCCGAACTGACCCCGCGGTGAGGTCGCTTCGGCCCGCGGGTGTGACACGGACCGGGCCGGCGCGCGTCAGTGGAACACCGTCCACTCCACGTCGATCCGACGTATGCCCGCCGCGTCGGTGACGGCGAGGGACGGCGAGGGCGGAGGCGACGCGATCGTCGATCACCAGCTCCTCGCCGGGGTCGCTGCATACCACCCCCGACGCGCGGCGGCCCGGGCGGTGCGGTCCCGGACCGGGCCGCCCGGGCGGAGGGGTGGGGTCGTCAGGGGGTGACCACGGTGTGGGCCTGGTAGATCCTGGGCTTCGGGTTCGGCACGCCCAGTTCCTCGAGGATGGGGATGATGGTCTTGCCGAACTCCCGGAAGGCCTCCTCCGATTCCCAGACGTCGACGACGAGCCAGCCGTCCTGGGTGGCGGCGGAGGTGTGCGAGATGAGGCCGGACACGGGCCAGTCCGAGGGGTTCTTCACCGGGCCGGCGCGGCCGGAGACCTTCTCCGCGCTCTGCTCGTACTGGCTGCGGGTCATCCCCGGGACGTCGAAGACGGCGACGATCGGCATGCTGGGCTCCTGTTCGGGAGGTGGACGTGGTCGTGGACGTGGAAGAGTCCGACCAGCCGAGTGCACCATCAGCCCCGGCCTGCCGCATGCCGACTGACCCGAACGGGCGTGCCGCAACCGGACCGCGGCGACACGCCGAAGTGGGCGGAAACCCGTGCCGCGGGGCCGGGTGGGCATAGCGTGGCCCCGCCGTGAGCTTCGTGTGACGGCCGTGTCACCCGGCGCGAGATCGCGTGGGCCGCGTGTTCGCGTCTCCGCGTGTTCGGGTGCTCGTCGGCGGCACATGTGGCGCCCGTTCCTCGCACCCCATGGGGGTCGCCATGCCCATGCTGTTGATTCAGGGCTCGTTCCACATCATCGGAGCCCAACCGGACGGGGACTCCCTCCACTTCACCCCCGACGACCCCACCGAGTGGGACCTCGTCCAGGGCAGACATCGGGTCCGACACAACAGCGCCGGCACCAACCAGCTGCGGCTGGACGCGATCGACGCCCTGGAGACCCACTACGGCCCGCAACGCGACCACCAGCCCCTGGAGTTCGCGCACGCCGCCGCCGCCGAGCTGCTCGCCTGGCTCGGCTTCACCGATGTCCGACGCGAACCCGACGAGACGGTCAGTGGGGCCGTCCCGGAGCGGGTGCCCGGGTACATCCTCACCCGCGATGCCGACCTGCACGGCCGATGCATCGCCCTGGTCGGCAAGGGAACCCCGCCGGGCGCGAGCGGTACCAACGTCATGGTGGACGTTCCGCTGCTGCGGACCACCGTCAACCACCACCTGCTCGCGACCGGCCTGGTCTACCCGACGTACTACCGCAACCTGTTTCCGGACCTGCGCGGCGAGTTCACCGCCGCGACGCTCCGGGCGAGGGCCGCCGGCAGTGGGCTCTGGCCCCGGGACGCGACCACCTCCGGTGCCGAGATCACCGGCATCCCCTCGATCACCGACGATGTCGTGATCCTCCCGAAGCTGTTCCGCAGACTCGACGACTACCTGCGTCTCGGCGACCCGTCCCTGGAGGGCTTCCCCGCGTTCCTGGCCCAGCACCCGGACCGGTACTTCATCCTGTCGACGGGCCACTCCACCACCGGCCTGGACTTCGTCGTCGAGGTCACGGACGCACAATACGTCCGCATGACCCACCCACCCGAGGACCTCGTCTTCGACGAAGGATGACGCTCCGCCGGCCCTCGGGTTGACCTTGACACGGTGACAACGTTTTGACTTGTGGCCGAGGAGGTGGTCGCGATGGCCATGGCGAAACAGGGCGCGGGCACGATGCGAGGTCTGCGGGGACTGGCGGACGGCGATCCGTCGGTCCGGGTGCGGGTGGCGCTGGCGGCCGGCACGAACCCGGACCCGGGATTCGTCCGCACGCTCGTGGAGCGGTGCGGGATCGACCCCGACTTCCAGGTGCGCGAGACGTTGACGTGGGCGCTCACCCGCCACCCGGCGTCGCTGACGGTCCCGCTGCTGGTCGAGGAGCTGCGTTCGGAGCGTACGCGGGCACGTAGCCAGGCGTTGCACACGCTGTCCAAGATCGGGGATCGGCGGGCGTGGCCGGCGATCACACCGGCGCTGCTGTCGGACGCCGACGACGAGGTCGCGCGCAGCGCCTGGCGGGCCGCGGTGGCACTGGTGCCCGAGGAGGCCCGGCACGAGCTGGCCGTAGTGTTGGCGACGCAGCTCGGGCGCGGCGAACGCGAGACGCGGCTGAGCCTCAGCCGGGCGCTGATCGCGCTCGGGGAGGCGATGTTGCCGACACTCGGCGCCGCGACGACGGACCTCGACCCCCGCGTGCGAGCGCACGCGATCGCGACGGAGCGGTTGTGGCGCGATCCCGATGCCGGATTCGAGTTCGCGATCGAGGAGGCGAAGCGTGTCGCGGCCCTCGACGGGGCCGGTGCGGAAGGGCGGTAGGCAGTGTTGATCGGTGACGTCGCGCGACGGTCCGGGGTCAGCGCCCGCATGCTCAGGCATTACGAATCACTCGGACTGGTGCGGCCGACGGGTCGCACCGGTTCGGGCTATCGGGAGTATTCCGGCGAGGACATCCGGCGGATCTTCCACATCGAGAGCCTGCGGTCGTTGGGACTGTCGCTGCGCGACGTCGGGCGGGCGCTCGACGATCCCGCCTTCGCGCCCGCCGAGCTGGTCGACGACCTCATCGAGCGCACGCGCGAGCGCATCGCCGCCGAGACCCGATTGTTGACGCGACTGCGGCGGATCGGCGCCGCCGAACCGGCCGGCTGGGAGGACGTGCTCCAGATCGTCGCGCTGCTACAGGCGTTGGGATCGCAGAGCGCGGGCGCGCGGCAGCGGGCGGCGCTGTCCGCGATCGACGAGGGGCCCGTGCCGGTGGAAGCGCTGGTCGAGGCCGTGCTGGGCGAGTCGGACCCGAATGTGGCCGGCGCCCTGCGCTGGGCCCTGGCGCAGGCGGGCGAGGACGCGCCGGCACTGCTGGCGGCGGGGCTCGACACGCCGGAGGCGGAGGTACGGGAGCGTGCCGTCCGCTCCATCGCCGAGATCGCGAACGCCGAGGCGACCGCGCTGCTCCGGGACGCGCTCACCCACTGCGACGAGGTGGTCCGCGAGCAGGCGGCGTTGGCGCTGGGCGCACGCGGCGTGGCGGACGCGGTTCCGACGCTCCTGGACATGATCGTGGCGGGGCGGAACGACGCCGACGCGGCCGACGCGCTGAGCGTGCCGGCCGGCGACCCGGCGGTGGCGGAGCGTATCGCCGGCGGCCTGGTCGACCGCCTCGCGCATGCCGCGGCGGGGTCGTCGGCGCGTCGCCGGTTGACCCAGGCCCTGGCGGACATTCCGGGGAGCACGTCGTCACGGGCGCTGGCGAAGCTGTCCCGGGACGCGGACCGCGTCGTTGCGTCGACCGCGACGTACATCCTCGAGCTGCGCCGTGCGCGATAGCGGCGGATGTGGCGTGCATCGGCGAAGTCTGTTGCCGTGCTCCCTTTTTCGTGGGGGCGGCCGGGCATCTCGCCGACCTATGACGGGAGTTCGGCACGTGGATCATCGGGGCCCCGGCTCCGTCCGGCAATGTGCCGCCGCCTAATCTGTTGATCGACTCGGGAGGTCGATGGACATGGCGAACTACGCTCGTATGTACCGCTTCGGAGTGACGCCCTGGGAGTCGTACGGGAAAGCCTCGGGGGAGAGCATCGCGGCGGTACTCGCCCGTGAGGACGTCGACCGACCGCGACCGCTCGGCCGCGCGCTGGATCTGGGGTGCGGGCGCGGCCGGTTCACGCCGGAACTCGCCCGGCGGGGCTGGCAGGCCGTGGGCGTCGACTACGTGCCGGCCGCGATCGAGGCGGCCCGACAGCGGGGCGACGAAGGTGTCACCTACGTCGTGGGCGACGTGACCGACCTCGGGTCGGCCGATCTGGGAACCTTCGACCTCTTCGTCGACATCGGCTGCTTCCAGGGCTTCGACGCAGGCGCGCGGCAGGCCGTCGGCCGCGGGGTCACGGCACTGGCCGCGCCGGATGCCACGCTGCTGATCCTCGCGTTCGGCCCGAGCCGGTACCGCTCCTTCGTGGGCGGCACGAGTCGGGACGAGATCGAAGCCGCGTTCCCCGACTGGGAGTTGTCGACCGTCGAGCCGGCCCCCACGGCGGGCCTGGGCTGGCCGATGAACCGGACCAAACCCCAGTGGTTCCGGCTGCGCCGCCGATCCTGATCCGCGCGCGGATGCCGGCGCGCCGCAGACGGTGCCGCGGCGCGCCGTGCGTCTCGGCACCGGAGGCTACGACTCGCCGCTGATCCTGGCCGAGCCGATCGAGGCCGCGGCGATCGTCCTGGCGGCGGTCTGCGTCGAGGAGCCGGAGTTCAGCTCGGTCAGCGACGTCCGGTCGAGCGCGTGGACGACGAACTCGTAGGTGTTGACGGTCGACGGCGAGCAGGGCCCCTGGTAGCCGTACAGGCTCGCGCTGCCCCGGTAGTAGACCTGCCGTGCTCCCGCCGGCACCGATGGCCGGTAGGCGTGGTCGACGTTCTGGGGCAGCGAGGTGGTGCCGACCGGGATGTCGTAGATGACCCAGTGGATGAGGTTGGCGTTGTCGAGATCGCGCATGACGATCGCGTAGCTCTTGGCGGCGGCCGGCGCGCCCGACCAGGCCAGGGGTGGGGACTCGTTCCTCTTGGCCGGGTCGTGGCCGCCACCGCTGGTGCACTCGTGCACCTTGGGGATGAGGCCGCCGTCCGCGAACGCGGCGCTGGACAGGGCGAAGGCGTTGCGATCCGCCGGGGACGCCGGCGCCGACGATGCCGAGGATGCCGACGCGGTGACGGGCGAGAGGCCGACGGCCCAGGTGACGAGCAGGGCGCACAGCACGATTCGTGTGCTTCTCACTGGAGGCTCCCGTGGATGCTTGTGGCGTGCGGTGGATTCAGCCTAGGCATCCCGGATTCCGGCGGCCAACACCCCGCACGAAGGCCGAGTTTTCCATTTCGGTCAACATCTCAGCCGGATTCCCGTCCGACAACGAAGAGCCGGTGCCGATCGCGACGTCTACTCGGGATAGGTGTACTCGGCGCCCGGGCCGGCGGGGGAGGAGTAGCCGTTCGAGACCACGGTCACGTTCACGGTGCCGGGATCGGTCGGGCCGAGGGTGGGTGCCGGGGCGAGGGCGACGATTTGGGTGGGCTGGGTGCCGGGGAGGACTTCGGCGATGTTGTCGCCGAAGTAGACCTCGGCGTCGGAGCCGAAGTTCTCGCCGGTGATGGTGACCCGGGTCTTCTTCGCGCCGGCGCGCGGGTTGATGCCGGTGACCGCCACGGGGGCGGGGCCGTCGTAGGCGAAACGGGCGGCGGCGACGGCCGGGGACGTGCCCAGGTTGGTGGTGACGCGGACGGGGACGACGCCGGTGCCCATGTTCAGGGGCAGGTACACGGTGATCTGCGTGCCGTCGTCGGAGACGCCGAACCGGGGGCACGGCAGCGTCCCGAAGTCCACTTTGGTGTTGGCGCTGCCGATGCCCAGGCCGGTGCCGGTGATGACGACCGTGGTGCCCGGCGGGCCGACGTTCGGGCTGATGGAGGTCACCACCGGACCGGGCAGCACGTTGGGCGCGCCGAGCCAGTACAGATAGGTGGAGTTGGCGTGCTGGTAGGCGACCTGGGCCATGAAGTCCTGGAGGGACTTCCTGGTCGAGTACGGGTCGAAGGAGCCGATGATTCCGTATCGGGGGTTGAGCGCGCAGGGCGTGCCCGGTTGTACATAGACGTGGGGGCCGGGCAGGCCCGCGAGCGTCCCGATGATCGCCTTGACGTCGTTGGTCGCCGCCGGGCCGGGGGGATCGGGGTACCAATCCTTGGCGGCGGCAAGGGCGTTCCAGGCCTGCGGTACCAGGTCGAAGGTGTTGTAGTAGCGCTCGTTGGCGACGAAGGGCAGGGAATCGACGTAGGCGGCGAAGTCCGCGCCGCCGGCGGTGGGGGCGGCGAACGTGTGCAGCGCGAATCGCGGGGTCGTGTCCGACCAGGGCTGCGCCAGGAGGTACGGCGCGATCATGGTCGCGATGCAGCCGCCGAGGCTGTGGCCGATCACGCGCACCGTGGGGTTCGGGGGTGCCTTGGTGAATTGGTAGGCGAGTGCCTGGACCAGTGTGACGCCCACCGAGTCCATGGTCACGATCTGAGTGAACGCCTCCATCGCGCCCTCGGCGACCCACACCGGCTTCGGCGGCGAACCGACGGCGGTGAACGGAACCACCGTGCCGACGCCGAGATCTTCGAGCATGTCCGTCTCACTGGCGACCGTGCCACGGATGACGACGGCGAACTCGTTGACGCTGACGTTCTTGTTCTTGACGAGGTACGCCATGTTGGCGTTGTCCGGGCTCAGCGCAATCCACTGCAGACTCCAGCTGTTCGCGGTGGCGAGGGAGGCGTCGGCCAGTTGTTGCTGGATGCCCAGGAAGACGCGATTCGCGTGCTGCGACAGTGTCTCCCCCGATGGACGGGAGGGGGCCGCGCTCGCCGCGATGGCGGCCAGTGTCATGGCCACGGGGGCCGCGGCCGATGGGAGGGCTTGATCCGACATGCTCACTCTCCTGGCCCCCGATGGCACCGAAGCGGGTCCGAACCACGTTACGTTTCGGCGGTAGGGCCTGTGGGGATGCGAGGTTGCCCCGGTCGGGAATTCATACTTTCGGATCAGCCGCGTCGGGCCGCCTCGGGCCGTCTCGGGGTTTGTGCAGCCCTCGACGGGGCGTGTCGGCCGGTGCGGATAGGTTGGCCGTATGAGTCTTTCGCTGTCGTTGTTCCTGGTCGACCCCGAACTCCCGCGTGCCGTGGTGGGATCCGGTGATGTGCGGGTTCGTCGCGCGATCGGTGGGCGGTTCAAGCAGGAGATGTCGCAGGACGACGAATACTTCGCGCACGAGATCGAAAACGGTGCGCCGACGCGATACGAGGCGCTGACGGCGGTTGTGGAAGGCGGTCCGTTCGAGGAGCGGCACGCCTTCCAGTACGGGTACGCGTACCGGATGATCTGTGCCTTCCACGGGCGCCGGTTGTGGGGCAACAGCTTCTCGCCCTTCAAGTTCGCGTGGCTGGGGCACGTGGACGAGGCCCTGAAGTCCCTCGGCATCGAGGCCGTCACGGTGTCCGAATTCGGCTACGGCCTGCCCGAGCCGCTCCCGAACGCCGACCTCCCCGGCCACGGCGTCTGGACGCCGGATGCCTGCGCCACCGCCCTGTCCCAGTACGAGGCCGTCACCGAGGAACAACTCGCCACCCTGGACGGCGACCTCCGCGAGGCAGTCGAAGAAATAGGCACCTGGCTCCACGAATCCCGCACCCACCCGAGCCGCGGTATCACGGGCTTCCTGTCCTGACGCCCAGGGCACCCGTACCCGTGCCCGTGTCAGACTTCGGGCGTGGACATGGGGCGGGAATCGCGCTGGGAGAAGGACGCGATGACGGTGGAGATCGTGTTCGCCGTGGTGACGGCCGTCGTGGTGGCTGCGATCGTATTCGGCGCCGTGTTGCTGCCGACGCTGATCGCCGGTGTCTCCGGGCCCGCGAGAAACGTCCTGACCGCCATGGGAGCCGTCACGGGCGGCGCGGCCGGGCTATGGCGCGTGGTACGGGTACTGGTCCACTTCGACGCACGTCGGCACCAGGGACGCTGACCCGCACGCAGCCCCGCGGATCGAGGCCCGCCGGAGAAATGTCCTCGACCAGGCGGATGCCGGGGTGCCGCGCTACGGCCGTTGTCCGCTCGCGTGCCGCGTCGAAGTCGCCGTCCACCGGTTCCAACTCGGTGCCGAGGGCGCGGAGCGGGAGGCCACGACGGTGACGTCGAGCCCTCGGCGGCGCGCGGACCAGGCGAGGGCCTGGCCGAGGTTGCCCGCGCTCGCGCATACCGCCGCACGTGCGCCCGCGTCGGCGAGGCGGCTCGTGACCGGTTCGGCGCCTCGGCCCTCGAAGCTGCGGATCGGGTTCGCCGTTTCGAGCTTGATGCTCACCGCACACCCGAGGCCGGGTTCGAGCGCATCGCAGCGGTACAGCGGAGTGTCGAGAAAAACCGGGTCGATCACCCGCCGAGCCGCCCGGATCCGAGCCGTGTCGAGCCGCGTCCCTTGCACGGGACGACAGCGTAGTGCCGTGCGACGGGCAGACGTTGGGCGTTTGCCCGTCGTGCCATGCGCCCGGCGGCTATTCGGCGATGCGTGTGGAATAGCTCCAGCGGTAGAGCGGTAGGTGCGCGCCGTCCAACTCCACCGCGCCACCGGTGTATTCGTAATGTTCCCGCCCGTTGCGGAAGGCCACGGACACCTTTTCGGGTATGCCCGGTCCGTTTACCACCAAGACCGCCGGCATCTCGGGGATCCCACCCGTCAGAGCCACCCGCACCTCGTCGCCCGGATGGGTGGGAATCGCGCCACTGGTCATCGTCCACCTCGCATCTTCCACCTCGCATCACCCGTCACCGCGCAAGGCCGCACGGCGAGACCGACCGGGAGTTGCTCGCCCCGCAAGCACAACATCACCGCGGGTGTCCGGCACAGGGCGCACGAAGGCATCGTGGGCGCGCGGGCGGCCGGGAGAACGCCGCCATGCCTTCGATCACTTCTTCCACGCCCTTGCGCGTCCCACGAGAGAGCGTGTACGCCGCGAACACCGGCGTGCGCGACAGTGATTCCCGAGGCGGCGTGAGTGCGGCCGCATGGGGCAGACGTCCGGTCGACGGCGACCCGGCGAGAGGAGCATGACATGGCGGACCTGCGAGCGGTCGGGTGGGCACACTCCTTTCCGATCGGCGGCGGTGTGGAGGCGGGTCGGCGCTGGGCCCGGGAGCGGCTGGCCTGCCTGCCATGGACGGCGGACGCCCCGGAGACGGTGGACGACATCCTCCTCACGGTCTCGGAATTGATCACCAACGCCCACGTCCACGCGCACAGCACGGCCCGACTGGTCCTGGCCTGGGACAGCCGCTGCCTGAACGTCTACGTCGCCGACACGGGCCCCGGACTGCCGGCCCCGCGCGGCCCCGAGAGTCTCGCCACCTCGGGTCGGGGCCTGGCCATCGTCGACGCGATCGCCGACGAATGGCACACCCACCCCACCCCGCACGGCAAGGCCATCACGGCCTGCTTTCACCCACCTGGCACCTCTGCGCACGACGGATGAACCACCGCCGGCCCTCCGCGACCACCGTGCGAGCGGTCGCGGAGGGAGACGATCGGGCCGTGCTCAGATGCGTACGCAGGCGCCCACCGGCTCGCGCGACTCGGCCCAGGCGACAAGGGCCGCGTCGGCCAACGTGGGCACCCACATGTCGACGAGGGCCAGCTCCTCGTCGCGCGGGGCGGCCCCCACGCCCAGGACTCGCAGGCCCGCGCGCGAGGCGGACAGGATGCCGCAGTAGGAGTCCTCGACCGCAAGGCACACGGACGGCGGCGCGCCGCAGGCCCGCGCCGCCGCGAGATAGACGTCCGGGTCGGGCTTGGGACGCAACGTCGCGTCCGGGACCACGATGTCGGTGAAGTACGGAAGCAACCCGGCCTGCGCCAGCCCCGACTCCACGACGTCGCGCGGGCAATTGCTCGCCACCGCCAACGGCGCGAAGCCGGCCGCCAGACGTACCAGTTCACCCGCGCCCGGAATGGTCACGGGGGCGGCGGCGACCAACTTCCGGAAGTGGTCCAGAAGTTGCGCCGTCACCTGGTCGGCCTGGCCGGCGGACAGCCCGATCACCTCGGTCATGACCCGTCCACATTCGGTGAAATGCAGGCCCTTCGTGCGTTCGCCGAAGTCGTCCGGGGTGTCCATGCCGTATCCGCGCAGCACGAGTTCGCGTGCCTCTTCCCAGTGACACTCGCTGTCCATCAGCGTGCCGTCGCAATCGAAGACGATTGCCGCGGGAGTCCAGGAGAGAAGGGAGTTTCCTGCCATCGGTGAGCCATCCGATCGAGAGATGTGGATCCGGGGCGACATCCCGCCCGAGGCGTCGGCGGACGGGATTTGCCCCGAAACATAACGATCATTACGCTAGGTCGAATACGGTCCGTATTCAAACAACAGCGGATTGTCTGCGTGTCGACGTCGGGGTCAGCGGTAGCGCGCCGCCCCCAGGGCCGTGTACGCCCCGCCCTGCCGGAAGCGGAACGAGGCCTGTCGACCGTGGTGCAGCGTGCACTCGATCCGCGCGGGCGGGTCGAACTCGGTGAACAGGGGGGTACGCAGGCGAAATGCCGTCGGCCGAAGCAGTTCGCCGTCGCTCACCAGCGCGATCGCCTGCCGGGCGGCCTCGACGAGCACCATCCCGGGCACGTGGTCGCAGGGGTGATCGAAGAAGAACGGATGCAGCCGATCGGCCGGATCCACCTCCAGGACACCGCCGTCGGATTCGGCGACCAACACGTCCCGGGGCAGCGTCGCGTCCACCGCCTCCGGCGTCGGCCGTACACGCGAAGCCGCCGGGCGTGCCCCCGCAGCGCCCCGGCGCAGCGCCGCGTACGTGTCGGGGTTCAGAAAACGTGCGTTGCCCCCCGCGCGGGCGAAGGTCGTGTCGCCGACCGACAGCCGTACTCGCAGCCGTGCCCCCCACAATCCGCGGCCGTCGCGCGTGGAGCGGAAGTCGTCGACCTGCGCCAAACAGGTGATATCGCTTGCGCCACTCGTCGAACGTGGCTCCGCCGAGGCGTCGACACCGTAGAAAAGGTCCTTGATCAGGAAGTGTGCCTCCGGAGGCACCGCATAGAACTGCGCCGGAATGAAGATTCCGAGCTGACGGAGGGTTTCCAGGACCATCAGCCGACTATGGCCACCGTCGTCGGCGGGGCGAAACGTGGGATGCGAGCAGGGCCACTGGGCGGCGGCCAGGAAGGTCGTGCCCGCGACCCGGACCACGTCGGTGAGCAGCACCTCGGCCACCGACACTCGATGGACCGATTCCCGTTCCACCGTGCGCGACCAGCTCAGGAGCCTCGCCGACGAGCGCGAGGACGCCGTGTCGCCGCCAAAAGCAACCATGAATACAAGCAGAACCCAGGTGCCGGGAAGGTGCATGTCGTCTCCGCTCCACCCGTCGGGTGACGGCGCGCGTGGCCCGGCGATCCGGCCCGCCGGCGCGGCCCGAGGGCAGACGATTCCCACCCGGGCGTTCGAGTTGGAGGTAGGTGGCACGTGCAGGCACGGGCAGGGGCGACTCGCCGGTCTCTTCTGGAGACCGCGGCATGTCTGTTCCACGAGCGAGGTTTCGCGGGTACCAGCATCAGCGACATCGGCAACGCGTCGGGACTCACCAGCGGGGCCATCTATTTCCACTTCTCGAACAAGGACGCCCTGGCCCGCGCGGTCGTCGAGGCACACTTCGCCACGTGGCCGGTGTTGATCGAACGACACACCGGGACCGGCGTGCCGGCGGTGGTGGGCCTGGTGCGGTTGAGCTTCGACGTGGCCCGGGCGTTTCGGGACGATCCGCTCGTGCGCGGTGGTGCGCGGTTGTGGAGCGAGCGGTACGGGATCGACGCGACGCTGCCCGCGCCGTTCGTGGGCTGGATCGCCGCCGTGCGAGCCCTGCTGGAGCGGGCGCGGGAGGAGGGCGAACTCGCGGAGCGGATCGAGACCGCCGGGGCGGCGAAATCGATCATCCATGCGTTCTTCGGCCTGCATACGGTCTCCGACGCGCTCTCCGGCCGGGCCGACATCGAGAACGACCTCGCCGACCTGTGGCGGCTGCTCCTCCCGGCCCTGCTGGCAGATCCGGGCGCGGCGGAGGACACGTTGCGGCTCGCCCTGCCGGCCGTCGACGAGGTGCGGGCGTGAGGATCGGCGAACTTGCTCCGGGTTTCGCCGACTCGGCCGGTTGGGTGGAGGTATCCCGGGCAGCAGGGCCGAGAACCCGAACCGCGGGGCCGCGCCCCCTGGGCGCGGCCGGAAAGGAAGACATGGACTGGCGATCCGCCGCTGCCTGTACGCACGAAGACCCC
This sequence comes from Embleya sp. NPDC059237, assembly GCF_042754105.1. Lineage (NCBI taxonomy): Bacteria > Bacillati > Actinomycetota > Actinomycetes > Kitasatosporales > Streptomycetaceae > Embleya > Embleya sp. NPDC059237. The sequence goes on along the minus strand of NZ_JBHZAE010000016.1, from coordinate 144,227 downwards.
GAACTGTTCTTCCCGGTCGGCAACTCCGGCCCGGCCAGAGAGCAGATCGACCAGGCGAAATCCGTCTGTCGACGGTGCCCCGTAATCGATCGTTGCCTCTCCTGGGCGATGGCGACCAAACAGGAGAGCGGTGTGTGGGGCGGCCTCAGCGAGGACGAACGCCGCGCGCAGCGCAGAAGAGACACCCGAAGGCACCACAACCGCCACGCGGCCTGAGCCGGGATCCCGCGTCGACGGTCACGGTTCCCGCTGTAGGCGTGCCTTGAACTGCCGCGTCGTCGGCGGCGGTACCGCCTGGGTGAAGTTGGCGAACGGTTCCGCGGCGGCGATCAGGGCCGCCAGGGCCGGGGAGGTCGCGGCGTCCGGGTGCGCGGTGAGCGCCTCGCGGGCCTGCACGATCGCAGCCCGCAGTTCCTCGTGGCGAGTGGTCGGCATCGCGGTTTCCCTCCCGGACGGGCACGAGGATCGTCCGACAGGTTCCGACCTCGGTACGGCAAACATTATCCGAGGCGGAGTACGCGAAAGCGGATACAACCCGGCTCCCACAGTCGTGGCGGAGCGGTCACGATGGGGCGATCGGCTCCCGAGGGGCCGGACGAGACGGCGCGACCCCGGCGCGAGGGGCGCGCCGGGGTCGCCGTGCTGCCGGTGGTTCGTGCGGTCGGTCCGGATGATCCGGGCCGGATTCGGACGGTCCGGGTCGGAGCCCGATGGTCGGGCCGGGATGGTCAGGCCCGGATGGTCCAGGTCAGACTCGTGCGCAGGATCTCGGCGATGGCGGGGTCACGGACCGAGTCGGTCGGGTCGACGACCACCACGGTCAACCGGTGCGGCCCCGGGCGACGCGGGTCGAGGCGCAGTTCCGAGACCTGCATCGTATCCTCCCGCGCCGGTGGCTTCAGCGGCTTGTCGTCGAGGTACCACCGCACCCGAAGCGGCCGCGCGGCCGGGCCGGTGGGCCGGGCCAGGGCGATGCGCGCGCTGTCCCCGGCTCGCAACGTCCGCGCCGTCGGGGTGAGGGCGTATGCCGCGGACGCGTGTCGGTGGAAACCGGCGATCATCGCCTCGACACCGGGCAGATTGAAGGGCTTGCCGGTGAAGCGCATCAGGGAGCCGTCCGTCGGCCGGTTCAGGCCGGTCACGTAGTAGCCGCCGCCCGTGTACGCGCCGACCGTGCCGCCGTCCGGTGAGGCCTGGCCCAGCCAGCGGTACCACTTGGCGTGGGTGCTCCGCATTCGCGCGGCGGACAGTTCGGTGATGTTGGACTCGCCCGGTTCGGGCCCGGTGTAGTGCTCGTAGCCGGGGACGCCGGGATAGAAGTACTCGTCGGCGAGCTTGCCGAGCGAGTGCCCCGTCTCGTGGATGGCGACCTGGCCAGACTGGGCGTTGTGCGCGGAGGAGGTGGCGATGCCCTCGTAACCGAGCGTCGGACTGGGCGTGTTGTAGCCGGCGCCGCCGTACTTGGCGCTGTTGGCGAGCACCATCACCAGGTCGACGGCGGGGGCGTTGTCGACGTACGCGTCGACCTTGGCCTCGTCGACGCACAGCAGCCGTTCGGTGTTCTCGCACCAGAAGTAGGATCCGAGTGCCGTGTCCCGGACCACGTCCCGGGACGGATCGCCGGACACTCCGGACTGGCGGGAGACCGCGTCCACCGCCCAGACGTTGAAGAGGTCGGCGTACGTGGTGTACGGCTCGACGGCCACGATCTCCGCCCAGCGCTCCCTGACGTCCGTGTGGAATTGCGCGAGTTCGCCCGCGGTGTAGCCGTCGCCGACGAAGACGATGTCGAGGCGGTTCGCGGTGGGGCCGTTGTCGACGACCTTGGTGACCGTGCCGTCGCCCGGCGCGGTTTCGGAGGAGAGGGCGCCCGGTGGCGATCCGTCCCTGCCCCGCCGGGAGACCCAGGTGTACCCGGAGCCCGCCTCGGTGTGTGGTTGCGCGAGCGCGGTGGGTCCCGCGGTTTCGGGGCCGGGGATCTCGACTTGGACCCGGTCGGCGGTCGGTGTGCCCGCGGCGGCACCGGCGGCCGCACCCGGGGCGGTGACGACGGCGCACACGAAAGCGACGGCCGCGGCGGCCGCCGGCATGGATGTGCGAAGGGATGTACTCGATCTGCGCAAGGGATTCTCCTTGGCACGCGAGGGGAGATAGATCCGGACTTCAGTGAATCCAAGTCCGAACTTAAGCTAAACGTCGGGGCGTTGCCGCACAATGCCTCGGGGCGAGGAACAACCGCAGGGGGTACTCGATGGACGAGCCGGCCGCGATCGGAAGACGCATCCAACGCATGCGCAACCAACTGGGGTTGACACAACGTCAGCTCGCCGAGCCGAGGTACACCGCGGCCCACATCTCCACCCTGGAATCGGGCAAGGCTCGTCCTTCGGAGGCCGCCCTGCGCTTCCTCGCGGGGCAACTCGGCACCACGTACGAGGAGCTGACCACGGGTCACCCCGCCCATCTCGCCACGGAACTGCGCCTCGCGCTCACCGACGCGCAGCGCCTGCTCGCCACCGGCACCCCCGAGCAGGCCGCCCTGCGCTACGGGGAACTGCTCGCCGAGGCCGAGCGGCTGGCGCTGCCGGCCGAGCAGGCCACCGCCCGGATCGGACTCGGTGAGTGCGCGCTGGTGACCGGGGAACCGGCGCGGGCGCGCGCCCACTTCGAGGCGGCCGAGCGGCAACTCGCCGGCGAACCCGCGCCGCGCCGGGCCCGCGCGATCCGCGGCCGGGCCGTGGCCCACTTCCTGGCCGGAGAACTCCGCTACGCGTGCTACGTGTTGGAGACCGCCTTGGCCGAACTCGCCGCCGATGACCTGCACGACCCCGACGCGCTCGTCCTGCTGCACGCCGCATCCATCGCGCCCTACATGGACATGGGGGCGTACGTCCGCGCCGCGCACGCCGCCGAGGTCGCCCTCGCGCTGGCGCCCCGGGTCTCCGATCCCGCCCTGGTGGCCGGGATGCACCGCAGCGTCGCCCGCACGCTGCTCGCGGAGGGCCGCATCGCCGACGCGGACGCCTCGCTGGCCAAGGCGCAGGAGCTGTACCGGCAACTGCAGCTGCGGACCGAACTCGCCCACTGCCACTGGATGCGCGGCTACGTCCACGCCCAGCACGACGCGCTCGACGCCGCCGAGGCCGAACTGCGCACCGCGCGCGAGATGCTGGTGGCCCGGCACGCCCGACTGTTCACCGCCCAGGTCGAGGTGGAACTGGCCGACGTACTGCGCCGCCTCGGCAGGCACGAGGAGGCGCGGGAGCTGTTGTCGGGCGTGCTCGATCTCGACGACACTCGCGGTGCGGTGCACGCGGCGGGCGCCCATCGACTGCTCGGGTTGATGGCCGAGGAGCGGGGCGAGCCGGAACGCGCCGAGGAGCACTACGTCGGCGCGCTCGGCTTCCTCGAACGCAGCGGCGCGGCGGGGGACTTGGCCGACCTGTGCATGCTCCTGGGCGACCTGCTGCGCCGCATGGGCCGCACCGAAGCCGCGATGGACGCCTACCGCACGGGCCTGCGCAACCGGGCGACCCCGGGCACCACGACACTCGGACCGGCCCTCGGCCGGCCGGCACCGTACGGGGATGCGGGGGACGGGTCGGCGCCGGCGTACCCGTTCGTGCTCTGACCTCCGAACCCCATCAACTTTTGTTGACGGCTCGACGATCCATCAACTAAAGTTGATGTGTGATCGACGCCAAGGACGTTCCCTCGCCCGAGCAACCCGAGGACGCGTTCGCGGCCGTGGTCGCACTGCGCGGCCTCGCCGCGGCGCTGGAGCGGGCGGCGGTGGACCACGCCCTCGCCCAGGGCTGGACCTGGAACCACATCGGCCAGGCCCTGGGCATGAGCGCCCAGGCCGCCCACAAACGACTGTCACCCTCCCGGCGAACGCCACCACCCCAGGACCGGTGATCCACCGGCCCGGCAAGGAGATCCACCGTGGGCATCCGCACCGCGATACACGACATGGGCATGATGAAGCGTCTCCTCACCGGCGCCGAGGAGCAGGCTCGCGCGCTGGGCGAGGAAACACCCGGCCCCGAGCACCTGCTCCTGGCCGCCCTCACGCTCCCCGACGACTCCGCCCGTACCGCGTTGGCCGCATCCGGCGCCACCGTCGAGGACGTCCGCCGCGCCCTGGCCGAATCCCACGCCGCCGCGCTGCGCTCGGTGGGCATCGCCACCGACACGATCCCCGCCCCCACGCCCGCCCCCGCCCCACGCGGACCGTACCGAGCCTCCGGCACCGCGAACGAGGTATTCCAACGCGCGACGGCCCTGGCCAAGGCCGACCGCCCCAAAAACCTGCGCACGGCCCACGTCCTGATCGCGGTGGCCGAACTCGAACACGGCACGGCCGCCCGCGCGCTGCGCACCCTCGACATCGCCCCCCAAACCCTGATCGAAGCCGCCCACGCAGCCATCCGCACCCGGTAGCCGGCCACCCCGAGCAACTCCGGCGCGGGCGCTGTCGGGCCCCGGATGAACCGGAAACCCTTTTTTGCCGCCGAGTTCGTCCATGGCTCGGAAGGCGAGGACATGTACGCGGACTTCTCCACCCGACCCGTTCTCGCGCTCCGAACCCTGTCCCGATTGCGCGAAGAGGGGTCGGGTTGCGCGGGGGGAGCGGGGGCGAAAATTGTTTCGACCGGTGACCTGTACGGTGTTTTTCGGCCGGTGCCGAAAGGTGCGTTCACGGCCTTGAACGAAGGGTTACGGGATTTGAAAGTCACGGGGAAGCGCCGAATATCGTTGGTCGCCGCATTCGCGGCGACCGCTGCGATCGTCGGTGGATTGCAACTTTCGGGCGCGGCGTTCGGCGACCAGGACGGCGATGCCCAACCGGATCCGGTGCCGGTTCAGCAGGCGCTGGACGGGGTCGAGGCGCCCGACTCCGGCTGGTCGGATGTCGACGGCACCACGTTCGTCAATGGCCGGATGACGATTCCGCCGCTCGCTCCCGCTCGGCAGCGTACGGCCGTCGCCGCCGCCGCGGCCGCGCCGTCCGGGCTCGGGTGGAAGTCGGCCGGCGCGGCGAAGCTGCTGTCGACCGGCTACACGATCAAGTTCTACGATCAGAAGTCGGTCGACTGGCTGGCGCCGTATGTCAAACGCTCCGCCGCCGAGATCCAGCACGAGACGGCGCTGCCGATCACGGTCGACACCAAGCCGGTCGGTCACGACTACGTCCGTCCCAAGGGCGAGATCGTGATCGGCGCGTTCCTGAACCCGTGTGTGACGACCACCGACGGCAGTCCGTGGAAGGTCGTCATGGACGGATCCGGGACGCCGGGGTGGAGTTGCGGGTTCCACTCGCGCAGCACTCCGGACACGGTCACCAGCGGGCACGCGTACATCAACACGTCCTTCTTCACCGCCGACGGCAAGCCCACCGCGCGCTTCGGCGAGGTCGGCATGCGGAACCACGTCAGCCACGAACTGGGCCACACCCTGGGTCTGGCGCACGCCGACGACGCGCCCGGGAAGTGCGCCAAGGGCACCGACTCGGGTGAGAACCCGGTCATGTGCACGCTTCTGAACGCCTACCCGGACTCCCGAGCCGGCCAGTACGTGCAGCAGTTCGACGTCCAGGGGCTCCGCACGCTGGCCGCCGCGGCCGGTGCTCCGGTGCCCCCGCAGGGCAGGATCACCGGAATCGCCGGGAAGTGCCTGGACGTCAAGGGCGGCAAGCCGGCCAACAGCACCCAGATCCAGATCTACACCTGCAACACCGGCCCGGGCCAGTCCTGGATCCTGTACCCGGACGGCACGCTGCGCTCGATGGGCAAGTGCCTGGACGACGCGCGCAACGCGTTCGCCGACGGCACCAAGATCTCGCTGTACGACTGCAACGGCAGTGCCGCGCAGAAGTGGCGGCTCGACGCCAAGGGCCGCATCGTGCACGTGGCGAGCGGCAAGGTCCTGGACGTGAAGGGCGGAAGCACCGCGAACAGCACCGTGGTGCAACTCCATTCCGCCAACACGGGCAAGGGGCAACTCTGGAACGTCCCCAAGTAGTCGGGTGACGTGGCACGAACGAGGCGGTCCGGGTCGGATCCACCGACCCGGGCCGTCGCGCGTCCGGACCACGTCCGGGCGCGGCGGGCACGGGACTTCGTCGGTCGGCGACCGGGCACCGGCCGCTTCGGCGTCCGGATGCGCACGCGCCGGTCGGCTCAGGGGCCGGCCGGGCGAGCCCGGAAGGCCAAGGCGGCCTGGCGGGCGAGGCGTCGGCAGGTTCGTTCCCCGGTCGGATCGATGCCCAAGGCGCGGTTGTGGTGCAGGCACAGGAGCGCGTCCAGGATGGCGTCGGTGTCGGTATCGATGGGCAGCAGCTCGCGGTAGGCGGCCAGGGCGTGTGCGCGGGCTGCCCAGGCTGCGGTCAACTCCGGTGGCAGGCAGGCAAGATCGACGCCGTCGGCGGTGATCCGGGCCGGGACGGTGTCCGCGATCGCCCGCTCCACCTGCGGCGCCGCGCCGATCGCTTGCGCGGCCAGGCGCCGCATGCCCTCGCCGGGGTCGCCGTGGAAGGCGCAGGCGATGCCCACCATCGACAACGCGGCCCACGCGACGGGCGCGAGGTCGATCGTGGGCGCGTGCGCGAGCCACGTGGCCACCGTGCGCGAGTCGGCGGCGAAGACCCGCTCGGCCGCCGCCATGGCCGCTCCGGCGCCGTAGCGGCCGACTTCGGGCCGGTAGGTGTCCAGCACGAGATGCGACGCGGCCCGCCCGGCGCGCAAGTCCCGCGTCCATTGCTCGATTGCTGCCATCACCGCGGCCCGGTCGTGCGGGTCCGGGGTGTGGATGTACAGCCGGAGATGGTCCCGCTCGTGGGTGCCGCGGTGGCGTACGAACCACCGGGCGCGGTCCCGGTCCAGGGTGGCCGCGAGTTCGGGCAGGCGGTGGGCGATGATCTCGTCGAAGCGCTCGGGGTGCGCGTGGATCTTCGCGTACACCCACTCCTCGCTCGCCGATCCGGGCGCCGCGCCACACACCGGGTCGGTCGCGAGCCCCGGCAGGCCGATCAACGGCGAGGGCGCGGGCGGTCGGCGGGCGACCAGGGGGAGGGCGATCTCGTGGACATGACCGCCGATCCACCCGAACTCGGCGGCCGACGCGGCCTCGTGCACGATCGCGTGCCCGCGCTTTGCCAGGTGGCCGCGCAACAGTTCGGCGTGCGCGGGCTCGTCCAGGGACAGGCGCAGGGTGCGGTCGGTGGCGTCGCGCAACTCGACGGTGTCCGGGCACTTCCAACGGGTGCGCCAGACCTTCAGGGCGAGTCGCCACGAGTTCCCGTCGGCGCTCGCGGCCGGCAGGTCGTCCCCGGTCAGCCGCCATCGCCCGGGGGAGAGCACCGAGCGTCCGTACCGCACCCTCGGTAGCCAGGGCAGGAGTTGCGCCCGCGGCCCCCAGTCGAACTCGTACCACTGGGCCCCCAACGCACGCGGCAGCCGGGCGACGAATCGGGCGAGCGGGGACACCTGTCGGTGCAGGGCGAGGGCATGGAACACCTGTGGCTCCACGACGACATGCCGTGAGCGGTCGACCAGGTGCAGGCCGGTCGAGGTGGCCAGCACGGCGAAGTCCCGCACATCCACCGCGATGTGCGGGTCGTCGAGGCCACGGTGTTCGCCCAGGGAGAGCACATGGGGCAGATAGCCGGGGACACGGCCGACGTTCTGCGCATGGGCGTACACCGGTGGGGTGGCCAACTGCACCCGCAACGCGCCCTCGGTCGCGGGCGGCAGCGTGCGGTACACGTCTTCCAGGCCCGAACCGCTCGCCGTCGGGGTGAACCGCGAGGTGATCGTCCCGGCCATGCCCGCCGGCGCGACCACGAGGGTGAACTCTCCACGATCCAACGCCCGGACGCTGTGCGCGTGTACGCGCGCGGACAGTTCGAGGTGCGGAGGTATGCGCCACTCGTCGAAGCCCGTGCCGTCGGCCAGGGTACGAATGTCCGCGTCGGTCAACACGACCTCGCCGACGCCGACCCCGTCCGCCATGGCCTCCCACGCCATCGCGAGCAGACGGTCGTCGCGCGGCGTCGCCGTCTCGGCCGGCGCGACCTCCGTGGCGGCGGTGGGGTAGCCGGCGGGATAACCGAGCCCGGTGTCCGGGTCGACGACGTCGTCCAGGGGCACCGCCGCCCCGACGCCGTACCGGTCGACGAACGCGGCATGGTAGGCCCGCCACGCGGACTCGCCCGCCGGCCGACGCGTCGTACGCAACAACGCGCTCGCGGCCCGCTCCATCTCCCACGCCACCGCATGGGGAACGGCGACCCGGCAGTCGAGCCGCGTATCCACGCCGAGCGCGGTACGGCCCGCATCGGACAACGTCCGCATCCGCACACCCAGATCGGCCCGCAGCGCGGCACGGTCGGCGAGCGACGCCTCGTTGTGTCGGCGCACCCGCTCGGCCACCAGCCGCAACCCGACCACCAGCGGGGCGACCGCGGGCACCGCGTCCGCGTGCACCCGCCGGAGTTCGTCCACGAGTCGCGCGAGCGGATCGGTGACGGTCATCGGCGCGCGCAACGCGCTGATCAGGAAGCCGCGCCGCAGGAGATCGGCCGACAGGGCCTCGATCCGGGCGCGGTCGACCCGGGAGAACACCTCGGCCACGGCATCGACGAGCGCACCGAAGCGCACCGGTGAAGCCGCCGCCTCCCGCGCCGCGAGCACGGCCCGGGTACGGCGCACGCTCACCCGGAACGGGCCGTTCGCCAGTTCCAACCGGTCGCCCCGCTCGATGACCGGCCGGCTGAAGACCACGTCCACGCGGGCCAACAGCTCCGGGCACGCCTCCAGCCGGTCGACGATGTCGCATAGCCATTCGGTGTCGACCCGGGCCATCGGCCGATGCTCGGTCCCCCAGTCGACCCACGTGTGCGAGCCCACGGTCAACGGTGCGACACCGGCGAACAGGCCGAAGGGCGTGGGGCGTCCGGCGCTGCGCAGCACATAGCGGACCACGGCGGCGGTCGCCCGGCGCACTCGCTTGGGGTCACCGTCGTCGGTGCCGGCGATCAGCGCCTCGACCCGGCGCGCGAGAGTCGGGCCGGCCGCGGTGATGCCGGCGGCGAGCCCGGGCCGCGACCACGTCCGCCGCAACCACGCCACACAGTCGGGTACTTCGTCCAGGTCGGGCCACCGCGTGGGGATCTCGCCCAGCGGCGTCACCGCCGCCCGCAGCAGCGCGACCCCGGTGCTGCGGTAGAGCTGCGTCCCGTCCGACACACGATCCTCCGAGGGTGAGCCGAAACACCACTGATCGACTACTGCCTACCCGGGTGTTCGGCGCGAGGATCGGGAAGAATCACGCCCATGGTCTCGGTATTGCAGAATGTGGCGATCGACTGTGCGGATGCCTACGAGTTGGCCCGGTTCTGGAGTGGGGTGACCGGCCGTCCGCTGCATCCGGAGGACAAACCGGGCGCGCGGGAAACCGAGGTGCAACTCGCGGAAGGGCCGGTGTTGTACTTCAACCAGGTACCCGAGGCCAAGACGGTCAAGAACCGGGTGCATCTGTGTCTGCGCCCCGAGACCTCGCGCGACGAAGAGGTGGAGCGACTGCTCGGCCTGGGGGCCGGCTTGTTCGCCGACCACCGGAATCCGGACGGCTCGGGCTGGGTGATCCTCGTCGATCCCGAGGGCAACGAATTCTGTGTGCTGCGCAGCGCGGCCGAACGAGCCGCGATGGATACCTGACGAATCCGCCGGCCCATTACCCTGTCGGAATACGGACGGGATTCCTTTATCCATATGCGGGAGATCACGCAGCGGAACAAATTGCTGTATCAATTCGGTCCGGTGGTATGCTGGCGAGGTGCGTAAAGATGCTCGTGAAGACGATTCGGTGATCACGGGAATGCCGCATATCCCCGCATTGCTGTTGGTCGGCGCGGAGGATGCCGGCCTCGATCGCACGAACCAGGCCTACCGGGCGATCAGACGCCAGCTCATCGATCTGACGCTGTCGCCCGGTAGCAGCTTCACCGAGACCTCGCTCGCGCGGCAGTGGGACATCAGCAAGACGCCGGTGCGCGAGGCGCTGGCCCGATTGCGGCGCGACGGGCTCGTGGCGGCCCTGCCGCGCGCGGGTTATGTCGTCAGGCCCATCACGCTTCAGGACACCGACGACCTCTGCGGATTGCGCACGCTGCTGTCCGGCGAAGCCGCGTCCGCGGCGGCACGCCGAGGTGTCGACGGGCCCGCACTGGAGCGGCTCGAAGTGTTGTCCCGGGTGCATTTCGCGCTCGCGGCGGGCGAGTTGGGACAGGAGGAGGCACTGCGGGCCTCGATCGAATTCGAGGCCATCATCGCCAACTCCGGCGGCAACACCCGGCTGGCCAAGGCGATCGTCGACGTACTCGACGAACTGGAACGGGTCCTGCGGATGGCCGCGCTGATCGCCCCCGACGCCGCGAGCCCGCCCGGAGAACTGGCGGCCGTCTTCGAAGGGCTGCGCGCGCGGGACGTGGCCGGCACCCACGAGGCGATGCGCAGCCGATGCGAGCGCGTACACCGCGACGTGCTCCAGGTCCTGGCCCGAAGCGCCTCCGTCAACAAGGCCCCCATCGAGATGCCCACGTCGCCACTGCCGCCGGCCTAGCCAGGACTCGACGACACAGCCTGCGTGGCCGAATGCTCAGGCCGGTTCCGGATGCCAGTTGGCGCAGGGTGTCACCGTGAAGCCGCGGCTGGGGAAGACGGTGTCCATGAAGAAGTCGTGGACGGCCGGATCACCGTCGGCGCAGCCGTCGCGCAGCACGGCCACCCGGTATCCGCGATCGGCCCCGTCGTAGGCGGTGGCGGCGACCATGGCGCCGGTGGCCACGCCGGCGATCGCGATCGTGTCGACGCCGCGCGCCCGCAGGACGAGGTCGAGGTCCGTGCCGGCGAACGCGCTCGTGCGGCGCTTGAGCACGACGACGTCCTCGTCGGCGATCGGCAGGGCGATCTCGGTGCCGGCGGTGCCCTCGTGGAAGGTGTCCCCGGCCTCGTAGAACGTCCGGTACAGCGCGTTGTCCGGAAGGAGATCGGCCCCGTTGCCGCGGAACGCGAAGTGCACGAACACCACGAGAGCACCGGCGGAACGGGCCCGCGGCAGCAACCCGGTGAGCGGGGGCAGGACTTGTCTGGCGAAGGGATAACTGCCGGTGATGCCCTGTTGGAGGTCACCGATGATCAGTGCGGTGGTCACGACAATCTCCCGTCGAGCCGCTCCATCCGGCGGCCGTGATGAGCCAATTGAGATCACAATAACCGCGACTTGAGATATCAACAAGATCTCACCCGTCGGCGAGGCGTTGGATGGTGGTGGCCGGCCAGGCCTGAAGGGCGGCCGGGTCGCCCGGCTCGGAGCGCAGGATGCGTCGGCGGGCGGAGACGCCCAGGACGAAGGCATCGATGGCCGCGGCCCGGCCGTGGGCCTCCGCGTCGGGCAGACCGGTGCCGCGCAGGTAGCGGTGCAGGGGTTCCAGGAAGTTCCTGTCCAGGAACGCGGCCAACGCCTCCGCCGCCTCCGGGCGTTCGCCGGACGCGCGGTGCAGGACGAGCAGCGGATCCTCCCCGGATGTACCGAACCACCGTTGCACGATGCTCGCGGCGAGGCGCGAACCGAGCGTGGCGAGGTCGCCCTCGACCGAGTGCTCGACCGGCGGCCTCGCCGCGTGGATCGTCGAAAAACTGGAATCCTGCTCCGACGAGGGGGCGTTCACCCCGGACGAATTGCTCACCTGGGTCACCGCCTACTGGGCCACCGGCACGATAGGCACCTCTTTCGCCACCTATGCCGAACCGGTCACCCTGCCCGGCCGCATCGACACACCGACCGTGCTGTCCGTGTTCGCGCACGACCTCAAACCGGAACCCCGCAGCTATGCCGAGGTGTTCCTGAACATCCGCGAATACGTGGCGCACCCGGCCGGCGGCCACTTCGCAGCCTGGGAACAGCCCGAAACGTACGTCGGCGACCTGCGGCGGGCGATCGACCCGGCCCGCTGAGAGCGACCCGCGACCCGCGACCCGGCGCCCGGGAGCAGGCAAGCCCCGGGTTTTCCCACGGTTTCGCCAAGCGCGCGTGTGCGCGGAACACGCGCGGCTAGCGTGAACTACGCACTTCGTATTCCCGCCGACAGCGCGGGAGTTCGTGAACCGGAACAGGGGGTGGGCCGGTGTCGACCGGTCGGATGTCCAGGGTGATCGTGGTGGCGAGCGGTGTGCTGATGGTCGCGACGCTCGCCGGGTGCGGCGGGTCCTCCTCGGACCACAAGACCGCGGGCGCCACGGCGACACCGCCGCAACCGCGCGCCACCGTCCCCATCGCGACGTCCGCGGGCACCTCGGGCGGCACGACCACCGGCGGCTCCGGCGAGGGTACGGGTGTGCCGACGGCGCGACCGCCCTCCGCCTCGACGTCGGCAGGAGGCGGCTCGGGCGGCAACGCGGCGTTCTGCGCCGACGCGGTCAAGACCATGGCGACCGACGACAAGCTCCACAACGGCCTGCCCGACGCGCAGACGATCGTGGTGTGGGACCGCATGAACAACGAGGCACCCGCGGCGATCAAGAGCAGCGTCGACAACGTCGACCGCCAATTCCACCAGCGGGTCGAGCACGGCACGATGGACGACATCGGCGGCTTCGCCGTGGCCTACCAGTCGGTTCTCGAGTGGGTGGCCGGGAACTGCGGTCTGACACGTTCGTAACCCGGGCACGGCACGACGAGCGGCACGTCGGCCGTCGCCGCGCCCGGGCGCGATATCAGGGTCAGGGACGGGAGTCCGCGTTCGGTGTCGCCGGCGACTTGCCGTCCAGGACCGGACGCTGCGGCAGCGACGCGCGCGGCACCTCGAAGCGGGCCAGCCGGATGTACGGGGCGAGGCATTCCGGCGGCGGGCTGCGATCGGGGAGGCGTACGTCGAGCCGGAGCAGGTTCCCGGTCGCGAACAGCCGGGCGCCCTCGGGGTCGAGGCAGCCCGCGTCGACGGTCACGGTGACCACGACGTTGCGGGCGAAGTCCGTTGCGGGGGTGGGTTCCGCCGGGCGCTTGTTCGGGCTGCCGGCGAATACGCCCGCCAGGATGTCCGCGTCCTGTGCCGCCGATTCGGCGATGGCGAACACCTTGGGCAGGCCGCGTGCCTCGGCGAAGGAGATGGTGCGCGTGTCGACGCGTCCGTCGGCGGGGACGGCGGGGGTTCGGGTGCTCGTGGGCGTTGCCCGCGGTGGCGTCGTGTTCGGCGGGATCGCCGTCTCGGCGGGGGACACGGCAGGGGAGGCGGCGGGCGAGGTGACGGGGGCGGTGCCCGGTGCGCCGACCGGTGTGTCGGACACGGAGCGGATCGGCTTTCCCATCGCGTTCTTTTCCTCGCCGTCATCCGCGTACATGAGCCACAGGGCGACTCCGATGCAGGCGACGGCGAACAGTCCGGCGGCGATGATGAGGATCGTCCGGATGGTGGCGGGTGGTCGTGCATTCGACTCGGCCATGGTGATGTGACGTCGGCGCCCGAGGGACGGTTCCCGACGGGGACAAGTCGCAGGGCCTCTTCCGGTTCGGCGCCGGAACCGGGCGAAACCCGACGTGGGCGCGGCACGGAGCCGCCGCGACTCAGTTGTCGTTCGCGGATCGGATCAGGCGGTCGAGCGTCCGAGCATCGCCGAGCAGTGGCTCGTCGAATTCCCGGGAGCCGGTGTACGTGGCATCGATCACCCGGTCCAGGAAGAGCCTCATGCTGTCGGCGGGGGCGATTCGGTGAATACGTTCCTCGTTGTCCTTGCGGATCGTCACCCTCGCCTCGTTCTCCGGTGGCATGGAGAACGGACGCTCGATGTCGACGACTTCGTGTCTGCCCAGCAGTTGCAGCGCATTGCGGTAGGTGTTGGTGAAGCCGAAGTGGCCGACGACGGTCCTTCCTTCGGCATACCGGGCCAGTGCGCTGTATGAGAGGTCGAGGCCGTCCGCCGTGCGGTCGGCCACCATCACGCTGACCTCCTCCGGCTCCAGATCCCACAACACCCGGCCCAACGACGCGAGATACGGCCCGGTGTCGAGGAGCGCACCGCCGCCGCGCCCCCGATCATGGCGGAAGTCCCCCGCCGGCACCGGCGGGGTGAAGACGGCCACCACCTTGGTGGCATCGGCGGCCGACTTCCGGACGACGGAGAACATCGGGTGGAACGAATAACACGTCGCCTCGGCGAGCACGAGGGACGACGACCTCGCCAGTTCCACCATCTCGGCCGCCACCCGCGCGTCGGACAGGGCCGGCTTGTCGACCACCACATGCCACCCCAGCCCCAGCGCCTCCCGGACCGCGACGGCGTGTTCGCTGTTGACCAGTGACACATACGCCAGGCCCGGTGCGCGCGTGGCCAACGCGCCGCGCCAGTCGCCGTGGAGCCGGCCCAGCTTCGCGATCCCGGCCACGTCGTCCGGCGTGGCGTGCCGGCCGGCGATATCGACCGTGGTGATCTCGGGCATCGACGCGGCGGCGGGCAGCACCCGACGCCGGGCGAACCTCGACAGGCCGATCAACAGCAGTTCCGTGGCCCTCACCCGGAACCACGCCCGTAGATGCGCTCGGCCACGGCCAGTTTGGCGGTGCGCAGCTCGGACAACCGCTCGGCACTGTACCCGCCGATGGTGGGGCGTTCGGGGATCTCCGACGGTCGGAGCAGCCGCCAGCCGGAGCCGGAGTCGATCAGCGAACGATGCTTGATGTCGTAATAGTCGTCCCGCACCACCAGGGCCACGCCGTGTGCGCCGGCCGCGCCGGCCACCAGGTGCGGATGGAAGCGGGTACTGATCCAGCACTGGCCGGCGCGCGCGGGCAGGCCGCGGGCCAGGACGTCGCCGAGCGAGTATCGGCGGGCACCGGGCAGCAGCGTCTCGGCGACGGCCAGTACGTCCCGATCCTTGTCGGGAGAGCACTCCAGCAGGCCCACGTCCGTCACCCGCCACGCGCGCAGGACCTCGGCCACGAAACGGACCGTCGCCTCGGCCGCGCCCTCGTTCTCGGCCGGCAGCGACTGCACGCTCACCATGACCTCCGGCACCTCCTCGTCCGCACGCAGCAGGTGCGGGCCGAATCCGAGGAACATGTCGTCGCAGTGGTCGACGGACGCGGCGAGCCCGGCGAACTCCGCGGAGGCCGCGTCCCGTACGTCGACCATGTCGAACCGTGCGATCAGCGACCGGGTCGGCCCGGCGGCGTCGACCGGCGGCCACAACCCCTGCCCGGTCATCGCCGTCCGCGCGCCGCCCGTCTCGGCGGCGACGGTGATGCCCGCCAACAGCCCGACGAACACCGGCCAGATGCCGTTGAGGAAGCCGCCGCCGACCAGGTGCACCACAAGCGCGCCGCGTAACACCGCGATCTCGTCGGCCAGTTCGGGCACGGAGGCCGGATGGCGCACCGCACCCGCCACACCCGCGCAGGTCACCGCCGGGTCGTCGCCGGGCCAGTGGCGCAGGCACAACCGCCACAGCACGCTCGTGAAACGTGCTCGCGGATGCACGCCGCCCAGGTGCCCGACGGCCACCTCGGGATAGAGGCAGTCCACGACCACGTCGACATCGGGGGCCACCCGGGCCAGATGCCGCAGCCAGGTGCTCGCGATGAGTTCGTCGCCGTAGTTGGGAATTCCCGCCGGGCAGACGAGGTAGTACGGGCGGTGCTCGTCGTCGCTTGTGAAAGGCATGAAAAGGCCGATTCCTCAGGTGCGATGGAGTGCGGTCAGATGCTCCAGTCGGGAAACGCAGTCCGTCGGGGCGGGGTCGGACATCGTGTCGACGTACAGCCGATGGGCACCGGCTCGGAAGCCCGGATCGTCGAGCACCCGAACCAGCGCCTTGCACACGGTCGCCCCCGCCGGCTCCACCGGGTCCAGCGCGAGCCCCGCCCCGTAGCCGGCCACCTGGCGCGCGGTGACCATCTCGTCCCACATCGGCTGTGGAACGATCACCTGCGGCACCCGGAAACCGGCGGCCGCGGAGAAGGTCCCCCGGCCGCCGTTGTGCACGATCGCCGAACAACTCGGCAGGAGCAGGCCGAACGGCACATAGCCGATGGGCCGCACATTCTCCGGAAGCCGGCCGAGGGCGGACATCCGGTCGGCCGTCATCGTGGTCAGCAGATCCGCGTCCAGTTCCGCCGCCGCGTCGAGGAAGTCCCGCAGCGGAAAGGCCAGTGTGCGCCGGTGGATCTCCTCCCTGGTCATCCCGAGCGTGAGCACCACCCTGGGCCGCGACGGCTTCTCCCGCAGCCACGGGGAGAGTTCGGCCGCTCCGCCGAAGGGGATCCGACGCATCGGCACGGTCGTGCCGCGGGCGCGGTACGGGTGGGGGCGGCACAGATCGACGGACCACTGGCCCAGCAGGGAATCCTCGGTGAAGTCCAGGCCGTACGGATCGAGCAGCGGCCGCAACCACTCGGCGCACGGATCCTCGAGGTCCTGCGCCGAGGCGGCGCGTCGCTCGTCCAGGTCAGTGCGGATCCGGTCCCGGAGCATGCCGATCGTGTCCATGCCCCAGACGATCCGGGCATGTGCGGCGCCGCAGAGCCGCGCGGCCACCGGAGCGGGGAACACGAGCGCGTCCCAGAGCAGGAGATCCGGCCGCCAGGAGTCGGTGAACGCGACCAGGTGCCGCAGCAGGCCGCTCCGTCCGCCCACTTCGGAATCCGGCGCGTACACCTGCCGGTACATGAAGCGCACGGCCGCACGGAAGCCGTTCCACCGACCCTCGTCCCGCTCGTCCGGGTCCATGGCCAGGAAATCGGACTGGTTGTGCTCGCCCGGGCGGACCGGGGACACGTCGCCTTCGCCGCCCAGGGGCACGGCGTTCAGGCCGGCCGCCTCGATGTACCGCGTCGAGTCCCGCTCCGGGCCCCAGTCGCCGGTCAGCACCACCTCGTGGCCGGCGCTCTGCAGGGCCCACGCGAGCGGAATCACCGTATTCAGATGGGCTTTCACGGGCAGAGTCGCGAACACGACGCGCATGCGGATCTCCGTATTGTGAGCAGCCGTCCCCCGAACCGGAGTCCAGCCTCACGGGGTTCGTCGGCGATTGCACGCATCGTTGGGCCGAACGAGTTCAAATCCACGCCGCGACTACTCCGTATGGGTTATGCAGCCGCGGTCCGGGCCCCGGCACCCCTCAAGGCCGGCAAGGATGGTGCCGGTAAGCCGAGTTGCGGTCGGCACAGTGGTTATGACCCTCCCGTCGTTGCGAGTTGCCCCGCCCACAGACCGTACGGGCTCACCGCCCAGGGGAGTTGTCCCGAGATGCGGAGGACATCCATGACGAGAGCCGCCGTCGTCGGAGCCGGATTTCTGGGCACCGCCCTCGCCATCGGCGCCGAACGCCGCGGCTGGGACGTGACCGTCATCGGCCGCTCCGATCCGTACGCGCTGCGCGAGCAGGCCACATCCACCGGAAGGCTGCGCCTCGTCCCCGGCGACGGAGCCCGCGAACTACCGTCCGTGCTGGGCCCGGACACCGACGTCGTCGTGATCGCCGCCGGCGGCCGATTCCCGGTGCCGTCGGCGCACGCGCCGGCCGCCGACGCCGTGGACACGCTGTCGCTGCTGATCAACGTCTGCGAGGCGGTGCGCACCCACAACCCCGACACCCGGATCGTGTTCCTCTCCTCTGCCGGCGGCGTCTACGCGCCGGGACCCGAGCCGGGACTGCGCGCCGAGACCCATCCCGCGGAGCCCACCTCCCCGTACGGCATGTCGCGACTGACGGGTGAGCACTACCTGGAGTTCTACCGAAGGGTGCACGCACTGGCCGGTACCGCCCTGCGCTGCTCCAACGTCTACGGCCGACTCCTGCCCGCCGCACGCGGGCAGGGCGTGGTGTCGGCGGCGTTCCGCTGCGCGCTGTCGGGTGAGCCGTTTTGGCTGCACGGAAGCGGCGCACAGCGGCGGGACTTCGTGCACGTGGACGACTTCGTGCGCGCGACCCTCGATCTGCTCTCGTTGCCGACGGGCCCGCCCGCGACGGTCAACATCGGCTCCGGGGTCAGCTATTCGGTGGTGCAGGTCCTCGACCGGGTCGCCACCGTGCTGAAGAAGGACATCACGATCGCGCAGGGACCGAGCTGCGCCACCGACCTCGGCAGCCTGGTGGTGGACACCTCCCTGCTGCGATCGCTCGTCG
This sequence comes from Embleya sp. NPDC059237, assembly GCF_042754105.1. Classification (NCBI taxonomy): domain Bacteria; kingdom Bacillati; phylum Actinomycetota; class Actinomycetes; order Kitasatosporales; family Streptomycetaceae; genus Embleya; species Embleya sp. NPDC059237. Next base: position 126,047 of record NZ_JBHZAE010000016.1, on the reverse strand, counting down.
ATTTCGTGCCGCTGGACCCGGACACCGGCATCGAGAAGATGGCGCGCCGGCTACGGGCCGACGCCGGTCAGGAGTTGTGGTGAGCACGATCCGGGTGGGCACGCCGCGCGAAGGGCGAGTGGGATGTCGATGCTGATCCGCGGCGCCGAGGACTTCCTCTCCTCGGCGCAAACCCTCGAGTCATCGCTGACCCCGGACCCGGAGGCGTTTCTCAAGGAGCGCGAGGCCGCGGCCACGTTCCGCACGGACGAGGTCCCGCTCGGCTCGCTCACGAACTGGCATCTCGGCGACCGGATCAGCCATTCCTCGGGCCGCTTCTTCGCCATCGAGGGGCTTTCCGTCCGGACGAACTTCGGCCCGACACCCCAGTGGTACCAGCCGATCATCGTGCAGCCGGAGATCGGCGTTCTGGGCATTGTGGTCAAGCGCATCAACGGCGTCCACCACTTCCTGATGCAGGCGAAAATGGAGCCGGGAAACAGTGCGCTGGTCCAGTACTGCGCCACCGTGCAGGCCACACCCAGCAACTACCAGCGGGTGCACGGGGGTCGGTCGACCCCCTACCTCGACTACTTCCTCGACCCCGGCGCGCGCACCGTCGTCTTCGACCAACTCCTTTCCGAACACTCCTCGTGGTACCTCTACAAACGAAACCGCAACATGATCGTCGAGGTGCCCGAACACGAAGAGGTGCCGGTCGTCGCCGACTTCACCTGGCTCACCCTGGGCCAGCTCCGCGCCCTGCTCGCCCAGGGCAACCGGGTGAACATGAATGCCCGGACCGTGTTGTCCTCCATCTCCTACGCGACCCCGGAACCGCCGGCGGTCATCGAGCACGAACCCATCGGATTGCAGGGGGAGGTCGTGCGATCACACCGCAGCGGGGCCTCGGACGAAGCGCTCGCCTCGGCGATGACCTGGCTCATCGACCAAAAGGCCACCTTCAGCCTCGACGTCAAGCGCATCGACCTGCCCCGGATGGCCGGATGGATCTGCGACGAACAGGGCATCCGGCACCACGAGGGACGCCACTTCCGCATCGTCGGCCTGTCGGTCGGCGCCACCAGCCGGGAAGTGGGCACCTGGACACAGCCGATGTTGCGGCCCAACCCGGGCAACGTCGTCTGCTTCGTCTGCCGGCGCCATCGGGGCACCCTGATGTTCCTCGTCCAGGCGATGGCCCAACCGGGCGCCACCGACCGGGTCGAACTCGCCGCGACGGTGCAGCTGACCCCGGGCAACTACCGCGGTTCGCGGGATCTGCCTCCGCTGGCCTCGGTGGTGCACTGCGACCGGTCGTGGGTGGTCGTGGACGCCGTACAGTCCGAGGACGGCGGACGCTTCAGGCACGCCGACACCAGGCACCTGGTGATCCGGGTCCCGGACGACCAGGTGATCGAGGCACCGGCGAACTACCGTTGGATGACCCTGGGGTTGCTCAACCGACTCATGCGCCTCGGCTACTACGTCAACGTCGAGGCGCGCAGCCTGATGGCCTGCCTCCTCTGACCCGAGGCCACGTGCCCGGCCGTCATCCTCGCGGTTCCCCGACCTGGCGCTGCGCCGTCGTGTACTTCCCCAACTCGCTCGCGCGCAGGGCCGCGTTGTCGTGGATGCCGATGACGTAGCCGTCGATGTCGCGGAAGTAGAACACGCGTTGCCCGACATCGTCGCTGAGCGGGCCCTTGATCACCGTGGTGTTCCGGGCGACGCGGTCGTGGAATCCGTCGAAGTCCTCGACACCCATGTACAGCATGCCGGCCAGGCCGATCGGGGTGTCCGCGAGTTCGGGCAGCCAGTTCTTCAGGTCGGCGTTGCTGTACAACAGCCCGCAGAAATCACCCTGGTAGAGCAGCATGTGGATGTCGTCGCCGGGGCGCGAGACGGCCGAGTCCACGTCGAACCCGAGCGTCTCGTAGAACTCAATGCTGGCCGCTGTGTCCTTGACGCTGATGCACGTCGCAAACGGCATGGCAATCTCCCGTGGTGGTCGCGGGTGGGGTGGAGTAGAACTGTTCGGCCCACTTGCGATAGCGGCCGATGGGCCCGTCGCCGGGTGCCAGGCGTGGGGTCTCGCGATATTTCTGGTAGTGCCACACCGGCAGGTCCATGGCACCGCCGTGGGCGTGGATGAGATGGAAGGCGTCTCGAACCAGGCGCGCGGCCACGGTGCTTGCCGGTTTCGACCACATCCTCGGCAGTCGCCCGCTCGGTGCGACCTTCGCCGTGGCCGCGAACCGGAACTGGACCCGCCAGGGTTCGACGGGATTGGGGAGGGCGAAGAACCTGGTCGCGACGTGGTCCGACAGGGCGCATTCGATGACGGTCAGGCCGAGGCCGTACACCCGGAAGGTGTACTGCGCCGAGATCTGTCCCATACGCGAGAGTCTTTGCACGACCCGGAATCGCCCGCCGCACTCCCGGCCGTCGAAGGACACATCGGGGGCGGCGGCGAGTGTTGCTCCGTGCAGGTGTTCCAGGTGCCCGAAGTCGACGACGTTCTCCGTGATCTGCTGCGGGTGTCCGGCGACCTCGTACATCGTCCCGCGAGGGGTTTGCCAGCCCGAGGTCGAGATGGCCGGCGGCTCCCACGTCGGGGGCGAGCCGTCGCGGGCCCGCCAGACGAGGATCAGGCCGCCGGTCTCGCGCACGGGCAGCGTGTCGAGCGTCGCCCTGGGCGCCGGCCCGCCGTAGGCGGTGCGCCGGCAGGGCCCGTCCAGGCTGAACACGAACCGGTGGAACCCGCAGACGATGTCGTCGCCGGAGACGGTGCCCAGCACGCCCAGGTGCGCCCCGAGGTGCGGACAGTGCGGGCGCAGCGCGCGGAGTCGGCCGCTCGCCCCGCGGGCCAGGACGACGTCCTCGCCCGTGGACCGCCTGGTGATCACCTCACCCGCGGCGACCTCGTGGCCGTACCCGACGCAGAACCACCCGTCCGGGTGGGGCAGCGCCGCCGACGGGAACGCCACATGTGCCGGCGTGGCGCCCGCCCCCTCCCGGAACAGCCGCAGGGACCTGCGCCGGCCCGGAGTCCTCCAGGACATGACCCACTCCGTTCTCTTGGGTATCGGTGCGGGCGGACGCCGCGCCCCGGGGCGCGGCGTGCCGGCCCGCGCTCGATGTCACCACCGCACCGGAAGTTCGGCCGGCCCGCCGGTGACCGCGTCCGGACGCATCCGCACCGCGTCCGGGTCCACCGCCAATTGCAACGTCGGCAGACGGGCGACCAGTTGGCCGAACACCGCGTGCAGTTCGATGCGGGCCAGTGGCGCGCCGAGGCAGTAGCGCAGGCCGTGCCCGAAGGTGACGTGCGCCGATGCCGCGCGGGTGATGTCCATGCGATCCGGGTCCGGGAAGGCGGCGGGGTCGTGGTTGGCGGAGCCGTTGTCCAGCAACACCAGATCGCCCGCCCGGACGGCGACACCGTCGATGTCCAGGTCCCGGCGCGCATAGCGGGGGATTCCGCCGCCGCCCGTGTTCGAGGCGCGCAGGATCTCCTCGACCGCGCCGGCGACCAGTCCGGGGTCGTGCACCAGCGCCCGCCACTGGTCCGGGTTGCCCAGCAACAGCAGCACACCCATCCCGATCTGGACCACGGTGGTCTCCTGCCCGGCGAACAGCAGCGCCATCGACAACCCGGCGATCTCGTCGTCGGAGACATCCTCGGCCGCGCACAGCCGCGAGATCACGTCGTCGCCCGGCTCGACCCGCTTGCGCGCGACCAACTCATGGCCGTACCCGTACAGTTCGGCCAGCCCGCGCTGCGACCGCGCGGGATCACCGACGTCGGCGGCATCGGCGGTCCAGGCGCGGAACCGCTCGCAGTCCCGGTACGGAACGCCGAGCAGTGCACAGATGACCAGGATCGGCAGCGGCACCGCGACCATGGCATGCAGGTCCGCCGGCGGCCCGTGGGCGATCAACGCGTCCAACAGTCGTGTGGTCAGGGCCTCCACGCGCGGGCGCAGCGGTCGCATGCGCCCGGGCGAGAAGTGCGGTCGCAGGAGTGCCCGGGTGCGAGCGTGATCGGCCGCCTCCGTGGCGAAGTCGCCGAGCACCGCGTCGAACAACGTCTCCCCGGTGCGGGCCGCGGTCTCCGGGGTCGGATGGGTACGGCCGAGCCGGTCGTCGTCCAGCAGCCGGCGAACCTGTGCGTGACCGGTGACCAGCCACGCCTCGTCGCCCATGGCGGTGCGTACGCGGTGCACCGGGCCCCGGGACCGCAACTCGCGCAGCCGGGGAGCGGTCCGCAACGGCGCCTGTCGGAAAGGTAATTGCGCTGCGACCTCCATGCCACCTCCGGGTGTTCGATTCACGGGAGCGGTTCAGTCGTCGAGGGGTCGCGGTGCGCCGACGAGTGGCCGCTGTGCGACGACGAGGAGATATCCGAGCGCGGGCACGTCGATCACGGACTGCGGGTTGTAGAAGCAGGCCGCTTCGGTGTCGTCGAACTCGAAGCGGAGCTGCTCCGCACGCTCGGCCAGGAAGGCGAACGACCTGGGCAGGGTCTCGTCGGTGATGTCCCGCAGTTCCAAAAACCGTAGGCCCGATGTGCGGATCAGCTGCGGATAGTCGTCGATCCGCACGGTCGTCGAGCCCATGGTCTGCTGCAGGGCCAATCGGTCGGGGCAGGGCGACGCGCTGCGGCCGTGGAAGTCGGTGGCCACGATCCTGCCCCCGGGGCGGAGCACCCGCCGCATCTCGCGGTAGACCTGCATCCGGTCGGGCATGTGGCACATCGATTCGAGCGCCATCACGGCATCGAACGAGGCGTCGGGAAACGGCAGTTCCATGGCGTCGGCGAGGCGGAAGTCGAGGCGGTCCGGAAACGGCGTCTCCCGGGCCAGCGCCTCGGCGCGGGCGATCTGCTCCCCGCTGACCGAAATGCCCGTCACACTCGCTCCGGTGAGGCGAGCGATCCGCACCGCCGGCGCGCCGACGCCGCAGCCGACGTCGAGCAGCCGGCCGCCGGCGCCGATCCGCAGGCGTTCCAGCATGACGTCGGTGAGCCGATCGGTGGCCTCGTCGTAGGTGAGTTCGCTGTCGGGGGTGTCCCAATAGCCCAGATGCGCGTTGTAGCCCAGCTGTGCGTCGTCGCCGAGGAAGTCGGCGGCGATGCCGGTCATGCGGTCGTACAGCTGCCCGACCTCCTCGGCCACGGGGGCGGCCGGTGCCGCGATCCGTTCTTCCATCGTTGGTCCTCCTCAGGGGTGGCGGATGCCCCGGTGACGCGGGTGCGGGATGGTGTCGCGGGACACCATCGGGTCCGTCCGGCTCGCGCCCGGCGTGCGCTCGCGCAGGGACATCGGGAGCGAGCGGGGTGTGGACGACAGTCGTGGCGTGAGGCGTTCGCGGGCGCCGGGCAGCGGGTCGAGTTCCCAACGGGCCGCGATGGAGGCCAGTGCGAGGGTGGCCTCGGTCAGGGCGAAGACCTCCCCGATGCACTTGCGGGCGCCGGCGCCGAAGGGGGTGAACACTCCCCGGGGCGGACGGGGGCCGTCGTCGAGCCACCGGTCCGGGTCGAAACGTTCGGGCTCGGGGAACAGGTCGGCGCGGTGCTGCACGATGTGCGGGCTGTACAGCACGACCGAACCCGCCGGCAGCCGGCGGCCCGCCAGTTCGGTGTCCCTCGTGGTTACCCGGGTGAACAGCCAGCCCGGCGGGTACAGGCGCAGCGACTCCATGATCACCCTCCGGGTCAGGTCCAGTTTCGGGATGTCGTCGAACTCGGCGACCCGCCCGGAGAGCACGGCGTCGACCTCGTCGTGCAGTCGCCCGCGGATGTCGGGGTTGCGGCCCAGCAGGTACAACGACCACGCCAGCGAGGGGGCCGTGGTCTCACTGCCGCCGAGGTAGAACGTGAAGACCTGGTCGTGGATTTCGGCGTCGGTCAGCCCCCGGCCGTCCTCGTCGCGGACGGCCAGCAGGATCGACAGCAGGTCCCCGTGGTCCACGCCCGCGCGCCGGTAGTCGGCGGTGAGCCGGACCACGTAGCGCCTGAGCCGGGCGCGGGCCTGCTCGAAGCGGCGATTGGCCGGTGTCGGCAGCCGGTTCGGGAAGGACCAGGGCAGGAGCATCCGGCGCATCATGCCGGTCATCACGGTGTGCATGCACAGCCGCAACTCCTCGAACGTGGCGTCGTCGAGTTCGGCGGCGAACAGGGTGCGGGTGGCCAGACTCGCGGCGAATTCGTTCACGGCGACCAGCACGTCGAGTTCGCGGTTGGCCGACCAACCGTCGAGCATCGTGGCGATCTCGGCGGACATCACCTTGGCGTAGCCGGGTAGCCGGTTGCGATGGAACGCCGGTTGCAAGAGCCGACGTTGTTGGCGGTGCTCGTGGTGTGGGCAGGTCGCCAGGCCGTTGCCGGCGATGGTGCGCACGAGGTCGAAGATCGCCCCGCCCTTGTCGTAGGTGCGGTCGTCCAGGAGGACCCGGTGCACCAGATCCGGGTCGCAGAGCACATGGAACGGCACGGGTCCGAGCCTGATCTCGACCAGGTCGCCGTGCGCCGGCAGCGAGGCGAGGAAGTCGAGCGGTCGCCTGCCGAGTTGCACCGCGTGACCGAGCAGGGGCAGTGCTCCCGGAACCGAGCCGAACTTCGCGTGGTCCGTCATGTTCGCTCTTTCGTTCGGAAGGACGGTTCGCGGCGTCGTCACCCGCGCCTGCGGGCGACCCAGCAGCCCATGATCACTTTGCCCGCCCGACATGCGTCGCGGAGCGCGGGCACCGACGCCTCAAGCAGGGACTCGAAGCTCTCCGGCCGCGAGTCCGAGACGTCGACGGCGCCGGCCGCAACCCCAGCACCCGCGCCGCCGGCCGCGTTCGCCGAGTTCTCCGCGCACAGCCGCCAGTTCGGGGCGACGTCACCGTGGTCGTCGTACCGGGACACCGACTCGACCTCGAACCCGGCGGTCTCCAAGTGTTCCCGGATCGCGCCGAACGGGATCACCCGCGGGATGGCGAACGCCCGGCACATCGGCTCCACCCACCGCGCGTAGTCCGCCTCCGAGAGGTCGTCCGCACAGAACCAGTCGGCGCCGACGAACGCGCCGCCCGGCTTGACGACCCGGGCCACCTCCGCGTAGGCGCGGGGTTTGTCGGGCGTGTAGCACAGCGCCTCGATCGCGTAGACGCCATCGAACCTTGCCGACCTGAACGGGAGTTGCATCGCATCGGCTTCGACGAAGGTCAGCTGCGTGCCCACGTCGCCGGTGTGCAGGGATCGAGCGACCCGGACCTGGTGGCCGCAGATGTTCACGCCCGTCACCATGGCACCGGTGTACTCGGCCACGTTCGCGGCCGGGCCGCCGATGCCGCAGCCGACATCGAGGAGTTCGTCGCCCGCCGTGAACCCGCCCCGATCCGCGAGCCACCGCTGCATCGTGCGCTGCGCCTCGTGCAGTTGTTGCCCCTCGGCGAACCACGCGAGGTGGAAGGAGTCCGACCACACGTCACGGCACATCGGCGTCACGAGTTCGTAGTACCGATCGACGACGCGCGCGTAATGGTTCTCCCGGCCGCCGGCCGTCTCCACCAACTCGAGATATTCGGTGTTCTGCATACGATGCCCCTTTCGGCAACGGGGATGACGATCGACGGGAACTGCTCAGTCGCGCGGGCCGATCACCCGTCCGTTCTCCGTCACGGTGATGGCCCGCGCCGGGCAGGAGTCGGCCGCGTCGAGCACCGTCTCGTCCGGGGCGACGTCTTCGGTCGGCGGCCGGGCGCGTTCGTCGTCCAGGACGAACAGCGAGCCTGCCAGGGCCACACACACGCCCGAGCCCATGCAGCGGTCGCGATCCACCGTCATCCGCCAGACCGACACCGCCTCACCACCCCACCGGCATGGTGTGCGGACCGCGGACGAGCGAACGACTCTTCCAGACGACGTCACCGGCCGGGCGCAGGCTCGGCATCCGCAGGGCCAGAGCGCGCAGCGCCTCCTGCAACTCCAGGCGGGCCAGCGGCGCGCCGACGCAGTGATGCACACCGTGGCCGAACGCCACGTGTCGATTTCCCTCGCGGCCCAGGTCGAGCGCGTCGGGGGCGGTGAATCGCCGCGCATCGTGGTTGGCGGCGCCCACCGAGACCATGACGGGCTCTCCCTCGCGCACGAGCGTCCCGCCGACCTCGACGTCCTCGGTGGCCCAGCGGGCCGCGAGCGCCCCGGTGCGCAGCGGTACGAAGCGCAACAACTCCTCGACCGCCGCCGGAATACGATCGGGCTCGTCGCGCAACCACCCGAGCCCGTCGTGCCGGCCGAGCAGCAGGTGGACGAAGTTCGGAATCAGCATCGCGGTGGCCTCGTGGCCCGCGATCAGCAGCCCCATGCACTGCTCGACCAACTCGGCCTCGGAGAGCCGCTCCCCGACGTCGCGGGCCTCGATCAGCTCGGTGATCAGGTCGTCCGCGGGTCGGATGCGGTGTTCGGCGATCAGCTCGACCATGTAGACGCTCAACTCTCGCATGCTGCCCGCGACTTGCTCTGCGGCGTTGCTGGACACCGCGTCGTCGCTCCATTTCCGGAAGAGCGGACGGTCCGCCTCGGGCACCCCGAGCACCCGGCAGATCACGGCGACGGGGAGCGGGAGCGCGAAGGACTCCACGAGGTCGGCGGGCGGGCCCGAGTCCGCCATGTCCTGCGCCAAACGCTCGGCCAGGGCACGAATGCCCGGGCGTAGCCGCTCGATCCGCTGCACGGTGAACGCCTTGGCGACCAGCTTGCGCAACCGGGTGTGGTCGGGTGGGTCCGTGGCACCGATGCCCGCGGTGACCCGGCCCGGTTGCTCGCGCGGCTCGTCGTGCGCGGTGCACGCGGCGCGGCTGAACCTCGAATCGCCCAGGACCAGCCTGGCGTCCGCGTAGCGTGTGACGAGCCAGGCGGGTTCCCCATAGGGCAGCCGCACCCGCTCCAGTCCGTCGGCCTGCTGCGCCTTGGCGTACCGGGCGGACAACTCCAGGCCGGCGGCCTCGTTGAAGGGGTAGGCGACGGGAATGGGCATGCGTACCTCACGTCTTCTCACCTGATGGTCGACCCGAGGACTATTCGGCCGACGCGCGTCGGGGGGACCGACCATGCTCCGCCGCGGACACGGGCGCCGGTGTCAGCGAGAAGAAGCGCTGCTGCCACAGGGCGTGCAGTTCGGTCCTGATCGGCGCGGTCGGGGCGCCGACCGCGAGGGCGGCGAACGTCCGGGTGCCGTCGGCCCGTTCCAGGAGCGTGAACATCTCCGGCGACACCGGGGCTCGTGGACCGGTGGCGTAGTCGAGCACGATCTCGTGGGAGACGACGCTCCCCCCGGAGCCCGTGGCCCTGGTGGTCCTGATCAGTCTCGTGACCGGGCGAAGCCGCGGGACGAGGTCGTCGAGGGCGGGCAGGAATCCGGGGCGGCGCCGGACCACGAACTCGTCGACGACCAGACCGTCGAGTTCGGTGGTCAGCAGACAGGTCAACGCGTCCTCGACGCTCTGCACGATGGGTTCCGCGTTGTTGTTCATCGACGTGTTCAGCAGGACCGGAGTGCCGGTGAGTTCGCCGAAGCGGGTGACGAGGCGGTGGACCCGCTCGTTCACCTCCGGCTCGACGACCTGGATCCGGGCCGTGCCGTCGACGTGGGTGACCGCGGCGAGCGTTCGCCGATGCTCGGGGCGCACCCGCACCACGAACGACATGAAGTCGTAGTCGGCGGCCGTCTCGGGCAGTTCGAAGTAGGTGTGGGCCGCCTCGGACACGACCGTCGGCGCGAAGGGCCGGAAACTCTCCCGCTTTTTGATCATCGCGTTGATCCGGGTCCGGTTCTCCGCCGGTCGGGGATCGGCGAGGATGCTGCGGTGGCCCAGCGCGCGCGGGCCGAACTCGGATCGGCCCTGCGCCCAGCCGAGCACGGCGCCGTCGGCGAGCAGTCGGGCCGTCGTGTCGACGAGGTCGGCGGGCCGCTCGTACTCGATCAGAGCGCCCCAGGAGGCGAGTTGCCGTTCGATCGTATGCGTGTCGCCGAGGGCGGGACCCACGCTCGCGCTGCGCAACCGCTCCTTGAGCCGCACCGGGCCGGCCAACGCCTCCTGCGCCAGCAGCGCCGCGCCCTCCGCCGTGCCCGCGTCGTGGGAGGCGGGGTGTACGAACATCTCGTCGAAGAGCCCCGAGCGGAGAATGGCGCCGTTGAGAGTGCAGTTGTGCGCGACGCCGCCGCCGAATACCAACGCGGTGTGCCGCGTGGACCGGCTCCAGTGCCCCATCAGGTGCAGCACGATGCGTTCCAACATCTCCTGCAGTCCGGCGGCGAAGTCCTTGTGCCGCTGTTCCACCGGGTCCGTCGAGCGCCGGGGCGGCAGTCCGTGGGCGAGGAATACGCCGCCGACGTAGTCGAGGGACAGTGCGTGCCGGTCGAAGTCGTAGTCCCCGTCCGCGTTCAGCGTGTACATCGACTCGAACACCGCGCGGTGCACGGCGGGATCCCCGTACGGCGCCAGGCCCATCACCTTGTACTCGTCACCGAAGCGGAATCCGAGGTGTCGGGTGGCGCCCAGGTAGAGCAGGCCCAGCGAGTTGTGCATCGGCAGCTCGGCCAGGGTTTCCAGTCGGCCGTCCACCGCACCGAAGATCGTTCCGGAACAGTCCTCGCCCATGCCGTCGAGCACCACGACCAGCGCGTCCGCCAAGCCGGAGCGGGCGAGTCCGGACATCGCGTGGGCACGATGGTGCGACGCGAAGAAGAGTTTGTCGTCGGTGAGTTCCCAGCCCAGGTCGCGGCTCAGCCGGTCCTTGATGAGCTGCCGCGAATAGCGGGCGGGCACCGCGGGGTTGTCGACGTAGAGCCCGTTGAGCATGAAGTCCAGGTAGGGCTCGGGAAAGTAGTAGCCGACCGCGTCGACGTCGGCCGGGGTCACGCCCGCCGTTTCCAGGCAGGCCCGGAGGGCGTTGCTCGGGAACTTGGTCGTGTGCTTGATCCGGTTGAGGCGCTCCTCCTCGACGGCCGCGATCAAAACGCCGTCGCGCACCAGGGCCGCGGCCGCGTCATGGTACATGTACTCCCGTAAGCCGGGGACGAGATCCGAATCCCCGGGGGAGAAATTCCCGTTCAGTCCGATCGTCAACACGATCGTGAAGCTAACCGCAACGTTGGATGGGCACAACGCGGATCGGCGAATACGGCGACGGCTTCACACGTTCGGCTTAAGACGGGGTGTCGGGATCGATGGTGCTGGGTAGGCAACTCGGCTCCGGGCGGCGGAAGTCCGATGGGCGCGGGGTCAAGTCCATTGGTGTCGGGGCGACTTGCGGCGACGCAGGGTGGGTGGCTCAGCCTCGACGGTCGGGTGTCGCGTGCGCGTCGTCGATCAGGTCGCGCAGCTGGGAGCGGGTGGTGACGGCCAGCTTGGGGAAGCTGCGGTACAGGTGCGAGCCGACCGTGCGCGGGGACAGGAACAGCCGCTCGCCGATCTCGCGGTTGGTCAGTCCGCGGGCGGCCAGCCGGATGATCTGCTGTTGTTGCGGGGAGAGTTCGGCGAGCGCGTCGGGCGCGGCGTCGGTGACGTCGAGGCCGGCGGCGCGCGCCTCGGCCCGGGCCCGCTCGATCCACGGGCGGGCGCCCAGCCGCCGGAACGTCTCCAGGGCCTCGGCGAGGGGGACCCGCGCCTCGGCGATGCGCCGACGCCGGCGCAGCCACTCGGCGAAGTCCAGGAGGGTTTGGGCACGTTCGAACGGTCGGTGTGCCGACTCCGGGTCGGCCAGGGCCGCGCGGAAGTACGGCTCGGCGTCCTCGGCGTCGGCCAGCAGACCGCGAGCCCGCTCGATCAGCGCACGCAGTCGGGGTGAGGCGTCGGCGCCGAGCGTGTGTGCGGCGCGCTCGACGATGCCGGCCACCTCGTCGCGCCGGCCGGTGCGTACCGCCGCCGCGGCCAGATCCGCCAGCGCCGGATAGGCGGCGTGGTAGTGCACCGGCTCGCCGTCCGCGGTGAAGACGGCGCGGAGTCGGTGGTACGCCTCCTCGTGCGCGCCCTCCGCGAGGGCCGCCGCGCCGAGGGCACGGCGGGCGTAGACGGCGACCGAGCGGCTCTCCACCGGGTCGATCAGGGCGAGCGCCTCCTCGGCCCGGATGCGAGCCGCCGCCGGGTCCCCCTGGTAGGCGAGGATCGTGGCATCCACCGCGGCCGCGCACGCCACCGCGTGGTCGAGGCCGGCCCTCGCGCCCAGTGCCCCGCTGCGGGCACACGCCTCCCGGGCCCGCCCCCACCTGCCCACTTCCACATAGCTCCAGGCGGCCGCGCCACCCAGCCCCTCCGGCAGCGGCCCGCGCACGCCCCAGTGGTCGAAGGCCTCGTCGAAGGCGCGGACGGCCTGCGGGGTCTCGTCCAACAACCACGCCATGACGGCGAACGCGGTGAGCCGGTCGGGGCGGCGTCGCGCCTGTGTCGCGAGGCGCGGGAGCAGGGACAACAGTTCGGCCCGGTTGTCGAAGGGGTCGGACACCGCCCGAATCCAGACGCGCAACCACGACGCGTCGTCGGGGATGCCGGCCAGCACGTCGCGGACGCGTCGCCGCTGCGTGTCCTCGCCGCAGTAGAAGCGGACCACGGCGGCGCAGGCCACCAGGTCGAGTGCCGTGCCGGGCCGCGTGGGGGCCGACTCCTCGGCGGCGTCGGCCAGTCGGGCGAAGACGACGGTGTGCCGCACGGTCAGCGTGGCCAGCCGGCCGAGCTGGCCGGCGGCGCGGGCCAGGAGCGAGGCGTCGTCGGTGCGCGCCCGCACCTCGGCGGTCAGTTCCTCGACCCACGGCAGGTCGCCGGTGAGCGCGGCGGCTGCCGCGGCCTCGACCAGCAGCCGGGCGCCGTCCTCGCGCGGTGCGAGGTGGGCGGCACGGTGCAGCGCCTCGGCCGCCGCCGCGTGGCCGCCGCGACGTCGGGCCCGGTCGGCGGTGCGCTCCAGCTCCGCCGAGACGGCCGCGTCCGGCGGTGTGCTCGCGGCGGCGAGGTGCCAGGCGCGCCGGTCGGGCTCGTCCCGCAGCGCCTCGGCGAGCGTGCGGTGGGCGGCGCGCCGGGCCTCGACGGGGGCGGCGTGATAGACGGCCGAGCGGGCCAGGGGGTGGCCGAACCGCACACCCCGACCGGTGTTCCGGATCAGCCCGGCCCGTTCGGCGGGCCCCCACACGGCGGCGTCCTCGGGGCCCGGGAGGGTGGCGGGGGCGGCGATCGCGGAGTCGACGGTGTCCATGGCGGCCAGGAGCAGTACGGCCTGCGCGGTGGCGGACGGCAGGTCGCGCAGGCGAGCCGCGAACAGGCGTTCCAGGTGCTCGGTCAGCGGGAGCGGCCCGCCGGCGGGCGGCCCGGCGGCCGCGTCGGGTGCGCCCGCCGTCCGCGCGAGCTCGGCGAGCGCCAGCGGGTTGCCGTCGGCCTGGGCCAGGATCCGGGCCCTCGTTCGGCCGGTCGGGCGTCGCGGCTGTAGGTCGAGCAGGTGACCCGCCGCGGCGTCGTCCAGCGGCCCGAGGGTCAACGTCGGGATGTGGTGATCGAAGCCGGGCAGGTGATCTCCGGTGCGAGCGGCGACCAGCATCGTGACCGGTTCGCCGGCCAGCCGTCGGGCGGCGAAGGACAACGCGTCCAGGGACGCGCGGTCGAACCACTGCGCGTCGTCCAGGACCACGAGCACCCGCCCCCGCTCCGCCAGGGCGGACAGCAGGCTCAATACGGCGACGCCGATCAGCATCGGGTCGGCGTCCGCCGGGATCGGACCGGTACCGAAGGCACCGTACAGCGCGGCGCGTTGCCGCCCCGGCAGGTCGTCCACCTCGGCCGACACCGGGCGCAGCAGCTGATGCAGGGCGGCGAACGCCAGGCTCGACTCGGACTCGCTGCCGGCCGCGCGAAGGACGCGGGCGGCGTCGGTCGTGGCCGCGCGCACGACCCGGTCCAGCAGGGCGCTCCTGCCCATGCCCACGTCGCCGAGCAGCAGCAGGAGCGGTTCGGCCGCGGAGGGGTCGAGCGTGTGGAGCAGGCGGGCCGCCTCCCGGTCCCGGCCGACGAGCGGCTCGGCGGGTTCCGGGTGCGATCGGGTGACCGGACGAGGGGCGCCTGCGTGTGTGCTCACGGGTCTCCGGTGATCGGGGCCCGTCGCTCGACCGAGCCGTCCTGCCTGGTCGCCCCCAGGCTACAAGCGGGCGGGCCGACGCCCCGCGCGGTGCAGTCACGTGACGGATACCGAAGCCGACCGGGCCGTTCGTACGCTTTCGGAAAGCCCCGGGACCGTGCGCGGTCCGCGCCGGGACGACGGCATCACCGTCTTGTGGACATGTCCCCCTACTTCGGCGCGGTGGTCGCGAGTCAGGACAGGATCTCGACGTAGCCGTCGGTGCCGTGGACGCGGATCCGCTGCCCGTCGCGGATCAGCCGGGTTGCCTGGTCCACGCCCACGACCGCCGGCAGGCCGTACTCCCGGGCGATCACCGCGCCGTGCGTCATCAGGCCGCCCACCTCCGTCACCAGGCCCGTGATCCCGACGAACAGGGGCGACCAGCTGGGGTCGGTGTGGGCCGTGACCAGGATGTCGCCCGCCTCGAGATCGGCCTCGGCCATGTCCAGGACGACCCGGGCCCGACCCTCGACGGTGCCGGCGGAGACCGCCAGCCCGACCAGGGCACCGGCCGGCACGTCGTCGCGGCGGTAGGACCCGTTGAGGGCCTCGCCGTCCGAGGTGAGCACCCGGGGCGGGGTGAGCGCGTGGTACGACCGGAAGGCGTCCTTGCGCTCCCGGATGAGCCGATCGTCCACCCGGTGCGAACGCACGACGTCGTGGAATTCCTGGAACGTGAGGAAGAAGGCGTCCTCCCGATCGGCCAGCACGCCGGCCCGAACGAGGCGGTCGGCCTCGGCCAGTAGGGCCTGCTTGTAGACGAAGTAGCGGGTGATGATGGCGTACTTCGGGTATTCCCGGTATCCGATGAAGGTGCGGACCCGGTCGATCATACGTTTGGTCTCGTCGGCCTTTCGGTCCCCGTCGGGCAGGGTTCGCAGGCGCGCCAATACGTCCCGCTCCTTCGCCAGTGCCCGCTGCCTGCCCTCCTCGAACCGCCGTTCGGCTGCGCCGGGTTCGAAGTTCTTCACGTGGTCGAGGATCACCGGGACGAGTGTGGTGGGGCGTTCGCGCCACCTCGGCCTGGTGATGTCGATCTCGCCGACGCAGCGCATGCCGTATCGGTCGAGGTAGGACTCCACGGCGTCGCGTGCCTCGGCCCCGCCCGCGAGCCCCGGCAACTCGTCCAGGAAGTCGTCGTCCTCGACACCCCGCAGGTAGGCGACCACCTCCGGGTGCGGGCGGATCACGTCGGCGACGTCGAGCAGCGCCAGGCCCATCTCGGAGGTGACGTTGCCGGGGGCGGACAGGGTGAGCGTGTCGGCCGCGTTCTTCTCGCCCAGCCACTCCCACAGCTTGTCGCCCAGCCACCACGTGGCCTCCATCCCCGCCATGATCGCCCGAAGGCTCAGCGGATCCCCGAGGGCCCGCTTGTGCTCCGCGAAGGCCTCCGCCAGGAAGTCGAACAGCGCCGGTCCGGACTTGCTCCGGATCTCGCGCCGCAGGGTGTCGACGGACGTCCGGCCGCGCTCGATCAGCTCGGCGACGATGGCCGGATCCGTCTCGATCGGGGTGGGCGCCGCGGCGACGATCAGCGGCTCGGGCGGACCCGCGTCGGGGAGCGAGGGAACGAAGCCGTCGTGGTCGAGGACGGTCTCCAGCGCGTCCCTGACCAGCGGATCGCCGCGCCCGACGAGGTCCAGGAAGGCGGTGCGGCTCGCGGGCGAGGCCAGGCGGCGGGTGACGTCGACGAACAACCTCCCGCCGGCCGTGGGCATCGGGGCCATGGCCGTCAGCTGCCATACGGACAGTCCCAGGGGCTTCATGGGGTCGGTCATCATCTGCCCGTGGCCGACCGAGACGTAGACATGGTTGTCCCGGTCGTCGCTCTCGGGAATGGGGAACAACGTCGTGATCGGCCGGCTCTGCACGACCCGGAAGCCGTCGTCGTCCAGGCACCACTCGATGTCCTGCGGCCGGCCGAAGTGCGCCTCGATCCGCCGCCCGAGCCGCACCAGCTCCAACACCCGCGCGTCCGTCAGCGCCGGCTGCCGCTGCCGGTCCGGGTCGATCGTCACCTCGTGCGTGCCGCCGCCCGGCACGGCGCGCAGGGCGCGCTGCTTGGCGGCGATCGTCCTGGCGACGATCTCGCCGTCGCGCACCGTGAAGACGTCCGGGTTCACCAGGCCGGAGACCAGCGCCTCGCCCAGGCCCGGGCCGGCGTCGACGGTGGCGACCCTGCGATTGCCCGTGACGGGGTCGGCGGTGAACAGGACGCCTGCCGCATGTGGGAAGACCATCCGCTGGACGACCACGGCCATGTGGACCGCACGGTCGTCGATGCCGTTGCGCCGGCGGTAGGCCACCGCCCGCTCGGTGAACAACGAGGCCCAGCACCGGCCGACATGCCGCAGGATCGCCGTCGGCCCGACCACGTTCAGGTACGTGTCCTGCTGGCCGGCGAACGAGGCCGTCGGCAGGTCCTCCGCCGTCGCGCTGGATCGTACGGCGTAGCCGGCCTGCTCGCCGAACCGGGCGAGCGCGCCGGTGATCGCCGTCGCGACGTCGTCCGGGACGGCGATCTCCTCGATGGTCCGGCGGACTTCCGCGCTCAGCGTGCGGATCTCCTCCCGGTCGTCGGGGTTCGAGCGGGACAGCCGGTCCAACAGTTCGTCGAGCGACGGCGCCTGCGCGACGACCCGCCGGAAGGCGTTTGTGGTCACACAGAAGCCGGGCGGCACGTGGACGCCTTCGATCCCGGACAGTGCGCCCAGGTGTGCGGCCTTGCCGCCGACGAGGGCGACCATCGTCGTGTCGATCCCGCCGAGATCCGATACGTAGCGGTCGCTCACCGCGATACCTCCGAGACAGTCCTGATCCGGTGCCGCCGCGTCGCCGGTGCCGCCGGCGTCGTCGAACCTGTTGTCGGGCACGTCCTCATCCCTCGTTGTCGTCCTTCCCATTTCCGCAGGTAGTGGCCACGGCGGACGATTCTGCGCCCCGACGGGGGCCTTGCCGCAAGCCCCCGGGTGCGCTATAAGTTGAGAGAGGCAGGGAGAGGAATCTCCTTGCCTTCGCTGTTTCGCGGCCACGTCGACTCACTACGTTTGCCGCCATGAGCCACCCCCTCCCTCCCGCCGAGTACTACGCCACCCTGCCCCGCCACATCGGCAGCGCCGGCGCGATCCTCCACACCTCCGAGCACCGAATCCTCCTGGTCGAGCCCCGGTACGGCGACGGCCACTGGGAGATCCCCGGCGGCGCCATGGAGCACGGCGAATTCCCCTGGGACACCGCCCGCCGCGAGGTCCGGGAGGAACTGGGCCTCGACCTTCGTCCGGGGCGTCTCCTGGTCGTCGATTGGATGCCGGCGCAACCCGATGGCCGGCCGGCGTTGGCGAACCACCTCTTCGACGGCGGACCGGTCACCGAGACCGAGATGCACGAACGTATCCGCCTGGCCGGCGACGAACTCGCGCATTGGCGTCTGGCGCGCCCCGCCGAGTGGGACACCCTGATGGCTCCCCACATGGCCCGCCGCCTGCGGGCGTGCGCCGCGGCACTGGCCGATGGGACCACCGCCTACCTGCATCAGGGCACCGCTCCCGACGTGCGCCCGCGTTGACCGGGGTGCCCGGGGGGCCCGGGCCGCGGCTTCGTGGCGGAACTGCCGTGGCAGCGCGGCGGGTTGGTGACATTTGCTGCGTGGGCAAAGGGCGTTCGTATGCCGGCCCGGTGATGTCGGACCGCTGTCGGGATACGTGGCCGACCGATGGCCACCAGCGCCGACCGCATGTTCCGGTAGCGGACGCATCGTTCGGGGCGGGGGCGTGGCGTTCGAGCCCGCGCGGGTCGTCGGCCGGGGTTTTGGTCGGCGGCCCCTGTCGGTGTCGGTACACGGCGGCGGCTTCGGCACTGCGTACGATGGCCGGATGATCAAAGTACTGCTGCGGACCTCGAGCGGGGACATCACCCTGGAGCTCGACGAGTCGAAGGCTCCGAAGTCGGTGGCGAATTTCGTCGACTACGTCAAGGCCGGTCACTACGACGGCACCATCTTCCACCGGGTGATCCCGGGCTTCATGATCCAGGGCGGCGGCCTGACCGCGGACATGGAGAAGAAGCCGGCGCCGAACCTGGTGGAGAACGAGGCCAAGAACGGTCTGCGCAACGACAAGTACACGGTGGCGATGGCGCGCACGTCGGATCCGCACTCGGCCAGTGCGCAGTTCTTCATCAACGCCGCCGCCAACGAGTTCCTCGACTATCCCGGTCAGGACGGCTGGGGCTACGCGGTGTTCGGCAAGGTTGTGGACGGCAAGGACGTGGTGGACGCCATCGAGGGCGTGCCCACCACGTCGAGGAACGGCAGCCGCGACGTGCCGGTGGAGCCCGTGACGATCGTGTCGGCGCGACTGGTCTGACCGCCGCGCACAGCGCCCGGCGCGCTCGGGTACGCAGGCCACGAGCGCGCCGGCTACCTCCGCCTCCACCTCCCCGACCGGGGCGGCGGCGGGGGTGGCCCGGGGGCTCAGCGGAAAAGCGCGTCGACGTATTCGGCGCCCAGGCCCACCTCCGTGTAGTGCCGGCGGCACAGGGCGATGTAGTCGTGGACGTCGAAGTAGCCGGTGGTGTCGCCGTTTTCGTCCAACCAGATGAGCGGACCCTTGACGATGAACATCGTCTTCATCGGTTCGTCGCTCTCGTAGGCCACGAGCGTGTGGCCCTCGCCCGGGGCCTCGTACACGAAGTCGCCGGCGGAGGCGGTCCACGGGCGCTCCAGGTAGCCCCACTTGCCGGAGATGGTGTACGCGAACACCTCGTGCGGGTGGTAGTGCCGGTTGACCAGGCCGGCCTCCTCGGCGCGCAGGATGTCGCACCAGGAGTTGTCCTTGACGTTGATCCACAGCGGGCGGGACCCGACCGTCTCGGTGAACGGCGCGTAGTAACGGTCGTCGTCGGTGGCGACCTGCGGCAGGTAGACCTCCGGGAGGGCGTCCGGCTTGAACGAGTTCTCGATCGGCCTGAGTTCCTTCCGGAACTCGCCGCGGGGGGCCTCTGGCATCTCGGTGTCCAATCGTGGAACGGCGCGGTGGCGCGCGGCGCGGGCGAAGCGCCGGACGGGGGTCGAGCCCACCCGTCCGGCGCCCGGTCGTGCGGTCGTGCGGACGATCAGGGGTGCACCGTCCAGTGGTGGTTCTGCGCGGCTCGGGTGAAGGTCAGCGACGGGCACAGGTAGTCGCTGCCTCGCGGGCTGGTGCTGGTCCACGGGGAGTCGGTGGGGGTCGCGAGTTGCCACGCGCCGCCCCGGCGGAGCTTGATGTCGGTGCTGTCGAACGTGGTACTGCGGGCCTCGGTGCAGTAGTAGCCCTTACCGGTGGCGGGGTTGACCGTGGCGTAGATCTCGAAGATGTCCCAGCCGTAGTTCAGTGCGCTCTGGTCGGTGCCGGACGAGCGGAACAGCGACTCCCACGCCTGGGTCTTGTAGTTGTACAGGAACGACGACCACGCGTTGCCCGAGGTCGCGTCCTTGCTCAACTGCACGCTGTAGGAGGTGATTCCGTTGACGGTGGTGGTGTACTTCGCCAGGAACGCGGCGTCCACCTTCACGGTCTTGGCGGGGCCGCTCGTGCCGCACCAGTCCCATGCCCAGATCTCGGCGCCCTGGCTCCAGTAGGCGGTGACGACCTCCATGCAGGAGTTCAGTGCCTTGGTGGTCGGGGCGTAGGTGAAGTTCTGCGAGTTGCTCACCTTGTACGAGGGATCAACGCTGTGGGTCGCGGTGATGCCGTCGTGGGTGCCGGCCTGCGGGAAGATGCCCCAGAAGTTGTGCGTCGGCGCGAGGCTCGCGCCGGAGGCGGCGGTCGCGGCGTCGTTCGGGGCGCTCGCGGGGTCCCCGGTCAGGGCCGCGCGCAGCTTGGCGCGCTGCTCGACGAAAGCCTGAACGGCCCTGTCGCGCCCGGGAGTCGGCGTGTCGGAGGAGTTCTGCGCCACGGCCCCTCGGTGGGGCGCGGTGGGGGAGGGAACGGCGCCGGACAGCCGCGAGCCGGACGCGCCGGCGGGCCCGGCCGGAGCCAGGGCGAGGAAGGCGACGAGCGTGGCGATCAGAGTGGTCACCAGGCCGATGGGGAAGGGGCGGGGACGTAAGCGTGGTGTGACGCGGCGAGACATGCGTCTCCTCGGGAAGGGGGGAAGGGGTGCGGAACCGGAGGACGGGCACCGCCGCAGGGTCCGAACCAACCACCGTCGAGCGGGACGTTCTCGTACAGCTCCGGTCGGACGGCCCCAAGGTAGGGGACGGTTCCGCTCCGGGGGTAATCACATCTGCCGATAGCATCACAAGAGCCGCGCGTCACAGGGCTGTTCGAGACGGTGGCGAGGAGCGGGAGTGGTGGTCGTGGCGCTGCGATACTCGACGAACGGTGAGCAGTACGACTTCCCGCCGTTCGCCGGCCCGCCGCCGGTTCGCTACGTCCTGGCGTCGAGCCCGCGCTGCGGCAGCAACATGCTTGCCCGTGCGCTGTGGCATACCGGCGTGGCCGGCTTCCCCGAGGACTACCTGGCCGACGCCCACGTCCTCGACTACTTCGAGCGCTGGGGATTCGACGCCGACGATCCGGACGGGCTGCCCGCCGCCCATGTCCGCGCCCTGATGCGGTGCCGGACCAGTCCCAACGGCGTCTTCGGCATCAAGGTGCACGCCGGTCACCTGGCCGCTCTGGAGGTCGACCCGCACGAACTGCTGTGCGTGCCGCGCTACATCCACATGGTGCGCCGGGACCGCCTGCGGCAGGCGATCTCGTACACCGTGGCCGAGCAGACCGGCGTGTGGATCGTCGACGGGACCTACCTGCCGACGGGGCGGGCGAGTTCGACCCCGCGCTACGACCACGACGGCATCCGCCGGCACCTGCGCATGCTCGATCACGACGCGGCGACCTGGGCGCGGTACTTCGACCGCCACCGCATCACACCCCACGTCGTCGTCTACGAGGACCTGCTCGTGAAGTACGAGGACGGCGTGCGGGGGTGTCTGGCCTTTCTCGACGTCGAGGCGCCCGAGCGCATCCCCGCGCCCGGTATCGCGCGCCAGGCCGACGAGACGACGAGCCGCTGGGTCGCGCGCTTTCTCGACGAGGCCGATTCCTCCGAGCGCAACTTGCTTTTGTCATACGGCTGTTGACACACCACCCCACACCGCTACCGTGAAGGCGTCAGCCACCATCGCGCGCCAGGGGAGGGATCATGAGTGTTGCACCGCCCGAGGTGACGGTAGAAACCGCCGCCGACGAGGAAGAGTTCGCCGAGCTCGACGACCTCGAAGTGATCGAGACCAGCGAGTTGAAGGTCGGTGGGGCCTACCACTCCTACACCTACATCGCGGCGAACAACGAGGAAGACGTCTCCATCTGAGACCCCGGACTGCCGAGGTGGGAATGTGCCGTCCGAACGGGCAGGCGGCGGTGATCGGGTCGACGTCCTCCTGATCTTTCCGCCGCAGACCGAGGCCAGGTTCTTCCCGTACCTGAGCCTGCCCTACCTGACCGGCCACCTGCGGCGTCGGGGTCGGCGCGTCCACCAGGCCGATCTCAACATCGGCCTGGTGCACGACGTGCTGCGACACCCGCAGACGTTGACCGCCGCGGTCGCCGCCCGTGGCGGCACCGGTCTGGACGGCTGGTATCGGCAGGCCATGGCCGACGTCGTGATCGAGCACGCGGGCGAGATCCGCGCCCGGGCCATGGAGCGACCGGCCGACGCGCCTCACGAGCCCCAACCGGCCCACACATCGGCCGCGTTCGACGCGCTTCGGCTCGCGCGCAACGCCGTCGAGCTCTTTGTCGGCGACACGCTCCTCACCCGGACCTGGCGCGACCTCGGGCAACTCGACGACGCCGTGCGCGTAGCCGCCGCGGCGCCGCCCGCCGCGTCCGGTGTCGCGGTCGAGCGGCTCCACCGTCACGTCGTGGACCTGCTGGCCCGATACCGGCCCCGCGTGGTCGGCCTGTCCGTGGCGTTCTTCAGCCAGTTGGCACCGGCGCTGCTGATCGCCGCCTGGGTGCGGCGGCTGCGACCCGACGCACACGTCTGCCTCGGCGGCCAGCAGGTGATGCTCCGTCACCAGGACTTGGCCGCGCTCGTCGGCGTGCGGCACACCGTCCACGCCCTGTGCCACACGGCGGGCGAGGAGCCGCTGGAACGCTGGCTCGACGCGCTGGACGGCACCGCCGCACAGGCCGACGTACCCGGCATGACGTGGCTCTCGCCCGACGGCGCCGCGCAGTGCTCGACGCGCCCGGTACGACTGCGGTTTCGCGATCTCGGCCCGCCCGACTTCGCCGACCTGCCGATCCACGCCTACCTCTCGGAGACCACCCAACTGGCCATCGTGTCCTGCGTGGGCTGCTACTGGGGCCGGTGTGCCTTCTGCTCCTACGGCAATCGTTCCCTGGCCCGCGGCGGCTACCAGCAGGGCACTCCCGCGCAACTGGCCGACGCCGTCGAGTCGGTGGTCCGGGACACGGGCGCCGAACTCGTCGCGATCGCCGACGAGAACACCAACCTCCGGTTGATCGCCCGGGCGATGCGGCTGGCCCGGGCCCGCGGCGTCCGGGTGCGCTTCGATGTCCGCGCCCGCCTCGAACCCGGCCTGCTGGACCCGGGGTTTTGCCGCGAGCTGGCCGACCTCGGCTGTGCGCAGATCGCCATCGGTTACGAGGGCACCTCGCAGCGCCTGCTCGACGTGCTGGACCGGGGCGTGCGCGCGGCCGACTACCAGCGCATCGTCGACAACCTCGCCGACGCGGGCATCACCATGCGACTGTCCGTGATGGGGCACGTCCTCGACGAGACGCCGGACGAGTTCGAGGAATCCCTGCGTTTCCTGACGGACAACCAGGACCGGATCGGCATCGACGCGCTGGAGCTGCTGATCGCCGAGCCCGGCAGCCGGCTCGCCCGGCACCCCGAGCACTTCGGCCTGGCGCTGGACACCTCCGGGCCGCTCACCGGCAATCCGGAACTCAACTACCTCGGCGGCCGGGTCGGTTATCCGATGGCGGTCGGCGGCGGTCCCGCCCGCGCCGAGGCGCTGGATCGACTGGAGCGGGTCTTCCGCACGGTCACCCCGGGCCGGGCCGGCCGGCTCTCGCCCCCGAGCAGCGCCCCGGGGACCGGCCCGCGCGAGACCGAACTGGTGGAGCCACACCCGTGGGTGCGCATCGTCCCCACCGAACTCGACGGCGTCCACGACCGGATCGCCATCGCCGATCTGGTTCGGGAACGCTTCTACGCGCTGCCGCGCCGCGACGTCGCGCAGCGTGCCGACGGTCTGCTCGCGGCGCGTACCGCACGCGGCCGGTTGCTCCTCGGCCGCCTGGTCGGCGCGCTGGCCGGCCGACCCCATTCGGGCACCATCATCGAGGCGGACGTCGAGTACGCCGGGAGGCCGTCGTGACACCAACGTCAGCCACCACGACCAGGCTGGGTCTGGGCCTGGTCATGGACATGCCGTGGAGCGGAGGCACCCTGGGCAATCGGGGCATCGGCTTCGTCGAAACGCCCGACGGCGGCGACATCTCGCCGCGCGTGCGCGCGTTCTTCCGGCGCCACGGCCACGACTTCGCCTACGCCTGCCCCTCGTTCCAGCCGCGTTCGCGAGCCGCCGTACGCATGGCCGACTACGCCCCCGCCTACGACCGCTTCTTCGCCGCACTGCCCACCGGGACCCGCCGCGCACTGCACCAGACCGAGCTGAACATGGGTTCGCCCGAGCGCTACGATCGCGGCCCCACCATCGAGTTCACCAACGAACTCATCGCCCGCCACGACCTGTCCTGGGTTGTCGAAGACCTGGGGATCTGGAGCCTGCGCGGCTGCCCGCTGCCGTATCCGCTGCCGCCGCCGCTGACCGAACGCGGCCTGCAGATCGCCACCGCCAACACGGCGGACACCGCCCGGCGCCTGGTCGCGCCGCTGCACGTGGAGTTCCCCGGCTTCACCGAGGGCGGGTCCTTCCACCTCGGCGGCCTCGACGCGTTCGAGTACTTCGCCAGGCTGGCCGACGACGCCGACGTGTGGGTCACCCTCGATGTCGGCCATCTGCTCAGCTACCAGTGGTTGCGCGGCCGCACCGGCCGCCACATGCTCGACGGGATCGAGGCCCTACCCCTCGACCGCTGTCGCGAACTGCACCTGTCGGGCTGCCAGATCGTCGGCGGCAAGTTCCGCGACCTGCACCACGGCGTGCTCCTGGACGAGCAACTACAGCTCACCGAATACCTGTTGCCGCGCTGCCCGAACCTGCTCGGGGTCAGCTACGAGGACCCGATGTACCGCGAGGACGGCCGGCTGGTGGAGCGGTCCCGGCCCAACTTCGAGCGCCTGCGGGACCTGGCCGACGCATGGCGGCGTGGCGACGACCGCCTCGTCGGCACCTCCGCGCCACCGCGCGAGACGACCTCCGCTCCGCCGGCGACCGGTACGGGCCTGGCCGGCGGGCAACTCGCCGACCTGCTCATGCGTCTCCTGCTCGACCGCGACCTGCGCGCCCGCCTGGCCGACGAAGGCGCCGCCGAGGTGGCGACGAACCCGGGCGAGCTGGAGTGTCTGGAGACCGTCGAACTCGACGAACTCGACGCCGCCGCACGCAGGTTCCGCTCCCGAATCTGGCGGCTCGGCCGCGCCGGCGGGCTCGCCGGCTCGTTCCCGCGCAGCCTGCACACGCTCCGCGCGGCCGGCCACGACGACGCCGACCTGCTCGACGGGTTCCTGACCTCGACCCACTTCGGCGCCTTTCGGCTGGTCCCCCACCTCGGCCCCGGCCTGTCGGTGGAGGAGGCGTTCGCACGATTCCTGCTCGATCTGCCGGAGGCGACCGCCACGACCGTGCGCGAGACCGTCGACCACGAACTGATGCTCTCCCTGTTCACCGCGCTCTGCCACGAGCAGCCGCTGTCGTTCCTGATCGGGGTCGAGGGCGTCGTGCGTACCGACCACGGCCACGCGGCGCTGCGCCGGTATACCCGGGCGGCCATCGCGGGCTGGGGCCCAGGCGTGGCCGGCCCCCCGGAAGAGACCACGCTCTACGCGTACTTCGCCACCCCCACCGGACTCGCGCACGGCCCGGTCTCCGCGCGGGTGGCCGCGGCGTTCGAGACCACCCCGACCCCCGCGGGCGACGCCGCCCGCGCCGCGCTGAGCCGGCGCGGGCGCTGGTGAGCGACATGCGCGTGGTGCTCGTGGACATGCCGTGGTCGTCGATCGACATGCCCTCGTTGGCCCTGGGCATCCTGCGCCGCCGCGTCCTCGACGTCTTCCCCGACGCCCACGTCGACGTCGTGCACGCCAACCTCGACTACGTCGACTGGCTGGTCACGCACACCGGCTTCACCGCAGAGGAATACGAGTTCTGCGCCAACTCCTACTTCTCCGGGCTCAGCGAATGGATCTTCTCGGCCGCGCTGAACGACCGCCCGCGCTGGCAGGTACCGGAGTTCACCGCCCGCCTGACCGGTCGAGTGCCCGCCGGCATGACCGCCAGGACGCTCGAACTGCACGAACTCGCCCCGAGGTTCGTCCGCGAGACCGCCGCCCGGATCGTCGCCGAGGCGCCGGACGTGGTCGGCTTCACCACCACGTTCGCGCAAAACGCCGCGACGTTGGCCGCGGCGCGCATCGTCAAGGAGCTGGCGCCGCACACGTTCACCGTGTTCGGCGGCGCGAACTGCGACGGCCCGCAGGGTGCCGCGCTGCACCGCAACTTCCCGTACATCGACGCCGTCGTGCGCGGCGAGGGTGAGGTGGCCTTCCCACAACTGCTCACCGCCACCATCGACGGCGACCGCGACGAGAAGGCACTGGCCGACATCGCGGGTCTGTGCTGGCGCACGTCGGACGGCGCGTGTGTGGTCAACCCGATGGAGGCCGCGCCGCTGCCCCCGGGTGCGCTCGTCGCGCCCGACTACGGCGACTACTTCGAACGACACGCGAGGTCGACCGCGGGCTCCTGGGTCGAACCCCGGCTCGTCGTCGAGAGTTCGCGCGGTTGCTGGTGGGGCGCGAAGCACCACTGCACGTTCTGCGGACTCAACGGCTCGTTCATGGAGTTCCGCAGCAAGGACCCGGGCCGGTTCGTCGCCGAACTCCTCGCCCTGGTCGAACGACACCGCATCCTCGACGTGTGGGTCACCGACAACATCATCGACATGGCCTACCTCGGCTCGATGGCCCCGCGCCTCGCCGAGTCCGGATACGACCTGCGGATCGGCTACGAGATCAAGTCGAACCTGCGCCGGGACCAACTCGAAACCCTGTACGCGGCCGGGATCAGCCATGTGCAACCGGGGATCGAGAACCTGAGCAGCAAGGTGCTGCGGCTGATGGACAAGGGCGTGACGGCCTGTCGCAACGTGCGGTTGCTCCGCGACGCGCAGACCGTCGGGACCGAGGTGAGCTGGAACCACCTCTACGGTTTTCCCGGCGAGACCGACGAGGACTACGACGACGTGATCGACCAACTGCCCGCGCTGCACCACCTCATGCCGCCCGCCGGTGCCACCCGGGTCAAGGTCGAGCGTTTCAGTCCGTACTTCGACCGGCCCGAACTGGGCTTCGGCCCACCCCGACCGGCCGCGCACTACCGGCACATCTACGACCTGCCCGAGGCGGAACTCGCCGATCTCGTCTACATCTTCGATGTGCCCCGGCGCGGCATCTCGGCGGCGTGCCTGGATCGGTTGCGGCCGGCCATCGCCGACTGGATCGCCGCGCATCCGCGCAGTCGGCTCACCCACCACGACCTCGGGGACCACATCGTCCTGGTCGACACCCGACCCGGCTTCGACTGGCACCTGCTCGAACTCGTCGACCCGATCGAGACGACGGTGTTCCGGCTGCTCGACACCCCGCACAGCCCGGCGGCGCTGCTGCGCAAGACCGCCGCGCGCCACGACGGGGTCACCGCGGCGGCCGTCGAGGACCTGCTTGCCCGGTGGCGCTCGCTCGGCGTGGTCTTCGGCGAAGGCGGCGAGGTCGTCCAGGTCGCGCCGGCCGCACGCAACCCGGCGCCGATCCGGCCGCCCCGGCCGACGCTCGTACCCGCCTTGGCCGCCGATGAGCACTGACCTCCCGCCGGTACGGCTGGCCCTGTGGCGCGATCGCGACCCGGAGGCCATGCGGATACCGGGGATGTACCTCGGCGAGGCGGATGTCGCCGGCGACCCCCTGGACGAGGTCGCGCGGCTCGCCGCGGGCGGTGCGTGCCTGGCCCGGCTGCACGCCGCGATCGACCTGTCCGACGGCGGGGTCGAGGCCGACGGCGCGGTGGCCGTGGCGGGACTCGTGGTCGTCCGCGAACTCACCGCGCACGGCATCGCCGTCGACTGGGCGCTCCGCCCGCCCGCCGGGCCCTGGGACTGGCGCCCGCTCGGCCACCTGCACCCGCCGACCACCGTGATCGACGGCGACGGCGACGGCGACACAGACCGCCTCGCCGCCGCCTGGCGTGCCGACTTCCGCCCCGCGAAGTTCGGCTACCGCCACGGCCCCGGCTTCATCGAGGTCCGCGACCACCGCGCCGACCCGTTCCGCCGCCTGGTCATCCGCAACCCCCGCTACGCACAGGTCATCGAGCCGCTGCTGCGCGGCGTGGCCACGACGGACCCGACCGAAGCGGTGACCGCGCGCTACCACGACGCGGGCCTGCTGCACCGGGTGGGCCGATACGTGTGGTGGACCCCGTACCGCGTCCGCCACAGCCCCCACGGCACGGGACCGCCGTAACCGGAGCCGTGGCACCGGGCCGGGACGCCGAAAACGCCTGGGGCGTGGCGGCGGCGACCGCGCGCGGCTGGTTCGTCGGCTCGCCGCAACGGCCGGCGGCGGTCGGCGGCGTGGGCGGGCTCGCGATGATCGGGCTGGGTGTGACGGTCGCGGCGACCGGCCGCAAGGACTGACGGAGTTTACCTTCGGGCGTCGTTCGGCCTCAGGCCGTGTCGAGGGTGTGTGGGGCGAACACGGCGGCCATCGCGCTGCCGAGGGCTCCGTTGAGAACATGGTTACGGCCCATCCGCGACCCGTAGCCGATCACCCGCCCACGCAGAACCGCGACCTTCAGGTCGCGCATGTATCGCCCTCCATCGGTGTCGACGCACGAGGGCGCGACACGTTCCTGAACGAGCCATCCCCGCCGCGCCGGATCTCGCAGCAGATCCGTCCAGGTGCGCGGGTCCGTGTCGACCCCCATGTGTACGGCCTGGCCGCGGAATCCGTAGGGGGCCTTGACGACCAGGTCGACACGACCGGCGATCGCCTCGGCCACGGAGACGCCGTCGCCGAGTTTGCGGCTCCAGGGCACGAGCGCGTGCAGCGCCGTGTGCTGCGCGGGGGTGAACAGGTGTCGGAACCGGGGATCGGACATCACGGCCAGGCATAATTTGTTCTCCGCCACCCAGCGCTCGGCCAACGCATTGGGCGCGACCAGGTCGCCGGCGGTCAACCGCGCGCACAACACGTCCCACCGCTCGACCTCGGCGGCGTCGGCCGGGACGTACTTGAGGTACGCCAACGCGAACTTCGACAGGGCGGCGTCGTCGTCGGCGTCCACCGGGATCAACGCCCGGCCCCGCGCGGTGAACTGGGCCCGCATCACGTCGACTTCGAACCGCGACCGGCGCCGACCGCGGATCAGCGCGATCCGCCTGGTCCGTGCGTTGGGAACGCCGCGTTCACGACCGTGGGCGAGTACCCAGTCCGCGAACCAGGACGGTTGTTCCATCGGTGCGTCGGGCACGCCCCACCCTGCCAGGACGTCCCCCATCGGCGATCCCCGCCACATGCGGTTGACCGTGCCCGTCACCATGACACCTCCCGGGCTGCTCGGGTTGAACTCCAACACCCGTACGGAACCCAGATCCGCGCCGACCAGGTCCGGCCGACAGAAGTCCACCCGAGGCCGCTTTCGATGGTCGTGCCGCATGATCCACCGGTGCAACACCGCCGGGACCTCCAGGAAGTCCCGCAGTCGGGGGTCGTCGGGATAACGCTCGACCACACGCTCCAGGCACTGCACCACCGTAAGGATTCGGCGGCGCAGGATTGGCTCCGCCGTGCGCTCCAACACCGAGACCGCGGGCAGCAGCGCCCCCGCTTTCAACGCCCGCTCGGCCCCCAGACCCGCGTCCACCCTCTCGAAGGCCGCCCCCACCAACTGTGCGTAAGGTCCTGAAGAGCCGGGCGCGCCGGGTATGGCGATCAGGTCACGCTCGGGATCCCATATGGGCAAGGCATCATTCATTCCGGGACATTAACACTCCGGTCGTTACCTCGATACGGTTTGCCGAAAAGCCGCCCGCGGGTGCGGCCGGCGCCGATCGGAGTTCCCCTTTTCGAGGCTCGACATGCGCAGGATCGGTGTCCTACGGTGAAAACCTTCCCTCGTATCCGACGAGAAATTCGGAGGTTGGTCGTGATCGAAAATCGGCTGAAAGCCGCGGCCGAGCGGATCGCCCGGGAAATACCGACACCTTTCTACGTGGTCGATCCGAGCGGGGTCGAGCGGGACTTCTCGGCGATGGACAAGGCATGGCGCGAGTGGTTTCCGCGGTTCACCCTGGCGTATTCCTACAAGAGCAATCCACTGACCGCGTTCACGCGGCTGTTGTGCACACTGGGGGCGACCGCCGAAGTGGTCTCCGGCCCGGAACTCGAAACCGCCGTGAACGACGGTTTCCCGCCCGATCGCATTCTCTTCGACGGGCCGGTGAAACATGCCGCGGAATTGACCCGGGCCCTGACGCTCGGGGTCGGCATACAGATCGACTCGGCGGCGGAGATCGAGCACGTCGCCGCCGCGATTCCCGTGGGCGGTCCACGACCGCGCGTATGTTTACGCCTGGCCATCAGGACCGATTCGGGGGAGTGGTCGCGATTCGGATTGATGCCCGACGAGGTGCCGTGGGCCCGGCGCATTCTGGCCGATGCGGGAGTGCGGGTGCGGGGCGTGCATCTGGGCGTGGGAACCCTGGTCGGCGGCCCGCGGACGTACCGCGCCGCGATACGACTGTGGCGCGAGACGTTGCCGGAATTGGCCCACGACGCCCCGGAGCCCTTCGTCCTGAATATCGGCGGCGGGTTTCCACCGCGCGGCGACACGGCCGATCCGGCGGCGCCCTGGGCGGAGTTCGCGGCCGAGGTGGCCGAGGAGTGCGGGCTGCTCGGGCTGCGGCCCCGGGACGTGCACCTGATCGTCGAGCCGGGGCGCAGCCTGGCGGAGGAACACGGCGTGCTCGTCGCCCGGGTGGCCGTCCGCAAACGCCGCGCCGAGGGCCCCGACCTGCTGGTGCTGGACGCCGGCACCAACCTCGCCCGGACGGTGAAGTCGCGCAACCACCCGATCGAGTTCGTGCCTTGGGACACCGACGACGCGGGCGGTACGCGGGACGCGCCCGCCGCCGATTCCGCCCGGGAGCCGTACGCGGTGTACGGCAACAACTGCTACGAGGGCGACGTCTTCGCCCGAGCCGTCGACGGTCCCTCGTCGCTGCGCCCGGGGCAGCTGGTCCTGGTGGGCTCCGTCGGCGCCTACGACATGCCGTTCTCGCACACGTGGGTCCGGCCGCGTCCCCCGGTGTACGCGGCGGCCGGCACCGGCCATGTCCTGGTGCGCAAGCCCGGGCGGGCCATCCGCTGAGCTGTTCGAGCCCCACCGACCGGTCCCGGGCGGTGGGTGGGGCTCGCGTCGGTGCCCCCGTCGGGTCGTCGGCCGCGTCACGAGCGCGTCGACATCCGGTGGTAGTGGACGTAGCGGTCGAAGACGTTCGCGTCGATGACGGGCGGTCGCAGGCCGATCCGCCGGGCCAGCCGTTCGGCGCGGGTGACGGAGAACAGCGCCGTGCCGTCCTGGAACACGTCGGCCAGCCGATTTTGGTGCGGTTGCGGATCCCCGTCGGGCGCCGGCAGTACGGCCAGTGCCCCCGCCAGAGTGCGGTCTCCCGGCGCGGCGAGCGAGGCGTCGTGCAGGGCCGCCCAGAACGTCTCGTATCCGACCGGCTCCAGCCCGAAGGCCGCGCCGAACGCCCCCAGCAGCCCCCCGAGTTGCACGGGCGTGGGATGCAGGAGGTGGAACCAGCCGCGTTCGTGGTGCGCCACGGCGGCGGCCAGCAGCGCGCCGACGGTGTCCAGGGGCGTGTAGTCCAGGAGCAGTGGGTTCGTGGGATAC
Source organism: Embleya sp. NPDC059237 (assembly GCF_042754105.1). Lineage (NCBI taxonomy): Bacteria > Bacillati > Actinomycetota > Actinomycetes > Kitasatosporales > Streptomycetaceae > Embleya > Embleya sp. NPDC059237. The sequence goes on along the minus strand of NZ_JBHZAE010000016.1, from coordinate 94,761 downwards.
CCGCCCACCCGCAGACACGCCCGGATGAACAGGTCCGTACGGGAGCCGGTGTTCGGGACACCCGTGTCGGTGGCGGGCATGACCTCGCCGAGCCGGTGCACCGCCGTCGGCAGGCCGCGCTCCGCCGCCTGGAGGACGAGTCGTTCGGCCACCCACTTGGACCGCCCGTACCCGGTCGTGGCGGCGTCGGCGGCGGGCCACGGCGCCTCGGGCGCCCGGGACCCGGGGCCGTCGGGGACCGGTGCCCGGCCGCGCGCGGCCAGGGTGGACACGAAATGCAGCGCCTTGGGCCGGCACCGCGTCGCGAACCGCAGGATCTCCACGGTGCCCTCGACGTTCGCCGGGCGGTGCGCCGAGTATCCGCGCACGAGGTTGACCAGGGCGCCGGCGTGCACGATCGTGTCGACGCGCTCGGCGAGGCGGCGCGCGTCCGCGTCGTCCAGGCCCAGGCCCGGGGCGGACAGGTCGCCGACCACGACGCGCAGGCGCTCGGCGTGCTCGTCGCGCCAGAGGCCGTAGTGGCGCAGGTTGTCCGCCACGCGCCTGCGCGCGGATTCCGCGTCGTCGGCGCGGACCAGGCAGTACGCGGCGACCCCGGGCAGGCGAAGCACGTCGTACAGCAGTTGTGCGCCGACGAAGCCGGTCACGCCGGTGAGCAGCACGTGCTCGACGCGCGGTTCCGGTGGCGCGTACGGGAGTCGGATGTCCGGCGGGAGCACCGGATCGTGGCCGAAGTGCTCGGCGGGACCCGGGCGGGTCCGCCGTGCGGCGGTCGAGGCGCCGGTGCCGCCGCCGTTTCCGTTGCCGTTCGGCCCGGTTCGGCCGCGCAGCGCCGCGAGTTGGTCCGTCACGGTCGGGGCCGCGACCACGTCGCGTACGGAGAAGCGGGTCCGGAAGCGGGCCGCGATGGCCAGGGCGAGTCGCTGGGCGCTGAGCGAGTCGCCGCCGCTGTCGAAGAAGTCCTTGTCGGCGTGTACGACGGGTTCCGGGAGCACCTCGGCCCACAGGTCGAGCAATGCCTGCCGCGCGTGTTCCGCGGTCGACAGGGGCCGGGTCGCGCCGCCGGCGGTGCCCGGCGGAACGGGGGCGGCGGGCGCTCCGGCCTGCGCCGGGCGGTCGAGCAGTCGTTTCAGGGCGCCGCGATCGGCCTTCCCATTGCCGTTGAGCGGCATGTTCTCCAGGATCACGAAGCGTTTCGGGGTCAATTCGGCCGGGAGCGTCGCGCGCGCGTGGCGGATCAGGTCGTCGGTCGAGGTGTCGCGGCCGACGGTGACGAAGGCGGCCAGGTACGTGGAGCCGCCGTGTTCGTGCGCCACCACCTTCGCCTCGCGCACGCCGGGGTGCGTGGCGATCGCCTGCTCGACCTCGCCCGATTCGACCCGCACCCCGCCGACCTTGAACTGCTGGTCGCGTCGGCCGCCGAAGAAGAGCACGCCGTCCGCGTCGTGGTGCCCGAGATCGCCGGTGCGATACATGCGCGACCCGGGCAGCTCGGTGAACGGGTTCGCGACGAACGCCGCATCGGTGCGCTGCGGATCGCCCAGATAGCCGAGGCCCAGGCACTCGCCGCCGATGTGGATCTCGCCGATCTCGCCCGGCGCGACCGGCCGGTTGTGCTCGTCCAGGACGATCGCCCACGTGTTGTCGATGGGACGGCCGATCGGCAGCGGACTGCGCCGGTCGCGGGTCACGTCGTGGAAGACCGACCCGATCGCGGCCTCGGTGGGGCCGTACGTGTTGATCAGCGCAACGTCGGGCAACATCTCGTGGAACAGCCGGACGGCGCGGGCGTTGATCTCCTCGCCGCCGATCAGCAGCCGTCGCAGGGAGCCGAGTCGTGGCACCAACTCCGGCTGCGAGTGCAGCAGTTCGACCAGACTGTTGAAGATCGTCGGGACGAAGTCGGTCATCGTGATCCGGTGCCGCGCGATCACGTCGACGGTGGCGGCGAGGTCGAGCATGCCGCGGGGTTCCGGGATGACGACGCTTCCGCCGTGGGTGAGCGGCCACAGGAGTTGCCACAGCGACGAGTCGAATGTGTGCCGGCTGTTCTGGAGCACCCGTTCCGGGTCGTCGGTCACGAACCGGCGGGTCATGTAGAGGAATCGATTGAGCAGGCCGCGGTGCGTGTTGAGGGCGCACTTGGGTACGCCGGTGGACCCGGACGTGTAGAAGCCGTACGCGAGGTTGTCGGGGCGGGCCGGCGGGCCGAAGCGGTCGGCGGTCGGGGCGCCGAGCCGGTCGAGGTCGACCGCGAGGGTCACGGGGGCGTCGGAGTCGTCCCCCCACGTCGGCCGGGCGTCCCGGCTCGTGCCGGCTCCGGTGTCCCGCGCGGTGCCGGCTCCGGTGTCCCGCTCCGTGTCCGGGCCGGCGACGGACAGCACGACCTTCGGGTCGCACGCGCGGATCATGCCGTGCAGCCGCTGCTCCGGCCAGGTCGCGTCCAGGGGCACGAACGCCGCGCCCGTCTTGAGGACGGCCAGCATGGCCACCGGCAGGCCGAGGCCGTTGCGGGCGGCGAGCGGTATCAGGTCGCCGGGGCCGGCGCCGTGTTCGTGCAGATCACGGGCCAGCGCGCTCGCCATCCGAGTCATGCGCTCGTAGTCGAGGACCCGGCCGGCGCATTCCACGGCCGGGGCGTGTGGGGCTCGCGATGCCCAATCCTCGACGAGGTCCAGGACGGTCCGGTCGGGCGGGCGGGAGACGGCTCGGCCCAGGAATTGTGCAACCTGTGTCTCGCGCAACCTCTGCATGTCGATGAAGTCCCCTGTCGCATGGGTGCGAACAACTCGTGACAAGCGGCGGCCGCGACGCCGAAAAAGATGGGAAAGCCCTCGCCGATGGGTCGCCGAGGGCTTTCCCGTCAGTAATTTCGAAACGCCGGATCAGACCTCGGTCGCCACCCAGCTGATATACCAGCCGTGGCTCACCGCGTATTCCACCGGCAGTGGCCGACCGTCCTGCCAGCGCACGTAGATGCGGAAGCCCTTGGCGGTCGGCGTGTAAATGGTGTTTCCACCGGTGGTGGTCCACATGGAGTCGCGCCCGCACAGATTCGCCGTGTACACCGGGGTTTCCGAGAAGTTGCCCGCGCTGGTGTCCACGTCGATGTAGATCCCGGTGCCGTTGTCCTCCTCCACGTGCTGCTGCCAGTCGTCGATGGCGGTGTTGCCGGCGATAAACCTCGGATTGCTCATGTGATCTCCTCGGTCGCAGCGAAGACGCGTATCCGCACGTCGGCGTCGCGTTCGAGTGTTAGCGATCGGTTCCGTAGATCACAAGGCACCCCGGCAATCTTCATGGAATTCGGCAGAATGATCTGTTCCGATTTCGGAGCACCGGAACGGAAGGATCAATTCCCGCTCGATCGATCGGTAGCGAACCCCGCACGGTCGCTTCCCGAACGAATCCTCGACAAGCCTTGACAGTCGCAGGCCCGACGTGAAGCATGATTGTTGGCCGATGGCCTGTAAAGATCAGCCGGCGGTCGATAAAGATCACTCGGTGGTCGGTCGGCCGTGGGCCGCCGCAATTCGGCAATTCTCCCGTTCGGGTCGTCGTCGAGACGTGCACCCCGAACTCTTTCGCATGCCTGCGAGGTGCCTTTGCCTGTGGATCAGAGCCGACGTGTCGACGGGTACGATTTCCGTGCGCCGGATTCATGGGACCAATTCGCCGATGTCGTCGCCCTCGCCTACGGCGGATACGAGGCGGTTCCGGAATATCGAAAAATCATCGGCGACATATTCGAGCCGAAGCGCTCGCTGCTCGCGCACCGCGCCGGCGAGACCTGCGCCACGCTCGCCCTGTACTCGCTGGACATGAGCGTCCCGGGCGGTCGGCAGCCGATCGCGGGCATCGGCTACGTCACCGTGGACCCCACGCACCGCCGGCGCGGCCTGATGCGCGGCCTGATCCGGCGCACCCTGGCCGGCCTGCACGACCGCGGTGAGGAGGCGGTCGCCGCGCTGCACACCACCGAGCCGGCCATCTACGGACGCTTCGGATTCGGCTCCGCCACCCGCGCCGTCCGGATCCAAATACCCCGCTCCTCAAGCGAGTTGACCGCCCCGCCCGCCGACCCGCCGTTGTCCGTGCGCGTCCTGGACCCGGCTCGATGCGGCGCGGACATCACCCGAATCTACGAGCACGCCATCGATCGACGGCCGGGCATGCCCCGGCGCGACGGCACCTGGATGCGCCGGGCGGTGCTCGACCTGCCGGAGCGGCGCGGCGGCGCGGGACGGCTGTTGTGCATGCTGGCCGGGGCCGACGACGGCGAGCCGGCGAGGGGATACGCCCTCTACTCGCTGACCGCCCGATGGGAGAACTCCTACCCGCGCTACGAGGTGCACGTCCGCGAGTTGTTCGCGAACGACCCGGCCGCGTACGCGAGTCTGTGGCGGGCCCTGCTCGACATCGACCTCGGCGGCACGGTGATCGCCGACCGCCCGGTCGACGACGCGATCCTGGCCCTGCTCGACGACCCGCGTAGCGCCGCGCCCGTCGCGCGCGATCAGCTCTACACCCGCCCGGTGGACGTCGAACGTGCCCTCGCCGGACGCGGATACGGCGCCGAGGTCGATCTGGTGCTGGACGTCGCCGACCCGATCTGCCCGTGGAACGAGGGCCGTTGGCGACTGCGCACCGGCACGCACGAGGCCGAGTGCGCGCGTACCTCGGCCCCGGCCGATCTGGCCCTGACCGTACGCGAGTTGGGTGCCGTGTACCTCGGCGGCACCTCGTTGACGCAACTGGCCGCGGCCGGGCGGGTGGTCGAACACCGGTCGGGCGCGCTCCGGGCCGCGACCCGGGCATTCCACCACGACCCGGCGCCGTATTGCCCGACGGTGTTCTGAGTCCCACCGCACCGGCCACGAACACGACGTGAGGAGGCGGTCGCATGCCCGGTCCCGGGTACGCGTCCTTCGGTGACGAGGAACGACGCAACATCGCGGAGGTCCTCGACGCCTGGCAGAACACGGTCGGGGTGCACTCCCAACCCGTGGCACAGGACTCGCAGTGCCGCCGGCTCGAACGGGAGGCGGCGAGCCGGCTCGCGTCCCCGCACTGCCTGACGGTCAACAGCGGCACCTCGGCGCTGCTGACCGCCTTCGCCGCGCTCGGCATCGGACCCGGGGACGAGGTGATCGTCCCCGGATACATGTACGTCGCCTGCCTGTCCGCCGTGGCCTACAGCGGCGCGACGCCCGTGCTCGCCGAGATCGACGAATCGCTCACCCTCGATCCGGCGGACGTGCTCGCCAGGATCACCCCGCGCACCCGCGCGATCATGCCCGTGCACATGCTGGGCGCCTCCTGCGACATGGACGCCCTGACCCGCATCGCCCGTGAGCACGACCTGCTCCTGATCGAGGACGCGGCACAGGCGTGCGGCGGCACCTACCGAGGCCGCCCGCTCGGCGGCATCGGCGAGGCCGGGGCCTTCTCGCTCAACGTCTTCAAGGTCGTCACCGGCGGCGACGGCGGTCTCCTGCTGACTCGCGACGCCGCCACGTTCCAGCGGGCCTACTCCTTCCACCACCACGGCTGGTTCCCCTACGCGCGCGAAACCGGCCCCGGCGACGTGCTGTTGGGTCTCAACCTGCGGATGGGCGAGTTCGGCGCGGCGGTGGCGCGCGCGCAACTGGCACGCCTGGACGACGTCCTGGCCCGCACACGCGCGCTCAAACGCGACCTCACCGACGCGATCGGCACCCGCGACGGCGTCGCCGAACGGGTCCTGCACGACGCCGCAGGCGACTGCGCCACCGTCGCGGTCTACGTCTTCGACGACCGCGAGGCCGCCGATGAGGTCGCCTCCGGCCTCGGCTCCAAGACCCTGCTGCACTCGCCCAAACACCACTACGGGGGCCTGCCGGAACTGCGGGCCCTGGCCGATCCCGACCACCCGTCCTGCCCCTTCCGCCCGGTGGAACCCCCGGCCCGCGGACACACCTACCGCCCCGGCGCGCTGCCCCGTACCGACGACGTCCTGAGCAGGTCCGTGGCCCTGACGGTGGGGTTGACCGACACCTACCTGGGAGCCGACTTCGGAGTCGACGTCTTCAGCCGCCCGCACGACGTCGCAGCCGCCGCCGAGAAGTTCCGGGCGACGCGCGACGCCGTCCTGGGCTGAACCGGAAGGAGTCCGCACCGTGTCGCAGCGAAAGGCGGACGGACCCGCGCCGCACACGCCGCTGATCAGTGTGGTGGTGCCGTGCTACAACGAGGGAGAGGTGGTCGCCGAGGCACATCGCCGCATCTCCACCGTCATGCGGGCACTCGACGGATACGACCACGAGATCGTCTTCGTCGACGACGGCAGCCGGGACCACACCTGGGACGTCCTGACCTCCCTGGCCCGCGCCGACAACCACGTGCAACTCGTACAACTGACACGCAACTTCGGCCACCAGCCCGGCATGATGGCCGGACTGCGCGAGGCCCGCGGCGACGCCGTGGTCACCCTCGACGCCGACCTCCAGGACCCGCCCGAACTGATCCCGGCCATGGTCGAACGCTGGGGTGAGGGCTGGCCCGTCGTCTCCGGTCGCCGCGTCGCGCGGCACGGCGACACCCGGTTCAAGGTCGCCACCGCCTACGTCTACTACCGCCTGCTCAAGTCCCTCGCCGACCATCCCGTCGCCCTGGACACCGGCGACTTCCGGCTGCTCGACCGCTCGGTCGTGCAGACCCTGACCGAACTGTCCGGCGACCCGGGCTTCCTGCGCGGACTCGTCGGCTGGGCGGGCTTCGCCGAGACCAGCATCGAATACGGTCGGGCCCCGCGCTCGGCCGGCCGGTCCAAGTACACGCTGCGCAAGATGGCGAGCCTGTCCCACCGGGGCGTGATGACCTGCACGGCCACGCCCGCCCGGCTCCCGACCGCCGTCGGCGTCGCCTGGCTCGGCGGCGTCGCGCTCACCTCCGCGGTGCGCCGGCGGCCGATGCCGGTCGCCGCGTGGACCTTCGGCGGCGAAGCGCTGCTCCTGGGCGTGCTGGGCGAATACCTGCGCCTGGTCCACCACGAGACGCGCGGCCGCCCGTCCTACGTGGTCGCCCGGCGCGACCGGCAACACGCGGTCACCCCGGTGACCGCGCTCGCCGAACCCGAGGAGCAGGCGTCGTGAGCCGCGACGACACCCGGTTCGACGTGGTGGTCGTCGGCGCCGGATTCACCGGCCTCGCCGCCGCGCACGAACTGGGACTCGCGGGCCTGAAAACCCTGATCGTCGAGGCGGACGACCGCATCGGCGGCCTGGCCGGCACCTTCGACGTCGGCGACGGACAACTCGAACGTTTCTACCACCACTGGTTCGAGTCCGATCACGACATGTTCCGGCTGTGCGCCGAACTCGGCCGCGGCCACCTGGTGGAGCGCCGGCCGGCCCGCACCGGCTTCTACCACGCCAACACCATCCACCGCCTGTCCAGCCCGCTCGACGTGCTGCGCTTCGCCCCGCTGCCGCCCGCCGACCGGGTGCGCCTGGGACTGATGGTGATGCGCGCCGCGCGGGTACGCCACTGGCGCCAACTCGAAGCACTCACCGCCGAGGAATGGCTCGTACGCATCGGCGGACGCCGGGTGTTCGACCTGGTGTGGCAACCACTCCTGGAAGGCAAGTTCGGCACCTACGCCCCCCAGGTCGGGGCCACATGGATGTGGACCAAACTGCACCTTCGCGGCGGCAGCCGCAGCAGATCCGGGCGCGAGATGCTGCACTACCTGCGCGGCGGTTGCGGCGCTCTGCTCGACGCCTGGCGGCCCCGACTGTGCGAACTGGGCATCAGACTGCGGCTGCACAGCCCGGTCTCCGCCGTCCTGGTCGACCACGGCGGTGTCACCGGGGTCCGCGTCGGCGACGAAGTGGTCTCTGCCCGACGGGTGTTGGTGACCACCGCGCCGAGCGTGCTCGCCGACATGCTGACCGGCCAGGACGACGAACACCTCGCCGTGCCCGCGCTGCGCCGCCAGTTGGGCAGCATCCCCTACCTGGCCAACATCTGCCTGGTGTTGGAGAACACCCACGCGCTCTCCGACACCTACTGGCTCAACGTCACCGACCCCACGTTCCCCTACGTCGGCGTCATCGAGCACACCAACTTCGACGATCCGGGCCACTACGGCGGCCGACACATCGTCTACCTCTCCAAATACCTCCCCGAGGACTCGGCGCTGTACCGGATGAGCGACGAGGAGGTGTTCCGGTACAGCCTGCCCCACCTGCGCCGGATGTTCCCGCGCTTTCGCGACGAATGGGTGCGCGGCTACCACGTCTGGCGCGCGGATCACGCACAACCGGTGATCACCCGGAACTACTCGAGGATCGTGCCCGGCGTGGAATGCGCGGTACCCGGCCTGTACATGGCCGGCATGGCGCAGGTCTTCCCCGAGGACCGCGGCACCAACTACGCGGTGCGACACGGCAGAAACGCGGGCAGGCTCGTCGCCGATCGGGTGCGGGCCCACGAACGCACCGGTCTGGCCAGTCTACGAACGGGAGACGGGACGTGAGCGAACTGCTCGACGCCGAGGCCTGCGAGCGCCTGTCGATCGACGAGGTGCACGATCTCCACCGGCGCCACGTCAGCCGCAGCCAGGTCACCCTGATCGGTTCGTTCGGATTCGGCCGCGACCTCGTGGATCACGCGGAAGGCTGTTGGATCACCCTGCGCGACGGCCGCCGCGTCCTCGACTTCACCGGCGGGGTGGGTGTGCTCAACCACGGCCACAACCACCCGCGGATCCTGGCCGCACGCCGCCGCTTCGCCGAACGCAAGAGCATGGAGGTGCACAAGAACTACCTCTCCCCGTACGTCGCCGCGCTCGGCCACAACCTCGCGATGCTCCTGCCGGGCGACCTGAACATCGCCTACTTCCCCAACTCCGGGGCGGAGGCCGTGGAAGGCGCCCTGAAACTGGCGTACAAATACCATCGCGGCCGGCGGGGCACGGTGCTGCACACCGACATCGCCTTCCATGGCAAACTCCTCGGCGCGGGCAGCCTCACCGCTTCGCCGGAGATCCACTTCCCCTTCCCGAGCCTGCCCGGCACCGACCGCTTCGCCTACGACGACGTGGACTCCTTCGCCCTCGCCCTGGACCGACACCGCACCGGCGACGGCGGCAGCGACGTGTACGCGGTGGTGCTCGAACCGTTCAGCGCCTCCGGACTGCGCGAGTGCTCCGAGGAGTTCCTGCGCGCAGTGCGCCGGATGTGCGACGAACTCGACATCGTGCTCGTCTTCGACGAGGTCTTCACCGGATGGGGACGCACCGGCTCGCTGTTCCACTTCATGCGCCACCGCGACCTGATCCCCGACGTGCTCGTCACCTCCAAGTCCTTCGGCGGCGGCAAGGCGTCCATCTCCGGCTACGTGGCCCGTGAACACGTCTTCCGTCGCGCCTACGACAACCTCGCCGACGCCACCCTGCACAGCACCACCTACCACGGCTTCGGCGAGGAGACCGTCACCGCCCTGGAAGCCGTCGCGATCGCGGTCGAGGACGACTACCCCGCCCGGGCCCGGCACATCGGCGAACGCCTCGGCAACGGACTGGCCAAACTCGCCGAGACACACCACCGCCTCGTCGCCGCGAGCACCGGACGCGGCGCGCTGCACGGGGTGTTCCTCAACGCCGGCCCGGCCCGGCTCGACCGCATCACGCGGCTGCTCCCGGGGCCCTTCGCCCGGGACCCGCAACTGCGCGCGAAACTGGTCACCGGAGCGGTGATCTCGGCGCTCTACCACGACCACGACGTGCTCACCTACTACGGCTCCAACCACGGACTGCCGCTGATCGCCGCACCGCCGCTGATCGCCGAGGACGAGGAGATCGACCTCTTCCTCACCGCCTTGGACCGGGTCCTGGACAAGGGCATCACCCGGCTGGTCACCGCCTTCGTGAAGGACAGGGTGACCGCGTGAGCGGCGGGGACGCCGCCCCCGACCCGGCGGCGGGCCGGCGCGCACTCGCGCGGACATCCCGGGCGTTGCGGGCGAGCGGCCTGGCGCGCGTGTGGGTGGTCCGATATCCGCCGCTGCGCGAGCCCGAGGCCGCCGCGCTCGCCGACGTGCACGTCGCGGGCAGCCTGGCCGCGCTGGCGCCGCCCTATCGGGCCGCGTTCGGCGTGCTGCTGCGCCTGGTGCCGTCCGTCTTTTGGCTCGTGACGGGGCGTCGGCTCGATCTCGCGTCCCCGGACGTGCTGTTGGTGGGTGCGGCGCGGCTGGAACGGCTGCCGGTGCTGGGCACCGTGATGCGGACCGCCGGCGCCCTCGCCTGCTACGGGGCGCTGGACGGTGTGCGGCCGGCGGTGCCGGCGCGGGCCGCGGGTACCGAACTTCCGGAGCGGGCATGGCCGAACGACCCGCGGTGATCGACTGCGACGCCCTCGTGATCGGCTCCGGCGCCGGTGGGGCCGTCGCCGCGCTCGAACTGGCGCGCGCGGGCCGGCGACCGATCGTGCTGGAGGAGGGGCCCGAGGTGTTCGTCGCGGACATCGCCGGAGCGTCGCCCGCCGAGAACATGCGGCGGCTGTACCGCAACGCGGGACTGTCCCCGATCCACGGGCGCCCGACGATCGCCTTCGGCGAGGGGCGCTGTGTCGGTGGCACGACCGTGGTCAACGGCGGCCTGCTGTGGCCCCCGCCCGCCGACCTGCTCGACCGCTGGGCGCTGCGCTCGGGCATCGACGGATATCGGGCCGAACACCTCGACGCACACCTGCGCGGGATCACCCGCCGGTTGTCGGTGATCACGCACACGCAACGCCCGCCGGCCAACCGGGACTCGCGGCTGCTCGCCGTCGGCGCGGACGCCCTCGGCTGGCGCCGACAGGATGCCCGCCGCGCGGTGCGCGGATGCCGACACAGCAACCGCTGCGCCACCGGTTGTCCGACCGGCGCGAAGCAGAGCATGGCGCTCACCTATCTCCCGCAGGCCCGGCGGAGGGGCGCGCACATCGACGCCGGCACCCGCGCGGTCCGCATCGGGCACGACGGGCGCACCGTCACGGCGGTATACGCGGTCGGCCTCGACGGACGGCGGACGACCTACCGGCCGAACGTCGTCTTCCTCGCCGCCGGCGCCCTGGGCACCCCCGCCCTGCTGCAACGCAGCGGCATCCATGCGCGCCGGGCCGGGCGGCACACCGCGATCCACGTCAACCTGCGGGTGAACGCGCGCTTCGCCGACCCCGTCGCGGCCCGGGACGGGACCATCTTCACCACCCAGCTCCACGAGTTCGCCGACCTGGGCATCCTGGTCATGCCCGCCAACCTCACCCCCGGCACCCTGGCCGCGAGCCTCGCCGGGCATCCGCCGCACGTGCCGGCCCGGCTGCTAGCGGACATCGACCACGTCGGGACGTACACGGTGCAGGTCCGGGTGTCCGGCGGCGTCCGCGTCACCGCGTTGCCCGGCGGGGGTGTGCTTCTGCGGCATCATCTGCGGGCGAGCGACCGGGAGTTGTTGCGGTACGGACTGCGGCAGGCGGCGCGGGTGCTGTTCGCGGCGGGCGCGGTCGAGCTGTACGCACCCGAGCGGCGCGTGTTGCGCTCCGACGCGGAGGCGGAGGCGTTCGTCCCGCGAGCCGACCCGCGACGCTGGGACCTGGTCTCGGTGCACGCCATGGCGTCGTGCCCGATGGGCCTGCCCGAACGCGGTGGCATGTGCGACGGATACGGCCGACCGTACGGCCTGCGCGGACTGCACCTGTGCGACGCGTCGGTGCTGCCCGGCGCGACCGGGGTGAGCCCGCAGGGGACCATCATGGCGTTCGCCCACGAGATCACCGCCAGGTATCTGGCACTGCCCTGACTGCCCTGACTGCCCCGACTACCCAGACTGCCCCGACGCGGAATCCGGGAAAGGAAAACACCCACGTGTCGAATACCCCTCCCGCACAGCTGCCCGGCCTGCCGGCACCGCGTTCCGACGAGATTCGGTGCGATATCGCGATCATCGGCTCCGGCATGGGAGGCGCAACACTCGCCTACGCGCTGCGTGATCTCGGAGCCCGGATCACGGTGATCGAGCGGGGGGATTTCCTGCCGCGCGAATACGAGAACTGGTCGCCGAAAGCCGTTTTCACGCAAGGCCGCTATCGCAACAGCGAAAGCTGGTACGACGGCACGAGCCGGCCCTTCCGACCGGGCGTGCACTACTACGTGGGCGGAAACACCAAGGTATATGGGGCCACACTGCCGCGATTTCGGGAAACGGACTTCGGCGCGGTCGACCTGCACGAGGGCGTCTCCCCGGCCTGGCCGATCGACTATCGCGACATCGAGCCGCACTACGCCCGCGCGGAGCGGGTCTACCGGGTGCACGGCACCCCGGGGCAGGACCCCACCGAGCCGTGGCGGTCGGGCGACTTCCCGTTTCCCGCGGTGGCCCACGAACCCGCCATCGCGGAACTGGCCGACTCCCTGCGCGGCCAGGGACTGACGCCGTTCGACATGCCGATCGGGGTGGATCTGCGTACCGGGGGAGGTTGTGTGCGCTGCGCCACCTGCGACGGGTTCCCGTGCCTGCTCGATGCCAAGAGCGATGCCGACGTGTGCGCGATGCGCCCCGCGCTGGCCTCCGGCAACGTCGAACTCCTGACCCGCACCACGGTGGTACGGCTGCGCACCGACCCGAGCGGCACCCGCGTGACCGAGGCCGTCGCCACCCGGGACGGCCGGGAACTGCGCGTCGTGGCCGAACGATTCGTGCTGGCGGCCGGGGCGGTCAACACCGCCGCGCTGCTCCTGCGGTCCGGGGCCGGGTCGGGGCGCGGTCTGGCCGACGGCTCGGGGCGGGTGGGCCGCAACTACATGGTGCACAACAGCACGTTCGTGGTCGCGGTCGACCCGCGCCGCCGCAACGACACGGTCTTCCAAAAGACCCTCGGCTGGAACGACTGGTATCGCGACGGGGGTCCGCACGGGCCGCTGGGCAATGTACAAACGCTCGGGAAGCTCCAGGCCCCGATGGCCCGCGTGCTCGGCGATCGGGTGCCGGCACCGATCCTCGGCGCGCTGGCCGCGCACAGCGTCGACCTGTACCTCACCAGCGAGGACCTGCCCACGCCGAACAATCGCATCACCGTCGACGGGGCGGATCGGGTGGTCGTGCACTGGTCGCCGAACAACCTGGCGCCGCATCGGGAACTGGTGCGGCGCACCACGGACGCGATGCGGCGATCGGGATACCCGATGGTCTTCACCCGACGCATGGGTGTCGCGGTCAACTCCCACCAGTGCGGTACGGCGGTGATGGGCGAGGACCCGGCCACCAGCGTTGTCGACCCCTACGGCAAGGCGCACGACCTGGACAATCTGTGGGTGGCCGACAGCGCGGTGTTCCCGTCCTCGGCCGCGGTGAACCCGGGCCTGACCATCGCCGCGAATGCCTTCCGGATCGCCGCGGACGGTGAACTCGCCGGTTGAGGGCGGGTATTCAGGCGCCGGACGGGGGATCGCCGGCCAGGAGGTCCCAGGCCAGCAGGCCGGCGCCCAACGAGCCCGACTCGTCCTCGAAGCGCGCGCCGAGCAGTTGCGGCGGCACCTGGAAGGTCAATCGCCGTTCGAGTTCCGTGCGCAACGGGCGCAGCAGCAGGTCACCCGAGCGCCCGATCCCCCCGCCCAGCACGACGGCGGAGGGATCGAGCATCGTCACGGACGTCACCAAGGTGTCGGCCAGGCCGTCGATCATCTCGGACCACACCCGGATCGCGATCGCATCGCCCTCGGCCGCCAGGCGTGCGACGTCGGCGGCATCGACGGCCGACCCGTCGCCGGGGTTCGCGAGTTCGTGATGGCGGCGCGCGATGGCGGGCCCGCCGACCACGGTGCTCACACATCCGCGCTGACCACATCCGCAGACGCGGCCGTTCGCCCGCAGGATCGTGTGGCCCATCTCGCCGGCCCGCCAGTGCGCGCCGACGAACGGCCGTCCGCCGATCATGATCGCCGCGCCCACGCCGGTACCGATCGGCACGAACAGGAAGACGTCGTGGCCGACGCCGGCGCCGAGGCGGGCCTCGGCGACACCGCCGGCGCGCACGTCGTGCCCGAGCGCCACCGGCAGGCCCAGCCGCTCGGCCACCCGGTCGCGCAGCGGCACGTCCCGCCACCGGAAGGCGGAGGAGAACACGGCCACCCCCGCCGCCTCGTCCACCACCCCGCAGGCGGCGACCCCGACGGCGCGCACCACGGCGCCGCGCCGGGTCGCCTCGGCCACCGAGGCGACGGCGTGCTCGAGCACGTGGTCCACCACGGCGTCGGGGCCCAGTTCGCGCCCGCTGCGGTGCCGGCCGACGAATTCGTGGGTGCCGTCGCGGCCGATCAACGCCGACTTGAAGGCAGTGCCTCCGAGGTCGAGACCGAGCACGACGTCCTCACCGGCATACGTCCGCATGACCGTGACTCCTCACTCGGGGCGGCCGTCCCGGCCCACCCGCGCGTCCCCGAGGGCGTCACGATACAAGGCGCCCGAGCCGCCCGGGCGCCCGATTCGTCCGGTTGCTCAGCCGGTGGTTTGCAGCTGCGCGGTGCTGAACGCAACGGTCACGCGGTGACTGACCAGGCCACCGTGCACGGGGTGGCCGTCCGGGTGCAGCAGGGAGTAGGCGTCGATGCGGGCGCGGTAGAGCCGATTGGGCGACGCCCCGCGGAAGTCGTCCGCCGGGCGCTCGCGCTTCACCCGCACCTCCGGGTCGGGGTAGCGCCGCGCGTAGTAGACGGCGCAGCCCTCGGCGACCTCGTCGTCGCTCAGCAGCCGGGCGGTTCCGCTGCCGAACAGGGCCTGGTCCGTCCCGGTCGTGCCGAGGTCGTAGGCCAGCACCGAAACGGCCGGATTCTCGTCGATGTTGCGCGAGTGCCGGGAGTCGGCGGCCGATATCCAATAGAAGTGGTCCTCGAAGTCCCAGGCGTGCGCCAATGGGGTCATCCATGATTCACCGCCCCGAGAGGCGGTCCCCAGGGTGAGATAGCGAACAGATCGCAGAACGTCTCCGGCGATGATTCGAAGATCCTCATCGGACAACGACACGTGCACCTCCGTCGGCTGGCTGATTCGGCGAAGAGAATCCCCGCCCGGCTCGCTGCATTTACCGTGTCACTCTAACAACGGGCGCGTATCACCATAAGCCTGCCGAGGTCGTGGAATCCGGAACGCCGCTGCTCCATTCCTGTGCATTGCGCAATCGATCAAGGAGCGGCGGTCCAATGGCCTGATTCCGAGCCGGCGTGTGAAACTCCCACAGGATGGGCGTGGCTTCGGCGACGATCTGTTGCGGTGTGACTACTCTGGGTGTCCGGATGTGTCGCGGGTCGCGGCTTCCGTTGCAGCTCACGTCGCAGCCTTCGTCCCGTTCCCCGTAGCGGCTCGCGTTGCAGGTTGCGTTGCAGGTTGCGTTGCAACTCCCATTGTATCTCCTGGTGATCGCCGCTGTCGGGGTCCGGGGCCCGGGGCCAGGTGCGTGCGCAGGTGGGCGAAGAAGACCTCGTGCTCGGCTTCGGGGAGCGCGTTGACGTAGCCGAACGTGCCGATACGGTCGGCCGGTTCCGCGTGCGTGAGGGTCTCGTTCCGGTGGAAGTCGCGGCGCACCGCGGGCAGGTGGTGGCCCGTATCGCCTCGGAGGGCTCGACCGCGCCAGGCAGGCACACGATCACCGCGGGGCGGTACGCGGGCCGGGCCCGGTGGTGGCGGTCGGCGCCGGACCCGAAGCCTCGGTGGGCAAGCCCACTCATGTCCATGGCACCGCATGGGCGGCCGATTCCCAGGCCGGATCGCAGCGGATTTCGGGCCCGCTCGGCAAGGGGGGCGTTGCCGATCGAACGTTTGCGTCTGTGCAGGGGTGGAGCAGCCGGGGTGGCTCCACCATCGCGCCGGGCGACCGTCGGGGCCGCAGCGGGGGGGTTCTACTCGTGGGCGCTGATCTCGCCGCCCGCGCTCAGCACGATGTATATGCCGTTGGCGACCGCGCCGGCGTCGTGCTGGTTCGCTTCCAATGTGCCGTAGTCCGCGCCCCCGTTGCCGAGGATCCGCGCACGGAAGCGGAGTTCGCCGACCTTGGTGACCTCGGCCGTCCAGCCGCCGGGGAGTTGGAAGGTGCCCGGACCGGTGTGTTCGCCGCCCATCCAG
Organism: Embleya sp. NPDC059237; assembly: GCF_042754105.1. NCBI lineage: Bacteria > Bacillati > Actinomycetota > Actinomycetes > Kitasatosporales > Streptomycetaceae > Embleya > Embleya sp. NPDC059237. Next base: position 78,623 of record NZ_JBHZAE010000016.1, on the reverse strand, counting down.
GAGTGGATCGTGCCGTCCATCGAGAGCACGACGAACATGCCGTTGGCGTCGAGCCCGGCGTCCTTGTCATCGGTTTCGAGCGTGGCGAGGACCTGGCCGCCGTTGACGATCTTGGCACGGTAGCGCTGCGCGCCGAGGTTCTCGATCTGGGCGGTGCTGCCGTCCACCAGGGTCTTGCCACCGCCCGAGGAGCCACCCTTGGGCGCCGTGGCCGGTGGGGTGCCGGTCTTCGGCTTGGTCGTGCCGGCCGGCGGGGTGTTGTCGCCCGCCTTGGCCGTGGCGGCCGGCGCGCTGGTCTTGTCCTTGTCGTCCGAGTTGCACGCCGTTGCGGTGGGAATCAGCAGAGCCGCCGCCGGCACGGTGCCGGCCGGCGTACGGACGGTGTTCGTACGGCGGGTCGTTACGAGGGACATGCGATTTTCTCCCGAGCAATTGGTGTCGAGGACGCGCACGTTGCCCACTGCCTCGGGCGTTGGGACGGGAGGTGGTGGCGCGCTGTGCAAGATCGACGTTAGTCCGGAAGACTCGACGAATTGGGTCCCGCCACGTCACCGGATTGCTACGCCTTGGATCGTGCGGCGGGCCCCACAAGTGACGCCGGACAAGCCCCCCGTCCCTCGACCTCCGACGGAACGGCCGCCGTCGGGTGGTGGGCTTTGGTCGGGGGCGGGTCCCGGTCGCCGTAAGGTCTGCGCATGGCGAAGTATTTCGATGTGCATCCCGAGAACCCCCAGCAACGCACCATCGGCAGTGTGGTCGACCTGATCCGCGGCGGGTCGCTCGTCGTGTATCCGACGGATTCGTGTTTCGCACTGGGATGCCAATTGGGCAACCGTGAGGGCATCGCCCGGATTCGCGCGATCCGCGAGCTGGACGACCGGCACCACTTCACCCTGGTGTGCGAGAGCTTCGCCCAGCTGGGCCGGTTCGTACACCTGGACAACGACGTGTTCCGGGCGATCAAGGCGTCGACTCCCGGCCCCTACACCTTCATTCTCCGTGCGACGTCGGAGGTGCCGAAGCAGTTGCTGCATCCGAAGAAGAAGACGGTCGGCGTGCGGATTCCCGACCACGTCGTCACCCAGGCCCTGCTCGCCGAACTCGGTGAGCCGATCCTGTCCAGCACGCTGCTCCTGCCCGGCGAGGAGGAGCCGCTGACGCAGGGCTGGGAGATCAAGGAACGGCTCGACCACGTGGTGGACGCCGTGGTCGACTCGGGCGAATGCGGCACCCAGCCGACCACCGTCATCGACTTCTCCAGCGACGAGGCCGAGATCGTCCGCCGCGGGGCGGGCGACACCGCGCGCTTCGAGTAGCGGCGCACCGGCCGCCCCGACGGCGGACGAGGCGGCGCACGGAAAAGCCCCGGACGACTTGACGTCCGGGGCTTTTCGCGAGGTATATTTGGTGGTTCTGAATACCGATTCCGAATGGTATTCGGAAAGCTCAATGACGACATGATATCCGTCCGGGAGTCGAATTGTCAAACGCCGAATTGCGACACGAGCAGGAATTCGTCGATGTGCTGTATGCGCACCTCGCGGACCTGCGTGCCCGGACGGAGGTCGCCGTCAAGAGCGCGCTCGGGCGCGAGCACGACGGCACCCGGCAGGCACGCGTCGAGCGGGACATCGCCGTCTTCGAGCAGTCGGGCCTGTTGGCGGCGTTGGACGCCGGTGCGAACGGCCTGTGTTTCGGCCGATTGTTGTTCCGCGACGGCGCCGACCATCACATCGGGCGTATCGGTATCCGCCGCGACGACGCCGAGCACACGCCGTTGGTCATCGACTGGCGTGCCGATGTCGCCCGACCGTTCTATCTGGCCACCGGGCACACCCCGATGGGGCTGCGGCGCCGGCGGCACATCACCACGTCCGGGCGCCGGATCACCGGGCTGCACGACGAGATCCTGGACCTCACCGACGCCACCCGTACCGGCTTCGAGGGCTCGGACGCCGACGCCGTGCTGCTCGCGTCGCTCGATGCGGCCCGCACCGGGCGCATGCACGACATCGTGCAGACGATCCAGGCCGAGCAGGACCGGATCATCCGCGCGCCGCATGGCGGGGTGCTCGTGGTCGAGGGTGGCCCGGGCACCGGCAAGACCGTCGTCGCGCTGCACCGCGCGGCGTACCTGCTGTACGCGAACCGCGAGCAGTTGACCCGCCGTGTCGTGCTCGTGGTCGGCCCCAACCCCGCCTTCCTCGGCTACATCGAGGACGTGCTGCCCTCTCTCGGCGAGACGGGAGTGCAATTCGCCACCCCCGGCGAGCTGTTCCCGGGCGTGACCGCGACCGCCGTCGACACCCCGGAGGCCGCCGAGGTCAAGGGCCGGGCCGCGATGGCCGAGGTGCTGCGCCGCTTCGTGGCCGACCGGCAGACGGTGCCCGAGACGCCGTTGTTCATCGAGCACGACGACGGCGACCTGTACCTCGACGCGGCGATCGCCGAGGCCGCCCGGAGCAAGGCGCGGGCGACGCCGCTGCCGCACAACCTCGCCCGCCCGGCGTTCGCGTCGCGCGTGATCGACGGCCTGACCGAGCAGTTGGTGGACCGGCTCGGCGCCGACCCGTTCGGCGGACCGAACTTCCTCGGCTCGGGCGAGATCGCGCAGTTGTCGATGTCGGTCGCCGAGAGTCCGGCCGTACAGGCGGCCATCGACGAACTGTGGCCGCGCCTCACGCCGCAGGAACTGGTCGCGGACTACCTTGCCGAACCGGTCTACCTGTCCGACGAGGACGCGGCGGCGATCCGCCGGCCGATCGGGTACGACCCGGTCTTCGGGACCCGCGACGCCGTCGAATGGACCGTTGCCGACGTGCCGTTGCTCGACGAGGCCGCCGAACTCCTGGGCGAGGACGACTCGTTGGCGAAGGCCCTGGCGGCGGCCGAACGCCGGCGGCGGATCGCGTACGCGCAGGGTGTGCTCGACCTGTCGTACGGCTCGCGCACGCAGGAGTTCGAGGATCGCGACGACGAGGAGTCCGAGGTGCTGAGCGCCCACGACCTCGTGGACGCCGAACGACTCGCCGAACGCCAGGAGGAACTCGACCATCGCACCTCCGCCGAACGCGCGGCGGCGGACCGCACCTGGGCGTACGGCCACATCGTGGTCGATGAGGCCCAGGAACTGTCTGCGATGGCCTGGCGGTTGCTGATGCGACGCAGCCCCACCCGGTCGATGACCCTGGTGGGCGATCCCGCGCAGACCTCGGAGCCGGGCGGGTGCGGCTCGTGGGAGCGCATCCTGGTGCCGTTCGTCGAGGGCCGCTGGGAGCGAGTGCGGCTGGATGTGAACTACCGTACGCCGACCGAGATCATGGAGGTCGCGGCCGATGTCGTGCGGGCCGTCGACCCCGGATTCGAGCCGCCGGACTCGGTGCGCTCGACCGGCGTGAAGCCGTGGTCGCGGCACACCGCGGACCTGCCGGCCGCGGTGGCGTGGGCGGTCGCGCACGAAGGGGTCGCCCCGGAAGCGGGCCCGGGTGACGCGACCGGCGGCGCCGACGCGCGGGTTCCCGTCGACGGCCGCGTCGCCGTGATCGCGCCGCGCGAGCTGATCGATGCACTGGCGACGGCGATCCCGCACGCCGAGCGAGGCGTCGAGCCGGACCTGACCCGGCCGTTGGTGCTGCTCGACCCCAAACAGGCCAAGGGCCTGGAGTTCGACGCGGTGATCGTCGTGGAGCCGGCCGCGTTCGCCTTGGCGGACCTGTACGTGGCCCTGACACGGGCGACGCAACGCCTCGGCGTCGTGCACACCCGCGACCTGCCGCCCGGCCTCACCGGCCTCGCCCAAGCGGGGTGACGGGGGTGGGGCGCCGGCCACGGGCTCGACACGCGCGTGGCCGGCTCCCCACCCGGCACCCCCGGCCGTCAGGTCCGGCGACGCAGGGTGTGCCGCAGGGGCCGCGGCAACCGGCGCGGGGCGCGGAGGAGGCGGTCGGTGGGCGCCACCACCCGCCGGATGCGCTCGCGCAGGACCGGACCGGGCCGGACGACCACGGCGCGCAACCGGCGCTCCTCGGCCAGTCGGCGCCGCCGCTCCTCGATGCGCTGCGCCAGGTCGCCCGGAGTGCCCGCCGGGCGGGTCTCGTCGACGAGCTTGTCGACGGCGGTCAACAGCGTGCCGTACAGCTCCCAGCGATCCGGGTTCTCGATCGAGTCGGCGAGCAGGATCGCCTCGGTACGCGAGCGGTCCACCAGCGCCTCGGCCAGCCGTTCGCGCAGGGTGTTCTCGGCCCGGGCGGCCTCCTCCGGCAGGGCCCGCCCGTGCAGCACGACCAGATGGCCGTACGCCGCGAACAGCGCCGCGAGCGAGTGGAACAGGCTGCGCAGGGACTGCGCGGTGGCCAACGGGATCTCGGTGTACGCCGGCTCGCCGTGCTCACCCCGCGCGTAGAGCCCGCTCAGCGCCCGACACACCATGCGCAGCGCCACCGCGCTGATCTCGGCGGTGTCCAGGCCGCTGCGCAGCGCCAGCACCCGCACCGTGGCCCGTCTGCCGCGCGGGTTGAGCCGGGTGCCCTCCTCGGCCGTCGACAGCGTGGCGTCCACGCGCACGATGTCCCGGTCGATCCGGCGGGCCTCCTCCAGCCAGCCGTGCGCCCGGGCGTGGCTGACGTCCTCGCCGATCTCCCGGGCCATCGTGTCCAGCAGTTGCGTCAGGGCGTCGAACGCCGACATCACCGCCTCGTTCGCGGGCCGGACATGTACCGGCGGCGCCAGGACGAGGGAGAACACCATGCCGACCGCGGCCCCGATCAGGGTCTCCGCGATCCGGTCCCACGCGGTGTCGGCGACCTGGCTGACGCCCAGCACGATCATCGCGCTGATCGCCACCTCGTTGATCGAATCGCCGAGCCGGATCAGGTGCCCCAGACCGAGCGAGGCCAACAGCAGCAGGGTCAGACTCCACCAGTTGAGCCCGACCGCCTCGCTGAACACCACCGCGATCAGCACCCCGGCCACCACGCTGGCCACTCGCTGTACACCCGTGGTGAACGTCGCGTACGAGGTGACCTGGACCACCAGGAGCGCGGTGAGCGGGGACAGGATCGGCTGCGGATCGGGGCCGGTCAACAGCAGCGCGGCGACGTACGAGGTCACCGCCGCCACGGTGGTCCGCAGCACCTGCGCGACCAGCGAGGTCTCGCTCTCCTTGACCCTGGACAGCGCCGCCGAGAGATCGACGTCGGACGGCATTCGGCTCCCTTCTCCACGTGCTCCACGCGGTCGGACGGTGAGCTTTCGATCCCCCACGTATGCCCTGTCCGCGACCGTCACACCTGTCCCCCGACCCCGAGCGACGGGCGGGTCGCCGGTTCGGTGGGGTGGGTCAGCGGGGGTCTCGGCCGAGGAGTCGGGTCGTGTGGTCGCCGCCGGCTACGACGACGAAGCGGTGGCCGAGGGCGGTCGGCTCGGTATCGAGGTGCAGGACGCCCTCCACGCCCGCCTCCAGGACGGGTGGGCCGTCGATGACGGCGGTCCACCTGTGGGGGAGGGTGTCACCGTCGACCGGCCAGTCGTACAGGTCGAGCGTGACCTCGACGTCGTCGCGGTCGGGGAGCGTCACGTGGCCGTGCGCTTGGCGGATCTCCATCCTTCGAGTCTGCGTCGATCGACGGGATCGCGCCGGCGACGCGGCCGTCCCGCCCGTCCCGCCCGTCGCCGAGGCCCCGCCCGCCGCGTACCCGGGTGGGGTACGCGGCGGGAACGTCCCGAGGTCATGTGTTCAGCGTCGCCGCTGCCGTCGTCAGCCCGTGGTCACGACGGTGGGGGAGTTCTGGTACGACGCGAGCAGCCACCTGCCGTCCCGGCGGGTCAGGACCCACGTCGCGATCGCGGCGCGGTCGGCCGGTGCCTCGGTCTCGCCCGGGAAGATGACGTTCGACTCGCTGACCACGAGGGCGACGTCGTCGTTGAGGAAGCGAATGCCCAATACCTTGTTGTCGGTCGTCGAGCCCTTCAGGAAGCCGTCGAAGCCGGCCGCCATGCTCCGGCGCACGTCCTCGCGGGACCGGCGGTAGGAGCCCGGCAGGATCGCGCAGGCGTCCTCGGTGTAGTCGGCCACGAACGCGTCGGCGTCGTGCGCGTCCCAGGCGTCGTACACGCCCTCGATAACCTGGAGGACGGCGGTCTCGTCCGCGGTTTGCGGGCGGTTGGCGGTCGTGGTCATGGTGTCCCTCGTTCCGGTCGTACTGCCGCGGATCGTCGCGCTGTGCGACGCACGGGGAGTCGTGTGTGGCTCCGCGGATACATACCGGCGGCGGGATCCGAACTCATCGCGCCCGGACGAACTTTTTTCGGCGGGATCGAGGACACGCCCCGCCGCCCGTCAGACCCCGAACCGCGGCGCGAGGCCGAACGACGCGAACACCTCGGCGTCCCGGAACACCGTGTTCCTGCCGATGCCGGAGGCGGTGACGGTGAACACCTGGAGCGTGTGCAGCTCGAACACGCCGTCGGCGCCGAGGTTGTAGGCGGCGAACCCCGGCTGGCCGTTCGCCGCGACGGGGACCAGGCGCCATGTGGTGCCCGCCTTGTCGAACACCCAGTCCATGAACCGCCCGTAGTTGTCGCGCCCGACGAACCAATTGAGCATCGGCGGCATCTCCATCAGCACGTCGTCGGTCAGGAGCCGCTTGAGCCCCTCGACGTCGGCGTTCGCGAACGCCGCCATGTAGCGATCGACGCAGGCCCGCTGTTCCGCCTGCGAGGGCTCGTCGACCCGGTCCTCCAGGACACCCGCCCGGTTCAGCCGCGCCCGCGCCCGCTGCAGCGAACTGTTGACCGAGGCGACCGAGGTACCGAGGATGTCCGCGGTCTCGGCGGCGGAGAACGCGAGCACCTCGCGCAGGATCAGCGCGGCGCGCTGCCGCGCCGAGAGGTGCTGCAACGCGGCGACGAAGGCCAGCCGCAGGCTGTCGCGATCGACCGCCGCACCGGCGGGATCCCCCAGGTGCAGCAGCGCGTCGGGCATCGGTTGCAGCCAGGTGACCTCGCCACCGTGGACCAGCGGATCGAGCGGCCGACTGTCGGCGACCATTCCCGAGGGCAGCGGTCGGCGACTGCGGGTCTCCAACGCCGTCAGGCAGGCATGCGTCGCGATCCGATACAGCCAGGTCCGCAGCGAACCGCGGGCCGGGTCGTACCGATCCCGGGCCCGCCAGGCCCGCAGGCAGGTTTCCTGAACCAGGTCCTCGGCGTCGTGGACCGAACCGAGGATGCGGTAGCAGTGGGCGAGCAGTTCCTGCCGATACGGCTCGATCCGCCCGCCGAAGTCCTCCACCATGGTCGCCCCCGGCCGATGTCCCCGCTGTTTTGGCCGCGAACCATATCGCAACCACCCGGCCCTGCCGGCGCCGGCCACCACGCGGTTTCGGGATGCGGGATGGGCCCCGGAAGCCGTGTGTGCTTCCGGGGCCCGGGGGTCAGCGCGGGTTGCCGGCGTCCGGATGGGTCAGTCGGAACCGGGCCGTGTTCTCGTCGGTGGTCCAGCGGCGGAAGCCGGCCTTCTCCAGCACGCGGACCGAGGACGGGTTCGACAGCTCCACGGTGGCGGACACGGTGTGGACGCTGGGTGCTCCGAGGGCGAACTCCGCCAAGGCCAAGGTGGCTTCGGGGGCGTAGCCACGGCCGCGGCGGGAGGGCACGATGCCGTATCCGATTTCGAGCGTCCCCTCGTGGGGCGGCCAGAACAGGCCGATCGAGCCCACCACAAGGCCACTGTCCCGCTCGATGATCAGGCGGTGGCCGTGTTCGCCGAGCCAGGCGGGGTTGTCGTCGAAGAGGCTCGCGATGACGCGGTCGCCGTCGGCGGGGAAGTCGTCGGCCCAGTGGGCCGATCCGGTGCCGTCGAGGACGGCGCCGACTTCGGCCGCGGTCCAGGGCCGAAGGACGAGGCGGTCGGTGGTCGGCTGCATGCGGGCCGATGAAATGGAGGAAGTCACGTGTCACTCCTGGTCGTTGAACGACCCGCCCCGCGCTCTGTCAGTACGCGGGACGGACGAGGGAATGCCGAAGAGAGCCGACGGCGGCCATATTCATCAACCTCCCTGTCCCGCTGATCGCGCGCCTCCCGCGCGGGGGTGACGGTAGCAACCCGGGCCGGCTCGGGCAAAGGCTTTCCGGTCGGAGGCGGCCTTCGGGCGGCGGCAACGGTTGTGTGCGTCGGGGTCCCGTCGGGCCTCACGGAACGTCATGATGGACCTTCGTATCGTGATGGAGGGGAAGAGTGCGGCGGCGGGGAACCCGCCGTGAGTGGGCGAGTTGTTGTCGTGCTCGATGTGTGACTCGGATGGTTCGGGCGTTCGGAGGCGATTGCATGAACGGTGATTCCCGCGAGTCGGGTGCGGAGGCCGGGCGGCGCAGTGCTGCCCTCCTCGTCGAGGAGGCCCTGGGGTTTTTGTATCCGGCCGCGTTGCGCGCGGCGGCGGCGGTCGGGGTCGCGGACCATCTGGCCGACGGACCCCTCGATGTGGCGGAACTGGCACGACTGACGGGCACTCGGGAACAGAACCTGTATCGGCTGCTGCGACTCCTGGCCACCCGGGGGTTGTTCGAGGAGGACGACCGGGGCCGGTTCCGGCTGACCCCGGCGGGGGACTCGTTGCGTTCGGACGCGCCCGTCTCGGCACGCGCGGCGGTCCTGATGCTGACGGATCGCACGATGTGGCTGCCGAGCGGGGAGATGACCCGCTGCCTGGAAACGGGCTCCTCGGCCTTCGAGGACATCTTCGGCGTGCCGTTCTTCGAGCACTTCGCCCGGGACGAGAAGACCGCCGCCGTCTTCCACGCGGGCATGGACTCCATGTCGGAGGCGGAGAACGTGCCGATCGCCGCCGGCTACGCCTTCCCCGAGGCGGCCACGCTCGTGGATGTGGGCGGTGGCTACGGCGGCTTCCTGCTGGCCGCGTTGCGGGCCGGCCCGCGGCTGCGGGGCATCCTGTACGACCATGCCCACGTCCTGGCCGGCCACCGACTGGACGCCCCGGAACTGGCCGGCCGCTGGGCCACGGCGGAGGGCGACTTCTTCGCCTCGGTTCCCGCCGGAGACGTGTACCTGATCAAGCGCATCCTGCACGACTGGGACGACGAGCAGTGCGTGCGGATTCTGCGCAACTGCCGCCGGGCGATGGCTTCCGGCGGTCGGGTCCTCGTCGTCGACGCGGTGCTGCCGCAGGGCAACGAACCCCACCAGGGCAAGGCACTGGACCTGATGATGATGGCGTCCCTGGTCGGCCGAGAGCGCACCGAGGCGGACTTCGCCCGACTGTTCGACGCGGCGGGCCTGCGGTTGGTCCGGGTCGTGCCCACCCCGACCGTGTTGTCGATCGTGGAGGGGGCCGCCTCCGAGGGCGCGTAGGCGGCGGTCGGCTATCGGCGTGGGCCGCCCGCGAGGGGGATTCCGGTGCGGCGGGACTGGGCGACGGAGGCGGGGGAGTTTGCGCTCTGGGTCGCTTCCAGAGGGATTTCGGCGGGCGTTTCCGGTTGGCCGGGGGATGGGATGTAGGCGGGGAGGTGGGCGGTGCCCCATACGTACGGGTCGGCCTGGGCGCTGCCGTAGGGGGACCATGCGAGGCGGGATTGACCGGTGTTGTCCTGGGTGTCGGAGTCGTAGACGAGGATGTTGGCGGTCAGGCGCTCGGGGTCGACGGCGGCGGGGAGGTCGGCGAGGGGGATCTTCGCCTCGACGGTGTAGCCGGTATACGGCTCGGTCACGGTGGAGGCGATCGTCATTCCGGGCGCGGTGGTGTTCGCGGGGCCTTGGCGGTTGTCGCCGTCGCGTTCGGCGCACGGTCCCGAGTCGGCGGCGGTGAAGGGGAAAACGGCCGCCTTGAAGGTGGTGGAGGTGTCGTCGGAGCGGCCCTGCGGGTCGAGGTCGATCTCGATCGAATCGGTGCGCCAGTGGCGTTTGCAGTCGGCCTGCGCGTCGAGGGCGGCGCCTTTCGTGTCGTCCGTGACGTGGACGAGGACGTACAGGTCGTCGCCGTGGCGGGCGAGGTGGGCCTCGGCCGAGCAGTCCGCGGGGGCGCACTCGGAGCCCTCCCAGTGCGTCAACCTCAGGGTGTCGCCGGGGTATTCGCCCGCGCCTGCCGTGCCGTCCACCGAGGGGGCCCCGTCGACCTCGGGGATGGTGGTGATTGGGGACTCGGGGTGGGTGGGCTGGGCGTCGTTGGCCAGCCACGGCATGTTGACTTTCCGGGTCCAGTCGCGGAACTCGGCATATACCGGCAGCAGTTCGGGCTGGTCGTGTTCCGGGGCGGTGTTGGTGGTGCCGCCGTCGGCCAGGACGGTGAACCACTCGCAGGGGAGTTGGTCCGGCGGGGTGTCGACGGTGGCGGGCAGGGAGCCGAAGCCCTGGGTGACGTAGGTGCGGGCGGCGTCTCGTTCGACCCGGGCCCACGTCGTGTCGTGCTCGGCGGAGCGCGCGCCGGACCAGACGCCGATCACGGGCAGTCCGGACTTCGGGTCCGTGGCCTCCTGCGTGGAGCACTGCTCGCCGGTCGGTCCCCGGAACCCCCAGCTCTGGGTGAGCAGGCGATCGGGCTTCCAGGTGGAGTACTTCTCCTCGGTGAGTTGCTCGGGGAACGCCTGTGGCTCGCCGGCCAGGTGGAACGCCTCGATGGCCAGTCGTGCGGCCTGCTGGTGGGCGCCGTGCTGGTTGAATGGGCGCGGGTCCATGGTGACCACGGTTTTCGGGGTGGTGGCGCGGATGAGGCGGACCAGTCGTTCGAGCGTGTCGGTGGGTTGTTGGGGCGGGCGGTTCCAGACCCTGCCGGCCAGGGGTGCGTTGAGTGTGTACCAGAAGTCGGGCTTGTCGAGATGGAAGACGTTGCGGATGCCGGTGAGCCCGACGGCCTCGCGTTCCTCACCCTCGCGGATCATGCCGAGTTCGGCGCCCTCCTCGGGGCCGACGGCGTTCCCGCCGCCCTCGCCGCGGGTGATCGTGACGACCCCGGTGCTCAGCCCGTCCCGCTCCCGCCATTGCCCGAAGGTCGCCAGCGATTGGTACTCGTCGTCGGGATGCGCGCCGACGAACAACACGTCGGTGTGGGCCGCCCTCGTGGCCGCCGCCGCACCGGCGCGCGCGACCGGGTCCGCCCGCATGACGCAGCCGCCCGCGCACAGGACGCCGGCCGTCACGGTGATGGCGGCGAGGGCGGAGCGCAGGACACGCCGAGGCTGGTACGGCATCGAAGGGGCCCTTCTTGCAATGAAGACAGTGGCTGTCGGTAGCTTCCCTGGGCATGCGTCGCCCCATGCCGGGACTCACCCTTGCGGGGGACTCGGCAACCCCCGTTGCGCTCGGAGTCGCGAGGCCGGGCGCAATGTAAGGTCGATGTCGGGTCCGGAGTGTGCTCGTTGATAGATTCGCCGGTGGAGGTGGAGCATGTCCGAGCCCCAACCGGCGTTGTTCGACGCCGTGGATGCGTTGTTGGCCGAGGCACCCGGTGATCTCCCGTCGCCGGTCGAGCGGGCGAGGCTGCGCAAGGCCGCCGGGTTCACGCAGCAGCGGGTCGCGGACGCGCTGGGGGTCCAGCGGGTGACGGTTGTGGCCTGGGAGGCCGGGCGCAGTGATCCGCGCCCGCCGCAACGCCAGGCGTACGCCCGCCTGTTGGCGGGGCTCGCCGAGCGCTACCCCGCGCCGCGACCGTCCCCGGGCGGGGGCGACGCGGCGGAGGGCGCCACCGGGCCGGTCGACGAACACGACGGGTCCAACGAGGCCGGGCCCGCTGCGGACACGGCCGCCGCCACGGACACCACCTTCACGGCGGCGCTCGACCCGGGCGGCGCCGGGGCGAGGACGGCCGCCGCGCCGTGGGTACGTAGCGCGCCGCCGTCGGCGGCCGTGCCGCCGACGCCCGCGGCGGAGACGCCCGCAGCGGAGTTGCCCGCCGTCGACAAGCCCCCTGCCGCCGGGCCGCTCGCCGCGCCTCCGCCGCCGGAGGCCCAGTCGCCCGCCGCCCCGCCGCCCGCCGCCCGGCGGCCGTCGCGCTCCGCCCCGCCTGTGGCGGCTCGCTCCACCACGCCCCCCTCGGCCGCCTCCCCCAAGTCGCCGCCCCGCACCGGTACGGCCGCCAAGGCCGACACGCCCCCCTCCGACGCGCCGCCCGCAGCCCGGTTCCCCGCCGGCCCCCTCGCCGTCCTCGACGCCGACAAGGGTCGGCTCGTGGCGTACCTGGTCGACGGTCGGGTCCTGCCCGGTCCCGCGAAGTCGCTGCCCGCCGTGGTCGCCTGGGCCCTGGACGTCGGCCTCGGCGCCGAGCGCCTGCACCGCGCCGGCCGCGACGCCGACCCGCTCGTCGTGGTCACCGCCGCCGCCGCCGAGCGGCTGGGTGTACCCGCCGACCTGGAGGACCGCCGCAACCTGCGCCTGCCCGACGACCACAAGCTGGTCAAGCAGGTCACCAAGGACGGCTGGCGGCTGACCCGGCGCGGCTTCGGCCCCTGGACCAAGGTCTACCGACCGCCCGCCGACGGTGGCCGCCGGCAGTGCGTGCAGTTCGCCTTCCTGGGCTGGGACGCGCTCGACACCCGTTCCTGGGCCGGCGCCGCCGACCTGCCCGCACCGCGACTGGCCGAACTCCTGGGCACCTACGCCACCCGTGTGGTCACCCCCCGCGGCTCCACGGCCGTCGCCGGCCTGACCCTGATGACCGAGCTGCGCCCGCCGACCCAGGCCGTCAAGGACGAGAGCACCGGCAACTGGCGCTCCGGCCCGGTCGGCGGCTCGCTGACCGAGGCCGTCGACCCGGCGCCGCCGGAGGCCCCGGACGAGCACCCGGTCGCGCAGAACCGGGGCGGCGCCGACGTGCTGGTGGAGGAGGCGTACGACTGGTACCGCCCCATCCACCTGGTCGGCGACGACGAGGGCAATCGCGAATACGCCGTCGGCCTCGATGTCAACACCGCCTTCCTCGCCGCCGCCTCCCGCCTGCCGGTGGGCCTGGGCGCCCCGGTCCACGTCGAGGCACCCACCTTCGACCGCAAGCTCCCCGGCTGCTGGTATGTCGACCTCTCCGGCATCGAGCTCGACCCCCGCCTGCCCAACCCGTTCACCCCGACCGGCCTGCCCCCGACCGGCCCCGGCTGGTATGCCACCCCCACCGTCGCCTACGCCGCCGAACTCGGCGCCGAGATCGACCCGTTCGAGGCGTGGATCCGTCCGCAGCACGGCGCCTACCTCGACCCCTGGTACACCCGCCTGCGGGACGCCTACCTGGCCACCATGGCCGACCTCGGCGTCACCCCCGACCTCGACGACACCGCGTTCCTGGCCGCGATGGCCGAGCACAAGCGCGCCGACCCCGCCCGCGCGATCGTCCTGGCCGCGATCAAGGCGACCGTCAAGGGCGGCATCGGCAAGCTCCGCGAACGCCCCCAGGGCGCCCGCTACCGCCCCGGCGACCGCTGGCCCGCGCTGGAGCGACCGACCTGGCGCCCCGACATCCGCGCCGCCGTGATCGCCAACGCCCGCGTCGGCATGCACCGCAAGATCCGCAAACTCGCCACCACCGCCGACCTGTACCCCATCGCGGTGCTCTCCGACTGCGTCGTCTACCTCTCCGAGGGGCCCTCCCCCCTGGACGTCCTGCCGCGCACGGCCGACGGCAAGCCGATCCCGGGCGGTTTCCGCCTCGGGGTCAGCCCCGGCATGGTCAAACACGAGGGCACCCGCCCCCTCGAATGGGCCCTGCGCATGCTCGTCGAGGGACAAAACCCCGCCCGCCACATCAAGGACGGCGTCGACGCCGTCGCCGAAGGCGAATAGGAACCCGCATGGGCAAGATCGGCGACGGCCTCGACCAGGCCGCCCAACACGTCCTCACCCGCAAACCGCCCCGGTCCACCAAGGCCCGCGTACGGTTCCTGATGAGCAAGAACCAGAACCGCACCCGCATCGTCGCCGCGCTCCTCGGCGTCAGCCAACGTACCGTCGAGCGCTATCTCAAGGGCGACCGCAAGAATCCGCCCGAACCCGTCAACGCCCGGATCGACGCGGAGGTCCGCCGCCTGTGGCAACCCCGCGTCCGCCGCCGCGCCGAACAACGCGCCGCCGCCGCGGGCGCCGTGATCGTCGAGACCAGGGCCCGATTCGGATTCTCCTCGGCCGCCGGGTCCACCGACGACCCCCGCATGCGCCGCATCACCCAACCCCTTCCCCCCGACCGCGCCCGGGAGTTGTTCGACGCCCACCACGCCGGCGCCCCCGAACGCGACCTGGAGCGCATCGTCGCCGCCGGCCTGCACCAGGCCTACTTCCAGGAGAGCGGCACCCGCGCCGAAGACCTGGAGGCGGTCGAACTCACCGACGTCGACTACTGCGAGTTCGACATCCGAGGCTGACCGAGCCGAACCCGCGCCGAGCCGAGCGCCGTCCGCGACCGAGCACCGTCGCGCCGAGGCACAATCGTGGTCGAGCGTCGGTGGCTCGGCGTACGGTCCGGGCATGGATGATCACCGGAACCCGGCTCGCTCGATCGACGACTTCGCGACCTGGGAGCCCATGTTGCGCCTCGTGCGGGCGAGCCGGGCGGAGCGCCTCGCCGTCCCGGGCGCCCGCGTGGCGGGCCACATCGGACGGGGCGGCTGGAGCGTACCGATCAAGCAAGGGGTGTCGCAGACCCATCGGGACGAGCGCGACGCCGTGGGGCGGGTGCGCGATGCTCTGGCAGAGGACGGCATCGACACCGTTTCGTTCAGCGTGGAGGTCGATCCGGCGGGACGGGCGCTGCTGCACATACTCGAGTACGGCCCGGCCGTGGAGTCCGGCGTCGGACCGCATCCGGGAGCGCTTGTTCTGGTCGAGGGCTCGCTGCCGCAGCCCTGGCACCGCCTGCCCGATGCGGTGCCGGGGGCGCGGCCGGCGCCGTCGGCGGACCCCGAACTGCTGGAGCGCACACTTCGCGAACGACTGCCCGACGCGGTCGGCGCCACCGAGGCCGAGATCGCCGCCGCCGAGACGCGCCTGGGCATCGCCCTGCCCGACGAACTCAAAGCGCTCTATCGGGTGACGCGGTCGCATTGGGAGGATTGGCAGGACGACGACGAAGCGGCGCGGCGCCAGGCCGAGGCCGTCCGCTGCGAACTCTTCGGCCTGGCGGACCTGTATGTCGCCGAGGCGGCAACCCGCTACTTCCTCTGGCGGTTCGCGGCGATGGACGCGATCGACCTCCGGCCCGACGCCGCCGTACAGGGGCTGGTCGGTTCCCCGGGCTGGATCGTTTTCGGGGACAACGGCGGCGGCGACCGGTTGGCCGTCGATCTGACCCCCGGTCCCCGCGGCCACACCGGGCAGGTCATCATCCTCTCCCACGAGGAGAGCGTGGGCGCCGGGCTCGTTGCCGACTCCCTCACCGACATGATGCTCGACCGACGCCGGCGGGCGGAATCCGGGCTGCGCGGAGCGGGGCGGGAGTCACCGGCGGTGGCATGGGTCAACGCGTCGAGCGTGCGCAGCCTGGAGGCCGCCGCCGATCCCGGGCTGGAAGTCGTGTCCATCGGTGTGTGGAACGACCCGCCGCTCAGCCTCGCACCGCTGATCGGCCTGCCGCGGCTGCGGACCCTCACCGCCTACCCCGGCACGATCGCCGACCCACGGGAGATCGCCGGGCTCACCGGGCTGGAATACCTCGAACTCGCGCCGCGGGACTGGCGTGTCCTCCTCGACGCGGGAGTCGTCCCGCGCGGTCTGCAGGCGGCCTCGATCAAGGCGAGCCACGACGACGACCCACTACCCGTCGCGGCCCTGGCCGACGAACTCCTCGCCCTGTGGGGTCGCCCGCCGATCACCCGAACCGCCCTCACCGGCGACCTCGGCCCCGCGGCCGACGGCCTCGGCGATCTGTAGCGCCGCCTCGGTGGGGGTGAGGTGGGTGGTGTCGACGACCTCGGCCTCGGCGTGCAGCCAGGTGCGGGCCGCCTCGGCGTAGGGCTCCAGGTACTTGAAACGGAAGGGGGAGGGGCCCAAGAGGGTGTCGCCCTCGATGCGTCGGCGCAGGGTGTCCTGGTCGGCGTGGAGGACGAAGTGCCGTATCGGGACGGCGTGTCGGGCCAGGCCCGTGCTGATCTCGCGCCAGTACCGCTCGACCAGGACGGTCATCGGCACGACCAGGGTGCCGCCGGTGTAGTCGAGTACGCGGTGGGCGGTCTCGACGACCAACTCGCGCCACGGCGGCCAGTGCTGGAAGTTGTCCGTTGCCGGCAGCCCGGGCTTGATGTCCATGAGCGTCTCGCCGACCTTCTCGGCGTCGAACACCCGTGAATTCGGGAGCAGTGGTTGCAGGAGCGCACTGGTCGTCGTCTTGCCGGCGCCGTGCGTGCCGTTGAGCCATACGATCATGGGCTCGACGGTACCGGTGTGGTTCGCGAGGCGCGCCGCACCTGTCAGTCGCGCCACCACGGTTCGCGGATCACGTCGTTCTCGTCCGCCGCGCAGCTGGGTGATCTGATCCGGATGTCACAGGCCACAGGAGAGGAATGGCGGTGTCCTCGGCGACGGCACGGCGCGCGGTGTGTCCGCCCGCCCCGCGGAATCAGCATCGGCGCACGGCTCCCGTGGGATCCAGTACGCCCACCGCCGCGTCGGCGAGTTCGGTCAGCAAGTCCTCGAAGGGCAGGGGGAGTTCGGTGCCCTGATCGAGGCGGCGTTCGCTGTCGGCGAGGGTCGCGGTGACCAGGAGCAACATCAGCCGCAGCCGGGTCGCGTGTACGGCGGGTGGGGTGTCCGGCTCGGCGGCGGTGAGGGTGTCCTCGATCAGCGCGGTGACGGCGCGCACGCCGCCGGCGACGTCGGAACCCAGCGGCGGGGACAGCACCTCGCCTTCGAGCGTGAAGCGATGCACGAACCGGGCGTAGTGGCTCTCGCGCGCACCGTCGCGCATGGCCTCCGCGAGCGGTCGCAGGTGGATGTCGACGAGCGCCGCGAGGTCGTTTCGACGCTCGTCGGGGAGGGCGGCGAGCAGGTCGAGGCGGCGCAGGTTGAGCGGCGCGAGGCGGTCCTCGTACAGCGCGCGGACCAGTGCCTCGCGGGTGCCGAAGTGGTACTGCACGGCGGAGTTGTTGCGCTGTCCCGCCGCGGCGCCGATCTCGCGCAGCGACACGGCGGCAATGCCGCGCTCGGCGAACAGGCGCTCGGCGGCGTCCAGGATGCGTGCGCGGGTTCGGGTCTTGACATCCACGGGAGGAGTGTAAGACATTCCGTCTCAGTCGATTGATTAAGACAGTCTGTCTCACAAGGCTCGATCGCAGCGATCGCATCGAACAAACAAGACCTTGGAGTACCCGTGTTCGACGTCCGCCCCCTGACACCCGCCATCGGCGCCGAGATTGCCGGGATCGACCTGAACCGCGATCTCGGCGCGGACGCCTACGCCGGCCTCGCCGACGCGCTGCACACCCACCAGGTGCTGTTCTTCCGCGACCAGGACATCTCCGCGCGCCGCCAGCGCGACTTCGCGGCCGGATTCGGGGCGCTCCAGCGCTTTCCGTTCGGCGAGCCGCCCGAGGCCGACCTGCCGGAGGTCATGGTGTTGGCCACCGACGGCGACGGGCCCAAGGTCTCCAACGCCGACATCTGGCACAGCGACGCGACGTTCCTGGCCCGCCCGCCGATGGGCACGATGTTGCGCGCGGTGTCGCTGCCGCCGCTCGGCGGCGACACGCTGTGGGCCGACATGGAGAGCGCGTACACCGCCCTCTCCGCGCCGATGCGCGCGCTGCTGGACGGCCTCACGGCGGAGCACGACGTCACCAAGTCGCGCTCGCACCGCGGCGGCGACGCGCGGGCGCTGCCGCCGGTCGTGCATCCCGTGGTGCGCACACATCCGGTGACCGGTCGCCGATGCCTGTACGTGAACCGCATCTTCACCACCCGGATCGTCGAACTCGACGAACGCGAGAACGAGTTGTTGCTGCCCCACCTCTTCGAGCACGTGACCCGGCCCGACTTCCAGGTGCGGTTCACGTGGCGGCCGGGCGACATCGCGCTGTGGGACAACCGCAGCACCCAGCACTACGCGGTGTACGACTACCGGGGCCCGCGCGTCATGCACCGCATCGTCATCGAGGGCGACGAGCCGCGCTGAGCCCGGTGGAACGAGGCGTGGTCGGCCGGTTCGGTCCGAGTCTGGGGTATCGTCGGCCGGGTACCGCATCGCATGGCGGCTTCTCTGTCGGATCTTCAACGGAGTTCTCCGCATGCCTTCGTCCGCTCCCACGGTGCGCCTGTTTCGTCGCGACGACCGCGACCAACTCACCGACCTCGTCAACGCCCACGTCGCCGCCGTGGTCCCCGGTGTCTCCGTGTCCGTGAACACGGTGCTCGACTGCCTGACCCGGCGGCCCGGCGAGTTCGTCACCGACCCGTGGGTCGCGGAACGGGTCACGTTGGTGGCCGAACACCACCGGTGCGTGGTGGCCGCGGCGCACCTGCTGCGCTATCGCGACGATGCCGAGGTCGGCGCCGACTACCGGGACGCGAGTGTGGTCGACTGGTTCGTCTGCCGGCCGGCCGCCTCCTTGCGGCCCGACGCCGAGCGGGCCGCCGACCTGCTGATGCACGCGTGCCTGGCGCAGTCCGCCCGCTGGGGCGTGCGGGCGCGGTACGCGGACGGCGCGCTGCCGGCGCCCGGCGTGTACGGCCTGCCGCGACCGTGGCCGCACGTTCGGGCCGTCTTCGAGCGTGCCGGGTTTCACCACACGGGCGACACCGAGGTCGTCCTGATCGCGGAGGTCGCCGATCTCCGCCGAGCGCCCGCCGACCCCTCGGCGCAACGTTTCGTCGTGAGTCGATCCGTCGGCGAGTGCGGTACCCGGCTGACCGCCCGTCACGGCGACCGCGAACTCGGCTACATCGAGGTCGACACCATGCGCGACCGACCCGAACGCCGCGCCCGAGGCGGCGGCCTGGCCGACATCGGCAACCTGCACGTCGCACCCGACACCGACGCGGACTACCTGACCGGCCACCTGCTCGCCCGCGCGGCCGAATGGCTGCACCTCGCCGGCACGGAGCGCGTGCTCGACTACGAATCCGCCGCCGACACCACGTGGATCACCCGGCTGACCGCCGCCGGTTTCCGCGAACTCGCCCGCACCGACCGAGGCTGGGAACACCGGCTCCACGCCGGCTCGCTCACGTACCCGACCTGACCGTCGCCGCGCCCGATGCCCCGGTCGCGGCCGGTGGCAGGGTTCGTGGCATGCTCGGCTCGTGCTTGTGACCCGGCGGCTGACCATGGACGACGTACCCGCGCTGACCGAGTTGGTGGTCCGGAACCGCGAGTTCCTGGCCCCCTGGGAGCCGCTGCGCGCCGACGACTTCTTCACCCTGGACACGCAGGCGGCGCAGATCCGCGAGGCGTTGGCCGAGGCGTCGGCCGGCCGGGTGCACCTGCGCGTGATCGTGGACGAGGCCGGGGACGTGGTCGGCCGGATGACGCTGAGCGGCATCGTGCGCGGGGCGCTGCAGTCGTGCGCCATGGGCTATTGGGTGAGCGCGCACGCCAACGGCCGCGGCCTCGCCACGGCCGCGGTGCGCGAGACGGTGCGGGTCGCCTTCGACGACCTGCGGCTGCACCGGGTGCAGGCGGAGACGCTGACGGACAACGTCGGGTCGCAGCGGGTGCTGGAACGCAACGGCTTCACGCGGTACGGCCTGGCGCCCGAATACCTCAGGATCGCCGGACGCTGGCAGGACTTCGTGATGTACCAGGTGATCAACCGCGCGTTCGACCACGACGCGCCCGAAGACGAGTCCCGTGTCGGCGACGACGAGCGCGGAGATGGCGAACCGACGTCCGCAAAGGTGGACGCCGGCCGCCAAGAATTGCCGGCTCCGCCCGCCCGCGCGGGCGGAGCCGGTTCGTTCGCCGACTAGTGCATCCACAATGCCCAGGCGTGGTCGTTGACCTGTTCGCAGTAGAAGTAGGCCCCGTGGTTCGGGTATTCGGCCACGGCTCCGGCGCGGCAGTCCTCGGCGGACGCGTAGTAACCCACGATGTACGTGAAGTCCGGACCGCCCTGGGCCACCGCGGGGGCGACGGCGCCGGCCGCGAGTGCGAGGACGAATGCGAAACCGGTCAAAACCTTGCGCATGAGCCCAACCCCATTCTCCCGGACGATCCGGTCCGGGGAAACGACGTACGAGGACTGACGGTTCGTACCGCGGCGCCCCCAAGCTAGTCGTCCCCCACACGCCGAGACAATAGGTCTATACCTTTGGCTCCTGAGATTCCGCTCCGCGGCGGCGCGCCCGTGCGCCCGCGCGGGGGTCAGGGGAAGTGTTGGGTGCGGGGGGCGAAGGTGGATTCCGGGCCGGGGGCTCGGCCTATGGACCAGATGGTTGTGGTGTTGGGGACCGGGGTCAGGCTGAGGGTGGTCGAAGGGCCTTCGCCCGGGACGGCGGGTTCTTTGTACTCGGTGAAGGATCGGCCGGTCCAGGCGAGGAAGTCCGGACCGGGGATCAGGGGTGGGGAGTTGCCCGGTGGGGCCCATTTTTGGGAGCGGATCACCGAGATCCAGGCCAGGGCGCCGGAGGGAGCGGGGGCCAATGAGGTGATGGCGCCGAAGTCGGTGGGTACGGCGACCCGGTGCCACGTCAGACCGTCCCAGCGGACCAGCAGGGGTGGGATCGGGCGGCCGGGCGGGCCGCCGATGAATCCGGCGGTGCCGCCCGCCCATACCTCCGTCGGCGAGACCGCCAGTACGCTGCCGACGCCCGAGCGGGGGAAACCGTCCACGATCGTCTGCTGCCACGCCTGACCGTTCCAGTGCGACACGGTCGCGCCCGAGGCGCCGGCGCCCGCGGCCCACACGTCGTCGGCCGCCAGGATGTGCAGGCCGTACACGGATCCTGGCGGTACCGGTAGGTCCCGCCAGGCGCGCCCGTCCCAACGCAGCAGCGCCTGCGCGTCGTTGCGCGTGCCGATCAGCCAGACCCGGCCGCCGCCGGCGACGACTCGGGTCGGCGTGACACCGCGCGGCGACCGGCCCTCGTACCAGGCGGAGCCGTCGGAGCGGAGCACGTGGCCGCCGCCCGCCGCGTCGCGGCCGACCGCCCACATCGCGGTCGGGGAGGTCGCGGCGATGGACGACAACTCGCCCTGCCAGGTGATCCCGGGCAGGCTGCGGCGCTGCCACGCGGCTCCGTCCCAGCGCAGCACCAGCGGGAAACCGGGCGCCTCACGCCCGACCGCGTCCGCGCCCACGGCCCACACACGATCCGGTCCGAACGCCACGGCTTCGTTCAGGGTGGCCTGCGGGCGTACCTCCGCCGAGACCGGAACGTGCTGCCAGGACGGAGGTTCCGCCGAGGCCGCGGTCGAGGCCGGCGGGACGAGGGTCATGCCCGTCATGGCGACGGCGACGGCCACGACCACAAGTCGGCGTGTCATGGTCGACCTCCCAGTCGCTCGCTCATCAGGTTCGGTTTCGAGCCGTAGATCTCGACGGTGCCGAAGGACAGCAGAGCGGATCCGACGGTCGCCAGTGCGCGCGGTTTCACGTCGATCGCGTTCGGGCGCTCGGGGCCGTAGGAGAACGTGGTGCGGAGGCCGTCGATTCGCGCGTACTTCGACTGGAACGCCCGGTCGCTGCGCACCGGCAACCACAGCGCGCCGTCCGGGCCGCGCACCATGGCCTCGGTGGAGGTGTCGCCCAGCGGCGGGTAACGGGTGTGCCAGGCACGCCCGTTACCGGTCGTCAGGTAGGTGCGGGCCACACCGTCGGTGTACCTGCTGCCGCCGATCGTGATCCGGCCAAACGGTTCGAGGACGATCGTGTGCACGTTGCTCTTCGGCGGCAGCGGTACCTTCGCGTCCCGCCACGAACTGCCGTCCCAGCGCAGGATGGTGCTCCCGTCGGCGGTGTCCGCCCAGGCCCAGACGTCGTCGGCGGCGCGCGCGGTGATCCCCATCAGGAACAGCACGCCGTCCGGGGTGGACTGCGTGGTCCAGCCGGAACCGTCGTAGCGCAACACCTTCAGTCCGGTGTCGTCCTCGCCGACGACCCACGCGGCACCCGGTACGGCGGTGAAGTCCTGGTAGGTCCACAGGGTTTGCGGTAGCGGGACCGCGCTCCACCCGGCCGCCGACCGGCGCAGGATCTCCGCGATCCCCACGCGGTAGTGGAAGATCCACATCTCGTCGCCGACGAACTGCACCCGGCCGAGCGCGCCCGGCTCGTCGGCGCCGGGGAAGGAGGTGTCCCGGCTCCACGCCGTGCCGTGCCGGCGGTACAACGTCGGCCGGGATCCGTCGGCGGCGTTCTCGGACCCGGTCGCCCACGCGTCACCCGGTCCGCGGGCGGCGAGATCGGCCACGCTCATCGGCGGGGCCGCCGCCGGCACGGGCAGCGCCGACCATCTCGCCGATGTGGATTCCGATGTCGATGTCGCTGTCGAATTCGACGCCGGTGCGGCGGGCGTCGCGGCGGTTGCGGCGGGCGACACCACCGCCGTACCCGCGATCACAAGGCAGACGACGACCGCACGAAGACCGTTCACGAGACCTCCCGAGAACGTGAGGATCGCTCAGCCTATGGGCATGAACCCGGCCGTGAACAGACGGCATATGGCCGATCCGAGGCATCGTTTCGACGCCGCGGTCGTGGCCGATCGGTCCCGGTGTCCGGCTTACCCGGCCGCGTCGATCGTGGTGAGTTGGAAGCCGTATCCGATCACCACGATGCCCGCCGCGGCGGTCAGGATCGGGCCGGCGCGCTCACCGGGAGGCTGCACCGGGAACGGGTGTTTCCACCGGGTCGTTCCGGTGGTCGCCTCGACCGCCCACAGTGTTCCGGTGCCGTCCGCGACGTACACGTTGCCGAAGTCGTAGCGGACCATGGGGACTTGCGTCCCGAACGTCGGTCGGCCGGCGGAGCCGCCGGGTATCGAACTGCGCCAACGCAGCGTGCCCTTCCTCGCGTCGAGGCAGTAGAGCGTGGTCTGCGTGGTGGCGAAAACCGTGTCGCCGTCGGTGTTCGACGCGCAGTCCGTGAAGGTCTCGCCGGCGCCGGCGGCGGGGAAGCCCCATACCGGCTTTCCCCGGTCCGGCTCGACCAGGTGGACCCGGTCCGCGCAGTAGACGAAGCCGCCGGCGGTCCAACACACGGGGATCGGGGGCCGGGTCACGGGGACGTACCCCTGCGTCGACACGGGCGGTACGTCGGTGCTCCAGCCGCGGGCGCCTCCGCGCGTCGCGTCGAGCATCACGAGGCGGCCGTCCGAGCCCCGGTCGCGGTCGCCGTGCGACAGCAGGTTCGGGCCGTGCGGGGGGACGAACAACCCGTCGACGTCCGTGCCCACGGTCTCCCATACGCCGGTCCGGGTGCGGACGTCGACGGCCCAGACGAACCCGAAGGAGGACAGCGTCGTCGTCTCACCGGTGATCCCTCGGCCGGTGACGAAGGCGATGTCGTCGACGATGCCGGCCACGCCCGTGGGGGTCCACTCGACATGTGGGAGCGGGAGCGTCCACAACTCCCTTCCGGTGCCGGGCTGGACGGCGCTCAGCACGTTCTGCCGGACGGCGGCCTTGGTGCCGGTGAGGTAGGCGACCCGGTCGTCCCCGGCGACCCGGCCCGCGTCGTTCCAACCCCCGGCCAGGGGCAGCGTCCAGCGCGGTCGGCCCGCGCCGGCGTCGAACGCGTCCCGGCCGTTCTTGCCGGTGGCGATGACCGAACCGCCGTACACGGCCACGTCGGTGACGGGTCCACTCGCCTTGGCCGTCCACGACGTCGCTGCGGCGGGGCCGTCGAGGACACCCTTGCGGCCGGTCGGCGCGGGCAGCGGCGCATGCGGGAGGACCGGCGGCGGGACCGGAACGGTGGCCGGCGGCGAGGATCCAGGACCGGCGGGGGGCGGCGTCGCGGCCGCGCCCCGGGCCGAATCGGCTTCCCCCGGCAGCAGGACGGCCGCCACGCCGCCGGAGACGGCCACCGCCGCACCGGCGGCGAGGCCGAGGAACAGCCGCCTGCGCAAGACCTGTTGCCGAGCCTGCTCCGGCGGGACCGGGCATTCGGGGCGGGTGGACGCGCCGAGCGGCGACCCCGTCCCGGGCAGTGCCGAGACCCCGGGCAGTGCCGAGACCCCGGGCAGTGCGGAGACCCCGGGCAGTGCCGAGACCCCGAGCGGTGCCGATGTCTCGGGCAGCGCGGCGATCCCGGGCGGTGGCCACGCTCCGGGCGGCGCGGCGATCCCGGGCAGCGCCGACGACTCGGCTGATGCCGAAGTCTCGGGTGCCGCCGACGCCCCGGACCGGGTGGGCGTTCCGGACCCGGCGGACGCCCGCGCCGGCGCCGGCGGCGTGGGTCGGGCGTCCGTGCCCGTCGTGGGCGGGGCCTGGTGCCCGCTCGCCGCGTCCCGCGCCGCCGGCAGGCCCGTCAGGACGTCGGCCGCGCGGCTCACATCGCGCGTCACTGCGTCCGGCAGCCAACTTCCCCCGGCCGACCCGCCCTCGTCCCGGCTGACGAAGTCGATCAGCGCTCGCGGCGTCGGACGTCGTACGGGGTCCTTGTGCAGACACGCCGCCACCACGTCCCGGATGGAGGCCGGCAACGCGCCGACATCGGCCGGATCGCCGACGACGCGCCCGAGCACGGCGGCGGGCGGCCCGTCCCCGAACGGCCGCTGCCCGGACGCCGCGTACAACATCGTCGAGCCCAGCGCGAACACGTCGCTCGCCGCGCTCACCGACCGCCCCAGGCACTGCTCCGGCGACATGTACCCCGGCGATCCCACGACGGTGCCCTCCCGGGTGAAGGACGTGCCGTCCAGCGCGTGGGCGATGCCGAAGTCGATGACGTGGGGACCGTCCAGCGCCAACAGCACGTTGCCCGGCTTGAGATCGCGGTGGATCACCCCCGCCGCATGGATCCCGACCAGTGCCTCGGACACCCCGGCCAGCAACATCCGCAACGAAGCCTCGGGCAGCGGCCCGTGCCGCCGCACGGCGTCGTACAGCGACAGGCCCGACACGAACGCCGTCGCCATCCACGGCGGATCGCCGTCGGGGTCCGCGTCCACGACCGGCGCGGTGAAGGCCCCGGACACCCGCCGCGCGGCTGCGACTTCGGCCCGGAAGCGGTTGCGGAAGTGCTCGTCGGCGGCGAAGTCCGCGCGGATGACCTTCACCGCCACGGCGCGTCCGGCGGCGGAGCGGCCGAGGTAGACCTTCCCCATGCCGCCCGAGCCGAGCGGCAGGAGCAGGACGTACGGGCCGACCCGTCGAGGATCCGAGGCGTCGAGCTGTTCCATGGCCTGCTGCCGTCACCCTTTCGTTGGTGAACGCCCCGACTCGGAGCGGGAGTTCGGATATCGCCCGGGTATCGTCCGGACCGATCGCGCGTGTCGTGGCGATTGTGTGGGCGGTTCGGCGGCTACGCTCCGCTCGCGGCGACAACCACCAGCGAGGTGCGGTTGGCGCCCCACACCCGACCGCCGCCCACTGCGGTGAGCAGGACGTTCGTCGCGTCCTGGGTGGGGTCGCTGTACTTCCATCGGCCCTTGCCCGTCTCGGCGTCCACCGCCCAGAGGTTCGCCCTGTCGTCCGCGACGTAGACGTTGCCGTCCGCGATCCGGATCCCGGCCGAGTCGGATTCGCGGAGCGAACCCTCCTGCGGCGCGGTGGCCCACTTCGGCGCGCCGGTCGCCGCGTCGAGGGCGATCAGGCCGGCGGCGCAGGTGATGTACACCGTCCTTCCGTCCGGGCTCGCGACCGGTTCCCCGAAGTTGTCGCCGCCGTTGCGGCCGGCCCGGAACGTCCAGCGCTGCCGGCCGTCGAGCGGGTCGACCGCGGTGACCGAGGATCCGGCGTACACGTAGGCGCCGCCCGCGAAGCACGCCCGCGACTGTGCGTAGGTGCCGAAGGAGCCGCCGGGGACCGGGTTGCGCCAGCCGCGTCTGCCGGTCGCCGGGTCGAGTACGACGACCGCGCCGTCGCGGCCGACGCCGCCGCCGGCCGCGAGGATCATCGACTCGGGCGTGGGCGGTACCACCAGCACCGCAGCCACGTCGGTGCCGGTTTCCTGCCACAGCGTGCCGCGCTTTCGGGTGTCCACGGCCCACACGAAACCCTGCATGGGGGAAGTGCCGATGATGTCGCCGGAGACGATCACGGTGTCGCCCAGGATTCCGGCGACGACCCGCAGGAGCCGACCGCCGCCCGGCTCCGCCACCGACCACAGGATTTTTCCGGTCGAGACGTCCATGGCGTGCAGGCCGTCGACACGCGTGGAGCCGGCGTTGCCGCAGAAGTAGAGGACGCCGTTGCGCACGATGCCCGGCCGATGCCTGGCCGACGTGGCGTCGATGTGCGCCCCGGTCGGCCCCCAACGGGCCTTGGCGTCCAGGTCCAAGGCGTTCGCGTCGAGCAAGCCGAAGGTCACCAGGACGTCGCCGCTCAGGACGAGGCCCTCGCACGGCTCGCCGAGGTCGCGCATCCTGCGGACGACGGCGTCGGGAGCGGTCAGGGGCGTGGTCGGGAGGGCGGCCGGGGCGGGTGGGGCACCGGTCGGACGGGGACGGGCGGACTCGCTCTTGCGGCCGGCGTTGTCGACGTTGCCCCCGCCCCGGTTCGACAGCGCGACGGCCGCGGTGACGCCGCCGGCCACCGCGACGGTGCCGGCGACGCCGACGAGCAGGGCGCGGCGACCGATCGTACGGGCGGTGGGCGGTGCCGGCGGCTCGGGCGGGGTTCGCGGGGACGGCAGGGTCGGGGGTATCGGCGCGGGCGGGGGAGCGGTGAGGGTCGACGCGCGGACCGCCATGATGTCGGCGGTCAGCGGCCCGGGCAGCCAGCTCCCGGCCGCGACGTCGACACCCTGGCGTTCGATGTCCTCGACCACCTCGGCCGGTTCGGGCCGCTCGGCGGGGTCCTTGGCGAGGCAGCGCAGGATCAGTGCGCGCAGCGGCTCGTCGAGGCCGGCCAGCGGCGCGTGGTCCGGCTCGGTGCCGGCGACGCGGAACATCAGCGCCGCGGCGTTGCCGGTCCCGAACGGCGGCAGCCCGGTGGCGGCGAAGTACGCGGTGGCGCCCAGCGAGAACACGTCGCTGATCGGGGTGAGCAGCCGCTCCAGGGCCTGTTCGGGCGACATGTACCCGGGCGAGCCGACCACCGCACCGCTGCGGGTGTGCGAGGTTCCCTCCACCGCCCTGGAGATCCCGAAGTCGATGACGTGCGGTCCGTCGAGCGCGACCAGGACGTTCGAGGGTTTGAGGTCGCGGTGGATCAGGCCGGCGGCGTGTACGTTGCCGAGCGCCTCCGCCAACCCGCCGATCAGCATGCGCAGCGCCGCCGCGGGCAGCGCCCCGTGCCGGGCGACCGCGGTGGACAGGGGTACGCCGGGCACGAACGCCGTCGCCATCCAGGGCACCGGGGCGTCGGGGTCGGCGTCCACGACGGGGGCGGTAAAGGCACCGGAGACGCGGCGGGCGGCGGCGACCTCCTGTCCGAAACGAGCCCGGAACACCGGGTCGTCGGCGAGTTCGGGACGGACGACCTTGACCGCGACGGTACGTCCGCCGGGCGAACGACCCAGGAACACCTTTCCCATGCCGCCCGCACCGAGCACACCGAGCACGGCATACGGTCCGACCCGCCGCGGATCGGCGGCGCCCGACAACTCCATGATTCCCCTCTTCTGCGGCGATGGCCAGGATACCGACCCCAAGATCACGCCGCGGCGGGCCTCCGGCGGCCCGTCGGAGGGGGCCGTGTCGCGCGAACCGGATATCCGCGCGAGTGGGGTAGCGGAAGGATCGGGGCGTCCTGTTCCTCATGTCGACCAAGGGAATTTGCCAGTGAGCAGAATGGGTAGGAGCGCTGCGGCCGTCCTGGCGTCGGTGTCGTTGTTCGCGGGTGTGGGCGTCGCGCTCGCACCGTCGGCGTCCGCCGTGAGCAACCCCGGATGTACCCAGGATCTCCGCGACCACACCGCCAAGATCACCGGCAACAACGTCAACTTGCGCAAGGGCAAGGGCACGTGGACGCCGATCCTGCGGGTGCTCCAGAAGGGCGCGAAGGTCACCGTCTACTGCCGGGGCGTTGTCTACCGGGACGGTGACGCCGAGGCCAGCGAGTGGTACTACGTCAAGCATCAGGCGTCGGGTATCAAGGGTTGGGTGTCCGTCAAGTACGTCAGCTGATTCACGGAGCCGCCGATCCACGGATCCAAGGAATCACGACCGTGCACCCCGGGCGGTGGTCGCCCGGGGTGCA
Organism: Embleya sp. NPDC059237; assembly: GCF_042754105.1. NCBI lineage: Bacteria > Bacillati > Actinomycetota > Actinomycetes > Kitasatosporales > Streptomycetaceae > Embleya > Embleya sp. NPDC059237. The sequence continues at coordinate 50,400 of NZ_JBHZAE010000016.1, read as the reverse complement.
CGGCGATCGGGCGGCTTGCTCAGAGGAAGACGCGGGCGTTGTCCAGCCACGCCCGTGCGTCCCCACCGACCGCCGTGAGGTCCGTCGCGGCCGGGGACCTGCGTTGGGTGACTCGGAGACAGAAGTCGAGGACGCCGCCCTCCACCCGCTGCGCCGCATCCGCCGGGCCCCATGTCCAGGTTCGGCCGTCGGGGCCGGCCAGTTCGACCCGGAACGGATCTGTCGGAAGGGGCAACCCGGCGGCGTGGAACGAGAGTTCGCGTCCGATCACGCCCAGGGTGGCGATCTGCCGGAGTCGATCCGTGGGACGGCGTGCGGCGCCCACCGCATCGAAGACGTCCTGCCCGTGGGCCCACACCTCCATGAGCCGAAGCGGCGCCATGAGCGTCGCGGTCAACTGTGAGCCGTACCAGGGAAATCCGTGCTCCGTCGGTAGGTCGCACAGTGCCGCCGCCACCTCGGCGCGACCGGCGCGCCACTCGTCGAGCAGTACCGAGCGTGGTTTGGCGGCTCCCGCGGCGGCTTCGAGATCGGCGTGTCCGCCGCCCGCGGCTTCCGCTTGTTTCAGTACGGCGTCGAACGCCTCCGGGGTTCGGATGGCGATGAGGACGTTCGCATCGGCCGCGGCGAGATGCGCGATCTGGTGGGCGATCGTCCACCCCGCCGCCGGCGTGGGGTCGGCCCAGTCGGCGTGCGCCGATACCAGGGCGTCGAGTTCGTCTCCCTCGGCCACCAGGTCGGACAGGGCGACATCGCGTTCCAGACCGGACACGTCAAGGCCGTAGTTCAGCATCCGACGTCGCCTTTCGGTTGTTGGCATGCGTCCACCGAAACATCGTAGATGTCGATCGTTTTCGTCCGGCGGTGACGGCGACGGGAGCCGTTTCGGGTGGTTCCGTTCGCCAGGTCGGGTGCATTCGGGGGCGGATCGGCGTTACGACAGGGGGGTCGATGGGAGGCTTTCGGTGGAATCGATCCCCTCGTTCGGAAGGTTGGTGAGCCGTGTCCCCGTCATCCGCGACGTGCGACCGGGACGCCGTAGCCCCCGGCTTCCCGAAGCCCGCCGATGTGGTGGCGGAGGATGCGCAGTTGCGCGCCGCCGTGCCCGTTCCCTCGGTCGGCGCCGCGTTTCGGGACTCCGCCGACAGCCTGGTGCGAAGCGTCGCGCTGCTGATGGAAGCCTACGCCCGACGTCCCGCCCTCGGTCGGCGCGCGACACGCACGGTGCTCGATCCGACGTCGGGTCGCACCACACTGGAACCGCTGCCGTGGTTCGACACGATCACCTACGCCCAGTTGTGGGAACGGGCCGGCGCGGTCGCGGCCGAGTGGACGCGGGACGCGGAGCGTGCGGTCGATGCCGGGGATTTCGTGGCGGTGTACGGCTTCGTCGGCGTCGACTACACGGTGCTCGACCTGGCGTGCCTGCGGTCGGCGGCGGTGTCCGTGCCGTTGCCGTCGAGCGCTCCCGTGGCCCGGTTACGGTCGATCGTCGACGAGGTCGGGCCCCGGGTCCTCGCGGCCGGCGTCGAAGTCCTGGACAATGCGGTCGAGTTGGTGTTGGCGAGCACGTCGAGGCCCCGGCTCGTGGTGTTCGACCACCACCCCGAGGTCGACGATCAGCGCGAGCGCTTCGAGGCGGCGCGCAGGCGCCTGGCCGAGGCCGGACTCACCGGGATCGACACCCTTACCGTCGTCACCGAGCGAGGGCGCACACTCCCACCCGCCGCCCCGGCGCGCCGGCCGACCGCTGCGGACGAGGACACGAACGCGGACACGATGCGGCTGCTCGTCTACACCTCCGGCAGCACGGGGGAGCCGAAGGGCGCCATCTACACGGAGCGTATGCTCCGGCGACTGTGGATGGGCAGCATCCCCGATGACGGGCTACCCTGGATCACCGTCCAGTACCTGCCGCTGAGCCATGTGGCGGGTCGTACCGTCCTCTTCCACACCCTGGGCCACGGCGGCACGGCGTACTTCCCCGCGAAGAGCGACGCCTCGACCCTCTTCGACGACATCCGGCTCGTCCGCCCGACGCAGCTGATGCTGGTGCCGCGCATCTGCGACACGCTCTATCGGCAGCATGGCCACGAACTGCTTGGGCCGAAAGAGGAGTTGGGCCGCGAGTCCCGCCTCGGCGGCCGGGTGTTGCGGGTGATGTGCGGCAGTGCGCCGCTGTCCCCGGAACTCGCCCGCTTCATGGAGTCGTACCTGGGCCGGACCGTGCACGACAGTTACGGATCGACCGAGGCCGGCGTCGTATTGTTCGACTCCCGCGTACAGCGGCCCGCGGTGCGCGACCACAAGCTCGTCGACGTACCGGAGTCGGGCTACCGCACCACCGATCTGCCTTACCCGCGCGGCGAGTTGCTGATCAAGTCGGAGTTCGTCACCCCCGGCTACCACGGACGGCCCGGGACGACCGACGAGGTCCTCGACGAGGACGGGTTCTACCGAACCGGCGACATCATGGCGCGGATCGGCCCGGACCGGCTGGTGTACGTGGGCCGCCGCAACGACGTGCTGAAGCTGGCCCAGGGGGAGTTCGTCGCACTCTCGCGGCTGGAGAGCATCTTCGCCACCGCGTCGCTCGTGCGGCAAATCTACGTGTACGGCAACGGCGAACGTGCCCATCTGCTCGCCGTGATCGTGCCCACCGAGGAGGCGATGGCGCGGGCCGAGGGCGACGAGTTGCGGCGGGCACTGGGTGAGTCGCTGCAACGGGTCGCCAGGCAGGCCGCGTTGGAACCCTACGAGGTTCCCCGGGACTTCCTGGTGGAGACCGAGCCCTTCGACATCGGGAACGGCCTGCTGTCGGAGCTGCGCAAGAACGTGCGACCCCGGTTGAAGGAGCGCTACGGGGATCGTCTGGAACGGCTGTACGAGCAGACGGTGACGGGACGGCCGGACGAACTGCGCGCCCTGCGCGAGGCCGGCGCCGATCAACCGGTGCTCGCGGCCGTCCGCCGGGCCGCCGGCGCATTCCTGGGGCTGTCGGTCGCGGATCCGGGGCCGGCCGCGCGTTTCACCGACCTGGGGATCGACTCGCTGTCCGCGCTGGCGTTCGCCGAACTGCTCCGGGACGTCTTCGGGGTCGAGGTCCCGGTCGACATGCTGCTCGGCCCGGCGTGCTCCATGCGGGCGATCGCGGAACACATCGAGGCGGTACGCGAGTTCGGAGAGGCACGACCCTCGGCGGGCTCCGTGCACGGCGCCGGCGGCGACGTGGTGCGGGCCGTCGACCTCACACCGGACCGGTTCATCGACGCAGCCACCCTGAAAGCCGCCTGTTCGCCGGCGGCACCGGTACGGCCGACGGCGACCGCGACCGTGTTGCTGACCGGCGCGAACGGCTACCTCGGCCGATTCGTATGCCTCGACCTGCTGGAGCGCCTGGCCGGCACGGGCGGTCGGCTGGTGTGCATCGTGCGCGGCCGGGACGATGCCGAGGCCCGCCGCCGGCTCGATGCCGCCTTCGACGACGGTGACGACGGGGAACTGTCGCGCCGCTACCGGGCCCTGGCCGCCCGGCGGCTCGACGTGCTCGCCGGGGACATCGGCCGGGAGCGGTTGGGCCTCGACGCGGATACGTGGCGGTGGCTGACCGAGGAGGTCGATCGGGTGTTCCACCTGGCCGCGCTGGTCAACCACGTGCTGCCGTACGACCAGCTCTTCGGCCCGAACGTGGCCGGCACCGCCGAGCTGATCAAACTGGCGCTCACCGGGCGGATCAAGCCGTTCACCTACCTGTCCAGCGTCGGCGTGGCCACCGGAGTCGAACCGGCGCGGCTCGACGAGAGCGCCGACATCCGCGAGGCGAGCCCCGAGCGCCGCCTCTCGGACGCGTACGCCACGGGCTATGCGGCCGGCAAGTGGGCCGGTGAGGTGTTGCTGCGCGAAACCCACGAGCGGTACGGCCTGCCGGTGACCGTGCTGCGCTCGGACATCATCCTCGCCCATCCCCACCACGCCGGTCAGCTCAACGTGACCGACGTGTTCACCCGGCTGATGCTGAGCCTGGTCGCCACCAAAATCGCGCCGGCCTCCTTCTACCGGAGGGACGTCGGGGCCCAAGGGCCACGCGCGCACTTCGACGGTCTGCCCGTCGACTTCGTCGCGCGGGCCGTCGACACCCTCGGCGCCCGCGACGGGGACGGCTTTCGTACGTACAACGTCGTCAACCCCCACGACGACGGCATCTCGCTGGACACCTTCGTCGACCGGCTCGTCGCGACCGGCCACGACATCGAACGCGTCGACGACCACGGCGTCTGGTTCACCCGCTTCGAGGCCGCGCTGCGGGCGCTGCCCAAGACGCGGCGTCGGCACTCCGTACTGCCTCTGCTGCACACCTTTCGGCAACCGGCCGAACCCGTGGCCGGCTCGCGTTTCCCGGCCGGACGGTTCGCGCGGGCCGTGCGGGCGACGGGGATCGGCGAGCCGGGGATTCCCCATCTGTCCGCCGGGCTGATCGACAAGTATGCGGCGGATCTGCGCCGGCTCGGGCTGATCTGATTTCACGTCGATAATCGTCCGGCCCGACCGGAACTCGCCCATTCGGGCGCCTTTTCCCACCCGATACTCTGAATGTGATTCGTGTTCCGCGACATACCGACATGTCCTTGCAGAGCTTTATGGGATCGTGAGTGAATAGCCGCTCCGCGGTTTCGTCAATTCCTATGCAAAAACCGGGAGCGCATCCTGATTATGTCTACCATCGAATTTTCTCCGTCCCGATTCCTCGCGGACATCGAAACGACCGCCGACCTCCTGGGCGCCGACTACTGCGCACCGATGACCCGCCGGGTGCTGGATGTGTTCGAGGAGAGCTTCCACCGGGGGGCGGTGCTGTGGCGCACCACCGACCGGCCCGGCGGCGCGCTGAACTATCGCTTCTACGAGCGCAGGCCCGTCGACACCGTGCACATCGCCGAGCGGGCCGGCTTCATCCCCGCCCGCAGCCCGGCCACCGGTCTGATCCGCGCCTGGAGCGCGCTGTACGCGGGGTCGAGGGAGCTGTGCGACTTCGACTCGGCGCAGGGCCTGGTCAAGACCTGGGTGTATCTGGACGGGAGGCGGCCCTTGGAGGAGGTCCTCGGGCCGCGCGAGATCCCGGACTCGATCCGCCGGCACGAGAGCCGTTTTTGCGAACTGGGCCTGACGGTGGTGCGGAATGTGGCGGTGGACTATCAACAGGGCACCGCGAACCTGTACTTCCGTACCGCGGAAGGCATCGACGCGAAGTCGACGAAGCGACTGCTCGCGCTGTCCGGGAGCGCCGGGCCGGACGCGCGGACTTTCGCGGACATGCGCGCCTTCACGGCGCCGGGCGGGTATACGTTCTCGGTGACCCTGCGGATCGACACCGGACGGATCGAGCGCGTCGGTATCTATGCTCTTCGGCTTCCCGTCGGGCGATTCCCGCACATCGCCGGCCGCCTGGCCACATTCTTCGACCGGGTTCCCTCGCACGACGAGGCGGAGATGAATGCCGTGGCCTGGTCGTTCGGCGCGGGAAATCGCCGCTATATGAAGGCCGAGCGCAGCTACTGCGGCCGGTTGGTCGCACTGATGCACGACTGCGACAGCCCGATGACCGTGCCCGGCATCATGGGTGTATGACCGAGCGTGAAACCTCCGGCCGTTCCGCTGCGGCGACGTTGGCCCGGGTGCTGGATCTGATCGACCCCGGGATCATCGACGTCGTGGTGGCGCCGCGCGGGACCGACGTGCCGGTGCGCGGGGTCATCCTGTACGACCTGGGCGACGAGGACGCCGACGGCGCGGCGCTCGCCGGGACGATCCTGCTCGGGGTGGGCGTGGACCCGCGCGGGCGCGACGCGGTGGAGGCCGTGCGGGCGGCCCGTGACGCGGGGGCGAGCGCGCTGGTGCTTCGGCGCGGGGCGGCCGGAGTGGATCCCGCGGTGGTCGAGGCGGCCGAACACGGCGGAACCGCCCTGCTCACCCGGCATCCCCGACGCGGTTGGACCCACGTGCTCGGCCTGCTGCGCAACGCCTGCGCGCAGAGCGGCACCTTCGAACTCGCCGCCGTCGACAGCCTGCGCCCCGGGGACCTGTCCGGCCTGGCCAATACGGTCGCCGACCTGGTCGGCGGCGCGATCACGATCGAGGATCCGCAGTCGCGGGTGCTGGCCTACTCCCGGATGGACCACGAGCCGGATCCGATGCGCCGGGCGACCATCCTGAACCAGGAGGTGCCGCGCTGGCGGGTGGCGGAGCTGCGCGAGAGCGGCTTCTTCCGCACCCTGTGGGGCACCGACGATGTGGTGCGGCTGCCCGCCGACGAGCGTTACGCGGAGCGGCTGGTGATCGCGGTGCGCGACGGGGGAGAAGTGCTCGGGTCGATCTGGGCCGCGGCCGACGGGCGCCCGCTCGCGCCGGACGCGACGGCGGCGCTGCGTACCGCCGCCCGGGCGGCCCTGCCGCACCTGGTCCACCACGAGACGCGCGGTCGCGAGGCGGCGCGGCGGCGGGAGGAGGCGGTTCACACGCTCCTCGGCGGCGGCGCGGGCGCGGAACAGGCGGCCCGGACGGTGGGGGTGCGCCCGGATCGGCCGTACATCGTGATCGTGGTCGAGGCGTACGAGCGTTCCGCGACGCAGGCCGCGGCCGACCCGCCCACGCACGCCGAGCAACGGGTGCTCGATGTGCTCGCGTTGCAGGCGACGGCGCTGCGCCCGGAGTGTGTGACCGCGCGGGCCGGGCGGCGGTTGTTCGTTCTGACGCCGGCGGGCGACGCGCACGCGGACCCGGCGCGGGACCTGGTCGCCACGGCGCGGTCGGTTCCGGGCACGGTCGTCTTCGCCGGGGTGGGGCCCACCGCCGGGCGGCCGGACGAGTTGCCCGGTGCGCGCGAGGAGGCCGAGATCGTGGTGCGGGTGCTGCGCGAGCGGGCGGCGGCGTCGGCCGGGGCGCCCGCGTCCGCGTCGGCGCTGTCCGCCGACGTGGTGTCCGAGGTGGCCCTGGTGCGCCTCCTCGACCGGCTCGCGTCGTTGTGGCCGATGGCCGGACCGGTGCACGAGATGGTCGAGCACGACCGCCTGCACGGATCGGAGTACTCCGCGTCGGTCGGCGCGTACCTCGGCGCCTTCGGCGACACCGCCGCCGCCGCGCGCGGGCTGAGCGTGCACCCGAACACCCTGCGCTATCGGCTGCGCCGGGCCAAGGAGCTGTTCGGAGTGGACCTGGACGACCCGACGGGCCGACTGCTCGCGGACCTCGGGCTGCGGTTGGCGTACCGGGCGCGCCCGTGAGTCCAGGGTGCGGCGGGCTGCGTTTCATGATCATTTTCTTGTGATGGCAGACAACCGATGCCTCCGCCTTTGGTCGCCCGTGACGCTGACCCCCGCCCACGCCCGGATCCAAGCTGTGCATGCGACTCGAACGGGTCGCGAACACTCGACATCTCCGAGGTGTGGTGCACGTGACTTCCGCAGCGGCCCGACGGCGTCGATCGGCCCGAGAGGCGGCCCTGGCCCGAGTGGTCGAGCAGGGGCTGCTGGGCCCGGAGCAACCCCTGCTGGGACTGCTCGACGTGGACGGCATCCGGGCGTCGGTCCACGCGCTGGCGGCGGCGTTCGGCGACACCCCCGTACTGCACACCTTCGCCGCCAAGGCGTGCGGCCTGGTCCCGGTGCTGCGCCTGCTCGCCGACGCGGGCATGGGCTGTGAGGTCGCCTCGCCGGGCGAACTCGAACAGGCCCTGGCAGCCGGGTTCACCCCCGACCGGCTCGTCCTGGACAGCCCCGCCAAAACGGTCGAGGAACTGCGGTACGCCCTCGCGCACGGCATCGCCGTCAACGTCGACAACTTCCAGGAACTGGCGCGCATCGATGCGATCGTGGCCGAGCGCCCGGCGACGGGGCCGATCGGGATCCGGGTCAACCCGCAGGTCGGCGCCGGCACGATCGGCGCGATGAGCACCGCGACCACCACGTCCAAATTCGGCATCGCGCTGCGCGACCCGGGGGCCGTCGAGGCCGTGGTCGAGGCGTTCGCCCGCCGGCCGTGGCTGAACCGACTGCACGCGCACGTCGGCTCCCAGGGCTGCCCGCTGTCCCTGATCGCCGCCGGCCTGCGGGCCACCTACGAACTTGCCGAGCACGTCAACGCCGTCCTGGGCCACCGACAGATCACCGGCCTGGACATCGGTGGCGGCCTGCCCGTGGACTTCACCGGCGACGAGGACGACCCGACCTTCGCCGACTATGTCGCCGAACTGCGCGCAGCGGCGCCCGAACTCTTGGACGGCCGCTACGAGTTGGTCACCGAGTTCGGCCGCTCGCTGCTCGCCAAGAACGGCACGATCGCCTCGCTCGTGGAGTACACCAAGAGCGCCGGCGGCCGACGGATCGCGATCACCCACGCCGGCGCACAGGTCGCCACCCGGACCGTGTTCATGCCCCGGGCGTGGCCGCTGCGCGTGGGCGCCTTCGACGCGCACGGCCGCCCCAAGCACACGCCGGAGGAGATCCAGGACGTCGCCGGCCCGTGCTGCTTCGCCGGCGACCTGACCGCCGTCGGCCGCGCGCTACCACTGCTCGAACCGGGCGACGTGGTCGCGCTCTACGACACCGGCGCGTACTACTTCTCGTCCCACTTCGCCTACAACTCGCTGCCCCGACCGGCCGTGTACGGCTACCGGGTCGTGGACGGCGAGGTGCGCCTGGCCACCGTCCGCGAGGCGCAGACCGTTCGCGAAGTGGTCCTGGAGAGCGGGGCGGCGCATGTGCACGCCCTCGTGGACCTGGGGTCCGCGACCTGCTCGGGGTACCCGTCCGAGCACGACCGTCCCGACCCCGAGGAGGTGGCGGTATGACCCGCGTCCTGATCTCCGCCGACATGGAGGGCGCCACCGGCACGGTGCTGCCCGCCGACGTGCGCGCCGGCAACCCGCGCTACGAACGTTTTCGGCGCCTGCTCACCGGCGACGTCAACGCGGCGGTGGCCGGATTCCTGGACGGCGGCGCCGACGAGGTGATCGTCAACGACGCGCACTGCGGCATGGACAACGTGCTCCTGGAGGAACTCGACCCGCGCGCGGTGCTCATCGTCGGCCGCAACAAACCCCTCGGCATGCTCCAGGGCCTCGAATCCGACGTGGACGCGCTGGCGTTCGTCGGCTACCACACCGGCGCGGGCGAGGCCGGAGTGCTCGCCCACACCTACCTCTCGCACAGCATCCTCGGCGTGCGCGTGGACGGCCGCGCGGTCGACGAGGGGAGCTTCAACGCACTCGTCGCCGCCGAGGCCGGGGTGCCGGTGGTGCTGGTCACCGGTGACGACGCGACCTGCGCCGAGGCCGCGCGCTACGCGCCGGGCTGCCGTACGGTCACGGTGAAGACGGCCATCTCCCGGCATGCGGCGATCTGCCGTACGCCCGCCGCGACGGCGGCCGACATCCGCCGCGAGGCCGCCGCCGCGTTGGCGAGCCCGCTGGATCCGGGCCCCGCGATGCCGGCCCCGCACGTGGTCGAGGTCGACGTGGACAGCCCCTACCTCGCCGAACGGGCGAGCACGATGGGCGGGGTCGACGTGATCGGCCCGCGCACCGTGCGCCTGGCGGCCCCCGACGCCCGTACGGCGCTGCGCCGGTTCCGGGCCCTGACCTGGGTGATCGGCGCCGGCCGCGAGGGCGACTGGACCTGACCGGTCGCGCGCCCGCCTGTTCCCTTTCACCCCTCTCGTTCCCCGCCCCCGCAGGAGTCTCCATGCCGTCGCAGCCGCAGCCCACATCCTCGACCGAACAACCACGACTCAGCCGTTCGCTTCGCAACCGGCACATGGCCATGATCGCGATCGGCGGGGCGATCGGGGCCGGTCTGTTCGTCGGCAGCGGCAGTGTGATCAAGACCGCCGGGCCGGCCGCGATCGTGTCGTACTGTCTCGCCGGCGCGCTGGTGTTGTGCACGATGCGCATGCTCGGCGAGATGGTCGTGGCGAGACCGTCGTCGGGTTCGTTCTCGGACTACGCGCGCAGTGCCATCGGGCCCTGGGCGGGATTCACGATCGGCTGGCTGTACTGGTACTACTACGTGATCATCGTGGCCGTGGAGGCGGTCGCGGGCGCGGCCATCCTGCACGCCTGGATCGATCTGCCGCTGTGGGTGCTGGCGATGGCGCTGATGGCGGTGATGACGGCGACGAACCTGCTGTCGGTGAAGTCCTTCGGCGAGTTCGAGTTCTGGTTCTCCTCGGTCAAGGTCGCCGCGATCATCGCGTTCCTGGTGGTCGGGGGGCTGCACGTGTTCGGCGCGTGGCCGGGCAGTTCGTTCGACTTCGGCAACCTCACCTCGCACGGCGGTTTCGCGCCGAACGGCTTCACCTCGATCTTCTCCGCGATCGTGGTGGTCATCTTCGCCTTCGGCGGCGCCGAGATCGTCACGATCGCCGCCGCCGAGAGCAAGGAGCCCGAGCGCTCCGTGGCCAAGGCGACGACCGGCATCATCTGGCGGATCATCCTGTTCTACGTCGGCTCGATCTTCCTGGTCGTCACGATCGTCCCGTGGGACGGCGCCGAGGTGCTGGCGAGCCCGTACGTCGCCGCATGGGACATCATCGGCCTGCCCGGCGCGGGAACGGTGATGGACATCGTGATCCTCACCGCCGTGCTCAGCGTGCTCAACTCGTCGGTGTACGTCTCCTCGCGCATGCTCTTCGCGCTGGCCTCGCACGGCGACGCACCCAAGTGGTCGGTCCGGACCAGCAGGCGCAACGTCCCCGTGCGGGCGATCCTGGCGGGCACGGTCGTCGGCTGGGTCTCCGTGGTGTTGGCCTACCTGTCGCCGGACACCGTGTTCACGTACCTGGTCAACTCCTCCGGCGCGATCGCCATCTTCATGTACGTCATGATCGGCGCCTCGCAACTGCGCATGCGCCGCCGGTTGGAGCGTGAGGCCCCGGAGCGACTGACGCTGCGGATGTGGTTGTTCCCCTACCTCACCTGGATCGTGATGGCGGGCTTCGTCGCCGTGCTGGTGGCGATGGCGGTCATCGACGACCAGCGCACCCAACTGTTCACCAGCCTGGGCAGCCTCGCCGTCGTGCTCGCCGCGTACGGGCTGCGCCGGGTGTACGGCCCGCGCCCGGCGGCCGGGTCGGGCGAGCCCCGGGACCCGAAGGCCGCTCCGGAACCCATCGCCACGCCGTAGCGGATCAGACGCCGATGACGGTGAGGGAGAGCCACAGCGCCGGCACCGACAGCAGCAGGCCGGCGGGCACGGTCCACAGGCCGAGTCGGGTGAATCTGCCGAGTTCGACCTCGCCGTCGTGTTCGTGCACGATCCGCCGCCACAGCAGGGTGGCCAGGGAGCCGGCGTAGGTGAGGTTGGGTCCGAGGTTGACGCCGAGCAGCACCGCGAGCACGGCGCCGGGCCCGGACGGCGCGGTCAGCGGCAGCAGCACCAGTACGGCGGGCAGGTTGTTGACGATGTTCGCGAGCAGCGCGGCCAGTGCCGCGATGGCGAACAGGGCTGCGAGGCCGGTGCCGTCCGGGATCAGCCGGCCCAGGGCGTCGGCGAGACCGTTGTCCACGACGGCGCGGACCACGATGCCCAGGGCCAGGACGAAGGCCAGGAACGGGATCGCGGCGGCGCGCACGATCGCGGTGGGCGTGGTGCGCCGCCGGACCAGGGCTCGCACGGCCAGGACGACGGCGCCGGCGAGGGCCGCCCACGCGGGGTCGACGCCGACCGCGGAGGTCAGCACGAACCCGGCCAGCGTGCAGGCCACGGTGACCAGGGCGAACAGCGGCACCTCCCGGGGTTCGGCGGTGGGCGGCGCCTGCGCGCCGGCGTCCAGGTCCGCGGCGAAGAAGCGCCGGAAGACCAGGTACTCGGCGGCGATGGCGACCAGCCAGGGCAGGACCATCAAGGCGGCGAAGCGGGTGAAGCTCAATCCGCTGGCCGCGAACGCGAGCAGGTTGGTGAGGTTGGAGACCGGCAGCAGCAGCGAGGCGGTGTTCGCCAGGTGTGTGCAGGCGTAGCTGTGGGGTTCGGGGCGGGCGCCGAGCCGGGCGGCGGTGACGAACACCACGGGGGTGAGCAGCACGACGGTGGTGTCCAGACTGAGCACCGCGGTGATCGCCGAGGCGGCGACGAACACCTGCACCAACAGGTGACGCGGGCGTCCTGCCGCGGTTCGGGCCATCCACGCCCCGCAGGCGTGAAACAGGCCCTCGTCGTCGCACAGCCGGGCCAGGACCAGCACGGCGGCGAGGAAGCCGATCACCGGCCCGAGCCGCGCCGCCTCGTCACCGGCATGGGCGGGCGAGATCGCCCCGACGGCGACCACCACCCCGGCGGCCGGCACGGCGACAACCGCCTCGGTCATGCCGAACGGGCGAACCACGGCGCACGCGAGCACGCCCAGAAGCAGTACGACGGAGACGGCCTCCGCCAACGAGGAATCCACCCGCCCGATCTTCCCCCACCCGAACCAACCAACATCCGACCCCTCCGCGCAATCGGGATTCCCCGGTAGCCGGCCCCGGGGGTCAGTCCACGACGTACCACGCGTTGCCGATGAAGCGCAGGGTGGAATCGCCCAGGTCGCCGCTGGTGAACGTGGTGGTGGCCTTGATCGCGTGGGCCGGGATGTCGACTCGGTCGGTTCCGCGCACGGAGACCAGCTTCGGGTCCACGGTGGCGGTGGTCAGAGCCTTCTTTTGGGTGGCGGACATCATCCGGAACATGCCCGCGAAGGACGTGGCGCACGGGCCGGCGCCCTCGTTCTCCGCCTGCTTCGCGGCCGGCCCGGCGATCTCGCAGAGCGTGGCGATGTCCTCTCGCCCGACGCCGTGCAGAAACTCCTCGAAGCGCCGGATCGCCGCCTCGGGCGACGCACCCTGTGGCGCTCGGGCGTCGGTGGTGGCCGAAGGGACCTGTGACCCGACGGCGGCCGGTGTCGAGGTCGCCGAGGCCGGCGACGTCGACGATCCGGTGGTGGGCGCGCCGGTCGACGGTGGTGCCGAAGCCGTCGGTGTCGGCCGGTCCGCGGTCTGCTTCTTCGGGGAATCGCCGTCGTTGCACGCGGTCAGCAGGATCAGGGTGGCTACGGTCACGCCCACGATTGCCCGCACGCGGTTTCTCCCATCGGTGAGATCACGAACGGCCGATGGTACTTGCGCCGGCGGTCGTCGGGTGGGTTTACCGGTGGGGTTTGCCGGGGGGGTCGGTGGGTTTGGTGCGCTTTTCTCCCTTGGGCTTGGTGTCGCCTTTCGGCTCCTTGTCCTGGGGTGGGGCGTCGGTGGCGGACGAGGGGACTTGGGCGTCGACGGTAACGGCGACGGTGACGGTCGTGGCCGGCGGTGGAGGGGGAGCGGTCGCGCGTGTGGGGGGTGCCGAGGGCGGTGGGGCGGACGTGGTGGACGGCGGTACGACGGGTGGGGTCGTGGGCTGGGTGAGCGGTGGGAGGGGGGCGGTGGTCGGTGCGGGGCGGCTGTCGTCCGCGTCCGGGCCGGCTTGGTGGTGGAGGACCGCCAGGGTCGCACCGGATGCGCCCAGGATGATGCCGGCGACCAGGCCCACGGTCGGCAGGTGACGTCGTCTCCGGCCCAGTACCCGCGTATCCGACGTGGTGAGGGTCGCATTGCCGGTCGCGACGACCGGCGGACCCGACGCGGGCGCGCACGATGCCGCGGCCGCGTCGAGCAGGCGGGCGCACTCGGCGGCGTCGGGCCTGGTGGCCGGGTCGACACGTGTCATCGCCTCGATCGTGGCGGCCAGTTCGCTCGGCACGTGGGACGGGATGTGCGGCGATCGCCGCGAGCGGGCCAGGGCGGCGTCGAGCGAGGATCCCGGATATTCGCGTTCGCCCTTCAGTGCCTCCAACAGGACCAGGCCCAGGGCATGGACGTCGCACGCGGGGCCCGAGCCGTGCCCGAGGATCTGCTCGGGTGCGAGGTAGGAGACGGTGCCGACGATCGTGCCGGGTGAGGAGCGAGTGGGCTCGTCGACGAGACGCGAGATGCCGAAGTCCGCCAGGTACGGGGTGTCGCCGGGGCCGATCAGCACGTTGGACGGCTTCACGTCCCGATGCACGATGCCGGCCGCGTGTACGTGCGCCAACGCCGAGGCCAGCCGCGCGCCGATCCTCGCCACCCGGTCGGCCGTCAGGGGACCGTCCACGATGTGCTGCCGCAGGGTGACGCCCCGGATCAGGCGCATCACCACATACGTGCAACTCTCGTGCCAACCGACGTCGTGCACCGTGACCAGGGCCGGATGGGTCAACCGGCCCAGCAACACCGCCTCCTGGCAGAACCGTTCCGCCGTCACCGCGGGCACGCCGGGCCGGAAGATCTTGACCGCGACCTCGCGCCGCAGCCGCAGGTCGACGGCCCGGAAGACATCGGCGGTGCCGCCCGCGCCCAGCAGTTGCCCCAAGCGGTATCGACCGTCGAGGATGCCGCCGCTCCGCGGCAGGGGACGCCGTATTCGGCGCGGTAATGCCGTCATGCGCTCTCCCCGATCGGTCCCGACAATGCCCGGGTTCCTACCCACCCTTCGCCCCGCCATACCGAAACGCGCCCGCACGCCGAAAACGGAGGTACTCCGGGTGTGTGCATACGACTTGGGCTTCGGGAAGTCGGCCGACACGCCGCGGGGGCGTCCCTACCGCGCCGGCTCGTCCGCGTCGATCAGCGCCGTGATCACCCGGTCCAGCACCGCCAGGTCGGCCGCGGGCAGGTCGCGCAGCGTCGCCGGGGGCTCGTCCAGGATGTCGCGCGCGATTCGGGCGAGGCGTCGGCCCTCCGGGGTCGCCGCCAGCATGCGTTGCCTGCGGTCGGTGGGGTGCACGGTGCGTTCGATCAGGCCGCGCCGTTCGAGGTCGTCGACGACCAGCGTCGTGTACGGCTTGTCGGTGGCGAGCCGGCCGGCCAGTTCGCGCATCGACATCGGACCGGCGGCGATCCGCCGCAGCGCCTTGACCCGGACGAAGCTCAGCCCGGTCGCCTCGGTCACCGCGCGGCGGCGGTCGTGCCGCTCCACGACGAGCACGCGCATCCCCCGCCAGATTCGCCCGGCGGCATCCGAAGGGGCGTCGCTCGTCGCGTCGTGCGCGGGGGATACGCTCATTGCCTCACGTCCGTCGTTTCCTGCGTGCCGGCGGGCGGCGCCGCGGGCATGAGTTCCGCGCCCGTACGCTCGGCCGTGCGCAGGGCCCGGCGGCCCGTGGTGAGCATACCGAGGACGGCGACGGCGCCCGCGCAGCCCAGCACGATCCACCACCCGGTGTGGGTCGCGGCGGCCAGGTCGGCGCCGCCGGGTGTGCCCGGCACGGAGGCGATCGTGGTGCCCACCACCGCGACCCCGAGGCACTGGCCGAACTGGCGGCTGGTCGAGGCGATCGCGGAGGCGACGCCCGCCTGGGCACGCGGCATTCCGGACACGGCGGTATTGGTGATCGGCGCGTTGACCAGCCCGAAGCCGACGCCGAAGACGGCGTACGCGGCGACCATGCGCAGGGTCGAGGTGTCCTCGGCCAGTCCGACCAGCAACGCCGCGCCCGCCGCCATGGCGACACCGGCCCCGACCAGCGGTATGCGCGGGCCGACCCGCGCGACCAGCCGCCCGGAGATCGGCGCGAACACGACCGTCATCACCGCCATCGGCAGCGTACGCAGACCCGCCTCGGTCGGCGACCAGCCGCGTGCGTCCTGGAGGTAGAGCGTGTTCAGGAACAGGAATCCGGACATCGCGGCGAACGTGCACACGGCCGTCACCGTCGCCCCCGCGAACGGCACGCTGCGGAAGAAGCGCAGATCGATCAGCGGTTCCACGCGCCGCGGTGAGCGGTACACCAGACCCGCCAGGCAGCCGGCGGCGAGGGCGAACAGGCCGAGGATGAGCGGCGAGGTCCACCCCTGGGCGCGGCCCTCGATGATCGTGTAGGTGAGCGACAGCAGGAAGGCGAACACCAGCACCTGACCGACCGGATCCGCCCGCCGAGGACGCGCGGCCCTGGACTCGGGCACGTACAGCGCGGTGAGCACGATGGCGACGAGCGCGACCGGCAGGTTCATCCAGAACACCGACCGCCAGCCGGCCGAGTCGACCAGCGCACCGCCCACGATCGGCCCGAGCGCCATGGCGACGCCGATCACCGCGCTCCACGCGCCGATTGCGCGGGCCCGTTCGCGGGGTTCGGTGAAGGTGTTGGTGATGATCGACATCGCGACCGGGTTGAGCATCGACCCGCCGACCGCCTGCACCACGCGGAACGCGATCAACCACCCGAGCCCCGGCGCCACGGCGCACAACGCCGAGCCCACGGCGAACACCACCAGTCCGGTCTGGAACACCCGACGCCGGCCGATGCGATCGGCCGTCGAGCCGGCCACCATGAGCAGCGCGGCCAGCACCAACGTGTAGGCGTCGATGGTCCATTGGAGCTGCGACACCGAGGCGTGCAGATCGCCCCGGATCGACGGCAGCGCCACGTTCAGGATGGTGTTGTCGAGCCCGACGATGAACAGGCTCAGGCAACAGGTCGACAGGACGAGAAGCTTCTCGCGGCGGCCGATCCCGGTGGGCGACGACATGTACCACCCCATCAATCGTTACTGGTCTACAACCATTATAGTTGTACAACGATCTGGGTCGACGGTCAACCGGTCCGCCGCGGCCCATTACCGCAGGGCCCGGGTCGGGGCGAGTGCGATGTTGTCCTGTCGGCAGGACGGTGAAATCGCGTCACGCGGTGAATTCCGGGTCCTTGAAAGGGCCCGTCGACCGCTCTACGTTGATGCGGTGGCGCTCGACGACCCGATATCGACGGCGTTTCTCCCGCATGGCCGGTCGAGAAGTGCGCGATACGAGGTATGAGGTACGAGGTACGAGCCTCGGGATTCGCCACGCCGGACATTCCCGGCCGCAGTCAACCCGTGTCGGAGGCGAATCGTCGTTCCTGTCGTTCAGTGGATTCAGAACCGGGGGAGAGCCGACCTTGTCCGAACCCCATTTCCTTGCCGCCCGTTCCGCCGACGCGATCACCGGGACCATGTTCGCGGGGCTCGCCCTGATCCTCGCCGCGGCCTTCGTCTTCGGCCGACTGGCCGGCCGCGTCGGACAACCGGCGGTGGTCGGCGAGATCGTCGCGGGGCTCGCCCTGGGGCCGAGCGTGTTGGGCCTGCTCCCGGGCGATCCCACCGACGCGCTGTTCCCGGCGGACACCCGGCCGCTCCTCCAGGCGCTGTCGCAACTGGGCCTGGTGCTCTTCATGTTCGGCATCGGCCATCGGCTGGATGCCGCGCACCTGCGCGGGACCGGACGCCGGGTCACCGCGGTGTCGCTCGCCTCCGTGACGCTGCCGTTCCTGCTGGGAACCGGGCTGGCGGTGTTGCTCTACCCCTGGTACGACAAGTCCCGGCTCGATACCGACGGCATGCTCGCGCCGGCCCTGTTCCTCGGCGCGGCGATGTCCATCACCGCCTTCCCCGTGCTCGCCAGGATCATCGAGGAACGGGGTATGCAGCACAGCCGCATCGGCGCGATGTCGCTCGCCTGCGCTGCCATCCAGGACTTCCTCGCGTGGTGCGTGCTGGCCGTGATCGTCATGATCGCGACCGCCGGCGGGTCCTGGCCGCTGATCCGAATGGCACTGGAGACGGCGCTGTTCCTGCTGGTCCTCGGCTACATCGTGCGCCCCGGACTGCGCCGGCTGACGGCCTCCGGGCGCGGTTCGGCCGGCGGCGCGCTCCTGCACGCCGTGCTGGTCACCGGCGTGCTGCTGTCCGCCTGGGCCGGCAACGTGATCGGGCTGCACGCCGTCTTCGGCGCCTTCGCCTTCGGCGTGGTCGTACCGCGCCGCGAGGTCGAGGAGCGGGCTCCCGAGGTTGCCGAACGCATCGACCAGACCGGCCTGTTCCTGCTGCCGGTCTTCTTTGCCGTCACCGGCCTGTCGGTGGACCTCGGCAGCCTCGGCCGGCGCGGCCTCGTGATGGTCGTGGCCGTCGTTTTGGTGGCGTGCGTGGGCAAGTTCGTGGGAGCGGCCGTCGCCGCCCGGCTGTCCGGCGCGTCGGGGCACGAGGCGCTCACGTTCGGCGTGCTGCTGAACGCCCGCGGACTCACCGAACTGGTCATCCTGAACGTGGGTCTCGGGCTGGGCGTACTTGACACACGCATGTTCACCGCCATGGTGATCATGGCTCTGGTGACCACGCTCATGACCGGACCGCTGCTGGGACGCCTGGGCTTTCGAGCGGATCCGCGACCGGTCGGCATCCGTCCGACCGTGGACATTGTCAATGTCGATACCGTCCCGTACGGTCGATCCCCATCACCGCAGGACACGCCATTGTCCGGCCGTTTTCACTCCCCGGGGAAAACCGAACCCGAGCGATGAGACGCGTAATTCGGCGGCAACTCGAAGACGGCAACCCGAAGACGGCACCGGAGGAAAGGAGGGCGTCGTGACGATCGAATCGGTGCACGAGCACGGGCTATTCAGCGACCGTTATATGCAGGATCCCTACCGCGTATTCGCCGAGCTGCGCCGGGTGGGTCCGATACATCGCGCGAATACTCCGAGCGGCATTTTGGTGTGGGTCGTCACGGGCCACGCGGAGGTCTCCGCCGCGCTCGCCGACCGGCGCCTGTGCAAGGACTCGGCCCGGCTGCGGGCGATCATCGACCGGGCCACACCGCCCGGGCTCGACGGATCGCATGTGGGCGAGATGGTCGCCACCGACATGCTCAACAGCGACCCGCCCGAGCACACCAGGCTGCGCAAACTGGTGGCCCAGGGCTTCAGCGCACGCCGCATCGAACGTTTGCGACCGCTCGTCCGGCAGCTCACCGACGAACTGCTGGACGCCATGGTCGTGCGGGCCGCGGACGGGAGCGTCGACTTCATCGACGCCTTCGCCTTCCCGCTGCCGCTCACCGTCATCTGCGAACTGCTCGGCATTCCGCGCGCCGACCAACGCTCCTTCCGCGCCTGGTCGACCGTCGTCGTGGGCTCCTCCTCGCGCGACCAACTGCGCCGGGCCACCACCGCCATGGGCGGCTACCTCGCGCAGACGATGGCCGCCAAACGCTCCGCGCCGGGCGACGACCTGCTCTCCGACCTGGTCGAGGCCAGCGACACCGGCGACCGGCTCACCCCGCTGGAACTGGTGTCGATGGCCTGCCTGTTGCTGATCGCAGGCCACGAGACGACGGTGAACCTGCTCGGCAGCGCGCTGCTGGCACTCCTGGAGCACCCGGACCAGTTCGCGCGACTGCGCGAGCGGCCGGAACTGGTGGACGCGGCGGTGGAGGAAACGCTGCGCTACGACTCGCCGGCCCCGGTCACCACCTGGCGATACGCGGCGGAACCGATGAGCATCCACGGCTCCCCGATCGCGACGAACGACCTCGTGCTGCTGGCGCTGGGCGCGGCCAACCACGACGAGCGCATCCCGGACCCGGACGCCTTCGACATCGAACGGCGGATCACCGGCCACCTCAGCTTCGGGCACGGCATGCACTTCTGCCTGGGAGCCGCGCTGGCCCGCATGGAGGCGCAGGTCGCCCTCGGCCGACTGGTCGAACGTTTCCCCGACATCACGCTCGCGGTCCCCGTCGGCGAACTGCGCCGGCGCCCGAGCGTGGTCATGCACGGCCTGGTGGACCTGCCCGTACACCTGGGGCGGCAACCCACGACGAGCGCCGTACCGGGCACCGGTACGGCGCGATGACGGCAAACCCGCCCGCATCGGGGGTCGGGACGGAAGAGGGGCACACATGGACGACGAACGCCGGGGCCAAGTCGCGGACCTCGTCTGCGAACTGTTGGAGCTGGAGCGGTCCGAGGTCACCGAAACGAGCAGATTCGTCGACGACCACGAGGCCGACTCGCTGAATCTGATCGAGATCCTCGCCGGACTGGAGAAGCGATTCGACGTGGTGATCGCCCAGTCCGAAGTACCGCGCATGGTCAACCTGCGCGGTGTGTACGAGGTACTCGACGCGACGCCGGGCTGGTAGCGACCGGCCGGCCGAGGGGGCGCACATGGCAACAGGAGCAGCGGCGGACCACCCGCCCGCCGGGCGGCGGCGCGTGGTCGTCACCGGCGTCGGGGTGCTGTCCAGCATCGGCATCGGCGCCGACGAATTCGCCCGGGCACTGCGGGAGGGGCGCAGCGGGGTCCGACCGATCACCGTGTTCGACACCGACGGCTTCGAGCACCGCAACGGGTGCGAGGTGGTCGGGTTCGACCCGGCCGAATGGATCCGGAACCTGGACGTCGACACGCTGGGCAAGGCGACCGGGTTCTCGGTCGCGGCCGCCCGGATGGCCGTCGAGGACGCGGGCCTGCCGCTCGACCGGTTGCGGGACGAACCCGTCCTGGTCGCGATCGGTACCACCGACGGCGAGGCGTACGACCTGGACCGGCTCGTGGAGAGCGAACTCGCCGACGGACCCGAGAAGTACGACCCGGTCACGGTGCGGCGGGTGTCCGCGATCCGGCTCTCCACCGCCGTCGCCCAGGAACTCGCCCTCAACCGCGCGGAGGCGTCCACCGTGGCCACCGCCTGCTCTGCGGGCAACTACGCGATCGGAACCGGCCTGGACGCGATCCGCTCCGGAGAGGTGGACGTGGCCCTGTGCGGCGGCGCGGACGCCATGTGCCGCAAGACGTTCGCCGGCTTCTACCGCCTGGGCACGATCGCGCCCGACCGGTGCCAACCGTTCGACGTGGACCGCAAGGGGATCCTCACCGGCGAGGGCGCCGGGGTGCTGGTCTTGGAGGAACTGGGCTCGGCACTGCGTCGCGGGGCCCGGATCTACGCGGAGATCCTCGGATTCGGGCTCAGCTGCGACGCCTTCCACCCGGTCGCGCCGAACCAGGCGGGCGTCGCCCGCTGCATCGACCTGGCGCTGCGCGACGCCGGCGTCACCCCCGACCAGGTCGACCTGATCTCGGCGCACGGCACCGGCACGATACCCAATGACGTCACCGAGAGCATGGCCATCCGCGAGGTGTACGGCGAACACCCGCCCCGCACCGTGGCATTGAAGTCGATGCTGGGGCACTCCATGGGCGCGGCCAGCGCGCTGGGCGCCATCGGATGCGCGCTGGCGATCACCCACGGCTTCATCCCGCCCACCATCAACCACGAACGCACCGACCCCGAATGCGCGATCGACTGCGTTCCCAACACGTCGGTCGAGGCGGACCTGCGGATCGTACAGAACAACGGGATGGCCTTCGGCGGCAACAACGCCGTGGTGGTCCTCGGCAGATACCAGTGAGGAATCGTCGCATGGGCATCGCCATCACGGCGTGGGACGCCGTATCACCGTTCGGCGTGGGTCGGGACGCCTTCACCGAGGGCCTGTGGTCCGGTGCCCGGCCCGCCGCCGCGCCGACCCCCACACCCCCGCCGGCACCGGGCTCGCGGGCCTGTCTGGTGCCCGACTTCTCGCCGCGGGAAGCGCTCCGCGGCAAGACCCGGTCCATGGACCGGGTCACCGCGCTGGCCGCGGTCGCCGTCGGACGGCTGCTGGCAAAGGCCGACCCCGACCCGGCACCGGACGCGCCGGAGCAGACCGGACTCGTGCTCGGCACCGCCACCGGCAGCGTGCAGAGCATGACCGACTTCACCCGCGAATCGTTCCAGGGCGCGCGCCCATATCACGTCGACCCCGCACGCACTCCCAACACCGTGATGAACTGCGCCGCCGGGCAATGCGCGATCCGCTACGGGCTGCGCGGACCCAACGCCACCATCGCCGGCGGGCGCGCGGCCGGCCTGCTGGCCCTGAGCTACCAGCGGCGACTGCTGGCCTGCGGTCGGGCGCGGCGCGTGGTGTGCGGCGCGGCGGAGGAGTATTCGGTGACCCGCTCCTGGCTGGAACACCACGCCCGGGCGGACGACGCCGATCCGATGCCGCTCGGCGAGGGGTGCGCGGTGATCCTGGGCGACGGCGCGGCCGGCGCTCCCGTGCTCGCCGAAGTGTTGTCGGTACGCAGCCGGGTCCACCGCGGTGACGATCCGGCCGACACGATTCGGCAGGTGGCGGTGGAGGTGCTGGCCTCGGCGGGAGTGGCCGCGGACGAGGTCTGGGCGGTGTCGCCGAGCCGGCCGCCGGGGCCCGCGGGCGAGCGGGAATGGGCGGCCCTGACACGGCTGTTCGCCCCGAACGCGCTCGACCGGCTGCCACGCCTGCCGTTCGGCGACACCGGCGCGGCCTCCGCCGCCTTCCAACTCGTGTCCGTGCTCAGCGCATCGGACCGGCTGCCCGCGGCCGCCGGGCGGGCGGCGCTGGTCAGCTCCGTCGACCGCGACGGCACCGTCGCCTGCGCGCTGCTGCGGCTGGGCGAGCATCACTCGGCCGCCCGCCGGCCACGAGCCTGAGGGGAAAGACGATGCCGGACGACGATCGCCGGGTGGCGCTGGTCAGCGGTGGCTCGCGCGGGATCGGCCGCGCCACCGTGCTGCGCCTGGCCCGGGAGGGCTTCGACACCAGCTTTTGCTACCGCTCCGACGCGGCCGCGGCGCATGAAGTCGAGTCGCTGGTCGAGGAGGCGGGCGCGCGCTGCCTGGCCGTACCGGTCGACGTGGCGGACGGGGACGCGGTCCGGGCCTGGCTGGCCGAGACCGAGGCGCGCCTCGGGCCGGTCGAGGTGGCGGTCACGTGCGCCGGCGTGACCCGCGACCAACCGCTCGTGCTGATGTCCGACCAGGAGTGGCACAGCGTCCTGGAGACCAACCTCACCGGCGTGTTCGAGGTCTGCCGGGCCGCGGTGTTCGCGATGATGAAGCGGCGACGGGGCAGCGTGGTCACGCTGTCGTCGGTCGCCGGGGTGCACGGCAATCCCTCGCAGACGAACTACTCCGCGTCCAAGGCGGGCATCATCGGCTTCTCCAAGGCGCTGGCCAAGGAGGTGGGCCGGTTCGGGATCCGGGTGAACACGGTGGCACCGGGACTCGTCGACACCGACATGATCCGGGCGATGCCCGAACGCGCGCGCAAGAAGCTGCTCGACGCGGTACCGCTGGGCCGATTCGGCCGCGCCGAGGAGGTCGCGGACCTCATCGGCTACCTCGCCTCCGACCGCGCCGCGTACATCACCGCGTCCGTCTTCGAGATCGACGGCGGAATCACCATCTGACCGCAACCCCAGGGAACCGAAAGAACAGGAAACGGAGCGAGATGGAACCGGGTGCCACGGCCGCGACACTGCCCCTCACCGCGGCGCAGCGGGAAATCTGGCTCGCACAACAGTCGGCCCCCGCGAACCCCGTCTACACCATCGGCGGCTACGTCGAGATCCTCGGCCCGGTCCGGCCCGAGGTGTTCGAATCCGCGCTGCGGCACGTGGTCGACGAGATCGACGCGCTGCGGCTGCGGTTCGTCGAGGTCGACGGCGAGCCGCGCCAGATCGTCGGCGCGCAGCCGGACTGGTCGCTGCCGTATCTCGACATCGGCGCCGCGCCCGATCCGCGCGCCACGGCCCTGGAGCGGATGCGCGCCGACCTGCGCGAGCCGCGCGTGATCGAGCGGGCGCCGTTGTTCTCGTTCGCGCTGTTTCGCGAGGGTCCCGACCGGTTCCTGTGGTATCTGGCCAACCACCACCTCCTGCTCGACGCGTACAGCGTCGGGCTGCTGGTGCGTCGTGTCGCCGAGGTGTATCCGGCGCTGCACGACGGCGCCCCGATACCGCCGTGCGGCTTCGGCACCCTCGCCGAACTGCTCCACGACGAAGGGGAGTTCCGCGCCTCGGCGGCGTTCGGGCGGTGTCGGGACTTCTGGCTGGAGCGCATGCGCGACGCCCCTGAGCCGGTCCGACTCGGCGAACCCCCCACCGCGCTGCCCACCGACTTCCTGCGCGAGACCCGGCTGCTCTCGCCCGCCGCGCTGCGCGGCACCGCGGCGCCGAACCGGCCGCCGGCGTCGGGCGCGCCGGCCCACCTGGTCGCCGCCGCGGCGGCCTACCTGCACCGGATCACCGGCGCGTCGGACGTCGTGGTCGGGCTCGCCGTCGGCGGGCGGGACAGTCGGCACCTGCGGCGGATTCCCGGAATGTTGGCCCAGGCGGTGCCGTTGCGCATGACGGTCACCCCCGCGACGACGGTGGCCGAGCTGCGCGCACAGGCGGCCGAGCGCCTGCTGGAGGCGCTGCGCTACCAGCGGCACGGCAGCGGCGAACTGAGCCGAGCCCTGCAACGCGGCACCGGTGACCGGGAGTTGTTCGGCCTGGTGGTCAACGTGACGTCCTTCCCGCGCGGTCTGCGTTCCGGCGGGCGGACCTGGCGCGTACACAGCCTGACCAACGGGCCCGTGGGCGACTTCGCCGTGGCGGCCGAGGATCTCGGCGACGGCGAGGGATACGAGCTGAACTTCGATGCCAACCCGGCGCTGTACGGGCGCCCGGAGTTGGCCGCGCACGGCGACCGGCTGTTCCGGGTGTTGCGCCAAGTGATCGATGCCGAGCCGGCACTACCGGTCGTGGGACTGGAGTTGACCACGCCCGCCGAACGCGATCGGCTGCGGGCCCTGGCCTCCGGGCCGGTGGACGACGACACCCCGACCGCCACGGTGCCCGAGTTGCTGGCGCCGTGGGCGCACGCCGACGCCCCGGCCGTGCACTGCGGTACGGAGACGGTCACCTACCGGGAGTTGCACGGCCGCGCCAATCGGCTGGCCCGCCACCTGATGCGCCGCGGGGTCGGCCCGGAGCGGCTGGTGGCGGTGGCCCTGCCACCCTCGGTGGAGCTGATCGTGGCACTGCTCGCGATCCTCAAGGCCGGCGGCGCCTTTGTGCCCCTGGACGTCGAACACCCGGTCGAGCGCCTGCGGTTCCTGCTCGCGGACGCCGTGCCGCACCTGGTGCTGACCGACCGCGAGCACCACGCCGCGCTTTTGGACGGCTCGGCCGCATCCACTCTCGTGCTCGACGACGCGCACATCGCGCGCCGCTGGGCGGCCCTGCCCGACCACGAGCCGGCCGACACCGAGCGCAGCCGGCCGCTGTGCCCGGCGCACCCCGCCTACCTGATCCACACCTCGGGCTCGACCGGCACGCCCAAGGGTGTGCTCGTCACCCACGCCGGTGTGCCGAGCCTGGCCCGATGGCAGCGCGAGACGTTGGGCGTCGGCCCCGGCAGTCGGGTGCTCCAGGCGGCGTCGATGGGTTTCGACGCGATGTTCTGGGAACTGTGCCAGGCGCTGACCTCGGGCGCGGCGCTCGTCCTGCCCGAACCCGGGCGCCCGCGCATCGACGCCATCGCCGAAGCCCTGGCCGGCCGACCACCGGTGACCCACGTGACGTTGACCCCGGCGGTGCTCGCGAGCATCCCCACCGACACGATCCCCCCGGGCACCACGGTGGTCGTCGCCGGGGAGGCGGTCTCCGGCACGCTGGTGGCCGAGTGGTCGCCGGGACGCACCCTCGTCAACGCCTACGGGCCCACCGAGTACAGCGTGTGCGCCACCGCGAGCGCCGCGCTGCACGGCGACCAGGCACCGCCGATCGGGACGCCGATTCGCGGCGCGCAGGCACATGTGCTCTCGCCGGGCCTGTCCTCGGCGCCGATCGCGGTGCCCGGCGAGCTGTACCTCGCGGGGCCCGGAGTCGCCCGCGGCTACCGGGACCGGCCGGGGCCGACCGCCGCGCGGTTCGTGGCGAACCCGTTCGGGCCGCCCGGCTCGCGCATGTACCGCACCGGGGACCTAGCGCGCCGGTACGACGACGGCACCCTGCGGTTCCTGGGCCGCGCGGACGACCAGGTGAAGGTGCGGGGGTTTCGGGTCGAACCCGCCGAGGTGGAGGCGGCCGTCGCGGAACAGCCCGAGGTCGGCGTCGCGGTGGTGATCCTGCGCGAGGACCGGCCCGGTGACCGCAGGCTCGTCGCGTACGTCGTCCCCGAGCCCGGGCGCACCGTCGAACCGGTGGCGCTGCGCCGCTCGCTCGCCGCCCGACTGCCGCAACACATGGTGCCGGCGGCCGTGGTGGTGCTCGCCGCGCTGCCGCTGACCGGCAACGGCAAGCTCGACCGCGGCGCACTGCCGGCGCCCGAGACCACCGGCGCGGGCGGCGGACGGCGGCCCGGCTCGCCGACCGAGCAGACCCTGTGCGAACTGGTCGCCGAGGTGCTGGGGGTCGAGGCGGTCGGGGTCGACGACGACTTCTTCGACCTCGGCGGCCACTCGTTGCTGGCCACCCGACTGCTCGGCCGGGTGCGTGAGGTGCTCGGCGTCGAACTGTCGGTGCGGCATGTGTTCGAGTCGCCCACCGTGGCCGGCCTGGCGGCCCGGTTGGCCCTGGGCGAGCCGGCCGGCGCCGAGGACACCCCGCCCGATGCGATCGATCCCGCCGACCTGGCGGAGTTGGGGCCGATCCTGGCCGAGCATCCCGACGTGGCCCGCGCCGCCGTCACGTTCACCGACGGCCGGCTGGTCGGCTACGCCGTCCCGGCGCCGGACCGTCGGATCGATCCGGGAGCGCTGCGGGCGTACCTGGCCGGCGCCGCGTATCTGGGCGGAACCCTGCGCGAGCGGCCCGTGCCGACCGCGGTGGTCGTACTCGACGAACTGCCGTGGACCGCCGACGGCGAACCCGACCGGCGGGCGCTGCCGGCCCCGCGCGTCGAGCCGAACCCGGCCGGCCGTGGCCCCCGCACACCTCGCGAGGAGGTGCTGTGCCGGCTCTTCGCCGAGGCGCTGGTGCTGCCGTCGGTGGGCATCGACGACTCGTTCCTGGATCTCGGCGGCCACTCGCTCCTCGCGGCGCACCTCGTCGAGCGGGTGCGCGACGTCCTGGGCGCCGAGCCGTCGGTGCGGGACGTGTACGAGGCGCCGACCGTGGCCGCGTTGGCCAGGCGGCTCGGCGAGGGCGGCCGGCGCGACGCGCTGGGCGTACTGCTGCCGCTGCGCACCCGGGGCGAGCGGGCACCGCTGTTCTGCGTGCATCCGGGCATCGGGCTGAGCTGGTGCTACGCCGGATTGTTGCACAGCCTCGGCAACGACCAGCCCGTGCACGGCCTCCAGGCACGCGGCCTGGACGGTCGCGAGGCGCTGCCGGCGACCGTGGCGGAGATGGCCGCCGACTACCTGGAACAGATCCTGAAGGTGCAGCCGAACGGCCCGTACCACCTGATGGGTTGGTCCTTCGGCGGGCACGTCGCACACACCCTTGCGACCATGCTGCAGGCGCGCGGCGAGGCCGTCGCGCTGTTGGCCGTGCTCGACAGCTTCCCGGGCGTCGGTCCGGCGAACGGCCGCGTGCCGTCGGAGCCGTCGGAGCCGGAACTGCTCGCCGAGCTGGTGGACTTCGTCGGCGGCGCTCCGGACCCGGCGCACGCGCCGCCGGACCGGGCCCGGGCGGTGGCGGCCCTCGGCGTCGAGGGCGGCCCGTTGTCCGCGCTCGACGCGGCGAGCCGGCACGCCGTCGTGGACGTCTTCCTCAACAACGCCCGGCTGATCCGCCGACCGCCCGCGGCGGTGTTCGACGGTGACCTGCTGCTGTTTCGCGCGACGAAGGGCCGCCGGACCGACTCGGCGAACCGAGAGGTCTGGCGGCCCTGGGTCACCGGGCCGATCGAGGTGCACGACATCGGGTGCGAGCACCGGGAGATGACTCAGCCGGAGCCGCTGGCCCGGTTCGCCGAGGTCATCCGGCCTCGGCTGCGGGCTCGCTGAGCGCGGGCGCCGGCGCGGGCTCCTCCCAGTACATGCCGTCCGTCGACACGGTCAGCCGGTCGGGTCGGTCCCGCCACCCGGCGGCGATGGTGTCGAGCAACCGCCGGTGGTTGTCGCCCTCCAGCCGCAGGTGGTTGGGATCCGGGTGGTTCTCGGTGGTGAACTCCTGGGTCCGACCCTCCCAGAACGCCCGCATCCCGGCGTCCTCGTCGGGCCCGCGCCCCCGCGTGCGCGGCGCCGGGGTCGCGGACCCACCGTCCAGCGGCGTGTACTCGCCGGCGCCCAGGCCCGCGGTGAGGTAGCTGAACGCGTCGGCCTCGGAGGCCGCGGCGCCGGTCAGCTTCTTCGCGGTCCAGAAGTACGACGTCTCGTCCTGGTGCGTGTCGTAGACCGCCTTGAGGAACTCGTAGTACAGCTCGTATTCGCGGCGGTGGCGGAACTCAGCCTCGGCGAACGCGCGTTGCTCGTCGAGCCGGCCCGCGAGCACGCTGTTGATCGAGCGGGCCGCCAGCAGGCCGCTGTAGGTGGCCAGGTAGACGCCGGTGGAGAACAGCGGGTCCACGAAGCAGGCGGCGTCGCCGACCAGTGCCATGCCGGGCCGCCAGAAGCGGGTGTTGCTGTAGGAGTAGTCCTTGCGCACCCGCACCTGTCCGTACGGACCCTCGGTCACCCGGCGCGCGTCGCCGAGGAAGTCGCTGATCATCGGCGACTCGGCGATGAACCGGTCGAGCGCGCCCTCGCGGTCCTGCTGGATCTTGTCGGCCATCTCGGCCGGGACCACCGCACCCACGCTCGTCAGCTCGTCGGTCAGCGGGATGTACCAGAACCAGCCGCCGCCGAACGCCGCGCACAGGATGTTCCCCCGCCGGGGCGGGTCCATGCGCTTGCCGCCCTCGAAGTACCCGAACACGGCGATGTTGCGGAAGTACTCGGCGAGTTCGCGGGTACCGCCGACATGCCGGCGGATCCGGCTGGTGTTGCCGGAGGCGTCGACGACGAACTTCGCGGTGACCTCGTGCTCCACCCCGTCGGCGTCGGTGTATCGCACGCCGCGCACCCGCTCCGAATCGCCGAGGACGTCGCGCACGGAACACCGCTCGCGCACGTCCACGCCGACCCGGCGGGCGTTGTCCAGCAGAATCTTGTCGAACTTCATCCGCTCGACTTGGAACGCGTGGCGACCGCGGTGGGTGTCGGTCGCGAAGGTGAACGACCACGGCTCGGGACTGGCGCCCCACAGGAAGGTGCCGCCCGTCTTGGTCTGGAAGCCGGCCGCCTCCACCTCGTCGGCCACGCCGAGCAGTCCGCAGATCCACTCCGTGGTCGACGGCAGCAGCGACTCGCCGATCTGATACCGGGGGAAGCTCTCCTTCTCCAGCAGCAGTACCCGGCCGCCCTGCATCGCGACGAACGAGGCGACGGTCGAGCCGCCCGGCCCACCGCCGACCACGACGACGTCCACGTCCGTGGACTCCCGATCGGTTGTGTTCATGGCTGGTCTCCGTTTCGAGATGGGTCAGGCCGCGGCGATTGCGTGCGGTTCCGGGATCAGACGTACCGGCAGGGACTGCATGCCGGAGAGGATGCTGGAGTAGATCGGCTGCGGCGGCCCGAGCGGCTCGATGTCGGCCACCAGGCGCCGCAGTCCGTCGAGCACGGCCTCGACCTCCAGCCGCGCCAGGTAGTGGCCGAGGCAGAAGTGCGAGCCGTACGCGAAGGTCAGGTGTTTGTTGGGGGAGCGGTTGAGGTCGAAGCGGTCCGGATCGGCGAAGACCTCACCGTCGAAGTTGGCCGAGGAGATCCACACGCTGACCGCGTCGCCGGCGGCGAAACGATGGCCGTCGACGGTCACGTCGGAGGTGACCGTACGGCCGCCGTGCAGCGACGGGTGGGTCCAGCGCAACACCTCCTCCACCGCCGTGGACATGTCCACTTCGCCCTTCTTCAGGGCCGCCCACTGGTCGGGGTTCTCGACGAGGGCGAGCAGCCCTCCGGTGATGGCGTGCCGGCCGGTCTCGTCGCCGCCGATCATCAGGCCGTAGCAGTTGGCCATCAGCTCGGCGTCGGACAGGTGTTCCCCGTCGATCCGGCTGCCGGCCAGCAGGCTCACCACGTCGTCGTGCCTGCTGTCCCGGCGGGTCTCGGCCAGGTCGGAGAAATACAGCAGGATCTCGTTCTTCGCCGTCCAACTGTCCTGGTAAGGGGCGTCGGCGTAGTCGGAACTCCACGCGTGCGAGGTCAGGTCGAGCAACTGCCGCCGGTCCTCCCGGGGAATCGCGAGCAGGTCGCAGATGGCGCCCAGCGGTACGTTCCCCGACACGTCGTGGGCGAAGTCGCAGGTGCCCTTGCGGATCGCCTCGACCAGCAGCTGATCCACCGTCACCCGCAGTGCCTGCTTGATCTCCTCCAACATCCGGGGAGAGAAGGCCCGCATCAGGATGTTGCGGATCTGCGCGTGCCGCTTGCCGTCGGTCACCGCCAGCATGGTGCCCGACGCCGAGTCGCCGCCGGTGAGGATCGTGGCCAGCGCGTTGCCGCCCTCGGTGGTGAAGTGGTCCTTGCCGCGATAGACGGTCATCGCGTCGGCATAGCGGCTCACGACCCAAAAGCCGGGGCGTGACTCGCGCGGGGTGTGCCAGTGGATCGGCCGGTGCGCGCGCAGGTGGCGCCACACCTCACGCAGGTCGTACTCGGCGTGCAGCCGCGCGTCGGCCAGGTCGATGTCGTCGATGTCGTCGGGGGAGATCATGGGTCGGGTGTTCACGCCTGGCTCCTCTGGTGCGCGTTCGCGCGGTTCAGCCGGTTGGTTTCGGCCACCGCGGCGAGGGCCTCGATCGTGGGGTGGTCGATCAGGTCCCGTGGTGAGATCGACAGTCCCGCCCGGCGGGCCTCGCGGATCAGCACGATGGTGAGCATGCTGTTGCCGCCGAGCTTGAAGAAGTCGCCGTCGATGTCCACCGCGGACAGGTTGAGCGCCTTCGCGAAGCACGCGACGAGGGCGGCCTCGGCCGGGTTGCGCGGCGCCCGGCCCGGGGTCGCGGGCGCCTCCTGCGGCGCAGGCAGCGCGGCCCGGTCGAGCTTGCCGCCGGGCGTGAGCGGGAACTCGGCGACCTCCACGAAGGCGGCGGGCACCATGTACGCCGGCAGGAACCGCTCGACGTGCTCGCGCAGGGCGGCGGGATCGAGCGCGGCCTCGCCCGCCGGCACCGCGTAGGCCACGATCCGCGGGCCGGCCGGCGTGTCGTCGCGGACCACGGCGACCGCGCGGGCGACATCCGGGTGTTCGGCCACCGCGGCGGCCACCTCGCCCGGTTCGATGCGATACCCGCGGACCTTGACCTGGTCGTCGGCCCGACCGTAAAAGGTCAGGCTTCCGTCCCGTCGCCAGGACATCAGGTCCCCGGTTCGGTACATGCGCTCCCCGGGCGCGAACGGGTCGGCCACGAATCGCGCCGCGGTCAGGCCCGGCCGCCGCAGGTAGCCCCGGGCCAGACCGGGACCGGCGATGTACAACTCGCCGACCACACCCGGCGGCACCGGGCGCAGCCCGTCCGCGAGCACGTAGACCGACCGGCCGGCGACCGGCCCGCCCACCGACGGCCGTCCCGAACCCGACAGCGGCTCGCTCATGGTCGCGCACACGGTGGCCTCGGTCGGGCCGTAGGCGTTGATCGTCCGGTGCTTGCCCGACCAGGTCGCGGCCAGTTCGGCCGGGCACGCCTCGCCCGCCATCACCAGGGTGCGCAGACCCGGCAGCCGGGGTTCGGCGAGGCCGGCCACCGCGACCGGCGGCAGGACCGCGTGGCTGATCCGCTCGTCGACGAGCACCCGTTCCAACTCCTCGCCGACCAGCGGCCCGGCGGGCGGGACGACGAGGGTGGCGCCGGCGGTGAAGGCGGCCAGCAGTTCGGTGACCGACGCGTCGAAGCTCGGGGAGGCGAACTGCAGGACACGGCTGTCCGACGCGACGGCCATGCGCGCCACCTTCGCCGCCGCGAGCGAGGCCAGGCCGGCGTGGGTGACCACGACTGCCTTGGGGCGTCCGGTCGTTCCGGAGGTGTAGATGACGTACGCCGGATCGGCCGTCCGGTACGGGGGTCGGCCGTTCACGGCCTCGGGTTCGGTCTTGGTCTCGGCGGCGGTTTCGGTCTCGGTTTCGGCGTCGAGTGTGTCGAGCGCGGTGCCCGTCTCGGGCTCGTCCAGCACGATCCGCTCCGGCCCGACACCGGACGGCGGCGCCGCTCCCGTGGTTGTCACCAGCAGCGCGGGCCGCGCGTCGCCGAGCATGAACGCGACGCGCTCGGCCGGGTATTCGGGATCCACGGGCAGGTAGGCGGCGCCGGCCCGGCCGACCGCGACGATCGCGACGACCATCGCCACCGAGCGGGGCAACACGAGCGCGACGATGTCCTCGGTACCGCGGACCCGGCGCCGGATCAGTCGGCCCAAGCGGTCGGCGCGGCGGTCGAGTTGGGCGTAGGTGAGGGTTTCCCCGTCGCCGACCAGCGCGGTCCGGTGCGGGTTGACACGGGCCTGGCGCCGCACCACCTCCGCGAGCGAGATCGCGGGCGGGTCCGCGCCGTTGTCGTTCCACTCGGTCAACATCCGGTGGTGTTCGTCGCCGGTCAGCAGGGCGATCGTGCCGAGCGGGCGATCCGGATCGTCGGCGAACGCGTCGAGGAAGCGGACGAGCAGGTTCGCCGGCAACTCGGTGGCCGTACCGTCCGCCGCGCGCACGCACAGCCGCACCCGACGGCCCGGATGCACGGTGCAGTGGATCGGCACCCCGCCGGCGGGCGAGCCCACGGGGTCGGTGCCGGCCATGTACACCGCGCTGTCGAACAACGCGCCCGTCGAGTGGTCCCGGTCCGGTTCGCCCTCGGCCTGCCGGGCCGTCGCGGCGAGCGAGGCGGCCGGCCGGTACCGCAGGTGGACGGGACGTATCGCCCCGCCGAAGACCACGTGTTCGTTGCCGGTCAGCAGGCTCGACACCGCGCCCCAGGCGGCCCGCACCACCGATTCCAGGGTCAGGCCCCGGGCCTCGCAATGCGCGGTCAGCCGAGCGCTCGTCGCCTCGGACAGCTCCCGCTCGGTGCTCGCCGGCGCACCGGTCTCGGCGGCCCCCGCGAGCGCCGGCACCAGCAGGGTCGGTTCCGTCGGTGCGGGCGGGTACGCGCCGCCCCGGGCGTGCTCGGCGGGAGGGGTGTCCAGGTCGCCGGCGTATGTGGTGGGCAGGGTCATCTCGTCTCCGATGCGTTGTGGGCCGGCGCTGCGCCGGCGGCCTCGGCCTCCGCGCGCAGCCGCATCCGGTCGGGTTTGCCGAGGCCGAGCACCGGCAACTCCGCGCGGAACGTCACGACGGTGGGGGACTGGTTCGGTGACAGGATCGCGGCGACGTGCTCGCGCAGTTCCTCGGCGGTGACGTGCCGGCCGTCGCGCACGACCACGGCGGCGTGCACACGCTCCATGCGGTCGGCGTCGGCGACCCCGAACACCGCGGCCTGCGCCACCGCGGGGTGCCCGGACAGGGCCTTCTCCACGGCCGCCGGATACACCTTGATGCCCTTGGTCTTGACGACGTCCGCGAGCCGGCCGCGCAGGTGCAGATAACCGTGCTCGTCCAGGTGTCCGATGTCGCCGGTGTGCAGCCGACCGCCGCGCAGGGTCCGCGCGGTCGCCTCCGGGTCCCGCCAATACCCGGCCATCACCAGCGGCGTATGCACACACACTTCACCGACTTCGCCGATGGGCAGTTCACGCTCGTCGAGCGGGTCCCGGATGCTCAGCGTCACCGGTGCGACCGGCCGGCCCACGGTGCTCAGCAACTCCGGACGGGTGTGGTCGTCGCCGGTGAGCCGGCAGATCAGGCCGCACTCGCTGCTGCCGTAGATCTGGCCGAGCACCGGGCCGAAGACCTTCACCGCCTCGGCGAGTCGGTCGGCGGAGGCCGGGCTGCCGGTGTAGCCGAGGTCGCGCAGGCCGGACAGGTCGGTGGTGCCGACGTCGGGATGGTCCGCCAGGGCGTACACCTGCGGGGCGGACAACATCACCCGGGATATCCGGTGCCGGCCCACCGCGCGCAACACCGCCGCCGCGTCGAACCCTTGATGCAGCACGACCGTGCCGCCGGACACCAGGACGTTGTCCGAGGTGAACGCGGCCGTATGGGTCAGCGGCGCGGTGACCAACATCGTCTGCCGGTGCCCCAGAGCGGCCATCCGCGCGGTGACGTCGTTGCGCACCTCGAACGACCAGCACACCCCCTTCGGTCGACCCGTCGAGCCGCTGGTGTAGGTGACGACGGCGAGTTCGCCCTGGGCGGCGTCGGCCGGATCGAAGGCGTCGGGCAACGACAGGCTCAGGTCGGTGACATCGTGACCGAGGTCGCCCAATGCCACCAGGAGCACGGGTCGTTCGAACCGGGCGCGCAACTCGCGGGCCCGGGCGGCGTTGTCCGCGTCGATCGCGAACACGGTCGCCCCGGTGCTCGCGACCATCTCGAACTGCTCGCCGGCGCGCAGTACATCGCCGGGATCGACCGCGTTCACCGTGCCGACGTGCACCACGAGGGCGCCGACGAGGCCGGCGGCGTAGCGCAAAACGAGCGTCGCGGGGGTGTTGTTGACCGTCATCACCGCGACCACGTCGCCGACGCCGACGTCGAGCGCGCGCAACCCGGCGGCGGCCGAGCGCACCGCGGCGGCCAACTCACCGGCGCGGGTCGGGATGTCCTCGTGGACCAGGCTGATCCGGTCCTCGTCGACGGATAACGACTCCAGGATCTGTCGGACGTAGTGGTCGTTGCCGGGCATGGCGTACTCCCATCCGATGTACGGCTGCAGGGTGCGGCGCCGCCGCGTTGTCGCCGGCGGGCCTGCGGGATTCGTGGGTATTCCGTCGCGGTGCCGGGCTTCGGGCCGGCACGCGGCGCCGGACCGGGGTGCGGCGGCGAGCAGGGCAGAGACTGTCGGATCGGCGCTGGAAGCGGAACCGTGCCGCTGCGGGATCCCGATGGAATTCGCCGAGTCTAGGCAGGGTCGGCGACGGGGTCCAGACCGATGCGACCCGTAGGCGTCGCGGTGCGCACGGCGGGTCGGTCGGCGGAGAACTCAGCGGTGGACAGCGCCATTTGCCCTGCTAGGCTCCCGCCTCCGAACTGTTGGGGGGAGGCCGCCGTGGCCGCAGTTGGCATCATTTCCGGGGCGGGCCGGGCCGGCGATCCGCTCGCTGCACGGCTGGCGGACGCGGGATTCGATCTCGCGGTATTGGGTCCGTCCGCGGATGCCTGTGCCGGGGCCGTGGAGTGCGCGCGGCGGTCGGGTCGGCGGGCGCTGGCCGTGGAGGTACGCGCGGGCGCGGCCGATTCGGTGCAGGGGGCGGTGGATCACGTCGACGTGCACCTGGGGCCGCCTGCCCTGCTGTTGCACGTCGTCCGGGCGCTGCCGAGCGGGCCGCCGGGCGCGGCGGGTGACTGGGACGGGCAGGTGGGCGGACCGCTGCGGGAGGCGTTCCTGATCAGCCGGGCGGTGCTGGACCCGATGATTCGGGAGGGGTGCGGGCGCATCGTCACCGTGGTCGACCTGCCGGACGCCGCCGACGGGCAGGAGAACGCCACCGTGCGGGCCGCACTGGAGGGGTTCACCCGGACGCTGGCGCTGGAGGCCGACGCGTTCGGCGTCACCGCCCACCTCGTCGTCGTGGGTCGGGGCGTGCGGGCGGCGGCGGGGGAGATCCTGCCGCCGGCGCCCGGTCCGCCCGCGCCGGGCGGGCCTGCGCCGACGGCCGAACTCGCGGCCACGGTGGCGTTCCTGGCCGGCGACGGGGCCGGCATCGCCTCGGGGCAGGTCGTCCACGTGGCGGCTGCCGGTGGGATGCCCTGAGCAGGGCCCCATGCAGGGGCCCACGCAGGGCCCCGCGCAGGTCCCCGAACAGGGCCTCGGACAGCCTCAGTCGCGCCGCCGATCCGCCCCGGCGAACTGCGCCGCGTGCAGCCGCGCATAGGCGCCGCCGGCCGCGCACAGGGCCTCGTGCGTGCCCTGCTCGACGAGCCGACCCCCCTCCATCACCAGGATCAGGTCCGCATCGCGGATCGTGGACAACCGGTGCGCGATGACGAAACTGGTCCGCCCGGTGCGCAACGTGTTCATCGCCCGCTGGATCAGCACCTCGGTACGGGTGTCCACGGAACTGGTCGCCTCGTCCAGGATCAGGATGCCCGACCCGCCCAGGAACGCGCGTGCGATGGTGACGAGTTGCCGCTCGCCGACACTGAGATTGGTACCCGCCTCGTCCAGCATCGTGCGGTAGCCGTCGGGCATGGCGCGCACGAAGTGGTCGACGTGCGCCGCGCGCGCCGCCTCCTCGATGTGTTCGGCCGTCGGGCAGTGCGCGCCGTACCCGATGTTGTCGGCGACGGTTCCCCGGAACAGCCAGGTGTCCTGCAACACCATCCCGATGTTGCGCCGTACGTCCTCGCGGGTCATCGTCGCGATGTCCACGCCGTCGATGGTGATCCGACCCGAGGTGAGGTCGTAGAAGCGCATCAGGAGGTTGACCAGGGTCGTCTTCCCGGCGCCCGTGGGGCCCACGATCGCCACCGTCTGCCCCGGCTCGGCGGTGAACGACAGGTGCTCGATCAGCGGTTCGTCCGGCGTATACCGGAAGCAGACGTCCTCGAAGACGATGCGACCCCGGAGCACCCCCGGTCGCACCGGTTGCGCCGGATCGGGCAACTGCTCCTCCGCGTCGAGGAGTTGGAAGATGCGCTCCGCCGAGGCGATGCCGGACTGGAGCAGATTGCTCATGGTCGCCATCTGGGTGATCGGCTGGCTCATCTGGCGGGAGTACTGGACGAATGCCTGGACGCCGCCCAGGGTGACCATGCCGGCGGTGGCGAACAGCCCGCCGCTCACCGCGACCAGGACGAAGTTGGCATTGGCCAGGAACAGCATGGTGGGTTGGATCGTCCCGGAGACGAACTGCGCCCGGAAGCCGACCCGACGCAACTCCCGGTTGTGCCGGTCGAAATCCTGCCGCACCTCCTCCTGCAGCCCGAAGGTCCGAACCACCGAGTGGCCCGCATAGGTCTCCTCGATGTGTCCGTTCAGCCGGCCGGTCGTGGCCCACTGCTCGACGAAGTGGGGTTGTGCCCGGCGGCCGATCCGGGCGGCGCCGATCAGGCACAGCGGGACCGTGGTCAGCGCGACCAGCGCGAGCAGCCACGACACCCAGAACATCACCGCGACCACCCCGGCGATGGTCAGGACCGATGTGAGCAACTGGCTCAGCGTCTGCTGCAGGGTCTGGGTGAGATTGTCCATGTCGTTGGTCGCGCGGCTGAGCACGTCGCCACGCGACTGCCGGTCGAAGTAACTCAGCGGCAACCGGGAGAGTTTCGCCTCGACGTCCTCACGGAGCCGGAAGCCGATGCGCTGCACCAACCGGGCGGTGCATCGGGCCTGCACGATGCCGAACACCCCGGAGAAGAGGTACAGCAGCAGGGCCGCGAGCAGGACCCAGCCCAGCCGGGTGAAGTCGATGCCGTGGCCGGGCGACACCGGCAGCGGGGACACCAGGTCCGCGAGCCGGTCGTGCCCGGTCGCCCGCAGGTGGGCGACGGCGTCGGCCTTGCCGACGCCGGGCTGCAATTCGGCGCCGATGTGCCCGGTGACGATGACGTCGGTGGCCTTGCCGAGCATGAGCGGTCCGAGCACCGCCAGGGTGACGGCGACCACCGCGCAGCCGGCGGTCGCGGCGATGAGCAGGCGGTCCGGACGCAGGGTGCGCGCCAGGCGGCGGATCGATCCGCGCAGGTCGAGCACCTTGGCCGGCGGCATCCCGCCGCCCATCGCCCGTCCGGCGCCGACCGCACCGGCCAGGGGCGCGCGCGGCACGGTGGGCCGCGCCGGGTCGCCGGGCTTCCCGATACTCACGCCGCCTCCCGGTCGTTGGTCTGGGACAGGGCGATCTCCCGGTAGGTGGGGTTGCGTTCGAGCAGTTCGGCATGCGTACCGGCGCCGACCACACGTCCCTCGTCCAGCACGAGGATGTGGTCCGCGGCGCGGATGGTGCCGACCCGCTGCGCCACGACGAGCACGGTCGCCTCGGCGGTCTCGTCGGCGAGCGCGGTACGCAGCGCCGCCTCGGTGGCGTGGTCGAGGGCGGAGAACGAGTCGTCGAACAGGTAGATCGCCGGCCGACGGATGAGCGCCCGGGCGATGGCCAGCCGTTGGCGTTGCCCACCCGACAGGTTCGAGCCGCCCTGGGTGACCGGGGCATCGAGTCCCTGCGGGAGCCGTTCCACGAACTCCCGGGCCTGCGCGACCTCCAGGGCGTGCCACATCTCGGCCTCGCCGGCATCGTGCCGGCCGTGCCGGAGGTTGTCGGCGATGGTGCCGGAGAACAGGAACGGCCGCTGCGGTACGTATCCGACCTGCGCCGCGAGCAGCGCCGGTGCCAACTCCCGTACGTCGGCGCCGCCGACGCGGACCGTGCCCGCGCTCGCCCCGATCAGCCTCGGCACCAGGTTCAGCAGGGTCGTCTTCCCGCTGCCCGTACCGCCGACGATCGCGGTGACGGTGCCCGGTCGGGCCACCAGGTCGATGCCCTGCAGGACGGCCGAATCGGCGCCGGGATAGCGGAACTCCACGGCGGACAGCTCGACTTCACCGGCGCGGGGCAGCGCGGTCAGGGGGTGTTCCGGCGCCCGCAACATCGGTTCGGTGCCGAGGACGCCCTGGATGCGTTCGGCACTCACCTCGGCTCGGGGAATCATGGTGAACATGAAGGTGGCCGACAGAATCGACATCAGGATCTGCATCAGATACGACAGGTAGGCGGGCAGCGCGCCGATCTGCATCGACCCGCCGGAGATCCGGTGCCCGCCGAACCACAACACGGCGACACTGGACACGTAGATGACCAGCATCAGCATCGGGAACATCACCGCCGTGAGCCGGCTGACGCGCAGCGACACCTCGGTGAGTTCCTCGTTGGCGGCGGTATACCTGCGTCGCTCGCGGTCGTCGCGGACGAACGCCCGGATGACCCGGACGCCGGTGATCTGTTCGCGCAGGATGCCGTTGGTGCGGTCGAGCCGGCGCTGGGCCACCCGGTGCAGCGGAAGCATCCGGCCGACCAGGACACCCACGATGACGACCAGTACCGGGATGACGACCGCGAACAGGCCGGACAGCGGCCCGTCCAGGCGCAGCGCCATGACCACGCCGCCGACGCACACGATCGGCGCGGGCACCAGCAGGGTGCCGGTGAGCAGCGCCAGGAGTTGCACCTGTTGCACGTCGTTGGTGGTGCGATTGAAGAGCGACGCGGTGCCGATCCGGTTCACTTCCTGGGCGGAGAAGGACAACACCCGATCGAAGACCGCCGCTCGCAGGTCGTAGCCGAGGGCGGTGGCGATCCGGGCGGCGAGATAGGCGGCCGTGATCGAACAGAGGATCTGGCCCAGCGCGACGGCCGCCATCACGCCGCCGATGCTCAGGATGTATCCGTTGTCGCCGGTGAGCACGCCGTTGTCGATCAAATCGGCGTTGAGGCTGGGCAGTTGCAGTGCGGCGACGGCTTGACCGACCTGTAGAAGCAGGAGCAGGGTCAGGGAACGGCGGTAGGGGCGCAGGTGGTTGCGTAACAGGCGCAATAACATCAGCGTCGCGCCCGCTTGGTCGACCGGGGTGGTTGGCGCGTCGGGTCGAGGGTCGGGGTGGGTGCGGGGGCCGGCCCGGGGGCTTGCTCGGGGGCTTGCTCGCGCACGAGCAGGCCGTCGAGGAGCAGTGTGGCGATCTCGTCGGTGTCGAGTGCGTCGCCGAGGCCGAACGTGCCGCGGGTGGTGGCGAATACCATCGCCACCACCAGTTGCGCGACCATGGTCGGCGGGCGGCGCAGCGTGTCACGGTCGGGCTCGACCACCTCGGCGACCGCCGCGACGAGGCGTTGCCGGTAGCGCGCCACCTCCGCCAGGAACGGTTCCCTGACCTCCGCCGGCACGCTCTGGGTGCGCAACGCGGCCACGAGCGGTTCGGTGGCGACGAGTTGGTCGGCGATGACGCGGATCACCGCGCTCAGCCGGTCGCGCAGGTCCGGATTCGGATCGATCGCGGCGATCGCGGCGACGATGGGTGTCGGCTCGAAACCGCTCAGCACGGCGGCGTGGACGAGTGAGTGTTTGTCCGGGAACACGCTGAAGATCGTGCCTTCGGCGACGCCGGCGGCTCGGGCGATCTGCTGCGTGGTCACCGATACGCCGCGTTCGAGGAGGAGGGGGAGGGTGGCGGCGATGATGGCGGCCCGCCGCTCCTCGGGTTCGAGGGAGGGCGCGCGCCGCCGCCGAGTGGCCCTGCTTGTGGTGTCCGTCACGTGCTCGACGCTAATGAATGAGTGCTCACTCAGTCAAACGAGGCCGCACGCCCTAGCATCGGAACCGTGCCGCGCCGACCCGACGGAAGGAATACGATGATCTCCACATCACCCGACCTGTTGAACGAACTCACCGAGATATACCGGGACTTGCACCGGCACCCCGAGTTGGCCTTCGAGGAGCACCGCACCGCGTCCCTGGTCGCCGCACACCTGCGCGCGCTCGGCTGCGACACGGTCGAAGGAGTCGGCGGCACCGGCGTGGTGGGCGTGTTGGCCCGGGGGGAGGGGCCGACCGTGCTGCTTCGCGCCGACATGGACGCGTTGCCGGTCGCCGAGAAGACCGGTCTGCCGTACGCGTCGACGAGGGACGGGGTCGCCCACGCCTGCGGCCACGATCTGCACACCACGTGGCTGATCGGTGCCGCGACCGAGTTGGCCGGTCGATTCGCCGACTGGTCGGGCCGGGTGTTACTGGTCTTCCAGCCCGCGGAGGAGATCGGCCGTGGGGCCCGGGCGATGCTCGACGACGGCCTGTACGCACGATTCGGCACGCCGGCGGTCGCGTTGGGGCAACACGTGGGTCCCGGACCGGCCGGCCGGATCGGGTACCGCGACGGGGTCACCATGGCCGCCGGCGATGCCATCCGGATCCGGCTGCGCGGCAAGGGGGGTCACGGCTCGCGACCGGAGGCGACGGTGGACCCGGTGGTCCTGGCCGCCGCGACCGTGATGCGCCTGCAGACCGTGGTGTCCCGGGAGGTGGCGGCGACCGACCCGGTGGTGCTGACCGTCGGGTCGATGCACGCCGGCACCAAGGAGAACATCATTCCCGACGAGGCCGAACTGGGTTTGACCCTGCGCTCGTTCGACCCCGCAGTCCGCGACCGGGCACTGGCGGCGATCGAGCGGATCGTGCGGGGCGAGGCGGCCACGTCCGGGGCGCCGGACCCGGAGGTCGAACTGCTGTACAGCTTCCCGGCGTTGGTCAACGACGAGCGGGTCGGCAAGGCGGTACTCGCGGCGTTCCGGGCGCAGTTCGACCCGGCGCGCGTGATCGCGGCGCCGCTGATCCCGGCGAGCGAGGACTTCGGCCTGCTGACCGACGGCGGCCGCATCCCCTCCGCGTACTGGTTCGTCCGAGGCACCGACCCGGCGCTGTACGCAGAGGCCCAAGCAGCAGGCCGGATCGCGGAAAACATCCCCACCAACCACTCCCCCCACTTCGCCCCAACCCTCGACCCCACACTGGCCACCGGAGTACAAACCCTGGTATCCGCCGCCCGCACCTGGCTCACGCGTTAGCGCCCCGCCTCCAGCCGCCGCGGTTGTGCGAACCTCCGAGCCCGGCTGCGGGCAGGTGCTTCGGGCGGCTCAGTCCGGGTCGGATTGCGGCGGAATATCCCGTAGTTCGGCAAGTACGTTGCGGGTGGCGGCCGTTCGTGGGTGCTCCGGGCCGAAATGGGTCCGCCAGGCCGCCTCGGCCATCCGGAGGCGGTCCCGGGCTTCGGCGTGACGACGCGGCTCGCGCGCGAGTGCCGTGCCCAGGGCGGTGCCCGCCTCGAGGGTGCGGTGGTGGAAGGGCCCGAGCTCGCGGGCACCCAGGGACAGCGCGGCGTCGGATTCGGCCTGCGCGTCGGCGTATCGGCCCAGGCCGATCAGCACGCCGGCCGCGGCGTTCGCGATCAGCGCCGTGCTGCCGTCCCGGTCGGCCGGTCCGGTGCGTGCGAACACCGCTCTGGCCGCGGTGATCTGCGCCAAGGCCTCGTCGTGGCGAGCGTCCGCGTTCAGGCACACGGCCAGGTTCGCGTGCGCGACGGCCAACTCGCGCCACGTCGCGGTATGCGACGCGGCTCGATCGACCGTCGATCGAGCGCACGCCTCGGCCTCGATCCGACGCCCCAGGGCGAGCAACGCCGGAACCAGAACGTGCCCTACCTCCACGGAAGTCTGCGTCGCCGTGCGTTCGTCGGCGCCGTCCAACGAACCCAGGGCAGCCCGGCACTCCCGCTCGGCGTCCGAGTGGCGACCCAGGTATCCCAACTGTTCCGCACGCAGAATTCGCGCGCCTCGCTCCCAATAGCGCACCGTGGGACGCCGAACGGCGTAGGCGATCATGCGCTCGGCGATCTCCAGGGCCTCGCCGGGACGCCCGAGCGAGGCCAACGTCCGGGCCCGCAGGTGCCAGTTGGCGACGTACCACCACGGGGAGGGGTGCCCGACCGGCAGTCCGATCACGGTGCGGGACTCGGCCTCCGCCGGCTTGGGTCGCCCGGCGACGACGAGCGCATGGACGAGATACGCGCGGGCACGCATCTCCTCGTCCCCCGACGGTTGCGCCGTCTTCGCGTATGCCAACGATTCGCGGATCAGTGCCTCGGCCTCCTCGTGCCGGCCGAGCTTGGACAGCGCGCTGCCCAGGTCCAATCTGCACACGAACGTGGTGTGCGCCGTCGGTCCGTCGCGCTCGACCGTCAAGCGCACGGCCTCGCGCAACAACGGCTCCGCCTCCGTGTCCCGGCGATCCAACAGCAACCCAAGCCCGCTCCGGTACAACGCACCGGCCTCGCCCCCGGTACGCTCCCGCCAACGATCCGCCAACCGCCCCACCCGAGTTGCCCCCTCACGCGCACCCACCCAACCGACGAACCGGATGATCGCACAGCAGGTGTGACATCCGCCCGAACGGGGCCGGGCCACCCCGTTGCGCTTGGTTTCGCCGGCGCATGGCGCGAAGGTGCCAACGGCTTCGCGCGGCGGGACTGCGTCCGTGAACCCCCTGCCGTAGCGTGGGGGCATGGTTGACGTGTTCGAGTATCCGCCCATGGAGTTTGCCTTTCCCGGGCCGCTGCGTGATGCGCTTGTTGCTGCCGTGCTCGATGGGACGAAGACCAGTACCACCGGTGTGCTCGCGGACTACGAGCATGCGGGTGAGGAACTTCCGCGGGTCGGGGATCGCTACACGGTCGTCGATTCGGGGGGATGCGGTGTCGGTGTCATCGAGATCATCGAGGTCCGCGTGTTGCGACTGGCGGATGTCGACTGGTCGCATGTTCGTGACGAGGGTGAGGGCGATACCTCGATCGCGCAGTGGCGGGCCAACCACGAGAAGTTCTGGCACGGCCCCGAGATGCGGGCGGCGATGGATGATCCCGGGTTCACGGTCGATGACGACACTCGGGTTGTTGCCCAGCGCTTCGGACTCCTCCCGCGCGGCGAAGGCGCGTAGATGCGATCGTGAGGCGGGTTCGGAAGATTTTTCGGAGAATCCGTGGCTCGATGTCGAGAACGGGATGTGGGCTCCGATCCATCCGTGAAACCGAGGCGCAAGCCTGAAGGCATCACAGGAGGAAAACGTGGCTCAGCTGTTGCGGGTTCAGAATTTCGCCGTGTCGAGTGACGGCGTGGGTGCCGGTGAGGATCAGAGTCTCGAACGCCCGTTCGGATATGATCATCCCGAAAGGCTGTTCGCCTGGGCGGGGGCGACCGCCAGTTGGCGGATGCGTACCGATCCCGGGGGCAGCCGGGGGCTCGACGACTACTTCACGCGGGACTACGACCGCAATATCGGTGCCGAGATCATGGGCCGCAACAAGTTCGGGCCCCAGCGTGGGCCCTGGCGGGACCACGAGTGGCTGGGCTGGTGGGGGGACGAGCCCCCGTTCCGGACGCCGGTGTTCGTCATGACCCACCACGAGCGTCCCTCGTTCACGCTCTCCGATACCACGTTCCACTTCGTCGACGGCGACCCGGCCACGGTTCTCGACAAGGCGCGCAAGGCGGCGCAGGGCAAGGACGTGCGACTGGGCGGCGGGGTCACCGTCATTCGGGAATTCCTGGAGGCCGACCTCGTCGACACGATGCATGTGGCGGTCTCCCCGCTGAAGCTGGGCGGCGGACTGCGCCTGTGGGAATCCCCCGACGAGCTGCTCGACCGGTTCCACCTCGATGTCGTGCCCAGCCCGAGCGGCGTGGTGCACCACCTGTTTTGGCGTAAGTAGCCACGGCCGCCGACCCGGCTCGGTGGTGGGGAATGATTCCGGGGCGGTGTCGGTTGTGATGGTCGTCGGTGAGGGTGTGCCCCCGGGCCCAACCATTGCCTCCGTGGAATACCGCTCGGCTGGAGCCACGGTGTGCCTTCCGCCGTGAGGCGGCCCCCTCACCGGCTTTGACGTCACGCGCGGCGCCGCTTCCCGTACCCGGGAGCGGCGTAGTCGTGCTTCGAGGCAGCCGACGACCACCCGAGTCGGCCCCACCATTCGCCGTCCTCGTCCTCGTCCGCCGGCGCGAACCCGAGCCAGGTGTCCCGTACGACCTCCTCCGCGAGCGGCCCGTCCCGCTCCGGATCGTGGCCCACGAGCACCGCGAAGCCGAGCATCGCCAACTCGGTGCCACGCCGATTCGGTACGAGTGCGTCACCCTCCCGCCGATCCGTCAGTCGTGCCCCCGTCGGTTGGCCGTGATCGTTCCGAGGAACGTCGAGGATGTTGGCGGCCCGGTTCCGTGCCACCGGAATCGGGTGCGCCCCGGCGCCGGCATTTCGCATTGCTTTCTTCCCGTGAACATCCGAGCGTTCGGGCGTAGCACGGGGTCCGGCGGGACAAGGATCGATCCGACCCGTTTTCCCAGTGACCCTGTGGAGGACCACTGTGCGCACGAGGCTGACCGTCTCTGCCGCCGCAGGCGCGCTCGCCCTGCTCCTGTCCGTCCCCGCCTCCGCCTCGGCCGCCGCCCAGGCCGGCCCGGGAGCCCCGGGCATCGGCGATCCCTATTACCCGACCGCCGGCAACGGCGGCTACGACGTCTCGCACTA
Organism: Embleya sp. NPDC059237; assembly: GCF_042754105.1. NCBI lineage: Bacteria > Bacillati > Actinomycetota > Actinomycetes > Kitasatosporales > Streptomycetaceae > Embleya > Embleya sp. NPDC059237. The sequence goes on along the minus strand of NZ_JBHZAE010000016.1, from coordinate 5,558 downwards.
CGACATCCGGCTCAAGTACCAGCCCGCCACCGACGACTTAGAGGGCACCACCACCATCCTGGCCACCGCGGGCCAGGACCTCACCCGCTTCAACCTCGACTTCGTGCTGAAGGTGAACGAGGTGCTGGTCAACGGCCGCCCCGCCACGTTCGCCGCCACCGGTGAACACGAGTTGGAGATCACCCCCGCCCGGGTGATCACCAAGGGCAGCCCGATCACCGTCGTCGTCCGCTACGCCGACCGCCCCGGTACGGTCCTGCGCGGCGGCGTGTCGGGCTGGTTGCGCACCCCCGACGGCGGCATCGCCGCCAACGAGCCCGAGGGCGCGGCCTGGTGGTACCCGAGCAACGACCACCCGACCGACAAGGCCACGTTCGACGTCTCCGTGCTGGTGCCCGACGGCACCCAGGTGATCAGCAACGGCACCTCGACGCAGAGTTCGCGGGCCGGTTGGACCCGCTACAACTACCGGCAGACCAAGCCGCAGGCCACCTACCTGGCCACGGTGGCGATCGGCAAGTTCGACATCCGCACCGACACCACCCCCGGCGGACTGCCCGTCATCACCGCGTACAGCAGGGACCTCGGCGACAACGCCGGCGCGGCGCAGGCCAGTGTCGAGCGGACCGGCGAGCTGGTCGACTGGCTCAGCGGCCGATTCGGCCCGTACCCGTTCGGCACCGTCGGCGGCTATGTGCCCAACGTGCCCACCGGCTACGCGCTGGAGACGCAGGGCCAGATCTTCTACAGCCCGGCGCAGTTCGCCCGCGGTGCCAACACCTCCGTTGTGGTGCACGAACTGGCCCACCAGTGGTACGGGGACAGTGTGTCCGTGCGGCGCTGGAGCGACATCTGGCTCAACGAGGGCTTCGCCCGGTATTCGCAGTGGTTGTGGTCCGAGCACGAAAACGAGGGCACGGCCCAGGAGTTGGCCGACTACGTCTACAACCTCTACCCGGCCGACAACGCGTTCTGGACCATCAAGCCGGGCGACCCGGGACCGGATCAGCAGTTCGCCGGCGCGGTCTACGACCGGGGCGCGGTGGCGGTGCAGGCGCTGCGCAACGCCGTCGGGGACGAGAAGTTCTTCCAAATCCTGAAGGGCTGGCCGACCGAGCGCAGGTACGGCAACGCCACCGTCCAGGACTTCCAGGCGTACGCGGAGCGGATCTCCGGCAAGCCGCTGGCCGAACTGTTCACCACCTGGCTGTTCACGCCGTCGAAGCCCGCGGCGGGGTCGGCCGGAGTGGCGGCGCCGAGTACGGCGAAGCCGAGTCTGACGCCGAGGGCCACCGCGGACGTGGCACCGGAGCCGAAGTCCTGGAAGAAGATCCAGGAGACCAACACGGTGCACGATCACAAGGATTGACGATCCATCGGACGTGAAGCCCGAAAACGGCCCGGCCGACCGCCCCGAGCGGTCGGCCGGGCCGTGGCGCGAGCCGCACACCCGGACGCGACGAACCGGCGTTATGCGGAGGGTGGTTCGGGTCGGACGAAGTGGTTGCCGGACCATGCCCCGAGGGCGACGGAAGCCACGGATACGAGGCCGGCCGCGTGCGCTTCCTCGGCGATCTCGCTCGGGTCGACGCAGCCGGGTTTGCCCGTCGCGGGGGTGAGCACCCAGATCGCGCCCGTGTCGGCCAAGGCCCGTGCCATATCGATGAGTTCGCAGGCCAGGTCGCCGTCACCGATTCGCCACCACAGCAGGACGGCGTCCACGACCTCGTCGGTTTCGTCGTCCACCATCGCGCCGCCGATCGTGTCCTCGATGTCGGCGCGGATTTCGTCATCGGTGTCGTCGTCCCAGCCCAGTTCCCGAACCACCATGGCCGGCACGATGCCCATCCGCCGCGCGTGGTTCGGCGCGTCCGCGGCAGCCCCCATCACAACCTCCGCTCTCGACACGCGTCCGTACACCCGTGCACGCGGGCGCTACCAGCCGATCGTCGGGTGAAAGCCGATGCAGTCGGGGTCTTGCAGCGGGCAACTCGGATGCGGCTTGCGTTCCTCCTGCGGAGGCGTCGCGGCCGGCAGGCGTGACTGGGCGACGGCTTCGGCCGCGTACACGTACTCCGCACACGTGCAGGTCCGGCATCCGCCCCGGCGTTCGGGCGGCCCGCTGTGCCGGGAACGTCCGTGACCACACAGGCATTCGAACCCGGCCATCCGGACCTCCGCGCCTCGGCAGCACTTTGCCCACCACGATAGCGCCGCCCTCCCCGGTCAGCGGCGGTGACCGACCTCGACGTTCTCCAGGATGCCGAGCGCGTCCGGGACCAGGATCGCGGCCGAGTAGTAGGCGGTGACCAGGTACGAGATGATCGCCTGCTCGTTGATGCCCATGAAGCGCACCGACAGGCTGGGTTCGATCTCGTCGGGGATGCCGTCCTGCCGCAGGCCGACGACGCCCTGGTTGTCCTCGCCGGTGCGCATGCACAGGATCGACGTCGTGCGCTGCTCGGTGAGCGGGATCTTGCCGCACGGGAAGATGGGAACACCGCGCCAGGCCGGAATCCGGTGCCCGTTGAAGTCCACCGAATCCGGGACCAGACCGCGCGCGTTGCACTCGCGTCCGAAGGCGGCGATCGCCTTGGGGTGCGCGAGGAAGAACTTGTTGCCGCGGCGGCGGGAGAGCAGTTCGTCCATGTCGTCGGGACCGGGGACGCCGTCGTGGGGCTGGATGCGCTGCGAGTGGTCGCAGTTGGCGAGCAGCCCGAACTCGCTGTTGTTGACCAGCTCGTACTCCTGGCGTTCGCGCAGCGCCTCCACGGTCAGGCGCAACTGCTGCTCGGTCTGGTTCATCGGCTCGTTGTAGAGGTCCGCGACCCGGGTGTGAACCTTGAGCACGGTCTGGGCGGCGGAGAGTTCGTACTCGCGCGGCGCGAGTTCGTAGTCCACGAAGGTGTGCGGGAGGACCGCCTCACCGACATGGCCGGCGATCAGATCGATCGGCGCCTCGCCGTACTTGTTGGTCCGCTGCTTCGGGATCCGCGCCACGTCGTCGAGGTGGGCGCGCAGCGACTCGGCCCGCTCGGCGAGGTTGTCCACGTCGGCGCGGGTCAGTTCCAACACCGTGCACGGCGTGCTCGCCCGGAACGTGCACGGCCAGGTCGGCTCCGCCGCAGTCAGACACTCGTCGCCGAAGTACGCGCCGTCCGCCAGCGCACCCAGAACCGTTACACCCCCGTACGGCCCCGACCCCACTCGGTCGACGCGTCCGTGCGCCAGCAGGAACACCCGCTCGACGTCCGCCCCGGACTCGGCCAGCACCGCGCCCGCCGGGTATTCGCGCTGCTCGCAACGCCGGGCCAGCTCCGTCAGCACGGCCTGGTCGGGATAGTTCCGCAGCGCCGGCAGCTCACCCAGTTCGGCCGGGATCACCTCGACCCGGCCCGCGGTCTGCACGAAGGTGACCCGCCCGTCGCCCACCGCGTAGCTCAGCCGCCGGTTCACCCGGTACGTACCGCCCTGCACCTGCACCCACGGCAACATCCGCAGCAGCCAGCGGGAGCTGATCTCCTGCATCTGCGGGACGGACTTGGTCGTCGTGGCCAGATTCCGCGCCGCCGCGGTGTCAAGACTCTGTTGTTCCCGTTCCCGATCCCGATCCGCGGATGGCTGCGGATTTGCGTCGACCGACATGAAGCGCCTCTTCCTCCCGAGCTTGGAGCAGACGGGAACAGCCTGACAACAACGAGGGTGAATCTGCTACTACACGAAAGAGTGAATAGCGCGCCCGACGTGCGGCAATTGAACGGGATTTCGACCGATTAAACACGACGACACCGTTCATGGAAAGGATTCGGGTTTCGTTCCGGTGCGAAGCAGGAAAGCGGAATCGCTCGTCGCACTTCCGGATCGCGATGCATCACCCGTTTTCCACCGGATCGAACCCGGCGGATCCCCGGCGGCCGTCCGGGTCCGCCCGTGCGCCCGCCGAAGCCCCGCCGGTCGGGATGCCACCCGATCGCAGGCGTGTGATGCACAGGTCATCCACGGTGTGCGCCCGGCAAACATGCGACCGGAAGTTCACTACATCGAATGACAATCGACTCCTCCTCCTCGCCGAATCGGGGAGTCGCCCTAACCTGTTCCCGGATGCGAAAAGGACGCTCTCCGCCCATCGTCCATTTCGACCCGCCGCAGACGAGACACGCCTCGCACAATCACATCGCCCCGACGCTATGGGCGGCCCCATCGACCGGATACGGAATTTACTTTCCGCCGTTTTCCCGGACCACCGGCCGTGTATTCCCGACTTTCGGCAAACCCTCCATCCGATCACCCAAGGAGTCACGGATGCCCGATCACTCGCTCCATCCGGTGCCGACACCGGGCCCACGGGCCGTGGCGGCGCCCGCCGCACTCCGCGCCGCGCCCGAGGACGGCGTCCGGGGGGATCCGGATCCGGCTCGCGAGGTCCTGGAGCGGGTGCTGCGCGGCCCGAGCGGCCTGGGTACGTCCGCCCTGTACGCGGCGCGGCACCCGGGACCGCCGGAGCCGCCCCGGGAGAGCCCGGCCCTGCACCACCCCGCGGCCGAGCCCGAAGCTCCCGACGCCGGCGCCCGGGACGTCGCGGCCCGCGACGTATGGGAGCGCGCGTTGCGCGGCCCGAGGGGCCTGGGGACCGCGGGTCTGCACTTGGGGCAGCGCGCGCAACCATCGATGCCGTGCCGGGAGATTCCGGGCCTGTATTACCACCCGGTGGTCGAGCCGGACGAGGTGCGGGTGGCGGAGGTCGGTCGTCGGATCAAGGACTGGGCGGTGGACGAGGTCGCGCTGTTCCCGCCCGAGTGGGAGGACCAGTTCGACGGTTTCTCGTTGGGCAGGTACATGGTCGCGTGCCATCCCGATGCGCCCTCGATCGAGCACCTGATGGTCGCCACCCGGTTGATGGCCGCGGAGAACGTCCTCGACGACTGCTATTGCGAGGACCACGGCGGCTCACCGGTGGGCCTGGGCGGACGCCTCCTCATGGCGCACACCGCGCTCGATCCGGTGCACACCACGCCGGAATATCACGGCCCCTGGGCGCAGTCGCTGCACGGGGACGCCCCGCGGCGGGCGTACCGCTCCGCCATGGACTACTTCCTGCGACTCGCCGGCCCCTCTCGGGCCGACCGGTTCCGGCACGACATGGCCCGCTTGCATCTGGGCTATCTCGCGGAGGCGGCGTGGGCGCAGACGGAGTACGTGCCCGAGGTGTGGGAGTACCTGGCGATGCGGCAGTTCAACAACTTCCGTCCGTGTCCCACCATCACCGACACCGTCGGCGGGTACGAACTGCCCGCCGATCTGCACGCCCGGCCGGACATGCAGCGTGTCATCGCGCTGGCCTCCAACGCCACCACGATCGTCAACGACCTGTACTCGTACACCAAGGAACTCGCCGCCCCGGGGCGGCACATGAACCTGCCCGTGGTGCTCGCCGAACGCGAAGGTCTCGACGAGCGCGAGGCATTCCTCAAGGCCATCGAGGTGCACAACGAGCTGATGCGTGCCTTCGAGGCGGAGGCCGCCGCGCTGGCTCTCGCGTGTCCCGTGCCCCAGGTGTC
>NZ_JBHZAE010000015.1:167294-272052 GCF_042754105.1 Embleya sp. NPDC059237 | reverse complement strand
GAACCACTGTGCACCTGCTTCTCCGGCACGCCGATGCACGGCATCCGCCCTTCGGGCTCCTCGCTGCGCTCACGCCGCGGAGCCCGACGGGGGTTTGAAGACACGCGCCGGCGCGGCGTGCCCGGTCACATTCGCGGGGCGGGGCGCGTCAGTCGGATAACGCAGTCGAGTATCGGGAGGTGGCGGGCGTGGTGTGCGTGAACCGCTACGACCAGACCTACATCGATGCGTGTCGGGCCTCGATCGAGTGCCAGGTCGACACGTATCACGCACTGGCGGCGACGGGGGCGCGGTTGTCCGGCGCGGCCGCGACACGGTTCGAGAAGGCGCTGGAGGCGTTCGAGCCGGTGTTCTTCAACAACCTGGTCCTGGCCCTGGACCATTTCTTCGCGAACCGCAGCCGCAGTCTGGAGAAGAAGGACGGCAACCCCGTCAACGAGGTCCGGGTGCTGGCCAGATCGTTGACGGCGCACGCCGGTCGGCTGGTCGGCGACACGCAGATCCGGCTGGATCCCGCGCTGTCCGTCCTGGGATATCGGCTCGGCGAGGAGATCGCGCTGTGCGAAGCACAGTTCCTGCGGCTCGCCAAGGCGTACTTCGCCGAGATCGAGGCCAGATACCGCTGATCCGGTGCGCGGTTTCGGGCCGGATCGGGCCCGGCCTATCCGGCCCGGGCCGCCGCCACCAGCGGTCGTACGTCCCATATCTGCACGTCGGCGACCTGTTGACCCGGACCGAGCAGCGCGGTCAGGGTGCCGGCCAGCTCCGCGCCGTGCGGGTGCCGGGGCAGTACGACCACGTCGGCGCGCCAGCGGGCCAGGTCCTCGCGGGCCTCGCGGCGCTGGTCGTCGGTGATCTCGGGGACCTTGCCCTCGGACGCGACCCGACCGAGCAGAGCCGAGGTCGGGCTGTAGTCGGCGCCGTACACACCCACCCGGTCGGGACCCCACGGGCCGACGAAGTAGCCCTCCGCGAGCGGGAAGCCCAGGTCGGCCACGCTCTGCCAGTGCAGCGCGGACGCCTCGACCACGCTCGGCAGCGGCACCACGACCACCGACCCGTGGTCCACGTACGGGCGCCACCGTCCGTCGGCGAAGAAGGCCGGTACCGGGCGCCGGTCGACGACGTCCAGCGGGGTGGGCGCGATCGGGAGCAGGGCCATGGTCAGCACGCCGGCCCAGATCAGCCGTACCGGCAACTCGCGCTCGGTGACGGGTCGATCCCGGACCGAGGCCAGTACCCGATCGGTGGCCATCGCCAGCAGGACCGCGATCGCGGGGACGCAGACCATCGCGTATCGGGATTCCAGGATGGATTCGAACAGCGGCAGCTTGTTCACCAGCTGCCACGGTCCCGGGATGCCGGTCTTGTCGTGGTCGACCACGATCCGCAGGCCGAGCGAGAGCAAAGCCGCGACCAGGGCGGTGATCGTCGCCGCTCGGGCGACCACCTCGCGGCGCAGCCAGACGACGAGGAATCCGGTGAGGATCATCAGCGGCCAGCCGAAGAACGCGTTCTCCTCGGTCGGGCCCTCGGACAGCGCCGCCGCGCTGCTCCGGTCGCCGGCGAGGGAATCGCTCGCGTACGCGGTGAACGCGGCCAGGTCGTTGCCCGACTCGTGTTCGAGCGAGGAGTAGTGCTGCGGCCCGAAGAACTGCACCCACAGTGGATACGCCACCAGCGCGAACGACACGGCGGCGGCGATCAGCAGTCCCGTGCCCAGCGGTCGGGCCGCCGCCTGGGCCGCCTCGGGGCGGGCCAGCGCGTAGACGAACCCGAACACCACCAGGCCGGTGGCGGCGAACACCAGCGGTTCCTCGCCGATGAAGATCTGGAACGCGATCAGCAGCCCGAGCACGATGCCGTTGCGCACCGGGCGTTCGTCGCGCCACAGCCGGATCACCGCGCCGATGATCGGCGGAATCACGAAGAGCACGACGAAGTTCGGATGCGCGTTGCCGTGCGCGACGATCGGCGGCGCGAACCCGCAGAACCCGCCGGCGATCACCGCCGCCGCGCGATGTTGCACGAGGTGGCGGATGAACAGGCGGTACCAGGCGAACGCGCTTGCGGCCAGGCCGCCGGTGAGCACCAGGGCCCACGTGCTGGTCGGGCCGAACAGCAGGGTCACCGGGGTCAGCGGTACGCCGAGGCCGAGCATGGCCGTGTTGGCCATCATGTTGACGCCCAGCGGGTGGTTCTGCAGGTCCGAGATCAGCGGATTGCGCAGGTCGCGCACCGCGTCGGCGGTGGCGTCGAAGAACCACTCCCACATGTTCTGGTCCTGGCCGGCGGAGGCCAGGTAGGCGTGATCGAGATCGGCCCAGAGGTCGTGGTAGAGCCAGATGGCGAGCAGGAGGAACCCGACGGCGACCCACCGGTCGCCGGCACGCACGCCGGGTATGCGGCCGCCGCGTATACCCCCGGCGCGCGTGAAGCGGGACGAGATGCGGAGCCGGGTCGCGACGGCGGCCATGGATCGGGTCCTTCCGGGGAGATTGCCCGCCATGAGCGCCCAGCGGCGAGAGGATCGCCGGCCATGGTACGAGGGCCGGGCGGCCGAGTGGGCACCGGGGTCGCCGGCCGGGTAAATTCGCCGGCTCGGCGCCGGGGCGGCGGCCAGGATGGTGGGATGTCGATCTTTCTGGAGACGCCGCGGCTGGAGTTGCGGGCGTTCGTCGAGTCGGACCTGATGCATCTGGTCGAGTTGGACGGCGATCCGGAGGTCATGCGCTTCATCGACGGCGGGCGGCCGACGTCGGTCGAAGCCGTTCGGGAGCGGGTCCTGCCTCGGTTGCGGCAGGTATACCCGGCGTGGGGGCGACCGGGTTTCTGGGCCGCGCGGGAGCGGGACGGCGGGCGGTTCGTGGGGTGGTTCGAGCTGCGTCCGCTCGTCGAGGACGGTGTCGACGTGGTCGAGCTGGGATATCGCCTGCGTCGTGACGTGTGGGGGCTGGGCTACGCGACCGAGGGCGCGGGGGCGCTGCTCGACCGGGGTTTCGCCGAGCCGGGACTGCACGAGGTGACCGCGAACACGATGTCCGTGAACCGGGCCTCGCGACGGGTGCTGGAAAAGCTGGGCCTGACCCTGCGACGCACATACTTCGACAACTGGCCCGAGCCGATCGAGGGCTCCGAACACGGCGAGGTCGAATACACCATCACCCGCACCGAATGGCTCCACCGAACCCGGCCCACCGCCTGACCCGGCGCAACACCACCCGCCGCCCTCCGCCCACCACGGATCCGCCGGCCCGAGGGGCCGCGGGGCGTGGGAAGCTGCGTCGTGTGACTGTTCTTGTCGGGGTGCCGCTGTTTGTTGGTCGTGAGTCCGAGATGGGGCGGCTTGTCGAGGCGCTGGGCGAGGCCGACGGCGGGGAGCCCCGGGTCGTGTTGCTCACCGGGGAGGCCGGGGTCGGGAAGACTCGGTTGTTGGACGAGTTTTTGGCCGGTGCCGCCGATCGGTCGCAGCCGACCGTGGTCGCGGTCGGGGCCTGTCTCGAACTTGGTGCCGAGGGGCTGCCGTTCGCGCCGTTCTCGGCCATCCTGCGGGCGCTGGCGACCACGCTCGGCGACGACTTCGACGCCGTGGTCGGCGACCGCCGCCGCGAGCTGGCCTGGATCTCGCCGACGCTCGCCGCCGAACCCGTCGTGGGCCCCGCACCGGAGCGGGCCGGGCTGTACGAGTCCGCGCTGCGCCTGTTGGAGCGCGCCGGCGAGGACCGCACCCTCGTGATCGCCTTCGAGGACCTGCACTGGGCCGACTCGGCCACCCGCGAACTGCTCGCGTTCCTGGTCCGCTCGCTGCGCCGGGGGCGGATCCTGCTGGTCGGCACGCTGCGCGCGGACGCGATGGACCGCAGCCACCCGATGCGCCGCCTGGTCGCCGAGCTGGAACGCATTCGCTCGGTGGCCCGGGTGGAACTGGGCCGGCTCACCCTGCCGCAGGTGGAGAAGCACCTCACCGGCCTGCTCGGCGAGACCCCCTCGCGCGCCCTCACCCGGCAGGTGTTCGAACGCTCCGAGGGCAACGCGTTCTTCGTCGAGGAACTGGCCGCCGGCATCCGCGACGGGCGGCTCACCGACCTGTCCGACACGCTCCGCGACCTGCTCCTGATCCGCATCGAACAACTGCCCGAACAGGCCCGCCGGGTGGTTCGGCTGGCCGCCGTCGGCGGCATCGGCGTGGAACACCGGCTGCTCGCCGAGGTGGCCGGTCTCGACCCGGACACCCTGGAGACGGCGCTGCGCGCGGCCGTGTCGGGGCACGTCCTGGTCTCCGACGCGGACGGCGAGGGCTACACCTTCCGGCACGCGCTCGTCGGCGAGGCGGCGCTCGGCGACCTGCTGCCCGGCGAGCGCACCCGGATGTACGCGGCGTTCGCCCGGGCCCACGACACCCTGGTGGAGCGCGGCGAACTGTCCCCGCACCGCGACCACGTGGAGCGCCGGGCCCGCTACTGGACCGCCGCCGGGCGCCCCGCCGAGGCGCTGCCCGCGAGCCTGACCGCGGCGGTCGCCGCCGCCGACCGGTACGCCTTCGGCGAGGCCCGGGAGCTGTACGAGCGGGCGATCGCGATGTGGGACATGGTCCCCGACCCGGAGCAGTCCACCGGCACCACGCTCGCGCAGGTCCTGGACGGCGCCATCGTCGCGGCCCGCTACGACAACTCCGGCGATCGCGAACTCGCCCTGCTGCGCCACGCGTTGGACCTCGTCGACGAGGAGCGCGACCCGCTGCGGGCGGCGCTGCTGTGGACCCAGCGGGCGAAGTCGCTGAACCGGCTGGGCCGCGGCTCCGGCATGGTCGAACTGGAGCACGCCGAAAGCCTGTTGCAGGACCGACCCGACTCGATCGAGTACGCGGGCGTGGCCCTGCGCAGCGCCCGCGCCCACTTCCTGGAGGGACACGTCCAGGAGGCCCTGCAGATCGCCCGGCAGGTCCTGGAGATCGCCCGCCGACTCGACGACCAGGACATGATCGCCGGCACGCTCCAGGCGCTGTCCTGGTTCCTGACCGGGTCCGGCGAGCCGGACGAGACGCAGGCGCTCGCGTACGGCCTCGAGGCGGTCCGCGTCGCGGAGGCGGCGACGGGCGGCAAGCCGGACACGCTGATCTACGTGCTCGGCAACTGGGCCTCCGTCCTGGAGGGCGTCGGCCGGCACGAGGAATCGGTCGCCGCGCTCCACCGCGCGCTCGACCTGTCCCGCGAACGCGGGGTGGTCCGCAACACCGGCGCGTTCCTCCTGGGCAACCTCGCGGAGAGCCTGTTCTCGCTCGGCCGCTGGGACGAGGTGGCCCGGACGGTGGACGACATCCGCGAGCACAACGCCGACGGCTGCGCCACCGGCCACGCCGAACGCATGCTGGCCATGACCCACCTGGTCCGCGGCGACATCGCCGAGGCGGCGGCCCCGCTGACCCACGCGCGCGAGAGCGCACGCGGCAGGCACCAGGAGGCGCAACACCGCATCCCGCAGTCCGGCGCCGCGATCGCGTTGGCCCGGGCGCAGGGCCGGCGCGCCGAGGTGGCCGAGATCCTGGACGCGGAACTGCGGGCCGGATTCGGCGTCGGCAACCAGCGGTTCGCCTTCCCGCTGCTGATCGAGGCGGCCCGCGCGTACGCCGACGACGAGCCGACCGCGGCGACCCGGGCCGACCTCGCCCGGATCCGGGCGGCCGGCGCGGCGCTGGCCCAGGACTGCGCGCTGGACCGCACCCAGGCACGCACCCTGACCGCCTACCTGGACCGCGCCGAGGGCACCGACAGCGTGGACCGATGGCGCGAGGTGGTGGCGGGCTGGGAGGCGACCACGCAGCCCTATCCCACCGCGCAGGTACAGACCGACCTCGGCGCCGCGCTCGTGGCCGCCGGCGAGCGGGCAGCCGCCGCCGACGTGCTCGGCCGGGCCCACGAGACGGCGGTGCGCCTGGGCGCCGTGCCGCTGCGCGAACGTATCGAACTGCTCGCCCGACGGGCCCGACTCGAACCGTTCGGCCGCGCCGGCGCGAGCTCGACCGCGGCCCGATCGGCGCACCAGGCGGGCGATCTGACGCCCCGTGAGCAGGAGGTGCTGGGCCTGCTGGTGGACGGGCGGAGCAACCGACAGATCGCCGAGACGTTGTTCATCAGCGTCAAGACGGCGAGCGTGCACGTGTCCAACATCCTGGCCAAGTTGGAGGTGGCCACCCGCGGCGAGGCCGCCGCGCTGGCCCACCGGATGCGGCTGCTCGACGACTGATCCGGCGCCGACGAACCTCGGCGAGCCGACACCGATCGTCCCCGGCGGGGTGTCCGGGGCCGGGTGCACGGGTTATACATGACCCGTCGATGGTTCGGGGGCAGTCGTCGGGGGGCGCTCATGGCAGGGCACGGGATACGGGTCGCGGCGTGCGACGTGGAGCGAACGGTCGGCGGGCGGACCGTGCTTCGCGGCGTCTCGCTGGTCGCCGAGGCCGGCGAGGTGTCGGCGATCGCGGGCGGCAGCGGGTCGGGCAAGACCACGCTCCTGGACACCCTGGCCGGGATCCGGCCGCCGAGTGCGGGCGAGGTGCGGCACGACGGCGGGCGGCCCGACGCGCGCGGCCTGGGCTATGTCCCGCAGGACGACATCCTGCACCGCGCGCTGCCGTTGGCGCACAGCCTGCGCTACGCGGCGGCGTTGCGCGCACCGGCCGACGAGGGGCCGGCCGACGCCGTCGAGCGCACTCTGGCCGCGCTCGGGCTGACCGCACTCGCGGATCAGCGGGTGGGCACGCTCAGCGGCGGCGAGCGCAAGCGGGCCGGCATCGCGGTGGAGTTGCTGACCCGGCCCAGGGTGTTGTTCCTGGACGAGCCGACGTCCGGCCTGGACCCGGCTGCCGCGGCCGAACTGATGGCCCTACTGCACGAGTTGGCCCGCGCGGGCACCACCGTCGTGCTCACCACACACGCCCCGGCCGACCTGGCCCGCTGCGACCGGGTGGCGTTCCTGGCGCCCGACGGACGCCCCGCCTACGTCGGCGACCCCCGGGCGATGTGCGCGCACTTCGGCGTGGCGACCGAGGCCGACGTGTACGCCGCGGTGGCGTCCCGAGGGGCGAGCGTGGACGCGGGCCGTGAGCCGGAACTGCTACTGGAACCAGAACTTGGCGCCCTGGAACCGGAGTTGGAGCGAACGGCCGGACCGGGCGGCAGGTCTGGCCGGGCCGCCGGATCGGTGCCCACATTCGATCACGCGGCCGAACCACGTCCCGCCGCCGCGACACCCGCGGCCGTCCGCGGACCGGGCCCGGCCCGCGGCGCCGGAAAAGCCGATCACCCGCTGCGCCAATGGTCGATCCTGGCCCGCCGCGATCTCGAACTGATCACCCGGGACCGGCTGACCGCCGCGATGCTGATCGGCTCACCGCTGGTGATCGTGGCCATGTTCGCGATGCTCTTTCGCCCCGGCGCCTTCGACCCGCTCGCGCCGAGCCCGTCCGGAGCGGCGATGATCCTGTTCTGGATCGCGTTCGGCGGCTTCTTCTTCGGGCTGACCTACGGGCTGTTGCAGATCTGCGTGGAACTGCCGATCGTGCGCCGAGAACGGCTGACCGTGCTGCGGATCGGGCCGTACCTCGCGGCCAAGTTCACCGTGCTGTTGCCGATCCTGGTACTGGCCGACGTACTGCTGCTCGCCGTGCTGCGCGGGATGAACCGGCTGCCCGTCGCGTCCTGGAGCGTGTACGGATCCCTCCTGGTGACGCTGCTGCTCGCCTCGGCCGCGGCGCTCGCGCTCGGGCTGCTGACCTCCGCCGCGGTGACCGAAGTGGGCCAGGCCACGCTGATGTTGCCGCTGCTGTGTTTTCCCCAGGTGCTCTTCTCCGGGGCGTTCGTCCCGGTGCCCCGGATGCCCGCGATCGGACACACCCTCAGCTACGCGATGACCAACCGGTGGGCGTTCGAGGCGCTGGGCAGCGACCTGGACCTGTCCGGCCGCTGGGCGCACAGCCGTTCCCCGCTCGGACCGCCACTGCTCGCATCGTACGGCGACAGCTTCGAGCATGCGCCGTTGCTCGGCTGGGCGGTACTCGCGGGCTGCACCGCGCTGTTCGTCGCCGCGACCTGCGTGGTGCTGGCCCGCCGCTGCCCCCGGGCCGGGCGGTGAGCGCGCGCGGGCGTGGTCAGCAGCGCAGGCGCGGGGCCAGTCCGTTCGGGTCGACCGGCCGGTCGCGGTAGGTGCGGACCAGGAAGTCGAGGAAGGCGTCCACGTCGGCGCGGGTGGACGGCAGGCCGAGCGAGACCCGGACCGCGCCGCCCGAGGGCAGACCGAGCCGGGTCAGATAGTCGTCGAGGGTGCCGCCGGACGCGGCGGTGCGCAACACCGCGCCGCGCAGCGTGCGTCGGCCGATCGCGAACGCCGCCTCGCCCGCGCCGGGATTGCAGAAGCAGCCGGTGCGCACGCAGATCCGCGCGGCGGCGGTGTCACGCGCCACGACCCGCTCGTCGACCACCCGCCCGGCGGCGTCCAAGACGTTGAGCGCCACCGTCGCACCCCGCTCGTCCGTCGTGCCCGGTCCGTACACCCGCACCAGCGGTTCGCCGCCGGGATGGCGCAACCCGGCCAACCCGGCCAGGAGATGCGCGGTCAACGCGGCGACCCGCTCGTGGATCGCGTTCATGCCCACCTCCTCGACCCAGGCCAGGCCCTGCGCGACGTCGGGGACGGCCAGGAAGTTGAGCGTGCCGTCCTCGTACGCGGACTCGTCGTCGGCCATGCGATGCCAGCCGCCCTGCGCGCTGACCGCCTCGATCGTGCCGCCGGCGAACCATGGCCGACGCAGTCGGGCCAGCGCGTCCCGACGGGCGATCAGCGCACCCACGCCGGTCGGGTAGCCGAACACCTTGTACCAGCTGACCGCGACGAACTCCGGTTGCACGACGCCCAGATCGAGCACGTTGGTGGGGGCGTACGCGGCCGCGTCGAGCAGTACGTCCCAGCCGTGCTCGTGGGCGACGTCGATCCACTCCAGGGGGTGGCGTACGCCGGTGAAGTTGCTCTGTGCGGGGAACGCGAACAGGCCCCGGCGGCGGGCCAGCGTGGCGCGTAATCGTTCCCCGTCCAGGCGCAGTTCGGGCCCGGACAGGCCGATGTACTCGGTGCGGGCGCCGCGGACGCGGGCATACTCGCGGATCCCGTTCACCGAGTTGTGGTTGTCGATCGGCAAGAGGAAGCGGGTGCCGCGCCGGAACGGGTAGGCCTCGCCGACCAGTCGGCAGGCGCCGGTGGCGTTCGCGGTGAACACCGCCGCGTAGCGATCCGGATCGGCGTTGAAGTGCGCCAGGATCGCCCGGCGGGTGTGCTCGACCAGGTCCGTGGAGGCGACCGACGCCGGGTGTTCGGAGTGCGGATTGCCGTAGGTACGGCCCGCCATGCGTGCGGCGTGCGCCTGCCACTGGCGGCGTGCGGCCAGGCCGGCGCCGGTGTGGTCGAGGTAGACCAGGCCCTGGTCGTCGAGATAGCCGTATTCCGTGCGGCGGATCGCCTCGAAGTCCGGCGGTCCGGCCGGCTCGGCGCTTCCCACGGTCCCCACCTCCCCCGGACGTCCGAGTCTCGCGCCCTCACGGAGCGCACGTCAACGGATGCGACCGCGTGTTCCGGATGCCCGTTCTCACCCCTGATGGCGGTTCCGCGCCAACCATCCTCTAGGGTGAGGAAAGGTAAGCCTTACCTGAACACAGGTGGGTCGATCGCCGCCGCACCGTGGCGTTCGGCCCGCGTCCCCCACGCGCCAAGGAACCAGCACCCATGCCGATACCCCGCCGCCGGATCGCCGCCGTCGCCGTGACCCTGTCCGCCGCCCTGCTCACCGGGGCCTGTGGCAGCTCGGACTCGTCCGACGGGAACAAGGGCGGCAAGCCCGCCGTCGCCGCCGGCGGCAAGGAGTTCGGCAACGCCGGTCAGGTCACCACGGGCCTGGGCACCGACGCGGCGCCGGGACAGTACCCGCGCACCATCCGTACCGCGATGGGCGATGTGGTCCTGAAGGCGCGGCCGAAGCGGGTCGTCGTGCTGGACACCGGCGAGTTGGACAACGTCGCCGCGCTCGGTGTGCAGCCGGTCGGCGTCGCGTTCACCGACGGCTCCCAGGAACTGCCCGCCTACCTGGAGGGCAAGGCCGGCAAGCCGGCCAAGGTCGGCACGATCAACAGCCTCAACCTCGAGGCGATCGAGAACCTGAAGCCCGACCTGATCCTGGGCAGCAAGCTGCGCGCGGAACAGCAGTACGCCACGCTGGCCAAGATCGCGCCGACCGTGTTCTCCGTGCGCCCCGGCTACACCTGGAAGGAGAACTTCCTGCTCAACGCCGCGGCCCTGGACAAGACCGCCGAGGCGAAGCAGCAGCTGGACGCCTACCAGGCTCGGGCGAAGGCGCTCGGCGAGAAGCTGGGTCCGAACAAGCCGACCATTTCGATGGTGCGGTTCATGCCGGGCAAGATCCGCCTGTACGCGAACAAGTCGCTGATCGGCACGGTGCTCCAGGACGTCGGCCTGCCGCGCCCGGCCAACCAGAACATCGACGACCTGGCCGTGGAGCTGTCCGAGGAGCGCATCACCGAGGCGGACGCCGACCGGATCTTCGTCGGCACCTACGGCCCGGCGGACAAGACCGCGCAGGGCAGGGTCACCGACAACCCGCTGTGGAAGAAGCTCGGCGCGGTGGAGAAGGGCAAGGCCGTCACGGTCCCCGACGAGACCTGGTACCTCGGCCTCGGCGTGGTCGCGGCGAACTCGATCCTGGGCGACCTGGAGAAGAACCTGGCCGGCTGAGGCCGCGCGGTGGGGACCGGCCCGATGTCAGGCCGGTCCCAGCGCGTGTCTTCGAACCCCCGTCGGGCTGCGCGGCGTGAGCGCAGCGAGGGGCCCGACGGGCGGATGCCGTGCATCGGGGTGCCGGAGAAGCAGGTGCACAGTGGTTCTATTCGCCTGTTTCTCCGGGGCGGCGAGGTGCGGTGCCGGGCGTCGTGGAGCTCGGCGGGGGTTCGAAGACACGCGCCAGCGGTTCGCGGGCCGCGTACGTCAGCAGGCCGGCGATTCCGGCGGCCGGGCCGTGTGCGCGGCGCCAGTGCTCGTCGTGTTCGGTCAGTGCCGCGAACAGGCGCTGCCACGAGCGGTCCTCGGTGCCCAGCAGGTCGACGGCCAGCACGGCGACCTCCACGTATGCCGCGTCGACCGCCGCGCGCACCGGCCCGGCCAGGTCGACCCGGGTCCGGGCGTCGGCGAGGTAGCGCAGCGCCCGTTCCGCGTGGCCGACCTCGTGCACCAGGTCATGGCCGGTCAACAGGCCCGCCTCGACCAGGCGTTCCACCTCCGCGTGCCACTCGGCGGTACCGCCGTCGGGCACCACCAGCGCGGTGACGGCGCGGGCGGTGCGCGGGCCGCGCCGGGCCGCGGCGAACGCCTCCGCCGGATGCAGGTCGGCCAGCATCGACAGGACGATCTCGTCGGGCGCGTCCGGTCGGGTCGCGAGCGCGTGCCGCACCCCCGCCGGCCACGGCTCACGGGCGTGCTCGCGCGCCAGCAGCGCCCAGTCGCGTCGGTACGGCCGATCCAGGACCCGCTCCGCGTCCGGCAGCCGCCGGCACCCGCGCAGCCGGGCCACCAGCCGGGCCGGCGACGACTCCCGCTCGACCCGCTCGCTCAGCACCGCCAGCCCGGCGTCGAGCGCGGCGCGCGCCGGCGGGAACACGTCGAGCCCGGCCCGCCCCCCGGCCGGCGGGGCGTCGAGCGCGCGATCGTGCGCCTCCAGGGCCTTGCCGGCGATCCCGGCGGCGCCGCTGCCCAGGAGGCCGCGATCGATCACCGCGCGTAGCCGGTGCGCGCCGCCGAAGCGCAACACGTTGTGGGCCGCGAGTAGTTGGTCGAGCAGGGACAACTTCCCGGACATCGCCGCCAGGGCCGGTTCGACCACGTCCGCGTCGGCCGCCTCGACGGTGACCCGCAGCGCGTCCACCCAATACGCCGAGAACACACCGGGTTCGAGCAGCCGGGCCCGCAGCGCGGCGGACAGCGGCCGGGGGTCGTCCGCCGCCCGGGCCAGAATCCGCCGCCGCTCGGCCACGTCGCCGCGCCGCTTCACATCGCCGTACAACCGGTCGTCCAGCGCCGGATCGCGCCGGGCCAGCAGGCGTTCGCGCACGTGTCGGGTGTGCGATGAGCGGGCCTCGCCCTCGGCCAGGATCAGCGCGGGCTCGACGTCGGTCAGGCCGAGCACGTACTCGACCAGGTCGGCGGTGACATGCCGACCCCGCTCGGCGTCGCGGGCCAGGATGCTCGGCGCGCCGGGCGCAAGCAGCGGCAGGACGGCGCGCAGCACCCGCACGTCGGCGTAGACGAGCAGGGCCGATCCGGCGTCGGAGAGCACCGCGGGCGGTCCGTCCCCCGGCGGCTCCGGCGCGCCGGCGGCGACCCGCTCAAGGAGCTTGGGCAGTGGCAGTTCGCTGCCGTCGCTGTCCATCACCGCCAGCGCGGCGAGCCAGCGGCGCGGGTCGTGGCCGAGGTGTTCGGCGAGCAGCGCGCGCACCGCCCGGGTCAGCGGTTCCCGGGCGAGCTGGGAGAACTCGCCCGGCCGCGCGGCGCTCAACGCCCGGGCGGGGGTGCCGGCGATCAACTCGGCGGGGCCGACCAGCCCGGCGCGGTAGCGCACCGAGGCCGAGGCGCCGGCGCGGAAGCCGACCGGATCGCGCCGGGCCAACCGCTCGCGCGGCAGATCCACGGGAGCCGCCGCGCAGGCCGCGCGCAGCCAGTCCGGGTGGGCCAGCCCGGGTACATCCGCCTCCGGGGTCTCCGCGAAGACCGTGAGCACGGCCGGATCGGTGGGGATCGGCGCGCCAGGCACCATCGACCGCAGCAGATGCGCGGCGGCCAGCGCACAACCCCGGTCCGGGGCGCCGCGTCGCCCGCACCGGGTCGGCAACGTCGGCCCGACCCGCTCGGGGGTGCGCGACGCCGGTGGGGATGTGGCCAGTTCGCGCGCCGATTCGGCGATCTCGGCGTCGTCGGCGGCGCGTTGCCCGGGCCCAGGCGGCGGTCCGGCGGCCTGGGCGGCGACGTCGATCAGCTCGCCGACGGTGCCGGCGAACGAGTCGAGCAGGCTCAGCGCGATCACGCTCGCCTCGACGTGCCCGGCGAGCCGGGTCCGCACCAGCGCGCCGATCCGGGCCCGGACCGGTGCGGCGACGGTGCCCCGGGTCAGCTTGGGCAGTGCGCGCAACACCTCGCCGGCCGGGCGGGCGGTGTCCACCAGGCGTATCGGGTCCAGGAGTTCGTGCTCGACGCAGTCGTTCACCCAGCCGGCGTCGGTGCGGTGGAAGGCGACCTCGCGCAGCCGATCGATCGGCTCGCGGTTCAGGTCCTCGGCGGTCGTCCCGCAGGCGCGGTTGACCACCGCGAGGCGCAGCAGGCGGGCCGGTTCGCCGACGGCGTCCTCGTGGCGCAGGAGTTCGTCGATCGACTCGGGTGCGAAGGGTGTCTCGCGATGCCGGGCGATCAGGCGCGGCAGGTCGTACGCGTACGGCTCGTGCACCAGCGTCGCCAGGAGCCGGCGGGTGGCGTTGCGCCCGCGTGCGCCGGCCAGCACGTTCGGCAGTGCGTCGGGGTCCTCGTACGGGATGCGCACCGCGCCCAACCGGCCCGGCCCGGCCGCGGATTCGAGGTGGTCCGGGAGGGCGTCGGCCCGGTGGGGCCCGAGTCCGCCGATCAGTTCCACCAGGCGTCGGGCCGCGTCGGGGCCGCCGCGTCGCCACACCTTCAGGAACGCGAATGCCCGCGCGTCGGCGGAGGGGAACGCGTACAGCGCGGCGTGCACCAGCTCCGGGTCGCCGCTGACCACCAGCGGGGTGAGCCGGCGCTGGTCCGAGCAGTCGAGCAGTTCGGCGCGCAACGCCGGGTCCAGCGGCACCGGTTCGGTCCGACCCGTGGTACGCGGCGCGCCCGAGGCGATGCGGCGGCGCAGGGTGAGCGGGCAGTGGGGGTTGCGGTACACCGCGGCGTTCACGCGGGGTTCGTCCAGCCCGACGAGCCGGCCCAGCCGGCGCGGATCCAGGCCCGAGTTGGCTGCCAACGCCGCGCAGACCCTCGGGTCGCGGCCGGCGAGGGCGGTGTCGAAGACGTGCTCGGGGAGCGGGCCGCGGCCGAGCAGATCGCGCAGCAACTCGTCGGGCAGGTGCGGCAGCAGGGCGCGTAGATCCTCTGCCGGGGCGGCGTGGAGCAGGAATCGGTAGGGCCGGGACAGCGCCGGGGGCGGTGCGCTGCCGGGGCCCGGCACGGTGCCGTCGGCGATGCCCGCCAGCAGGTCGGCCAGGGTGCCTCGGTAGCGGGACAGCGCGCCGCGCAGGGTGGCCCAGCGGTCCGCCGAGCAACCCAGGTGACGGTGGATCAGCTCGGCGAGCGGGCGGTCCGGCGGGAGTTCGGCGAGCATGGCCACCCCGACGCGGGCGGGGGCGACGCGGCTCGGGATCGGCGCGGCGTGTCGTTCGTCGGCCAGTCCGGACGCGGCGGCAGCGGCGGCGATCCGGGTCGCCTCGACATGGCCCGGCAGGTGCACCGCGGCCTCCAGGAGGGCAACCGAGGGGCGGGCGACGCGCGCCACCGCGGCCGGGTGGGCCCGATACAGCTCGGCGAGCAGCACCTCGGGACAGTCCGGCCGGGCGGCCAGCGCGACGGCGGCCGACTCGGGCAGCGGGTCGGCGCGGTGCGCGGCCGGCAGCCCGGTCCAGTCGACATGCCGGCGCCAGGTCGGTTCCGGCTCGCCGGCCCGCAGCCCCGCGATCAGCCCGGCGGAGCCCTCCGCCGCGAGCACCGCGGCCCGCAGCGGCCCGTCGTCCCCGGACGCGAGCGCGGCGGCGGCCAGGTCGGCGACACCGGGCCCGGGCGCGCTGCCCGGCTCGGGCGGCACGCCGGGCCGAAACCGCACCTCGCCGAGCAGCGCGCCCAGCCGCTCCGGCTCGGCGAACAGGCCGAGCAGGCCGCGCAGTTGTTCGGCGCGGGTCAGCCGCGGGCCCTGGGTGCGCAGCGCGTGCTCGATCAGCGCCGGGATGCCGGAGACCACCGCCGCGCCGACGAAGTGCGGGTGGTCCGGCGGGTCTTCGGTACACGCGCGGATCTCCTCCCACAACACCGCGAGGGCGATCGCGTCCGGGTGCCGGCCCGGGGCGAGGATCTCCCGGCGCATCCACGGCAGCGCGGTGGCGTGCCGGTAGACCAGGCGATCGACGACCGGGTCGGGCCGTTCCAGGAGCGCGGCCAGATCGGCCGGAGTGGCCCGGGGGTTGCGCGCCACCGCGCGGCGCACCGGCACGTCCGGATCGCGGACCGCCCGACGACGTGCGGTGATCGGCAGCGCCGCATCGGCCAACCAGGCCGGATCGCGCATGCCGAGTCGATGCCGCAGCCGGCCCGCGTCGCCCGGCTCGCCGCTCGCCACCGCGAGTGCGAGCAGCACCTCCGCGGCCGGGTCGGATCGCCGCGCGGCTCCCTGCGTCACTGTTCGCCTCCCCTTGCTGGTCGGACCCACCGGCCGTCCGTCGTGGCTCCGCCCGGGTTCCGGGCGGCATCGCGAGGACCACCCCACCACAGCTCACCGACGATCGGCCGTCGAGCGCGGACCGGTCAGGGGCCGACAGGGGTGCCGGACAGGGGCGCGGGCGCGGGCCGAGGTCGGCGGCGATCGCCCGGGGCGGTCGTCGGGATCGCCGACGAGCGCCCGCGCATCGCGACCGCACCGGCCCCGATCCGCGCGAACCGGCCCGGGCTGGTACCCAATACACGCCTGAAGTGCCGGTTCAGATGCGACTGATCATAAAATCCCGCGGCGGTGGCGACGGTGTGCGCCGGCATGCCGTCGAGCAGGAGCGTGCGGGCCAGGTCGACCCGACGGCCGGTCAGATACTGGTGCGGGCCGATTCCGAACTCCCGGCCGAAGGCCCGGACCAGATGGGTCGGATGCGCGTACAGCACCTCGGCCGCCTCGCGCAGCGTGACGCCCTCGACATAACGCTCGTCCAGCAGGTCCCGCAACCGGCGGGCCAGGCCCGGATCGCGCACCTGCGGCGGTGCGCCGACCCGGCCCCGCAGGTGGGTGCGCAGCCGCTCGGCGATGAACGCGAGCCTGCTCTCGGTCTCCAGCTCCTCGCCGGCGCACGCCAGCGACAGGTGCAGCCGGTCCAGCCGGAGGCGCAATTCCGGATCGTCGAACACCGGTCGGTCCACGGCCGGGCCGATCAGGGAGTGGGGCAGGTGCGAGGAGTCCAGATACAACACCCGCTTGTGGAACCCGGTCGCGGTGGCCGCGGCCCCGTTGTGCGGCACATGCGGCGGCAGCAGGCTCACGGTCTGTCGCAACACACCGTGTTCGTGCCGGTCCAGGTCGTAGCGGATCATACCGTCGTCGACGATCAGCAACGTCCACGCGGCGTGCGTGTGCATCGGGTAGGCGTGGTCGGTCATGTGCGCGTGCAGCACCTCGGTGACGCCGGCCACCGGTGGCCGCCACGCCACGAGTTCCGCACCGGCAACCATGTCAGGATCGTACAAGACGGGCCGATGCGGGCCCCGGAAGACTTCCGGGCATGGAATCCGAGCACGCCGAGAATGCACCCATCCGTTTCGACACCAAGATCGCCGTCCTGCTGCGCGAGGACCTGGCCGCCTGGCAACGACTGAACGTGACGGCGTTCCTGGTCAGCGGCCTGGGCACCCGGGTGCCGGAGGTGATCGGCGAGCCGTACGCGGACGCCGACGACACCGCGTACCTGCCGATGTTCCGCCAGCCGGTACTGGTCTTCGAGGCCGGGAAGGAACTGCTGACCACGGCGCACGCCCGCGCCCTCGGCCGGGACCTGCCGGTGGCGGTGTTCACCGCGGACCTGTTCGCGACCGGCAACGACCGGGACAACCGCGCGGCCGTGCGGGCGGTGCCGCGCGCCGATCTGGACCTGGTCGGCATCGCCGTGTACGGGTCGCGCAACGCGGTGGACAAGGTCTGCAAGGGCGCGGCGATGCACCCGTAGGGCCTGTCCGCGGGAAACCCGCAGGGCCCGGACCACGTGAGGTGGCCCGGGCCCTGCGTCGCGGTGCGTGGGTTCACTTCCCGGCGATGGCCTCGCGCCACACCGGGCTGTCGACGTAGTGGTTGTCGAACCGCTCGGACGTCGCGCGCAGTTCGGCGAAGTCGGCCTCGCCGCGGTGCACCCGCTCCAGCAGGCGGTAGTAGTCGAAGCGGTCCATGCCGGGCGTGAAGACCACCAGCATCTTGGCCTCGGTGTCCGGGGCCGGGGCGAAGGCGTGCGTGGTGTTCGGCGGCACGAGGAGGAAGTCGCCCGTCTCCAGCGTCACGATCTCCTCGCCGAGCAGGATGCGCATGGTGCCCTCGGTGACGTGGAACATCTCGCTCGCCCGGGTGTGGAAGTGCGCGGGCGCGCCCGGCGAGCCCTTGCGGAACGTGGCCAGGTTCGCGGTCAGCCCGGGGGTGTCGGCCAGCAGCGTGATCAGGCTGGTCGGACCGTCCTGGATGATCTCGGCGTCCCGGGTACGGACCAGGACGGGGACCTCGCCGGTGCCGGCGGCGGTGGTGTTCGAGGTGTTCGCGGACATGGTGGCTCCTTGCGTACGGACGTGCGGGAGAGCAGTGGATCGGTCGACCGGTGCCGGTCGAGGTGATGCGTACGGTCGGTGGGGGCGCTTCGCTGCTTCCTCGGCGCCCGGCCCCGCCGTTCGTTGACACCAATCTACGGCCGCTTTCGACCCTCGCAATGGTGCATTCCGAGGCCGAAATGATGGGTCAATTTCCAGCCCTCGGTCGACCCCGGACAAACAAGGGTGGGGTTTCGCCGCCCCGTGACGGCGAAACCCCTCCCGCGCCCCCGAAGGAGTCCCGGACGCCTACTTGGCGTCGATCTTGTCCCGCAGCGCGACCAGCAGATCGCGGAGCAGGCCGATGGTCGTCTCGTCGGTGAGGTTGCCCGCCTCGTCGAAGCGCTCGTGCGACCGGAACGCGATCACCTCGGGCTTGACCACCACGTCGGTGTGCGTCCAGACGAATACCTGACGCAGTGCCAGCTGGGCCCGTACGGAGCCGAAGTTGGTGGGTGCGGCGCCCATGATCGCGGTCGGCTTGTGCAGCAGCGGCAGCCCCTCGGTGCCGCTCCAGTCGGTGCTCGCCCAGTCGATCGCGTTCTTCAGGACGCCCGGGATCGAGTAGTTGAACTCGGGCGTGGCGATCAGGAGCCCGTCCGCCTCGGTGATCCGCCGGCGCAGGTCCGTGGCCGCGGCGGGCCGATCGCCCGGGGTGTCCTGGTCCATGTCGTACGGGGGAATCTCGCGCAGGCCCTCGTAGATCTCGATGTCCAGCCCACCCGGGGCGAACTTGCGTGCGGCGTGCAGCAGTCGGGTGTTGTGCGACTCGGCGCGCAGGCTGCCGGAGACGGCCAGGATCTTGACGTCGCGCACGCGATGGCTCCTTGGGGTGAATGTGGCCGGGTTCGGCGACCGGGTCGGTCGACGGTGCTCTCGTTCCCGGGCGCCGAACCAACGTATGGCCCGTTCGATGTCGGTATGACCGGCCCGACATGCCAATTGGGGGACCGATTGCGACACGCGTACGAGCCCGCGAGGGCGACCCCCGCCCGTCCCGCCCATGCTGTGACGCAGGACACATGCGTCCGCCCCCTCCTCCGGATGCGTATGGACCAGGGATGGACTCGACAGGAGGGGAGGTCGGGATGGGACGGCAGGGCCGCGACGGGTTCACCGAGTACGCCGAGTCCTCGGCGCAACGCCTGTGCCGGACGGCGTATCTGCTGTGTGGCGACTGGCATCTCGCCGAGGACCTGACCCAGATCGCCCTGGAGAAGCTGTACGTGGCCTGGCGCCGCATAGAGCACACCGACCAGCCGCACGCGTACGCGAAGCGGGTGCTTCTGAACGCCTACCTGGACCGCAGGCGCCGACTCAGTTCCACCGAGTTGCCCGGCATCGACGCGGCGGGCCTGGAGCGCCGCCCCGACGCGGCGGCCGACGCCGATCTCCCGGACGTACGGCTGACCCTGATCGACGCGCTGATGCGGTTGGCGCCGAGAGACCGGGCGGTGGTGGTGCTGCGGTATTGGGAGGACCACAGCGTGGAGGCGGTCGCCGAGATGCTCGGCATGTCCACCTCTGCGGTCAAGAGCGCCGGCCCCCGCGCACTGGCCCGGCTGCGCGGAACGCTCGAGGTCAACCCCCTGATCGGCTGAGCGGAGGAGAGCAGTGACGAGCGGGACCGAGAACGACGGCGAAACCGAAGCCGATACGAAAACCGATATGGGAATCGATGTCGACCGGAACGGGAGGCGGCAATGGCGGCGGATCGGGTGACCCCACGATCCGGGACCGAGCCGGGACGCGGGTCCCCCGGCGGAGCGGACACCGACCTCGACGTCGAGGTCGTGCTCGACGTCGACCCCGACCTCGAAGAGGCCTTTCGACGGCAACTGCACGCCGAGTTGGGGAGCCACGACGCCCGCCCGATGGCCGAGGTGGTGGCCCGTGCCGCCGCCCGAGGCCGGCGGCGGGTGTGGATCCGCGCGGGCGCCGTCGTGGCCTCGATGGCCGCGGTGGTGACGATCGGGGTGGTCGCGGCCACGGTCGCGCCGGACGCGGGCGAGCCCGACTCGCGGCAAGCGATGTCACCCGCGTCGAGCGGTGTACCCGAGGCGCGACCTCGGTCGGTTGCCCGCACGGCCGAGGCCCGGATCGCGGAGGCCCGGGAGGTGATCGCACGGCAGCTGGGCGACCTGCTCGTTGCCCTGCTGCCGGCGGAGGGGACGAAGTCGGCGGTACGGACCGGGTATTCGCCGGAGTACGGTATCTCGGCCGCGCTGACCTGGGACAACGGCCAGGGACCGGCCGGGGTGTCGATGTCGCTGCGCTCGGGCGAACTGGCCGCGTGCGCCCCGGATGCCGCCACCGAGCCCAGCCGGATCGACGAGTACGGGCGCAGGCACCACCTCAAGTGCATCGGCCCGCTCGGGGAGGCCGACCGCTTCGCGTCGGAGTCCGTGCGCAGGACCGAGGCCGGCCTGGTCTGGGGGCAGGGCATCCAGATTCCGTCGGGGACGACCGTGTTCCGGCTGTTCTGGGCCATCGGGCCGCTCGACCGGGTGGAGATCCCGGACGAGAAACGACGGATGCCGTTGACCGACGACCAGGCGCGGGCGATCGTGCGGGACGCGCGCTGGTCGGACATCTCCCGGCAGTTGCGGGCAGCCGAACCGGGGACGGGGTGAGCGGGCGCGCCATGGGCCGTCGATCGAGATCACGCCTCCCGGCCGGGAGCCGCGCGGGAGCCAGGGCGAGGGCCCGCTCGCACGCCCGCCGGCGGCAGGTGACCCGTGCGTGGGTCGTGGCGGGGGCAGTGACCGCCGTAGTGCTCCTGATCGCGCTGATACCGCACGGCTCCGGCGGCGGCTCACCGACCACAGACGTCGGTGCCGTCCGGCCCGACGCACCGATCGGGCGGCCGGCCGAGGCCACCCCGACGAGCCCGGACGGGCCGTCGGCGCAACGGGACCTGCCGGTACGGACATCCGCCTCGCCGGACCCCGAGGCGCAGGCGAGCGTGCCGTTCGCCCTGGACGCCGAACTGCGGCTCGGCGGCACGTTCGTCACCGTGCCCGGGGAGGCGGCGGCGCCGCGTCCGGGGCGGCGGGTCGCCTATCGGGTGGAGATCGAGCAGGGACTGCCCCTGGACGGCGCGCTGTTCGCCGACATGGTGCAGCGCACCCTCAACGATCCGCGCAGCTGGTCCCGGGACGGGCTCGCCTTCGCCCGCACCGACGGCGCCGCGTCGTTCGTGGTGCGCTTGTCCAGCCCCGGCACCCTGCATCGGATCTGCTCGCCGATCGTGGGCGACACCAGCAGGTCCAACGTGTCGTGCAATGCCAACGGCACACCCTGGGTGATGATCAACGGCAGCCGCTGGGCCCAGGGTTCGACCGCGTACGGGGACGACCTCCTCGGCTACCGCCGCATGCTGATCAACCACGAGGTGGGCCACCGGATGGGCCACCAACACAGCACCGGGTGCGCAGCCGGCGGCCTGGCTCCGGTGATGATGCAGCAGACCAAGTCCCGGGTGGCGGACAACGGCGAACTGTGCGAGGCCAACCCCTGGCCATACCCGAGCGCCGGCGGCTGACGACCCGCCCGCCCGTTGCCCCGCCGCCGGCCGGCGGACCGCTCAGCGCGGTGGGAGCCGCAAATGCCGCCGCAGGAAGTCGAGTTGATGGGCCAACAACTTCTCGAACAGGTTCTCGTCCGTGGGCGCGTGGCCGGTGTTGACCAGTGGCAGCACCTCGTGCGGCCGTCCGGCGGCGAGCAGTTCGCCGGACAGCCGCAACGTGTTGGCCGGCCAGACGTTGTCGTCGGCGAGCCCGTGGATCAGCAACAGGGGTCGGCGCAACTCGGCGGCCGAGGACAGCGGTGAGCAGGCGGCGTAACGTTCGGGGTGCTCGTCGGGACGGCCGAGGAATCGTTCGCGCCAGTGCGTGTCGTACAGGCGCTGGTCGGTGACGGCGCCGCCGGCGATCGCCGCGTGGAAGACGTCCGGGCGGCGCAGGATCGCGGTCAGGGCCAGTGTCGCGCCGAACGACCAACCCCGCACGGCGACCGTCGAGGCGTCCAACTCGGGCCGCCGTCGCACCACTTCGGCCAGCGCGGCGACCTGGTCGGCGAGCACCGGGCCGAGGATGTCGCCGGCGACCTCGCGCTCCCAGGCCGGACCACGCCCCGGCGTCCCGCTGCCGTCGGTGATCAGCACGGCGAAGCCCTGCTCGGCGAACCACTGGGAGACGAAGGTCATCGGCGCCTGCGCAGCGGTGACCCGCTGGAGGGCCGGACCGCCGTACGGGTCGACGAGCACGGGCAGCGGCGGGTCGCCCGCGCGATGCCACGACGGCAGCAACACCTGGCTGTGCAGGCCGCGTTCGGTGGTGGTGATCCGGGTGGCGCGCAGCCGCAGCACCGGCTCGGCCGGATACGAGCGGATCGGTACGGCGGGGCGATCCGCCCGCAGCACGTGCGTGCGGGCGCCGGGGCGGTCGGGGGTCCGGGCCGTGTGCACGAGCGTGCCCGCGCGGCGCACGGCGGTATGTACGCCCGCCTCCCCGTCGAGGCGTTCGGCGCCGGCGCCCGGTCGGTACGTCCAGATCCCGGCCTCGGTGGGGTCGTCGGCGGCGCCGAACAACACGTCGTCGCCGTCCACCCCGAACACCTCGCGCACCTGCAGGCCCGCCGGGGTGATCGGCACGCCGTCCAGGGTGAGTCGGCGGGTGCCGTCGGCGTCGGAGTGCCCGACCAGCGCGCCGGAGCCGGTCCGTACCGGGGTGCCGCGCAGCAGGTGCACCCAGTGCGGGTCGTGCCGTTCGGCGAGGAGGCGGGTCCGGCCGTCCGCCTCGTCGACGGCCAACACGCGGACGGTGCGCTGGTCGCGGCTCTGCACCTCGGCGAACGGGCCGTGGGCGTCCCAGCCGGCGGCGGTCAGGTATTCGAACCCGGCTCGGTCCCAAGGCACTTCGATGCGCTCACCGGCGAGGGTGACGAGCCACAGGGTGACCTCGGCGTTGGGGTCGCCCGCCGCCGGGTAGCGCAGGGCGCGCGGCGCGACGTGCGGATCCGTCGGGTCGGCGAGCCAGCGGATCGGCACCTCGCTCTCGTCCACGCGGGCGACCAGGAGCCGCGTACCCTCCGGGGACCACCAGTAGCCGCGGTCGCGGCCGATCGACGCGGTCGCGACATACTCGGCGACCCCGAAACGCACGTCGGCGCCGTCGGGTTCGGCGACCGCCCGGTCCCCGGTGCCGTCCGCCTCGACCACCCGCAGCGCACCGTCGGCCGCATAGGCGATCCGCCGCCCGGTCGGATCGGGGCGGGGGTCGGCGACCGGCCCCTCGACGGGCAACCGACGCGCGCGCCCGGTCGGCACGTCGACCACCCACAACCCGTCCGGCAGCACGAACGCGGCGAGCCGAGCCGCATCGTCGGTGGCGTACGCGGTGATCCCGGCCCGGCCGGCCGGCCCCGCCGAGCGTGCGGGATCCACGAGCAGCCGCTCGGCGCCGGTGTCGAGGTCCAGACACCACAGACCGCCCACCGGATCCTCCCCGGAGCGACTGCGCAGGAACAGCACCGACGCACCGTCGCCGGACACGGTGAACGCGGTGGGCAGACCCGACGTGAACCGCCGAGTGCGCACGAACTGCCGGGGCAAACCGATCATCGACATGCGCTACACACTGACCGTCGGGCCCGGCCCCACCGAATGTTTCGCCACCCGGCGAAACAACCCGGGCCGCCCGGTTGATCGGCGCGCCTCGCGCCGGCCGCGGCGTGGGCCGGCGCGCGTCGGGGCTTTCCTGTCGGCTTCGCACCGCTTGCGGCCTTTCCGGCGCACGTGGCCGGCTGTTTTGTTGCGCACCCTGCCGCCCGCCCCGGCCGGATCGGCCCGGTCGGGCCGTGGCGCTCTCCGCGCACGCCGTGCCCGGGGGCGTCGGGGCATCCTTTCGATGCCGAAGGCCGGTTGGCCCGCCGCGCACGCGGCCGGGGCCGTGTGTCAGGGTGCTGTCATGGGCGAGAAGCCGCAGGCCGATCGGCCGAGTCCGCCGCGCGCCCACCGACGTCGCCGGTGGGCCGCGCCGGCGGTCGCCGTGCTCGCGGTCGGCCTCGGCGGGACCGTGCTGCTCAATGCCGCCGGGGACGCCCCCGCGCGGTATTCGGCGACCGCCAACCCCGCGCCGCCGCCCGCCCCGGTGGACGCGGAGGGCTGCCCCCGTTGGGTCGACCCGACCACCCCCGACTGGCGATTGCCGAACCACGCCGCTCCGGCGGACCCGTTCGTCCCGGGCACGCCGCGCTCCGCCGTGGTGTGCCGCTATCCGCGCGACGACCGACCGGCGCGGCACCGTACGGACCTGGCCGGCACGCGCGCCCTCCCGGATCCGGCCGAGTATGCCCGGGCGCTGCGAACCCAACCCGCGTTGCCCACGGGCGGCCTCGCCTGCTCCGGGGCGGGTCGCCAGGCGGACTACGTCGTGATGTTCGGGTACGACGACGGCCTGCGCCACGGCGTGCGGGTGATGTCGTCCTGCCCGATCGCCGCCGATGCGCGCCGCGCGGTCCTCCCGGACGCCGCGCTGGTCGCTCGCCTGCACGCGTTGTTCCCCGAACCGGGCATCGAGCCTCGCGCTCCCGGTGTGGCGGCAACGACCCCAAGTCACCGGTGATCTCCGGAGCGTCGGTATTTCGCACCGAACCGAGCGGGAACCGGCTTCTTCCGGCCCCGATAACGGGAAACCGCCGCGCCCCGGAGGGAGGGGCGGCGGCGGTCGGTCCGGCCGGCGGCGGACGGGGCCGCCGCGAGCTGCGAGTGGGTCAGTGGGCGAGGCCGCCGACGAGGGAGCTCATGGCGGTGCCCAGGGCCTGCTCCGGGGTGACGCCCTTGGCGGCCGAGGCGGTGCTGTCGGGGGTGGTGAGGGCGATGTCCGGGGGCGGGGTGCCCGCGTTCGCGACGGGAGTGGCGAGTGCGGCGGCGCCCGTCGCCAGGACCACGGCGGCGATGATGCGTCGAGTCTGGGTCATACCGTGCTCAACGCCGGGATCGGCCGGGGGCTACGGCATGTCACCCGCCCGGGCCTGCGTGGGCGGGGTCCGCTCCGGCGTACCCCGGCGCTCGTCCCCGGCGCGCAGTCCGCGCGCCCCCGGCCGGCTCAGTCGGGTCGCCGCGCCTCGAACAGCACCCGGGTCGAGTGCGCGACGAACGGTCCGTCCCGTTCGATGAGTTCGTGCAGGTCGTGGAGCCGGTCCCGGTAGGCGTCCACGGTGAAGTCGGGCACCAGCCAGATCACCTTGCGCAGGAAGTAGACGACCGCGCCGACGTCGAAGAACTCCATCCGCAGCCGTTCCGTCCGCAGATCGACGATCTCCAGACCGGCGGCCCGTGCGTCGGCGCTCTCGGTGTCCGGGTGCCGACCCTTGCGCGCCTCGGGCTGCGGGCCCAGGAAGTATTCGACCAGCTCGAACACCGAGGCCGGGCCGACATGCTGGGCCAGATAGGTGCCGCCGGGCCGCAACACGCGGGCGATCTCCGACCACCAAATCGTCGCCGGATGGCGGCTGGTGACCAGGTCGAAGGCGGCGTCGGCGAACGGCAGCGGCGGCTCGTCGGCGTCGGCGACCACCACCGCGCCGAGCGGGTGCAACAACTCCGTGGCCTTGGCCACGTTCGGCGGCCACGACTCGGTGGCGACCATGGTGGGCGGCAACTTCGGTACGCCGGCCAACACTTCCCCGCCGCCGGTCTGGATGTCGAGGGCGGCGGACACACCGGCCAGACGTTCGCCCATCAGCCGCTGGTATCCCCACGAGGGGCGGGCCTCGGTGGCCCGTCCGGCCAACCAGGAGAAGTCCCAGCCGGCTACGGACACCGACTCGGCCTCGGCCGTCAGGTCTGCAAAGGTGCGTGACATATCCACATCGATATCGCGCCGCAACCCATCCGGCAAACGTTTTCCGCCCCGGCCTGTCACCGCAAAACCCGCCGCGCGCGGAGGGTGCGGGATGCGGCGACGAAGGCCGCCGTCGCCACACATCCCGCACCGCACCGCCCGGTCGTTGCGCTAGCCGACGAACTCCCGGTCCCCGTAGTGGACCGTGGCCGACGACCAGTCGCCGCCCAGGGTGGTGACGAAGCGCTCGACCAGGGCCGCGTCCGCGCGGTCGGCGACCAGGATCAGCTTGCCGCCGCGCACCGTGACCGAGCCGCCGAAGAGACGCTCGCGCGCCTCCGGGTCGGCGGCGAGCCCGTCGTGCAGCCGCTGCACGCTCACGTCCGGCACCTCGACCTCGATCGCGTCCGCGCGCGGGGAGTCGGCGCGCAGGTACTCGAAGGTGAGCACCGACTCCTGGTCGTAGCGCTTGCGCAGCACGTCGGCGATGTGGTTCAGCTCCGCCGCGTCCAGGCCGTCGACGTCGAACTCGCGCGAGCGCTCGTAGGTGACACTCTGCGACTCGCCGGACCAGAACACCCCGTCCAGCAGCGAGGACTTGTCCGGGTCGGCACCGTGCGCGCGGATCGTCGCACGCACCTGGCAGGCGAAGCGGTTCAGTTCCGTCCGCAGTCGAGGATCGTTCGGATCGCTGATCACGGCGGTGTTGTCGGTCACGAAGATCTCCGCCACCGGCAGATGCCGGCGCGTGTGCCCGGGCGAGGCGTCGGCCACGCAGGCCGGGGTGTGCGTGGACGCGGCGACCGCGCTCTGGGCGCCGCCGGCGCCGATGGTGATGCCGAACGCGAGGACAAGGGCGGCAGGCCAACGCTTCATATGGGATTCCCCCTGGATGCACGGGTCGTCATGGGACGGACGAAGGGCGGGACGGGTGTGGCGCACGACCATCGAAATGATCATGAAACAGAAAGATACCGGAGAGTCGCCACGACCGGGCACAGCGTCACCGATTCGTGCGAGGCATCGCCAATTCCGGTACGGAGCACGGCAGTCCGTCAGCGCCGGGTCTCGACCCGCTCCGCACGGAAGATGGTGAACAGCACCCGCAACACCAGTACACAGCTGACCACGAGCAGGTTGTAGCCGAACACCTGGTACAGCCCCACACTTTCGCCCACACGCGGCCCGCCCTCGGTGCCCAGGAGCAGGACTGCCATGATCCCGGCGGTCGCCCCCAGTACGGTCAGCAGCGTCCGATGCAGCATCGAGGTGACCACCCGGCGATCACGCTCGTCGGCCAACAGCCGTACATTGACGCCCAGCCGTCCCTCCTCCAGCGCCCCCGTCAGCCGCTCGAAGCGGCGCGGAAGTCGGCGCAATACCGGGAGCAGGTGCAGCAGTTCGCTCGTGGCCGCGTCGCGCAGGCTGCCCGGTTCGAACTGTTCGGTGACGTGCGCGGTCGCATAGCCGCGTGCCTCGGCGAAGATGTCGAAGCCCGGTTCGATCCCGGTGAGCGTGCCCTCGACCGTGGCCAGCGCCCGAAACACCGCCGCGATCTCCGGCGCCACGGTCAGCTCGAACGCGGACACGAGCCGGAACAGGTCGGTGAACATGGCCATGTCCGGCGCCAGACCCGCGCTGAGATGGCGGGCCATGAACTGGCCGAGCGCACGTTGCAGCCGCTGCTCGTCCAACTCCGCCGGGCGGGTCACCACCCGCAGCAGCGCGTCGGACATCGCGGCGGGATCGGCCCGGCCGAGCGCGAGCAGCAGATCCTGCAATCCGCCCCGCAGTTGTGCGTCGATCCGGCCCACCGAGCCGAAGTCGAGCAGCGCCAACCGGCCGTCGGTCAACAACATGATGTTGCCCGGATGCGGGTCGGCGTGGAACACCCCGTCGAACATGATCTGCCGCAACAACTCGCCGAGCAGCGTACGGGCCAACCCGCCCCGGTCGACCCCGCGTTCGTCCAGCGTCCGCACGGCGATCCCCAGCGGTGTCCCGTCCAGCAGATCCAGGACCAGCACCCGCGCGGTGCTCAACTCGGGGTGCGGCCGGGGCAGGATCAGATTCGGATCCCGCCGACCGGACCCGGCGGCCAGCACCGCGGCGGTGTTGCGCGCCTCGATCCGGAAGTCCAACTCCTCGCGCAACGCGACCGCGAAGCCGTCGGCCAACTCGACCAGTCCGAGCGTGTGTCCCCACGTGGTGCGCCGATCCAGACTCGCCGCGAGCCGGGCCAGGATGTCCAGGTCCCGCTCGACGATCGGCCCGATCCCGGGGCGCTGTATCTTCACCACGACCTCGCCGCCCGAGCGCAACCGGGCCCGATGCACCTGGGCGATCGACGCGGCCGCCAGCGGCTCCGGGTCGAATTCGGCGAAGACGTCGGACACCGGCGCGCCCAACTCGGCGGCCAGTACCGCCTCGACCTCGGCCCACGGCGCGGGCGCGACCCGGTGCTGGAGCAGCGCGAGCGCGTCCACGAACTCGACCGGCAGCAGGTCGCGGCGGGTGGACAACACCTGGCCCAGCTTGACGAAGGTGACCCCGCCCTCCTGGAGCGCCTGTTGCAACGATCGGGCCAGGACCGCGCGCCGGCCGTCGGGGTCGGCCCGGCGCCGACCGCGCAGATACGGGCCCAGTCCGTGGCGGGCGGCGATCCGGCTGATCTGCGAGTAGCGCCGCCCCCGCGCGGCGCGCCGACGCAGTCCGCGGACGAACTCGACCGTGCCGGGCCACGACCCGCTCGGCACCAGCGCCTCGATCACCACGATGAACGTCATCGAGGCGAGCAGCGCCACGCCGAGCGTCACGGTCATGAAGACGCCGGGGTTGTGCCGTTGGATGTTGCCGCCGACGGCCCACGACACGACCATGCCGAGCAGCCCCGCGGCGAGCGTACGCCTCGTGCCCACCGGCAACCCCAGCAACCGCCGGGCGCCCCAGGCCAGTCCGACGACGAGGGCCAGCGCGGTGAGCGTGGTGGCCACCCACAACACGCCCCGATCCACGCCGGCCTCACCCGCGCTCAGCACGAGCACCCGCGGGAGCCGGCCGCGAGTATGGCGTGTGCGTCGGCGGGCGCCGAGAATCCATGCGACATGCTGATGAGACCTTCCCCGAGTGATCTTGCACGTGCGGGGGAGAACCTACCGCCCGAGCCCCCACCCGGGGCCGGGCGAAGCGGTGTCGAGGGCTTGGATCATCATCGTCGTAGGGCGTCGCCGCCCTCGCCCTCGTCGTCGGGAAGAAGATCGGAAAGCACATGACTCGGTCGCGCACGTTCACCTGGCAGGACCCGAAGCTCTCCGCCGTCGCCGTGGGCACCATGTCGGGACTGGACTTCCTGCGCGAGATGGTGGCCGGACGGTTGCCCGGACCGCCGATCGCGGCCAACCTCGACTTCACCCTGGAGGAGGTCGAGGAGGGCCGGGCCGTGTTCGCCGTGGTCCCGGGCGAGGAGCACTACAACCCGATCGGCAGCGTGCACGGCGGGCTCTACGCCACCCTGCTCGACTCGGCGGCCGGCTGCGCCGTGCACACCACCCTCGCCAAGGGCGTCGGCTACACCTCGCTCGACCTGTCCACCCGGTTCCTGCGGCCGATGACGGTGGACACGGGCAAGGTCCGGGCGATCGGCACCGTGCTCACCCGGGGCCGACGCACCGCCCTCGCCGAGGCCGGCCTGTACGACGCGAACGACCGGCTGCTGGCCCACGCCACCAGCACGTGCATGCTGTTCGACCTGCCGACGCCTTGACCCGCGCGGCTGTTCCGGCCGTCGGGTCGGACACGACCTTCGGGCGAAACGCGGCCGGGGCACCGGCGGGACCGTGGTCCCGGCGATGCCCCGATGTGCGGTCGAGCGTGCGGTCGAACCGGCGACCGCGACTCAGTCGCGGATGACGGAGACGTTCTCCGCCTGAGGACCCTTGGGGCCCTGGGTGACGTCGTACTCCACCCTGTCGTTCTCCTCCAACTGCTTGAAGCCGGTGCCCTGGATGGCGGAGAAGTGGACGAAGACGTCCGGACCCTTGTCATCCTGCTCGATGAAGCCGAAGCCCTTGTCCGCGTTGAACCACTTCACCTTGCCTGTTGCCATCGTTCATTCCTTCATCTGATGCCACGACGCGCGACGGGCGCGTCCGCCGGAGCCTCGTCGCGACTGCGGCCCCCGAGATTTCCCGCCCGGCCGGCGGCGAAACACGCGGCGGACGCGGGCGGCGGCCCCGGATCGGCTCAGCGGGCCGAGTAGCCGCCGTCCACCAGGTGGTAGCCGCCCTGGACGAACGAGGCCCGGTCGGACAGGAGGAACGCGGTCAGTTCGGCGACCTCCTCGGCGGTGCCCAGGCGGCCCTGCGGGTGCAACGAGACCAGCAGCGCGTGCTGCTCCTCGTCGCTGTCCCGCAGCAGTGGGGTCTCGATGAACCCGGGGCCCACCGCGTTGATCCGCACGCCGTGTTCGGCGTATTCGACGGCGGCGGTCTTGGTCAGGCCGATCACCCCGTGCTTGGCGGCGACGTAGGCGGCCTGACCGGCGAAGCCGTTGGTGCCCAGGATCGACGACATGTTGACCACGGCCCCGCCGCCGGCGGCCAGGATCGCGGGCAGTTCGTGGCGCATCGAGTAGAAGACCCCGGACAGGTCGGTGGCGATCACCCGGTCCCACGCCGCGACGTCGTACTCGCCGGTGGGTCCGCTCGGCCCGGCGATGCCCGCGTTGTTGACCGCCAGGTGCAGCGCGCCGAAGGTCTCGACGGTGAAGCGTACGGCGGCCTCGACCGAGTCCGGGTCGGTCACGTCCACCGCGACCGCCGCGGCCCGCGCGCCGTCGGCGGACAGGGCGTCGGCGGCCTCCCGGGCGCCGGCCTCGTTGAAGTCGGCCAGGACGACCGCGGCGCCGCCCGCGGCGAGCCGGTGGGCGATGGCCAGGCCGATGCCGGAGGCCGCGCCGGTGACGAGGGCGACCTTGCCGGCGAACTCGACGGCGTACTCGGGGGTGGTGGTGCTCATGGGTGGTTCACGACCTTTGTGGAACGGGTGTTGCCTGATGTGGGATGGACGTCCCCCGTCGGGTCGGCGAGCGTGCCGACCAGGGCATCGAAGAACCGCTCGGCGAGCGCGGGCAGCGCGCCCGGATCGCCGGTCCGGGCCCAGGCCCGCAACGCGGCGACCAGGGTGCCGGCGCCGGCCCCGACGACCACCGCGGGGCGCGGATCGAGGTCGGGGTCGACACCCAGACGGGCCGCGATCACCCGCACCGATTCGGCCTCGGCCTCGATCCGGATCCGCTGGTAGGCGCCGAACAGCGCGGGCTCGCCGTCGACCCGGCGGAACAGTTCCAGGTGCCGGGCGAGCCGGGCGTCGGCCGCGGTGTACTCGACCGCCAGCCAGTCGGCCACCGCGGCGCGGTAGGCGAGCAGCGGCGGTTCGGCCTCGGGACGGGCGCGCAGCGCGTCGTTGATCCGGGCGGTGTTCTCCCGGAACTCGGCGAGGATCGCGTCCTCCTTGCCGGCGAAGTGCCGACTGAACGTGCGGCGTGTGACCCCGGCCCGCTCGGCGACAGCCTCGACGGTGACCCCGTCGAGACCGTGCGCGAGCAGCAGCTCGACGGCGGCGTCGGACATCGCCTCCCGACTGCGCCGGGTGCGTTGCCGACGGCCGTCGGACTCGGGGTCGTCGATGCTCATATCAGCAGCGTAACACTCTATTGTCCCAATGAGACATAACCTGCCTCGGTCTCGGACTACCCCAGCCCTCCGACCTCGCCCGCCGCCCGTCGGGTCGCCGCCTCGTCGAGGACGTACGCCGGGGTCAGGGTGTGTTCGTCGTGGTCGTCGTAGTAGCGGTGGTACACCGGGGTCAGCCCGCCCGAGACCGGTGGCACGATCCAGCTCCAGTCCGCCGGACACCTGCGGCCCGCCTCGGCCTCGCGCTCGACGTGGCGCAGGAAGCGGGTGGACTCGGTGTGGTGGTCGGTGATGGTCGCGCCGGCCGTGTCGAAGGAGTGCAGTACGGCCCGGTTGAGCTCGATCAGGGCCCGATCGCGCCACAGCGTGCGCTCGCTGGAGGTGTCCAGAGCGAACAACTCGGCGATCGCCGGCAGCGCGTCGTAGCGATCCGCGTCGACCAGGTTGCGGGCGCCGATCTCGGTGCCCATGTACCAGCCGTTGAACGGCGCCGCGCTGTACGAGACGCCGCCGATCTCCAGGCGCATGTTGGAGATCGCCGGGACCGCGTGCCAGCGCAGCCCCAGGTCGGCGAAGCCCGGGTGTTCGGGGTGGGTCAGCGCGATCTCGCGGATCGCGTCCGGGGGCAGTGCGTACGGCCGCAGTCGGCCGTCCCGGCCCTCGATGATCAGCGGCAGCGGGTCGAACTCGGTGCCCTCGCCGCGCCAGCCGAGTTCGTGGGCGAGGTCGGTGATGCCGAGATTGCGGCCGTCGCCCACCGGGGTGCCGTCCGCGCGACGGTAGCCGGCGTAGCGGATCAGCTGCTCGTTCCAGATCCGTACCTGCGGACCGGTGGGGGTGTCGGGGGCGAACACCGTGAGGGTCGGGCGGATCCGGCCGCCGCGCCAGGTCTCGCGCAGGTGCCCGGCGCACTGCGCGGCGACTTCGTCGGGCCGGCTCACGTGCCGGCGGTCGCGCACGGCCAGGCTGTTCCAATACAGCCGGCCGATGCAGCGCGCCGAGTTGCGCCAGGCGACCCGGGCGCCCCAGGTGAGTTCGGCGGAGGTGTGGGTGTAGGTGCCGGTGTCCCGGATCTGCTCGGCGATCTCACGCCATCGACTCGCGGGATCCACGGGGGACTTGGTTTCGCGGAGGAAACGCTCCAGGAAGGAGCGGGCGAGTTCGGGATCGACGGCGCCGTGGGGGCGCGGGGAGTGGATCAGCGGTGGTGGGGCGGGCAGGGATGCCGCCGATGCGGGGAGTTGGGCCGGTATCGCGCCCGTTGCGATCGCCGCTGCGGGAGGGTGGCCCGGTGGGGCGGGGAATCGGCCCGTGGGGCAGGCGACTTCGTCGGGCGGTGACGGAACTTCGGGATGGGACCCGACGGGTGACGGCTGATCCTCGCGGATTCGGGTGCTGCCGTGTTCGGTCAACGTTCTCCTGGGAACCGGCTCGGCGGCGCGACGACGGGGTCGCGGGAGCCTGTTTCGGGTCTGGGCGGGGTACGAGACGGCGAGGGTGGTCCGAGGGTTCAGCCGGGTGCCTCCGCGGCGACGGGGGTCGGTGTCTCGACCTCGGCCTCGGCGGCGTACGCGCCGACGACCGGATCGTGGTGGATCTGGCTTCTGTTCAGGCCCAGTCGGCGCAGTACCCGGGCGCTGTCGAGCACCATCGCGGGTGGTCCGCTGAGGTATGCGTCGCAGTCGAAGCGCGGTCCGTACTCGCCGACCACTTCCGAGATCCCTCCGCTGATCCCGGCCAGGGTCAGATCGTCGAGCGCGGGTCTGACCCGCAGCCAGGACACCTTCTGGGACAGGCGCAGCAGGTCCTCCAGGCCGTACAGGCCGCTGTGTGCGCTGGCGCCGTAGAAGAGGTCGACGAACCGATCGGTGCCGTAGTAGGCCAGTTCCTCCACCATCGCCTTCAGCGGCGCCAATCCGGTGCCGCCCGCGACGCACAACATCGGGTTGGGTGCCAGGTGGTCGACGACCATCTCGCCCATGGCGGCGCCGAGTTTGATCCGGTCGCCCGGCTTGGCCTTGTGGACCAGGGCGTTGCTGACCCAACCGGCCGGTACCGAGCGCACGTGGAAGGTGAGCAGGCCCCGGGGGTCGGGCGCGTTGGCGATCGAGTAGGCCCGCCATACCCGTGGCCACCACGGGGTTTCCAGGAACGTGTACTGGCCGGCCCGGTACGGGAACGGGACGTCGGGGCGCACGGTGACCACCGCGATGTCGTCGGCGGCCTTGTGGTGCGAGACGATTTCGGCCGCCCAGTGCGGGGGGTTGGTCCGGGCGTCCTCGTCGGCGGCGCCGATCATGATTTTGGCCGCCGCGCCGTACGCGCGCACCCAGGCGGCCTGTACCGCGTCGTTCCAGGTTTCGCCGCTGTAGCGGGCGAGGGCGGCGACCAGGCATTCCCCGACCAGGTCGTAGTGTTCGGCGATCACGTCGAACTTGCGATGGTCGCGTCCGAGTTGGCCGAGGTAGCCGTGCAGCGCGGGAGCGTCGTCCAGATCGCCGACGATGCGGATCAACGCGTGCAGCAGGCGATCGCGCTGGACGTCCATCGCCGGGGGGAAAAGGTCGCGCAGTTCGGGCCGCCGCAGGAACAGCAGCGCGTAGAAGTGGGACGTGACGTCGGCGGCCCGAGGAGCGACGACCGCGAGGTTGTACCGGATGAAGTCGGCGTCGTTATGTCGGATGTGGTCTGCGTCGTTGGATTCCAAAATCGGCCCATCGGTAGCCCTTCCACAAGAGGGTTGCTCGGCCGGTTCCGTCGCGAGTCCTTCGCGAGTCCATCGCGGAACACCGGCGGCCGGAACACGATCATCGGATCATTGCCCCGCCGTCAAGTCGAAGGCCCGGTTCCGGTTCTGGAGGAACAGAAGTCTGTTATGCGCCGGTTGATCGGTAATCCACCCACACTCTCCGCAGCCGTACGCACACGTATGGGAGTGGTAAACCCCCAGGTGAGAGTGCAATTCCGGCCGGCGGAGAGCGGCGCGCGAGGGCGTCGAGAACCGCCGTCCGAAATCCGAGGCGGCCGCGTGTGTCGCCTCGGAGGCCGGCGGCACGCGCCGAATCATGTCTACGCGCGTCGCGGACGCATCGCGCGAGCGGCCGCGCCCCGGCCGTTGTCGGCGGGGGCGCGACGCCCGGGAATCGGCTCGGCGAAGCGTCGCCGCCCGCCCGAAAAGTTCGCATATGCGCACGGACCGTGCCCCGAGTCGATGCGAGGGCGCGGTCCGTCGGCGGTGCGGGTGGGGTCAGAGCGGGGTGATCTCGCCGTGGGCCTGCGCCAGGAACCGGTAGCCGACGCCGTTGGCCTTGATGCCGGCGCGCTCCTCCTCGGTGAGTTCGCGCCGGATCCGGCCCGGTACGCCGGCGACCAACATGCCCGGCGGTACCCGCATGCCCTGCGGGACCACCGCGCCGGCGGCGATCAGGGCGCCGGCGCCGATGTGCGCGCCGTTGAGGATGGTGGAGTTCATCCCGACCAGGACGTCGTCCTCGATCGTGCAGCCGTGCAGTACCGCGTTGTGGCCCACGGACACCCGCGCGCCGATCACCGTGGGGAAATCGGGGTCGCTGTGCACGGTGCAGTTGTCCTGGATATTGGTTTCGGGGCCCACGGCGATCGACTCGGCGTCGCCGCGCAACACCGCGCCGTACCAGACGCTCGACCCGGCGGAGAGGGTGACGGCGCCGACCACGGTCGCGTTCACCGCGACGAACGCGGCGGGATCGACCTGGGGAACGCGTCCGCCCACGGCGGCGATCAGCGGGTTGGACATGACCCTCCTTCGACACGCGGACCCACCCGATCCGCGACTTTGGCACTGTAGCCGCGGCTCCGCGGCCCCTGACCGGCAGTGCCCGGCCGCGCTCGGGGGCCTGCCTCAGCCGGATTCCGCGACGCGAAGGTCGCGCGCCGCGATGTCGCCGGGGTGCGCGCCCGATGCCTGGGCATACTGGCGGGATGGCTGATGCGCGGCGATTGGCGGGGATGGGTGCGGGGCGGCTTCGGGGGGTGTGCCTCGGCTTCAACGGCGCCGTCGAGGAGTTTCCGTTCGGACGGAACCCGGATGTGTCGACCTTCAAGGTCGGTGGGAAGATCTTCGCCCTGTCCACGCTGACCGACCCGCCGCCGCTGCGGGTGAGCCTGAAGTGCGATCCGGACCTGGCGGTTCGGCTGCGGAGCGATCACCCCGCGATCGTGCCCGGCTATCACCTCAACAAGCGGCACTGGAACACCGTGACCCTGGACGGCTCGCTGCCGGAGGCAATGGTGCGGGACCTGATCGAGGACTCCTACGACCTGGTGGTCGCCTCGCTGCCGCGACTGCAACGGCTCAGGCTCGACTGGCCGGGGCAGCGGGAGCGCAATCGCGAGGACGGATAACGGTGCCGGCACCTTCCGGTCCTCCCGGCCGGCCCTGCGGCCGCACGAGGTGGCGGCCAACCGGCGTTTTCCGCCGGCGGGTTCGGAGGGGGTCGGCGCAACAGGGTGACCGCTGCGACGAGTTCCGGGACGGGGCGGCTCGTGGTCGT
Source organism: Embleya sp. NPDC059237 (assembly GCF_042754105.1). Taxonomy (NCBI): domain Bacteria; kingdom Bacillati; phylum Actinomycetota; class Actinomycetes; order Kitasatosporales; family Streptomycetaceae; genus Embleya; species Embleya sp. NPDC059237. Next base: position 236,325 of record NZ_JBHZAE010000015.1, on the reverse strand, counting down.
CGCCCTCGGGGCGGCCCGCCCGGTCGGTGGTGGCCGCACGTATCGGGAGGGTGTGGGTTCGGGCCGTGAGGCCGTGGGGCCGTGGGCGATTTCCCGGGACCGTCGGGGCGGGTGGTGGAGGTCGTCCGCCCGCCTGCTGCGCCCCGAGCCTGGGTCGAGGACGCCGGTGTGCCCCCGCGCGGGGGCGCGGATTGGTTCGGCGCCGTTCGATGTATCGCTCATTCGTTCGCTTTCTCGGGTCCGCCAACCGCTATTCGGCATGCCGAAGTCGGAATTCCGGAACGGGTGCGGCACGGCAATACGGAACGGGTGCGAGGGTGACTGAGGGTGAGTCTCCGCGAGCCGTCGGCCGGGTGGAGTGCGGTGAGCTGCGGGTTCACGGAATTGCGCCGCCCCGGCCGGGGCGCCCGCCGGAGCCGGGGTGGGCTGCTGGGCCTGGCCGGCCGCGTGCCCGGTCGGGGCCGGGCCGGGCGTGGGCTCTACGCGCCCTCCGTGGCATCGGGATTCGCGCACCCGGTGCGCTGATCCGTGGTGTTTCGTGGTGGGTTCCGGGGGCGATCGGCCCGATTCGGCGCAGGGGCTCGAGAATCCGGCCCGGATGTGCCTTCCTTCGCCGGGATCCACCTGTTTCGGGATCCGGTTCGCCCCGGACCGCCCTGAATCGCCCTCCACGGGCCTTGAGTCCACCGCCCGTCCCAGGGGTCGACCGGGGCGCTTTGAGCGACTCTGTCCCGCGTGTGGGCCCTTTCCCGGCCCGCCCAATGGCGTCCCCGGCCGCGCATCCGCCCTCGCGGCCCCGGATCGGCCTGCGCCCGCGGCCTTTCCGCCGCCGATGCCCATCCCGCCGTGGGGCCGCCCGATGTCCCGAGTTCGGCCCGCGGGCACGCCTTCGGCCCGGCCGACGCCTCGTGTTGGGGCGCCGAGTTCCGTCCCGTGCGCCGACGGGCGTTGGCGCGCCGGGGCGGGAAATCGGTTTCGACGGGCCGCGTGGCGGCGCGTATTTCCCGATTACCGGACCCTCGACAGGGGGCCGAAGGGGTGTTTCGTGTGCCCGATCCGAGCGCCCTCGTGCCGCCTCGGGCCTTGTCCCACAAGGGGAAAACGGTCCTCGGGCGGCGAACGTCGGGACCGGATACGCGGATTTGGTCGGTGTCGGACCGATCTCCGTGCGGGGTCCCCGTCGTTGATCCAAGGGGGTGTTTCGAGCGCGTCGTTACCGCAGTTCGAAATGCCCCCCGTGTGACGGAGAGTTACAGTCATGGAAATGGGTACTGGCGCAACGGCGTTCGACCCGATCGGTCGGATGGTCCGGCCGGTCGAAAGCGATCGGTACCCCCGCACCACGAAAGGCGTCTCATGAACAAGGCACAACTCGTCGAAGCCATCGCCGACAAGCTCGGCGGCCGGGCTGCGGCAGAGGAAGCGGTCGACGCGGTTTTGGACACCATCATTCGTTCGGTCGTCGCGGGCGACCGGGTCTCGGTCACCGGCTTCGGGTCGTTCGAGAAGGTCGACCGGGCCGCTCGTTACGCCCGTAACCCCCAGACGGGCGAACGGGTTCGGGTCAAGAAGACGTCGGTGCCGCGCTTCCGCCCGGGCCAGGGCTTCAAGGACCTCACCGGCGGTACCAAGAAGCTGACCAAGGGCGAGACCGCGATCAAGAAGGCGTCCCCGGGCACCGTGTCCGGCGGCACCACCGTCGCGGGCAAGAAGGCCGCGGCCAAGAAGACCACCGCGAAGAAGGCCACCGCCAAGAAGACGGCCAAGAAGGCCACCACGCGCGCCGCCGCGCCGGCCGCCGCGCGCAAGACCACCGCGAAGAAGGCCACCACCCGGGCGACCGCGGCCAAGACCACCGCGGCGAAGAAGACCACCGCCAAGAAGGTGACCGCCAAGAAGACGACCGCCAAGAAGACCACGGCCAAGGCGACCCCGGCGAAGACCACCGCCAAGAAGGCCGCCAAGCCGCCGACCCGCGGCGCGTCCGGTCGCAAGGGCACCGCCGCCAAGCGCGCGACCGGCGCTCGTACCGCCAACCGCGCCTGAGGACCACCCGGTCGGATGTGATGGTCGGACCGCCCACACGGGGCGGTCCGACCGGGCTCGCCGCGCCTGCGCGGCACGGTGGCCCACCTCCCGATACGCACACGCTCCGGCGGGGCGACCCGCCGAAGCACCATCTCGTCGACCACCCGTCGCGGCACACCGTGGTGGTCGACCACGCTCGACCGGACACCACGGAGTCACCCGGCCGATTCCGCCCCGAGCCGGTCCGCGCCGCACCCGCCGCCGCGACGGGCCCGGCGCCGGCTACCGCCCGTTCAGCTCGGCCACGATCGACGCCGGGGTATGGCCGCTCCCGTCCGACAGTCGATGGAAGTCGACCGCGACGAAGTTGGGGGCCCGACCCGCCGCCTGTTCGCACTGCTGTGCGATTCGGTTTCCGAGCTTGGTCCCGTTGTCCAGTGCCGCGGTGCCCACCGTGGGCACGTTGCGGAAGTGGCTCATCACGAACAACCGGCGAAAGCCCGGTTCGGTTCGGTCCAACGGCACGTCCGACCAGCGGCTCGTACAGGCGAGGTCGTTGCCCAGGTCGCCCAGGCTCCAGTAGTTCTGCACGGTCCACGCCTTGTCGTACATCACCCCCAGACTCGTCTTGTCCGACCGGTCGGAGAACATCAACAGCCGCTTGTTCGCGCCGACCAGGTCCGCCACCCTCGGCCAGCCGTTGTCGCGCACCCCGGCGGTGTCCGGGCGGAACAGCAGATCCGACAGGCCGCGCACCCGGCCGAGCGAGCCGCGCAGTTGCTCGGTGTCGACGTAGTCCTCCAGGAAGACGGTCACCACCTCCAGCGGATTCGCGGTCAGGAAGTCCACGACGGTCTGCATCGTGCCCGCGAAGCTCTGCCGGGGCAGTGCGTACGTCACTCCCGCGAACGCCTTGCAGTCGCCGTGGCACAGGTAGACGTCGCTCGGGTAGCAGTCGCTGCCGAAGCTGATCACGCACAGCGCGGTGCTGTGCTCGTACCAGTGTGTGTCGAGCATCAATCCGCGTACGCCGCCGGCCAACTGGTTGCGCACCGACTCGGATTGGTTGACCGAGGACCACCGGGAGTCCTCGTAGTTGGTGAACGAGTTGTGCGTGGTCAGCGAACCGACCTGATCCAGCCGGGCGTTGCCCCAGCGTTGCTCCGCGGCGGTGAGGGGTGCGGCGGAGGCGGCCGAGGGGAGGAGGGCGGCCAGGAGGGCGAACACCGCGACGAGCAGCCCGAGTCCGGGCCGGCCGATCGAGCGCGACCCACCGCGCGCGCCGCGGTGTTCCGGGGATCCGAGAGAGGCGGCCGAGACGCCGCCGGAAGAGTCCATGGCCCGGGACCGTACCCAAAATCCCCAACGATGTGACCCCCACGAACCGACCTGCCCGCGACCCTTTTCGAGCGGTCCGGCATCACGCATGCCGGCGCTCAGGCCAACGTCACCGTCACCGGGAGTTCCTTGATGCCGTTGACGAAGTTCGAGCGGACCCGGCGGACCTCGCCCGCCAGACGGATGTCGGCGATCCGGGGGAGCAGTTCCTCGAACATGATCCGCATCTCCAGGCGGGCCAGGGCGTTGCCGAGGCAGAAGTGCGGGCCGCCCTTGCCGAAAGTGACGTGGTCGACGCCGCGTCGGGTGACGTCGAAGTCGTACGGGTTCTCGAACACCGCCTCGTCCCGGTTGCCCGAGGCGAACCACATCACCACCTTGTCGCCCTCGCGGATCCGTCTGCCGCCGACCTCGGTGTTCCGGGTCGCGGTGCGGCGGAAGTGGTAGACGGGCGAAGCCCAGCGCAGGAACTCCTCGACGGCGTCCGGCATCAGCGCGAGGTTGTCGCGCAGCAGCTCCAGCTGGGTCGGGTTGTCCAGCAGGGCCAGCATCGAGTGCGAGATCGCGTGTCGGGTGGTCTCGTTGCCGGCCACGACCAGGAGCAGGAAGTAGTTGTCGAAGTCGTGCCGCGACAGCGGCACCCCGTCGGAGGGGGCCCGGTTGACCAACCGGCTGACCAGGTCGGTGCCCTCGCCGCCCCGGCGACGTTCGGCCAACTCCCTTCCGTAGGCGAAGACTTCGAGTGAGGCCGGGCTGCGGAAGGGCAGGTCGCGATACCGCTCGCTCTCCGCGCTCTCCAGGAGTACGTCCGCGTAGTCCGGATCGGTGTTGCCGATGATGCGGTTGCCCCAGTCGATCAGCTTCCCGGTGTCCTCACCCGGCACGTCCAGCATCTTGGCCAGCACGTTGATCGGGAAGTCGGCGGAGACCTCGTGCACGAAGTCGAACGTGCCCTTGGCCAGCGCGTTGTCGAGGGTGCGGGCGGTCAGCCCGCGCAGGAACGTGCCGTAGTCGGCGATCGCGCGCGGCGTGAACTGCTTTTGCAGCAGCCTGCGCAGGGCGCCGTGGCGCAGGCCGTCGGTCTCCAGGAGCGAGCGGCGGATGGCGATCTGCGAGTCGTCGACCTCCTCCAGGTTGGTGAAGCGCGTGGAGGTGAAGGTCTGCGGGTCGCGGTCGACCGCGACGATGTCGGCATGCCGGGTGAGCGCCCAGAAGCCGCTGTTCGGCGCCGGTTCGGGCTGCCAGTGCACGGGATCCTCGCGGCGCAGCGTGTGGAACATGCGCCACGGCGTCTCGCCGTCGAGGAAACGGTCGTTGTCCGCGAGGTCGATCTCGTCGAGCGGCATCGGCTCGGGCGTCGCCGAGGCGGTGGTGGGGGTGCGCACGCAGGCTCCTCAGAGGTGGTGGGCGTACTCGGTGAACTCCCAGTCGGTGACGTGCCGGTGGAAGCGGGCGACCTCGTCGCGCTTGTAGGTGAGGAAGGCGTCGGTGAACTCCGCGCCGAGCAGCGCGACGAGCGCGTCGTCGACCGCGAAGGCGTCCAGCGCCTGGGTCAGCGTCGCGGGCAGGACCGGCGCCTTGGCGGTGTCGTAGCCGTACCCCTCCAGCGGGGGTGGCGGCATCGCCTTGTCGCGCAGGCCCAGATGTACCGCGGCGAGCAGCCCGGCGACGGCCAGGTACGGGTTCGCGCTCGCGTCGCCGAGGCGGATCTCCAGGCGCGCGCCGGCGCCGCGCTCGGGCGGTATCCGGACCATCGCGCTGCGGTTGTCCAGTCCCCAGTCGATCAGCCACGGCGCGAGCGTGTCCGGGCCGAAACGTTTGTACGAGTTGACCGTCGGGTTCAGCAGCGCGGCCAGCGCGGGGGCGTGGGCGAGTACGCCGGCGATGGCGTGGTGCGCGACCGTGGACAGGCCGTGTGCCCCGTCGGGGTCGTCGAACGCGTTGGTCCCGTCCGGGTCCACGCAGCTCAGGTGCAGATGGAACCCGGAACCACCCTCGTCCGCGAAGGGTTTTGCCATGAAAGTGGCCAACCTGCCTTCCAGACGAGCCAGTTCCTTGACCGATGCCTTGAAGCGGAAGGCCCGGTCGGCGGCATCGAGCGCGTCCGAGTGGTGCAGGTTGATCTCGAACTGGCCCGAGCAGTACTCGTGGTTGCCGGTGGTGGCGCCGATGCCCAGCTTCCCGAGGTGGCGCAGGGTGCGCAGCAGGTGGCCGTCCGGGTCGCCGCGCCGGCCCGCGACGTAGACGTTGCCCGGCGCGTCGCCGTACCGCCGCCACCCGCCCCGGACGTCCGGATCCGGCTCGCACAGGAAGTATTCCAACTCGGGCCCGACCACCGGCCGCAGCCCGGTCTCGTCGGCCATGCGACGCAGCACGTCGCGCAGCACCGAGCGCGGCGCCTCGGCGGCGGGTCGCCCGGTCGCCGGGTCCACGGTGTCACCCAGGCACCACGCCACGCCCGGCTCCCATGGGATGTCGACCAGGGTGTCCGGGTCCGGGTACACGCAGATGTCCGGCAACCCCGCGTCCACGCCGCCGGCGACCGCGACGGTCTCGCCCCGGGGTGTGGTGTGGAAGACCGCGCGACAGAAGGCCAGTCCGTGGGTGTGGACCGACGGCAGGTGGTCCACCAGCACGTCGCGACCACGATCGGTGCCGATCAGGTCCGGGTAGGCGACTCGGACCACGTCGATGCCGCGCGCCCGCAGGTCGGCGACGATGTCGTGGACCCGGTCCGACTCGGATGGATTCACCGGATTCTCCTCGCACGGGATGGACGGCGGCGACACGAGCCGATTCGTTTGAGCCCAAACCATATGAAGGTCGCAGGTGTCGCACAAGGGGTTGGACAAGCCTTTTACGCACGTGACAACGCGGAGTGGGAGGCATATCGTACGGACCCAAACGATTCGCTCGGCTCGGCTTCGGGCTCGCAGAGGGAGGCGCCATGACCGGCGTACGCGGCGTACACGGTTTCTTCCACCCCAAGACCGGCACGGGCCGGTCGTCGATGATCCCCGCACCCCCGTGGCACTACTCCGGCGACCTGCTCACCGTCGAATACCGCACCGACCCCGCCCGGGTGGCCGAACTGCTGCCCCCGCAACTCGAACTCGCCGACGAGGACCCCGGCGCGGTCGCGCTGATCTGGGCCGACTGGCAGTCCTGCTCGGCCGGGCGGGGCGAACTGCTCGACCCGGTGCGCGCGCAGTACAAGGAGTGCTTCGTGGTGGTGCGCTGCCGCTACGCGGGGGTGACCTACTCGCGCTGCGTGTACATCTGGGTGGACAAGGACTTCGCCATCGCGCGCGGACTGCACCAGGGCTATCCGAAGAAGCTGGGCTCGATCCACCAGACCCGGCCGCACCCGTACGGCCCGGCGCCCCGGATCGAGGCGGGCGCGAGGTTCGGCGCCACCCTCGCCGCCGCCGACCGGCGCCTCGCCGAGGTGGTGGTGACGCTGCGCGAGCCTGCGCCGACCAACGGCTTCGTCAACGGGCATCCGATGGCGCACCACCGCTGGTTGCCGTCGATCGAACCGGGCGGGGGACTGGCCCTGGACGAACTGGTGGTCACCGGCGCCGAGTCCGCCGAGGGCGGGCAGGCGTGGGCCGGCGACGCGGAGCTGACCCTGTTCGAGGCGCCCACGGAGGAACTGGCCCGGCTGGAGCCGATCGAGCCGATCGGCGCCTACTACCGCCAGGTCGGCGTGGTCTGGAACGGCGGCACGCTGCTGGCGAGCGGCGCGTCGGGCGCGGCGTAGGCCCGGCGGGAGCACACGCGTGAAGGACCCTGCCGACCGGCAGGGTCCTTCACGCGTACGCGGTCAGCCGCGCCCTCGCCCGATGCCCGCGTACACATGCGGTCGCGCCGCGCGCAGGTACAGCGCGAACAGCGCGCCGACCACCCCCGCGCCGAGCACCAGCGCGGGCAGTACCCAGCGCAGCGCGGAGCCCGAGTCGACGCCCAGGAGTACGCCGAAGTTGTCCAGGGCGGCGACGAACACCACCGCGAGCAGCACCGCGGCGACGGCGGGCGCCAACAACCGGCTCCACGCGTTCTCGCCGTCGGCGCCGCGTCGCAGGAAAAAGGCGATCACCGCGAGCGAGGTCAGCACCAGGAGCAACATCACGCCGAGCGCGCCCAGGTTGGTGAACCAGTTGAACAGGGTCGCCATCGGGTCGCGGTCGAGCACGGCGAACACGATCACCACCGCCGCGGCGAGCACGGTCTGGGTGGCCGAACCCAGGTGCGGGGAGTCGTTGCGCGGATGGGTGCGGCCCAGCGGGGTCGGCAGCACCCCCTCGCGGCCGAGCGCGAAGAAGTAGCGCGCGACCGCGTTGTGGAAGGACAGCAGCGCGGCGAACAGGCTGGTGATCAGGAACACCTGGGCCACGTCGGCGAAACCCGAGCCGATCTGGTCGCCGCCGAGCACGAAGATCAGGTTCGGCCCGTGCTCGCCCGCCGCCGCGACCGCCTTGTCGGTACCCGCGCCGCTGATCAGCGCCCAGGCGGTGATCGCGTACAGCACGCCGATCACGCCGACCGAGATGTAGGTCGAGCGGGCCACGGTGCGCCGGGGATCCCGGCACTCCTCGCCGTAGATCGCGGCCGACTCGAAGCCGGTGAAGGAGGCCATCACGAAGCAGAAGGCCGCGCCCATCGAGCCGGTGGTCAGCGCGTCCCAGGACAAGGGGTGCAGCGACACGCCCTCGGGAGCGTGGCCGAACGCGCCGATGTCGAAGACCAGTACGGTGATCGTCTCGGCGATCAGCAGCGCGGCCAGCACCCGCGCGTTGAGGTCGATCCGCAGGTAGCCGAGGGTGCCGACGACCGCGATGCCGACCAGGACGATCACCCACCAGTCGACGTGCCACCCGAACTTGGCGTCCAGGAAGTCGGCCGTGGTGAAGCCGAACAGGCCGTAGATGCCGATCTGCATGGCGTTGTACGAGATCAGCGCGATGAACGCGGCGCCGAGGCCGGCGACCCGGCCCAGGCCCTGGGCCACGTAGGCGTAGAACGCGCCCGCGCCGGTGATCCGTCGGCTCATCGCCGCGTAGCCGACGCTGAAGACGGCGAGCAGGGCGGCCAGGACGAGGTAGGCCGCCGGTATGCCGGACGTCTCGGTGACCGCGAGGCTCTGCGGGATGCCGCCGGCGGCGACGGTGAGGGGCGCGGAGGCCGCCACCACGAAGAAGACGATGTGCGCGACACCGAGCGAACCGCGGGAGGACACGGTCGGGTCGGGGCCGGGGGAGTTGTTCGTCGACGCTTCTCTGACTGCCATGTCCGGCGCCTCCGAGGATGGGGACGGGTGGGGACCGGTGGAAACGGGCGGGAAGCCGTTCGTTTGGGTCCGTACGACCTGTGGGTGCCGCCGATCGTACGGATGCAAACAGGTCCTCACAAGAGCTAGATTTCAAGGTGCACAGGGCGTATCGGGCCGGGGTCGGATGCGCGCACGACTAGATAAGGCGGGGCACGTTGGTCGGCAAGCGGTCCATCACCGAGACGGAGAAGGCCGTTCAGGCCCGGCTGGGCGACATCCCGCTGCGGCGCGAGCAGATGGCCGCGGTGTCGAACATCTATCGGGCCGCCGCCGCGGTGCGCCAGCACCTGGAGAACTCGGTGCTGCGCGACGCCGAACTCACCTGGACCGCGTTCACGGTGTTGTGGGAGGTGTGGATCTGGGGCGAGAGCGAGACCCGGCACGTCGCCGAGGAGGCGGGTATCTCCAAGGGCACGCTCACCGGCGTGGCCCGCACGCTGGAGACGCGCGGGCTGCTCAACCGCACGGCGCACGCCACCGACGGCCGGCTCGTGCTGCTCTCGCTGACCCCCGCCGGCGAGGAGCTGATGGCCCGGGTCTTCCCGGCCTTCAACGCCGAGGAGGCCTTCGTCGCCGACGACCTGACCCCGGACGAATGCCTCACCCTGGCCGACGGCCTGCGCCGCATCGTGGCGCAACTGGAGGCCAGGGGAGAGGAACGCCGCCAGGAACTCCTGGCCGGCGGCGAACCGAAGCCGAGGCGCGGGGGGCGACGGCCGAAGGGGTAGCCGGGTCCGCGGAGTCGGGACGGATGTCGGACGGGTCTGCTTCGCTCGGTGCGCCGCATCGAGCGGGTGGTCCGGACGAGGAGGAAACGTGGGTACGTGGGGCAGTGGCAACTTCGACAGCGATCCCGCCCATGAGCACTTGACGATGATCGTGGATCGGCTCGTCGACGAGGTCGCCGAGGTGATGGCGGCGGACGATCCGGTGCAGCTGGAGCCGGACGAGTACTGGGGTGTGGCGATCCCGTGCAACCTGGAACTGGTGTGCGCGCTGTACGACGCCGGCTATGTCGCCGACAGCATGCCCGCCGCCGAGGTGGTCGAGGGGTGGAAGGAGACCTTCATGGGCGTCTGGGAGCGCACCATCGACGGTCTGGGGCCGTCGGAGCAGTGGAAGAAGGAGCGGCGGGAGATCCAGGTCGCCACGTTCGACCGTATGGTGCGGGCGTGCGCCGAGGTGGCCGCCGCCCGATAGCACGCCGCGCGCCGTGTCGTGCCGCGGGTGGCTACCTCGTGGCCGCCTTGATCAGTGTGTCGAACAGGGCCTGTTGGGTCGGGTCGGTGCCGGCGGTGTCCTCGGGGTGCCACTGGATCGCGACGAACCAGTTTGCGGGGTCGACGAGTTCAACCGCCTCGATGACGCCGTCGGCGGCGGTGCCGGTGACCCGGAGGCCGGGGGCCACGCGGTCGATCGCCTGGTGGTGGTAGCAGGAGACGTCCAGGTGCTTGGTGCCGGCGGCACGGGCGGTGGTCGAGTCGGGGGTCAGCGTCACCGGGTGCACGACGTGGCGGTGGTGGACGGGCATGTCCTGGGACAGCGTGCCGCCGAGCGCCACGTTGACCACCTGCAGGCCGCGACACACGGCGAGGGTGGGCAGGCCGACGGCCAGCGCGTGGCGGGCGGCGGCGAGGTCGAAGGCGTCCTGATCGGCGTCGACGTCGTACACCTCGTCGTGCGTGGTGTCCGCGCCATAGGTGCTCGGCGCCAAATCGCCGCCGCCGGGCAGCAGCAGACCGTCGGCGCGGGCCAACCGGCCCGCGGCACCGGCGGGTTCGGCCGGGTGCATCATGAACGGCTCGCCGCCCGCCCGGTACACCGCCTCGGCGAGGGCGCGGGCGGTGACCTCGGCGGCGTAGCGCAGTGCGGACGTGGTGGCCGCGAATCGGCAGGGGAGGGCTATCAGGGGGCGGGGCACGGGGGGTCTCCGGAGGTGCGGCGGGACGGTGGCGCGCTGGGGGGCGGGGGCCGGCGGACCGGCCGCTCCGGACCAACTGCAGGCCGGGTCGGGTGGGTTGCCGTCCGGCGGCGTCACAGGCGGATCCAGGTGGTCTTGAGGTCGGTGTACTTGTCGAGCGCGTGCAGCGACTTGTCCCGGCCGTGGCCCGATTGTTTGACGCCGCCGAACGGGACGTTGAGGCCGCCCTCCTCGTAGCAGTTGACCCAGACCGTGCCGGCGCGCACGGCTCGGGACAGGCGGTGCGCGGTGGAGAGGTCGGTGGTCCACACGCCCGCCGCGAGGCCGTACTCGGTCGCGTTGGCGAGTCGGATCGCCTCGTCCTCGGTATCGAACGTGAGCACCGCCAGCACCGGGCCGAACACCTCCTCGCGGGCGAGCGCCATGTCGGGGGTGACCCGGTCGAACACGGTCGGCTCCAGGTAGTGGCCCGGGCGATCGAGCCGGGCCCCGCCGGTGCGCAGCCGGGCGCCGGCGGCGTCGGCGCGGGCGATGTGGTCCCCGACCCGGGCCAGGTGCTCGGCGGTCACCAATGCGCCCATCGTGGTGTCCGGGTCGAGCGGGTCGCCGACGCGCAGCGCGCGGGCCCGGTCGACCACCGCGTCCACCACCTCGTCGGCGATCGAGGAGTGCACGAGCAGCCGGGACGGCGCGGTACACATCTCGCCCTGGTTGAAGAAGATGCCCCATGCGGCGCTTGCCGCGGCGGCCGGTATGTCGGCGTCGGGCAGCACGATGTGCGGGGATTTCCCGCCCAGTTCGAGCCAGACCCGCTTGAGGTTGGAGTCGGCGGCGTAGCGCAGGAAGTGCCGGCCGACGGCGGTGGAGCCGGTGAACGCGAGCACGTCGACGTCCCGGTGCAGGCCGAGGGCGCGGCCGGTGGTCGGGCCCTCGCCGGCGATCACGTTGAACACCCCCGGCGGCAGGCCGGCTTCGCTCGCGAGGCGGCCCAACCGCAGCGCGGACAGCGGTGATTGCTCGGCGGGTTTGAGGACGACGGTGCAGCCGGCCGCCAGTGCCGGGGCGACCTTCCAGGCGGCCATGGTGAGCGGGAAGTTCCACGGGACGACCGCCGCGACCACGCCCACCGGTTCGCGAGTGACCAGGGCCAGGGCGTCGGCGGGGGTCTGCGGTGCCTCGTCGACCAGCTTGTCGGCGACCTCGCCGTACCAGCGGAACGTGGCCGCCACCGCACGCAGTTCGATGTCGTACGCCTCGGTGATCGGCTTGCCCATCTCCAGTGAGACGGTCAGCGCGAGTTCGGCGCGGTGGGTCTCGACGGCGTCGGCGAGCCGGACCAGCGCCCGGCCGCGTTCGGCCGGAGCCAGTCGGGGCCAGGGCCCGGCGTCGAAGGCGCGGCGGGCGGCGGCGACGGCCAGGTCGACCTCGCGCTGCCCGGCGCGGGCGGGCTCGGCGAGGGGCGTGCCGTCGCGCGGGGCGATCACGGTGAAGGTGTCGCCGCCGCCGGGGTGGTCCTCGCCGTCGATGTGATGGACGGTCACGGGACGGAGGCGGTCGGCGCGTCGTAGCCAGTCGTGGTGCGTGGGCTGGTGGGGCGGGTCGCTCGGGTCGCTCGGGTGCGGGTGCTCCGTCATGGTGTCCGCTTTCGTCGGGGTGGTCGGCCGCGCGAGGCGACCGGACGGCGGGGCCTTCGTGGTGATTGTTTGGGGGCAAACGATACAGCGGAACGGCCTTCCCGGGAGAGGGCTTGACCGGCGTGTTCGGCGCCGGCTAAATTGTTTGGGGTCAAACGACTTGGAGGGGTATCCATGACCGAGGTCACCGTCGCGGGCGTCACCGTCGACACCCGGCACTGGATCGGTGGCGAGCGGGTCGGGTCCGCGGACACCTTCACCGACGTCTCGCCGATCGACGGCGCCGTGCTCGGCGAGATCGCCCGGGGCGGGCGCGCCGAGGCCGACGCGGCGGTGGCCGCCGCCCGCGCCGCCTTCCCCGGGTGGGCCGCCACGTCGCCCGCCGAGCGGGCCCGGCTGCTGCGCGCCGTCGCCGACGGCGTCGAGGCCCGGCTCGCCGAGTTGGCGATCGTCGAGACCACGGACAACGGCGCGCTGCTTCGCTCGCACCTGCGCGGGGTGATGCCGCGGGTCGCGCACAACTTCCGCTTCTTCGCCGACTGGCTGACCGACTCGCTCGGGCACGACGACTTCGACACCCGGGGCCACGAGAATCGGGTCTCGTGGGACCCGGCCGGGCCGTGTGTGCTGATCACCCCGTGGAACGCGCCGCTGATGCTGGCCACCTGGAAGGTGGCCCCGGCGCTCGCGGCCGGCAACACCGTCGTGCTCAAGGCCGCCGAATGGACCCCGCTGACCGCATCGCTCCTGGCCGACATCACCGCCGAGGCGGGCCTGCCGGCGGGGGTGTTCAACGTGGTCCAGGGCTACGGCGAGGAGGTCGGCGCCGCGCTGACCGCACACCCGGACGTGCGCCGGATCAGCTTCACCGGCTCGGTCCCCACCGCCCGGCACATCGGCGCCGCCGCAGCCGCCAACCTCACCCCGGTCAGCCTCGAACTCGGCGGCAAATCCCCGCTGTTGGTCTTCGCCGATGCCGACCTGGACCTGGCTGTGGAGCTGGCCGTCGAACAGTACGACAACGCCGGCCAGGTCTGCCTGGCGGCCACCCGGCTGCTCGTCGACGCCGCCGTCGCCGACGAGTTCACCGCCCGGTTCCTGGCGAAGGCCCGCACCCTGGTCCAGGGCGATCCGCGCGATCCGGCCACCGACATGGGACCCAACATCCACCCGGAGCACTTCGCCCGGGTCGACGGCTTCGTCCGCCGCGCGCTCGACGCCGGCGCCAAGGCCCTGCTCGGCGGTGGCCCCCACACCGGGCTGGGCGGACTGTACTACCGCCCCACGCTGCTCACCGACGTCGCCCAGGACGCCGAGATCGTCCAGGAGGAGGTGTTCGGCCCGGTGCTGACCCTCCAGACCTTCACCACCGAGGACGAGGCGATCACCCTCGCCAACGACACCCGATTCGGGCTGGCCGCAACGTTGGTGACGGGAAGTCGGGAGCGTGCCCGGCGGGTCGGCGCACGGCTCGTCGCGGGCACGGTGTGGGTCAACTGCTTCTTCGTCCGCGACCTGCGGGCACCCTTCGGCGGCGCGCGGCAGTCGGGCGTCGGCCGTGAAGGCGGCACCTGGAGCTTCGACTTCTACTGCGACGTCAAGAACACCGTGACCTCGCCGAACGGATGGCACTGACCATGGGAGAGATCGTCGGCGCGGGCATCCTGGCCCACTCGCCCACCATCATGCTGCCCCCGGACGTGCGGCACGAGCTGAACGAGGGACGGGAGATCAGCCTGGTCCCGGCCCTGGCCCGGCTGCGCGCCGAGGTGTTCGAACGGCTCGACTACGACACCGTCGTGGTCTTCGACTCGCACTGGGCGACCACCGTCGAGTTCGTCGTCGCCGCCCAGGCGCACCGCGCCGGGCTGTACACCTCCGAGGAACTGCCGCGCGGCATGCGGCAGATTCCCTACGCCTTCCCCGGTGACCCGGAACTGGCGCACGCCACTGCCGGGTTCGCCGCCAAGCACGGCACCTGGATCACCCCGATCGAGGACCCGTTCCTGCCGATCCACTACGCCACCGTCAACCTGTGGCACCACCTGGGCGTACCCGGCAAACGCTGGCTGGGCATCGGTTGTTGCCAGACCGCCGACGTCGAGGACAACCTGCGGCTCGGCCGGGCGCTCGCCGACGGCATCGCGGCCACCGACCGCAGGGTGCTCCTGATCGCGTCCGGCGCGTTCTCGCACACGTTCTGGAGCCTGCGCGAACTGCGCGACCACGAAGCCTCGGACCCGGTCCACGTGCGCACCCCGCAGGCGCGTGCCGCCGACGAGCAGCGCATCGCCTGGATGGAGCGCGGAGACCACGCGAGCGTACTCGCGGGCATGCCGGACTTCCTGCGCCACAAGCCCGAGGCCCGCTTCGGGCACTACCTGATGATGCTCGGCGCGCTCGGCGAGGAGCGCTGCACCGCGCCGGGGCGGCTGGTCGGCGACTACGAGAACGCCACCGGCACCGGGCAGGCACACGTCTGGTTCGACCGACCGGCGGGCGGCTGGACGGCGCCCCACGCACACACCTCACGGGTTGCCGACCCCACCTCCCGGGTCGCCGACCCCCACACCTCCCGAGGACGAGCCGAATGACCACCACCGAGTACCGCCGCATCCTGCTCGACGGCGCCGTCGTCGAGGTCGTCCGCGAAGGGGCCGAACTGGTCGCCGCCGACGGCCGACGGATCAAGGCCGCCGCCGCGCACCACCTGCCGCCGATCGCACCGGGCAAGATCGTCGCGGTGCACCTCAACCACCGCAGCCGGGTGGAGGAGTTCGGCACCTCGCTGCCGCCCGCGCCGACCTACTTCCACAAGCCGACCTCGTCGCTGAACGCGCACGGCGGTGCGGTGGTTCGCCCGGCCGGGTGCAAATACCTCAACTACGAGGGCGAGATCGCGATCGTGATCGGCCGAACCTGCCGCAACATCGCCCCCGCCGACGCGGGCGCGTACATACGCGGCTACACCCTCGCCAACGACTACGGCCTGCACGACTTCCGGGACACCGACGCCGGTTCGATGTTGCGGGTCAAGGGCTCCGACACGCTGTGCCCGCTCGGCCCCGGCCTGGTCGAGGGCTGGGACTTCCGCGGCAAGGTGTTGCGCACCTACGTCAACGGCGCGGTGGTGCAGGAGGGTTCCACGGACGAGATGGAGTGGGACATGCACTACCTCGTCGCCGACATCGCCCGCACGATCACGCTCGACCCCGGCGACGTGCTCCTGTCCGGCACCCCGGCCGGCTCGCGTCCCGTACAGCCGGGCGATGTGGTCGAGGTCGAGGCGGAGGGTCTGGGCCGACTGACCAATCACATCGTCACCGGCCCGACCCTCATTCGTACCGACTGCGGCGCGCAGCCCACCGAGTCCGAAGAGGTGCGCTCCACGGCCCTCGGCGGCGACTGGGAGCTGCGCGGAATCCGCGCGCCCCGGCGGTGAGTCGCCCGTCACGCTCCGGGACCACCACCTCATTCGAACGGAAGGGACCACGACCGTGAAGGTCATCGTCGACATGGACCGGTGTCGGGACCACGGGCAGTGCGTGTTCTCCGCGCCCGAGGTGTTCCGGATCAACGATGCCGGACGCCTCGAGTTCGTCGCCGAACCGGACGACACGCTGCGCGACGCGGTCGAGGACGCCGCCGACGTCTGCCCGTTGCAGGCCATCACGATCGAGGACTGAGCGATGACCGGGCGTCGGGTGGTGGTCGTCGGCGCGTCCATGGGCGGTCTGCGGGCCGCCGAACAACTGCGGGCGGCCGGCTGGACCGGCGGCATCACCGTCTTGGGCGACGAGCCGCACATGCCGTACAACCGACCGCCGTTGTCCAAGGACGCGCTCGTCGGCGAGGTGACGCACGCGGCGGTCGCCTTTCGGCTGCGCGCGAGTTGCGCGGACGTCGACTGGCGGTTGGGCGAGGCGGTGACCGGGGTCGACCTGGACGCGCGTCGGGTCCGTTTGGCGGGCGGCTCGTCGTTGTCGTACGCGGGACTGGTGGTGGCCACCGGGCTGCGTGCGCGCCGGCTGGGCTGCCCGGGGCCGGCGGTGGGGCGGCACGTGGTGCGCACCCTCGACGACGCGCGCGGGCTGCGCGACGCGCTCGGTCCCGGGCGTCGGGTGGTGGTCGTGGGCGCGGGCTTCATCGGCTGCGAAGTCGCGGCCACCGCCCGCCTGTCGGGGGCGGAGGTGACGGTGGTGGCGCGGGAGGCGGAGCCGATGTACCGCCCGCTCGGCGCCGAACTCGGCGCGGCCGTGCGCCGGCGGCACACGGATCGTGGGGTGCGCTTCGAACTCGGCCGCACGGTGGAGCGGTTGACGGGGAAGGGGCACGTCACCGGGGTCGTCCTGGACGACGGCCGCACGCTCTCGGCCAACGTGGTGATCGAGGCGATCGGCGCGATCCCGAACACCGAATGGCTGACCGGCAACGGCCTCGACCTCACCGACGGCGTGCGCTGCGACGCGGCCCTGCGGGTCGAATCCCGCCCCGACGTGGTGGCCGTCGGCGACGTGGCCCGCTTCGCCAACCCGCGCTACGACGACGTCCCACGCCGCGTCGAACACTGGAGCATCCCCACGGACACGGCCAGGCACGCGGCCCGCACCCTGACCGCCCACCTGTCCGACACCGCCGCGCCCGACGCCCCCTTCGCCCCGCTGCCCGGCTTCTGGTCCGACCAGTACGAGGACCGCCTCCAGTCCTACGGCGCCCCCGCCCTCGGTGCCACCGACATCCGCCTCCTCGAAGGCACGTGGACCACCGCCTGCGCGGTCGGCTACCACCGCGACGACACCCTGGTGGGCGTGGTGGCCCTGACCCCCAGAGGCCACCCCTTGTCCACCAAATACCGCGGCCACCTCGACTGACCCCCTCCCGCGTGACCCCGCTGTCGCAGCCCTTCGTGTCGAAGACCACGGAATAGTCCGGTTCCCACTCGAAGTCGTAGCTGTTGCCGTGTGTACGCCCGCGCCGTCCCGCCGGCCCCGGACGAGCGACCGGCGGTCGCCCGGGCGACGTCGTGCCGGCCGATTCTCATTTCCTTCGAGCGGGTTCCGCACGACAGTTGCCGGCACGCCGAGCGAACTCCCGGTCAACCGAGGTCGAACGGCATCCGAACACCTCGCGCGTCGCCGAGCCCCCCGTCCTCCGCCTGCGTGATCATGCGGGAACGCGCCGTTGCAAAAAGGATCATCGTGGGGGTTGACACTGAAAGTTGGTCTAGACCAACCTAGAGGTACGGGGATTGGAGAGGTGTGTGTCCCGGCATGGCCGCAGCGTGGTAGCGCGGCCGGTCGGTGAGGCATCTCGCGTTCGCTTTGGGTGTCCGCGATCGATGTGCGGCGCCGGATACGAGGAGGTAGGAATCCCGATCGAGGCTTCGTCGGGGATCACGGCCTCCCCGGACCACCCCCCTTGTACCGCCGAACCTCCCGGCCGACCTCCCTCGGCCGTTCTCCACGGCTGACTCCCACAGCCGAACTCCCGAGCACCGCACACGGCACCACATCGGCGGCCTCACCCGACACACGTTCCGCGACCGGCACGACCTCGCGGCACGCGCAGGCAGGCGAGGTTGCGATGTGTCCTGCCCCCGGTCGGATCGAGGCGACCCGCAGGCCGGGCGAGCGCGCGCGAGCAGCCGCGCTTGTCCGATGACGAGCGAACCGCCCTTTCCCGTCCACGACTTCACGTGCCCGGGAACGGCCGACCGCCGCCCTTGCCTCGACTCGCCCGGTCGATCCCGGACGGCGACGGCCGGGGGCGGGGCGATCGCGCCGACGCGCCGGTACACCGGCACGAACCGCGATGCCCCACGCCCCCATACCGACCAGATCATTCGAGCCTTGGAGGGATCGTATGCCGACGCCCGAATCCGACCCATACCCGTACCGAGCCGCGTCCGAGATCCCCTACTTCAGTTCGATCGGCGAGACCTACCTGGCCCCGACCCCGCTGCGCGACCTGAAGAAGACCCGACCCCTGCGGGTGCTCTCCGAAGCCGACTTCGACTTCTGGCAGACCTACGGGTACGTCGTCGTCAAGGAGGCCATCCCGGCCGAGGCCGCCGCGCGACTGCTCGAATTCGCCTGGGACTTCCAGGGGCTCGACCCCGACGACCCCGAGAGCTGGTACTCGGACGACCGGCAGTTCCGCTCCGCGCTGGATCAGGAGCTGCACATCTACGGCTTCGTCGAGGCATACCACCACCAACTCATCTGGGACAGCCGCCAGTCCACCCGTGTCTACGACGCCTTCGTCGACGTGTGGGACTGCGAGGAGCTGTGGGTGACGCTGGACCGGCTCAACCTGAACCCGCCCAACGTCCGCGACCGTGACCGCGCGCACATCGCGCCCACGGACAAGGGTTTCGACATCGAGCTGCACTGGGACGTCGACACCACACTCGCGACACCCCCGCAGCGGGTACAGGGCATCATCGCGCTCGACGACACCCGCCCGGACCACGGCAGTTTCCAGTGCTCGCCGGAGCTGTTCCGCCGATTCGAGCACTGGAAGTCCGGCCAACCCGAGGACCGCGACCCGATCCGGCCGGATGCCGACCGCGACGAATACCCGGTGGTGCGACCGCAGTTGGCGGCCGGCGACCTGCTGATCTGGAACGGACTGCTCGCCCACGGCGTGGCCCGCAACACCTCCGAGCGCGGCGTGCGCGCGGTCCAGTACCTGTCCATGATGCCCGCGCTCGAAAGCAACCGGGAACTGACCGAATCCCGAGTCGACTCCTGGCGGCACCTGCGCACCCCCGACTGGAACAAGACGCTGGTCGGCGACGCCCGCAAACACGAATCCCTCAGGTACGAGACGGCGACGCTGAACGACCTCGGCAGGAAGCTCCTGGGCCTCGAATCCTGGAGCGGGCACACACCCGCACCATCGACCGGAGAAGCGCAATGCACGCAATCTGCCTGACCCTCCCCACCAACAGGGCCTGCGCCGCGACCATTTCGGCGATCGCCGCCGAAGCCGCCCATGCGGCCGGGCACTTCGACGTCGAGGTGCACCTGCTGATCCTCGACTCCGCCGACCCGGCGACACTGAGCGAACACCGGCAGGCGGTCGCCGCTCTGCCGGCGACACCGCACGTGGTCGTGCACCACCTCGACGAGAGCGAACAGCGCGCCTTCCTCCGTGCGGTCCTCGCCCGCGCCGACGTCACCAAGCCGGACCTGCTGCTCGACCTGATGCTCCCGGACCGGGTCTCCTACGGCGCCTGCACGAACCGCGCGTTCCTGATCGCCGCCGCCCTCGGCTGCCGATCGATCCACCGCCGGGACTCGGACAGCACCTACCAAATGCTCGACGGCGCACCCGTCTTCCCGATCCACCACGAGCTGATGTCGCTCGGCCGACCGGCGCGCGAGGCGAGCGCCGGCGTGTCGGAGACCACCCTCGACCCGACCCTCGCCGCCGACCCCGTGGTCCTGGTCGGCAGCTCGTTCGTCGGCGAACTCTCGGTCGACATCGGCGAGATCCGCCGCCTCGACCCCGAGGTGTACTACGACGTGGTCGGCCTGTGGGCCCCGCCCGCCTGGTCCGACGAGCGCAAGCGGGAGCTGGTCGACGAGTCGTTCACGGGCGCGGGCACCGCGCCGTTCGTCGCGGACCACTCGCTCCTGACCGTCGTCGACCCGATGCGGGTGGACATGTGCAACGTCGCGTTCGACCACGCGGTGTACGAGCGGGTACCGCTGCCGCCGGCCACCGACACCATCGGCAGCGACTACTTCCTCCTGCACCTGATCCACGACGCCGCGCTGCCCGGAGTCCTGCACAACCGCAACATCGTGAACTTCTACACCGCGGAACGCCGCACCGACCCCGGATTCGCGGCCTACCAGACCCGGTTGACCAAGTTCTTTCTCTCGATGCTCTACTTCGAGTTCATCTACGACCGCATGGCGGCGGCCGGCGGCACGCTCCTGGACGACGAACGCCACGTACGTCCCGCGGTGATCGCCGAACTCGCCCGCGAGAGCACCCGGTCGGACCGCACCGACAACATCGCCCGACTGCGCAGCCTGGACCGCTCCTACCGGCGACTGGGCGGGCGCTACGCCGAGTTCGCCGACACGCTCGCCACCCGCGGCCCACGCCTGCTCGACGAGGTCCAGGAGGACATCGAGGACTTCGCGCTGCTGATCGAGACATGGGATTCGCTGGTCCGGGCGAGCCGGACCACAAGCCTCCACGAACCGCACGGATAGTGGGACCCGGACCGACATCATGCACGTAAACGCACACATGCGCGCCGCCCTGGCCACCGCCGACGACGACCTGATCGTCTTCGATCTCGCGGGCATCGAAGAACGCTACGACACGCTGACCCGCGAACTCCCCGACGTCGCGGTGCGATTCGCGATGAAGGCCTGCCCCGTGGACGAGGTGCTCGGCTGCCTGGCCCGCCAGGGAGCGGGCTTCGACGCGGCCAGCCCGCAGGAGATCGCGCAGGCGATCGAGACCGGCGTACCCGTGGACCGCATCCACTACGGCAACACCATCAAGTCCGACCGGAACATCGCCGACGCGTACCGGCTCGGCATCCGCGACTTCGCCACCGACAGCATCGAGGACGTCGCCGCGATCGCCGCACACGCCCCCGGCTCCCGAGTCTTCTGCCGCCTCGCCACCAGCGGGGAGGGCGCGCTGTGGGGACTCAGCCGCAAGTTCGGCTGCTCCGGCGCCGATGCCCTGCGGATCCTGGAACGGGCCCGCGCCGAGGGCCTGATCCCCGCCGGACTGTCCGTCCACGTCGGCTCGCAACAGATGACCACCGAGGGCTGGCAGGAGGCGTTCGACCGGATCGCGGACACCCTCGCGGCACTGAACCGGCGCGGGATCCACCCCGACCACGTCAACCTCGGCGGCGGACTGCCGGCGCTGGGCTACCTCGACCGACACGGCCAACCGCTGGAACCCCCGCTGGACAAGATCTTCGAGGTCATCCGTGAGGGCATCCGGCGGCTGCGCCGGGTGTCCGCCGTGCCGCTCGACTTCCTGATGGAGCCGGGGCGCTACTTCGTCGCGGACACCGGTGCGATCCGGGCCCGGGTGTCCCGGCTGACCACGCGCGAACAGCCCGACGGTCAGCGCCGCAACTGGCTGTACCTGAGCTGCGGCAAGTTCAACGGCCTGTACGAGATGGACGAACTCCAGTACCGCCTGGTGTTCCCCACACACGGCGGCGCCGAGTACGTGCCCGCCGTGGTGGCCGGGCCCACCTGCGACAGCGACGACGCCTTCGGGGCGGACGGCGACCTCGTCCAGGTGCCCAGGGCGGTCGCCTCGGGGGATCCGGTGTGGATCCTCTCCAGCGGCGCCTACGCCACCAGTTACACCACACAGGGCTTCAACGGGTTCGCCCCGCTGCCGTACACCTGCGTCGACGTATCCGTGGAAGGTCTGGTGTAGATGGACCACGACGTGCGCATTCGGCACATCACCGAGGGCGACTGGGACGACATCGTCGCGCTGGAAGCCGCTACCTATGCCGACGGCGCACTGTCGGAGGGACGGGCCGCGCTCCGCTCGCGGGCCCGTTCCTCGCCGGCCACCTGCTTCGTGCTGGAGGTGGGCCGGCAACTCGCGGGCTACGTCCTGTCGTTGCCATACCCGGTCGGGCAATACCCGGACCTGGACCGCGAGGAGGAGGTGGTCTTCCACTCGCGCAACCTGCACCTGCACGACCTGGTGGTCGGCGAGGCGCACCGCGGCGAGGGCCTGGCGGGCGAGCTGCTGCGCCGGGTGAGCACCGCGGCGCGCGCCAAGCGGTACCAGCGCATCTCCCTCGTCTCCGTCGGCGGCAGCGAGGGGTTCTGGTCGGCGCAGGGGTTCCACGCCCTGCGCGAGATCGCACTCCCCGCGAGCTACGGCCCGGACGCGGTGTACATGTCCATGCCGGTGGCCGCGGACCCCCGCCCGGCCCGGCGCGGACCATCGACGATCCGTCGCGCGGATCACCCTCGGATGACGAAGTAGGCCGATCACATGTTTCGCGTTCGCGATGATTTCCGCCGGGCACAGGTGGCGATCGCAGCACTGTTCTGTTTTCTCGGACTCCAGTACGCCACCTGGGCGTCGCGGTTGCCCGCGATCAAGAGCAAGCTCGATTTGGGCGAGGCCGAGGTCGGTCTGCTGCTGATGGCCTGCGGAGCCGGGGCGGCGGCCTCGTTCCCGCTCGTCGCGATCCTGACCCGACGCCTGGGCTCGCGTCTGCTCGCGCTGCTGTCCGCGTTCGCCCTGGGTGTCCTGCTGCTCGCCCTGGCGGTGGCGCCGAACTACCCCGTGGCGCTGCTGATCATCTGCCTAGACGGGGTGGCGGTGGGTTGCCTGAACGTCGCGATGAACGCGCAGGGCGCCGCGCTCGAAGTGCGGTACCAGCGCACGGCGATGGCCAAGCTGCACGCCACGTTCAGCGGCGGGTCGTTGTGCGCCGCGCTGCTCGCCTCGGGGATGAACGCGCTCACCTCGACACTGGCCGCGCACTTCGCGGTGGCCGCCGTACTGCTGGCGCTGCTGATCGGCTACGCCCGGCCCGGGCTGCTGACCGAGGACGAGGCGGCGCCCAAGGCCGCACCGGAGCCGGCCGCCGACGAGCCGGCGCCCGCGGGCCGGCGCCGGTTGAGCATGCCGTCGCGGATCACCATCTGGATGGGCTGCGCGATGGCCTTCGGCACGGTGACCGAGGGCGCGATGAACGACTGGTCGGCGCTGTACATGAAGGACGTCGTGCACGCGTCGGCCGAGGTGGCCCCGCTGGGTATCGCCGTGGTCTCGGTGATGATGGTGCTCGCCCGGGTCTTCGCCGACGGGTGGCGCACCCGCTGGGGCGACGGGCGGATCGTCCGGGTCGGAAGTGTGCTGGCCGGTGCCGGGTTGGCGGTCGCGCTTGTGGTCGGCGGCGTGGTGCCGGCGCTGATCGGCTTCGCGTGCGTCGGCCTGGGCGTCGCCGCGGTCACCCCGTGTGTGTACGTCGCGGCGGCGCGCGCGGGTTCGGACGCACTGGCCCTGGTCGCCGCGATGGGTACCACCGGCCTGCTGGCCGGGCCGGCCCTGATCGGCTTCATCGCGAGCGGCAGCAGCCTCGTGTGGGGGATGGGCGCGGTCGCCGCCTCGGCCCTCCTGGTCTCCGTCTGCGCGACGCAGATCCACTGGACGAGCGTGACCGACGCCGACGCCGACGCCGACGCCGACGTCAACACCGACACGGACGCCGAGCCCGCCCCCAACCCCGCCCCCGCCGACCGCACCCCGCTCACCGACGCACCTGCGTAACCCGCGCGAGCCCGGTCCGTGGCCGACGAGCCACGACACGGACGGAAGCCCCGTCACCCGCTTACGAGAAGGCGGGCGACGGGGCTTCCTCGTCTGCGCGCACGGCCGGGCGATCGACGACGCCCGACGCGCGACCCGCCGCGGTGATCAATGCGCACAAAAGATGATCTTCCATCACATAATGTGACCGCCCGATCCCATGGAGTGCCGTAACCCCGCGAGGAAACGCATGCGCGTACACCCGAGGCTGAGCGTCGCCTGCCTCATCCTGGTCACGGCCATGGTCGCCGGCCTGTTCGCGCTCCCCTCGTGGGACGGAGCCTCGGCCGCCGACGACGGGCGTACGCGGCCCGCGGCCCACAAGGTCGCCGCGGCCGACGCCGTCGTGGGCATCCGGAAGAAGGTGACCGGGGCAACCATGCCCCTGGAGCCCGGCGCGGTCTTCTCCTACGAACTGACGGCCAGTTGCTCGTCGTTGACCACCTCCTGTGTCGGCGCCGTGGTCGAGGACGTGCTCCCGGCCGGATTCGACGTCACCTCGCTGCCGATGACCACCGACACCCGGACCGTGAGCTACGACCCGGCCGCCCGCCGGCTGGTGATCACCTTCACCGAGCCCCTGCCCAGCCCGCCCGCGCCGGCCGGCAGCACCGGCCTGCCCGCCGGCGCCAGTCGCAACCTCGCCATCGGCCTGCGGGTGCCCCGGGAGACCACGTTCGAGGACGGCACGCGGATCACCAACACCGCCACGATCAAGGCGGACAACGCCGACCGGGCCGAGGCGAGCGCGGACGTCACCGTGCACATCCCGCGCGAGGTCCGCCCGATCACCACCAAACGCTGGGCCGACGGCTCCGCGGTGGCCCAGTCGCACGCGCAGAGCACCATCACCCTCGGCGTGCGCAACGCGTCGTCCACCTCGGCCCAGGTCACCCGACTCACCGTCGAGGACACCACCCCCGCCACCTTCGACAATTTCGACCTGGTCGGGGTCGGCCCGGTGGACCGCTTCCCGGCCGGCGCCGACCGGGTGCGGGTCCTGGTCTGCACGAAGCCGATCGGCACCCCGTGTACCGACGCCGAGTACGTCGCCGGACCGCTCACCGCCGGCTCGGATGTACCGCTGCCCCCCGGTGTCGAGCCGGGCAGGGTCACCGGTGTGCGCCTGGAGTTCACCAACGGGTCCGGCTCCGCGCTGCCCTACGACCCCACCGGCGGCCAGGTGCCGATGCGGCTCGCCCTGCGGGACACGGTCCGCTCGACCGGTGACCCGCCGGCTCCGGCCACCCGCACGACGATCCACAACTGCGCCGCCACCACCGCCCAGGACCCGATCGCGGGCAGCGTGGCCGGCGCCCCGGCCTGCGCCGACTTCGACATCCTGCCGAACATCGCCACGGTCACCGCGACCAAGGAGTTCTTCTCCGACACCAACGGCGACTTCGTCGCCGACGGCGCCGCCGTGCTCGGCACCCGCGCACCGGTGACCATGGTCGTCGGCGCCGGCAACACCGCCTCCTTCCCGGTCGCGTCGCTGACCATCACGGAGCCGTCCGGCTCCGCCGTGAGCGAGTTCGACAAGGTCGACGTCACCAAGCTCCGGGTCGACTTCCCGCGCGGCGCGGTCGCCGCGACGCTCACCGTCACCTGCCGCGACGGCAGCACCCCGAGCCCGGTCGCGCTGACCCGGCCGCCGGACCAGCAGGTGTTGCCGAACACCGGCTGTCCGAACGGCAGTCCGCCGAGTCGGGTCTCGATCACCTACACCGGCACGGACGCCGCCGGACACGGCACCATCGTGCCCAATGCGACCGGCGGCCTGGCCCTGCACGGCACGCTCAACGCCCGGGTCGACCAGTCCGACGCCCGCGACGGCGTGGCGAACTGCGCCGACGCCGGCGCGACCAACCCCGTGGACGGCTCCGGCGCGGGCTCGTCCACGGCCTGCACGTCGCTGCCGCTCGAATCGCCCCGGACCGACGTCCGGCAGAGCAAGAGCGTCGACCAGGCCGAACTGCCGCCCGGCACCCCGGTGACGTTCACCCTGGACCTGGCCAACGAGGGCAACGGCGCGATGGACCGGCCCTCGATCACCGACCCGCCGGACCCCACCGCGACCGGCACCGTCTTCGACATCGCGCGGCTGACCTCGCTGAGCGTTGCCTACCGCTACCCGTACGGCCTGCCGATCGTGCTGGAGGTGTACGACCCGGCCGCCTCGGCCTGGGTGCCCTACGCCGCCGGCGACGCCGCGCTGCTCACCCGGGCCCGGGGCGTGCGCGCCCGCGTCGAGGGCGACCTGCCCTCGCGCGGCCGGATCATCCTCAACGTCACCGTGGAACGCCGCGACGGCGTCCCGGACGGAGCGCAGATCCACAACTGCATGCAGATCGGCTCCGCCGGCACCCCCTTCGGCGGCCCCGCCTGCACCAGCGAGAACACCACCACCGCGCCCGCCAGAACCGGCGGCTCGGTACAGAAGAGCCTGGCCCCCTCCACCGTCGCGCGGCCCCTGCCCGGGGTGCCGAGCCAGGAGGTGGACCTGCGGATCCGGGCCGAGAACACCGGCAACATCAACCTGAAGCAGCTCGTGGTCACCGACAACGACGCCGACTTCTTCGACGCCGCCGACCTGCTGCGGATCGCCGGGGTGAGCTTCCCGCCCGGCGCCGACCAGGTCCGAGTGGACGCCTGTACCACCGCCTGCGCCGATCCCGGCGCGACCTGGATCACCGGTACCACGACCGGCAGCAACACCCCCGGCCTGCCCGGCGGGGTCGCCGCCGCCGACGTGCGCGGCCTGCGCTTCACCTTCACCTCGTCCCGGGGCGACTACGACCTCGTGCCCCGCTCCGACCACCCCGCCGACGGGCCCTGTCCGCAGGCCACGGTCTGCCTGAAGGTGGCCGCCCGCGCCGCGCTGCGCTCCGCGCCCGGCACCCCCGTACCGGACACGCTCGCGGACACCGCCTCGGCGGCGGGCGAGAGCCGGCTGCAACAACCCGGCGGGCTCTTCCCGTTCGGCGACAGCACCGCGACGCTCACCCTCCAGGAGGGCACCGCGCAACTCGCGGTCACCAAGACCCCCGATTCGCGGATCGGACCCGGCGAGACCGCCCCGTTCACCATCACCGTGCGCAACACCGGCACCGGCGTGGTGCCCGATCCGGTGGTCGCCGACCCGATCCCCGACCTGCTGCGCTTCGACGAATCCTTCGCCGGCCCCGGCGGCATGCCCTTCCGGGTCACCGCGACCGGCCCCGGCACCACCCCGCCGCCGGTGCCCACGTACGAACCGCAGCGCGACGGCACCGGACGCATCACCAAGGTGATCTGGCGCTTCACCGGCACCGACCTGCTGCCGGGCGCCGAGCTGAAGATCACCTTCCAGGTCCGGCTCGCGCCCGGCGTGCCCGGCGACTCGGTGATCCAGAACATCGCCGGCGCCGGCTCCGACCGGCGTCCCGACCTGGACTGCGCACCGGGCTCGGCCCGTGAGGGCATCGCCGTGGACGACCTGGCCAACTTCGGCCGGGGCACGTACTGCACCTCCCGCGCCGAGGTCACCACCCTGCCCGGCACCGCGTTCGAGGCATCCAAGTGGGTGACCGGCGACCCGACGCTCGGCCTGTACAACTCGGTCACCCATACCTACGTCCCGCTCGACTCGCCCGCGTGCCCGCTGTTCAAGCGCGCCGGCGTCACCTACACGCAGTACCCGTGCACCGCGCTCGTCCTGCCCGGACAACGCTTCGAATACCTGATCCGCGCGGTGAACACCGGCACCGAGCCGGGCCGCGAGGTCCGTCTCCTCGACGTCTTCCCCTACCGGGGCGACACCGGCGTACTGCTCGGCAACCAGCAGCGCGGCACCGAGTGGGTCTCGCGCCCGCTGCTGACCGGCGCCCCCGAACTGGTCGGGCCGGGCACGCTGACCACCCGCTACTCCACCGTCGCGAGCCCGTGCGGTACCACCATCGCGACCCCGAGCCGCCCCTGCGCCCCGGGCAACTGGCAGCCCACCCACACCCCGGACGCCACCGGCGTGGAGATGGGTGTCACGTTCGACCCGCTGCTCGCCCCCGGCGGCGAGATCCTGGTCCGGCTGCCGATGTCCGCGCCGACGGACCTGCGGGAGCCCGGCGATCCCGCGATCGCCTGGAACTCGTTCGCCCACTCGGAGAGCGTGGTGCGCAACGGCGCCGCCGAGGAACTCCCGGTCACCGAACCGCCGAAGGTCGGCATCGGGATGCGCTTCGGCAACCTGCGGGTGGACAAGGCCGTGGCCGGCCTGCCCGAGGGCCTGCCGCCCGGCCCGTACACGGTCGCCTACCAGTGCACCGTCACCCCCGCCGGCGGCACGCCGCAGGTGGTGCGCGAGGGCACGTGGGAGATCACCCCGTACACCCCGATGGCCTTGGTCGGCGTGCCCGCCGGCGCGAACTGCCGGGTCTGGGAGACCGATTCGGCCGGCGCGCACAGCGCCAATCTCGGCGAGGCCAACGCCCTGCAGGCGGTGATCACCCCGGCCCGGCCCGACGAGGAGGGTCAACACCTGGTGATCACCAACGAGTACAGGAAGGCGAGCCTGCGCGTCGCCAAGACGGTCACCGGCGCCGCCGCCGGCGAGGTCGGCTCCGGACCGTTCACCGTCCGCGTCGACTGCACCCTGGCCGGACAGCGGCTGACCGGCTTCCCCAAGGACCTGGTGTTCGCGGGCGCCGGCCTGCAGACCCTGGACGAACTGCCCACCGGCGCACACTGCACCGCGACCGAGCCGGTGGGCGGTGGAGCCGGCACGGTGACCGTCACGGCCGGCGACGCGGTCGGCGCAGCGCCCGACACGGCGGTGGTCGACTCGGTTCCGGGCAGGACCGCGAGCCTGACCGTCGCCAACGACTTCCCGACCGGCTCACTGCGTGTGGTCAAGCGGATCGAGGGCCCCGGCAGCACGTTCGCCGACCGCACCTTCCGCTTCCACGTGGCCTGCGCGTTCAACGGCAAAGCCGACGCGGTGATCCGTACCCTCGCGCTCAAGGCCCCGGACCTGACCGGATCGCTCGACGACCTCCCGGCCGGCGCCGAGTGCGTCGTCACCGAGGCGGACCCGGCCGGCGCCGACCAGGCACCGCCGCCGGTCGGCCCGATCACCATCCGGCCCGGCAAGGACCAGGCCGACACCGTCGTGGTGGACTTCACCAACACCTTCTCCACCGGATCGCTGACGCTGAACAAGCGGGTTGCCGGCGCGCCGGCCGACGCGCCGTACGTCCGCGACGCGGTGTTCGGCTTCCGGGTCACCTGCATCCGGGAGGCGGAGGGCGACGGCGGATCGCCGGCCGTGGCCTTCGTGATCCGCAAACGCTACGAACTGAGGGCCGGCGCGAGCCTGCACATCCCCGACCTGCCGATCGGCGCCCGCTGCTGGGCCGAGGAGACGGCGACCGGGGGCGCCGCCGAGGTGACCATCGACCACGGCAACCACGCCGACGCGGTGATCGTCACCAAGGACGCGCCGAACGTGGTGATCAACGCGGTCAACACCTTCACCACCGGGAAGTTGCGGCTGGCCAAGCAGATGAGCGGCCCCGGTGCCGGGTTCGCCGCCGGCCGGGAGTACACGCTGCTCCTGACCTGTGTGCTGGACACCGGTGACGGGCGGGTACAGACCCTGGTCGACCGGCGCCCGTACACCTTCGACGGCGCGGGACAGCGTGAGGTCGACCTCGGCTACCCGCTGCCCACCGGGGCCCGCTGCCGGGCGACCGAATCGCGCACCGGCGGGGCGACCTCGGTGGTCGTGGACCACGACACCCCGGACAAGGCGGTGACGATCGGCAGCGACAAGCCGGTGACGATCACCGCCGTCAACACCTTCGACGTGGCACAGCTCATGGTCACCAAGCGGGTGTCGGGCACGGGTGGCGATGGTCGGTACACGATCACCGTCGAGTGTGTCGCGCGTGACTCGGACGGCGGCGAGTTGCCGATCCTGCTGCCCGCCGGCGACGCGCGGTTCACGCTGACCGCCGACCAGAGCCGGACCATCACGGTGCCGGCCGGTGCGCGCTGCACGGTCGACGAGGTGAACCGGCCGCCGAACACCGACGTGACGATCGTGGACACCGATCCGAGCACGCCGCCGGGGGTGGTGCAGGTGGGGAGTCAGGCGGCGGTGACGGTGACGAACAGCCACCGGGAGGTGCCGCCTACGACGGTGCCGCCGACCACGGCGCCGCCTACGACGGTGCCTCCGACGACGGTGCCTCCGACGACCGTGCCGCCGACCACGGCGCCGCCGACCACGGTGCCGCCGACCACGGTGCCGCCCACGACCGCGCCGCCGAGCACGGTGCCGCCCACGACGCACCCGCCGACGACGCACCCGCCGACGACCGCGCCGCCCACGACGCAGCCGCCGACGACCTGTCCGCCGAGCACGGGTCCGGCGACCACCGGTCCGCCCACGACGCCGACGGCGCCGGTCGTACCGCCGACGGAGTCGACCAAGCCGACCAAGCCCACCCCGCCGACCGGGCCGTCGACACCGCCCGCGCTGCTGCCGTCCCCGCCCGCGCCCACGGCCAAGCCGCTCCCGGGCACCGGCGTCGGCCTGTCCCCGGTTCTGCTCGCGGCCCTGGCCGCGGCGCTCACCGGAATCGGCCTCGTGCTGATCCGCGCCGGAGCACGGAGGCGCCGCAAGCAGCAGTAGGCCACCGGCCCGCGTCCCGACCAGGTCTCCGGGGCACGGGCCCACGCCCGAAGACGTCCCTCGGCGAGCGCCCGAACCCGGGTGCTCGCCGAGAGGCGTCCGGAACGCCCGTTGCTCAGAGCTTGGCGACCTCCGCCAGGAACACGTCCACCAGCGCGGCGGCCCGCTCCCGCGCACCCGCCTCGCTCCGCCGCAAGTCCTCGACATCCAGGCCGAGTTCGGCGGCCTGGTCGGCACCGCCGTGGGCCAGCCATGCGGCCGCGATGTCCGGGGTGACCTCCGGGTGGAACTGCACGCCCATCGAGCGGCCGACGACATACGCCTGGGGCCCGGCCGTCGAGCGGGCGATCTCCCGGCCGCCCGGCGGCACGGTGAAGCGGTCGAAGTGCCACTGGTACCAGGGCCCGGCGGCGATCAGGTTCGGATCGTCGGTCTCGACCCGGTGCCACCCGAGTTCGTACTTCGGGGCCGGCTCGACCGTGCCGCCGAGCGCCGCGCTCAGCGCCTGGGCGCCGAAGCAGATGCCCAGGACCGGGACGTCCGCCGCGACCGCCTCGCGCAGCAGATCGAGTTCGTCGCCCACCCAGGTGCCTATCGTCGCCGTGTCGTAGACCGACCACGGCGCGCCGAGCACCACGATCACGTCGAAGTCGGTCGGGTTCGGGAAGGCGAACCGGACGTCGGGGGAGTGGAAACGTTCGTCGGGGACGACGGTCACGTCGTGCGACTCGAAGCCGCGTTCGGCCAGTCGCATGCCGACGAATCCGGCGTGTGAGGGGTGGTCGTGGCGAATGATCAGGGCACGCACCGGAGCTCTCCTTCCGTCGATCCGGCCCGAGGTCTTGTGGCGGCCGGGTTCGATCCATATCGTTTGGCCTCAAATAATATCGGGTTAGGAGACCTCCATGTCGGTCGGCACCGATCTCGTCATGATCAATGGTCGGGTACTCACGGTCGATACCGCGTTCACCATCGCCGAGGCACTCGCCGTCCGGGCCGGCCGGATCGTCGCGGTCGGCTCGGACGCCGAGATCCGGCCGCTGATCGGCCCCGACACGACGGTGATCGACCTGGCCGGCCGCAGTGCGCTGCCCGGCATCGACGACTCGCATCTGCACGCGTGCGCGTTCGGCGCCACCCGGCCGCCGCTCGCGGTCGACGTGTCCCATCCCGCCGTCGGCTCGATCGCCGACATCACCGCCGCCGTCGCCCGACACGCGGCGACCCTTCCGCCGGACGCCTGGGTGATCGGGAACGGCTGGGACGTCGGCTACCTCGCCGAGTGCGGGCCGTCGGCGACCGGCGGCGCCCGCACACGTACGCCGCATCGCCGGGACCTGGACGCCGTGGTGAACGATCGCCCGGTCCTGCTCTACGAGTTCACCGGACACACCGCCTGGCTGAACAGCCGCGCCCTCGAACTGGCGGGCATCGACCGGCACACCGTCGCCCCGCCCGGCGGCATCATCGAACTCGACCCCGACGGCGAACCCACCGGCCTGCTCCGCGAGGGCGCGCAGAACCTGGTCAACGCGGCCGTACCGCCGATGACCCGGGCAGATCGGGAACGGGCGATCCGCGCGGCGGTGGCCATCTGTCACGCCGAGGGCATCACCGGCTTCACCGAGCCGGGCCTGGGCCCCGGCGGCGGCTCGCTCTTCCTCGGCGCGGCCGGCGCGGAGACCCTGGCGGTCTACGCCGACCTGGCGCGCAGCGGCGAACTCGACGCGCGGGTCAGCGTGTTGCTACTGCCGCTGGCCATGGGCGAAGCCGCCGACGTGCTGCCCGAACGCCTCGCCGCACCGCTTCCCGAGGGCATCGACGACCTGGACCCCCGGATCCTGCGAGTGCTCGGGGTCAAGGTCTTCGCGGACGGGATCCCGCCGAGCCGGACCGCGTGGATGCACGAGGAGTACGTCGGCGGCGGCAACGGCTGCCTGTGCATGCACGGCTCCACCGACGCGCTGCGTGTGGGCGAACTGCGCACCATCGTGCGCCACGCCCACGCGGCGGGCCACCAGATCGGCGTGCACGTCACCGGCGATCAGGCGATCGACGCCCTCGTCGAGGCATTCACGGAGGCCGCCGACGCGCACCCGCGCGAGGACGAGCGGCACTACGTCATCCACGGCGACTTCTGCACCCCACGCAGCCTGCGCACCCTCGCCGAGCACGGCTGGGGAGTGAACATGAACCCGGCGATCAAGTGGACGATCGCCGACCTGATGGACGGCGTGGTCGGCCCCGAACGCTCCGCCTACCAGTGGCCGGTGCGCAGCGCGGTGCAGGCCGGCATCGCGGTCACCGCGAGTTCCGACGCGCCGATCACCCACCCCGATTGGCGCCGAGGGGTGTCCGCGATGATGCTGCGCGAGTCGAAGGCGACCGGCAAACCCAGCGGCCCCGAGCAGTGTGTGGACCTGGCCACCGCGGTGCGCGCGTACACGATCAACGCCGCGCGCCAGGACTTCGCCGAGGACTGGAAGGGCTCCCTGGAGGTCGGCAAGGTCGCCGACATCTGCGTCCTGGCCGGCGACCTCACCACGGCGACCCCGCACGAGATCGCCGAACTGCCGGTCGCACTCACGGTGTTCGACGGCCGGATCGTGTACTCGGCCTGACCCGCCCCGAAGCCCCTCTCCCGATGCCCGATGCCCGACGTAAGGACCGCCATGCCCGCGCCCCGCATGATCCTCGTGCTCAGCGAGAACTGGACCCTGACCGACCCCCGCGACCTGCCCGCCCTGGTCCGCATGGCGGTGGAGGCGGAGGACGCCGGGTTCGACGGCGTCATGGTCAGCGAACACATCGTGCTCGGCCCGGGCTCGGACGCCAACGGGCTGATGGCGAACCCGCGCGAGTACGCCCTGCCCGGCAACCAGGACCCGGCGACGCCGTGGCCGAACTCGCTGCTCCTGCTCGCCGCGATCGCCGCGCGGACCACCCGACTGCGCCTGATCGCGGCCGGAGTGATCGCGCCGCTGCGCCATCCGCTCGCGCTGGCCCAGCAGTTGGCCACCCTCGATCTGCTGGCCCAGGGGCGCCTGGTGGTGCAGCCGATCGTGAGCTGGCACCCGCCCGAATACGCCGCCCTCGGCGTCCCGTTCGAGCGCCGCGGCCGGCTCCTGGACGAACACCTGGCCGCCTGGGAGGTGTTGTGGCGGGACACCCCGGCTTCTTTCGCCGGCGAGGACTACCGCTTCGAAGACGCCTACCTGGTGCCCAAGCCCTACCGCGAATCGGGCCCGCGCCTGTGGATCGGCGGCAGTTCGGTACATCCCGCGCTGCTGCGCCGGTTGGTCCGGTACGGCCACGGCTTCCACCCGCTCGGCCGGCCCACCGACGCCGAACTGACCGACCTGCGCGCCGCTTTGGGCGAGGCGGGGCGCGATGCGGACGCCCTGGAGATGGTCGGCGGGATCCGGCCCACCTTCCCGGACGCGCACAGCCCCGCGCCGATCGAACTCGCCTTGGAGTCCATCCCCGGCCAACTGGAGCGCGGCTTCGGCACGATCTGCGTCAAGCCCTCCCAGTACACCGACGACCGGGCCGAAGTGGGCGCGCTGTGCCGCGACATCGTCCGACGGGTCGCGACGATGTGAGCCCCGCCCGCGCGCCGTGCGGTGCGCGACCCCGCCTGGTCCCGGCGCCTCGGGGTACCTTGACGCCGCTCAGACAGGTGCCACGTGGATCGGGTCCACCGGGACGTTGACCGTACGGGTGCCGCCGAGCAGACCCGGGAGGGTGAAGGCGACCTCGATCTCGCCGCCGAACCGGTTGGCCACCACCCAGCCCTCGGCGTCCGCAGGCACTTCCTGGCGAAGTCCGCCGCCGAGCGCCGTGATCGCCCTGACCTTCGTACCGATCTCCATCGCACACTTCCCTCGCCGTGATACCGGAGATCGGTGGTAGTACCCGACCGATGCAAATCGGACACCACGCGTTGCGCCGATCGCGGCGGCCCCGGGCGACGGAGCCGGGGCCTACTCGTCGGCGTCGGTGCGGGCGCCGCTCAGGATCGCGTCGAGCAGGCCCGGGTAGCGGGCGTCGAGGTCGGCCCGGCGCAGCGAGAGCAGGTTCTCCCGACCGGAGGGCTCCTGGGTGATCACGCCGCTGTCCCGCAACACGCGCCAGTGGTGCGTCATCGTCGACTTCGCGGTCACGCCCAGCACGGCGAGCACGCTGCCGCAGTTGTGTTCCCCGCCCGCGTCGAGCACCCGCACCGCGCCGAGTCGCAGCGGGTTGCCCAGTGCCGACAGGACGCTCTCGATCCGGATCTGATCGCGGTCCGGGTGGCGGTAACTCATGCTCCCACTGTACCGCGACATTCGAACAATCCATTTCTACAGACCGGATGACCTGCGCCGATGTGGTCCCGCGCGGGCCCGTGACGGCGGTTTCAGCAAGGACCGGCCTTGCCTGTCAGTCCGACTGTACGCAATCATTCGTACGGTCGGCCTCGGCCGGGTGACCTCGCCCGTCGAGTGCCGGAACCATCCGGTGACCCACGAAGGGGCGTATTCGCATGTCCACTTTCTCCGCGCCGACACCGCCGAGGGCCGCTGCCGGCGGGCGACACCTCGGCTGGACGTTGGCCCTGTTGGCCCTCGCGCAGCTGATCTACGCCCTCGATCTCAACATCGTGTTCGTCGCGTTGCCCGAGATCGGCGACGACCTCGGCTTCCCCGGCCAGACCCAGCAGTTGGTGGTCAGCGCGTATGTCGTCTTCGCCGGCGGCTTCCTGCTGGTCGGCGGGCGCGCCGCGGACCTGCTCGGCCGACGCCGAACCTTCGTGACGGCCCTGCTCGTCTACGCGCTGTCCTCGCTGGCGGGCGGCCTCGCGCCCGACTCCGGCACGATCATCGTGGCACGCGCGATCCAGGGCATCGGCGGCGCACTACTGCTGCCGGCCACCCTGTCCCTGATCAACACCCTGTTCGAGGAAGGCCCGAAGCGTAATCGAGCTCTCGCGGTGTGGGGTGGCGCGGGCGCGAGCGGGCTGACCATCGGCGCCCTGCTCGGCGGCGTGCTGACCGAGAACTTCGGCTGGCCCGCGGTGTTCTTCGTCAACGTCCCGCTCGCCGGACTGGCCGCGCTCGCCGCGCTGTTCGTCATCCCCCGCGACCCGGCCCGGGGTATCCGCCGCCCGTTCGACCTGCCCGGCGCGCTCGGCGTCACCGGCGGTTCCACCCTCCTGGTCGCCGCCCTGGTCGAGGGTCCCGAACTGGGCTGGGGCAGCCCGTGGGTCGTCGGCGCGTTCGTCCTGGCCGTGCTGCTCCTCGCGGCGTTCGCCGCCGTCGAGGCGCGCACGCGGGATCCGCTGATGCCGTTCCGACTGTTCCGCAATCGCAGCCTCACCGTCGGGATGGCGATCACGTTCATCTACATGGCCACCTTCGGCGTGCTGCCCTACTTCCTCACCGTGCTGCTGCAGAGCGTGCACGGCTACAGCGCGCTGGAGAGCGGACTCGCCTTCCTGATCCCCTCGGTCGCCATCGCCGCCGGCACCCAACTCGGCGAGCGCCTGGCCACCCGGTTCGGCAATCGCCGCACGCTCATCATCGGCTTCGTGATCGGCGCGATCGGTACCGCCGTACTCGCCGTCGGCTTCGACGAGGGCGCCGGCTATGGCCTGCTCGTACCCGGACTCGTGGTCTCCGGCGTCGGGCAGGGCATCGTCTGGACCGCCATGTGGATCGCGGCGGCCACCGGCACCGCTCCCGCCGAGCAGGGTGTCGCCAACGGCATCGCCTCCACCACCCTCAACCTCGGCAACGCCATCGGTCTCGCGGTGTTCACCGCCATCGCCGACATCGGCACCGACGGCAAGTCCGGCGCCGCGCTGCGAACGGCCACCGCCGACGGCGAGTTCGTGGTCGTCCTGCTCACCGCCGCGGGCATGGCCATCGGTCTCCTGGCCACCCTGGCGCTACGCCGCCACTCCACCACCACGACTCCCATCGCAGCCCGTTCGGCGCTTGAGGAGGATGCCGGAGAGTTCCCGAAAATCCGTTGACTTATATTCAAAACAGCGCCTACTCTCGGCCCCGGCACGGTATATACGCACAGCGTCGAAGGCAGCTCCGCTCCGCGTCCCACGGCATCGCCCCGCGGCACCGAAATCCGGCCCCGCCCCGCTGCCCCGCCCCGATGTCCCGCGACGCGTCCCAGCCCACTCGCGTGCGTGCGCGTTGTCTCGGCGACTCGTGAACGGCCCGGTCCCACGAGAGGGGAACACAGTGTCCGCACGAAACGGCTCGGCATCGGAACGCGACTTCGGTACGGGCGGCCCGTCGGCGCAGGCCGACGAGGGGGGCACGAGTTGGCGGCGTGCGGCGGCGCTCGGCGCGGTGGGTTTCGGCGTGGTCGGCGTCCTTACCCTGGCCATGGCACAGGGCGCCCTCGCCGCCTCGTTCGCGGTGTCCGGGACCAGTTTCCAGGTGAGTTCGGGCAAGCTGAGCAGCGCCGGCCTGTCGTCCTACGTGAGCACCAACACCTCACT
Source organism: Embleya sp. NPDC059237 (assembly GCF_042754105.1). Classification (NCBI taxonomy): domain Bacteria; kingdom Bacillati; phylum Actinomycetota; class Actinomycetes; order Kitasatosporales; family Streptomycetaceae; genus Embleya; species Embleya sp. NPDC059237. The sequence goes on along the minus strand of NZ_JBHZAE010000015.1, from coordinate 199,560 downwards.
CGACGGCAAGGGACACCCGGTCTCGATGCTCGCCGTCGGCGACGCGACGCTGAGCGACATCTGCCAGTCGGCCAAGGTCAAAACCCCACTGGGGACGATCACGTTCAAGCTCACCGCCGGCGGCGACGCGGGCGCGGTGACCGCGAAGAACCTGATCATCAGCGCCGAAGACCTGGTCGGCGACGCGCAGTTCGGCACCGTGGAGATCGGCCGCGACGCGTCCACCCTGGACAAGGTGTCCGGTGCGCAGGGCGAGCGCGGCACGTTCGGCCTCCAGGCGGGCGACGTCTCGGTGGCCGGCGTGCGTTCGCACGCGTGGTCGGCCACCGGCGGCACGTTCAACCTCCGGGGCCTGCGCGTCGGGGTGAGCCTCGACGGCGCCGGCTGCTTCTGATCCCGATCCCACCGCTGCGGTCACTGCCGCTGCCGCTTGCGCTCGCACGTCACCTCCGGAGGACGGAACGACATGGAGCCCAGATCGAGATTGGACCGCTACCTGCCGTTTCGGGCCGCGCGGCGGGTGGTGCGCCGATGGCGGCGCACCCGGCCGTTCTGGAGCGGGGTGTATCTGATCGCGGGCGGCCTGGAGATCCTGGCCGTCCCGCTGTCCCCGCTGCCGGTGATGATCACCCTGGGGATCGCCGGCATCGCGAGCCTGGCGATCGGGGTGATCCTGATCGTCGCCGGGTTGTTCATGTGGTTCGCGGCCCGACACCGGCACTTCGTCGGGATCTTCGCGATGATCGTCTCGATCTCGTCGTTCGTGGCGGCCAACCTCGGCGGCTTCCTGCTCGGCATGCTGCTCGGCGTGCTCGGCAGCGCGATGGGCGTCGCGTGGCGGCCGAACCGGGTGTCCGTCGGCGGCGAGACCGTGACGATCGCCGTGTTGCTGCCCCTGCTGCTCGTCGCGTCCATCCTCGGCCCGGTCGAGAATCGGGCCGGAGCGGTGGCACACGGCGGTGGCCGGAGCACCGCCACCACCGTCACCGTCGCGCCACCGGCCGAGCGGATCGTCGTCGGTGCCACACCCCCGGCGATCACCGCGAGCTTCTTCGCCCCGGTCGGCTTCGCCCTGGCCGGGGTGACCACCCTGGACACCGTGCGCGGACCGCTGCGCGTACTGGTGCTGACCATGGACTCGGCCCGCCTGCGCGACTATCGCCTGTCCACCCGGGACGGCGCCGGGCCGGGGATGCGGATCGACACCACCCGGCTCGACCTGGACGGGCACGTCCGGATCTACCTGACCAGGCTGCACGGCTGTATCGAGGGCCTGCTCTGCCTCGACTTCGCGGCCGACGGCCTGCCGCTGCCCCCGATCATCCCGCCGTTCGTGTTCATGACCGACGTCCGCGCCGAGCAGGCGCTGGTCCGCACCGACCGGATCACCACGGACCTGAAGCTCACCTGAGCGGGCGTGACCCCACCGTCACATGTCGAACAGCGCGCTGACGCCCTCCCCGTCGTGGATCCGGCGCACCGCCTCGGCCAGGGCGGGGGCGGTGACGTCGGATTGATCGGGCCGCCGCTCAGGTCCAGTCCCAGCCGATCCCGAGCAGGCCCGGGCCGACGTCCTGTTCGGCCAGGTGGACGATGCAGTGGCGGCCGTTCAGGGTCAGGTCGCGTCGGCCGGCGCGCGGTGCGGTCGCCGTGCTCTGTGTGAAGCGGCGGCAGTGCACGGGTAGTGCGGCCGGGTCGAAGCGCACCTGGAGCACGTACTGCCCGCAGGGGAAGGTGAATCCGCGGACATACTCCTTGCTCGGTCCGCCCGTGCCGTCCTCGAAGCCGTAGCCGAACACGTAGGTGTCACCGGCCCGCAACCGCGCGTCGAACAACAACTCCGCGACCAGAACGGCCGAATCGCCGCTCCACCGCACCCGGCCCACCCGGCAGTTCTCGTTCGCCCGCACCCGTACCCGCTCGGGCGCACAGCCCGGGTCGCCGACGTGGATGGCGAGATAGCGGTCCACCCCGTCGCGGTGCGCGCGCACCACGTGTTGCGAGGCGCGGCCCTGGAGTTCGCGGGCCGGGCCGACCCGGACCCGCTCCAACTGGCAGACGGTGTGCAGTCCGCCATCGGCCGGCGATTCCAGATCGGTGAGCAATCGCCCCAGCGAGCCGGACTCCTCGACCACCGCGCGATACGGCCGGGACGCGGTGCGCTCGCCGGTCGGCGGTTCGAGCAGCCGGGTCAGCGCGCGCGGCGGCAACTCCAGTACCTCCTCCAACGCCCTTACCGCGCGCAACGATTCGGCGCGCTGCGGGCGCCTGGCGCCCTGTTGCCAGTAGCTGAGACTGGTCACCCCGACGTGTACGCCGCGCTGGGCCAGCCGGTGTTGCACGCGGTGCAGGGCGAGGCCGCGCGCGGCCAGTGCCGCGCGCAACGCCAGATGGAACGGGCCCGCGCGCAACGCCCTCGCCAGTTCCGCCTCGACCGGATCGGGTCGGGTATCGGTCCGCGACATCGCTCGCCTCCCTTGTGAACGTTCACGGCCGTCCGGTCGGGGCCGGCGGTCCAGGCCGAGGTGTCCCGGTCGACCGGTCGCATGTCGTTCACACGCCGGTCGAGACGTTCACACCACCGCTTCACCCCGCATTGAAGCGTCTTGAAAGACACCACGACAACACCCGATGCTCCACCTTGCAGCGTCCGGACGCGCGCCACGTTCCACCTCTCGTCCCTCCGTTACGGAAGGAACGCCATGACTCGAACGTCCCCACGCACGGGCCCCGCGTCCGGTCGGCGCGGTGCCGCGGTGACCCTCGCCGTGGTCGCCCTGCTCTCCGCGCTGTTCGCGGTGCCGTCGGCGGCTTCCGCCACCACGTCCACCTCGGCCGCCGCCGGCTCCGGCTCCACTTCCGCCTCCGTCGCGACCGACGTCGCGGCGCCCGTCGCGCTCGGCGCCAAGCGGCTGAACATCACCATGCAGGCCCAGCAGAAGAGCAACTGGTGCTGGGCGGGAGCCGGCAACACGATCGCGACCTGGTACGGCCGCGGCTACAGCCAGAACCAGTTCTGCAACGCGGCATTCGGTCGATCCCAGAACACCGAGTGCCCCAACTCCCAGGCCAACCTGGGCAACGTGCAGAACGCGCTGGACTGGGCCGGGATCAACTCCGGCTCCTATGTGAACGGTTGGCTCCAGTACAGCACCGTACAGACCGAGATCAACGCCAACCGGCCGATCGAGACCCGGATCCAATGGTCGTCCGGCGGCGGGCACATGCACGTGATCTACGGCTACGACACCGCGCAGAGCTGGGTCTACTGGGGCGACCCGTGGCCGTCGAGCACCCGCTACAACTGGGCGTCGCACAACTGGTACGTGAACAACAACCAGTTCTCCTGGACCCACTCGCTCTACCGGATCGGAGCGTGACGCCATGACCACAGGCCCCATCAAGCGTCTGTTCGCGGCCGGCACCCTGGCCGCGGCGCTCACCCTGACGCTCACCCCCCAGGCCGCGCACGCCGCGTCCGTTCCCGCGCCGCCGGCGCCGGACGCGGCGAGCGTGAGCGCCGCCCGGGACGTGGTCGCCGCGCCGGACACGTTGGACACACTGGCCAGGTTCTTCGCCCGGGACGGCGCGCTCGCGGCGCCGAACGCGGCGCCCAGGATCGACGGCGACGTGGTCGCCGTGTACATGCTGTCCCCGGAGTTCGTCGCGGCCCGACCGGGCGCCGCGGTACCGATCGCCCGGCGGGAGTTCCTGGCCGGCACGGCGGTCGCCGCGGACGGCCGCCGGGCGTCGGTCTGGACGGCCGACACCGCGCAGGGCCCGCAGGTGGTCAACATCGCCGAGGGTGACGACGAGGCCCGCTACGTCGCCACCGGGGCGCGGTTGGCGCCCGGTGGGGTGGTCTTCCGCGAGCCGCAGATCAACGCCTGGTACGTACAGGCCGGCGACCGGGTGTCGCCGCTCAACGCCGACGCCGAGCACGCGATCGGCGCGGGCGGGACCACCGTCGCGGCCTACCAGCGGCGGGTACACCGGGCGTACGCCGACAAGTTGCCCGGCTCCGGCTACGACGCGAAGGGGTTGGCGGGCGGCTTCGGGCCCACCGACCCGGGTGCGGTGCGGTCCGGTTCCGGCGACGACCCGTTCGGCATGGCGCCCACCGCGTTCGCCGCGGCCGGGTTGCTCGGTGTGGCGGGTCTGGGCGGCGTCGTGGTGCGGGTGCGGCGGCGCCGTTCCTGAACCCGGGCCGACGCCGGTGCGGTTGCCGGCGGCGTGAGCAGGGCCTTCCCGGCGACGGGGAGTCGGGTCGCCACCCCCGCCGACTCCCTTGCCGGGAAGGCCCTTTCGCGCTGCGCGCATTACATGCGGTCGGGCGCCTCGATGCCGAGCAGGTCCAGGCCGAGCGCCAGGGTGCGGGCGGTGAGGTCGCAGAGGGTCAGCCGGGAGTCGCGGATCCCGGGCTCCGCGCGCAGTACCGGACACCTTTCGAAGAACGTGGTGAACGCGGTGGCCAGGGCGAACAGGTACTGCGTGAGCCGGTGGAAGTCCAGTGTTGCGCCCACCTCCTCGATCACCTCGGGCAGCGCGAGCAGGCGCAGGGCCAACTCCCGTTCGGCCGGCTCGCGCACGATCGGCACGACGTTCGGGTCCGGCGTCTCGATGCCGGCACGGCGCAGGATCGACAGGCTCCGGACCCGGGCGTACTGGAGATACGGCGCGGTGTTGCCGTCGAAGGCGAGCATACGGTCGTAGTCGAAGCGGTAGTCCTTGCGCCGATCCGCCGACAGGTCGCCGTACTTGACCGCGCCGATGCCGACCGCGCGGGCCACCTCCGCCCGGGTGTCCGCGTCCAGGTCCGGGTTCTTCCCGGCGATCGCCGCCCGTGCCCGGGCCACCGCCTCGTCGAGCAGGTCCACCAGCTTGATCGACGCGCCCGCCCGGGTCCGCAGGATCCGGCCGTCGTCACCCAACACGTAGCCGAAGTCGACGTGTTCGACCCGGGTGGGCGCGGGCAACCAGCCCATGGACCGCGCGGTCGCGAAGACCATCTCCAGATGCTCGCGCTGCGGTGCGCCGATGACGTACAACAGCCGAGTCGCGCCCTCCTCGCGCACGCGCTGCCGCACGGCGGCCAGGTCGGTGGCGGCGTAGTTGAAGCCGCCGTCGCTCTTGCGCACGATCAGTGGCAGCGGCTCGCCCTCGCGGTTGGTGAAGCCTTCGGGGAAGACGCACTGTGCGCCCTCGCTCTCGCGCAGCAGCCCGGCCGCGGACAACTCCTCGATGACGGACGGCAGTCGGTCGTTGTAGTGGCTCTCGCCGAAGAAGTCGTCCTCGGTGAGCCGCACGCCCAGGCGGGTGTAGACGGTGGTGAAGTACGCCTTGGACGCGGCGACCAGCACGTGCCACGGACGCAGCGTGCTCGGATCGCCCGCCTGGAGCGCGACCACCCGCCGGCGCGAGCGCTCACGGAATGCCTCGTCGGCGTCGAACGCGCGGCGGGCGGCCTGGTAGAAGCCGGTCAGGTCGCCGACGGACGACTCGTGCGCGGCCTCGGCCTCGCCGATGTCGAGCAGGTGCTCGATGAGCATGCCGAACGGGGTGCCCCAGTCGCCGAGATGGTTGCGCCGCAGCACGGTGTGGCCCTGCCACTCCAGGATCCGCACCGCCGCGTCGCCGATGATCGTCGAGCGCAGGTGGCCGACGTGCATCTCCTTGGCGGTGTTGGGGCCGGAGTAGTCGACGAGGACGGTCTCGGGACGGTCGGTGCGGGGCACGCCGAGCCGGGGATCGGCGGCGATGTCCGCGAGCAGTGTGCCGAGTCGGGCGGGGTCGAGGTCGAGTTCGATGAAGCCCGGTCCGGCGACGCGGGCCGTCGGGCACAGGTCGCCGAGTCGGGCCAGTCGGAGAACGTCGGCCGCCACCTCACGCGCGTCGCGGCCCAGTCGTCGACCCAGGCCCAGGGCCCCGTCGCACTGGAAGTCCGCGTGCCGGCCGCGGCGTATCGACGGGTCGACGGGCGTACCCGCGACCTGTGCGAACGCCGGGGCCAGCCGCTCGATCAGCAGCTTCTCCGGATTGACCATGCCCGGAAGTTAGCCGACTCGGCGTGCTGCGCTCACCTGGATTTCCGGCGCCTGCGCGGCGATCGGCGTTGTTCAGCGATCGTCGGCGGGCGGGGCCGGGCGGGTGATGCGGTCCAGTTCGGCGGTGAGGGTGCGGGCCGCGGTCGCGGCCGGCATGCGGTCGGGGTAGAGCAGGACGTGCACGCTCAATCCGTCGATCAGCGCGAGCAGGCAGGCGGCGACGGCGTCCACGTCGACGCCGTCGACGAGTTCGCCGTCGTCGCGGGCGTCGGCCAGCACGCCGCGCACGATCACGCGCAGGTCCTCGCGTTCGCGCCGGTTGTTCTCGGCGACCTTGGCGCTGACCCGGGCCCGGTGCCACATGGCCAGTTCGAGGACGGTTTCGTCGACCCGGTCCGCGTCGAGCGGGAGCAGGTCGGTCAGTCCCTCGCGCAGCGCGGCCAGACCGAAGCGGCCGGCGGTGAGGTCGAAGAAGCGCCGGGCGATGCGCCGGTGCGACCAGTGCACGGCGGCGAGCAGGACGTCGTCGGCGTCGGCCAGGCCGAGGTCGGTCACGGGGGGTTCGAGCGCGGCGGCGATCCGTTCGGGCGCGACCGCCGCGCCGCCGCCCGCGACCACCAGCCGGAAGGCGACGGCGCGCACCCGGTCCTCGTCACGAGCTGCATCCCGGGGACCCGACATACCGGCAGCCTACGGCCTGACCGGGCGATTCCGGTGGACCCGGCGCCCGGGGCGCGGGCGGCGTGCGTCGACCCGGCGATCGGTCCAGACCTTTGGTGAGCCACGACCCGACCGTCGTCGGGCCACGACACGACCTTCGTCGGGCTACAACACCAGCGACAACAACAGCACGAAGCCGCCCGCGACCACCGAGATGATCGTCTCCATCAGCGACCAGGTCTTGATCGTCTGACCGACGTTCATCCCGAAGTACTCCTTGACCAACCAGAACCCGGCGTCGTTGAGGTGGCTGAAGAACAGCGACCCGGCGCCCACGGCCAGGACGAGCAGGGCGGTGTGCGTGGTGCTCATGTCCGCCGCCAGCGGTGCCACCAGGCCGGCCGCCGAGATGGTGGCCACCGTCGCGGATCCGGTGGCCAGGCGGATGGCGACCGCGATCAGCCAGGCCAACAGCAGCGGCGAGATGGACCAGTCCTCGGAGATGTCCAGGATCATCCGGCCCACGCCGACGTCGACCAGGGTCTGCTTGAAGCCGCCGCCCGCGCCCACGATGAGCAGGATCCCGGCGATCGGCAACAGCGCCTTCTCGACGGTGGTCGCGAGCCGGTCGCGGCGAAAGCCCGCCGCCCGGCCGAGGGTGAACATCGCCACCAGCACCGCGGACAGCAGCGCGATCAGCGGTGAGCCGACCACGTCGGCGACCCGCTGGACCCGGTCGGCGGGATCGTCCACGACGATGTCGACCAGGGCCTTGCCGAGCATCAGTACGACGGGCAGCAGCACGGTGGACACGGTGACGGCGAAGCTCGGCCGGCGCTCCAACTCCTCCGAGGGCCGCTCCGGGGTGAGCTGCTCCGGCGGTGCGATGTCCACCCAGCGGGCGGCGTAGCGGCCGAACAGCGGACCGGCGATGGCCAGCGTCGGGATGGCGACCACCACGCCGAGCGCGAGCACCACGCCCAGGTCGGCGTGGATCGCGTCGATGGCGGCCAGCGGCCCGGGGTGCGGCGGGACCAGGCCGTGCATGACGGACAGCCCGGCCAGGGCGGGGATGCCGACCCGCATCAGCGAGTGGTTGCCGCGCTTGGCCACGAGCAGCACCACCGGGATCAGCAGGACCACGCCGACCTCGAAGAACAGCGGCAGCCCGATGATGCCCGCGATCAGCGCCATCGCCCACGGCATGGTGCGATCGCTCGCCTTGGCCAGGATGGTGTCCACGATCTGGTCGGCGCCGCCGGAGTCGGCGAGGAGTTTGCCCAGGATCGCGCCGAGCGCGATCAGTACGCCCACGCCCGCGACGGTGGAGCCGAGCCCGGAGGTGAAGCTCGCGATCGTCTTGTCCATCGGCGCGGCGGCGACCGCGCCGAGGACGAGCGAGCCGATGGTGAGGGCCAGGAAGGCGTGCAGCTTGAGGCTGCCGATCAGCAGGACGATGACGCTGATGCCGACGAGGACGGCCAGGCCCAGTTGGGCGTGTCCGGCCGAGGTGATCGGCGCGGCCGGAGCCGCCGCCAGTGCCGGCAGGTCGATGGTGCTCATGGGGTTCCCTGATTCGGATTCCGGTGCGTGTCCGGATTGCGTGATATCTCCAGGCGGCGCAGCGCGGCGACGGCCTGGGTGGTGAGGGTGGACGGGCCGGGCGTGATGTCGAGGGAGACACCCGCTTCGTCCGGCTCCAGTGGTTGCAGGTCGGCGAACTGCGAGTCGAGCAGCGTCTCCGGCATGAAGTGGCCGGTGCGCTCGTGCAGCCGTTCGGCGATCAGGGCGCGGTCGCCGGCGAGGTGGACGGTGACCGCGTCGGGCGCGGCGCGGCGCAGCCGGTCGCGGTAGGCCCGCTTGAGGGCCGAGCAGCCGACCACGCCTCCGGTGTCGGCGTGCGCGCCGAGCCAGTCGCCGATGGCGTCCAGCCAGGGTGCGCGGTCCACGTCGTCCAGTGGGATCCCGGCCGACATCTTCGCGATGTTGGCGGGCGGGTGGAAGTCGTCCGCGTCCGCGTAGGGCACCCGCAGTTCGGCGGCCAGGAGGCGACCGACGGTGGACTTGCCCGTGCCGGACACACCCATGACGACCACGACGTGGGGTGCGCTCATCGATACCTCGCTGTCTCGGCCCGGCCGGCCCGGCTCGTGCTCGGGCGCCGTCCCATACCCAAACCTAAAGGTAGTACTTAATCAAGCCTTCGATGCAATTAAGTCATACATAATTGCACCGGCTCGGCGGGCCCCGCCCAGTAGGGTGACGCCATGGAGAACGAGGGCCGGGGCTTGCATATGAAGGTGCTGGAATCCCTCGGGCCCGCCATCGCGGCCGGCGCCTACCCGGCCGGCACGGTGCTCCGCACCGACGAGCTGGAAGAGCGCTTCGAGGTCTCCCGCACCGTGGTCCGCGAGGCCGTGCGGGTACTGGAATCCATGCAACTGGTCGAGTCGCGCCGGCGGGTGGGGGTCACCGTGCGCCCGCCCGAGCAGTGGAACGTCTTCGACCCGTACGTGATCCGCTGGCGTCTGGCCGGTGCCGACCGGCCGCGCCAACTGCGGTCGCTGACCGAACTGCGCTCGGCGATCGAGCCCGCCGCCGCCGCGCTGGCCGCCCGGTTCGCCACGCCGGCCCAATGCGCCGCGCTGACCGGGCACGCGCTCGGCATGGTCTCCACCTCGCGCGGTCGACAGTTGGCGGCGTACCTCGTGCACGACATCGCCTTCCACCGGGAGATCCTCACCGCCTCCGGCAACGAGATGTTCGCCCGCCTGGGCGACGTGGTCGCCGAGGTGCTGAGCGGACGCACCCACCACCACGTGATGTTCCCCGACCCGGACCCGCCGGCCGTGACCCTGCACGTGCGGGTCGCCGAGGCGATCCGCGAGGGTGACGCGGCCGCCGCCGAGCGGTTGACCCGGGAGATCACCGTCGGGGCGATGGCCGAACTCGAGGTGCTGGCACCGGAGTCCGGGCAACCGGCCGGGCGCGGCTGACGTCGGGGATCACCAACCCCCCGATATCCTCCCGAAGATCACCAACCACCTTGTCCCAAAAGGGACTTCGTTACCCGCGCCGGCATCCGAACCATTGACCGATTGGTCTGGACCTCTTAACTTGAGGAACGTAATACGGATGTGAACACGCGGTGAAATGAGGCGTGCGACGCGGACCCGGACCGTTCGAACGTCCTTCGCATTCACTCGTCCCCAAGGAGAGTTCCATGCGTACAAGGACCATCCTGACGGCGATGGCCGTACCGGCCGTCTCGGTTCCCCTGATCCTGGCCGGCACCGCCAGCGGCCACGGGTGGGTCACCAGCCCGCCCAGCCGGGCCGCCTACTGCGCCAACGGCACCGTCACCAACTGCGGCGAGATCCAGTGGGAGCCGCAGAGCGTCGAGGGCCCCAAGGGATTCCCCACCCGCGGTCCCGCCGACGGCACCCTGTGTGCGGGCGGCAACAGCCGCTTCGCCGAACTGGACGACCCGCGTGGCGGCGCGTGGCCGACCTCCCAGCTGGCCTCCGGCGCAAGCAAGACCTTCACCTGGAAGCTCACCGCGCGGCACGCGACCACGTCGTTCCGCTACTTCATCACCAAGGCGAGCTGGTCGCCCAGCCAGAAGATCACCCGGGCCCAGTTGGAGAGCACACCCTTCCTGACCGTCCCCTACAACGGCGTACAGCCGGGTTCCGTCGTCTCGCACACCGGCACGATCCCCGGTGGGCGCAGTGGCCGGGCCGTGGTCCTCGCGGTCTGGGACATCGCGGACACCGGCAACGCCTTCTACCAGTGCACTGACGTGACGTTCTGATCCGGCAGCCCGAGTAGCCCGAGTAGCCCGGACGGTTCGGACGGCACACGATCGCGAACGTGCCGGTGGGTCGCCGCGATGCGGCGGCCCACCGGCCCACGCACGTTCGCGATGTCCTCCTCCGGCAGGCCCCGTTTGCCGACTCGGCAACAAGGTTTGTCACGCGACCCCCGTCGGGCGGAGCATGCGCACGGGCGACGGACCACGCGCCGCCCGCCCGGTCGCGCCGACCGGGCTCACCGCCATCGCCCTGGAGGACGTCCGCGATGACCGACGACAAGCCCCCGACCGCCGAGCCGCCGACCGCCCCGCTCACGCCCGCCGAGTCGTGGGATGCGCGCTACGCGGAGAAGGAGCGGATCTGGAGCGGCAAGCCGAACGCCCCGCTGGTCCGCGAGACCGCCGACCTGCCGCCCGGCCGCGCCCTGGACCTGGGCTGCGGCGAGGGGGCCGACGCGATCTGGCTGGCCCAGCGCGGCTGGCGGGTGACCGGCGTCGACGTCTCCCGGATCGCCCTGGAGCGGGCCGCCGTCCACGCCGAGGAGGCGCGGGTCGCCGACCTCGTCGACTGGCAGTGGCACAACCTGGACGAGACCTTCCCCGAGGGCGACTTCGACCTGATCTCGGCGCACTTCCTGCACTCGCACGCCGGCATCGACCGCGATCGCATCCTGCGCAAGGCGGTCGCGGCGGTCGCCCCGGGCGGGGTGTTGTTGGTCGTCGGGCACTGCGGACTGCCGCCGTGGGAGACCGACCCGACGCCCGACATGGCGCTCCCCACGCCCGACGAGGTGCTGGCCTCGCTCGAACTCCCGGACGGGGAGTGGGAGGTGCTGCGCAGCGAGGAGCACGAGCGCATCCAGAACGACCCCGAGGGCCGGCCGGTCACCCGCATCGACAACACGCTGATGGTGCGCCGCCTGCCGAAGACCTGAACCTCCCCGGCCGTCAGGCCGGTTCGTGGGCGACCGAGCACTCTCCCGACGCGGACACCCGGACCCGGCCGACGGTGCCGTCGCCCCACCGGATGTCCACACCCCACCCGGCGTCCGCGCCCGGCGCCGGCTCCGTCGCGCGCGGCGCCGGGCCGGGCGGGGTGTCGGCCCAGGTCAGGGACAGCACGGTGACCAGCGGGCCGGCCGTCGCGACGCCGTCGAGCGCGGGCACCTCGGCCGCCGCGCCGAACGCCGTCCCGTGCGGCGCCGGGTGGATCGTGGCCCGGTCCCAGCCCAGCAGACCGGTGAGGCCGGCGTGTACGGCGTCGGTGTGCACCCATGCCCGCGGTCCGTGCACCGAGGAGCGCAGGTCCGCGCCGAACGCCGCCGCCGGCGCCCACCCCGTCTCGCGCACCGCCGTGCCGGCCGGCGCCAGGACCCGGTGCACGCGCACCTCGTACGCACCGCGCACCACGGCGACCGACACGACCCGGGTGCCCGGAACCGGCTTCCCGTCGAGCGTGGGCACATGTGCCGAGGCCGCCCAGTGCGACCCGGCGCCCAGCGGCTCGACCCGGCCGCGCTCGGTGACCCGACCGTCGAGGACCAGGCCCAGGTGGTTGTCGGCGAGGTCGCCCTCGCGGGTGGGGCCGGTCGCCGCGGAGTAGGACAGGCGGGCGTACAGCGGGTCGTCGGGGGCGAGTTCGTCGCTCGGCGCGGCCGGCTGGTGGTCGGCGCCGTGGTTGAGCAACCGTGCCGAGCCCCCGCCGGAGTGTACGAGCAGACCCGGCCCGGGCAGCCCGAGCCCGCTGTCCGCGCGTTCCGTCTCGGCCGGCCCCGCGCACTCGCGCGCGGTCCACACCTCGTGGTCCTCGGGCAGCAGCAGGCCGACGAAGCCCTTGGCCGCCCAGTACGGCGACGCCGAGCCCGAATAGGACTGCACGGTCGCCGGGTCGGGGCCGTACCAGCCCAGGGACAGCAGGCCGTCCGGCGCCGCCGCGCCCCGATCGAGGAAGTGCCGCAGCACGCCGCTCGCCAGCCGCCGCGTGGTGCCGGGGGAGTAGGGCGTGGCGTCCACCAGCGCGCCCAGCCACAACGGAGCCGCCGCGGCGAACCGGTAGGTCAGCGAGCGCCCCTGGTGCAGCGGCGCGCCGGTGCGGTCGAACAGGCGGCCGTAGCCGGTCAGGAACGTGCGCAGCCGCTCGCGCCGGACCGGGTCGACCGGCTCGCCCGCCACCACCGCGCACAACAGCGGGTACAGGTGCAGGGCCCAGCCGTTGTAGTGGTCGAAGTAGCGGCCTGCGCCGTCGGTGTACCAGCCGTCGCCGACGTACCAGTCCTCGATGCGGGCCGGACCGCGCTCGATCGCCGCGCGGGACTGCTCGGGATACCGGCCGGCCGCCTCCAGGAAGGTGCCGACCGCGACCGGGAAGAGCCACCAGTTGTTGTTCACCGGCTCGTGCCGCAGGGCGCCCGCCAGCCAGTCGGCGGCCCGCTCCCGGGTGGGCTCGTCCAGCCGGTCCCACAGGTGCGCCTTCGTCAGATGCAGCGCCAGTGCCACCGACGCGGCCTCCACCATCGCCTGGCCGCGGTCGACCACGGCCGGCCAGGACTCCGGATCCGCCGTGCCCGGTGCGGCGGTTCCCGCGCGCAGACCGTCGGCGTACGGTTCGAGCAGGCCGGCCGGGACCGGCCGACCGGAGGCCGCGGCGCCGGCCGCGCGCAGCGCCGCGAGCAGGAAGGTGCGGGCGTACCCCTCCAGGCCGTCGGAGCGTACGCCCGACCAGCTGGTGCGGCCCGGCAGGGTGATCAGCGCGCCGCCGGGGGAGCGGTACGGGCGCACCGCCGCGAGCAGGCCGTCGGCCACCGCTTCCCAGTGCGCGCGCGTCCAACCGGTGTACGGGCTCAGCGTGCGGTCCTCCGGCGGGAGCACGAAGGGGTGCGGTGTGTTCACGGATCTCCTCGACTCGGCGGCTCGGCCGTCGGCGTTCTCGCGCCCACCGATCGACCGTTCGACCCGTTCGGCCGTCGACACGCTAGGTGGGGTCGATCGATCAGGTCAAGAGTCGGTTTGATCGAACGATCCTTTTCAATCAAAATCGAATGGCGATGCCCTAGGCTGAGGCGGCGGCCGGACAGCAGCCGGACGCCAGGGGGGCACGCCGGGCGCAGGCGTGCGCGACTCGGAAGGACGACGTCCACGGTGTTGGCGGAACAGCGGCAGGAACTCATTCTCAGGACGGCCCGCGAGCGGGGCAGCGTCAAGGTGGTGGAGATCGCCGAGGAGCTGGGCGTCTCCCTGGTCACCGTGCGGCGCGACGTCACCGCGCTGGTGGCGAGCGGGCTGCTCGCGCGGGTGCACGGCGGCGCCACCCTGCCGCACGCGCGCCCGGCCGCGCCCACCGCGGGCCGGCCTCCCGTGAACGGCCACGACGGCCCGACGATCGGCATGCTCGTCCCGTCCGCCACCTACTACTTCCCGGAGGTGGTGCGCGGCGCTCGGGACGCGGTCGAGGCGATCGGCGGCCGGCTCGTGCTGGGCATCTCGCGCTATCTGCCCGCAGAGGACCGCGATCAGGTCGACCAGCTGCTGCGCGGCGGCGTGGACGGGCTGCTGCTGACCCCCTCGCGCGCGCCGGGACCGGGCGGCGAGGACGCGTGGATGGGGCGCCTGCCGGTGCCGGTGGTCCTGGTGGAGCGCCGCGCCGAGATCGGCTCCGGGCTGGAACACCTGGACCGGGTCGCCTCCGACCACGCGCTCGGCGCCGCCCAGGCGGTGCGCCGGCTGGGCACGCTCGGCCACCGGCGCATCCTGCTCGTGGCCCGGTTGGGCAGCCCGACCACGCCCGCCGTGCATGCCGGGTACACCGCCGCGATGGCCGCGCTCGGGCTGACCCCGCCGGATCCGGCCGGGGTGGAGACGCCGCATCCGGGCGAGGATGCGGACGGCTTCGACCGGGCGGTGACGCGGGTGATCGAGGCGGCGCGTACCGGCGCCGCCACCGCCGCGCTGGTGCACAACGACCAGGACGCACTGCTCCTGGTGTCCCGGCTGCGGGCGGCGGGCCTGGACGTGCCCGGCGACCTGGCGCTGATCGCCTACGACGACGAGGTGGCCGCGCTGGCCGACCCGCCGCTGAGTGCGATCGCGCCGGCCAAGCACGAGGTGGGCCGGATCGCCGTCGAACTGCTTGCCGCGCGGCTCGCCGACGGCGACGAGGGACGAGCACCCCGACACATCTCGCTGGTGCCGAGGCTGCGGCTGCGGTCGACCACCGAGCCGGTCGACCCGGACGCGCCGACCGAGGCGAGCGGAGCGACCCTGTCCGCCGTACCGACACCGACCACCCCCTCGCGAACGAGCGAAACCGACCGAACCCCTGCGTGATCGAACGATCATAGCGAGTTTCGTTTTTCATCGATTGTTCATTTGCTCTTGACGCTGTTCGCTCCTGAACGAATGATGCTCGCTATCGCCTTCGATGCAGGTTCGACCCAGGAGCATCCATGCAGCGCACATCCATCCGACTCGGCACGGCTCTCGTCGGCATAGTCACCGCCCTGAGCCTCGTCACGGCCTGCGGCGGTGGCGACGACGACAAGAAGAAGGACACGGGCGCCGGCCCCGCCGCGGGCGGCGCCCCGGGGCAGAAGCAGGAGCTGAGCTTCTGGTCCTGGACCAAGGGCACCCAGGAAGTGGTGGACGCGTTCAACAAGTCGCACCCCGACATCCAGGTCAAGTACGAGCAGATCCCGTCCGGCAACGCGGGCGGCTACGCGAAGATGTCCAACGCGGTCAAGGCGGGCAACGCCCCCGACGTGCTGACCATCGAGTATCCGCAGCTGCCCGACTTCGTCAGCCAGGGCGCGGTGCAGGACATCACCTCGAAGGTGTCCGGGCTGAAGTCGAAGTTCCCCGCGTCGGTCAACAAGCTGACCGAACTGGGTGGCAAGACCTGGGCGGTGCCGCTGGACGCCGCGCCGATGGCGCTGTACTACCGCAAGGACTTCTTCACTGACCACAACATCGCGGTGCCCAAGACCTGGGACGAGTACCGGGCCGCCGCCGAGCAGGTCAAGAAGACCGACCCGAACGCCCGGATCGGCACCTTCTACCCCGACGACCCCAGCACCATGGCGGGCCTGACCTGGCAGGCCGGCGGCGCGTGGTTCGGCACCGAGGGCGAGTCCTGGAAGGTCTCGCTCACCGACCCCAACTCGCGCAAGGTCGGCGAGTACTGGAACAAGCTGGTCTCCGACGACCTGGTGCGCGTGCAGCCCTCGTTCAGCCAGCAGTGGAACGCCGACCTCAAGAGCGGCGGCACCGTCGGCATCGTCGGCGCCTCGTGGAGCGCGGGCGTGCTCAAGAGCAGCCAGCCCGACCTGGCCGGCAAGTGGGCCGTCGCGCCGCTGCCCGACTGGGGCACCCCGGCCAACGCCATGCTCGGCGGCTCGACCTTCGCGGTGAGCAAGGACAGCAAGAAGAGCAAGGCCGCGCTCACCTTCATCGAGTGGATGACCACCACCAAGGAGGGCATCTCCGCGCGGATCGCCTCCGGCACCTCCAGCGCCTACCCGGCCGCCACCGAACTGGTGCCCACCGCCTCGCAGTTCTTCGACACCGGCTACTTCGGCAAGCAGGACATCTACCCGCTGTTCACCGACGCCGCGGGCAAGGTCGGCGCCGGCTGGACGTGGGGCCCGTCGATGACGCAGACGAACACCATCCTCAAGGACCAGTTCGGCAAGCTCTCCAGCGGCGGCACCATCGTGGGCGCCCTGGAAGAGGCCCAGAAGACCACGGTCGAGGAGCTGAAGAAGCGCGGCATCTCGGTCAAGTAGCCGACCGACCGTCGACGCCTCGCGCCGGGCCCGCCCGGCGACGACGATTCCGGATCCGAGATCCGCAGGCCCCCGACGCGCGCCGCGCCGTCGCGCGTCGGGGGACCGCCACCAGGAAGCAGCTCCACTCCATGAACTCATCCCTGCGCGCCGGCCGCCGGCGCCGGAAGACCACCGCCGCCCTGTTCCTGACCCCGTTCTACGTGCTGTTCATCGCCACCATGATCGTGCCGATCGGGTACGCGATCTGGCTCAGCCTGTTCACCGAGAAGACCTCGGGCCTGGGCTTCGGCGGCACCAGACGGGTGTTCACCGGCCTCGGCAACTACGCCGACGCGCTCGGCGACGACAAGTTCCGCGACGGTTTCATCGCGATCGGCCTGTACTGCCTGCTGTACATCCCGATCATGGTCGGTGCCGCACTGGCGCTGGCGCTGCTGCTCGACTCGGCGCTGGCCCGGGCCCGCAGGTTCTTCCAACTCGCGCTGTTCCTGCCGCACGCGGTGCCCGGCATCATCGCCGCGCTGATCTGGGTCTACCTGTACACCCCCGGCCTGAGCCCGATCATCGACCTGCTCGAATCCGGCGGTCTGCACTGGGACTTCCTGGCCTCGGACACCGCGCTGTTCTCGATCGTCAACATCGCCACGTGGGAGTGGATCGGCTACAACATGATCATCTTCTACGCCGCGCTCCAGGCGATCCCGCGCGAGGTGGTCGAGGCGGCCACCGTCGACGGCGCCGGACCGGTGCGCATCGCGGTGTCGGTGAAGATCCCGATGATCCGCGCCGCCGTCGCCATGACGATGTTGTTCACCATCATCGGCTCGCTGCAACTGTTCACCGAGCCGTCCATCCTCAGCGACGCCAATCCGGCCGTCGGCAGCTCCTGGACGCCCAACATGTACGCCTACTCGGCCGCTTTCCGCGCCAACGACTTCGGCTTGGCCGCCGCCGCCTCGGTGCTGCTGGCCGTGTTCGCCGCGGCGCTGTCGTTCGGCGTCACCCGCCTGTCGTCCGGACGGAGGACCGCATGAGCACCACCGTGCAGCACCCGGGCTCGGGCGGCGCCGCGGCCGACGCGCCCGCGCCGACCCCCGCCCGCACCGGCCGACCCGCCCGCCGCCCCCGCGCCAAGGGCCGCGCCACCGAGGCGCTGATGTCCAGGATCGCGGTCAACGGCGCCCTGGTCCTGGCCACCCTCTACATGCTGCTGCCGCTGGCCTGGTTGCTGATCGCCGCAACCAAGGACATGGGCGGCCTGTTCGGCGGCGACGGCTTCGCCTTCGACGGATTCCACTTCACCGAGAACGTCAAGGCGGTGAACAACGAGAGCGACGGGATCTACTGGCGCTGGTACCTCAACAGCCTGCTGTACGCGGGCGTCGGCGCCGCTCTGGGCTCGTTCGTGAGCGTGCTGGCCGGCTACGCGTTCGACAAGTTCGACTTCCCCGGGAAGGAGAAGTTGTTCGGCGGCGTGCTGCTGGGCGTACTCGTGCCCACCACCGCGGTGGCGCTGCCGCTGTACCTGCTCGCCTCCAAGGTGGGCCTGGTCAACACCTTCTGGGCGGTGTTCATCCCGGTGATCGTCAACCCCTTCGGGGTCTACCTGGCGCGGGTGTTCAGCGCCGGATACATCCCCGGAGAGGTATTGGAAGCGGCCCGGATGGACGGCGCCGGCGAGATCCGCACCTTCCGCTCGGTGGCCCTGCCGATGATGATGCCGGGCTTCGTGACCATCTTCCTGTTCCAGTTCACCGCGATCTGGAACAACTTCTTCCTGCCCCTGGTGATGCTCTCCGACCAGAAGCTCTACCCGGTGAGCCTGGGCCTGTACTCGTGGAACACCAACGCGCACGCGTCGCCCGAGTTCTACCCGCTGGTGATCACCGGATCGTTGATGGCCGTCGTCCCGCTGGTCGTCGCCTTCGTCTCGCTCCAGCGCCACTGGCGTTCGGGGCTGTCCGCGGGGAGCGTCAAGTGACCGACGGTACGACTACCACCACCACCCGACTCGGCGGCCCGGAGCGGCGGCGACCGAGGGTATTGCTCGCGATGGACCCGGCCGTGGCCGCCCGCATCCTGGACGACGAGGCCCGGACCCGACTGGCCGCGCTCGCCGAGGTCGACCTGGACCTGATCGCGGCCGACTTCGCCGCCCCCGACGCGGTCGCGGCGCTGGCCGAGGCCGAGGTGCTGTTCACCTGCTGGGGCAGCGCGCCCCTGGACGAGGCGGCCCTGGCCCGTGCGCCGAGGCTGCGTGCCGTGGTGCACGCGGCCGGATCGGTCAAGCACCACCTCACCGACGCGGCCTGGGCGCGCGGGCTGATCGTCTCCTCCGGAGCGGCGGCCAACGCGCTGCCGGTTGCCGAATACACCGTCGCCGCCGTGCTGTTCGCCAACAAGCGGGTGCTGCGGATCCGGGACGCCTACCGCGCGGAGCGGCGCCTGGTCGACTGGGACGCCCGGTTCCCGGGGTTCGGCAACTACCGGCGCACCATCGGGATCGTCGGCGCGTCCCGGATCGGCCGGCGTGTGCTCGAACTGCTGCGCCCGTTCGACTTCGAACTGCTGCTGCACGACCCGTACGTGACCACCGATCAGGCCGAGGCACTGGGCGCGCGACGGGTGGACCTGGACGAACTGATGCGCCGCTCCGACGTGGTCAGCGTGCACGCCCCCGAACTGGAGTCCACCCACCACCTGTTGGACCGCCGCCGGCTGGCCCTGATGCGGGACGGCGCCACGTTGATCAACACCGCGCGCGGCTCGCTGGTGGACCAGGAAGCCCTTACGGAAGAGCTGGTGGCGGGCCGCCTGGACGCGGTCATCGACGTCACGGAGCCCGACGTGCTCCCGCCCGCGTCCCCGCTCTACGACCTGCCCAACGTCCTGCTGACCCCGCACATCGCGGGCTCCCTCGGCGGTGAACTCCGCCGCATGGTCGCCTCGGCCCTCGACGAACTGGACCGCTACACCCGGGGCGTGCCGTTCGCCCACGAGGTGGAACCGGCCACGCTCACACGCTCGGCCTGACCCCCCGTCCGCCCCGACGCCCGAACCCCGCCTTCGGGCGTCGGCCGGGGTCGACCTCGAATACCCGCTCCAGCCCGGCTGGCGTCCGAGGCCACCCCGGGCCGGTCACTTCAGCCCGGCCGGCGTTTGAGGCCACCCCAGGCCGAGTGATTTCGGTCCGGGCTGTTCGTACCCAAGCCACTTCAGCCCGGCCGGCGTTTTCGAGCCACACTCTTCCGGCCCCCGCCGGATGCACTTGCAAGACCCCCTCGACCGGAGGTCACATGCACGGCTTCAGACCGATTGCCGCCACTTTGGCGACAACCCTCATCGCGAGCCTGGCCGGCCTGGCCGCTCTCGCCCCGACCGCCGGCGCCGCGACGGCCGGCCCCACCACGACCTACGTCGACTGCGGTGTGGGCCGACCCGACGGCGGCGGCAGCCCAGACGACCCGCTCGGCGACCTGAGCGCCGTCAACTCCCGCACCTACGCCGGAGGCGACCGCATCCTGCTCCGCGCCGGCACCGTCTGCGTCGGCACGCTGCAACCCAAGGGCAACGGCGCCCCCGGCAACCCCGTCACGATCGGCGCCTACGGCGAAGGCCCGCGCCCGATCGTGCAGGGCACCGGCGGCCCCTCCACCCTCCGCCTGGTCGACCAGAGCTGGTGGACCGTACAGGGCCTGCACGTGACCAACCCGGCGCCGACTCAGGCGCTGCGTACCGGAGTTCAGGTCGACACCACCACCCCGGACCGCAAGTACGGGATCGTGCTGCGCGACCTGGAGGTCTCCGATGTCGCCGGCTGGAGTGACAAGACCGGTACCAACGCGGGCTGGTTCTCCGCGTCGGCCGGCATCATCGTGCTCGGCAAGGCGACCGCCGGCCCGATCGAGGGCATCACCATCGCCGACAACCAGGTCCACGACACCGGTGGCGGCGGCATCAAGATCTCGGTCAAGCCCGCCGACTTCCACCGCGACGTACTGATCCGGGCGAACAGCATCCGCAGCGTCGGCGGCGACGGCATCGTGGTGCACGGCTCGGACGCGCCGCTTGTCGAGTACAACCTCTTCGACGACGGCGGAGGCGGCAAGTACCCGTATCTGAACGGCAACTTCGCCGGCATGTGGCCGATCAACTCGCGCGACCCGGTGTTCCAATACAACGAGGTCACCCGGCAGCGGCCGTCGATCTTCGACTCCACCGCGTGGGACTGCGACGGCGCGATCACCGGATCGTGCACCTACCAGTACAACTACTCGCACGACAACGGCGGCGGTTTCTACCTGGGTTGCCAGAACTGCACCTCCTTCGGCAACTTCCACGCCACCCAGGTGCTGCGCTTCAACATCGCCCAGGACGACTGCCGGATCAGGGCCAACGCCTCGGGGGACAACACCAGTCCGCTGCGGATGTACAACAACACCTTCTTCTGCCCGAGCAAGAAGCTCGACGTCGAACTCCCCAACGGTCCCGGCGCGAACACCCTCGTCGCCAACAACGTCTTCGTCGCGGGCCAGGGTGCGCTGCCCACCGGCACGGGCGTCGACTATCGGGCCAACGTCTACCACGGCGGATTCACCGCGCCCACCGGCGACACCTCCGCCGTGACCACCGATCCCAGGTTGGCCGCACCGGGTACGGCGACCGGCCGCACCGACGCGGCAGGTTACGCGCTGCTCGCCGGATCTCCCGCGCTGGGTACGGGAGTCGCCGTCCCCGGGCTCGGCACGAGCGACTACTTCGGCAACGCCGTCCCGGCCGACGGGGCGGGGGTCAACCGGGGTGCGTACAACGGCCCGGCGGTGGCCGCGCCGCCGCTGTACCCCTCGATCGCCGCCGCCTACAACAACGTCGGGGTCGGCGACGACGCCAATCCCAACGTCGGCGGCTTCGGCCTGTCCGGCCGCAGCTACTCCGGCCAGGCGCTCGCGGCGGCCGGCTACGTCCCGGGGGCCCGGGTCACCGCCGGCGGGGCCGAGTTCACGTGGCACCCGCGCGCGTACGGCCTGCCGGACAACGTCAAGGCCGCCGGCCAGCGGATCGCGCTGGGCGGCAGCGGCAGTCGCCTGGTGGTCCTGGGCGCGGGCGCGTACGGCGCACAGACCGGCACGACCACCGTCACCTACACCGACGGCACCACCACGACCGCGACCCTGACCCTCGGCGACTGGTGGAGCACCACGGCCGGCCCGAGCGACCAGGTTGCGGTACGGGCGGCCTACCACCACAAACCGCAGACCGATTACCGCACGCCGGCCTCGGCCCGCTCCGAGGAGGACGTCACGGTACGGGTCGCCGCCCTCGCCATCGACCCCGGCCGGACGGTGGCGTCGGTGACCCTGCCGACGGGCAGCCCGATCGCCGGGCCCGGCCTGCATGTGTTCGACGTGAAGGTCGTCTGATGTCCCGCCGAGGACGGGCCGCGGGGGCACGGGGCGCCGGTCCCGCCGCGCGGGGTCGCGTGGTGGAGGGTGCCGCGGGCGCCGATTCCGCTGCGCGGCGCCGGGTGGCGGCGCGTGTTGCGCTCGGCTTCGCCGCGCTCGGCGTGGCCGGGGCGCTCGCGGTGCTTCTCCTCGACCCGTTCTCGGCGGCTACCGGGCGGGCGGGTTCGTCCTCGGCGACCCCGCCCGCCGCCACCGTCGATCCGGCCGCCGTCGTCGCGACCGTGGACGACGTTCCGGTGACGGCTGCCCATCTGCGGCGGGTGGCGGCGCGGCTGCGGGCGGAGGTGGTGGCCGAGTTCCCGATGCACGGTGGGCGAGCCGCCTACTGGGCCACACCGGTCGCCGGTCGCACGCCGCACGAGGTACTGGTCGAGCGGTCGTTGCGGGTGGCGGCCGCGGATACCGTGCTGCGCCGG
Organism: Embleya sp. NPDC059237; assembly: GCF_042754105.1. NCBI lineage: Bacteria > Bacillati > Actinomycetota > Actinomycetes > Kitasatosporales > Streptomycetaceae > Embleya > Embleya sp. NPDC059237. The sequence goes on along the minus strand of NZ_JBHZAE010000015.1, from coordinate 177,384 downwards.
TGGGCGTACGAGGCCGGACTGTCGACCGACCCGAGCGAGGCGGGCTTCCGCACCCGCCTGGACACGGAGAACGCCCGTCGAGAGGCGGCACGCTCGTCCGGCCGCCCGATCCCCGGGGTACCACGCTACGACGAGGAGAGCTTCGCCCGCACCGAGACCGCCGAGTGGTCGGCGGCACTGGCAGCCACCCTCGAAGTAGACCTGTCGGAGCCCAGGTTGCGCGCCCGATACACCGAACTCCTGGCCACGGCACCCCCGTCGACGAACCCCCCACCCTTCGAAGAGGCCCGCGACCGACTCCGCCGCGACCTGACGACAACGGCATTCAACACCGAACTGACCCACCGCACGGCAGCCACCCGACTCCTCCCGAGCCCGGGTGCGGACACGGTGGTCCACCAGGCGGAGTGACCGAACAAGTCAAGGGCATCCCCGCTCCCGCGCCGCCGGGGGCGGGCCTCACAGGCGGACCAGCATTTTGCCGGTGTTGGCGCCGTGCAGCATGCCGAGGAAGGCTTCCGGGGCGCGGTCGATGCCGTGCACGATCGTTTCCCGGGTGCGCAGGCTGCCGTCCGCGAGCCACGTCGTCGCCTGGGTGAGGTAGGCCGGGAACTTGTCGTAGTGGTCGACCACGAGCAGGCCCTTCAGGGTCAGTTGCCGAAGCACCAGGTCGTAGAGGTTGCTCGGGCCCGGGACCGGCTCGGTGGCGTTGTAGCCGCTGATCATGCCGACGATGGCGGCCCGCCCATGCATCCGCATCGCCCCGATCGCGGCCTCCAGGTGGTCTCCGCCGACGTTGTCCACGTACACGTCGATGCCCTCCGGCGCCGCCTTCGCCAACTGCTCCGCGATCGAACCGGCCCGGTAGTCGATGGCGGCGTCGAAGCCGAACACGTCCGTCAGGATCCGCCCCTTCCCGGGCCCGCCGGCCGATCCGATCACCCGGGATGCGCCGAGGTTGCGGGCGATCTGTCCGGCCAGGCTGCCCACCGCACCGGCGGCGCCGGAGACGAAGACGACGTCGCCCGGGCGTACCGGAGCGACCTCGGCGACCGCGAGGTAGGCGGTGAAGCCGACCTGCCCCAGTGCGCCGAGGTGGTCCTGCGGGCGGGTGGTCGAGACGTCCAGGACGGTGGCCTCGGCGCCGTCGATCACCGCATACTCGCGCCATCCGGCGAAGTGCGACACCGTCGCGCCCACGGCGACCTCCGCGCTGCGGGAGGCCACCACCTCGCCGACCGCGTGGCCCTCCAGCACGGCGCCGATCGCGAACGGGACGATGTAGGAGGCGTCGTCGTTCATCCGGCCGCGCATGTACGGGTCCACCGACATCCAGGTGTTGCGAACCAGGATCTGCCCTTCGGCGGGCTCCGGGATCTCCGTCTCGACCAATGCGAAGTTCGCCGGCTGCGGTTCACCCACCGGGCGCGACACCAAGTGGATTTCCCGGTTCACGGAGGGGCGCGGGGCGTCGGTGCCGTTGGAGTTGTCGGTGCTGTTGTTGTTGTTCTTTGGGTTCATCGCGGGGGCTTCCTTGTCTTGTCTCTCGGTCGGTGCGGCACTTCATACGTTGGCGGACCGCACTTCCGGTTTCCTTCCGATCGGCTGTAGATCCGCGTGGGGTAGCGTGCGAGGGTGCGATTCGGGGTGCTCGGCCCGCTGGCCGTCTGGACGAAGGACGGCGCGCCGGTGCCGATTCCGGAGGCGAAGGTGCGCGCGCTGCTCGCGGATCTGCTGATTCACGAGGGCCGACCGGTGCCGGCCGACCGGCTGATCGAGGACCTGTGGGGCCGCCGACTCCCGCGCAACCCGGTCGCCACGCTGCAGACCCGGGTGTCCCAACTGCGCCGCGCCTTGGAAGCCGCCGAACCGGGCGGACGCGACCTGGTGGTGTGGCAACCGCCCGGCTATCGCCTCGCCGTCTCGCCCGACGCCGTGGACGCGGGCCGCTTCCGGGTCCTGGTCGAGCGGGCCAGGATCACCGAGGACGCGCAGACGCGGAAGATGCTGCTGAGCGACGCGTTGGCGCTGGGGCGCGGGCCCGCGTACGCCGACGTCGCCGACGAGGAGTTCGCCCGCTCGGTGGCCGTGTGGCTGGACAAGGAACGGATCACCGCGCAGGGAGAGCACGCGCTGGCCCGGCTCGACCTGGGCGAACAACCGTCCCCGGTCGACGAGATCGGCGACCTGGTGACCCGTCACCCGCTGTGTGAACGGCTGCGCGCGGTGTACATGCGCGCCCTGTATCTGGCCGGCCGGCAGAGCGAGGCGTTGGCGGTGTACGCGGAACTGCGCGAGCGGCTCGCGGACGAACTGGGCGTGGATCCGGGGCCGGAGTCGGCGGCGCTGTACGAGCGGATCCTCAGACAGGATCCCGGGTTGCAGGCGACTGCGCGGGGTTCGGTGATGGTGGAGTCCCGAGTGGGGGCGGCCCTTGCGCCGGAATGGGTTTCGGATTCGGCAGCGGAGGCGGGTTCTGTTCCCGACTCCGGCTCTGGTTCGCTTTCGGGCTCGGGCTCGCTTTCGGGCTCAGGCTCGGGTTCCGTCGCGTTTGCCGCTGCTTCGTCCGTGCCGGTCGGGTTGCCCGTCGCGCTCGCACCGTTGGTCGGTCGGGCGGATGCGGTGGCTCGGGTGCGGGCGCTGATGGCCAGGGAACGGCTGGTCACGCTGACCGGTCCCGGTGGTGTGGGCAAAACCGCGCTGGCGGTCGAGGCGGCCCGGGACGCACCACCGCCGGGTGCCGATGGCCTCCCAGGCATCGAGGCGGTCGGATTCGTCGATCTTGTGGAGCTTGACCGCGCCACCGCGACCCCGGCCGACGTCGCCGCGACGATCGCCCGGGAGCTGGGCCTGGCCCCGGGAGTCGGCGGCGAACCACGCCTGTTGGCCGCCGTGTTGGCGTCTCGGCGGCTCCTCCTGGTGTTGGACACCTGCGAGCACGTCGTCGACGCGGTTGCCACCGTCGCCGAGGGGCTGCTTCGGGCGGTGCCCGGTCTGCGGATTCTGGCCACCGGTCGGGAGCCGCTGGCCGTACCGGGCGAGCGGTTGTGGCCCGTTCCGCCCCTGCCGGTGCCCGCGCCCGAGGCGGCACCGGAGGATGCGATGGGCCATGCGGCGGTGGAGCTGTTCGTCGAGCGCGTCGCCGCGACCGTACCGGGCTTTTGTCTCGATGCCGACAACGCCGCCGACGTGGCCACGATCTGCCGTCGTCTGGACGGAATCCCGCTCGCACTGGAACTGGCCGCCGGCCGGGTACGCGGCCTCGGCGTGGCGGAGGTGGCCGCCCGCCTGGACGATCGATTCGCGATCGTGGCTACGAGCCGCCGGGCCGGCCCGACCCGACACCGCACCCTGCGCGCCACCCTCGACTGGAGTTGGGAACTGCTGTCCCCACCCGAACAGGCCGTGCTGCGCCGCCTGTCGGTGGCCGAGGGCGGCCGGCGGCTCCCGGACGTGATCGAGGTCGCCGGGGCGGGCGGCGGCGACCTCGATGTCGTCGACGCCCTGACGCGTCTGGTGGACCGCTCCCTCGTCGCGATGACGATCGAACCCGGCGGCCCCCGCTACCGGTTGGCCGAATCGGTCCGGGCGTACGGCCTGGATCGGCTGTGCGAAGCCGGCGAACTCGTGGGCCGACCGGCCCCGACCTGAGGGACGACCACCGTTGACGGTGCGGCGGCGGGTACCGCGCCGGTGGACCGCGCTACGCCGGGTGTTCCGCGCCTTCGGGGCGGGCGGTGTCCGTGCCGGCGGTGGTGAAGACGACGTCCTCGGCGTGCGGGACGATCTCGACCTCGTCGCCCAGCGCCCATTCGGCCACCCGCGAGACCATCGGGGCCGGTACCGCCTCGCTGATCCCGGGCGCGGCCGGGATGTCGTACGTGGCGTGCGCGTCGTGCGGCAGTACCACCCGGTAGCCGCGTTCCAGCGCGGCCCGCGCGGTCGCTCCCACGCACATCTCGGACATCACGCCGCACACGGCGACGCCGGCCACCTTCGCCGTGGCCAGGACATCGGCCAGCGACGTACCGTCGAAACCGTCGTCCTCGGTCTTGCGGATCACCACCTCGCGGGGACCGGGCCGTACCGGCAGCATCAACTCCCAACCGGGGGAACCGGTTTCGTCGTCCGCGCCGACCGCTCCGTCGTTCTGGAGATGCACCACCAGCGACCCGCGCGCCCGTGCCTCGGCGAGCAGGGCGCCGACCCGATCCAGCACACGCGCGGAGTCCGGGACCGCACTTTCGCCGGTGACGAAGGCCACCTGTACGTCCACGATGATCAATGCCGAGACGGCGTCCACATTCTGCGTCATGCCACCCCATCCTGCCCGGTCGCCCACGACGGTGCCGAGGGGGTCGAATCTTGCGCGACTCGAGTTTGAAATAGGTTGCTCGCGGGTGTCACACGGGGGTGCCCGGCATCGTCAACGTGGTGTCGCAGCACATCGGGGCCGAGCGGCCCCGGGACGGATACGAAGAGGGAGAACACCATGGAGACTGGTTCGAGGATCGCGGTCGTCGGAGCCACCGGTCGGGCCGGGCGGCACGTGGTCGACGTGCTCCGGGAGCGCGGGCACGACGTGGTCGCGATCTCGCGGTCCACCGGCGTGGATGTGATCACCGGTGCGGGGCTCACCGAGGCGCTGGAGGGTGTCGGCTGCGTCATCGACGTGTCCAGCACACCCTCGCCCGACCAACAGGAGGCCACCGAGTTCTTCACCACGTCGGCGCGCAACCTCCAGGCGGCGGCCGCCAAGACCGGCGTGCGGCGCATGGTGGTCGCCTCGATCATCGGGATCGACGCCTCGGTCGCGGGCTACAACGCGGCCAAGCTGGCCCACGAGCAGGCCGTACTGGCCGGGCCGGTGCCGGTGCGGATCCTGCGGGCGGCGCAATTCCACGAGTTCGTCGAGGAGTTGGCGGGCTGGGGGATGCGCGGCGAGGTGTGCTACGTGCCGAGGATGCGTACCCAGCTGATCGGCGCGCGGGCCGTGGCGGAGGGCCTGGTCGAACTGGCCACCGGTGACGGGCCGATCGCGGAGACGGCGGGTACCCCGTTCGCGGAGATCGCTGGTCCGCGCGAGGAGAACCTCGCCGAGATGGCGCGACTGGTGCTCGAACGGCGCGGCCACACGGTCCGCGTCGAGGAGGTGAGCGACCCGGCCAACCCGGATCGCGACCTGTTCGAGAACGGCGGCCTGCTCCCCGGCCCGCACGCCACCCTCGCGGGCCCGACCTACCGCGACTGGCTCGCCGGCACCACGGCGTGACCCGCCCGCGGGCGGACCGCGCCACCGCGTGACCCTCATGCGCGGACGGCCGTCCCGGGTGGGCATGCCCCACCCGGGACCGGGCACCGTCGGCAGTCGTACCGGCCCGCCATGGGCCGTCCCCGATCAGGTTGTCGTCGGAACCGAGCGCGTTGCCCAGATCTCGCGTTCGGCGGCCAGGGTGTCAGCGGCGACGTGGGGCGTCGTGTCCCACACCATCGTCTCGCGCCCCGAGCGGGTGTAGCGCGGCCAGGACCGCCCCGGGTCGAGGTCGCGGACGAACGACACCCAGGCCCCATGCATCGCCTCGGCCAGCGCGACGGGCGCGTCGGGGCCGGTCGCGTCCTGCGCGCGCTCGGCGCCCAACAGGTCGAAGGCGAACGGCAGGTCGAGGCAGTGGAACGCCTGGCCGGCGAACATCGGGGTGGTGGAGCGCCATTCGAAGGCGTACATCCAGGTCGGCCGGTCCTGGCCCGCCCGCGCTTCGGCGATCGACGAGGCGGCGACCCGGAACAGCGAGTCGGTGATCGCCTGGCCGATCACCCCGGCGGGAGTCGCGCCCTCGTGCAGCGCGAGGTAGGCCGCGGTGCCCTCGGGCGACAGGCCGATCGAGCCGAGTACGCCGACGGCGGCCTCGACCGGGGCGTCCGCCATGCCGAGTTCGGCGGCGAAGTTGAACTCGTGGTGGGTCGCGCCGAGCATCAGCGGGGCCGGAGAGGCCGAGCCGTCCCGGAACGCGCCGTGCACGTCCTCGGGGATCAACTCGCCGTCGGCGAACGGCGCGAGGAGCAGTTCGGGCAGCGGCGCGGCGCCGTCCTCGGGCGCGGTGACCAGGTCCTGCAGGCGCTGTAGTTCCTCGTGCGAGAGGTCGCGCAGCGCGGCGGCGGTGGCGGGCAGGCCGGTGCGGGCGGTGAAGCGCGCGGCCACGGCGAGGCCGTCCGCGCGGCGCTGCGGGTCCATCACCGCGCCGGAGACCGCGATGCCGGCCCGGAACAACTCGTGCGCGGACGGGGTGGCCATCAACGTCTGGACCGCGCCGCCCCCGGCCGACTGGCCGGCGATGGTCACCTTGGCGGGGTCGCCGCCGAAGGCCGCGATGTTGTCGCGGACCCAGCGCAGGGCGGCGATCCAGTCCAGTACGGCCCGGTTGTCGGGCGCGTCCGCCAGGTGCAGGAAACCCTCGATGCCGAGTCGGTAGCCGAGCGAGACCAGGACCACGCCGTCGCGGTTGAAGGTACGGCCGTCGTACCAGGGACTGGCGGCCGAGCCGGCCACGAAGCCGCCGCCGTGGATCCAGACCAGTACGGGCAGCGCGGCGTTCGGGGTGGGGTCGGGGGTGAACACGTTGAGGTTGAGTACGTCATCGCCCGGGATCGACGGCTCGGGGATGATCGTCGGCCCCTCGCCGAAGCCGCGACGCTGGGCGGTGGGCCCGTAGGCCGTGGCGGCCAGTGGCTCGGTCCACGGCTCCGGGACCTCGGGGGCGGCGAAGCGGAGGTCGCCGACGGGCGGCTTGGCGTAGGGGATGCCCAGGAAGCGGGCGGACCGGTCCTGCCACACACCCCGGACGGGGCCCAGGGTGGTGGTGACGAGGGGCTGCTGGGACACGGGCGATCCTTGAGTGCGGGGGTCGGGGGTGGTCGGCGTTCGACTGGTACGACGGTCTTGTCGGGGTCTTGTCGGTGAGTATCGACCCGGGCCAATAAATATTGCAAGAGTTGAAAAAAATAATCACCGGAGCGGGGCGAGGCCAGGGCACAATCGACGACGTGAACACCGCCGCTACGCCCGACCCGGGTCCGGGCCCCAGCCCCGGGCCTGGCCCCGGCCTTGGCCCCAGCCCCACCGATACCGCCGCCGTGCGGCGTCACAACCTGGCGCTGGTCCTGCGTGAGATCGCCGCCCACGGGCCGTGCGCGCGGACGGAGGTCGCGGCGGCCACCGGCCTGGTCCACGCGTCGGTCACCGCGCTGGCCGCCGAACTGATCGGGCGCGGCCTGGTGGCCGAGGTCGGCTCGGCCTCCTCCGGCGGGCGGGGCCGGCCGCGTCGGTTGTTGCGCCTGGTGCCGGGGCGGGTGGTGGCGATCGCGGTACAGGTGACCCTGGAGCGGGTCGAGGTGCTGGCGGCCGACCTGGCCGGCGACGTGGTGCACCGCGCGTCCGTCCCGCACCACGCGCCGTTCGGTGACCCCGAGCCGCTGGCCGCCGTACTCGCCGACGCCATCCGTCGCGCCGAGGAGGTGGTCCGCACACGGCCCGACGCACACCTCGCGCGGGTCGTGATCGCCATGGCCGGGCCGGTCACCGGGCCCGGCCACACCGTCGCCGCCGCGATCGACTTCGGCTGGGCCAGGACCGACCTGCGGGCACTGGTGACGGCGCACCTGCCGGACCTGGCCTGCCCGGTGGATCTGGTCAACGACGCGAACGTGGCGGCCTTGGCCGAGTACCACGCCCGCGCCGAACAGGGCGGCGAACTCCCGCACGCCGTCGCGTACATCAAGGCCGACACCGGCGTCGGCGGCGGCCTGGTGGTGGGCGGCCGAATCCACACCGGTACCCACGGCCTGGCCGGCGAGGTGGGCCACATCCCACTCGCCTTCGACGGCCCCGACTGCCCCTGCGGCGCACGCGGCTGCCTGGCCATGTACGTCGGCCCCGAACCCCTCACCGCAGCCGCCGGCCTCGCCGACATCGCCACACACGAGGGCGTCGACGCGGCCCTGACCGAACTCGACCACCGCCTACGAGCCGGCGACCCGACCGCAACCGAAGCCCTCACCGCCGCAGGCCGCGCGGTCGGCGCCGCGGTACTGGCCATCACCGGCCTGGTCGACCCGGCCGAGGTAATCCTCGGCGGCTACCTGGCAACCTGGTACCCCTGGCTCACCGACGGCATCAACACCACCCTGTCCGGCCGCCGCGCAGTGGCCCCCCACCTGGAACCCACCATCACGCCAGGCAAGCTGTCCGAGGAAGCCACCCTGAGGGGCGCGTTGCAAACCAGCCGAGAAACCACTTTGAACACCCCGACCCAGATCCCACCCCTGAACCCCCAGGACCCCTAACCCCGACGACACCGCTGAACACCACGCGGTGGACGGCGAGTCGGCGGCTGCGGGTGGCCGGCTCGGGCCGGCCCGAGCCGATGCGAGCCGGTGATGGGCTGCCGCCGGCGTGCGGGCTCCGAACGTGGGGCTTCCGGCGAGGCGGCAGCGTCCGCGGCGAGCCTTCCCGAGCGGGCCGGGCGCTTCCGGCGCGCGTTGCGCTGTTGGTTACGGGTGACTGGTGCGGGGCTGGTCGGAGTCGGTGGTGGGCCGCCGCCGGCATGCGGGGCTCCGAGACTGCCGGTCTTCGGCGAGGCAGGTGTGTTGCTTGGCGAAAACCGGCCGGCAGCGGCGGGCAGGGTGGTGGTCGGGTCGAGTCCTCCGGAGGGCCTTCCCGAGTGGGTCGGGTGCTTCCGCGCGCGTTGCGCTTGCGGTTGCGTGGGCTGGTGCGGGGCCGGTCGGAGTCGGTGGTGGGCCGCCGCCGGCATGCGGGCTCCGAGACTCCGGCTTCCGACGAGGTGAGCGTGTTGCTCACCGAAAACCGGCCGGCAGCGGCGGGCAGGGTGGTGGTCGGGTCGGGTTCGCCGGGTGCCTTCCCGGGTGGGTCGGGGTGTTTCGGAGGTGTTTGGAGGGGTGTTGGGGTTCGTAACCGGATCGAGGTGGATGGTTGTGGGCTTTGAGCTTCGGTGACCTGCGGTTTTGCATGGTCGGGGTGGAAATTCGAGTGTCGAGTGCCGGTTTCGTGTGTTCCGGCCTCCTCGTCGCCGCTGTGGGGACCGAAACTGCCCGATCGGGGTCGGCTTCGGGCGCTGCGACCTTGCAGAGGCCGTCGAGCCGACCGAAAGTGCCCAGTGGGAGCCGAAACCGGATCCCGAGGCACTCGAAGCGGCTTCCCTTCCCGCTGACCTGCGGTTTTCTCTCGCGCCGAGACCACGGCACCCCACGCCGTCCGGTTTCGTGAACTCCCGCCCCCACACGCCCACCGCACCTCGAAATGCCCTGCCCGACCCACTCGGGAAGGCCGCCCGGGAAACTCGACCCGACCATCACCCTGTCCGCCGCTGCCGGCCGGTTTTCGCCAAGCAACACACCTGCCTCCCCGAAGACCGGCAGTCTCGGCGCCCCGCACGCCGGCGGCGGCCCATCACCGACTCCGACCGGCCCCGCACCGGCCACCCGCAACCAACAGCGCAATGCCCGTCGAAAGCGCCCGGCCCACTCGGAAAGGCTTGCCGGAGGACTCGACCCGAGCGCCCTCCCTGCCCGCCGCTGCTGGTCGCTTTTAAGCCGACCAACGCACTCGCCTCGTCGGAAACCCCAGGTCTCGGCGCCCCGCACGCCGGCGGCGGCCCATCACCGACTCCGACCGGCCCCGCACCGGCCACACGCGACCAACAGCGCAATGCCCGTCGAAAGCGCCCGGCCCATTCGGAAAGGCTTGCCGGAGGACTCGACCCGAGCACCCGCCCTGCCCGCCGCTGCTGGTCGCTTTTAAGCCGACCAACGCGCCCGCCTCGTCGGAAACCCCAGGTCTCGGCGCCCCGCACGCCGGCGGCGGCCCATCACCGACTCCGACCGGCCCCGCACCGGCCACACGCGACCAACAGCGCAATGCCCGTCGAAAGCGCCCGGCCGACTCGGAAAGGCTTGCCGGAGGACTCGACCCGAGCGCCCTCCCTGCCCGCCGCTGCTGGTCGCTTTTAAGCCGACCAACGCGCCCGCCTCGTCGGAAACCCCAGGTCTCGGCGCCCCGCACGCCGGCGGCGGCCCA
>NZ_JBHZAE010000015.1:0-167196 GCF_042754105.1 Embleya sp. NPDC059237 | reverse complement strand
AACCACCGACTCCGACCAGCCCGCACCGGCCACTCCCAGCCAAAAGCGCAACGCCCACCGGGAACAGTCGCCGTCGCCACCACACACCCACTCTTGGGGCGGTTCAAACCTTGCGTGCGCCGGATGGGTGAACCGGGTGGGAGTCGGTGGGGTTGGTGGGGGGTGGGCTTCATGCTGGGCCTGCGGTCGCAGTGGGTGGCCCGCGCGGAGAGGGGCAAGTGTGCGCAAGCGCTTCGGAGTTCTGGTTGCGGCGGCGGCGACCTTGTTGGTGGTGGGTGCGGCGGTGCCGGCGACGGCGCGGCCTGCGTTTCCGGACGCCACCGACAATGCCTTCCTGAACGAGATGTTGGCCGCGATCAACACCTCCCGGAGCCGACACGGCGTGCCGGCGGTGCGGTTGGATCCGGGACTGAATACCTACGCCCGACAACGCGCGGCACAGGTGTCGGCCTACGAGGGGCTCAACGAGCAGCACGCCGGACTGCGCGTCGGCACCGGCGAGACCCTGTTCTGGGCCGGCGGCAGTGTGTCGAGCCCCGCGTCGGCCACGGAGGCGGCCAAGGCCTGGTATGACGAGGTTCCCCAATACGACTTCCGGCGCGGTGAATTCGGCCCACACACCGGGAACTTCACCCAACTCGTCTGGAAGGGCACTACCCGGGTCGGCGCCGCCCGCTCCGCCGGACGCGGTTCGCGGTGGTACGAGACCTACATCGTGGTGAACTGGCAAGCACCGGGGAACATGATGGGCGCCTTTCGCGACAACGTGTTCCCGGCCCGCTGACCCCGTCGACGGCCCCACCCGGGTGGGAATGCGGAACGGCTTCTGCCGCATTCCCGCGCATGCTTGTGCCCATGGAGCCCTCTTCCCGCGCACCCCGCCCCCCGGTCTCGCGCACCCCGGTGTCCCGTCGCGTGCTCAACCGGACGCTGATCGCCCGGCAGCTGCTCGCCGAGCGCACCCGCCGGCCCGCTGCGCAGGTTGTCCGGCACCTGGTCGCCATGCAGGCGCAGGAACCGAACTGGCCGTATGTCGGCCTGTGGTCGCGCATCGCGGAGTTTCGGCACGCGGAGTTGACCGACCTGTACACGGACAAGGACGTCGTCCGCGGCCCGCTCCTGCGCGGCACCCAGCACCTCGCCGCCGCCGAGGACTACGCCTGGATCCGGCCGCACTTCCAACCCGCGCCCGGGACCGAACTGCGCGCGAGCTACTACGCCGCCGAGACGCGCGGCCTCGAACCCGACGAACTCGCCGCCACGGGACGGGAGTTGCTTGCCGACGGGCAGCTCGCCCGGCGCGAACTCGGCCGGCTCCTGGGTGAGCGGTATCCCGGTCGTTCCGGGTATGTGCTCGCGGCGGCGGTCCAGCGCATGTTGCCGATCGTGCATCCGACGCCCAACGGCGTGTGGGGCGGCTGGGGCAACCGGCCGTCGGTGCCGATGGCCCTGGCGCCGGTCTGGACCGGGCGGGCGATGGACCCCACCCGTGACGTCCGCGAGCTGGTCGAGCGCTACCTGGCCGCGTTCGGCCCGGCGAGCGTGGCGGACGTACAGGCCTGGTCCGGGCTCAAGCGGCTGCGTGCGGTGATCGAGGCCATGCCGCTGCGGGTGTTGCGCGACGTGGACGGGCGCGACCTGTACGACCTTCCCGACGCCGAACTGGCCGCCGAGGACGCCCCCGCGCCGGTCCGGTTCCTGCCCGCCTTCGACAACGCCGTGCTCGGCCACGCCGACCGGACCCGGATCCTGCCCGACGAGCACCGCCGCCGGGTCCTGCCGGGCAACTCGCTCGTGTTGCCCACTTTTCTCGTCGACGGGTTCATTGCCGGTACCTGGTCCGTACACCCCACCGGCCTGCGCCTGATCCCCTTCGCCCCGCTGTCCGCCGAAACGACCGACGCGGTCACGGCCGAGGCGGCCCGGCTGTGTACGTTTGCCGCGCCGGCCGACCCCGCCGCCCGCGACGTCGAGATCCTGCCCCAGGGGTGATCACGAGCGCGCTGCCCATCCCCCACCTGAGGGATGGGCATCCACCCACCCGCCGCGCACGATCGATCGGGTCGGAATCCGCCCACCCCAGGAGCGCGCAGCATGCAGGCCGTCATCGCCACCCGCCACGGCGGACCCGAGGTGCTGAGCACCGTCGACGCCCACCCCGAGCCGCGGCCCACCCGGGGCCGGGTCCTGGTGGCGGTCGCCGCGAGCGGGATCAACTACATCGACATCAGCCAGCGCCGCGGCGTGTTCGCCGTACCCACCCCGTTCGTCCCCGGCGTCGAGGGCGCCGGCACCGTCCTGGAAACCGGCCCGGACGTGGCCGGCGTCGCCGTCGGCGACCGGGTCGCCTGGGCCATGGACGGCTCGGTGACCACCGCGCACGGCGCCTACGCGCAGCGCGCCGTGGTCCGCGCCGACCGCCTGGTACCGATCCCGCCCCGCCTCGACGCGGAATCCGCCGCCGCGGTCCTGATGCACGGGATGACCGCGCACTACCTCACCCACGACGCCTACCGGATCCGCCCCGGCGACACCGTCCTGGTACACGCCGCCGCCGGCGGCCTGGGCGGCCTGCTCACCCAGTACGCCGTCGCCCGCGGCGCCCGCGTGATCGCCACCGTCTCCGGACCCGACAAACACGCCCGGGCCCGTGCCGCCGGCGCCGCCCTCGTGCTCGACTACGCCGGATTCGCCGACCGGGTCCGCGAGGCGACCGCCGGGCAGGGCGTGGACGCGGTCTACGACGGCGTCGGCGCGGCCACCTTCGACGCCGGCCTGGCGAGCCTGCGCCCGCGCGGCACGATGGTGCTGCTCGGCGGGATCAGCGGCCCGGTCCGCGACTTCGACACCGGCCGACTACTCACCGGCGGGTCACTGCACCTGACCCGACCGGGGATCGCCGACTACATCCGCGACCGGGACGAACTCCTGCTCCGGGCCCGCGACGTGTTCGCCCGCACCGGCAACGGCACGCTGCGCCCGCACCTGGGTGGCCGCTACCCGCTGGCCGACGCCCGCCGCGCACACGAGGACCTGGAGAGCCGCCGAACGACCGGGAAGCTTCTACTGATCCCGGAGGTTGACTGAATCCGAAGATCGGGTCCGAAAACCGGATCCGAAAGCCTTCGACCCGACCAACCCCGACCAACCCCCGCCCCGCCCCGCCCCGCCCCCGACCAGGACGGACCCCATGACCCGCCGACCCGACACCGACGCCTGGAAGCGCGACGAACTGCTTGCCCGCGCCGCCGACGCGCCGGACGCGCTCGCGTTGTTCGCCGGCGCGTCCACCCGGCTGCGCCGCCTGGTTCCCTTCGACGCCGCCGTGTGGCGTGCCACCGATCCGCTCACCGGGCTGATCGCCGCGCCGATCCGGGTGGAGAACCTTGACGAGGAGGGCTGCGCCGCGTTCTGGACCAGCGAGTCGGACCCGAGCACGGTCAACGCGTTCCGGGACCTGGTCGACGCCCGCGTCCCGGCGGCGGCGCTGCGGGAGAGCACCGGCGATCGGCCCGAACTCGGCCCCCTCTACGACGCGTACCTGCGCCCGCGTCGTTTCGGCGACGAACTGCGCGCGGTGTTGCGGGTGGGCGGGCGGCCGTGGGGCAGCGTGAGCCTGTTCCGCGACCGGGACCGGCCCGCCTTCACCGTCGCCGACACCGAACTGGTCGCCGGCCTGTCCGCGCCGCTCGCCGGGCGGCTGCGCGGGTTCCTGCGGCCGGCGGAGGTCCCGGCCGGCGCGGTCGCCGAGGCGCAGGAGGCCACCGGCGTACTGCTCTTCGACCGCGCCGGACGCCTGGTCTCGGCCAACGAACAGGCCCGCGCCCGGATCGCGAGCGTGACCGGCGAACCGGGCGATCCCACGGCGCCGATGACGCCGATCTGGATCGCCACCCTGGCCGCCGCCGGGACCGGCCGGGTCCGCGTGCGTACCCGGTCCGGGCGCTGGCTGGTGTGCCACGCGTCCCGGCTGAGCGGCGACGACGCATTCACCGTGGTGATGATCGAGGCGGCCCCGGCGTCCGAGGTGTCCACGATCATCGTCGAGACGTTCGAACTGACCGCGCGCGAGACGGAGATCACCCGGCTGGTCACGAGTGGCCTGGCCACCGACGAGATCGCCCGCCGGCTGCACATCTCCACGCACACCGTGCGCGACCACATCAAGTCGGTGCTGGGCAAGGTCGGCGTCGCCAGCCGAGGCGAACTGGTCGCCAAACTCTTCACCGAATACGTGGCCCCGGCCACCGCGCCGGCGGTACACCGCGTCCGCACGGCGAGCTGACCCGCCCACCCCTGGCGCGTGTCTTCAATCTCCCGTCGTGGAGCTCGGCGGGAGATCGAAGACACGCGCTAGCGCAGCACAGCCGTCAGCAGATCGGTACCGAGCGCCGCCGTCGCCTCGGTGTCGAGTTCGTGGATCACGTACCGGCCGCGCCGCCGCGCCGTCAGCAGGCCGGCCCGGCGCAGTACCGCCAGGTGTCGCGAGACCTCCGGCGCGCTCAGCGACCACGTCGAGGCCAACTCGCCGGTGGTGTGCGCGCCGCGCGCGAGGGTGCGGACCAGGCGCAGCCGTACCGGGTGCGACAGGGCCGCCAACCGCAGCCGCACCGACTCCATCGGCACCGCTTCGGCCGGCTTGTGATCGGGGACCGCGACCGGATACTGCACCACCGGCCGCCACCCGCGTGCATGCACCACGATCAGGTGCGGCGCGCCGAAGACGGTGGGCAGGAAGGTCACCCCGTCGCCCACCGCGCTGGTCGTGGTGTCCTGGAGCTTGTCCACCACGATCCGCTGCCGGTGCTCGTCCACCTCGATCGCCCCGGACACCGCCGCCAGCGCCTCGGCGACGCCGCGCCGGGCCAGCAGATCGCTCTTCAGCCGCAGATCCGCCGTCAGCCGGGGGAGGACCCGGGCCCAGGCCGCGGCGAAGAACACGGCCTCGCACTCCTCCATCATGCGCCGCACCCGGGCCCGCACCATCGGCGGATCCGCGATCAGCCGCTCCGCGAAGGACGCCTGCCGCGTGCCCCGGGCGTACGCCAGGTCCAGGGTCCGCTCCCGGGTGGGCGCGTCCCGCAGCGGCGACGGCCTGCCGAGCAACAGCCGGTCCGTACCGCAGGTGGCGACCAGTGCGGCGGTCACGTAGGTGTCGTCGTCGAGCAGGTCGACCCGGTCCAACTCGGCCGCCAGCGTCGGCTCGGGATGCCCCGGCAGCAGGAAGTCCGCCTGCGAGGCCCGCCACAGGAACTCCGCCTCCAGCAACTGCTCGGCCAACTCCGGCCGCAGCGCCGACCGGGTCTCGACCGCCCATTCCCGGTGCGCGGGATGGTGCGCGGGCTCGGCCAGTACATGCAACATCGCGGTCAGCTCGGCCAGCGGGGACACGGCGAACAACAGCCGCTCGGCCGGCACGCCGGTGATGTCGATGGTCAGGCTCACCCCGGGATCATCGCAGGTGGTGGCGGTAGTGCCGATCTCGATTGACGACCATCGTCAATCGACGTGACGGCCGCCGGGCTCGCCGGCCACGGTGTCGCCATGACCACGACCCCGGCCGCCGCGACCCCCGACGACACCGCGTCCACCCCGACCATGGGCGACGGCCGCGCCGGGCCCGCCGCGGGGCGGCTCGGGCCGACGCCGGTACGCGAGCGACCCCAGCGCCCGCGCCTGGCCACCCTGATGCGGACCTCCGGCGGCCCCCGCTACACGACCGCGCTCGCCGTGGACGCGCTCGGAACCGGGATGTTGCGCCCGTTCCTGCTGCTGTACGGGATCCAGGTGCTCGGCCTCGGCGTGGCCCGCACCGGCACCGCGATGTCGATCGGCATGCTGTTCGGCCTCACCGCCGTGCCGTTCCTGGGCCGGTGGCTCGATCGCGGCGCGCGCAGTGCGGCGGTGGCCGCGGCGATGTCCGTCCGGGTCGTGGGCGTCGCGATACTGCTCGGCAGCGCCGCATGGGGTGGCTCCGCCGTGTGGGCGTTCACCGTCGCCGCGCTGTTTTTGGGCATCGGCGACCAGTGCTGGGCGCCGGCGCACGCGGCGCTGGTCGGTACGGTCGCCGACGAGCGATATCGGGACGCCGCGCTCGCCGCCGGCCGGTCGTTGCGCAACGCGGGCCTGGGGGCCGGCGCGCTGATCGCCACGGTGGCGATGGCCGGGGGTACGGGGGCGCTGCGGATGCTCGCGGCGGTGACCGGCATCGGCTACGCCGTCGCCGCGTTCCTGGTCCGCTCGCTGCGGGTGACCGCGACGGGCCGGTCGGGGGATCGGGACACCTGCGGGCCGAACGAGCCGAAGTCGCGTGCCGCCGGCGGGTCGCGGATCACCGCGCTCGACGTGGCCAACCTCCCGTACGCGTTCTGCTTCAACGTCCTGGAGGTGGCGCTGCCCGCGGTGCTGGTCTCCCACCTGCACGCGTCGCCGGCCTGGTCCGCCGGCATCTTCGTGGGCAACACGGTCATCGTGGTCGCCACCCAGATCGCCGTCGTGGTCTGGCTGTCCCGATACCCCAGGCGCTCGGCCCTGGCCGGCGCGGGGCTCGTGCTCGCCGTGTCCTACCTGGGATTCTGGGCGGCCGGCGGCCTGGGCGGCAACGGCGGGGCGGCGGCCATCGCGCTGGTGTCGGTGCTCTACACGGCCGGCGAGATCATGTACACCGGCAGCGCCATCGCCCTGATCGTGGCCACCACACCCGCCCATCGCCTCGGCCGCGCGCTGTCCCGCTTCCAGCTCTCCTCCGGGCTCGGCGCCGCGGCGTCGCCGGCGGTACTGATGGCGTTGTTCGCGGTGGGGCCGGGGTTGTTGTGGGCTTCGTTGGCGGCGGCCACGCTGGCGGCGGCGGTGGCGGTACGGCGGTGGGCCCCGGACGATCACCGGGTGCCGGACGCTCGCAGGGCGCCGGACTCTCGCGGGGCTGCCCGCCCCGGCACGGCCGACGGGGCCCGGTCGGTGATCGACCGGACCCCGTCGTGAGGGTGGTGCCGCGACCCGGGCCGCGAGCGCCGACTACACCGGGGGCGCGACGCCCGCGAGCGCGGTCGTCACGCTCGTGACCAGGCCGAGGAGGTCCTTGGCGATGTTGGCGACCACGGTCGGCACGTCGGGGTTCGGGGTGCCCGGGGGAACCGCGACCAGCGCCTGAACCGCCTTGAGCAGATCCTGGCCGTCCTTGAGCAGCGCGGCCACCGCGTCGGGCGGCGACAGCGGCACGGGCAACGATCCCGCGCGTACCGGAGGGGCGACGGGGGTGGCGGGGAGCTTGCCCAGCAGCGCCTTGGCCAGGGCCTCCAGGGACGTGACCGCTTCCTTGACCTTGGCCGCGTCGGGCGGGACGGCCGTGGCGGCCGCGACCAGGTCGCCGACCGCCTTGGTCACCGCACCGACCGCGCCCAACTGGTCGATCAGCTTGATCGCCGCGTCCGGCACGGGTACGGCCGCGGGAGCTGCGGCGATGGTGCGCGGTGTTGCCGAGGCGGTGCCGACCTCGGTGACGGCCACCGCCGCCCCGGCACCCATGAGGAGGGACAAGCCGGTGGCGGCGGCGACGATCCGGGTGTTGCGCATGACTGATGGACCCTTCCATAAGGAAATGGGGAGTGCTCATCAACGGTCACCCGGAAGCTCACATACAGCAACCGGAGCATCACATAAAGTATTGAGCCTCGGCGTGTCGCCCGCCTGCTCCCGCGCGGGCGGTGCCTCGACGATGGCCTCCTCGCGCGAGCTGCACGGTTTGCGCGACGCGAGCCCGGCCGCGCGGCCGTCGTCGGGGTGCACGGGCCGTGGCTCGCGCCGCTTGCGTATCGCGGACCCGGACCGGGGAACTCCGCAAGCCGTGGCGAAGGTTGACGGTATGACAGGTGGCCGGCGCCGACTATCCGAGCCGGCCCGTCCGAGGGGGACGAGAGGCAACCACGTGGACGCGACCGCGATCGTCGAACTGCTCGACACTCCCGAGACCCGGGCCGATCCCTATCCGCTGTACGAACAGGCCCACCGGCTGGGCCCGGTGGCGCGGGTGAGCGACATGCTCGTCCTGGTCACCGGGTACGCTGCCGTCGATCGCGTGCTGCGCGATCGGGACTTCGGCGTGGTCGACCCCGAGCTGACCGCCACGATGTTCGGCGACTGTCCCGAACCCCCGTCGCTGGAACTGTTCGGCCGCTCGATCCTGCAGGCCAATCAGCCCGCGCATACCCGGATGCGTGCCCCGATAGCGGCCGTTTTCACCCCCCGCCGGATCGCCGCCATGCGACCGGCCGTCGAGCGGGCGGTGGACCGGCTCCTGGACGACCTGGCCGCGGCCGGACGTGGCGGCGAACCGGTCGACTTCATGGACCGGTTCGCCTTCCCCCTGCCGGTCGGGGTGATCTGCGAACTGCTCGGGGTGCCCGAGGCGGATCGACGTCGGTTCCGGGGGTCGGCGCACGACCTCATGGCGGCCCTCGAGTTCATGACCGTCGAGCGCGACCTGACCGCCGCGGACCGGGCCGCCGTGGAACTCCAGGGCTATTTCGCGGAGTTGGTCGCGCAGCGGCGGGCGCACCCGAGTGAGGACCTGGTCGCCACCCTGGTCGCGCGGCGCGACGCGGACCCGGACAGCGGGATCACCGACGCCGAGCTGATCGCCAACCTGGTGCTGCTCCTGGTGGCCGGGTTCGAGACCACCACGAATCTGCTCGGCAACGGCCTGGCGCTGCTGTTCGGGCACGACGGTGCGCGCACCGCGTTGGCCGGGGGGACGTTGCCGCCGGGCGACTTCGTCGAGGAGGTGCTGCGGTACGACTCGCCGGTCCAACTCACCTCGCGGATCGCGCTCCGCGACGGCCTGGAGATCGAGGGCGTCGCCGTGCCCAGGTTCGCCGAGGTGCTGCTGCTGATCGGCGCGGCCAACCGTGACCCGGCGCGCTTTCCCGAGTCGCAGCGGTTCGATCCCTGGCGGGCCGAGATCGCGCCGCTGAGCTTCGGCGCGGGGATCCACTATTGCGTCGGCGCCATGCTCGCTCGACTGGAGGCGACGGTGGCCTTCCCGCGATTCCTGGCCCGCTTTCCCGCGTCTGCCCAGGCGCCGGGCGCGGTCCGGGACGACCGCCTGCTTCTGCGCGGATACGGCGAACTCCCGATCACCGTGGGCGGTTGATCAGCCGACAGCCGACAGCCGACAGCCGACAGCCGACAGCCGACAGCCGACAGCCGACAGCCGACAGCCGACAACGGGGCGACGCCCTGGCCGATGGGTGGCCGGGGCGTCGCGGGGGTCTGTGCCAACGTGCGGTCGCGCCGGCCGACATGGATCGATTCGAGTGGGGTCACGCGGGTCGGTTCACCCGGCCGCGGAGTCCCCGTGGGCGGCGCGCTCGTGGATCCGCTTGCCTCGGCCCGGCGGCAACGCGGGCTCCAGCTCCGGCAGGACCTCGGCCAGGAGTCGCTCGAAGTCGTCGTTGTCGAGCCACTCGGGCTCGGCCTCGGGCTGTCGCTGATGCTCGTCCATCCCCCGATGCTGTCACGTGACGGTGTGGTTGGCTGCCACAGAAGCCCAATCGATTGGCAAACGGCATCCCAACCCATTCAGGGCAAGACGACCAAGCCCTGTTCGAAATGGGCCGGTTCGGCCTGATTCACCGGCTCGCACAGGGGGTGGGGCGGCCTGGTGACGTCCACTACATTCACGCACGCCGACCCCGATCGGTTCCCCGGATCCGTCGGCGAATCCGACCGATGGCCCCCGCTGCCCCGAAATCCGGGAGCGGGGCGAGGAGTCCGCGCGCGTCCATGGCCGAGAATCCCACCCCGGGAGCGGCTCGGGTCCGGCGGAGGTCCGTCCGGGGCTGTCCGAAATACCCCTGGCGCGTGTCGACTTCCCCGGTGCCGGCCCCGACACCATCGGCTCCCGCAGGCGCGGGGGTCGGATCACGGTGTGGGGATGGTCGGGGTGCGGCGTGATGGCGGTCGTCGTCGCGCGGGCCTGCCGCACACCTGATGGATCATCAAATCCTGGTGACGGGACGGTGAATCGTGGTGGGCGAGTTTGGCCGATTGGGCTCTACCTCTTGGCGACGGAACCCCGCAGTGCTTCAATGTGACTCGTCCTAGTTAGGAAACTTTCCTAACAAAGGGTTTCAGCCGGCAGCACGCCAAGCCCCCCGAACATGGCCGTCATCGGCCGGAACGGAGACGCACGTGCACGCTCAACTCGGACGCAGCCGCAAGCGCCTGACCCTGCTTGTGGCCACCGGCCTGCTGATCGCCGTACCCGGGCCGCTGGCCCACGCGGCGACCACCGGCGCGGCCTCGTCGGGTTCGACCGCCTCGGCCACGGCCGCCGCGCGCGTCGACCTGGACGACCCGCACAAGAAGGACATCGCGATGCAACTGGTGTCCAGCGCGGAGAACTCCTCCCTGGATTGGAAGGCGCAGTACAAGTACATCGAGGACATCGACGACGGCCGCGGTTACACGGCCGGCATCATCGGCTTCTGTTCCGGCACGGGCGACATGCTCGACCTGGTCGAGCTGTACACCGCGCGCAAGCCGGGCAACGTGCTGGCCAAGTTCCTGCCCGCGCTGCGCAAGGTCAACGGCTCGGACTCGCATTCCGGGCTGGGCAGTTCGTTCGAGAAGGCCTGGGCCACCGCCGCAGGCGACGCCGACTTCCGCAAGGCGCAGGACGACGAACGGGACCGGGTGTACTTCAACCCGGCGGTCAACCGCGGCAAGTCGGACGGCCTGGGCGCACTGGGCCAGTTCATGTACTACGACGCCATCGTCATGCACGGCGACGGCGGCGACCGGGACAGCTTCAGCTCGATCCGCGCCAACGCCCTGAAGAAGGCCAAGCCGCCGGCCCAGGGCGGCAACGAGACCACCTACCTCAACGCCTTCCTCGACGCCCGCAAGGTCGCCATGAAGCACGAGGATGCGCACAGCGACACCAGTCGGGTCGACACCGAACAACGCGTCTTCCTCAAGGCCGGCAACCTCGACCTCAACCCGCCCCTGAACTGGAAGGTCTACGGGGACAGCTACTCGATCAAGAGCTGACCCCGACCCACGGCGGTCCCGGATCCCCCCGACCCGGGACCCCGACCCTTCCCATGCACCGCAAGGCCGCCGCTCTCCCGCGGCGGCCTTCCGCATGCCCGGCGGGTCGCCCACACGGTGGCCGCATAGCGCGTCAACTGCACAACCATATGGTTGTCCATGCTGTCCGGCCACGACCGGTGCGCCGATCGAGCCCCGCCGCCTCCTCGGGCGAGTCGCGCCGGGACACGCGACCACCGGCCGTGGGTGGGGCGTGTGAAGATGGCCCGGTGACGGATGTGGGCTGGGATGCGGCTTTGGTGGGGCGGGGCGAGGAGGTCGCTCGACTCGAGGAGGCACTCGGGCGTGGGCGGGCGGGCGATCCCTGTGCCTTGCTCGTGGCCGGGGACGCCGGTGTGGGCAAGACGCGGTTGTTGGCGGAGGCGGCGGCTCGGGCGGCCGGAGCCGGGATGACCGTGTTGACCGGGCACTGCGTGGACCTCGGCGACGTCGGGCTGCCCTATCTGCCGTTCGTCGAGGTGCTGCGGCGGTTGGAGGCGGACGAGCGCCATGCCGCCGTGCTGGCCGCGCATCCGGCCGTGGAGCGACTGTTGCGGGCCGGCGGGGGCAGGGAGCACGCCGGCGAAATGCCGGACTCCGGGGTGCGGCTGCGGCTTCTGGAGGACGTCGCCGGACTGCTCGGGGACCTGGCCGAGCAGGCGCCGGTGTTGTTGGCGATCGAGGATCTGCACTGGGCCGACCAGTCCACCCGCGACCTGCTGCGCTTCCTGCTCAGCCGACTCCTGCCGCAACGCCCGGGGGCGGCCGGCTACCAGCGGCTGACCGTACTCGTCTCCTACCGCTCCGACGACCTGCACCGCCGCCACCCGCTGCGCCCGCTGCTCGCCGAACTGGTGCGCCTGCCGTCCGTCGGGCGGCTCGACCTGCGGCCGATGGACGACGACGACGTGGCCCGCCTCGTCCGCGGTCTGGCCGCCGACCCGCTGCCCGAGGACACCGTCCGGACCATCGTCGAGCGCGCCGAGGGCAACGCCTTCTACGCCCAGGAACTGCGCGCCGCCACCGCCGACATCGACGGGGGCGTGCCCAGCGGCCTGGCCGAGGTGCTGCTCACCCGGATCGAGCAGATGTCGAGCGTGGCCCAGCGGGTGCTTCGGACCGCGGCCGTGGCCGGGCGCCGGGTCGAGCACGGACTGCTGCGGGACGCCGTCGAGCTGCCCGACGACGAGTTGGAGACCGCGCTGCGCGAGGCCGTCGGGCGGCACCTGCTGGTCGCCGACGAGGGCGATACGTACGCGTTCCGGCACGCGCTGACCCGCGAGGCGGCGTACGCGGACCTGCTTCCGGGCGAGCGGGTCCGGATCCACGCCGTGTTCGCCCGGCTGCTCGGCGAGCCGGGCCGGCGGTCGGGCAGTGCGGCCGAGCGCGCCCACCACTACCGCGCCGGTCACGACCTGCCCGGCGCGCTCACCGCCTCCGTCGAGGCCGCCGACTCCGCCGCCCGGATGGGTGCGCCGGCGGAGGAGATGCGCCGCCTCGAAGCGGCCCTGGAGGTGTGGGACGCGGTGCCCAATGCCCGCGAACTGGTGGACAGCGACGACGTGACGCTCATGATGCGCGCCTCGGCCGCCGCCGTGCGGGCCGGCGAGGCGCATCGGGCCGTCGCGTTCGCGCGCAGCGCGCTGGACCGGGTCGGCGAACACGCCGACGTCGACCTCGCCGTCACCGTGCGCTACACCCTCGCCTCCAGCCTGATGAACGTGGACAACCTCCACGCCGCGTTCGAGTACAGCAGCCAGGCGCTCGCGATGATCCCCGCCGACCCGCCCTCGCGCACGTGGTTGTGGGCGGCGGCCACCCACATCCAGGCCGCCTACTACCTCAACGACGACGAGACCGCGCGCCGACTGGGCCACCAACTACTGGCCGCCGCCGAGGAGTTGGGCACCGACGATGCGCTCGCCGACGCGATCATCTCGCTGACCGGGCTGGAATGGGGCAGCCGCCAGGTCCTGGAGGGACGCGAACGGCTGAGCCAGGCACGCGACTTGGCGCACAAGTCGGGGAACACCACGATCGAGTTGCGGGCGCTGTTCAACCTGGCCATGGGCAGCTTCGAGTCCGGCCGACTCGCGGAGAGCCTGGGCTGGCTGGACGAGGGCCTGGAACTGGCCCGCCGCACCACCAGATCCACCTCGCCCTACCCGCTGGACATGCAATACCTGCGCGCCCAGCTCCTGTACACCCTCGGCCGCTGGGACGAGGCGCTCGAAGTGGTGCCCGAGACGGTGCCGTCCGCGTTCCGACACGTCGCGGAGGCGGCGCTGTACGTCCCGCTGGGTCGGGGCGAGCCGGGCGTCGCGGAGCGGGCCCGCGCCCTGTTCGAGGAGCGGCCGTTCAACTGGATGGGCACCCTGGTCGGCAGCCTGGTGCTCACCGACGAGGCGGCCTGGCGCGGCGATTCCACGGCGGCGGCTGAGTGGGCGCGGCGCGCGCTCGACGCGTTGTCCGAGGACCGCAACCCCTACCCCGACGCGGGCATCCGGATCTCCGCCCTGGCCCTGTCCGCGATCGGCGACACCGCGACCGAACTGCGGGCGGCGGGGGACACCGAGGCGGCGGCCCGGGAGGTGGCGCGGGCGGAGCCGTTCATCGAGCGGGCCCGCACCACGATGTCCTGGCCCAATCGGCGCTTCCCGCGCACCGGACCCGAGAGCGTCGCCTGGTTGTCGCGCGCCGAGGCCGAGTGGTCGCGGGTGCGCGGCGAGGTCGACGTCGCGTTGTGGGAGAAGACCGCCGAGGCGTACGGCTACGGCAACGTCTTCGAGCAGGCGCGCAGCGAACTGCGGCTGGCCCAGGCCCTGGTGGCCGCCGACCGGCGGGAGGAGGCGACCGCCCTGGCACAGCGGGTACGGGAGACCGCGGAGCGGCTGGGGGCGGTACCGCTGCGCGACGCGGTGGACGCCATGGTGCGGCGCGGGCGACTGGCCGGTGCGGCGGCGTCGGCCGACGAGGTGACGTTGACGGCGCGCGAGCGTGAGGTGTTGGAGCTGCTGGCGCGTGGGTTGAGCAATCGGCAGATCGGCGAGGAGCTGTACATCAGCGCCAAGACCGCGAGCGTGCACGTGTCCAACATCATGGCCAAACTCGGCGCCTCCCGCCGCACGGAGGCCGTCGCCCTGGCGCGGCGCAGCGGGTTGATCCCCGACTAGGCCCTGTCCGGCGGCGTGTCGCGGTGGTGCCCGGTGTGGGCTTCGCGGGACGGTCCGGGCGCCCCTCCGGCCACCCGTGCGCTCCCTTTGGTACCCGTAGCGTGCCTCGGCCCCGGGCATACCCCACTTGTCGGCCGGGAGGGGTTCGGGATGGCGGGGCATGTGCCACCGGAGTTGGGCGAGTTCGACGAGCTGGGCGAGGGCTACGACACGCCCTTCGACGGGGAGGCGGCGAACGCGGGATTGGGTCGGATGGTCACCCGGTTGCCGGTCGCGTTGGCGCAGGTGTGGCGCCTGGCGTGGGCGGCGAGTGGGCGTGCGGCGGTGGTGTTGGTATGCGCCCAGGCCGCCGCCGGGGTGGCCACCGCACTGGCCCTGTTGGCCACGTCGCGGGCGTTGTCGGCGCTGTTCGCCTCGGGGCCGGCGGCGGACCGGGTCGGCGACGCGGTGCCGGCGGTGATCGCGGTGGTGCTCGCGACCTCGGCCCGCGCCGGCTTGGAGACGGTGGTGCAGGCGACCCAGGCCCGCCTGTCGCCGGGGATCCGTCGGGTCGCCGAGGAGCGCTTGCACACGGCGGCGGTCGGCGCCGAGTTGGCCGCGTTCGACGACGCCGACTGGCACGACGCGCTCGCCCGGGCGCGCGACCGCGGCATCGACCACGCCCAACTGGCCCTCGCGCACGCGGTCGAACTGCTCGGCGCCCTGGTCGGTTTGCTGGTCGGCATCGGCGTGGTGACCGGGCTGCACCCGGTACTGCTGCCGCTGTTGGCGCTGTCGATCGCGCCGCAGGGATGGGCGGCGCTGCGCTCGGCCCGGATCGGGTTCGAGGGCATGGTCCAGCGCATGACGCTGTATCGGCGCCTGTGGTTGTTCGCCGACCTGCTCACCGCCCGGGAGGCGGCGGCGGAGGTGCGGGCCGGGACCGCCGAGGAGGCGCTGTTGACCGAATTCCGGCGCCTGGCCCGGCTGGTCGAGCAGGCCGAGGTGCGGGTGGGCTACGCCCAAGTGCGGGTGGGCGTGGTCGGGCGCACGTTGTCCGGCCTGGCGTTGGGGGCCACCTATGTGGCCCTGGGACTGCTGGTGCGGGCCGAGATCGTGCCGCTCGCGGTGGCCGGTACGGCGGTGTTGGCGGTACGTACCGCGAGCGGTTCGCTGGCCACGCTGATGGTGGCGGTGGACCGCCTCTATGAGAAGTCCCTGTACATCACCGACTATCACGCCTTCCTGGCCGAGGCGGCCGGCCGGGCCCGCCCGCCGGCGGTGTGTGAGGTGCCGGACGGGTTCGCCGAAATCCGGTTACGGGACGTTTACTTCGCGTATCCCGATAGCGCCGGCCCGGCGTTGCGCGGGGTGGATCTGGTGATTCGCCGGGGCGAGACGGTGGCCCTGGTCGGGGAGAACGGGTCGGGCAAGACCACGCTCGCCCTGCTGTTGGCCGCGCTGCACCGGCCGGACAAGGGCACCGTGCACTGGGACGGCACCGATCTGGCCATGGTCGACCCGGTGGGGGTCCGCGAGCAGGTGGCGCTGGTGATGCAACAGCCCACCCGGTGGCCGCTGACGGCGCGCGGCAACATCGTGCTCGGGCGCGCCGATCGGCCGGACGCGGACGGGACCGCGCTGACCCGGGCGGCCCGGGACGCGGATGCGGACGGTCTGATCTCGCGACTCCCGTACGGCTACGACACGTTGTTGTCGAAGAAGTTCCGCGCCGGGGTGGACCTGTCCGGCGGCCAGTGGCAGCGGATCGGGATCGCGCGCGGCTTCTACCGGGACGCCCGCCTGCTGATCGCCGACGAGCCCACCGCGGCCCTGGACGCCCGCGCGGAGCACGCGGTCTACGCCAATATCCGCCGGCTCGCGGCCGGTCGCACGGTGGTACTGATCAGCCACCGGTTGGCGTCGGTTCGCGAGTGCGACCGGATCGTCGTGTTGCGCGCCGGCGAGGTGGTCGAGCACGGCACCCATGAAGAACTGATGCGCGAGAACGGCGAATACGCCGACCTGTATCGCATCCAGGCGTCGGCCTACGTGGACTGACCGGACAGGACAACACCCGTCCCATCGCTCAGAGTTCGTCCAGAAGCAGCAGTGACGGCGGACGCTCCGTGCTCGTCGGGTGCATGCGCAGGAGTTGGTGCAGGGCGCCTGCGCTGCCCGGGAGCAGGGATGCCGTGGTGGTGTGCCGGGTGGACGGGGTGTGCGGGCCGTAGGTTTCGAGCCCGGTCAGCAGGAGCGCGTCGAGGTGGGCCCCGGTGGGGGCCTGCGGCAGGTGGGATCGAAGCTGCTCGGGGGCGCCGCGCAGGAGCGTGTCCAGGAGTTCCCACGAGCCCAGGTCGCCGTGGCACAGCGTGTAGTCCCAGCCGAAGCCGGTGCGCCAGGTCGCGGCGGCCGCGCGCAGGGCCCGGTCCAGCTGCTCGGGGGCGCCGGTGCGCCGGTACAGGTCCCAGCCGGCCAGGCCGATGCCGGTGCTGCCGTGGCACCAGGAGTCGAGGAACAGGACCTCGTCCCGCTGCCGGCCGTCCAGCCAGCTGCGCACCTTCGGGTCGTACAGGGCCTCCTGGAACGCCCAGGCCAGGTCCGCGAGTTCGAACCACTCCGGCTGGTCCGCGGCCAGACCGAGTCGGGTCAGTGCCCAGGCGATGCCCGCGGCGCCGTGCGCGAAGCCGCCGATGCCGTCGGGGAAGAGTACGGTCGGCCAGCGGGCGGTGCGTCGGCCGCGGGCGTCCTCCTCGACCACGGCGTGTCGCCCGAGCAGTTCCGCGGCGGATTCGGCGACGTCTCGCCAACGGCGGTCGCCGGTACGGTCGGCCAGCGCGAGCATGGGCACGATCAGCCCGGCGGCGCCGCCGGCCAGGTCGAGGATGGTGTCCTCGGCCAACAGGCCCGATGCGCGCTCGGCGTGCCGGATCGCCCGGTCCAGGTCGGCCGGCCGACCCGACGCGGTGTGCAGGGCCAGCCAGGTGCGGACCGCCGCGCCGATCCCGTCGAACGCGCCGACCCGGGTGGTGGGTACCGCGTCCTCCATCGCCGCCAGTGCCCGGATCGCCCCCTCGGTCAGCGCCGGCAGCCCGTCCACGGCCGGCACCCGGCCCGCGCCGGACTCGGTCAGATACGCCCGCAGGGCCAGTGCGACGCCGGCCTGTCCGCTGTACAGGTCGGCGGCGAACGGGCGCACGTTGAAGCCACTGTCGGTGTACACCGGCCCGATCCAGGTGGCCGTCCCGTCCGCGCCGACGACGGCCCGGGCGCACAGGTCGCGCGCGGATTCGGCGGCGAGGGCACGCCGGCGTTCCTCCCGTCGGTCGGGTCGTACCGTCACCTCGCGGTGTCGTTCCCCCTCGGGCATCGCGCTGCGGTCGCGGTAGACGCCGAGCAGCGAGGAGCGGATCATCACCTCCTCGAACTCCGGGTCCCCGGCCCGCCAGCGGGCGACGCTCTCGTCGAGCAGGTGTGCGGGATCGCCCCATTCGGTGCCGCGCGGTCCGGTCATCCGCCCCCGCTCGGGCCGGACGCCGAAGAACGGGATGTCGCCGTCGAGGAGATCGGCGACCTCGGCGCCGACCACCTCCGGCGTGTCGGGGGCGCCGTGCAGCGCCTTCGCCTGGCGGATCAGTACATCCCGCGCGCGCTCGACGGCCGGGCCCTCGTCGTGCAGCGATGCGGGATGCCAGAGCATCCGGGCGATCTCGACGTAGACCTGGGTGGGGCGCAACACCACCCGCAGCTCGCAGCCGGTGAACACGTCGAGCATGGGTCGCAGCCGCCCGGCCGCGTCGAGTCCGTCCAGGCGGGCGCGCAGGTCGCGGTAGCCGTGCACGATGTCGTCCTGGTGGGCGAGCGGATCGGCGTCGGGGGCGGGCAGGTTGGCCGATCCGGCCACGTCGGCGGGCTCCATCGTGAGCCGGGCCAGATCGGTGCCGGCGCCGCTGATCACCGGTACCGGGACGCTCGGTTGCTGGTCGGGGAGGGCGCCGACGGCGGACATGTCCACGCCCTGCAGGGCGAGTTGGCCCAGGCGCATCGGCAACAGGCCGGTGCGCAGCACGGTGCGCCGGACCGAGGCGGCGGCGGTGTCGAAGGCGTCGCCGAGTCCGCTTGCGCCGACCCGGGGTTCGGGGCTGAACAGTGTCTCGCAGTCCACCACCCACGGGACCGGGCCGCAGGCGATCACGTTCTCCGAGTGCAGGTCGGTGCCGCCGAGGAGTTGTACGACGCACATCCACTCGCCGAGGCCGCGGTAGAAGCGGGACTGTTCGGCGGCGTCGGCGCAGTAGCGGTGTTCGATGTGTTCGGCCCAGCCGTAGTCGGTGCCGAGCAACACCCGTGGGACCGCGATGCGTTCCTCGCGCGGGATGTGGGCCAGGAGGGTGTCGACGGTGGTGGCCAGGGCGACGTCCACGGCGAGTGCGCGGGGTTTGTACACCACACGGCCGGCCTCGAAGCGGAGCAGGGCCACGGTACGGCCGCCGCGATGCGAGTCGCCCGCGTCCGTGCCGATCTCGACGAGTTCGCCGGGGCGCCTGCCGAGCAGGTCGGTGAGGCGGTCGCGATCGGCGGCGATGCGGCGGGCCAGGGTGAGCAGGGCGGTGCACCGATTGCGGATCACCCGGTCCAGGCGCGGGGCGAACGCCGGGTAGTCGGCGTCGAGTTCACTCCAGAACCCGGGCTCGGCGGCACGTTCGAGGAATTCCTGCCAGCGTTGTTCGCTGGTCGCGCGGGTGAGTCGGCCGGACATCCGGGCGGCGTGCAGTTCGAGCAGGAGCAGTCGGTTGGCCTTGGGGCGCACGGAGTCCAACAGGCCGCGTCGGGCGGCGCGCAGCAGGATCTCCCGCTCGGTGGTGGACAGCGGGTCCGGCACGGCGCGCAATCGGCGCCGGAAGCGGTTCAGGGCGGGGCCGATCAGCGGCTCGAACGCGGTGTCGAACTCACCCGCGTCGTCGTAGCTCACCACGGGACGGGGCCGGACCGGAATCGCCATCTGCGGATCGCCACCCAATCGAGACGGACCCGCCGCCCGACCCCGATCGCACGTGCGATCGGCGCCGAACGGCGGACCGGCGAGCTTCGGTCAACAACAGGCGCGGGTGCGCGACCACGAACAGGCGGTGCCACAGCTGATCGCCGCGACGTCGATCTCGGTGAGTCCCTGTTCCGTGGCGGATCCGCCGATGTAGAGCGAACCGGCGGGGTTCTCCACGCCGTCGGCCGTTTCGGCGCCGGAGCGCCAGGCGTCGACGACGGTGTTCCGCGTGGCATTCGATGCAGTGCGCATGACGATACCTTTCCGCCGATGTCGATGATTACCGGCGGGTACACCGGGTTCAACGATCATCGACCCTGGGTGAGGGAAGTGCGGCAGGCACACGTTAGCGCCCGGGTGTCGTCCGCGACAGACTTCCGCGCAACGAGGCGAATTCTCCACTCCCAGGCCGGAATCGAGTGGTTCGCACGCGGCCCGACGGGCGGCCGGGGGTGATCGATGGGCCCTCGCGACGCTGCGACCGGCCGGTTTTCCATCTCGAACGTGGTCCGGGATTCGGAACGGCTCTTGTCATTGGTCTAGTCCATTGACAGTCTTGGGCACGTCGCCGACGGTCATCGCTCCATGGCTCGTCGGTGGTTCCCGTACGGCAATTCCGCCCAATTCGAGCGTGAGCCGACACTGCTCCGTCGGCGTACCGAACTTTGCACTCCTACCCCGGAGAAGAACCATGCGCAGAGCTCAACCACGTCCGTGCCCGGCGACGTCGAAGCAGGGCGCGCCGTGACCGCCCCCGACGTCCGGCCCGGGTTATCCGGTTCGGGGCGTCCCGAGGATCGATGCACCGTGCCGGGCCTGTTGGCAGCCCGCGCGGACCTCGACCCGCATCGCGTCGCGATCCTGGTTCCGGGTGCTCCCGGCACCGGACTGACCTTCATCGACTGGTGGCGCCGATCCGTCGCCCTGGCCAACGAGTTGCACGATCGGGGGGTACGCGCGGGGGATCGGGTCGCGCTGATCTTCGCCGGTCGCGAATGGGCCGACTACGCGGTCGCCTACTGCGCGGTCCAGCGGGCCGGCGCGGTCGCCGTACCGCTGCCCGAACGCCTGCCGACCGCCGCCGTGCAGGCCCTGCTCGTG
Source organism: Embleya sp. NPDC059237 (assembly GCF_042754105.1). NCBI lineage: Bacteria > Bacillati > Actinomycetota > Actinomycetes > Kitasatosporales > Streptomycetaceae > Embleya > Embleya sp. NPDC059237. The sequence goes on along the minus strand of NZ_JBHZAE010000015.1, from coordinate 146,811 downwards.
CACTGCGCGGCGGCCGGCATCCTGCACGGCGTCGACATCGCGCCACCGAACACCGGTGCGTGGAGCGCGATTTCGACGACCGTCGAAGCCGACGCGCACGCGCGGGCCCGCTCGAATCCGGCCGCACTCCCGGCGCCGGACCCCGTCGATCCGCACGAACACCCGGAGCCCGCCGAGCCTGTCGAACCCGTCGAACCCCCGGCCCTCGCCGAGCCGCATCCCGACGACCTCGCGCAGATCCTCTACACCTCCGGCACCACCGGCACCCCCAAGGGTGTCGGCGCCACCCACGCCAACCTCACCCACGGCTTCGAACCGGCCCCCCGGCGGAGGCAGTTGGCGCACTCGAAGCACTTCCTGCACGCGTTCCCGATCGGCACCAACGCCGGGCAGACGATGTTGCTCAACGCGCTGACCGCCGAGCCGACCGCGCTGTGCGCCCCGGCGTTCGACGCCGAGGAGTTCTGCGCGCTGATCGCCGCCCACCGGGTCGGCACCGTGTTCACCGTGCCCGCGATGGCGACCGACCTGGTCAACTCGCGGGCCTGGACCCGGCACGATCTCGACTCGGTGCAACTCTTCGGCTCGACCGCCGCCGCACTGCCGCCGGCCACCGCACTGGCCCTGACCGAGATCTTCCCCGACGCCGTGATCGTCAACTCCTACACCTCGACCGAGGCGGCCCCGGCTCAGACCACCATGGTCTTCGACCCCGGCCGGCCGACTTCGGTCGGGCGCGGTACCGGCCTGGACGACCTGCGCATCGTCGGCCCGGACGGCGAACCCGTACCGACCGGCGAGGCCGGCGAGATCTGGCTGCACTCGCCCACGACCTCGCGCACCTACTACCGCGACCCGGGCGCGGACGCCGGGGTGTTCACCGACGGCTGGATCCGGATGGGCGACATCGGCCGACTCGACGCCGACGGCTACCTGTACCTGATCGACCGGGAAAGCGACCTGATCAAGTCCGGTGCGAACAAGGTCGCCACGCTCGCGGTGGAAGCCGCGCTCCACGAACACCCGGCCGTCGCCGACGCGGCCGTGTTCGGTGTGCCACACGCCGTGATGGGCACCATGGTCGCCGCCGCGCTGGTCCTGCGGGACGAGGTCGCGGCCGACGACCTGCGGGTGTTCCTGCGCGAACGCCTGGCCCGGCACGAGATCCCGACCCGATTCCTGCGCGTGGACGCCCTGCCCCGGAACCCGGCGGGCAAGGTGGTCAAGGCGGAACTTCGGGCCCGGATGGCCGGGGACGACGCCGAGCGGTCGAGCATGCCCCGGACCGCGACGGAGACCGCCGTAGGCGGCCTGTGGGCGGAGGTGCTGGGCACGCCCGGCGCCGGTCCCGACGACAACTTCTTCGCCCTGGGCGGGGATTCGTTCAAGGCGACCCGGCTGGCCGCCGCCGCGACCCGTCTGTTCGCCCTCGACGTGCCCGTCTCGCTCGCCTTCGACCGACCCGAACTGGCCGCCCAGGCGGCCTGGATCGACACTGCCCGGGCGCGAGCGGAACCGGCCCGGACGGAATCGGAAGGCGCGGACACGCCGACGGAACCGGCGTGCGCGCGGCCCGAGGCGGCGTGCCGCGAGTCGGCCGGCGAGCCGGTCGTGCGCATGCCGCTCAGCTCGCAGCAGGAGAACTTCTTCGTCTGGATGTACGCCACCGACCAGCCGCGCGACGTCGGCCCGGTCAGTGTGGGGATCCGGATCACCGACACCCTCGACCAGGACACCCTGGAAGCCGCCCTGGGCGAGGTGGTGCGCCGGCACGAGGCGCTGCGCACCGTCTTCCACTACGCCGACGGCACCGCCGACGCCGTCGTACTCGCCGAACTGCCGCCCGAGATGCGGCGGATCCGGGCCGAAGGCGCCACGCACGCCGACCGCGAACGGTTCGCCCGCGAGCATGCCGGCGCCGAACGCGAACAACACTGGGACCTCGCACACGGACCCCTCGTACGCGCCCTGCTGATCGAACTCGATCCCGAGGACCACGTGCTGATCCTCGCGGTGCACCACATGGTGTTCGACGGCTGGTCGATGGGTGTACTGCTCCGGGAACTCGCCCTCGTCTACTCGGCGTTGCACACCGATCGGTCCGCTCCGCTGCCGCCGCCCACGCCGACCTGCTCGGAACACCTGGGCTGGGCCCGCGCGCAATGGCCGCGCACCCGCCCGTTCTGGGAGGCGACCCTGGCCGGGGCGCCCGCCGCCCTCGACCCGTTCCCCGGGCGCGCGGCCACCGGTCTGCTGCACAGCGGTTCGGTGCGTTTCGGCCTTGCCGCCGACTTGGTCGAGCGGTTGCGCACGGCCGCGCGCGAGCGGGGCGCGACGCCGTTCATGGTGGCCACCGCGTGCTGGACGAGCGTCCTGGCACGGGCGTCCGGCATCCGGGACATCGTGGTGATGTCGCCGGTACCCGGTCGGACCCGACCCGGCAGCGAGAACCTGATCGGCTGCCTCGTGCAGTCCCTGCTGATCCGGGTCGACCTGGGTGGTGACCCGTCGTACGACGACCTGCTCGACCGGGTCCGCACCACCGCCGTGGCCGCGACCGAGCATCAGTGCTACCCGTTCGCCGAGTTCTACCCGCGCTTTCCGGACGCGGCCTGGGTCCGCTACGAGAGTTGGAGCAACCAGGCGCACTTCCTGGGCCTGGTCTCCGAACCCTTCGATCTGCCGCGGCAGTTGGACGCCGAATGGCCCACGCCGGACGGCCGCCCGGACCTGGGCGTGCCCGAACTGGCCTTGACCGAACAGCCCGACGGCACGATCGCGGGCTGGCTGCTGTACAACGACCGCGCGTTCGCCCCGTCCGTCGTCGAAGACCTGGTCCAGGCCTTCGTCGAGGCCTGCGAGTTCGCGATCGACCACCCCCAGGCGCCGGTGTTCGGGGACACCGCCGCACTGGTTCACGCACCCACCGCCTCCCAGGAGGGCCGCTGATGCGCACCACCCGACCGGTATCCCTGCCGCCGGATTCCCCGTGCCGAGCCCCGGTGTCCCCGGCGCAACACGGCATCCGGTTCACCGAACTCGCGGTACCCACGGGCACCGCGCACCACATGCCGCTGAGCATCCGGTTCACCGGCGACCTCGACCCGGCCGCGCTCGCGCACGCCTGTGACGCGATCGTGGTGCGCCACCCGGTCCTGGGCAGCGCGCTGCGCGAGCTCGACGGGGAACCGTGGCTGGTCCCCGCCGACACCCTTCCGCACCTGGTGATCGAGGACCTGACCGAGACACCCGAAGACCAACGCGGCGACATGGCGGCCCAGTTGCTGCACCGCGAGACACTGCGCGCGTTCGACCCGGAGACCGGGCCGCTGGTGCGCTTCACCCTGGTCGACGCGGGCCCCGGACACCGGACCCTGCTCGTGGTCGCCCACCACCTCGCCTTCGACGGCAACTCCAAGGACATCCTCGTTCGCGATCTGGCCGCGCACTACGCCGCGTTCGGCACCGGCATCAAGCCGGATCTGCCGGACCTGGAGGAGTCGGAGGACGCGGAGCGGATCGCCCGCGAGGCGGTCGAGGCCGAGCGCCGCGTCGGCCTGGCCGCGATCCGCTTCGCCGACGAGGAACGTGAACCACCCGCCGTCATCCTGCCCGGACGCCGCCGGACGGCGATCGACGGCGGCACCGGCGGGTCCGTCCCGATCCCCGTCGACGACGAACTGCGCGTGGCCGTCGCCGCCACCGCCGAACTCCTCGGCGTCAGTACCTTCGCGCTGCTCCTGGGCGCGCTGCACACCCAGCTGTGGCGCTACGGCAACGAACGGGCCACGGTCGCCATCGACCTGGGCACCCGCACCCCGCACAGCCGCGACCGGGTGGGTCCATACGTCAACGAACTCCCCGTCCACACCACGCCGTCCGCGGACCTCACCTTCCGCGCCTTCGTCCAGGCGCTGCGGGCCGACCTGCGCAACCTCTTCCCGGTCCGCGACGTGCCGCTCGGCCGGGTCGTCACCGGCCTGACCCCGCGACTGGCGCTGGCGCCGGTGTCGATGAGCTATCGCCGCCGTACCTCGGTGCCGGACTTCGCGAGCCTGCCCGTGTCGATCGACTGGACCGTGTTCAACCACGCCGCGCGCGGCGACCTGCACATGCAGTGCCTGGACGACCCGAATCGCCTCGCGCTGCACCTGCACTACGCCACCGACACCCTCGACGAGGGCGCCGCGACGGTGATCGCGGGCCACTATCGGACCCTGCTGCGGGCGATCGTCGACGACCCGGAAACCCCGCTGTCCCGCCTCGCCCTGCAGAGCGCCGACGAACACGAACGTATGGTGCGGGACTGGAACGACACCGGGCGGGAGATGGAACAGGACACCTTGCCCGCGCGGTTCGCGGCTCAGGCCGCCCGTACCCCCGAGTCGATCGCGGTGGAGTGCGGCACGACCCGGCTCACCTATGCCCGACTCGACGCGGCCGTCGACGCGGTGGCGCGGCGGTTGCGAGGCGCCGGGATCGGCCGGGGCGACCTGGTCGCGGTCTGCGTGCGCCGTACGGCCGCGCTGCCCACCGCGCTGCTCGGGGTGCTGCGGGCGGGTGCCGCGTATCTGCCGCTGGACCCGGAATACCCGTCGGCCCGGCTGGCGATGGTGCTCGAAGACTGCGCCGCAGATGCCCTGTTGACCGAACGCGACCTGCTCGGCCGGTTCCCCGGACGCGGAGATCAAGCGCTGCTGATCGACGGGACCGTCACCGGGACGGCGGTGATCGACCCGGTCGATCCCGACCCGGTGGCCGCACCCCCGCCGATGCCCGGCGAACTCGCCTATGTGCTGGCTACGTCCGGCTCCACAGGCCGCCCGAAGGGCGTGGAGATCGAACACCGCGCGCTGAGCAACCTGCTCGCCTCGATGCGGGACGTCCTGGCCTGCGCCGCCGACTCGGTGTGGCTCGGCCTGACCTCGGCGTCCTTCGACATCTCGGCGGTCGAGCTGTACGTGCCGCTGATCACCGGGGGGCGACTCGTGCTCGCCGAGGACGGCGAGACCCGGGACGGCCGGGCGCTGCTCCGGTTGATCCGGGGCCGACGGGTGACCCATGTCCAGGCCACCCCGTCCGGCTGGCGCATGCTGCTCGACGCGGGCTTCGAGGAGCCGGCGGTGTTCGCCGTCACCGGCGGCGAACCGCTGCCGGTGCCGCTCGCACGGGAGTTGCGCCGCCGGGCCCGCCGCCTGGTGAACGCGTACGGGCCGACCGAGACCACGGTGTGGTCCAGCACCGCCGAGATCGGCCCGGACGACGACGAGGTGACCATCGGCCGCCCGATCGCCAACACCAGGATGTACGTGCTGGACCGACACCTGACCCCCACCCCGGTCGGCGTCGCGGGCGACCTGTACATCGGCGGCGACGGACTGGCCCGAAGCTACCGCCGGTTGCCGGGCGTCACCGCCGACCGCTTCGGGCCCGACCCGTACGGCCCGCCCGGCGCCCGCCTCTACCGCACCGGCGACCTGGCCCGCTATCGCGACGACGGCCGGATCGAGTTCCTGGGCCGGGACGACCACCAGGTCAAGATCCTCGGCCATCGGGTCGAACTCGGCGAGATCGAGAGCGCATTGCTCGACCACGAGGGCATCGCGGCGGCGGCCGTGACAGTGCGTGAGGACGGTGCCGACGGGCCGCTCCTGGTCGCCTACCTGGTCCCGCGCGGCGCCGCCACGCCGAGCGCGGCCGAACTGCGGGTGCATCTGGCCGCGACGCTGCCCCGGGCCCTGGTACCCGGCGTCTATGTGCCGCTGGAGCGCCTGCCGCTGACCCCCAACGGCAAGCTGGACCGGACCGCGCTGCCCGCCCCGCCGCGCCTGCGGGCGGTCGAACCCGACCCGGTCGACGAGGCGGACGCCCCCGCCGACACCGGGCCCGCCGCCGAGATCACCGCGATCTGGCGCGAAGTGCTCGGCCTGGACGACATCCGCCCCGACGAGGACCTGTTCGACCTGGGCGGCCACTCACTGACCGTCACCCGGATCGGTGCGCGGATCCGCAAACGCCTCGGCGTCGACGTACCGCTGCACGTGTTCTTCGAAACCCCGACCATCTCCGGACTCACCAGCGCGGTATCCGCGATGCGAAGCGAGCGGCGGCCATGAACAACCCGACCCGAAGCCACGACCCGCACCCGTTGTCGGCGCCGGACCGGCCCGCCGACCCGGCGTCGGTGTCCCTCCGATCGCGGCGTATTCCGCTGTCCGCCGGCCAGGAACGGTTGTGGCTGCTCGACCGGATCAACCCCGGGGACGCGGCGTTCAACATGTTCCAGGTCCACCGCCTGCGCGGCCCGCTCGACGTCGCCGCCCTCGACCGCGCCCTGTCCGAACTGGTCGACCGGCACGACAGCCTGCGCGCGACCTTCCCCGACGAGGACGGCGTACCGATCCAGGTGATCGGCGCGCCCGGGACGTTCGTCCTGGAGCGGGTGCGGGTCGACGGCGCCCCGGCCGAGCGCGAACAACGCGCCCGCGACCTGGTCGCCGCACGCACGAACCGTGCGTTCGACCTGGCCCGGGGCCCGCTGTTCACGGCGAGCCTGCTGCACCTGGATGCCGCCGGCCGGGACCACGTGTTGTGCCTGGCCCTGCACCACATCGTCGCCGACGGCTGGTCGATGAACGTGGTCGACGAGGAACTGGCGGTTCTCTACGCGGCGTTCACCGAGGGCCGCCCCTCGCCGCTGACCCCGCTGCCGCTGAGCTACGGCGACTACGTACGGCGCCAACACGAACTCCTCGACGAGCCTGGCTTCGAGGAACGACTGACCTACTGGACCCGGCAACTCGCCGGCGCGCCGACCCTGGACCTGCCGGTCGATCGGCCCCGGGGCAGCGGCACCGACACCGACACCGAGTCCGGACATGGCGGTACGGTCACCCACCACCTTCCGGCCTCCCTGCGCATCGGAATCGAACAACTCGCCCGGCGCGAACGGGTCACCCTCTACATGACCCTGCTCGCCGGATACCAGACCCTGCTCGCCCGCTACTGCGACCAGGAGGACGTCTGCGTCGGCTCGCCGCTGGCGGGTCGGGACGAGGAGGACTACGAGCCACTGGTCGGCTACTTCCTGAACACCCTGGTCCTGCGCGGCAGTACCGTCGGTGACCCGTCGTTCCGCGACTTCCTGGGCCGTACCCGCACGGTGGCCCTCCAGGCGTACGAGCATCAGGACGTACCGTTCGAGCGGCTGCTCGGCGCGCTGGACGTGGACCGCGATCCGGACAGCCCACCGGTGTTCCAGACCATGCTGACCCTGCGCCCACCGGCCGGAGCCGGATTGCGTCTGGCCGGGGTTGCTGCCGAGGGGTTCGAATCGGGCTTCCGGCAGGCCAAGTTCGATCTGGCGCTGGAGGTCTGGCCGGAAGGCGACGAGCTGGTCACCGAGTTCGTCTACAACACCGACCGCTTCGCTCCCGAGAGCATCGCCCGACTGGCCCGCTGCTTCGAGACCCTGCTCGCGGGCGCGGTCGCGCATCCGGACACCCCGCTGTCCCGGCTGCCGCTGTTGTCGGCGGCGGAGCGGGTCCGGGTGCTGGCGGGCGCGGTGGGACCGACCGGCGGCGAATGCCCGGACCCGGTCGTGGCCTTCGAGGTGCAGGCGCTGCGCACCCCGCATGCGGTCGCCGTCGAGTCGGGCGACAGCCGGGTCGACTACGCCGACCTCGACGCCCGCGCGAACCGGCTGGCCCGGGTGTTGCGCCGGGCCGGCATCGGACCGGACTCGGTGGTCGCGGTCTGCGCCGAACGCTCGATCGAGACGGTCGTCGCGCTGCTGGCCGTGCTCAAGGCGGGTGGCGCGTATCTGCCGATCGACCCGACATTGCCGACCGAGCGGATCGGGTGGATGCTGGCCGACGGCGGGGCGGAACGGGTGTTGTGCCGGGCGCGGTTCGCCGACCGGTTCGCGGGCGGCGAGTTGCCGGTGTCGCTGCTGGACGAGGGCGACGCGGATCCGCGTGACGACACCGATGAGGAGCCGCCCGCCCGGATCGCCGGTCCGGACCACCTCGCCTACATCATCTACACCTCCGGCTCCACCGGCCGACCCAAGGGCACCCCGATCACCCGGGAGGCGCTGGCGGGTCGGGTGGCATGGATGCGCGAGCGGTATCGGAGCGGGCCGGGCGACCGGGTGCTGCAGTTCGCCTCGTTCGGCTTCGATACGCACGTCGAGGAGCTGTATCCGAGTCTGCTCGGCGGCGCCACGCTCGTGCTCGCCCCCGCCGACGGGTTGTTGCCGGACTTCTTCGGCACCGCGGCCGGGCGCACGCTGAGCGTGCTCGACCTGCCGACGTCCTACTGGCACGAACTTGTCGCGCAGACACCGGGGTTGGCCTGGCCGGAGGCGCTGCGGCTGCTGATCCTGGGCGGGGATCAGGCCGACGCCGCCTCGATGCGGCGCTGGCACGAGGTGTTCGGCGAGCGGGTCGAGGTGGTCAATACGTACGGTCCGACCGAGGCCACGGTGATCGCCACCGCGGCGGACCTGGTCGGGGGTGCGGCCGGGGCCTGGGACGGTTCCCGGCCGCCGATCGGTCGCCCGCTCGCGGACACCCGCGTGCATGTGCTGGATCGACACCTGGAGCCGGTGCCGATCGGGGTCGCCGGCGAACTGTGCATCGGCGGCGCCGGGTTGGCGCGCGGCTATCTCGGCCGCCCCGCCCTGACCGCCCGCCACTTCGTGCCCGACCCGTACGGGCCGCCCGGCGCCCGGCTCTACCGCACCGGCGACCGGGCCCGGCTGCGACCGGACGGAGCCCTGGAGTTCCTGGGCCGCGACGACCACCAGGTCAAGTTGCGCGGCTACCGGATCGAACTCGGCGAGATCGAGGCGGCCCTGGTGGCGCGGCCGGACGTCGGCCAGGCGGTGGTGGTGGTCCGGGACGAACGGGGTGATCGACGGCTGGTCGCCTACGTGGTGCCGGAGGCGGGCGGGTCGATGCCCGTGCCGGACGCGGCGGAGCTGCGGGCCGCGCTGGGCCGCACGCTGCCGGCCCATCTGGTGCCCGCGGCGTTCGTGACGCTGGATCGGTTGCCGCTCACCCCGAACGGCAAGCTGGACCGGGCCGCGCTGCCCGCGCCGGAGCAGCACGGGGCGCCCGAAGCGTCGTTCGTAGCGCCGCGTGGCAGCGCCGAGGAACTGGTCGCGGAGACCTTCGGTGAGGTGCTCGGGGTGTCCCGGGTCGGCGCGCTGGACGACTTCTTCGCGCTCGGCGGCCATTCGCTGCTGGCCACCCGGGCGGTGGCCCGACTCGGCGCCGCGATCGAACTCGCGGTGCCGATCCGAACCCTGTTCGCCGATCCCACCGTGGCCGGTCTGGCCGCGGCGATCGAGGAACTGCTGATGGTCGAACTGGACGACCTGTCCGAGGCGGACGCCGAACGACTGGTGCTGGATGCAACCGAGACGGGGGACGCGCGATGACGCTCACTTCACCCCCGACCCGAGCGGGCGGCCTGTCCGCCGCGAAGCGGGCCCTGCTGGAACAGCGGTTGCGCCGGTCGACGGCCGCCGCCCCGCCGTCGATTCCCCGGCTGCCGGACGAGGCCGCGATTCCGCTGTCCTCGGCGCAGATCCCGCTGTGGTTCATGGAGAACCTGACACCGGGCACCGCCGCCTACACCATCCCGTTCGCGCTGCGGCTGCGCGGGCCGCTGGACGAGGCGGCGATGGAGCGGGCGTTGACCGGACTGCTCGCCCGGCACGACAGCCTGCGCACCACGTTCGGGACCAGCGCCGACGGTCACCCGACCGCGACCGTGCACCCGCCGGTGCCGGTCCCCGTGACTCGGCGCAGCGCGCCCCTCGACCTGGATCTCGGGGCGCGCGAGCGATGGGCCGCGGCGCTCGTGGGCGAGGAGTTCGCCCGGCCGTTCGACCTGGAGGTGCCCCCGCTGTTCCGGGCCGCGCTGGTGCGGCTGGACCGGGACGACACGATCCTGGTCGTGGTGCTGCACCATCTGGTCGGCGACGGCTGGTCGGTGCACCTGATGGTGAACGAACTCATGGCGGACTACAACGCTTTCGTCGCCGGGCTCGAATCGCCGCTGTCCGCACCGGCGGTACGGTACGGCGACTACGCGGCCTGGCAGCAGCGGCGGCTCGGCGGTGCCGAGGGCGAACGTGCCGCCGCCTATTGGCGCGAACGCTTGGCGGGCGTGGGTACGTTGGCGCTGCCCACCGACCGGCCGCGCCCGCCGCAGCAGACGTTCTCCGGGGACGGGCACTCGTTCGTGCTCGACCCGGAACTGTGCGAAGCGGTCACCGCGCTGGGGCGGGCCCACGGTGCCACGCAGTACATGACGCTGCTGGCGGCGTGGCAGGCGGTGTTGTCCCGGCACGGCGGGCAGAGCGACTTCGCGGTCGGCTCCCCGATCGCGGGGCGTCCGCATCCGGATCTGGAGCCGATGATCGGCATGTTCGTCAACATGCTGGCCATGCGGGCGCCGCTGGCGGGTGATCCGACCTTCGCCGAACTCCTGGGCCGGGTGAGGGAGAGCAGCCTGGATGCCTACGCCCACCAGGATCTGCCGTTCGATCAGGTGGTGCGCGGGCAGAACGTGGTGCGCGACGTCTCCCGGACGCCGCTGTTCCAGGTCACCTTCGCGCTCCAGAACTATGGGCGCGGAGAACACGGCTTCACGGGTCTCGCGCACGACTGGTTCACCGCCGACTCCCGGGTGACCCGCTTCGATCTGAGCCTGTTCGTGTTCGAGGTCGGCACCGGGATGCACGGTTTGATGACCTACAACACCGACCTGTTCGACGCGGCCACGGTCGAGCGGCTGGCCGGGCATCTGGCCACGCTGTTGCGGTCGGTGGTCGCCGATCCGCACGTGCCGCTGTCCCGGATCGACCTGCTCGGCGCGGTCGAGCGGACCCGGTTGCTCACCGAGTGGAACGACACGGATCGTCCGCTGTCCGAACACCCCACGCTGGCCCGGGCGATCGAGGCGCAGGTGGCCCGCGATCCGCGTGCGCCGGCGGTGACCCACCAGGGCGACACGCTCGACTACGGCGAACTCGACGCGCGCGCGAATCGGCTGGCTCGGCGGTTGCGGGCGGCCGGGGCGGGCCCGGAGACGCCGGTCGCACTGTGCCTGGAGCAGTCCCTGGACCTGGCGGTGGCGGTGCTCGCCGTGCTCAAGGCCGGTGCGGCGTATCTGCCGCTGGATCCGGAACAGCCGGTGGAGCGGCTGACGTTCATGCTCACCGACTCGGCGGTGCAGGTGGTGGTGACCGACACCGTGCTGCGGGAACGTACGGTGGGCCACACTGGAGCGGTGGTCCTGGTCGACCGCGAACGGGCCGTGATCGAGGCGGAGAGCGCGGATCCGGTGCCGGGCACGGCGCAGCCGGGGAATCTGGCCTACGTGATCTACACCTCCGGTTCGACCGGGCGTCCCAAGGGAGTCGCGGTCCAGCACCGGGAGGCGCTGGCCTATCTGGAGGGGGTGCGCGAGCGGTTCGAGGTGGTGCCCGGGTCGGTGTACGGACTGGCGCAGTCGTTGTCCTTCGACTTCGCGATCACCGCGCTGTACCTGGCCTGGACCACCGGCGGCGAACTGCACCTGATACCCAAGCGGTTGTCCGGCGCCGAGTTCGCCGACCATCTGGCCCGGCATCCGGTCGACTACCTCAAGATGACGCCCTCGCACCTGGCCGGGCTCGCCGCCGAGGTCGGCACCGAACCGCTCTTGCCCCGGCGGCTGTTGATCCTGGGCGGCGAGGGCTCGTCGTGGGAGTGGACCCGGGACCTGGCCGCACTGGGCGGTTGTGCGGTGGTCAACCACTACGGGCCCACGGAAACCACGGTGGGGGTGACCACCTACCGGGTCCGGCCCGACGACGCGGTGACCTCGACCGTGACGCCGATCGGCCGGCCGCTGCCGAACGCGCGGGTGTACCTGTTGGACGCCCACCTGGAACCGGTGCCGATCGGCGTCACCGGGGAGATCCACATCGGCGGCGAGCGGCTGGCCCGGGGTTATCTGGGCCAACCCGGCGCCACCGCGGACCGGTTCGTTCCCGACCCGTTCGGCCCGCCGGGCGGGCGGCTGTACCGCACCGGCGATCTCGGCCGGTATCTGCCCGGCGGCGACATCGAGTTCCTGGGGCGCAGCGACCAGCAGATCAAGATTCGTGGCTATCGGGTCGAACCCGCCGAGATCGAGGAGGCGTTGCGGGCACAGGAGGGCGTCGCGCAGGCCGTGGTGGACGCGCGCGGCCCGGCCGGTGCGCAGCGGTTGATCGCGTATCTGGTGCCGCCGGAGGAGGACGGGGACGCATCGGCCCTTCCGGGTGAGCGTCCGGCCGGTGCGCAGTTGCGGCGCGCGTTGTTGTTGCGACTGCCCGAGTACATGGTGCCGTCGCGTTTCGTGTGGCTGGATCGCCTGCCGCTGAAGGCGCACGGCAAGGTGGATCGGGCGCTGCTGCCCGAACCCGACACGGCCGCGGGCGCGGGTGCGGGTGAGCGTGTACCGCCCGCGAGCGAACTCGAGGAAACACTCGTCGAGATCTGGACCCGGGTCCTCGAACTCACCTCGGTGGGCGTGATGGACGACTTCTTCGAACTCGGCGGCCACTCGCTGCTCGCCATGCAGGTGTTGGCCCGGCTGCGCAAGGTGTTGCCGCCCGGTGGTCGGCAGGTGTCGCTGCTCGAACTGTTCAAGCACCGGACCATCCGAGAACTGGCGCAACTGCTCGAACGTCCGGTCGGTGCGGACGAACCACGCTCGCTGCTGCACGAGTTGACCCGGCCGATTCCGGTCGGGCAGCGGGTGTTGTCGCTGGTGTGCGTGCCGTACGGCGGCGGCAGCGCGGTGGTCTACCAGCCGTTGGCGGACGCGCTGCCGGCGGGGCACGCGCTGTACTCGGTGGCGATTCCCGGCCACGACTTGTCCATGCCGGAGGCGCCCAGGCCGATCGAGGAGGTCGCCCGGGAGTGTGCGGACGAGATCCTGGCCGGGGTCGAGGGGCCGTTGGCGCTGTACGGGCACTGCGGGGTGGGCAGCGCGCTCACCGCGCAGATCGCGTATCTCCTGGAGCAGGCCGGGCGCCGCCTGGAGGCGGTGTACCTGGGCGCGATCTTCCCGTTCGCCCGGCCCGAGGGCGGTGTGCTCGGCGCGTTGACCCGATTCGCCGGCCTGGAGCGGCTGCGCGGGGACCGGGTGCATCTGAACTGGCTGACCTCGATGGGCGCCGACCTCGGCGACCTGGATGAGGAGCAGGTGAGCTTCATCATCCGCAACATGCGCAAGGACGGGCTGACTTCGGAGGCCTACTTCACCAAGCGCATGGCCCAGGACCTGCCGCCGCTGGCCGCGCCGGTGATCTCGGTGATCGGCGAGCGTGACCCGAGTACCGAGTTCTACCAGGAGCGTTACCGCGAATGGCACTTCATGGCCTCGGCCACGGCGCTGGTGGTGATCGACGAGGCGGGCCACTACTTCCTGCGTTACCGGGCCGAGGAGTTGGCCGAGATCGTCACCGCGACGCATGAGGCGGTGGCGCGGGAGCGCACCGAGCCGCTGACCCGGGCGGTGCGCGGTGAGGACGCGAGCTGGTGGCTGCACGGGGTCTCCGGGGTCGAATCCGGTTCGGCGGCCGAGTCGGTGCCGGGTTCGGGGTCGGGCGCGGTCGCGGATGTGAAGACCGCGGGTCGGTCGGCGGTGCGGCCGAGCATGGGCCGCTTCATGGCGGTGGCGCTCGGGCAACTCGCCTCGATCACCGGGTCGGCGCTGACCGAGTTCGCCATCCCGATCTGGATCTACCTGCGTACCGATTCACTCACCCAGTTCGCGCTGTTCTCGGTGTTGGCCCTGGTGCCGGGCATCGTGGTGGCGCCGCTCGCGGGCGCGGTGGTGGACCGCAACAGCCGCCGGTCGGTGATGTTGGCCGCGGACTGCGTGGCGGGTCTGGTGCAGGTGACGATGGCGTTGCTGCTGTGGGCGGGCCATTTGGGAGTGGGCGCGGTGTACGGCCTGCTCGTGGTGTTGTCGCTGACCGCGACGTTCCAACGACTGGCCTACAACTCGGCGGTGCCGCAGCTGGTGCCCAAGCGCTATCTGGGGCACGCCAACGGGATCGTGCAAATGAGCACCGGGCTGGCCCAGTTGGTGGTGCCGCTGATCGCGGTGGCGCTGCTCGCGGGTATCGGGCTCGGTGGGATCCTGCTGATCGACATCACCACCTTCGTGATCGCGGTGACGGTGGTGGCGTTCGTGCCGTTCCCCGACACGATGGCGCAGACCCGGCGCGAGAGCATGGTCAAGGAGATCGCCAACGGGGTGCGCTACTCGATGGGGCACGCGGGATTTCGCACGATGTTGCTCTACTTCGCGCTGCTGAACGTCTTCCTGGCGCCGATGTTGGTGCTGATGACGCCACTGGTGTTGTCGTTCGGCTCGGTACACACGGCCGGCGCGGTCGGCATGGCGGCCGGGGCGGGTGCGTTGCTCGGCGGGCTGGCCATGGGCGTGTGGGGCGGGCCGCGGCATCGGCGGATGCACGGGATCCTGGTCGCCACGGTGCTGATCGCGGTGTTCGCGTTCCTGGCCGGGCTGCGGCCCTCGCCGGTACTGGTCGGGATCTCCTTCTTCGGGGTGTTCTTCGGCCTGTCGCTGCTCAACGGCATCTATGCGACGATCATCCAGGTCAAGGTGCCGCAGCGGTTCCACGGCCGGGTGATCGCGCTGAACACGATGGTGGCGTGGTCGACCCTCCCACTGGGCTTCGGGGTGATCGCGCCGCTGTCCGTGCATCTGCTCGAACCGCTGTTCCGTCCGGACGGCGCGCTCGCCTCCAGCGTCGGCCGGGTGATCGGCGTGGGGGAGGGGCGCGGCACCGGATTCCTGTACCTGATCTGCGCGTCCGCGATGATCCTGCTGGCCCTCGCCTCGTTCCGACACCGGGTCATCTCGCGCTTCGACGACGAGGTCCCCGACGCCATGCCGGACGATCTGATCGGGATCGAGGAACGCCGCAAGCGCACCAAGACCCCATCCACCGGGCCCAACCCGGCCCACCTCGAACCGGAGAAGGTATGACCACCGACGACCGACCCACACCCGTGTGCCGTGTAGTGATCAACGACGAGGACCAGTACTCGGTCTGGGCCACCGACCGCGACATCCCGGCCGGCTGGCGCCCCGAAGGCTTCACCGGCCCCCGCGAGGACTGCCTGTCCCACATCGACAAGGTCTGGACCGACATGCGCCCCCGCAGCGTACGCGAGGCCACGGACGCCTGACCCGACACCGGCGGTGGGCTCGCCTGGGGCCCACCACCGGTAGGCGGTCACCGAACCAGGTTCAGCAACCGATCGGTGTCGAGCGTGATGTCGACCGGCGCGGGAAGATGCACGCGCTTGCCGAAGGATCGTGCGATGACGGCGGTGTATCGACCGTCTTCGGGTTCGCTGTGCACGATCGTCTCGCAACGGTCTCGGTCGATCAGGAGATACAGCGGAATTCCGGTCTCGGCGTAGGCGCGGGGCTTCTCCTCCCGGTCCCGCTTGTCCGTGTCCCCATCGAACGAAGTCACCTCGACGACCATGAGTACCGGAGCCGGGTCGCTCCACTCGCCTTGACCGACGAAACTGCCCTCCGGGGCGAGTGTGGCATCGGGTCGGGCTCGACCGGTGCGATATTGCTCGACCTTGAGACCCTGCTCGACGTAGAGCGAAAGCTCCGATCGAATGCGGGCGAACAGTTTCACCAGCCACATTACGATCTCGCCGTGATCGCCGTCGGGCATAGCTTTGAACCCCCACTTGCCGTCGATCAGTTCCGGCCAAAGGTCGTCGGGGTTCTCACGGGCGCGTTGAGCCATACGCTCAAAATATTCGACCGAGATGCGTGCACGATCGGTCACCGTGTGCACTGGTGGCCTCCGTTTCTGGTGCTCGTGGCGCGTCATTTCTCCATGATTGCCGCCGACGGCGGATCGGGCCATCGACCGGGCCGATGTGCTGTCGTCGGGTTGAACCGTACGCATGGATTTCGACGGTGGGGTGGGGTATCGGGCTTTGTCCCCCGAACGAGTGAGCGGGTCAGGGGGCTTGGGCCGGTTCGGGGGTTTGGGACCGGTGGTGGGCGTAGGTGCTGGTGGCTATGCCCACGGTGGTGATGATCGCGGCCAGGAGGTAGATGGCGCGTAGGCCGGGGCCGTCGGCGGTGTGGCCGCCGAGCCAGGCGCCGAGGGCGGCGGCCAGTTGGTAGGCGGAGGCGTTGACGGCCATGGCCAGGGTGGGGGCGGAGGAGGCGGTGGTCAGGACGCGGGTCTGCATGCCGGGGATGACCGCGAAGCCGAGGGCGCCGATGGCGAAGACCAGGATCGCGGTGGGCACGCGACTGCCCGCGGTCGCCCACATGAGGACCAGGGTCGCGGCGAGCGCGGTCAACAGGCCGATCTGGGTGCGCATCGGCGCGCGGTCGGCGAGCCGCCCGCCGACGATGTTGCCGACCGCCGCGCCGACGCCGTACGTCAGCAGCAGGATCGGTACGGATCCCTCCGCGAAGTGCGCGACGTCGGTGAGCAGTGGCGCGAAGTAGGTGAAGACGGCGAGCAGTCCGGCGTTGGCGATCGCGGTGACGGCGATCGCCCACCGCACGTCCCGGCTGCGGAACACCCGCAGTTCGGCGACCGCCGAGCCGGCCGACACGGCACCGCGTACGTCCGGAACCAGCCGCCACACCAGGGCCAGCCCCAGCGCACAGCACGCCGCGATGGCGACGAACGTGGACCGCCAGCCGAACGTGTTGCCGATCAGCGTGCCCAGCGGCGCGCCCAGGATCATCGACAGGTTCATCCCGAAGACCAGCGTGGACACCGTGGACGCCTGCCTGCCCGGCGCCGCCGTGGACGCGGCGATCACGATCGCGTTGGCGAAGAAGGTGGCCGTGACCAACGAGGTGACGATGCGCGCCGCGAACAGGACCGGATAGTTCGGGGCGAGCGCCGAGGCCAGGTTCCCGACCACCACGATCGTGAGCAGCACGGTGATCAGCGGCTTGCGCCGCGCCCGGGCGGTGAGCGCGGTCAGCACCGGACCGCCGACGATCATGCCGATGGCGTACGCGGTCACCAGCAGCCCGGCCGCCGAGATCGACACGTCCATGTCGTCGGCGACATCCGGCAGGATGCCGGCGATCACGAACTCGCCGGTGGTGACGCCGAACACGCACAACATCAGGGCCAGTACGGCGGGTGGGACGTCGGGTCGTATCGAGCGCATGTTTGGTTTCCCCGTGGTGAATGTGTGTGGGTTTTGATGGGTTATGCGGGTGTTATTTTTTTTACTGAGCAGTACAGAAAATGGGCATGCCGACCGAGGCCATGCCGTGGTTGTACGAGCCCGGGTCGACCCCCGCCCTGCCTACAGGGCCGCCACGGCCCCCTCCACGACATCGAGGAGTGCGTCGCGGTCGTCGGTGACCTTGGCGAGTGTGCGCAGGCCGTAGTACGTGCTTTGGAAGGTGCGGGCCACCTGGAGTACGGGCCGGTCGCCGGTCAACTCGCCCGTGGCCCGGCCGATCGTGATCAGGTGGCAGAGGGCCTGCTCCAGGTCGACGAATTGTCGGTGCACCAGGTCCGCGACCATCTCGCTGCGCCCGCTCGGCTCGGTCGCGGCGTTGAGCGCCAGACAGCCGCGCCGGCCGGGGTCGGCCAGGTCGAGGTCGATCATCCCAAGCAGCAGGTCACGCAGTCGCTCCCGGACCGAGCCGCCCGACGCGGCCAACATCGCCACCTGCGCCTCGGCCAGGGTGCGGCCATAGCGGCGCACCGACTCCTCGTACAGCCGGTGTTTGCTGCCGAATGCGTTGTAGAGACTGCCCCGACCGAGTCCCGTGCGCGCGCACAGGTCCTGCGTGGTGGTCGCCTCGTAGCCCTTCTCCCAGAACACCGCCATCGCGGCGTCGATGACGGCCTGATCGTCGAACTCGCGCGGCCTGCTCATGAGAGGACGCTAACCAGTTCTGTACACATCAGTCAACAATGGCCGGCGACCTGGTCCGCGGATTGGCGTCGGCGCCAGAAGGGACGGTCGGCCCAGCGTAGTTCGGCGGCGTAGGCGTTGCCATGGTTGCGGCGGTAGGCGTCGAGCAGGGTCGTGATGCGCTCCCGGTATATGTCGAGGGCGCCCGGGTCGCCCGCGAGGCTCGCGTGGAGTGCCTCGGCGGCGGTCAGGCCGGTGTACAGGGCGGTGAGGATGCCCTGCGAGGACAGTGGGTCGAAGGCCACGGCGGCGTCGCCGACCGCGATCCAGCCGTCGCCGACGACGCGGTCCAGGTGCGCGCCGTGGGCGGGGGCGCGGCGTGGGGCCAGGTCGCGGGGGAAGGGCACGCCGGCCACTCGGGCGGCGGTGTGGGTGGTCTCGGCGAGGTGGGCCCGGAAGGCGACATCCCTGCCGGCCCCGTGAGTTGGTGCGTCCGCGTCGGTGAAGTAGGCGAGCAGGAGTCGGTTGCCGGGAACGAGGGCGGTGTACCACCAGCCGTCGGGGGCCGCTTCGACCAGGGTGCTTGCGTCGGTGTACGACGCGGGGACATCCGGGAGCGTCACATGCAGCGCGACCAGTGCGTCCCGGGTCCGGCGGTGGGCGCCGCCGATGCCGGTCGCGATGGCGGCACGGCGGCCCGTCGCGTCCACGAGCCGGTCGCAGACCGCGACTTCGTGCCGATCGCCGCGGTGCAGCGGTACCGACCACGTGCCGTCGGGTCGCCGCGTCGGCGCGCCGACCCGGGTGTGCCCGGCCACCTCCGCGCCCGCCGCCCGGGCGCCCTCGCGCAGCCGTGCGTCGAACAGGGCGCGGTCCAGGTGCCGGCCGGATCCGTACGGGTCGGCGATGCCCGACACCGTGACTTGGTGCGCCGAACCCCACACGGACCGCGTGGCGTGGCAGGGCAGGTGACCCGGCCCCGGTACGTGCTCGGCCACGCCCAGGTCGGCCAGCAACCGCCCCGCGGCCGCCGGCAGCGCCTCGCCGATCGCCGGCGGCCCGGAACCCGCGTCGGCGAGCAGGACCGAACGACCGGCCCGGGCCAGGGTGATCGCGGCCGAGGCGCCGGCCGGACCGCCACCCGCCACGATCACCTCGTGGCGCCGACGGCCGGGCGGCGCCCCGGCCCCGGTCACGGGGTGTCCAGGTAGGGGTCGATGTTGTCGACGTAGCCCACCGTCACCTCCGCCGCGTCGCGCCCGATCGCCTCGACCACGGCTGCGGTCGCCGTCTCGACCTCCATCCGCGCCGGGACGTGCACGTTCACCAGGTTGTGGGTGTCGGCGGCCTGATCGAACGGCGGCTCGGGCGTCGATTCGACCTGCATCACCTTCGGGAAACGCCCGTCGCCCACGGTGTAGGGGCGGGTCTCGACGATGCCCAGCTTGTACCAGCCGTCCACCATCTGCCGGCGCTGCTCCTGCGGGGTGGTGCCGGTCAGGCCGCGCAACCACACCGCGCGGTGCGCGAAGGCGGCCTCACGGTCCACCGAGCCGTCGCCGTCCGGGCGGTTGACCTTCTCGTAGTCGCTCTGCTTCAGCACATGGTTCGGCACGCGAGCCGGCCAGAACGTGGGCACGTACGGGTCGTAGCGCGGCCCGAGCCCGGCCTGCGACTCGTACCCGGCCCGACACCCGGCGGTGTCCGTCTGCCACGGCACCGCCATCCAACGGCTCAGATCGCCCGGGCCCTGCGCGTGCAACGGCCCGTCGGCGGCCAGCGCCTTGTCCGGGGTCAGCGTGTCGCCGTGGTCGGGATCGGGCGCACCCTCGGCACGCGGCAGGATCCGGAACGGCTCGGCGAACATCGACGCGTGCCGGATCGGCCAGGTCACCTCGATCCCCGGATGGAACGCGTCGGCCACACAGAAGTCCAGTGCGGCCCGATCCAACAACCCGGGCTGCGCGGCGGGCGGCGCGTCCTCCACCCTCGCGGGGTGACCCTGGAACGGCGCCGGATCGAACTCGCCCCGCGACCACGCGAGCAGCAGCCGGTCCTGGGTCGGGGACAACGTCATGTATTGCCGCACCGTGCGCGGCACGCTCGCCATCCCGTCCCCGTACAACCACGGCCACGGCATCGGCGACTTGTCGTCGCGGCCGTAGTCGCGCAGCGCCGTGTACACCTGCCGGCGCAACTCGCGATACTTGGCCGCCGGGCTCCCGAGCCGGGCCAGGTTGTCCGGATCGAGGAAGTGCTCCGGACCGGCCCAGCCGAACTGCGCGGCGAACCCCGCGTTGACCCACTGGAGTTCGCAGAACCGGCGCAGGATCGGCTCGATGTGCTCGCCGAAGGAGACCGCGGCCGGGAACGGCAGTTGCCCCGTCGAGACGAACACGTCGAAGAGCAGGTCGTACAGGGTCCGCAGGGTGCGTACCTCGGGCGCGAAGTTCGGCGGCGCGACCACCACCCATGCCGGATCCACCGGGATCGGCATGCCGTCGACGGTGACCATCGCGGTGACCGGCCCGTCGGAGATGTCGTCGTACCAACCGTCGTTGTTGGTGACCGAGTTCAGTGGTGTGTGGTCGGGGGAGCCGGATGTGCCGTGTCCGCCGAGCACCACCAACCGGCCCGCCTCGTCCGCGTGCATCTCGCCCAGCGGAACGTCGACCCGGCCGAGGAAGCGACCACCGGTGAACGGCACGGTCGCGTCGCTCGCCGCGTCGAGGGTCTTGTGGCCGGGGTCGATCACCAGCGAACCCCGGTCGGCCACCCGGGGGTTGCGCCGCACCGACGGCTTGGCCGCCGGGTCGCGGGAGTCGGGGATGTCCAGCGGCAGATGGAACTCGTACCAGCCGGCCTTGCGGTTGGCCACGTGCACGCCCCAGGTGATCCTGGTGCCCGGGTCGGCGGTGGTCACCTCGCGCACCACCCGGCCGTCGGCGGTGTAGCCGTACAGCCGGAACCGGGCCGCCTGCCGCTTGATCGCGCCGTCGGGATCCTTGAACGAACCCGCCGGGGACACCGGCGGGTTCGGCGTCTCGGGACCGAGGAACCAGCCGTCGGGGCGCGTGCTGTTGCCCACACGCGCGATGCCGATGGCCGGGTGGATCCGTAGCCGGACGATCGCATCGCCCGTCCTGCCGCTGCCGTTGCGGTCGCTCACAACACTCCCGTCGCCGTCGTGCGTCCTCGCCGCCGGGACGAACCCGCCCACGGGGGTCGGCCGCTCGCCACGACGCGATACTTCTCCCAGTCGCGCGCGCCCCTACACGCTGGCCAACCGCACATACCCGGCGCAAGGCCCAGTCGGGTGACAAACCGGGAATCGGCGTGACCCCACCCGGGTGTGGGCGGGGCCACGGGTCCGACGGCGGCGCGTGTCAGTCGGCCGACAGGTGGGTCACCTCGGTGACTTCCACCAGCCGGCGCAGTCTGGCCTCGACCCGGGCGGCATCGCGCCGATGCACGCTCACCTCCACCGTGGCGGCGCCGAGGTCGGTGGAGGTGTAGGTCAGTCGGTGGACGCCGTGGTTGTTGAGGACGGAGGCGACCCGGGCCAGCGAGCCTTGGTGATGGCGCATGCGGGCCACCAGGTGGGCGATCTCCGGGTCGGCGGTTCGGGGCCGGTCCGGTGGGCCGAGCCGTGGGGCGGGTGGGGCGTACCGAGCGACATCGAGGACCTGGGTGCCGTCGTCGACCATGGGTCGCTGTGCTCCTGTCGTGGGTGGGGGGAGGGTGCGCGGTTTCGAGGCGAACCGTCGGAGAAAACAGAAAGACCCCTCGCGAAGCGCGAGAGGTCTGCGTGCGGACGGTGGGCCGCAGGGAATGGTCGTCCTGCTCAGCCCGGTGTCGGCACGCCGTCGGTAATAATCGCCCGACGCCGCATGACATCGAAGTTCGCACACCCGCCACGCCTCGTCCAACGTGTCTCATGATGCGGATGGCGGCCCCGTGCCGGAGCCGGTGGACACGTTCGGCGCCCGATGCGCATGCCGAAGCACCCGGACGATCCGGTCGTCGGATCGGATGGTGATCCGACGACCGTTCGATCGTCCGGGTGCCGCGGGTCGTTCAGCGAGCGCTCGGGAAAGGCTCCCGACGTCTCAGAACTTGATCCACTCGCTGGACGTGGTCACCGAATCCAGGATGTCCTGGATCGGGTCGATGCCCAGGCCCGGGCCGGTGGGCACGTCGAGGTGTCCGTCGGCGAGTTCGAACGGCGTGGTGATGTCGGTGGCGAAGTAGCGGCGCGAGGCCGACGTGTCGCCGGGAAGCACGAAGCCGGGGAGCGCGGCGAGGGCGACGTTGGCGGCGCGGCCCAGGCCCGTTTCCAACATGCCGCCGCACCAGACCGGCACGCCGTGCGCCACACACAGGTCGTGGATGGCCTTGGCCTCCAGGTAGCCGCCGACCCGGCCCGGCTTGACGTTGATGATCGAGGCCGCGCCCAGGGTGATCGCGGCGGCGGCGTGCTCGACCGACTCGATCGATTCGTCCAGGCACACCGGGGTCTTCAACTGCTTGGCCAGCGCGGCGTGTTGCACCAGGTCGTCGTCGGCCAGCGGCTGTTCGATCAACAGCAGGTCGAAGTCGTCCAGCTTGGCCAGCTGCCGGGCGTCGGCCAGCGTGTACGCGGCGTTCGCGTCCACCTGGAGCAGCAGGTCGTCGCCGAACCGCTCGCGCACCGCGCGCACCGGCGCCAGGTCCCAGCCCGGCTCGATCTTCAGCTTGATCCGGACATAGCCCTCCTCGACGAACCCGCTCACCGACTCCAGGAGTTCGGGGATCGAGTCCATGATGCCCACGGACACCCCGCACGGCACCCGATCGCGCGACGCGCCCAGGAAGGATCCGAACGACTCGCCGGAGACCCGCAGTTGCGCGTCGAGCACGGCCGTCTCCAGCGCCGCCTTCGCCATCCGGTGGCCCTTGAACGGCTTCATCGCCCGCTTCGCCGCCCGCGCGTCCACCTTTTCCGGCAGCGCGGGGATCAGGAAACGCTTGAGCACGTCGAGCGCGGCGTCCACGTACTCCGAGCTGTACAGCGGCTCGGACATCGCCACACACTCGCCCCAGCCCTCGCCCTCGGGGGTGACCACGCGCACCAGCACGATGTCGCGGGCGGTCTCGACGCCGAAGGAGGTGCGGAACGGCGCGCGCAGCGGCATCGCGATCCGGCGCAGTTCGATTGCGTTGATCTTCATGGTGCCTGGACTCCTGATCGGTTCGAGGTGGTTCGGTGGCAGGTCATGCGACCGGCCTGCGGGTGAGCACGTATCGGGACCGGCCGTGGAAGCCGGTCACCCGGGCGCCGTCGGCGAGCAACCCGGCCAGCACCTCGCGCAGCGCGAGTCGCCAGTCCCGGGCCGTGGCCGGGTCGGTGTGCCGCAACTTCTCGATGTCCGCCGGGACGCCGACGAGCAGGTCCTCGGCGTCGGTGCGGCCGAGCGCGGGCCGGCCGTCGCGGTCGGTCAGTGCGGCCACCGCGCCGGGCGGCACGACCACCGGGATCGACTCGCGGCGGGCCGCGGCGACCACGCGCGGTTCGGCCAGGTCCCAGCCGACCATGGCGCGGTCGGTGTCGGTGCCGGCGTTGATCGCGTCGTCCACGGTGCCGTAGAAGTTGGGCAGGTAGGCGTCGATCACACCGCCGAGCTTGGCCAGGTTGAAGTGCGCGTTGCGGGCGATCAGCGGGTCGTACGTCCAGGTGATCCGGTGCAGGCCGCGATCGAGCGCCCAGTCGCGCTGGTGCAGCTTCAGCGCCAGGCCCGCCGCGTGGCCGGGGAGCGCGCCGGTGATGTGCGAGTGCATGGTGCGGGCGGTCGGCGCGCCGAAGAAGGCGACCGTCGCGCCGACGAGCCGGCCGTCGGCGTATGCGCCGGCGACGTAGTTGCCCGCGTGCGACAACGCGCGCATCTGCTCCACGTTGATCGGCGGGTTGTTCGCCGGCGTGCCCCAGATCTCGCAGAACAGCGCGCAGACAGCCTCGAGTTCGTCGAGCTCGTGCAGCTCCCGGATGGCCGGGGCGCTGAGCACGGGGGCGCTCATCGCCGCACCGCGTCGATCAGGCCCGCGAGCAGCGCGGCACGCGGAGCCAGTTCGGCCACGATCACGTGTTCGTGGTCGGCGTGCGCGCCGCCGCCGACGGCGCCCAGGCCGTCGAGGGTGGGGCAGCCGATGCCGGCGGTGAAGTTGCCGTCGGAGGCGCCGCCGACCGCCGCGGAGTGCAGCGGCGGCAGGCCCAGGTGGGCCGCGGTCAGGCCGGCTAGGTCGAACAGCGCGCGCGAGGAAGTGTCCTCCAGCGGCGGGCGGTTGGCGCCGCCCAATACCTCGACCCGGGCACCCGGCACGGTCGTGGGCAGCGCGCGGATCAGCTCGTCGACCCGGTCCTGCGCCTTGCGCGTGGGCACCCGTACATCGACCGTCACCGCCGCGTGCGGCGGCACCGTGTTGGACACCGCGCCCGCCCGCACCACCGTGGGGGTCACCGTGGTGCGCCAGTCGCCCGTCGCCCCCTCGTCGACCACGTCGGCCAGGCCGTCGAGGGCGAGCACCAGGTGCGCGGCCTCGATCGCGGCGTTGATCCCCTTCTCCGGCTCCAGACCGGCGTGCGCGGCCTTGCCGTGCACGACCAGTTCGTACTGCGAGCCGCCCTTGCGCGCGGTCTTGAGCGCGCCGCCGTCGGCGGACGCCTCCAGGACGAACGCGGCCGCACAGCCGCGTGCGGCGTCCTCGATCAGCTCCCGCGAGCTGGTCGAGCCGACCTCCTCGTCGCCGGTGATCAGCACGCCGATCCCGTCGAGCGAGTCCAGCGAGGCGAGCGCGTGGAAGATCTGGACCAGGCCGGCCTTCATGTCGAAGCACCCCGGCCCCCGGGCGATCCCGTCGCGCACCGACCACGGATGGGTAATCAGCGAGCCCATCGGCCACACCGTGTCGTGGTGGCCGACCAGCAATACGCGCGGGGTGCCGAAGGTCCACTGGAGGTGGGTCACGCCTTCGATGACGATCCGGCGCGGCTGGGCGCCGAGCAGGCGCGCACCCTGCGCGGCGACCACCTCGGCGCTGCGGGCGACCGCGGCCAGGTCGGCGGAGAAGGACTCGCACGTGACCAACTCGGCCAGATCGGCCAGCATGGCGTCGGTGTCGAAGGCGGAGACGGCGCCCGTGGCGCCTGTGGGGTCGGTCGTCGGGCCGGTCATCGGGCCCGCCCCAACTCGGCGCGGAACAGCCGCTGTACGTTGCCGCCCAAAATCGCCATGATCTCCTTCTCACCGAAGCCGCGCCGGACCAATGCCTCGGTCAGTGCGGGGAGTTCGGCCGGACCGTCCAGGCCCGGCAGGGTGGTCGAGGTGTCCACGCCGGTGTAGTCGACGCCCTCGCAGCACGGCGGGGTGATGTCGGCCAGCACCTCGCGCAGGAAATCGGGGCCGATCCCGACGTGGTCGATGCCTGCCACGCCGATCACGTGCTCGATGTGGTCGACGATGCGGTCGATGGTCTGCTCGGCGCGCTCGGTGCTCAGAAAGTCCGGCACGAAGTTGACGCACACGACACCGCCCGTGGCGGCCACGCCCCGGATCTGCTCGTCGGTCAGGTTCCGGTGGTGGTCGCACAGCGCCCGGGCCGCCGAGTGGCTGGCGAGCAGCGGGCGGGTGGCCTCCTGCAATACGTGTGCGACGCCGGAGGTACCCAGGTGGGAGATGTCGAAGACGATGCCCAGGCGCTCCATCTCGCGCAGCGCCTCGACGCCGGCGTGGGTGAGCCGGCTGCCGGTGGCGTCTTCGCCGCTGCCGTCGCCGAGCGGGGAGCGGCCCCAGTGCGCGATCGAGGCGACCCGGACGCCGAGGCGGTACAGGGTGCGGAACAGCTCCAGGTCGGCGTCCACGCCGGGGGCGCTCTCCAGGGCCAGGACGAGGGCGATCCGGCCCTCGGCCAGCGCCGCGTCGATGTCGTCGCCGTTCAGGCACAGGCGCACGTCGTCCGGGTTGCCCTCGGCGATGGCGTGCGCGCACTCGACCATGCGCAGCGTGCGGCGCAGCGCCCCCTCGGGCCGGAACTGGTCGTCCACGAAGACCGGCAGCACCTGTACGTCCACCCCGCCCTCGCGGAGTTGCGGCAACCACTGCTCGCGGAAGAAGCTCGCCCAACGTCCGGGTGGTCGCTCGACCACCGCCATCAACAGGTCGTTGTGCGTATCCGCGACGACGGCGCGGGTGTGCAGGTCGGAACCCATGTCGAATCCTTCCGGTCGGTGTGTCAGCGACGCTAGGCGGCGGCGCGCACCGGGTGCTTCGTCCGAATGACCAATGCTGTCGATGGTTTCCGTAACCGGGCACAAAGCCACGACGACACACCCCCTCCGAACGCTTGCGCACTCCCCGGGGGCGGACAAGAGCCCACGGGCACCGCGGCGGGGGCGGCCGGAGGCGCGCCGGGCGTGCGGTAGAGAGCCGCGGGGGCGCGGGGGTGGGGCACGGGAGCCCCGGGCGGGCGGCCGGCCAAGCCGGGCGGGGAGTGGACGCGGCGGGTGAGGCAGGCGGCGCGGGTGGGGGCGCGAGGGGTGCGGGCGGGGCCGGTGGAGGGCGACGGGGGTACGTGCGAAGTGGGCGGGACGACGAGGGGGTGCCGCGTCCGGCGGCGGATGCATGGCGGAAGGCGGTGGGGGCGTGGGGTGAGGTTGGGCGCGGTTCGGTGGGAGTGCGGTGGTGGAGGGGCGGGTTTCCATGGGTGGCGGGCGGGGGTGTGGGGGCGACCGGGGTTTGGGTGGGAGTTCGGTGGGATGTTGTGGGTGGTCGGTGGGTGTGCGGGAGGGCGGTGCCCACCGACGCCGGGGTGCGGGCCGGGCGGCCGGTGGGGCCGGAGGTGGGTGGGGGCGACAAAGGAGGGGGGTCGGGTTTGTCGTGGTGGACGATCCGTGGGTGGGGGCCGGCGCTCTACCGTGCCCACGTGTCCCGGGCTTCCCGGGGTTGGTTCGGGCGGCTCCGGTGCGGGGGGTGTCGTGCGGGTTCGGCGTCCGACCCGGATTTCTGGCCGGGCCGTCCGTCGGCCCTGGGAGGCGCCCGTGCCTGTCGACCGTTTGCTCCCCTCTGATGCCGCCCATGACCTGATCGCCCGCACGCGGGCGTTCGCGGATCGGGAGCTCACGCCTCGGGCCGGCGCCTGTGAGGCCGAGGCGCGTTACCCCACGGGGTTGTTCCGCGCGCTCGGCCGGGCCGGGCTTTCCGGGCTGCCCTACCCCGTGCGCTATGGGGGTGCCGGCCAGCCGTACGAGGTCTACCTCCAGGTCCTGGAGGAGTTGGCCGCGCGCTGGGTGGGGCTCGCCGACGCGGTACACGTACACACGCTGGCGTGCCTGCCGACGGCCGTGCACGGCACCGACGCGCAGCGCGAGCAGTGGTTGCCGGGAATGTTCGACGGCGCGCTGATCGGCGGCCACGGCCGTGCCGAGCCGCACGTGGGCGCCGACCCGTCGGCAGTGGCCTGTCGGGCCGAGCGGACCAGGGGCGGCCACCTGATGGTGGGCACCCAGGTCGAACTGGCGCACGGCGGCCGGGCGCACTTCCACACCGTGTTCGCCCGCACCGGCCCGGCGCGGCCCGACGTCTCGTGCTTCCTGGCGCCCGGCGCCGACGAATACCTCTACTTCGGCCCGCCCGAGCAGTCGCTCGGGCTGCGCGCCTTCCCGACCACCACCGCCTACTGGGACGGCGTGTACCTGGAACCCGAAAGGCTGATCGGCGTCCGGGACCGGGGCCTGCGGATCGCGTTCGAGATCCTGGACGCCGGGCGGCTCGGCGCGGCGGCGTGTGCGACCGGCCTGGCCCAGGCGGCGCTGGAGATCGCGACCGACTGCGCCGCCCGACCCGACCGCGGGGTCCTGGCCGAATGCGCGGGTGCGATCGATTCGGCCCGGGCGATGTACCTGGACGCCGCCCGCCGCCGCGACGCCGGCCTGTCGTACACCCGCCAGGCGTCGGTGGCCGAACTGGTCGCCGTGGAGGCCGCGATGGAGACGAGCACGACGGCGGTACGGATCCTCGGCGCGGCGGCCGACGAGTTCCCGGTGCACCGCTACGCCCGCGAGGCCGCGACCCTGCACCGCCGAGCGACCCCGACCGGAACGGGCGGCGCCCCGCGGGCCGCTCGCCGCGACACCGCCGGGCTGGCCGCGGTGGGCCCCTGATCGACCGGCACGCACCCGACCGGCGGACCCCGCCGGAGCGGGCCGCCGGTCGGGGTGGTCACGGCCGGGTCGGCGGCGCCACCATCGGGTTGCGGAGTTCGCCGATGCCCTCGACGTGGCTGACCAGTGTCTCGCCGGGACGCAGGAAGCGCGGCGGCCGACGGACCGCGCCGACCCCGGCGGGAGTGCCGGTGAAGATCAGGTCGCCGGGCAGCAGCGTGCAGTGCGCCGACAACCGGGCGATCAGCTCCGGTACGGGGAAGACCATGTCGCGGGTACGGCCGTCCTGGAGCGTGGTGCCGTCGATCGAGCAGCCGAGCCGCAGGTCGTCGGGGTCGGCGAACTCGTCCGGGGTGACCAGCGCCGGGCCGAGCGGCCCGAACCCGGGGCAGGATTTGGCCAGGGACAACTGCGGGATCGGCCCGTCGAACTGCACCGTACGGTCGGACAGGTCCTGACCCACCGTCAACCCGGCCACGTACGCCCAACCGTCCTCGGCGGCGACATGGCGCGCGAACCGGCCGACGACCACGACCAGTTCCACCTCCCAGTCCACCGTCGCGCCGGTCAGCGTCACCGGGTCGTACGGTCCGGTCAGACAACTCGGGAACTTGCCGAACACCACGGGTGAGGCCGGGATCTCGAAGCCCGCCTCGGCGGCGTGGTCGCGATAGTTGGCCCCCACGGCGAACACCTGCCGAGGCCGCCGCACGGGTGCCCCCACCCGGGCCCCGTCCACCGGCACGGCCCGCGCCGGATCGAGGGTGTCCGCCCAGTCCCGCAGCCGGTCCCAGTGCTCGAACGCGGCGTCGGGGTCCGGGGCGAACCGGCCGCCGCTCGTGGTGTGTACGTCGATCGCGCCTGCGTCCACCAGGATGTGCAGGCGGTCGTCGATCGTCGCGGTACGCATGGGGCTCCTCACGCCTTCACGGGGTCGGGCCGGCCGATGATCGGGTCGTCGTCGGCGAGCGAGAATTGCAGGCGGGTGACCGAGGCGACCATCGTGGCCAGCCGTCGCGACACCGCGAGATGCGCGGGATGCGCGGCGAAGGCACCCAGCGCCGAGGGGTCCGCGAAGACCGCCGCCATTCCGAAATCGGCGTTGTGCTCCTGGATCTCCAGGTCGGCGCCGGCCCGGACGAGCAGCACTTCGGGGATGTCGTCGGCGAACCGGCGCACCGACGCGGCGAGTTCCGCGACGTCCTCGGCGCGCACGTCAGGCTTCCATGTGGCGAGTACCAGGTGCAGCAGCATGTTCGGCTCCGGCTGTCGATGGGGTGGGGTCGGCGAGCCGGGCGCGCAGCACCCGGGCCCGCTCGCGGAAGCGGGCCACGCCGGCCAGCTTGATCTGCTCGTATCCGCGTACCGTGTCCGGGAGTTCGCACAGTTCCAGGACCACGTCCCGGGTCTCGGGAGTGAGCCGGTCGAGTGCGTGGCGCACATGCTCGATGTACTCCGTGACCAACTCCCGCTCGGTGCGGCGCACCGCGGCGGGCCCGAACGGGTCGAGCCGGGTGCCGCGCAGCCGGCGACCGGCGTACAACACGCGAAACAGCGGGGTGCTCCACGGACCCAGGCGGATCTTGCGGTTCATGCCCATGGCCCGAAGCACCGGCGGGTGCAGGTGGATCGCGAACGTCTCTTCGGCGGAGGACTCGACCAGCCAGGCCAGATGCAGGCGGGCCACCTCGTACTCGTCCTTGTAGGCCATCAGCTTGAACAACCCCCGGGCCACCGCCTCGGCCGGCGCGGTGTCGCCCGCGAGCCGCCGGGCCGCCACCGCGTGCGCCCGGGCGACCACGTCGACGTAGCGCCGGGCGTAGTCGGCGTCCTGATAGGCGATCAGCTCCGGCACCCGGATGGTCAGCAGCCTGCGCAACTCGCCCGAGGCGTCGGCGACCCGCTCGACCAGGGCGGCGGCCACCGCCGTGAGCCGCGGTTCGCCGTCGTGCGATCGGCGCAGTTCGCCCACCGCCTCCGGGGCGGCGACCGCCGCGCGACCCCAGCCGAACGCGAGCAGATTACGCTCGGCAGCGGTGCCGTTGCGCCGGAACGCCTCCTCGATCGTCGCCAACGGGACCGGCAGCAGGCCGTGTTGCCAGGCCGCGCCCAGCATGATCACGTTCGCGGGCAGGTGGTCGCCGAAGACCCGCTCGGCGAGATCGCGCGCGTCGATCCGGATGTTGTCCGCCGCCCGCGTGTGTGCGTCGATCACCGCGAGGGCGGCGGCGGGATCGGGCGCGGGTGTGGTGACGTCGGTGGCCATCCGGCCGGTCGGGGCCAGGCCGGTGTCGATCACGGCCACCGTGCGTTCGGGGTTCGCGTTGGCCAGGTTGGCCGCCGCCGCGGTGCCGAGCACGTCGAGGCCGAGCAGCAGATCGACACCACCGGTCGACACGGTTGCCGAGCCGGTTACCGGCGCGGCCGAGATCCGCAGGTCGGACACCACCGGACCGGCCTTCTGGCTCAGTCCGGTCTGGTCAAGCCCGGCGGTGTGCAGACCGGCCAGCGCCGCCGCGGCGCCGAGGACCCGGGCGACGGTGACCACCCCGGTGCCGCCGATGCCGACCAGGCGAATCCGGAGGTCGTCGGTGCCCACGCGCGGCTGCGGGAGCGGCAGTTCGGGCGGGTGGGGCAGTCGGCCGGCGGGCGCGGCGGGCCCGGACGGCTTGGACGACCCGGCCGGCCGGGAGCGGCTGCGCCCGGGCCGGACGGTCAGGAACGCCGGGCAGTCGCCGCGCAGACAGGAGAAGTCCTTGGTACAGGAGGACTGGTGGATCCGGGTCTTGCGGCCGAACTCGGTCGGCACCGGCTCGACCGACAGGCAGCCCGACGTGGCGCCGCAATCGCCGCAGCCCTCGCAGATCGCCTCGTTGATCAACACCCGCTCGGCCGGATCGGCGAGTTCGCCACGCCTGCGCTTGCGGCGCTTCTCGATCGCGCACAACTGGTCGTGGATCAGCACGGTCACCCCGGACAGCGCCGCCAACTCGCGCTGCACCGCGTCCAGTTCCTCGCGGGGCCGGACCGATGCGATGCGTGCGAGGCGAACCCGCCGATACCGCTTCACGTCCTCGGTGGTGATCACGATCCGGCGCACCCCCTCGGCCTCCAGGAGGCGGGTGATCGCCGGCACCGACAGCCGGCCCTGGGCGGTCTGGCCGCCCGTCATCGCGACGGCGTCGTTATACAACAGCTTGTAGGTGATGTTCACCCCCGCCGACACCGCGGCGCGCACGGCCAGCGAGCCGGAGTGCGCGAACGTGCCGTCGCCGATGTTCTGCACCAGGTGCGGCCGGGCCAGGAACGGCGCCATGCCGATCCAGTGCGCCCCCTCGCCGCCCATCTGGCTCAGGCCGGTGATCTCGCCGTGGTCCTGCGGATTGACCGTGACCATGCCGTGGCAGCCGATGCCCGCGCCGACCAGGGTGCCGGCCGGCACCTTCGTCGAAATGTTGTGCGGGCAGCCCGAACAGAAGAACGGGGTGCGCTGGTTCACCAGCGGCAGCAGCGTGCGCCGGGCGGCGGGGACCGGCTCGCCGCCGGCGCGCAGGTCGGGCAGATCGTGATGCGCGAGCAGCCGGGTGGTGAGCACCCTGGAGACCACGCCCGCGTCCAGCACGCCGGCGAGCGGGACCAGTGCCGCGCCGGTCGGGTCGTGCTTGCCGGTCACCGTCGGGGTACTCGGCGCGCCGTACAACGCCTCCTTGACCAGCGGCTCCAGGAACGGGCCCTTCTCCTCCAGGACCAGCACCTCGTCGAGGCCGATCGCGAACTCGCGCACCGCCTCGGCGTCGATCGGGTGGATCATGCCCACCTTGAGCACCCGCACCAGCGCGTCCTCGACGCCGAGATGATCCATGGCCTGGCGCAGATCGTGGTACGCGGTACCGGCGGTGACCACGCCGAGGCGTGCGTCGGGCGCCGTCGAGGTGAGCCGGGTCAGCGCGTGCCGTCGGCCGTAGGCGCGGGCCCGGGCGAGCCTGGTCTCGACCAGATCGCGTTCCATGGCGAGCAGTCGTGGGCCGATCATCATCGCGTCGGGCGTGTGTCCGGGCCCGGTCGGCGGCCCGTCGGGCGCGTGCTCGCCGCCCACGTCGACGGTCGCGGTGGCGTCGGCGACCCGGGTGACCACCTTGAGCGCGGTCCACAGGCCCGACTCGCGCGAACACGCGATGGCGTGCCGACCCAGGTCGAGCAGCTCCTGGATGTCCCCGGCCGAGAACACCGGTACGCCGAGCGCGGCGAGCAGTGCCTCCGAGGCGCCGGGCACGGTGGAGGACTTGGCCGCCGGATCGTCGCCGACCAGCATCAGTACGCCGCCGGTCGACCCGGTGCCGACCAGGTTGCCGTGCCGGATCGCGTCGGCGGCGCGGTCGACGCCCGGCGACTTGCCGTACCAGACGCCCAGGACGCCGTCGACCGTGCCGTCGTCGTGCCCGGCGGCGAGCTGGCTGCCCGCGACGGCGGTCGCCGCCAACTCCTCGTTGACGCCGGGCCGAAAGACGATCCCCAGTTCGTCGAGGAGCCGGGACTGCCCGGCGAACTCCAGGTCGACGGTGCCCAACGGCGAGCCCTGATAGCC
The DNA here is from genome assembly GCF_042754105.1 of Embleya sp. NPDC059237. NCBI lineage: Bacteria > Bacillati > Actinomycetota > Actinomycetes > Kitasatosporales > Streptomycetaceae > Embleya > Embleya sp. NPDC059237. Next base: position 114,074 of record NZ_JBHZAE010000015.1, on the reverse strand, counting down.
GGATACGTAGGCCCGGGTGTTCGCCCCCGCGGCGGCGTCGGCCCGGCGCTGGTCCAGGATCAGCCGAACCAGGGCCTGCACGCCGGACAGCAGGACCCGCCCGTCCGGCGCGCCGAACCGGTCGTCGGACGCGCTGCGGTCACCGCGGGCAGCGGCGTCGGCCGATGCCCGCGGGGCGGTCGGCGCCCCGGGTCGACGCGGCGGGTCGACGGAGATGGCGGTCATTCGGCGGATACCGGTCGGGCGGGTTCGTCGCCGGTCAGCGCGAGCAGCGGGTGGCTGTGTACGGCTCCGGCCGCCGCCCAGGTCCGCGTGGTGAGTTCGGCGATCGGGACACCACGCTCGTAGTCGGCGAGCAGTCGGTCGGGGTCGAACGCCGGACCGACCGGATCGGCGGTGAACTCGGGCCCGGTGAGGTATGCGGTGGTCTCCTCGGCGCCGGCGAAGTTGTCGATCTGCAACTCGACCGTGTTGCCGTCGGGGTCGCGGTAGTACAGCGAGGTGGTCGGGCCGTGCGCGACACACACGTGCGGGCGGACACCGGCCGCGCGCAGCACGGCGAACCGGTCGAGCAGGTCGGCGAGGCTCGCGAACGTGTAGGCGGTGTGCGCGAGTCCGACGGTCATCGGCGTGCGCTCCTCGAACGGGACCGGGGCGGCGATCAGGCCGAGCCGGTGGTGCTCCTCGTCGAAGGTCAGGAAGGTGATCATCTCGGTCTCGTGCACCACGTGGGCGTCGAGCGCGCGCACGTACCAGTCGCACATCTCGGGCTTGCGGTTGGTCTGCAACACGGTGTGCGCCAGGCGCAGCTTGGGAGTCATCGTCGTATCCCTCTCGGTGTGGTGGGAAAGCCGTTCAGGGGAAGGCGGGATCGGCCGGATCGAGGGTGTCGGCCGGGGCTTCCGCCTCGGCGCGGCGGCCGAGGACGGCGCGCAGTGCCGGGATCAGGTCCGCCACACCGTCCGCTCCCGCGCCCGGCACACGCAGCGCGACATGGCCGTCGGGGCGGACCAGTACGCACCCGTGCGGGGTGATCCCCCACACGTGTCGCCACCCGTCCGCCTCCGCGACCAGGTCGCCGTCCGCGCCGACCCGAAACGCCGCGATCGGTACGCCGAGCCGACGCGAGGCGACGTCGGCCGCCTCGACCCAGGCCCGCCCCTCGGCGCCCGCGAGCAGCACGAACGTGTCGGCCGACAGGTCGACCGTGGCCCGCCGCGCACCCTCGGGCGTGCGGAACCACGTATGCGGCGCGAGCGCGCCGGGGTGCGCCTCCATCCGGTACTCCGCGACCGTCGAGCGCGGCGCGAGCGTGCCGTCGGGCACCACCGCCGCCGACCGGTACACGTGCCCGAACGTCTGCCCCTGGAACAGGAAGTGGTCCCGCTGCGCCGGGATCCCCGCGGCCAGCGCGGCGCGCAGGTCCTTCCCGGCGGCGTCCTCGATCGAGGCCAACACCGAGGGATCGGTGAACAGCGCGCCGGTGCCCGCCATCCGCTCCGCGTTGCGCATGCTCTGCGCGGCGTTGACCCGGGCCACCGGCATACGCTCGTCCTCGTAGCCGGCGAGCAGTTCCTCGCCCGCCCACCCCCGCAGTACGGCGGCCAGTTTCCAGGCCAGGTTGTGCGCGTCCTGGATGCCGGTGTTCATCCCGAAGCCGCCGGTGGGCGGGAAGCGGTGCGCCGCGTCGCCGACGAGGAAGACCCGGCCGGCCCGGAACCGCTCGGCGATGGCGATCTCCAGCTTCCACGGCAGCACGCTGCGCACCGTGACCGCGAGGTCGGGCACGCCCACCGCCTCGCGGAACAGCCCCGCGCAGCGCTCGGGCGGGTAGTCGGCGATGCTCTCCCGCTCCGGGTCGAACGCGAAGTTGTAGGTCCAGCGCCGTTTGCCGTCGAGGGCGATCATCGCGCCCTGCGTTCGGGCGTTGAGGATCCACCACAGCGCGTACGGCCGGTCGCCGGTGTACGGGCCGAGGTCGGCGTCGACATAGGCGTTGAGCAGGTGTCCGACCGGGGCGACCGCGTCGTTGCCGATGCCCAGGAGTTCGCGGACCGGGCTGCGGGCCCCGTCGGCGGCCACCACGTAGCGGGCCCGCACCGTCTCCGTACCGCCGTCCGCCGCGCGCCGCACCCGCACGTCGACGCCGGCCGGGGTCTGCCCGAGCCCGGTCGCCTCGACGCCGAAGTCCACCCGTACGCCGAGTCGCCGGGCCGCCGCGAGCAGGATCGGCTCGATCCGGTCCTGTGGGCAGGACACCAGCGCCTCGCTCGAATCGGCGCACATCCTGTCCCACTCGTCGGGCGCGTCGGCCGCGGTGATCCGACCGATCTCGATCCCTGTCAGTCGGGTCACCCACCCGACGCCGATGCCCCGGTCGAGCGGCAGCGCGGCGTCGCGTACCTCGTCGGCGACGCCCCACTGACGGAACAGCTCCATCGTGCGGGCGTTGACCACGTGCGCCTTGGGGTGGGCGGAGCCGGCCGCCCGGCGCTCGACGACCCGGGTCGAGATGCCCAGTCGCCCGAGCAGCACGGCGGTACTCAGACCCGCCGGACCGGCGCCCACCACCAGCACGTCCACGTCTGCCACGGTCATCGGCACTCCCCATTGTCTTGGTCACGCGCCGTCGTCGTGCGGCGTCGTCGTGCGGCGCCGAGCGGCACCGGCCGAGGGGCACCGAGCGGCATGGAGCGCGTCGTCGAGCCACCTCGGCCGGACGCCGTCCGTCGATGTGGCCGCAACGTTAACCAGACTTTGATTTCAAGTCAAAGAGTTCATGCGGACGACTCCGCGCGGCTCGATATGCTCGACGAATGGCTGAGGGAGCAGAGGAAAAGGCGGCTCGACCGCGAGCCGGCAAGCGCGCCGCGGCGGCGGTCGCGCCGGCGAAGAAGCGCACGTCGAACCGGCTGGGCACGGGCACGGGCCCCGGCACCGGTCGGCGCGGCGAGCGCCGTCGGCAACTGCTCGAAGCGGCGGTCGCGCTCTTCTCGGAGCGGCCCTACGAGGACATCTTCATCGCCGACATCGCCGACGCCGCGGGTGTCGCGCACGGCCTGCTCTTCTACTACTTCAAGGACAAGCGCGGGATCTACCTGGAGGCGCTCGGCCAGGTGGCCCGGGACATCCAGGAGTACCAGCGCGCCCGCCCCGACGAGGTCACCGCCGAGGCGCGCCTGTACGGCATGGTCCGGCGCCACTTCGAGTACATCGGCAGCCACACCCAGACGTTCATCGGCTTCATGCGCCCCGGCTTGGGCGACGCGGACGTGCGGCGGATCTTCGAGTCCGCCCGGCAGGCGGGTGTGGACCTGGTGTTGGAACTGTTCGACCTCGAATCCGAGACACCACCGCCGCCGATCCTGCGCGCGGCGCTGCGCGGCTGGGTGGGATACCTGGACGAGATCAGCCTGGACTGGCTGGCCCACGGCGACGTCCCCGTCGACGACATCGTGCAACTGGCCGTCGACACGCTGATCGCCGGGTTGCGGAGCGTGGAGGGCGGGCACGCGGACATCTCTGCGATGCTCAGGGAGTTGCACCGGGCGGCCTGAGCCGAGCCGGACCCGCCGCCGACTACTCGGTCTTCGGTGGGATGCGGTGCAGTTGTCTGCGGTCGTAGTAGGTGGTCATCGCGAAACCGAAGACCAGTCCGGCGACGATCCCGAACCCGATCCCGATCCAGGCCCGAGTCAGTCCCGCGTCGGCGCGGGCGTCGAAATACAGGATGGCCCGGACACCGTCGCCGAGTTGGCGCATCGGCTCGAAGACCGACAACACCCGGTAGAACGGCGGCAGCGCCTGGAGCGGGATGGTCGCGCCGGACGAGGGCAGCGCCAGCACGATGAACACGAACATGCTCACCAACTGGCCGATTCCGCCGAAGGCCGCGTTGATCGCCTGGACGCCGATACCGACCGCGGTGGTCGCGCAGACCGAGAAGAGCCAGAGCAGCGGCAGGTGCGCGGCGTCCATGTCCAGGATCCCGACGGTGGCCACCATGATCAGGGTGGCGGTCAGCATGGACAACACCGCCGACATCGTGCACTTGACCGCGAGGGTGTGCGTACGGGTGATGTGCACCAGTGGTCGCTCGGTACGCCACGGGCCGATCTCGCTCGCCACGTAGCCCAGCGCGACGTCGACCATGTTGCCGATGATGTTGCCGCCCAGGAAACCCGCGAGCACCAGGAGCAGCGTGTAGTAGAACGCGGTCAGACCCAGGCCGGTGCGGGGGCCGATGCCGTGGCCGACCGTCACGACGGCGGCGATCGGATCGGCGCGCAGCAGCCGGCCGGCGGTGTCCGGCCCGGTCGGCGTGCTCGCGCTCAGCGTCGCGCCGAGCTGCAACGACGCGCCGTGCACGGCCTGTTGCGCGATGGACGTGGCCAGCGACGAGGCCAGGCTGCCCACGCCCGGGTTGGTCAGCACCAGGATCGTCGGGCGGGTCGGTGCGGGCGGGTTGGGCGCGGGCGTGTTCAGTGCCGCCACCGACGCGGTGAAGCCGGCCGGCACCAGGATCGCCCCGTACAGCTTGCCCGAGGCCAGGTCCCGGCGGGCCGCCGCCTCGTCCAGCCGCTTCCACGACACCGCGCCGCCGGGGGAGGCCGCGATCCCGGCGGTGATCCGCGAGCCCAGGCTCGGCGTGCCGTCCCCGGCGCCGCGATCCGCGTCGACCACGCCGATCGGCAGTTTGCGCAGGTCCCCGCGCGGATCGAGGATGCCGCCCATGTAGAGCATCGACAGCAGGAAGGCCAGCAGGCCGACGATGATCGACGGGCCCACCCAGATCCGCGGATTGCGCAGCACCCGCCACGCGCCGACCCAGGGCACGGACTGATTCGAGGCCATCGTTCTCCAGACGCGCGGCGTAGCGGTCCGGCCGCCGCGCGCCCGCCCGCGCGGGGGACGGCCACCGTGGGCGAGATGGTCGCCGGATCGGCGGGCGACCAAACCCGCGAACACGCTCGGTACGCCCGAAAGCCCTGCTCCCGGCGTGGGGCGCCGGAAGCAGGGCCGTCATCGGCCGCGCGCGGTCAGGAGATCGTCACGTCGTCCACGAGGAACGTGGTGGTCAGCGACGAGTCCTCGGCGCCCGCGAACTGCAGGGTGACCGTCTGGCCCTTGTAGGCGCTCAGGTTCACCGTGCGCTGCACGTAGGCACCGGTGGCGCCGACGTTGGAGTAGGTGGCGAGGGTGGTGCCGTTGATCTGCACCTTGAGCGTGTCGTAGACCGTGGACCCCGTTTCCTGGGTCGTGGTCTTGATCCACACCTTCAGCGTGGGTGCGGCGGTGTTGGGGATCGCGACGTTGGACTGCGACAGGGTCTCGGTGGCGGTGGAGCCGTAGCCCATCATCCACGCGTACCAGGTGCCGCCGTGTGCCGCGTTCTGCGAGCTGTTGGTGATGTCGTTCGCGCTCTGCGTCCAGTTGGCGGTGCCGTCCTCGAAGCCGCCGTTCTTGATCGCGTCGCCGCCCGGGCCGCCGGTGCCGACGGTCAGGGTGTACTGGGCGGTGTGTGTGGCGTTGGGCCCGGTACCGGTGACGGTGATCACGTAGGTGCCGTTCGCGGCGCCCGCCGCGGCCGTCGCGGTCAGCGTCGAGGAGGCGCCGGACTGGATCGGGTTCGGGCTCAGGGCCACGGTGACGTTGCCCGGCCGCGGTCAGCGAGACCGACTGCGCGTTACCCGAGGTGACGGTCGTGCCCAGGGTCGCGGTGATCGACGAACCGGGCTGTACGGTACCCGAGTTCGGGTTGAAGCTCATGGAGAAGTCGTTCTGCGCGGGACCGCCGGTGCAGGTCGGGTCACCGGTCTGCGCGGGCACGCTGATCGCGTCCCAGGCGGCCTTGGTCTTGGTGAACAGCGCGCAGGTCGGGTCGAGCGTCTTGGCCGAGCTGAGCGTGGCCGTGCGGTACTTCTTGTAGGTCATGCCGCTGGTCTTGAGCAGCATGCCGCCGTAGAAGACCTTGCCGGCCTGCTGGATGCCCACGCCGGTGAGGGTGGTGTTGTTGCAGGTCGGGCTGGTCGGCTTGCCGCCGCCCGGGCTGGTGCCCTCGGCGAGCAGGTAGAACCAGTGGTTGAGCGGTCCGGCCGCCGCGTGCTCCTCGGTGTTGGGAATGGAGGAGCTGTAGCAGTCGGGGTCGCCGTTGGTGGACGGCTTGTACATGTAGCGGATCGGGCCCTGGCCGACCAGGTTCACCGCTTCGCCGACGGTGTAGTCGGGGGTGTCGTACGGGGAGGGCTCGTTGGTGTACGCCTCGGTCAGCGCACCCATGATGTCGCCGGTGGCCTCGCCCAGACCCGGCTCGGTCCCGGCGCCGCCGGGGGTGAACTGGTCGATACCGTGGCCGAATTCGTGGCCCACGACGTCCATCGAGCCGATCCACTGGTTGGCCTGGTTGTGGCCGATGGAGACCGACGAGCCGTCCCAGTAGGCGTTGACGTCGTTCAGACCGACCTTGACCGGCCAACTGCCACCGGTCCCGTTGTGCCCGTTGCGACCGAGCCAGTCGCGCAGCATGTTCCATTCCTTCTGCGCCGCCCACATGACGTCGGCGCAGCCGGTTTCCTTGCTGGACGCCTGGCCGTTGCCCCAGGAGTCGGTGGACTTGGAGAAGATCGTGCCGGTGCTGTAGTCGGCGCAGGTCAGGCCCGGCCGGTTCGGGTCGCGCAGGGAGTAGGTGCCGCCCGAGTTGGTGGTGTCGATGGTCAGCGGACTCGGGCCGTTCCACTGGCTGTTCGCGCTGCCGGCCTTCACGTCGTCGATCTGGTCGAGCACCGTGCCCGTGCTCGCGTCGACGAAAACGTGCAGGCGGCTGGGGGCGGTCGCGGTACGGCCGACGACCACGGTTTCCCAGGCGAGGTTGCTCACGCCGTCCTTGACCCGGACGACCAGGCGGTGCGATTCCACCTTGTCCACGGCGGCGAGCCGGGCCTTCGACGTCGCCTCCGCGGCGCTCGCGTCGATGGTGGCCGTGGTCTTCGCGGCTATGCGGGTACCGGTGGCGGACTGGGTCGCGCGGACCCGGCCCTGGTTGTCGGCCAGCACGACCGCGTCCCCGCCGACGACCGGCAGGCCGTGGTAGGTGCGTTCGTACGCGACCGAGTAGAGACCGTTGACCCAGGGGGTCACCGTCTGGCGCTGGTACTGCTCGTCGGGACCCTTGGCAAGGGTGTCCAGACCGCTGGAGACGGCCTGGTCGGCGGCGGCTACCGCCAATGCCTGCGAGCCGGGAGGGGGAGACGGGTCGGCGGACGCCGACTGTGCGGTGGTGGAGACCGCCAATCCGGCGAGTACGGCCAGGACAGTCCCGGCCGTCACCGTTTTGCGATTCATCGAGGCTCCTTGAGTGGAAGGTAAACCTCGACCACGAACCGGCCTTCGTCGTACGCGTATTCGCGACGTGAGCGAACCGCCGACGAGCGTGACCGCCGGGTTCGTGCCCGATCGGCAAACGCTCACACGGCCGCGGCGTCCCGAACAATGCGGCTTCGCGAGGTCGGCAAAATCTGTCAAACTCCTTATCGGGCAGGGAAGTTGCGCCCAACGGAGAATGTCTCCACGAAGTTTGCGCACCGGCTGCCCGACCCGGGTGGGCCGGGCAGCCGGCGTGTCCGCTTCAGCTCAGCGGCAGCTCCAGGTGGGACGGATCCTCGTCGGAGAGGGCGAGCGAGATCGTGCTGTCCGCGACGGTGGCGTCGCCGTAGAACGGATCGATCGTGTCGATGACCAGCATCACCCGGTGGCCGGCCCGCACGTCGTAGCCGGTTGCCTGAAGCGCGATGTCGACGGAGACCGGTCGGCCGCTCTCCCCGCGCAGTTCAGTGAACGGCGCGTGCGTGATGATGTGCGCGTTGTCCTCGGCGTCGACGTCGAACAGGTAGGCGATCAACGTCGATTCGGCCGCGTCGACCGTGTAGGTCAGGTGCAGCCGGGGGACGCCGCGCAGCTTGGCCGGCACCGGCAGCGGTGCGGTGGCCCATACGCCCGCGTGCGCCCGCTTGATCTCGGCGGTCGGGTAGATCTTCGGGTTGCCGGCCAGTTCCGCGTTCCCGGTCCCGATGATCTTGTCCGCGACGGTGGCCGGGGTGTCCGTACCCGCCGCGAAGGTGACCTCCCCGCCGGCGCCGGGTTTGTCGGACAGGATGCCGTCGCCGCCGTTCTGCGGCGCGGACAGGTACAGCCGCTCGGTGCGTCCGGTGACCGCGCCCCAGGTCGGCTGCCCCTCCAGGGCCTTGCTCCACATGATCTCGGTGACCACCTCGTCCTCGAGGTCGATGCCGGTGTCGACACCCAGGAGGTGGTGGTCGAACCACCGGTGGGCGTCCTCCCAGATCCGGTTCGGCAGGCCGATGATGCCCGACATCTCCGGCCCGGAGTGGTCGCCGATGGACAGCAGGAGGCGTTTGGGGCCGGTCAGCGCGTTGAACATGGTCAGCAGCTGGTTGGTCGGGAACAACGTCTCGTGCCACGCGTTCGCGAACAGGACGGGCAGTGGTTGCTCACGATTGTTGATCGCCTCGATGTGGTGGATGGGCGAGCGCTCCCTGGCCCACTCCAGGGTGCCCTCGATGTCCTCGTTGTCGCGCACGTTGTCGAACCGGGTGCGGGTGTCCTCGCTGAGCCGCTTCTCGTCCGCGGCTTTGCGCAGGGTCTCCACCGCGGCGATGTGCCGGGTCTCGTTCTCGTAGAACGCCGCGCCCAGGTCGCCCCACGTGCTCAGGGCCACCACCGCCGTCACCCGGGGATCGTGCGCGGCCACCAACTGACTGATGCCCGACCCGTACGAGTCGCCGAGGAAGCCGACGCCGGAGGTCTCACCCTCGATCCGGGACAACACGTACGTGAGCGCCGCGATACCGTCCTGGACATCGAGCGGGCCGGCCACCTCGACGTTGCCCTTGGACAGGCCGAACCCCCGTGCGGTGTAGGCCAGTACGTGATATCCCCTGAGCGCGAACCGGGTTGCCTGGGCCACGTAGAGGAGCCAGCCGAAGTGCGTCCACGGGGACGGCATCACGACCACCGGCCGAGCCCGGCCCCCGGGGTGCAGCCAGAGCGCGCCGTCCAGTTCGGTGCCGCCCGCACCGGGCACCCGCACCGGGCTGAACCGGACCAGCGCCCGGGCCTCCTCGATCTCGGCGGCCCGCGCGGGCGCGAGCCGTGTGGTGTCCCCGCTCTCCAACGCCTCGACCAACTGTGCCAAGGTCGCCTCGTCCACTTCCGGATACAGGCTGGTCGTGTGCGTTTCGTGTGAACTCACGTCGATCCCTTCCCACTTCGCGAACGTTTCGGTCGGGGTGTGATCGACCGGGCATGGCGGTCGGTGTCCACCCGGCAACACAGTGTCAGCGAACGATGGTGCGTGTGGCCGGAATGCGTGGAAAATCCGAAGTGGTAGAGCCCGTTCCGGTGCCGCCCGAGCGCCGGACGTCCGCGACCTCGCGGCGGCCCGCTTCGCTACCCTCGGCCGATCTGCCGGAATCGTCGAGCGGGCCGACCCGCGGATCGGATGGCCAGTCATGAGCGTTCCCCCGGAAGCCGAGCAGGGGCGGACCACGGTGACGATCTCCGCCGGATCGCTTCGGGGCGTGGCCCTGGCCGCCGGCGTCCACCGCTGGCTGGGCATTCCGTACGCCGCTGCTCCGGTGGGGGAGTCGCGCTTCGAGCGGCCGGTCGCGCACCCGGGCTGGGCCGGCGTGCGTGACGCCGACACGATGGGCCCGACCGCGCCGCAGGCGCCGTACCGGGGAGCCCTGGGGGAACTGCTGCCGACGGTGGTGATCGAGGGCGACGAATACCTCAACCTCAACATCTGGGCGCCGGCCGACGCGAGCGGGCTGCCGGTGATGGTGTGGGTGCACGGCGGCTCGCTCGCGCACGGGGCGAACGCGCTGCCCGGCTACGACGGCGCGGCGTTCGCTCGCGACGGCGTGGTGTATGTCGCAGTGAACTACCGGCTGGCGTCGGAGGGTTTCTCCGTGCTCGACGGCGCGCCGCGCAATGTCGGCCTCGCCGACGTGGTCGCGGCGCTGCGCTGGGTACAGGCGGAGATCGCGGCCTTCGGCGGCGATCCGGCGCGGGTGACCGTGTTCGGCGAGTCCGCCGGATCGATCCTGCTCGGGGCGCTGGTCGCGCACCCGGACGCCGAGGCGCTGTTCGCGCGCGCGATCCTGCAGAGCGGGATGCCGGACGCGTTGCCGCCCGCGAAGGCCGGGCGGATCACCGCGCTGGTGGCCAAGAGGCTGGGCCGTGCCGAGACCCGGGCGGCGTTCGCCGAGGTGCCGCCGGACGAACTGGTCGCCGCCGAACAGGCGGTCACCGCCGGCGGCACACCGATGACCGGCGGCGCGGGGTTCGCCCTGGCGATCGGCGACGACCTGGTGCCCGCCCACCCACAGGCGGCGCTGCCGGCCGGCGCGGGCTCCGGCATCGGGTTGCTGCTCGGTTCGAACACCGAGGAATACCGGTTGTGGTTCGTGCCCACCGGTCTGCTCGATCGGGTCGGGCCGGTGTTGTTCGCGGGCGCGCGGCTGAAGTTCCGGATCGGCCGGCGGATCCTGGCCGCGTACCGGGCGGCGCGACCCGGCGCCGGGCGCGGCGAACTGCTCGGCGCGTTGGCCACGGATCTCCTGGTCCGGCTACCGATCAACCGCCTCGCGGATGCCCGCCTGGATCGTGGAGTCACCACCCACGTCTACGAGTTCGCCTGGCGCAGCCCGGTGCGCGACCTCGGCGCCGCGCACGCGATGGAGTTGCCGTTCGTCTTCGATGGGCTCGACTCCGGCGCGTGGACCTCGCTCACCGGCGACGCGCCGCCGCAGTCCCTCGCCGACGAGATGCACGCCGCCTGGGTGCGGTTCGCCAAGACCGGTGATCCCGGCTGGGAACCGTGGGACGCTCGGCGGCCGGTACGGGTGTTCGACGCGCCGACCACGACCACCGTGCTCGCCCCGCGCGAGGCCGAACGCGCCGCCTGGGGCTGATCGCCGCCCCGGCCGCCCCGCCCGACGGCGAGCCCGACGGCGGCGGGGCGCCCGAAACCATAGGCTTCCGCCCACCGGCGCGGCCGGTGGATGGTATCGACACGGTTGAGGGTGCACGGATGAGCGCGCGTTTCGAGGAACTCGACTGGCGGACGACGCCGATGGGCGAGATCAGTCTGCGCCGCAGGCGCGACCCGGTCTCCGGCGAGGACGTGCACGAGGTCAAGCTCGGCGACGAGTTCCTGATGTCCAGCCTGTTCACGGCGGGCGAGATCGCGCTGACCCGGCTGGGCCTGGCCGAGTTGCCCGACGTCGAACTCGACGTCGTGGTGGGCGGTCTGGGCCTGGGCTACACCGCTCGCGCGGCGCTGGACGATCCGCGCGTACGCGACCTGATCGTGGTCGACGCGCTCGGCGAGGTGATCGACTGGCACCGGCGCGGCCTGGTCCCGCTCGGCGCCGGCCTCGCGGGTGATCCCCGCTGCCGGCTGGTCCAGGGCGACTTCTTCGCACTGGCGGGCGAGGCGCGCGGGTTCGATCCGCGGGAGCCGGGTCGGCGCTTCCACGCGATCCTGCTGGACGTCGACCACTCCCCGCGCCACGTGCTGCACCCGAGCCACGCCGCGCTGTACCGGCCCGCCGGGCTGCGCGCGCTGGCCGATCGGCTGCGTCCGGGCGGGGTGTTCGCGCTGTGGTCCAACGACCCGCCGGACCTGGAGTTCGGCGCGGTGCTCGGCGAGGTCTTCGCCGACTCGGCCGCGCACGTCGTCGACTTCGACAACCCGCTCCAGGGCGGTACGGCCACCAACACCGTGTACGTGGCCCGCACATTGGAGGAGCCCGCGTCCTGACCCGCCGTGAGGGCCGGCCGACGGGTCGGGACGCGGGTCGGGGTATCGGGCCCGGCGACAGGGCACGCGCCGCCGGACCCGACCCCGGTCATCAGGCGCGCAGGTGGTCGATCGCCGCGCGGGCCGCGAGCCCGATCGAGGCATCGGCCGCGGGCGCGCGAAAGCCCAGCGACTCCAGGCGCAGGAACACGCCCACCGCGTAGCGCTTGCCGTCGGGGTACTCGACCACGCCGACCTCGTTGCGCACGCCCCACAGGGTGCCGGTCTTGCCGGAGACCCGGATCTCGTCCGCGAATCCCGACGCGAGCCGGTGCGGCCAGATCTGCCGGCCCATGATGTCGCGCACCTCGGCGCAGGCCTCGGCGGAGCCCGCCTCGTCCCGCCAGATCGCGGCGAGCAGCTTGGTGATCTCGCGCGGGGTGGTCGCGGCGGTGCGCTTCGGGTCGCGCACGGTCAGCGCGCGGATCTGCTCGGGCGTGGCCCGGGCGACCTGCTCGTCGACGTTGCCGCTCGGGTCGACACCCAGGTCGTTCAGCACCGACTCGAACAGGTCCTTGCAGCCGGTGACGGAGGTGTCTCGGCAGTCCAGCGCGTCGAGGGTGGCCCGCACGTTGTCCCGGCCGACCAGGCGCAGCACGATGTCGGTCGCCGCATTGTCGCTCTGGGTGATCATCATGAAGGCGAGGTCGCGCGCGCTCATCTCCACGTCGTACATACAGCCGTCGGTGCCGATGCCGTCGCCCTCGCGGTCGGCGGCGGTGACCAGGTGCCGGCCGGCCCGGTCGAGCCGGCCGTCGGCGGCCTGGCGGGCGTACTCCAGGACGATCGGCACCTTCAGGACCGACGCGAGCACGACCGGGTCGTCGGCCTGGTAGGCGACCTCGTCGGCGGTGTCGAGGTCGCGTACGTGCAGGAAACCGTCGACCCGGGCCGCGTCGAAGATCGCCCGGATGCGCTGTGTGGGCTCTACCGGCTCTCGATCGGTGCTCATGTCCGCTCCGTATGGGTGGTCGGATGCCCCGAAGGGCCGGTCGCCGGTGGTGGTTGCCGTTCGGCGCCGATGTGGGGTGCCAGGGGAGGCGGTGCGGGTGGGTCCGTGGTCGGTCGGGTCGCCCGCGAGAAGGTGGTGCGCGCGTGTCGTGCGACCGCGGTCGGTCCGGTTCACGACCCGCGGCGGCCCCTGCCGAGCATCGTCCTCCGCGGTATGACTCGGCGTCGGTGATTCGGACAGGTTCGCCGACCGTTCTTCGTCCGGGACGACGATTCGGGGGTTTGTGACGCTGCCTACCGTGATCGTCCTCTGCGGCACTCGCCGCCGCCTTCCGAGGAGGTATCCCACGATGGGACGATCCGATGTGCCCGGGGCCGCTGCCCGGGTGCTGCCGACTCCCGAGTACCTAGCGACCCGTCTCGGCGAGCTGGCCAAGCGTGGCAATATCCCCGGCGCGAGCGTCGCGGTACGAATGGGCGACGAGACGGTCGCGGCCGCCACCGGCGTGCTCGACACGGAGATCGCGTACCCGGCCACGACCGAGTCGATCTTCCAGGTCGGTTCGATCACCAAGGTGTGGACGGCGACGCTGATCATGCAGCTGGTCGACGAGGGCGTGCTCGACCTCGACGCACCGGTGCGCACCTACCTCGCCGACTTCAAGCTGCTCGACGAGGCTGCCGCGGCGAGCGTGACGGTTCGTCAACTGCTGTGCCACACCGCGGGGTTCGAGGGCGACCTGTTCGAGGACTTCGGTCCCGGTGACGACGCGGTGGCGGGGCTGGTCGGGCATCTGGCCGACCACGGCGGGCGACTGTTCGCGCCCGGCGAGATGTTCTCCTACTGCAACAGCGGATACGTCGCCCTCGGTCGGATCGTCGAGGTGCTGACCGGGCAGACGTGGGAGGCCACGCTGCGCGAGCGGATCACCGTCCCGCTCGGACTGACCCGGGTGGCGACCGGCGCCGCCGAGGCGATCCTGCACCGGGTGGCGATCGGGCACGTGGAGGGCCCCGACGGGACGAGCGTGAAGGCGCCGGTATGGCAGCTGCCCCGCTCCAACGCGCCGGCCGGCTCGACGCTGGCCACCACCGCGACCGACCTGGTCGCGTTCGCCGCCGCGCACGTCGCGCGCGGCCTGCTGCCGGACGGCACCCGCCTGCTGTCCGAGGCGTCGGCTCTGGCCATGCGCGAGTCGCAGGTGGACGTGCCCGACATCGGCGCGGTCGGCACCGCGTGGGGCCTGGGCTGGAATCTGTTCGACTGGGCGGGCGGCCCGGTGATCGGCCACGACGGCGGCACCCTCGGCCAGGCCGCGATCCTGCGAGTGGCCCCCGAAAGCGGCGTCTCGATCGCGATCCTGACCAACGGCGGCGACTTGGGCGTGATGTACGAGCTGGTCCGAGAGGTGTTGGCGAGCGCCGCGGGCGTCGCCATGCCCGAGCCCGTGGTGCCGCCCGTCGACCCGCCGGTGGTGGACGCGCGCTTTTTCGTCGGTCGCTACGCGTCGCAGGTACTGGCGATGGACGTGGTCGAGTCGGAGCGCGGCTTCGAGCTGACCATGCGCACCCTGGGCACCGCGGCCGAGATGATGGGCGAGAGCGTCCGGACGACCGAACTGGTGGCCCGCGACGCCCGCACGCTGATCGCCGTCGAGGCGAAGGGCGGGCAGCACGACCAGTACGCCTTCGTCGGCGACGGTGACCGGGCGCGCTTCGTGCACATGACCCGCGCGCTGCCCCGGGTGGTGGTCGGCGAGCCGGCCGCCACGTCCGGTGCCGAGCGGGTCGACGTCGACTCCTGTAGCGGAGGCGCGCGATGAGACGGGCCTCGCGCGGGGCCGCCGCGGCGCTCGCGTTGGGCCTGTTCGCCGCCGGGTGCGGCGGGACCGGCGCGGGCGGGAGTTCGGGGGACGGCGACACCGTCACCGTCGCGATCCCCAGCGACCCCAACGACCTGAACCCCATGACCACGCTGACGTCGTTCGCGGTCATGATGAACCGCTTCTCGTACGACGCGCTGATCAACGTCCGCTCCGACGGGCGGATCGTCTCCGGCGTCGCGGAGAAGTGGACCGCCGACGCGAACTCGGCGACCTTCACCCTCCGGCGCGACGTGACGTGCGCGAACGGCGCGCGGCTGAGCGCGGCCGATGTCGCCGCCCAGTACAACTACATCGTCGATCCGGCCAACAAGTCGCCGCTGTACGGCCTGATGGTGCCCCCCGGGGTCACCGCCACCGCCGACGACGTGGCCAACACGGTGACCCTCAAGGCGTCCCTGCCGACCCCGTTCCTGATCCGCAGCACCTCGATGTTGCGCCTGGTGTGCCCCTCCTCGCTCAAGGACTCCGGCAAGTTGGCGCGCACCTCCGACGGCACCGGCCCCTACCTGCTGAGCGAGGTGGTCGCGGGCGACCACTTCACCTTCGTCAAGCGCCCCGGCTACACCTGGGGGCCGGACGGCGTCGACAACACCGGGTCGCCGGATCGGGTGGTCTTCAAGGTCGTCGGCAACGAGTCGACCCGGACCAACCTGCTGCTCGGCGGGCAACTCGACATCGCGTCGGTGATGGGCCCCGACCGGGGCCGGCTCAGCGCCGCCGGGGTCAAGGCGGTGATCGAGCGGGACCCGATGGGGATGCTGATCTTCAACGAGGCACCGAACCGGGTCACCGCCGACGTCCGGGTGCGCCGGGCCCTGCTGTCCGCGCTCGACCTCAAGCAGATCGGCGCGGTGGCCACCGGCGGCAAGGGCATGGCCCCGCTGCGGCTCGGGATCACGATGAGCCCACCCTGTACCGAGGACTCGGTCACCGGCAACCTCCCGCCGCACGACGTGGCGCAGGCCGCGGCGCTGATGCGCGAGGCCGGGTGGAAGAAGGTCGGTGGGCGCTGGAGCAAGGACGGCAAACAACTGTCGATCTCGATGCCGTATCCCGCCGTCTTCGGTACCCAACTCGTCTCGGCCGTCGAACTGGCGGTCAAGCAGTGGCAGTCGTTCGGGGCGAAGGTGAGCACTCAGCCGACCACCGCGTCGACCAACGCCTCGGTCCTGATGGGTGGCCAGTGGGAGGTCGCGTGGGCGCCGCTCTCGGTGACCACGCCCGACCAGGCCATCCCGTTCTTCAGCGGGGCCAAGCCCCCCGACGGGCTCAACTTCGGATCGCTCGACAACCCCGAATACCAGCGCCTCGTGGGCGAGGCGATGGCCAAGCCCGACACCACCGGCTGTCCCGAATGGACGGCCGCCGAATCCGAGTTGATCAAGCGCGGCGACGTGGTGACGTTCGTGGACTCGATGACTCCCTATTTCGTTCGGGGCTACAGCTTCGAACTCGACGGTGGCGGCGTGGTGCCGTCCTCCCTGCACAAGGTCGGTGGCCGATGAGCACCGCAACCCTGTCCGGCCGGGTCATGGACTTCCGTCTCGGCCCCTGGACCTCCTTCTTCCTGCGGCGCACCGGTCGCCTGGTGGTCTCGCTGGCCGCTCTGGTGACCGCCGCGTTCGCGATGATCCACTTCGTCCCCGGCGACCCCGTCCGCGGCGCCCTGGGGATGAACGCCACCCCCGAGGCGGTCGCCGCCCGCAAGGAACAACTGGGCCTCAACGACTCGCTGATCACCCAGTACAAACACTTCGTGAGCGGGCTCTTCCACGGCGACCTCGGCGAATCGATCACCGCCCGGGTCTCGGTGTCGAGCATGATCGGCGACCGGCTCCCCGCCACCCTGGAGATCGCGATCTACGCGTTCATCCTGGTCATGGTGGTGTCCATCCCGCTGGGCATGGCGATGGCCGTGTTCACCCTCAACGGCCGCCGCCGACGCAGCGAACTGGCCTTCGCCTCCTCGACCGGGGCGATCGTGGCCATCCCGGAATTCCTCCTCGCCGTCGGCCTGGCCTCGGTGTTCGGCGTCAGCCTCGGCTGGTTCCCGGTGGCGCTGCGCGAGGGGCCCGACTCCTACGTGCTGCCCGTACTGGCCCTGGCCATCACCCCGATCGCCGCGCTGTCGCGGATCGTTCGGGTCGAGGCGCTGCGCGTGTTCGAGACCGACTACATGCGCACCGCCCGCGCCAAACGGCTGCCGACCCGCCTGCTCTACCTGCGGCACGCGCTGCCGAACCTGCTCACCTCTTCGCTCACCCTCGGCGGCCTGATCCTCAGCAGCCTGCTCGCGGGCACCGTGCTGATCGAGAACGTCTTCGCCTGGCCCGGCCTGGGCATGACCATCGTCCAGGCGATCCTGCAGAAGGACTATCCGCTCGTTCAGGGCATCGTGCTCGTCTACGGAGCCGCCGCGCTCGCGATCCACTTCGCGGTCGACCTCGCCGTCGCCGTCGCCGACCCCAAGTCCACGATTCGCGGGAGCTGACGATGTCCAAGGCCCCTAGACTGCGCGAGGCGCTGCGCACCCCGATGGGGATCGCCACGGCGATCCTCAGCTCCCTGATCCTGCTCGTGGCGATCTTCGGCCCGATGCTGGCCGGCGACACCGCCGACCGGATCGACACCGACGCGATCGGCCGACACAGCGGCTCCGAGCACCTGTTCGGTACCGACGCGCTCGGTCGCGACATCGCCGCCCGGGTGGTGGTGGCCACCCGACTCACCCTCGAACTGACCCTGTTCGCCACGTTGATCGCGGTGCTCGGCGGGCTGATCCTGGGTGTGCTCCCGGCGGTGCTCGGCCGGCGCGCCGGCCGGCTGATCACCGCGACGGTCAACCTGCTCGTGGCCTTCCCCGGCCTGCTGTTCGTGCTCTTCCTCGCGGTCATCTTCGGCGTCGGCACCTTCTCCGCCGCCTTCGCCATCGGCCTGGGCGCGGCCCCGGCCACCGCCCGGCTCGTGCAGAACCTGACCGCCTCCATCGCCGGCACCGACTATGTGGCCGCGGCGCGGATCCTGGGCGTCGGCCGGTTCCGGATCATCGTGCGGCACATCCTGCCCAACATCGCCGAACCGGTCGCGCTGTTCGTCGCCCAGGTCGCCGCCGGCATCCTGGTCGCCTTCTCCGGCCTGTCCTTCCTCGGCCTGGGCGTGCAGGCGCCCGACTACGACTGGGGGCGTCTGCTCAACGAACAACTCGACCGGGTCATGGTCGACCCGATGTCGGCGGTCGGCCCCGGCGCCGCGATCGTGCTGACCGGCATCACCTTCGGCCTGATCGGCGAGGTGGTCGCGGGCGCCAGCGGTGGTCGCGGCGCGAACCGGCCCGAGGCCGAGCCGGTCGTCTCGATCGACGAACAAGACGCCGCCGAGGCGGAGTCGGCCCTGCTCCACGTGGACCACCTGCGCGTGCGCTTCCCCGGACACACCGCCGTACACGATGTGTGCCTCAGCGTCACCGAGGGCGAGGCGGTCGGCATCGTCGGCGAGTCCGGCTCGGGCAAGAGCCTGACCGCGCTGGCCGCGGCCGGACTGGTCCCGCACCCCGGCCGGGTCAGCGCCCGTACCCTGCGCTTCGCCGACCGGGACCTGAACCGCCAGGCGCCCAAGGGCACCTCGCTGGCCATGGTGTTCCAGGACCCGATGGCCTCGCTCAACCCGGCGCTCACCGTGGGCCGGCAACTCGCCGAGGTCGCCGAGGTGCACCACGGCGCCGGCCGCGCGGCGGCACTGACCCGAGCGGTCGCCCGACTCGGCGCGGTGGGCATCATCAACCCCGAACAGCGGGTCGCCAAGCGCCCGCACGAGTTCTCCGGCGGCATGCGCCAGCGCGTGATGATCGCGATGGGCCTGATGGGCGAGCCCCGACTGATCATCGCCGACGAGCCGACCACCGCCCTCGATGTCACCGTCCAGGCCCAGGTGTTGGCCCTGCTGCGGGACGTACGGACCGAATCCGGCGCCGCGTTGCTGCTCATCTCGCACGACATCGCCGTCGTGTCGCAGGTGTGCGACCGGGTCGTGGTGATGTACGCGGGCCGCATCGTCGAGGAACTGCCGGTCGGCGACCTGGCCGACGGCGTCGCGCACCCGTACTCCGCCGCGCTGATCGGCGCGGTGCCGACCATGACCACCGACCGGGACGTCCCGCTGGCGACCATCCCCGGCCGCCCGCCGGAGCCCGGCGAGGAGAGCGTGGGCTGCCCGTTCGCGCCGCGCTGCGCCCGGGCGAGCGACCGCTGCCGGACGGAGGAGCCGGTCCTGGAACGTATCGGCCCCGGACGCCGCGTGGCGTGCTGGGACCCGATCACCACCGCCGTGCAGGAACTGGAGGAGGTTCGATGAAAGCCGCAGGTACGGTTGCCCCGGTCGCGGCCGAGGCCGACGCAGCGCCCGCCGGGGCCGGCACGTCCGGTTCGCTCGAACTGCGCCACATCACGGTGCGCTACGGCCGTGGCCGCTCGGCGGTGACCGCCGTCGACGACGTGTCCCTGGAGGTGCCGGCGGGCCGCGTGGTCGGCCTGGTCGGCGGCTCCGGATCGGGCAAGTCCACCCTTGGCCGGGCCGCGGTCGGGCTGGTGCCGATCACCGCGGGCAACGTCCTGGTGGACGGCGTCGACCAGGGTCGGCGGCCCGGGCGCAGGCCGGTGCAACTGGTCTTCCAGGACCCGTTCGCGTCGCTGAACCCCCGGCTGAGCGTGGGCGCCTCGGTGGCCGAGGCGGTGCCGCGCGAGGACCGGGCGCGGCGGGCGGAGGAGGTGGCCCGGTATCTCGACCTGGTCGGGATCGACCCGGGGATGAGCACCCG
The DNA here is from genome assembly GCF_042754105.1 of Embleya sp. NPDC059237. NCBI lineage: Bacteria > Bacillati > Actinomycetota > Actinomycetes > Kitasatosporales > Streptomycetaceae > Embleya > Embleya sp. NPDC059237. The sequence goes on along the minus strand of NZ_JBHZAE010000015.1, from coordinate 94,543 downwards.
ACTTCCGCGCGCGCTCTCCGGCGGCCAACGGCAACGGGTGGCGCTGGCCCGCGCGTTGGCCGCGCGACCGGCGGTCCTGGTGGCGGACGAGGTCACCTCGGCGCTCGACGTCTCGGTCCAGGGCGCGGTGCTCAACCTGATCCGCGACCTGCAGCGCGAGCTGGGCTTCGCGATGTTGTTCATCACGCACAACCTGGCCGTGGTGCGCTACCTCGCGGACCGGATCGCGGTGATGGACCGGGGTGTCCTGGTCGAGGAGGGGCCGGCTGCACAGGTCCTGGAGGACCCCGAACACGAGTACACGCGGGCGCTGTTGTCGGGCGTACCGCGGATCGGCGAGCCGCTGCCGGAGGGCGCGGGCACCGAGGGCGCGCAGACCGGGGAAGTGGCGCGGGCCGCCTCCGCCGCGGACGAGGGAACGGAGACCGGGAACCTATGACCCCGACACCGGCGGGCGCGCGGATCGGCGGCGACCTGTACCGTGCCGAACCCGAGCCCGCACCCGATTCCGGTGCGCTCCGCGACCGCGCGACCGCGGCGGCCGTCCGCGCGGCTCGTGCGGCGCACGTCGAGATCCGCCAACTGCACACGCTGGACGAGGTGTCCGAGGTGTGCAAGCTGCTGGACGGCATCTGGCAGGTGGACTCGGCGAACCCGATGATGTTGCCCGAACTGCTGATGGTCCTGGCGCATGCCGGCGGCTATGTGGCGGGCACCTACGAGGGCGACCGGTTGACCGGCGCCTGCGTGGCTCTGCTCGCCACCGACGGCCTGCACTCGCACATCGCGGGCGTGGACGTGCGCTCGCGCGGACGCGAGGTGGGCCACGCGCTCAAGGTGCACCAGCGCGCGTGGTGCCTGGACCGCGGGATCACCCGGATCAGCTGGACGTTCGACCCCCTGGTGGGGCGCAACGCGTTCTTCAATCTGGCCAAGCTCGGTGCGGTGCCCGCCGAGTATCTGGTCGACTTCTACGGGCGTTTGACCGACGCGTTCAACGCCGGTGACCATACCGATCGGCTGCTGGTGCGCTGGGATCTGACCGCCCCTGGGGTGGCCCTCGCCTGCGAGGGGATCCCGCAGCCGGTGGACGACGCGGCCGCTCCGGGGGAGGAGGGGGTCGCGGTCGCTCTGGACGTGGGGGCCGATGGTCGACCCGTGCTCGGGCGCACCGATGCCGACGTGGTGATCGTCCGGGTGCCCCGCGACATCGACGCCCTGCGGCGTACCGATACGGACGCCGTACTCTCGTGGCGGCTGGCGGTGCGCGAGGTGCTCGGCGGCCTGATGGGGGAGGGCCGCGTGGTGCGCGGCTTCGGACGGCTCGGGGGCTATGTCGTGGACCGGCGACGAGACGGGGACTGAGCACACCTCGGCTCGGTTCGACCCGAAGGGCTGTGACGCACATGGTCCGGTTCGGTTCGGCGGCACGTGTGGCCGTTGGATCGAACCGGGCGTGGGCCGGAGATTTCCCCACTTTCGGCCCAAGATCGTTTAGACTCCCGCACACGGATCGGCCACCGGCGACACGGCCGCTCCGGTGCGTTCGACGGGGGCTCGTGTCGACCGAATGGATCCCCTCGTGACGGACCTGACCGACAACCGGCCGATATCCGCTCGGGCCGCCGTGCCCGCCGACGCCTCGACGGACCCGCGATGACCGCGCGTCCGCGCGCCGTGCTCGGGCGCATCATCGACGACCTCGGCTCGACCCTGTTCGAGGTCGCCGCCGGCGAAGCGGACCCGAACCGCGAGGTCACCGGCGTTCTCATCCACGACCCGGGCGACGAACCCGCGCACCCGCCCGGTGCGGTGGTGCTCGGCGTCGCGGTCTACGGGTCCTCGGCGATCGCCACCCTGGTGCACCGCGCGGCGGCGCTGGCCGCGTCGGCCGTCGTGGTGCGCGGGCCGCTCGCGGTGGACGCGGAGATCCGCGACGCGGTGGCGCGGACCGGCGTGGTGGTGCTCGCGCTGACCCCCGGGGCGTCCTGGTCCCAGGTCGCCACGCTGCTGCGCTCGCTGCTCGCGGTGGACGAGATCGGCAGCTCGCAGACCGGCGAAACCCTGGACGGCGCGCCCTCCGGCGACCTGTTCGCGCTGGTCAACGCGATCGCCGCGCTACTGGACGGGCCGGTCACGGTGGAGGACCGCAGCGGGCGCGTACTGGCCTTCTCCAGTCGCCAGGACGAGGCGGACGAGCCGCGGATCGCCACCATCCTGGACCGCCAGGTGCCCGCCGAGTGGTTGCGGATCCTGGAGGAGCGCGGCGCGTTCCAGGCGCTGTATCGCAGCGAGGGGCCGGTGTACCTGCCGGGCGTCTCCGACATGCCCCGGGTGGCCATCGCGGTGCGCGCCGGGGACGAGATCCTGGGCTCGATCTGGGTCGTGGTGCGCGGGCCGCTGTCCGCCGAGTTGCAGCGGTCGCTGATCGAGGCGGCCAAGGTGGTCGCGCTGCACCTGCTGCGCCGACGGGCGGGCGCCGACGTGGAGCGCCGGTTGCGCACCGACCTGCTGGCCACGGTGCTCGAAGGCGGGCCGGCGGCGGTGGACGCGGCGGGCCGACTCGGCCTGGCGCACCAGCCGGCGTGTGTGCTCGCGCTCGCGGTGGTGGGCGACGCGGCACCGGCCGAACGCACCGCCGAGGAACACCGGATCGTCGACGCGCTGGCGCTGCACCTGGCGGCGGTACATCCGCGGACCGCGACGGCCCGGCTCGGCGGCTTCACCTACGCGATCCTGCCGACCGAGTCGGACGCGCGGGCGGTACGGCTGGCCGAGGAGTTCCTGGCCCGGATCGGCGGGCGGATCGAGGCGGTGGTGGGCATCGGCCGGGTGGCCGCCCGCGCCGTCGACCTGCCCTCGTCCCGGGCGGACGCCGATCGTGCGCTGCGCGTGTTGCGCTCGGGCCGATCCCCGCTGCGGGTGGCCAGGCTGTGCGACGTGTACGTGTCGTCGCTGCTGGTCGAGGTGGCCGACCGGGTGGCTGCCACGGATGACGCGCCGGCCGGGCCGGTGGCCCGACTGCGGGCCTACGACGCCGAACACGACACCCATCTCACCGAGACGTTGGCGGCGTGGCTGGACACGTTCGGCGACGTGACCGCCGCCGCGGCGGCGGTGCATGTGCACCCGAACACGTTCCGCTATCGGCTGCGCCGGTTGTCCGAGGTGGGCGCGATCGACCTCGCCGACGGCGACGCGCGCTTCGACGCGATGTTCCAGCTCCGGCTGTACGGGGTGCACGGGAGCGGCCCGGCACGCCGGTCGCTCGACGCGGCGCGGCTGGTGCCGACGCCGATGCGGGGGACGGTGGGGTAGGGCCTCGTCAGGTGCCGAGCGGTCCCGGTTCGATCAGGAACAGCGCCGCGTCGCCGGGGAAGGCCGGGGCGAAGTGTGCCTCGACGTCGACCGCCAAGCGGTGCAGCGCGTCGGCGAAGTCGCCGCCCACGTGGCTCGGGGTGCGCTCGGCGAACGGGTAGGGCGTGCCGTCCGCGCCCGCGGCCTCGGCGAGTTCGTCCGTGTACAGCAGCACCCGCTCGCCCCGGCCCGCCGCGACGGTCAGCTCCGGCGGGCGGAACGTGCCGGGCGTCAGCGCGCCGATCGGCGGGGTGGCGTAGATGGGTTCCAGGCCGAGCACCCGCCGGCCGACGACCAGGAGCGGGTTCGGATAGCCGCGGTTGACCAGGGTCAGCGAGCCGTCGCCGGCCGGGCCGCCGGCGCGCTCGACCAGCAGGAGGCGGACGAGGGGGCGATGGCCGCGCGCATGGTCCTCGCGCAGGGCCAGCGCGATCCGGTGGGAGACCTCGGCCGGCGAGGGCACCTCGGCGGCGGCCGCACCGAATGCGGCGATCACCTCCGCCGCCAGATCGGGCGCGCACAGCGGATCGCCGGCCACGTCACCAAAGAGCGCCCGGGCCCCCAGCGGCGTCTCGCGAATCTCGCCGAACCAGCACCGATCGGGTGGGTCGGCCGGCTCCGCCGGGCCGGCGATTCGCCGAGCGGCCACGCGCAGCCCATCGACCCGGGCAAGGGTGGTTTCCCCCACCCTCGGCGCGACGGCGTACCCGGCAGGCGCGGGATGCACACGATCACTCGACGTGCTGCTGGACGGATCGGACTCGGGCGGCTGCGCGTCGGTGCTCACGGATCTCCTCGCCGGCGGGATACCTCCGACCAGTGTCACCCACCCACGAACCCCCGAAACGCCCCCAACCCCACCCACCACCCCCAACACCCACCCCGCACCCACCCGCACTTGCCCCGCGCCCGCCCGGGCCTGCCCCGCACCTGCCCCGCACCTGCCCCGCGCCCCCACCCGGGGCAGGCCCGCGCTCGCCCGCACCCACCTGGGCCCCGCCCGCACTTGCCCCGCGCCGGTTCGGGCCCGCCCCGCGCCCGCCCGGGCTTGCCCGCACTTGCCCCGCGTCCGCTCGGCCCCATCCCGCGCCGGTTCGGGCCCGCTCCGCGTCCGCCCGGGCCCGCTCCGCGTCCGCCCGGGCCTGCCCCGCACCCGCTCGGGGCCGTCCCGCGCCGGCTCGTCCCGCCGCGCGTTCACCGGGCCTGCCCCGCATCTACCCCGCGCCGCCCCGCGCCCACCCGGGGCGTCCCGCAGCTGCCCTGCGCCGGCTCGGGTCCGCCCCGCGCCTGGCCCGCGTCGGCTCGGGCCCGTCCGTCCCCGCACTTGCCCCGCGTCGGCTCGGGTCCGTCCCGCGTCTGCCCGGGCCCGGCCCGCACTTGCCCCGCGCCTACCCAGGCCCGCTGCGCGCCCGTCCCGCACGTACCCGCGCTGGCTCCGCGCCCACCCGGGGCTGCCCCGTGCTCGTCCCGCACCTGCCTGCCCGCGTCCGGTCGGGCCTGCCCCGTGCCCGCCTGCGCTCACCCCGTGCCCGCCTGCGCCCACCCGGGCCTCTCCCGCATTTGACCCGCGTCCGCTCGGGCCCGGCTCGCGCCCCGTGCCGCGTTCACCTGGGCCGTCTCGTGGTCGTGGCTCCGTGTCCCGTGGCCGGCTCGTGTTTGTCCATCGGGGAGGCTTTGGGGGTTTGGGGGGTGGGCAGGGTTGGGGGAGGAGAGGGGTTGGTGTGGTGAGTGGTGGGGTTGAGACCGGGGCCATGACCTCGTTCGACGAGATTTATGATCGGCCGGATCCTCGGGGGTTCTTTCGGGCGCTCGGGGCGTGGGGCTACCAGACGCCGCATCATGCGCAGGACGTGTTTCGGCGGCTCGTCGCCACCCGGGCCGAAGGTGCCGCGGGCGTTGCGGTCCTGGACATGTGTTGCTCGTACGGGATCAACGCGGCGCTGCTCAACCACGACGTGACCCTCGCCGAGTTGTACGACCGGTACCGCTCCGCGCCCATAGTCGCGATGGACACCGCCGAGCTGATCGAGGCCGACCGCGAGTGGTACGCCGCCCGCCGCCGCGCCGACGCGGTGTCCGTGATCGGCCTGGACGCGGCGGCCAACGCCATCGCCTACGCGCGCGCCGTCGGCCTGCTCGACGCCGGGTTCGCCGAGAACCTGGAGGTCGCGCCGCCCTCGCCGGAACTGCTCGCCGCCACGCGCCCGGTCGGCCTGATCACCGTCACCGGCGGCGCCAGCTTCCTGTCCCCGCGCAGCTTCCGCCCCTTCCTGACCGACGCCCCGGCACCCGTGTGGGTGGCCGCGTTCGTCCTGCGCACCGGCTCCTACCGAGCCATCGCCGACGGACTCACCGCCCACGGCCTGGTCACCGAGAAGTTCGGCCCGCACACCTTCCCGCAACGCCGCTTCACCAGCGAACGGGAACAGCGCTACGCCGTCGACGCGGTGATCGCCGCCGCCGAGGACCCCGAAGGCCGCGAATCCGCGGGTTGGTTCCACGCCGCGCTGCACCTGTCCCGCCCCGAGGACCACACCACCACGTTCCCCCTCGCCACCCTCCTGCCCGACGGGCCGCGGGAGTGGATCTGACCCGACGGGGGTTTTTGCAGACACGCGCTAGACGAAGCGGATGTGCCGCAACCCCGTCCAGGCCCGGCGTACCCGAGCCCGTGCGGGGGAGTCGGTGTTGGGCGCCAGGGTCAACCCGGTCGACTCGGCGATCAGGTCGGCCACCCTCGGCGTGTCGATGTGGTCGGTGTGGATGTGCTCCGCGAACTCCGGGCCGGCCAGGCGTTCCAGGCACAGATCGAGCCGGGCGACCGCGAAGCTCTCCCGCCGCAGCGGCGCCTCCCGGCCCGCCACCACGCGCACCGCCCGCCCGAAGCCGCGCTCGGCCAGCCGCCGCAACACCGTGCCCCGCTCGGCCAACAGCGCGAAGTGCCGTACGTCGTGGCCGCGTTCGCGCAGCCGGCCGACGATCTCCCGGAAATAGTCCGGCTCGATCAGCGTCATCGGCGCCAACACCGGCCCCGGATGCCTGGCCAGGGTCAGATCCAGCACCTCGTACACCCCCTGCCGCCACGCGGGCAGATCCTGGAAGTCGCCGCGCAGCGCACGCGGCGTCATCCGGTGCAGCCCGAAACCGACCTCCTCCGGGTCGCAGAGCACACTGCCCGGCAGCCGCCGGTGCAGCTCGTGCGCCGTCTGCGTCTTGCCGCCCCCGAAGGGGCCGTTGATCCAGATGAGCATGCGCACGACCTTAAGCCGCCGACGCCGACGACCTACAACTCCCGTACCGGCACGCCCGCGAGGAAGGCCGCGACGTCCTCGACCGCCTCGGCGTACGCCAGTTCGTAGTTGCCCCGCGTCGCATACCCGATGTGCGGGGTGAGCACGGTGTTGGGCGCGGCCAGGATCGGGTCGTCCGCCGGGATCGGCTCCACGGGATACACGTCCAGCCCGGCCCCCGCGATCCGGCCCTCGTGCAGCGCGGCCAGCAGCGCGTCCCGGTCCACGATCGGCGCGCGCGAGGTGTTGACCAGATACGCGGTCGGGCGCATCAGAGCGAGTTCGGCCGCGCCGACCAGCGACCTGGTCCGCTCGCTGTGGCGCACATGCACGGTGACGAAGTCGGCGCGCCGGAACAACTCCTCCTTGGCCACGACCTCGACGCCGACCGCCGCGCCCTGTTCGGCGGTGAGGTTGCTGCTCCAAGCCAGCACCCGCATCCCGAACGCGGCGCCGACCCGGGCCACTCGGGTGCCCAGCTTGCCCAGACCGACCACGCCGAGCGTGGCGCCGGCGAGGTCGACGCCCACGCCGCGTTGCCAGGTACCGGCCCGCAGGCTCGCCTCCTCGGCGCCGGTGCCCTTGGCCAGTTCGAGGATCAGCGCCCACGTCAACTCCGCCGCCGGATGCGGGAGCAGACTCGTGCCACAGACGGTGACGCCCCGGGCACGCGCCGCCTCGACATCGATCGCGGCGTTGTTCATCCCCGTGGTGATCAGCAGCCGCAACGCGGGCAGCCGGTCGAGCAGTTCCGCCGCAAACGCGGTGCGCTCACGCATCGCCACCACCGCGTCGAACCCCGACAGGCGCTCGACCAACGTGTCGGGGTCGGGCACATGGTCCGGGAAGAAGACCGCCTCGGTGTCGTCCGGCAGCTTGCCCCAGCAGTCGAGCGCTGCGGCCTGCCCCTGATAGTCGTCGATCACGGCCACTCGAAACACGTGCGCCCCCTCGCCTGCGGCCCCCGTCGCGCGGCTCGCCCGGCCGGACCGGGTCCGACCCTACCCGCGGTGTCGGCGAGGTCAGCCGAGGGCCGCCAGGCCCGTGCGCAGGTCCTCCAGGTTCATCACCGGCCGGACGGCGACCTTGGCGCCCATCTCGAAGAACGGTTCGGCGATGGACGGCAACTGGGAGGAGTCCTGCATGTCGAACACCAGCAGACACGTACGGTCGCCCTCGAACGCGGCGAAATAGGCCGCCTCGGGGTTCACCCGCTCGACGATGGACTGGATACGTTTGCCCAGCGACCCGTCCGCGATCGCCTGGTTGCCCACCTCGGTGTTCATCCGTGCGGAGAGAAGCATGCGCATCGATCTCACCTGCGTTTCGGTACGGATCGCGCTCGACACTCGCCTCGGGCGTCGCGGAGGACTCGATCACGTACGTTTCCAGCGTCCTCCCGTGCTCCCACCCGTGCAAACGCCCGGGCGCGCGACCGCGTATCGGGTGTGCCGTCGGGTATGCGAAAGGTATGAACGCGCGACGTCGCGCTTCGAGCAGGCGCCCTCCCGGCAGCGAGGCGGCCCATCCCCGCAGCGACCTCCCCGCGCGTCGGGTCATGTCCCGGATCGCGCTGCCGTTCTTCGTGGTCGCGTGCGCGGCGTGCGCCGTGGCCGCCGCCGGGGACGTCGCCGACAACGTGCGCACCCTCTGGCTGATCGCGGCGATCGTCTGCGCCGTCACGGCCGTGATCGCCTGGATCGACCTGCGGGTGATCGCCCGCCGGATGCGCGAGGAACGGACCCGGTCCGGCCGACCCGGGTGAGTCGATCGCCCTCGACGCACGGTCGGCGCGTCGTGACCGGGGATTTTGCGCGCGCACCGTGGTCGGCGCCGCCGCCCGCCCCTCCACCGGCGCCGCCGCACGCCGCGCCCGGGACCTCGCCGGCGCTCGCCGTGTCCGCCGGGTGCGCGGTGCCGGGGGTGGCCGGGCGCGCCGGCCCCGTTCCGGGCCGGCCCGCCGATGCTCGGCCCGGTCTCCCCCGCTCGGGCTCACCCGTCGTGCCGAAGTCGCCCGATCAGTGGGTGAGTTGCACCCGCGGAGCAGCGGTGCCCGGTTCGGTGTGCGCGGTCTCCTCGGTGTGACCCACCCGCCAGTAGCCCATGAACGCGATCGCGCGGGGGTCCATGCCGCGTTCGTCCTTGAGGTGTCGGCGCAGCGCCCGCACCCGACCGGCCTCGCCCGCGAGCCACGCGTAGCCGTGCTCGGTCGGCGGCCGGGCGTCGCGGACCGCCTCCAGGAGGCGGTGGTCCCCGGCCGGCGCGCCACCCCGGTGCAGCCAATTCACCCGTACGCCGGGCGGTGCGGCCAACCGCTGGCGGTCCGCCTCGGTGGTCACCTCGACGAACACGCTCCCCTCGGCGTCGGCCGGCAACGACTCGACGATGGACCCGATCGCCGGCAGCGCCGCGTGGTCCCCGACCAGAAGCAGGCGCCGGCCCGCCGGCGGCTCGAAGCTGTAGCCCCCGTTGCGGGCGGCGGTCGGTCCCAGCACCTCGATCGGGTCCCCGGGGCGGGCCGCGCGCGCCCAGCGCGACGCCGGCCCGCCGGGCGTGTGCAGCGCGAAGTCGATGTCGATCTCGACCGGATCCGAACGGTGCGCGCGCACGGTGTAGGTGCGCTGGTACGGCCGGTCCGCCTCGGGGATCCGCGCCCACGCCTCGCGCCAGGTCAGGTCCGCCCGGGTGATTCGGGGTGCCGGTCGACCCTCGCGCGGGACGAACAGCTTGATCCGCTGATCCGGCCCGCCGGGCACGAAGCTCGCCAGGCGTGGGCCGGTCAGGGTGATCCGGACCGCGTTGCGGGTGATCGTGGTGTTGCGGACCACGGTGAGGTGGAAGGGCCGGTACAGCCGCGCACGACGTTCACGTTCGGTGGTGATGGGAACTCGCCCTCTCGGACACGGGTCGACCGGTGGACGACACGGGACGATGTCGGAGTTAGGTTAGCCTGACCGCGTAGGTTTCACGATCACCCGCGACGCGCCGACACAGGGCCGAACGGGCTTGGCAAGGGCCGGATTTGGCCAGGAGGTATGGCTAGCCTAAGTTGGTCCGGGTCCCCGGCCGGTCCGGGTCGGGACGCCCGGCGGCGGGTGTGTTCGCCGAGGGCGGGGCGTGCCCGGGCCCGGCGTCCGGATCGACGAGTCGACGTGTCCGAGGGGGAGCGATCACGCATGCGGCTGTACCTGCTCGCGCTCAACCCCACCGACTCGGTGACCGACGGCTTCCTGCCCGCCGCCCACCGACTGGGCCTGGACGTCACCCTGCTCACCGACCCCGCGTACGCGCCGGCTCACCTCGCGGTGTGCGGCGGCCGGGATTTCGTCGAGGTCGTGGAGTGCGACGTCCGTGACTTTCGCGCGGTGATCGACCGGATCGCCGACGGCCCCCGCCCCGACGCGGTGTTCAGCAACAGCGACCACCTCCAGGTGCAAACCGCCCTGGCCGCCGCCTGGTTCGACCTCCCGGCCAAGGACTGGCGGGCCGCGCTGCACGCCAAGAACAAGGCGCACATGCGCCGACGACTGGCCGCGACGGGCGTCGACCCGGTCTGGGCCGCCGAACTGGCGCCGGAGCGGGACGCGAAGGAACTGCTCGCGCTCGACCCGCCGTTCCCGTGCGTGGTCAAACCCCGCGAGGGCGTCGCGGGCGAGGACGTGGTGCTGGTCGCCGACGACGGGCAACTCCTGGCGCGCTGCGCCGAGATCCGCTCCCGTCGGCCCGGCGCGGCGCTGGTGGTCGAGGAGTTCCTGAGCGGCGAGCTGTACACCCTGGAAACCCTCGGCGACCGGAACGGCACACGGGTCGTGGCCGGATTCCACACCCACCTGTCACCGCCACCACACTTCATCGAACTGCGGCTGGATCTGGTCCCGCACCCGCCTGCCGCGAGCACCGCCGGCGTACTGGCCCGGCTCGACGCGCTCGGCGTCGGATTCGGGGCCTGCCACACCGAGTTCGTGCTCCAGAACGGTCGCCCCCGGATCATCGAGGTCAACTACCGCGCCATCGGCGACCAGTGCGACCTGCTGCTCGCCGACGTCCTGGGCATCCCGCTCTTCGAGTACATCCTGCGCGTGCACCTCGGCGACGACCTCCCCGCCGACCTCGGCGCGCACACCGACCGGCACGCCCGCATCGACTGGCCGTGCGCGGACCGTGCCGGCGTGCTCGCCACCGCTCCGGGCCGCGAGGACACCACCTGCGACGCGGGTGTGCGCACCGACTACCACCCGCTGCGGGCGATCGGCGAACGACACGAACTGCACCACTCCAACCGGGACTACCTCGGCGTGCTGCGCACGATCGGTACCGACCGGTCGGCGGTCGACCACGCGGCCGAGGCGTTCCTCGCCGACCGCACGTGGGGCATCACCCCGTGACCGAACCCGCCGTCGCCGACCCGGCGCCACCCGACCCGGCCCCGCGCGGCGCGTCGGCGAACGCCCCCGACGGCGAACAACTGCGACGGGTGCTCGACGCCGTGCTGCGCGAGGACATCCTCGGACTGCGCTCCACCGCCGAGACCCTGCACCGGCCCGACGGCACCTGGTTGCGGCTGAACGCCCCGGACGGCGCGGCGAGTTGGCTGATCCCCGTACGCCCCGACGGCTTCCAGTGCGAGTACGCGGCCCGCGAACCGCTCCTGCTCGCCGAACACGCCGGCACTCGACTGACCACCACCGATGCCGTGTTGGCCACCCTGCGCGACCTGGCCGACCCCCGCGACCGGTCCGGCTTCGACGACTTCGCCGAGGAGTGCCGCCAGTCGGCCCGGGCCGGCCGCGTCATGGCCGACGCCCTCCCGGCAGTCCGTGCCCGGCTCGCCGCCGACCACGGCCCGGACCCGAGCACCTGGACCGGACTGCGCGCCGGCCCGGCCCTGGACACCCTCGCCGCACACCTCGACCACCCCATCCACCCGACCCCGCGCGCCCGTTCCGGTCTGGACCAGGCAGCGCTGCGCCGTTACGCCCCCGAACACCACCCGACCTTCCGGCTGCGCTGGGCCCTGCTCCCGCACGACGCGGCCACGCTCACCGGCACCCTGCCCGACTGGTGGCCCACCCCCACCACACTCGGCCGCCCCGACCTGGAACACAGCCGGCTCGCGTTGCCCGTACATCCCCTCACCCTCGACCGGCTCCCGGAACCGGCCGTGCCCACCGCGCCGGCCCACCTGGACGTACGCCCGACCCTGTCGATGCGCACCGTCGCGGTGCTCGACCACCCCGGCGTACACCTCAAGCTCCCGCTGCCGATCGCCACCCTCGGCATGCGCAACCGACGCACCATCAAACCCGGCACCCTCGTCGACGGCGCCGCCGGCCAACGCCTGCTCGCCGCCGTCCTGGACCACGAACCCCGCTTACGAGAAAGGGTGTTGCTCACCGACGAACAGACCCACCTGCACGCCGGCCACGAACTGCTCGCCGTCCTGGTGCGCCGCTACCCGAACCTGCCCGACGACACCCTCGTACTTCCCGTCGCCGCCCTGCTCGCCCGGGTACACGACGGCACGTCCGTCCTGGACCGGGTCGCCGAACGCTGGTACGACGGCGACCGGTTCGCGCTGCTCGACGCCTACCTCACGCTGCTCCTGGACTGGCAGACCACACTCTTCCGGTACGGCGTCGCACTCGAATCGCACCCGCAGAACCTCTCCCTCGTACTCGCCGACGACCGACCCGTGCGTCTCCTGCTCAAGGACAACGACGGCCCCCGGATCAACCGGGCCCGCTGCCCGGTCGAGCACGACGGCTTCGACGACCCGCGCACCTACAGCCCCGACGACGGGCCGCTCGCCGCCCTGTTCGTCACCATCACCGTGCATCTGTGCGCCGGCGCCCTGGCATTCGCCCTGTCGGACCCCGAACGCGCTCGACTGCTGCGCCTGGTGCGCGACCGGCTGGCGGAGATGGCGGATCCGTGGTTGCGCCGCCGGATCCTCGACGCGGATCGGCTCCCGATCAAGGCGATGGTCACCGCCGGGACCCTGCTCACCAAGGAGCGCTCCGGCGCGGCCGACATCAACAAGCACTACACGACCGGACCGAACTACCTGCGCCGGCCGGCCGAAACCCCGTAGCAGCCGGAGCAGCCCGCCCATCCCACGGCCCGAGCCGCACACCTCGCACCGCACATCGCGCACCTCGCACCGCACATCGCGCATCTCGCACCTCGCACCTGCCAAGAACCGCCGGAGTCGCCCATGTCGCCGCAGTCGGCCCGACCCACGACCACCGCCGCCCAGGCCCCGCCCGCGCCGCCCTCGGCCGACGACGCCGTCGCGCACACCCTGTTCAACTGTCTGCTCCGGGAGGTCTGCGGTCCCGAACGGCACAGCGTGGTCGAGCCCGACGGCGGTCACCTGCGGTTGTGGCTGGCCCGATCCGGTACCGAACTGCGGGTCCGACTGCGACGCACCTCCCTCCTCGGCGACCACCGTTTCACCGGGCCGGTGAGCGAACGACGCGGGCCCGGCTGGCATGCGCTGTCCTGGTCCGAGTTGGGCCGGCGGGTGCACCGCGAACTGGGCATGCGTACCGGAGTGCCCAACGACGAGTTCCTGGGCCAACTCGCCTCCAGCCACGCGGGCGTGACCGCCGGGCTGGCCCGCCGCGCCGCGCCGCCCGCGTCGCGCTACCTGGAGTCGGAACAGGCGCTGCTGTTCGGACACCGCTTCCACCCCACCCCCAAGGCACGCGGCACCGACCCGACCACCTGGGCCGCCTACGCCCCCGAGGCCCGCGCCGAGTTCCGGCTGCGACACCTGGCCGTACGCAGCGAACTCGTCGCCCAGGAACACATATCCGCCGCCGACACCGCCGTCCTGGACCGGCTCGCCCCGGTGCCGGCCGGGTACACCCTGCTGCCCGCACACCCGTGGCAGTACGAACTCCTCGCCGGCCACCCACACCTGCGCGCCGCACTGCTCCGCGGCGACATCCGCGACCTGGGCGAGGCCGGCCCGCACTTCGCCGCGACCGCGTCGGTACGCACCCTCGCCGGCGCCGGGGTGTTCCTCAAGTTCAGCCTGAACGTGCGCATCACCAACTGCGTACGCAAGAACGCCGCCTACGAACTGTCCGGCGCCGTCGCGCTCACCCGGGCGCTGGCCCCGATCGCGGGCCGCACCGCCGTGCGTTACCCGGACTTCACCCTCCTCGGCGAGCCCGCCTACCGCAGCCTGTCGGCGGACGTCGCCCCCGAACTCCTCGAAGGTTTCGGGGTGATCGTCCGCGACGGGATCGACGCACGGCTGCGGCCCGGGACCACGCCGCTGCTCGCCGCCGCCGTCGCCGCCGAGTACCCGACCGGGTCCGCGCACCTGTCCCGACTGCTCGACGGTGCCGGGCCCGACGAGGCGCTGCACTGGTGGGAGGACTACCTGCGGCTGCTCGTCCCGCCGGTGCTGGCCCACTACTTCGCGCACGGCGTGGTCTTGGAACCGCACCTCCAGAACGTCCTGGTCACGGTGGACGCCGGCGGTCGGCCCCGGCAGGTGCTGATGCGCGACATGGAGGGGACCAAGCTGCTCCCCGGGCCGCACGCCGCCGTGCTGGCCGCACTGCCACCGTCCGTGGCCGCGCCGATGACCTACGACGCCCGGCGTGGCCGGGACCGGGTGGTCTACTGCCTGCTGGTCAACAACATCGCCGAAATGCTCGCCGCGCTGGTCGACGTCCATCCGCCCCTGGAGGCCCGCTGCTGGGCACTGGTCCGCGCGGTCCTGGCCGAGTGCGCCGCCGAACACGGCGATCCCGAACCGCTGCGCGCGCTGCTCGCGGGCGCGCCGCTGCCCGCCAAGGCCAACCTCCTCGCCCGCTGGGAACGGCGCGCCGACCGCGAGGCGGAATACGTCCGCATCCCCGCGCCGCCGGTCGGGCCGACCCCCGACGGCACAGCCCGCACCCCCGTCCGGAGCATGCGATGATCCCCCCGCACATCCGCGCCCACGTCACCGACCTCGCCCCCGAGGCGCTGCCCGCGTACCTGTACGACCGGGCCGGGCTGCGGGCACACGCGGCGGCGGTGCGCGCCGCGCTGCCCGAGGGGGTCGAGGTGTACTACGCGGCAAAGGCCAACCCGGCACCGGAGATCCTGACCGCGCTGGACGGTTCGGTGACCGGCTTCGAGGTCTCCTCGGGCGGTGAACTCGCCCATGTACGCGCCCACGTGCCCGATGCCCGGATCGCCTTCGGCGGCCCGGGCAAGACCGACGCCGAGCTGATCGCCGCGCTGCGGGCGGGCGTCGAGCGCATCCACGTGGAGAGCCGGGCCGAACTGCACCGCCTGATCGTGCTCGCCACCCGGCATACGCCCGATCGCGACGTCGATGTGTTGCTCCGGGTCAATCTGCCCCTGGGCGGCGGCCTGTTGCGCGGCGCGGCGCTGACCATGGGCGGCGATCCGTCCCCGTTCGGCCTGGACCCGGACGACGCCGAGGCGTGCCTGTACCTGCTGCGCGGTCCGGACGCGGGCCGGGTCCGGGTGCGTGGGATCCATGCCCACCTGGCCAGCGGACTGGACGCGGACTCCCAGGTCGCCGTCGCCGCGCGGATCGTCGACTGGACCCGAACGGTCGCCGACCGGCACCGGATCGCCCTGCCGGAGGTCAATGTCGGCGGCGGCATGGCGGTCGACTACACCGACCCCACCGCCCGCTTCGACTGGTCCCGCCTGGGCGCGGGTCTGGCCGAAATCCTGGCCGACCGTGCGGACTTGTCCCTGCGCATCGAACCGGGTCGGGCGCTGACCGCCTACTGCGGTTGGTACGCCACCGAGGTGCTGGACCTCAAGCACAGCCACGGCGCGGCCTTCGCGGTGCTCCGCGGCGGCACCCACCACCTGCGCACCCCCACGGCCAAGGGACACGACCAGCCCTTCGTCGTCCTGGAGAGCCCACACCCGTGGCCGCATCCGTGGCCGCGCCCGCGGACGACCGCCACCGAGGTCACCCTGGTGGGCCAACTGTGCACCCCCAAGGACGTGTTCGCCCGCCGTCGCCCGGTCGCCCGACTGGCGGTCGGCGACCGCGTCGTGTTCGCGATGGCCGGCGCCTACGCGTGGAACATCTCCCACCACGACTTCCTGATGCACCCCCACCCGACGTTCCACCACCTGTGACGGAGCGCTGCGTGCACACGCCTGCGGCCCGAAGCCGGTCGGCTTCGGGCCGCAGGGTGGTCGCACGCGGTGCCGGCGCACGGTGGTCGGCCGGCCCGGTGTCGACGGTCAGTGCTCGCCCGGCTTGGTGCCGACCGTGGAGATCAGCCGCCAACCCGTGGTGACCAGGTCCGGTTGCAGCACGATCTCCTGGAAGCGGTCCAGGAGTTCGTCGGCCACACCCAACGCAAGGAGCTGGGGCCGAAGTTGCCGGGCGTTGCAGGCGTACAGGCGGTGCGCCGGGCCCGGGCCCGCGCAATCGGGTTCGGTACGCACCGCCCGGATCCCGGTCAACCCCGCCTCGGCGAACGCCTCGTGCGTGGACGCCGCCCATTCCAGGTCGGCGCCCCGGTTGCGCAGCACCGCCAGGATGCCCTCGACCACCTCGGTGAAGATCTTGGCGTCGGTCGAATCGGCGCAGTTCAGCACGCGCGGCGCGGTCGGGCAGAACCAGTCCTCCAGGACCAGTACGCCGCCCGGCTCCAGGGCCTCGACCAGGCGGGTCAGGATCTCCCGACGCTCGGGTATGTGCAGTAGCACCAGCCGGCCGTGGATGCCCAGGAACGGGCGCGGCGGCAGGGTGTCGGTGCGCAGGTCGAGCGGGAAGGTGTGGATGGGCGCGCCACCCGTCGGCGCGGACACCGAGCGTGCGGCCAGGTCGGTGGCGTGCACGGCGCCGGACGGGCCGATCCGGCGGGAGAGTTCGCGGGCGATGCTGCCCAGGCCGTACCCGATCTCCAGCCACTCCTGGCCGGTCGGGGTGTCGAGCGAGTCCAGCACCATTCGGGTGGTCGGGTCGAGCAGGCGTTGCAGGGTCTCCAACTGGTAGGTGATGTCGTCGGCTTCGGCGAACGCGTACAAGGCCGGCTCCTCGCGTGGGTGGGGTGGAGGGTGGGGAGGGAGGGCGGATCAGCCGCCCAGCACGGCCAGCTGCTCGACCGCGACATTGGCCCGCTTGGGACCGTCGTTGCGCACCTCGAAGCGGTACCACTGCTGCACCGGCGAATGGGTGGCCGGGTTCAGCTGCATCACGCCGCGCGGGCTGTCGATCTGACCGACGTTGCCCAGGGCGGTGTTCACCGCCTCGGGAGTGAGCGGCTTCTTCTGCGCGCGGACCGCGCCGATGGCGCTGTCCAGGGAGCGGGCGATGTCCCACGCGGCGACCGCGTAGATCGTCGGGCTGCGGTCGGGGTGGCGCTGCTGCCACGCGGCGACGAAGGCGCGGTTCGCCGGGTTGTCCAGATCCGCACCGTAGGTGGCGAACGTGGTGATGCCGGCGGCGGCGTCGGACTGGGCGTCGAGTTGGCGTCCCTCGGTCAGCGGACCACTTGCGTACAGCGGGAGTTTGGCCGCCTCGGACGCCCGGTACTGCTTCACGAAGTCGACCGCCGCGGTGCCGGCGTAGAAGGTGTAGACCGCCTTGGCGCCGCTCTGCGCGATCTTGTTCAGGTACGGCAGGAAGTTCTGCGTGCCGGGGAACGGGGTGAACGTGGTCTTGCCGTCCGGATTGGCCAGTGTGCCACCGGCTTTGGTGAACGACTCGGTGAAGCCCTTGAGTTGGTCCCAGCCACCCTGGTAGTCCGGGCCGATCGCGTAGACCGGGCCGTTGACGTGCTCCTTGACCCAGGGCCCCGCGGCGGCGCCGGCCTCGTAGGACTGGGTGTTGAACGACCAGACGTGCGCGGTCAGTTTGGGGTCGGGGAACTCGGGGCGACCGGCCACGCCCATCAGCGCGGTGTTGTTGGCGGCGGCGATCGGCAACACGCCGGCCACGCTGCCGCCGCTGACGATGCCGGTGATGGCCAACACGTTCTGCTGCTTGACCAGTTCGGTCGCGGCCGGGACGGCGGTCGGCGGTCCCGCGCCCTCGTCGCGCACCACGATGTCCGCCTTGAGGCCGCCGAGCTTGCCGCCGTGTGTGTCCCGGTACAGCTCGAGGCCGGCGCGGGTGTCCTCGCCGACCGCGGCGTAGGGGCCGGTGGCCGGGGTGAGCAGGCCGATCTTGGCCACCTCGTCGGCGGCCTTGCCCTTGTCGTTCCCCGCCGCGCTGCCCGAGCACGCGGACAGCACGAGGAGGAGCCCGGTGGCGAGGGCCACGGGGGTGCGAGTGGAGCGGATCCGTCTACGTATGGAGCTGCGCATGTCGGTCTCTCTCTCGGACTGGAAGAGCACGGACGGAAGGAGCGTGGACGGAGGTGCCGCCGGACGGGCCGGGCGCCGACCGTCGTGGCGCGGACGGGATGCGCGAAACGGAGTGCGCGAAACGGGGCGCGCGATACGGGTCGAACTCCCCTCGGGTCGGCGGCTCACCCGCGACGGCACGGGACGCGGGTCTCGGGGTGTCCCGGGACGTGCGGGAGCCACGCGGGGCGCGATGCGCCGGATCGGCCGGTGGGCCGGGCGCGCGAGTACGCCGGGCGACTCGGGCGGATGGCCGGATCGCTCGGTGGGGGCAGCCGGGCGGTTCGGATCAGAAGACCCGGCTGGGGGCGGGCATACGCGCGGGTTGCGGCTGGAGGCCGCGGCCGCGCGCGAGCGGGGTCAGCGACGGGCCGACCCGCTCCATCAACGCGTGCATCGCCCGGATCAACTCGCCGACGTCGGCGTTCCAGGTGGTCGCCACGATCAGCGCGGAGGGGTGGACCTGTCCGTCCGGGCCCGGAGCGGTGTTGCCCATGGTGAGCAGCAGGCCGTGCTCGGCCTGCGACATCAGCACACTGACCGGCCCCAGGCCCATCAGGTCGGCGCTGTAGTCCTGCATGAGCAGGGCTCCGGGTGCGCTCGACGCGATCTTCTCGGCGTTCGCGAGCCATGCCGCCTGCGACGCCTCGTCGGGGCGTATTCGACCGGGCAGCGCGGCCTGGGCGACCAGCAGCGAGTCCCCGCTGGCGGCCACCGCGTGCAACACGTCGGGGGCGTGGTCGTGGACGAACTGGCGCATGAAGTCGTCGAGCACGCTCTGGTCGACGGCGGGCTCGGTCATGGGGATTCCTTGGGGGTCCGGGTGAAGGGCAGATCGCGGGCGCCGCGGCCGAAGGAGGCGGCGGCGGCGCTGGCCTGCGCGATGTCACGGGTGGGTGGGGCGCTACGACGGAACTGGGTCGGTTGGCCCGTGCGCCGTGCCCGCCGCGGCAGGCCCTGGGCGGTCAACTCGGGCGCGAGGTTGGCGGGGAGCGGGCCGCCGGCGATCGGGCCGGGCAGGTGCGGGTCGGCGCCGTTCGCGGCGTCGCCGAGCGCGTCGGCGGGGCCGCTGCCGCTGCCACTGCCGTTGGCGGTGAGCGGGTACGGGCCGTTCGCGAAGGGGCTGTGGCCGTTGGGGCCGCTCGCGAAGGGGCTGTGGGGGCCGCCTGCGTTCGGGCCGCTGCCATTGGCGCCGACGGCGATGGCGGCGGGTGCGGGTCGCGGTGCGATCGGCCGGGCGCCGTTGTCCACCCGGCGGCGGTGCCGGCCGACGGAGGCGATGATCGCGTGCGGCAGCACGATGTCGACGACCGTGCCGCCGTCGGTTCCGGGCCGCAGTTCGACGTCGATGCCCAGCGGGCGGGCCTGGAGCGCGACCACGGTCAGACCGGTCTGGCGCAGCGACGGCAGCGCGTCCACGTCGGCCTTGAGCCGCCGGTTGAGCAGGTCCGGGTCGTGGTGGCCGACGCCCTGGTCCAGGATCCGTACCAACACGCCCGCCTCGGTGCGCGCGGCGGTGATCTCCACCTCGTGCCGGCCGGAGAAGCGGGCCGCGTTGTCGACGATCTCGCCGATGATCTGGGTGACCGCGCCGACCGTGTCGCCGGCGAGGGTCACCGAGGTCGGGATGCCCTTGAACGCGATGTCGGGCAGGCGTTCGTAGCTGGTCACCCGCTGGGCGCCGGCGCGGACCACCTCGTAGAGCGGGGTGTCCGGCCACAGCCGGTTCGGCGGTTGCCCACTGAGCACGGCGATCGAGTCGGCGAGCCGCTTGGTGCCCTCGTTGCCGTGGTCGACCTCGAAGACCGTACCGAGCTGATCGACCGTCAGATTGGATTCCTGGAGCCGGTCGAGCGCGCTGCTGACCCGACTGGTCTGCACCCGGATGCGCCGGGCGACGTCGCCGAGCGCGTCGTTGTACTCGCGCTGGGCCAGCACCAGCGAGGCGCTGTGCTCGACCGTGCTGTACGCGAGGGTGGTCAGCGCGCGGGCCAAGTCGGCGATCTCGTCGGCGCCGCGCTCGCGTTCGGGCTTGGCGCCGAGCATCTTGAGCGCGTACGTCCGACCCGTCTCGTGCGGGGCCAGCGCGTCGCGCCGGCGCAGGTCGGCCTCCACGGCGGGCAGCGTCTCCTGCGTCATCACGGTGACCCGCTCGGCCAGGGTCTGCAGGCGCCGGTGCAGCAGTCGCCCGAGCCAGGCGGCGGCCGCGGCGGCGGCGAGCACCGCGCCGATCAGCACCGCGCCCTGGATGCCGGCCAGCCACCACCGGTGGTCGGCCACGTCGGCCACCTCGCGGGCCACGTCGGCGTCGGCCTCCTGCTCCACCGACCATACGCGGTCGGCCCGTTCGGCCAATGCCGCGCGCCAGACCTCGGGCTCCAGCGGGCCGCGCGTGAGCGCGTCCTCGGTCTGCGCGACGCGGATCATCTCCGGACCGGACAACGATCGGGCCAGTTGTTCGCGCCACTTCGACGGCGCGGTCACCGCGAACGCCTCCAGCGCCTGGTCGTGCGCGGCGCGCGCGGTGGAGGAGGCCTTGAGGACCGGGCCGCCGAGCGGGTCGGCGCCCAACGAGCGCAGCACGGTGACCTGTTGCTGGCCGAGCGCGGCCCGGGCCTGGGCGAGTGCGGTGATCGCGCGCAGCCGGCCTGCGGTCTCGCCGGACACGCCGGGGTCGAGGGCGACCCGGGCGCGCAGGTCCACGGTGGTGCCGATCCAGGCCCAATAGCGCACGGCCGCCGCCGAGGTGGCCACGCCGCGCTGGTCGACCTGCGCGCGCAGTCCCGGCAGGCCGCGCAGCGCGATGTCGACGGCGGCCAGCGCGTCGCGTTCGGCGGTGGAGACGGGTTCCAGGCCGCGACGGCGGTCCTGGTAGCGGCGGATGGCGGTCTCGCTCGCGGCGATCGCGGTGCGGTAGTCGGCGCTGGTGATCGGTCCGGGGCCGCGCGAGAGCAGGGTGACCGCGGCGGCGCTCTCGGCCTGGAGCCGGCGGCCCACCTCGCCCGCGTCGGCGGAGACGCGGACCAGGTCGTGCGCGTGGTCGGCGGCCCGAGCCTGCTCGACCATGTCCAGGATCGCCGATCCGGCGAAGAAGACCATGCCCGCGGAGGGCACGACGACCATGAGGGTGATCAGCCCGCGGACCCGGGGCCGGATCCGGGCGGCGAATCGAATCCGCAGCGGAGGACGGGAGTTCGGGTCGACGGTCGGCAGCGACGCGAAGACCGTGCCGGTGGGTGGCGAGAGGTCGGGCGGCGCGTCGGCGGTCGGCTGTGCCGCGCTCGCCTTGCGGGAGGGACGTATCCTCATCATCCGTGTTCGCCCCTCGTGCCCGGTCGGGTGTGCGCGGGCGGGTTCGGCGTCGACGGGTGCCGCGGACCGGCGGTCACGGTCACGACTGCGGCCGGACCGCGGGCGGCGGACGTCGGGAGGAGCCGGTTCGGCCGGCCGGCGCGGGTCGCGTGGGCGACGTGAGCGGGACGGCGGAGTAATCGCAACACGGGTAGTGATCCCTGAACGATGGTCGGCGGGGGAGGACTTGCGACGAGCGGGGGCCCGCGGGCGGGCCGCCGGCGAAGGGTTGCGGCGGCGTCGACGCGGTCGGTTCCGGCGGCCGGTGGATCGTGGGCCGGTCCGGGACGGGGTGGTCCGGGATCGGCGGATCCGGTGGGGGTCTGCGCCCGGTTCGGGCCGATCGGGTCGCGATCGGCCGGTAGCGGCGCCTCCGCTTCCGGTTCGCGGACATTCCGGTCACCCGGTGCCGGGCCTCGACACGATCCGAACCGGTGTCCGGGAGGGCGGGTGTCCGTGAGCGGGTCATGGCTGCTCGGGGCGGATGCGGGCCCGAGGCATCAGGGCACAGGATGCGGCCGGCTCCCGCGAGACCAAGTGGCGGCCCACGTGCGGGAGTTGGAGCCCCGTTGCGGCGCCCTCGGACAGTCGGCCCACCGCTCCGGGATCATTCGGTCGTGAGCTTTCGCCGCAAAAACGCCCATGAACGGATCACTCCTCGCAAGGGGGTGCGGGGTCGACCAGGAAACGCCCGATAGCGGCTGGGGCAACTGTTCGCATCGGTGCGCACACACACTGTCCCTGCGAATCCACCGGACGTCAAACGAAACTTGGGTCTCGTTGCGCCCCTGTTGTCACCGTCACGTCACCCGTCGAGGTCGTCGACGGCCGGGGCACGGGGTGGCCTCCGGCGGTATCGAACCGACCGGATGGCCGGGATGTCCGAGCCGATCCGCAGAACGAACGAAAGCCCGGTGAAAGGGGGTTGCCGGTCAATTGCGGAGCGGCGCCGACCGACGGCGCGCGCCGGTACGGGTGTTCGGCGCCGGCGCCCGTCTGGGGCGGATCGGGCGCCGCCCGAAGCCGGTTCGTGCGCCGCTCCCGGGCGCGACGGCCCGGGAGCGGTGTCCGCCGTCCCGGAAGTCGGCGGCATCGGCAGCGTCGCCCGTTCGGCCCTCGGTGTCCACGCGGGCGCTGTGCCATTTTGTGACAGTTGCGGAGCCCGGCATTGTCGCTACCGGGCCGGTCGCTCGAATCTGGTCTGGACCAATCTCCCGCATCCGTCCCCCAGGAGCGTCCGATGTCCCCAGTTCCGCACGCCGCCGTCGAATCGGCGAAACCCCATGTCCTCGGGCTGTTCCGAATCGTCATCGGATTGCTGTTCACCTGCCACGGCGCCGCGTCGTTGTTCGGCTTCCCGGACAGCGGGCGCGGGACCGTCCCCGCAGGCGAATGGCCCGGCTGGTACGCGGCAGTCATTCAACTCGTCGGCGGAGGGCTGGTGTTGCTCGGGTTGGGCACCCGCGCCGCCGCGTTCCTGTCCTCCGGCTCGATGGCCTACGCCTACTTCACCGAGCACCAGAAGGAGGACCTGTGGCCGCTGCAGAACGGCGGCGAACTCTCCGTGCTGTTCTGCTGGTCCCTGCTCCTGATCGTCGTCTTCGGAGCCGGCAGCTTCGCCCTCGACAACCTGCTCACCCGCAACACACCCCCCACCGAAGACGGCGGACACCCCGACTCGGACACACCCACCAAAACCCAAAGGCCGGCCAGGAAGCTCCAACCCACCAAGCCCAACGCCTCAACCGGTCCCAACGAATCCGCCCCGGCGGTAGTCGGCTGAGAACAAACCCAACCACCGCCCAAGCCACAAACACCCCAGCCACCACCCAACCCAAGCAGCCGCTCCGGCGGTTGACCCCAAGCAGCCGTTCCGGCACTTGAGCCAAGCAGCCGCTCCGGCACCTGAGCCCATACAGCCGGGCCGGCGTTTGAGGCCACTTGGCCGGGCCGGCGTTTGAGGTCAAGCAGCCGGGCCGGCGTTTGAGGCCACTTGGCCGGGCCGGCGTTTGAGGTCAAGCAGCCGGGCCGGCGTTTGAGGCCAACGGCTGCCCCGCGGCCCGAGCGTGGGGACGATCAACCCGGACTGTCGCGACGGATGCGGGCCGCCAGCCACAGATCGAACCGATCGTCCCCACTCTCCACTCGCCGCCCGGCCACCCGCATCGCCTTGTCCACCCGATTGCGCACGGTGTGCCGATGCACGTCCAGCCGCCGACTCGTCTCGTCCCACGACCCACCCGTCTCCAGCCACACGGCCAGTGTCGCGACCAACTCGCCCCCCGGATCGGCCGCATCGATCGGCCCCAGCACGGCGTCCGCGTAGCCCGCCAGCGTGCGCGCGTCCGCAAGACCCAGCAGCAACCGGCTCGCGGTCCCGTGCCGGGCCTCCACCGGATGCCCCGCCGCCCGGCTGACCGCCAGCAGACTGCGGGCCTGGCGGATCGACGACCCGGCCGCGTCCGGCTCGACCGCCGGCCCGATGCCCGCCGGCCGCCCGGGCGCGAACCGGCCCAGGATGGCGTACACGTCCAGATCCGCCCCGAACACCGCCTCCACCGCCCCGCCCGCCACCCGGACCAGCCCGCCGGGCAACGCCAGAGCCAGATCGGCGGCCAGTTCAGCCGCGTCCGCCGCATCCCCCACCGCCGGATCCCCGCCGTCCCCCGGCCCCATGTCGAGACCCACCACCACCCCGCGCACCGACCCCGCCGCCAGCCCCGCCGCCGCCAGTACGTCCCGCGCCTGCTCGGCCGTGGTCCCCGGAGCGAGCAGCCGGCCCAACAGCGCGGCCCGCCGGCGACGTACCGGCTCGTCGGCCAGATGCCGCCGCTCCAACTCCAGGGACAGCAGGGACACCAACCCGGACACCAGCAGTCGAGCCGCCGACTCCACCGGCCCCGCCAGCACCAGCAGCCCGCGCAGCCGCCGGGCGCCCAGCGGCTGCACCTCCACCCGCACCCCCTCGGCGTCGCTGCTGCTCCCGCTGCCGTGCAGCCCGCGCGCGGCCACCCGGCGGATCAGGTCGGTACTGGCGGCCAGCAACGCCACCGCGTCCGGCGAGCCGTCGGCCCCCGGCGCCTCGGGCGGGCCCGCCAGACTGTCCGCGACCAGCCGGCCCACCGGGTCGGCGACGATCGCGTCCACCCCGGTCGCCGCCCGCCAGGCCCGCAGCGTGGCCAGCACGCCATTGCCCGACGCCGCCGCGATGGTCAACCGGCGCTGCGCCTCGAAGGCGTGCTCCAGGGCCAACCGCTGCTGCGCCGCCCGGGCCGCGAAGACCGCCTTCGTGACCGCGATGAACGGCACCTCGTCCGGCACGGTGAGCAGCGGCAGCCCGGCATCCCCGGCGGCCCGGATCAGCGGCTCGGGCGCCTTCTGGTGGGGCAGCTCCCGACCCAGACCGAGGACCAGCGCGCAGGCACCCGCGCCCGCGACATCGCGCACGTACGCGGCGCAGTCCCGATCGGTCATCGGCAGGAGCAGGCCGATCGTCATCAACAGCTCGCCGCCCTGAAGCCACTGCCCCGGGGTGAGCAGTTCGGACACATGCGCCGCCTCGACCCGGCGGTCCAGGTGCTCGGCACCGGACACCACGGCCAGGCGCAATTCGGGGAGGGCCACCAGGTCGGAAATGCGGATAATGCCGGGAAGGTCGGCCGAGTGCGATATGGGCATGGACATAGTGTCCACCCTCACCAATCAGATTCGACATCATATCGATCGTTTACGGTTGTTAACCGGGCGTACCTTCAGGCGTCACCCACCGACCGTCGACCCCGACGTGTCGACCGCGCAGGACGCAGGACCGCAGGAGAGCCCATGGACGCCACCAGGCCATCACGCGCAGCCCCGGCCGCCGCCCGCTCCGCCACTGCCCCCGCGACGGCCGTACGGGCCGCGAGCACCCCCGACACCGCGTCCGCCACCGGGCCCCGCCCCGGCGGCGTGGCGATCGAGACCCGCTCGATCGACTACGTCCCTGCCCGGGAGCGGCACGGCAAGGTCTGGCACCAGGGGCCGTTCTGGTTCACCGGCAACTTCGTGCTGACCACGATGGTCACCGGCTTCATCGGCCCCGCCCTCGGCCTGGGCCTGGGCTGGTCGATCCTGGCGGTCGTGCTCGGCGCCTGCTTCGGCACCTTCTTCATGGCGTTCCACGCCAACCAGGGCCCGCGGATGGGCCTGCCGCAGATGATCCAGTCGCGCGCCCAGTTCGGCATCCGCGGCGCGATCGTGCCGTTTGTCGCGGTCGTGTTCGTCTACGTCGGCTTCAACGTCTTCAACGTGGTCCTGGCCACCCAGGGCCTGCAGACCGTGCTGCCAGGCGGTTCGACGCTCTGGTACGCGGTACTGATCGCCATCGCGATCGTGCTCGCCGTGGTCGGTCACGACCTGCTGCACCTGGTCCAGCGCTGGCTGACATACGTCCTGATCGCCGTGTTCGGCGTGCTCAGCATCGGCGCGATCGTCAACCTCGACGTGTCCACGCCCGCCGGCGGCGGCGGGATGTCCTGGACCGCGTTCCTGGTGGTCTTCTCCGGCGCGGCCGGCTACCAGATCAGCTACGCCGTCTACGTCTCCGACTACTCCCGCTACCTGCCCGCCGACGTGCCCGCGCGCAAGGTGATCTGGTGGACGTACGCGGGCGCCGCAGGCTCCGCGGCCTGGCTGATGTCGCTGGGCGCGCTGCTCGCCTCGGCGCTGCCGGACCCGGACGCGATCGCGGCGGTGCGGCAGGTGGGCAACGACATCGTGCCGGGCTTCGGTACGTTCGCCGTGCTCGTGTCCGCGCTCGCGCTGATCAGCATCATGGCGGTGAACGCCTACGGCGCGATGCTCACCACGACCAGCGCGCTCGACGCGTTCCGGCCGGTGCGGCCGACCGTACGGGTGCGCGTGATCGGCATCGTGGCGATCGAGGCGATCGTCTTCGTGGTGGCGATCGTGCTGCCGGAGGACTATCTGGGCAGCTTCAACGACTTCATCCTCATGATGCTCTACGGCCTCATCCCGTGGACCGCGGTCAACCTCGTCGACTTCTACCTCGTCCGCCGGGGCCACTATGCGGTCACCGCGATCTTCGACCCGCGCGGCATCTACGGGCGCTGGTCCTGGCGCGGACTGACCGCCTACGCGGTCGGCTTCGCGGCGATGATCCCGTTCTTCAAGACCTCGTTCTTCACCGGACCGATGGCCGACGCGCTGGACGGCGCGGACCTGTCCTTCGTGGTCGGACTGGTGGTCGGCGGCGCGCTGTACGCCTGGCTGTGCCGCGATCTGGACCTGACCGCGGAGCGCGCCGCCGAGCGGGCGAGCGAGGCCGAACTCGAAGGCGCCGACGCGCCGTCGGGGGCCTGACATGAGCGACCGCACCGGCGACGCGACCGAGACCGTGGTGGCCTGCGCGCAGCTCGCTCTGTCCGTCGGCGACATCGAGGGCAATCGGCGCACGGCGTTGGCCGCGATCGAGCGGGCCGCGGCGGCCGGCGCCGACGTGATCGTCCTGCCCGAACTGACCAACAGCGGCTACGTGATGCGCGACGCCGCCGAAGCCGCGGACTACGCCGAGCCGGTCGACGGGCCGACCGTGACCGGCTGGTACGAGGCGGCCCGGCGCCTCGGGGTGATCGTGGTCGGCGGGTTGGCCGAACGCGACGCCGACGGCGCGATCCGCAACTCGGCCGTCCTGGTCGACGCGAGCGGCGTACGGGCGTGCTACCGCAAGGCACACCTGTGGGGCCGCGAGGGCGAACTCTTCGTTTCCGGCGATGCGTTGCCGCCGGTGGTGCAAACCGACGCGGGCCGGATCGGGGTACTGGTCTGCTACGACGTCGAGTTCCCCGAATGGGTGCGGACCGCCACCCTGCGCGGCGCGGATCTGCTGTGCGTGCCGGTCAACTGGCCGTACGCGCCCCGGCCGGCGGGCGAACGGCCGGCGGAGGACGTCCGGGTCCAGGCGAACGCCGCGGTGAACCGGGTGTTCGTCGCCGCCTGCGACCGGGCCGGCCCCGAACGCGGCACGTCCTGGGTCGGCGGCTCGATCATCGTCGACCCGGACGGCTTCCCCCTTGCCGGCCCGCCGGCCGAGGACGCCGAACACCTGCTGCTCGCCCGCTGCCGACTCACCGAGGCCCGGGACAAGCGGATCGGCGCCCACAACGACGTATTCGCCGACCGACGGCCCGAGTTGTACGGGCCGGTGCTCGAACCGCCCCCGCTTCCCGCGTCGAACGTGAACTCGAACTCCGACTCGGATTCGAACTCGAACTCGAACGAGCACACCACCGAAAGGACCGAGCGATGACCGGCGCCCCCCAGGGACCCATCGACGCCACGCGCGTTCCGCGCTTCGCGGGCCCCACCACCTTCGCGCGCCTGCCGCGCGCCGACGAGGTCGAGCGGGTCGATGTCGCCGTCGTGGGCGTGCCGTTCGACACCGGTGTCAGCTACCGGCCCGGCGCCCGCTTCGGTCCGGCGCACGTGCGCGCCTCCTCGAAACTGCTGCGGCCGTACAACCCCGCGCTGGACGTGTTGCCGTTCGCCGAGTTGCAGGTCGCCGACGCGGGCGACATCGCGGTCAACCCGTTCGACATCGGCGCCGCGATCGCCACGCTCGAAGCCGCCGCCCGCGAGTTCGCCGCGAGCGGCACCCGGCTGCTCACCATCGGTGGCGACCACACCATCGCCCTGCCCCTGCTGCGTGCGGTCGCCGCCGAGCACGGGCCGGTCGCGGTGGTGCACTTCGACGCGCATCTGGACACGTGGGACACCTACTTCGGCGAGCCGTACACCCACGGCACGCCGTTCCGCCGCGCGTCGGAGGAGGGCCTGCTCGACCCGACCCGCTGCCTGCATGTGGGCATCCGGGGGCCGCTGTACGGCCCCGACGACCTGCGCGAGGACGGTGTGCTCGGCTTCCAGGTCGTACACAGCGACGACTACCAGGACGCCACCGTCGCGTCGGTGGTCGAGCGCATGCGGCGCCGGCTCGGCACCGGCCCGGTGTACGTCTCGGTCGACATCGACGTCCTGGACCCGGCGCACGCCCCCGGCACCGGCACCCCCGAGGCGGGTGGCCTGACCAGCCGCGAACTCCTCAACACCCTGCGCGGACTGGTGGGCCTGGACGTCGTCGGCGCGGACATCGTCGAGGTGGCCCCCGCCTACGACCACGCCGAACTCACCGGCATCGCCGCGGCCCACGTCGGCTACGAACTCCTGTCCGTTTTGGCCCGCAACCAACGCGACGGCATCCCGGCCTGACGGTCCCCGAGCCGCCTCGGCCGACCGCACGGGGGACGGTCGGCCGAGGCGTTCCCACCACCCCATTGATCAGCTTTCGGCGGGCCCCGGCCAGGGGATTTCCCGGTCGCGGGATATGTTCGTGGGCGGTCCGGGGCCTACGGGAAGAGGTGGCGCGGTAATGGAGTACGTGAAGCTCGGCAGCACCGGGTTGGACGTCTCGCGGATCTGTCTCGGGTGTATGAGCTACGGGGTGCCCGAGCGTGGCAGCCATCCGTGGACGTTGCCCGAGGACGCGGCGCGGCCGTTGATTCGGCGCGCCGTGGAGGCCGGGATCAACTTCTTCGACACGGCGAACATCTACTCCGACGGGACCAGCGAGGAGATCGTCGGGCGTGCGTTGGCGGACTTCGCGCGGCGGGACGAGATCGTGATCGCCACGAAGCTGAACGGGCGGATGCGGCCGGGGCCGAACGCGGCCGGGCTCTCCCGCAAGGCCGTGCTGACCGAGATCGACAACTCGCTGCGCCGACTGGGCACGGATTACGTGGACCTGTACCAGATCCACCGCTGGGACACCGCGACCCCCATCGAGGAGACGATGGAGGCGCTGCACGACGTGGTCAAGGCCGGCAAGGCCCGCTACATCGGCGCGTCCTCGATGTACGCGTGGCAGTTCGCCAAGGCCCAGTACACCGCCGAGCGGCACGGCTGGACCCGGTTCGTCTCCATGCAGAACCACCTCAACCTGCTCTACCGCGAGGAGGAGCGGGAGATGTTGCCGCTGTGCGTGGACCAGGGCGTCGGGGTGATCCCGTGGAGCCCGCTGGCCCGGGGGCGGCTGACCCGCGACTGGGGTGCGGACAGCGCCCGCAGCGAGACCGACGAGTTCGGCAAAACGCTGTACGGCGAGGCGGATCGACCGATCGTCGAGGCGGTGGCCGAGATCGCCGAGGAGCGCGGGGTATCGCGGGCCCAGGTCGCGCTGGCGTGGATCGCGAGCCGACCCGGGGTGACCGCGCCGATCGTCGGCGCCGGGAAGCCGGTACACGTCGACGACGCCGTCGCGGCCCTGTCGCTGACCCTCACGGAGGCCGAGGTGGACCGGCTGGAACGCCCGTACACGCCGCGGCCGGTGGCGGGATTCGCCTGATCCCCGGGTCGGGCGACCCGCCCGGTGACGCCGGGGTCGACGGGGTGTCGGCGGCGCGCGCGTACACTGCGCGCAGCCGATGCCTCGGTGGGTGTTCGGGGCGGCGCCGCCGGGATCGGCGTGTTTGCCGGGTCGGTGTCGATCCGGGCGGAAGAGGGCGTGGATGGCGGTGGAGCGCGGTCGCGACGCGCGCCGGGAGGTGTTCCTGTGGGGGCCGCCGGCGGCGATCGCGGTGCTGATCGCGGTACTTGCGGCGTGCAGTCGGGAATGGCTGCTGAGCGCGCTGATGGCGGGGACCGCGGGTGGTGTCGCCTTCGGGTTTCGCGTCCGGATCCGGCCCCGGCCTCGGCGGTAGTCCCACGGCGGCCGGCACAAGATCACCATCGGTGGGGTAACAGTCGCGGAACGGAGTGGCGATGTGACGGATTATCCGGGCGGTTGGCGGATAGCCTCCGGGACATAGGCGGGGATCCGCGGACGTCACCGGTGTGGACGGTAGGGACCGCAGTGGCGCCGAGGATGAGTCGGTCGGGGGGCAACTGTGTCCGAGGAGTGGTGGGTTCCGTCGAACGACGAGACGGAGATGGAGACTTCACCCGAGTGGGGGCCCGGGGGAGTCGATATGGGGGTGCCCAGTGTCGCGCGGGTCTATGACGCGATCCTGGGCGGCAAGGATCATTTCGCGATCGACCGGGTGATCGCCGACAAGGCGATGGCCGTGATGCCCAACGCCCGTACGGGTGCTCGGGTGAATCGGGCGATCCTGGAGCGCGGTGTGCGCTATATGGCCCGGGAGGGCATCGATCAATTTCTCGACCTCGGGTCGGGATTACCCACCGCGCGCAATACCCACGAGGTGGCGCAGGAGGAGAATCCGCGCGCCCGGGTCGTCTACGTGGACAACGATCCGATCGTACTCGCGCACGGCCGCGCGTTGTTGGCGGAAAACGATCGCATCCGGGTGGTGAACGCCGACGTGCGGGATGCCCGGGACGTGCTCACCCGGCCGGAGATCACCGAACTCCTGGATCTGAAGCGGCCGTTGGGGCTGCTCATGGTTGCGGTGCTGCACCATCTCGCGGACGCGGACGATCCGGCGGGGCTGGTGCGCACCTACCGCGAGGCCCTGGTCCCGGACAGCTACCTGTTCATCACCCACTTCTGCGATTCCACGCCGGAGGGGCGCGAGTTGGAGCACCTGTTCCTGTCCACCCTCGGTAGTGGCCGCTTCCGCAGTAGAGCGACGATAGAGGGCTTCTTCGCGGGTACCGAAACGGTCGAGCCGGGTGTGGTGCTGCTGCCGCACTGGCGTCCCGACGCTCCGGTGACGGACGAATCGGCGTACGCGGGCCTGACCATGATCGGCGGCCTGGGCCGCGTTCCGGAGGCGTGAGGATCGGCCCGGAGGCGGCCGTACCGCCGCCCGGTGGTCCGGACGGCGGCACGGTCGGTGCGTGGTGCGCTGTGCGTGGTGCGCTGTGCGTGGTGCCGAAGTCGGCGCTGTGTGGCGCTACTTGAGGCCGTTGTCGATTGCCGTCATCAGCGCTCCGTTGGGGGTGTCACCGGACATCTCCCAGATCATCGCGCCGAGTAGGTGTTTGGATTTCAGGTAGGCCGTCTTCTGGCCGATCGACCAGGCGTCGTCGAACGTCCACCACTGTCCGCCGGCTCCGGTGTAGCCGTAGGTCGAGACGGATTGCGCGTCGTGATAGACGGTCAGATTCGGCACGCTGCTCAGCAGGTTCTGATAGCCGCGGGTGCCGGCCTCCTCGGCGAACTGGCCCGGTGCGGCGCCGTTCGCGGACTGCCACTCGCCGTGTACCCCGCCGTCGGCCACCGCCTGCCAGCCCCGTCCGTAGAACGGGAAGCCGATGGTCAGCTTGCGTGGATTGACCCCGGCGTCGGTGTAGATCTTGACCGCGTCGTCGATGCTGAAGTGGGTCGGGTAGGGGTCCTGCGTGTCGGTGTAGAGGTTGGCCTGGTGGCCGGCGCGGTTGGGTTCCCACGAGTTGTCGCTGCCCGCGCCGTGGAAGTCGTAGCCCTGGATGTTGGCCACGTCCAGGGAGTCGAAGATCTTCGACAGGTCCCAGCCCTGGTTCACCTTGACCGGGTCGGCCGGGGTGAACGCGGTGAGCAGCTTGCGCTGTCCGCCGGTGGCGTCGAGCTGCTTGCGGAACTCGGCGAGCAGCAGGGTCAGGTTCTGCTTGTCGTTGACGTTGTAGTGGTTGCCGGCGTGCCCGTCGGGCGAGCCGGGCCACTCCCAGTCGATGTCGATGCCGTCGAACACGCCCGCGCCGGTGCCCGGGCCGCCCGCGCCGTTGTAGACCGGCAGGTCACCCTTGATCCAGGTGTCCACGCAGGACTTGACGAACTTCTGCCGGGACGCCTCGGTGGCCGCCGCGTCGGAGAAGAACTTCGAGTAGGTCCAGCCGCCGAGCGAGACCACCACCTTCAGGTGCGGGTACTTGGCCTTGAGCAGCTTGATCTGGTTGAAGTTGCCGCGCAGCTTGGCCCATCCGTCGTCGGCCACCCCGTTCACCGACTGCGAGGCCGACATCGGCCGGGCGTAGTCGGCGTCCGCGTCGCCCGCGCCGGTGCCCTGGTCGGGGTCCTGCGGGTTGGCGGTGGTGCCCTTGGTGACGCCGGCCATGCAGGTCAGGTTGACCGGATCGATGTTCTCGAAGGCGTAGTTGATCACGTCCAGCTTGGCGGCCGAGCCGGAGGTGTCCAGGTTCTTCACGAAGTACTGGCGGCCGTAGATGCCCCACTGGACGAAGTAACCGACGCGCAGGTTCTTGCCGGCGCCGGCGATGTCGTCGGTGGTCACGTCCACCGCGTTGGAGGCGGGCGAGGAGTTGTCCGCCGCGTCCCGGGCCTTGACCGTGAAGGTGTAGGCGGTGGCGGGGGACAGGCCGTCGACGGTGGCCGCGGTGGCGGTGCCGGCGACGGTGGTGGCCAGGGTGCCGTTGCGATAGACGTCGTACGCGGCCACGCCGACGTTGTCCGTCGACGCGTTCCAGGCCAGGGCGACGGTGGCGGACGTCTTGCCGGTACTGCGCAGCGTGCCCGGTGCGGTCGGCGGGGTCGGGTCGCTTGCCGGGTCGACGGTGGTCACCGTCACCGGGGCGCTCGCCGGGCCCAGGTTGCCGCGTTTGTCCTTGGCCCGGACCGCGTAGGTGTACGCGGTGGCCGGGGTCAGGTTGGTCAACGTGGCCGTGGTGGCGGTGGTGGTGGCGACGGTGGTGCCGCCGGAGGTCACCTCGTAGCCGGCCACCGGGTAGTCGCCGCCGGCCGCCGGGGTCCAGGCGAGCGAGATGGAGTGCGCGGTGATGGTGGTGGTGTGCGGCGTGCCGGGTGCGGTGGGCGGGACGTCGGGGGTGCCGTCGCACTTGTCGCCGTTGACGGTGCAGTGGGTGGGCGTGCCGGCGGGGCCGTTGCCGACGAACCAGTAGCTGAACGGGTCGGTGCTGCCGCCGGCGGCGATGGTGCCGTTGTAGTAGGCGTTCTTGACCGAGACGTGGCTGCCGGTGACGGTGGCGTCGCCGTAGTAGTTGCCGTTGATGGTGACCCCGGGTGGCAGGTCGAACTCGAGTTGCCAGCCGGTGACGGCGGCGGTGCCGCCGTTGTGTACGACGTAAGTGCCCTTCCACCACGAGCCGTTGTCCTGGACGGAGAACGTCGCGGTGAGCTTGCCGGCCGCCTGCGCGGCGCCGGCGTTGAGACCGGTGAGTACGGCCAGGGGCAGGGCCAGGACGGCGATCAGGACGGCCGCGCGGCTGCGCAGGCTGTTGCGGAATCTGCCGCGGAGTGTGCCGCGGACTGTGCGTGGGTGTGGGGACATGGCTCTCTCCCTGTGTGCGTGGAACAGGGCTGTGCGGAACCGTGCACGTGCGCGCCTCACCGGGGTGACCGCGTGACGGGGACGTCGGTCGCGGTCGAGAAGCGGTCGCCGGCGAAATTGGTCTGGACCAAAACGCCTCTAGGACGGTAAGTGGTCTGGACCAAAAGGTCAACAGTGGATGCGCGGGACGCGGCGCCGACGTCGGTTTTTGCCGGCCGGTGCGGCGGACCGCCCGTGCTCAGCGCGGGAGTTCGGCGCGGCGAACGGTCGGGGAGGTCAGCCCGACGGCGGCGCCGAGGGCACTGATCCCGGCGAAGATCGCATAGGCGGGGCCCGGGCCGCCGGCGGCGACGGTGGCGCCGAACAGGGGGAAGGCGATCGGGCCGAGGCCGAAGGCGGTCAGGCTGAGGACGGAGGCGACCCGGCCCTGGTAGGCGGGTTCGGTCGCGGTCTGCACGAGGGCGTGGCTCAGGCCGCCGTTGAGGCCGAACAGCAGGCCGGCGCAGGCCGCGACGGCGACGGCGACGGGCAGGGCGGTGGTCGCGCCGAGGCCGGCCAGGCCCGCGGAGCCGGCGGCCAGGGCGGCGATCAGGACGGCGCCGGCTCGGGGCAGCCGGCCGGTCACGGTGAGGAGCAGTGCGCTCGCGCCCGCGCCGATACCGAACGCGCCGGCGAGCCAGCCGGCGCCCGAGGCGTCCCAGCCGCGTGCGTCGGCCAGGACGACCATGCCCACGTTCAGCGGGCCGCCGGCGCCGAGTTCGATCAGCGCGCTCGCCAGGACGAGGCGACGGATCAGTGGGCGGCGGCGGATGTAGCGCAGGCCGTCGGCGAGTTCGCGCCACGCGGTGGCCCGCGAACGGCCGCCGGTGGGGGCATCCGTCGCGGCGGCGGCGGTCGATCCGGCGCCGGGTATCCGTACCGCGAGCAGCAGCACGAGGGAGAGCGCGAACAGCCCGCCCGCGACGGTGAACGCGGCGGCCGGGCCGCCGAGCGCCAGTGCGGCGCCGGCCAAGGGCGGCCCGGCGGTCTGGCCGAGCCGGATGGACAGCGCGCGCATGCCCTGGACCCGGACCAGTTCCCCGGGCGCGGCCAACAGCGGCGGGAGCGCGCCCACGGCCGGCATGAACAACGCGTCGACGACGCTGAACACCAGCGCGACGGCGATCAGCAGCCACAGCCCGGGTGCGGACAACACCAGGACCGCCGCGGCGCCGAGCACGACGAGGCAGCGCACGGCATCGCTGCCGATCACCACCCGACGCGGCCCGAACAGGTCGGCGACCACACCGCCGCCGAGCATGAGCACCGCGCGGGGGATCGCCGCGATCGCCATGACCAACCCGACCCGCGCGGGCCCACCGTGCTGATTGGCGGCCCACCCCAGGGCGAGAAAGAACCCGCTGTCGCCGACCACAGATGCCGTATACGCGACCAGCCAACGCAACACGTTGCGATCACGATGCGCGGGCGGCCCGGCAA
Organism: Embleya sp. NPDC059237; assembly: GCF_042754105.1. NCBI lineage: Bacteria > Bacillati > Actinomycetota > Actinomycetes > Kitasatosporales > Streptomycetaceae > Embleya > Embleya sp. NPDC059237. Next base: position 59,475 of record NZ_JBHZAE010000015.1, on the reverse strand, counting down.
CGACGCTCGCCGCCGCTGCACGCCTCATGTGCGGCCGGGTGCGCGGAGCGCTGAGTGCATGCGGTTCAGGATTTCGTCGAGGACTCCCGCCGATGTGGCGAAGTTCAGGCGGGCGAAGCCGTTTCCTTCGGGGCCGAAGGAGGGGCCGGAGAAGAGCAGGACCTTGGCGTGGTCGCGGAAGAAGACGTACGGGTCGTCACCCAGGCCCAGCGGGCGGCAGTCGAGCCAGGCCAGGAAGCCCGCCTCGGGGGAGTGGTGGCGGATGCCCTCGGGCAGTCCCGCGGCGAGGCGGCGGCGGTTGCGGTCGAGGAGGACGCGCACCTCGTCCAGCCACGCGTCGCCCTCCGCCCAGGCCGCCGTCAAGGCGGCCACGGCCAGCACGCCGACCTGGCCGAAGAGCAGCCCCCGCCGGGCGTCCACCGCGACCCGCAGCTCCGGCGGGCCGATGTGCGCGGCGGCGCAGCGGATGCCCGCCAGGTTGAACGCCTTGCTGCCCGAGGTCACGGTGACCGTGCGAGCGGCGATCTCCGGTCCGAGGGACGCGAACGGGATGTGTACGTGCGGCGGGTGGGTCAGGTCCGCGTGTACCTCGTCGGAGATCACCAACAGGTCGTGCCGCAGGGCGAGTTCGGCCAGCCCTTCGAGTTCGTCCCGGCGTAGCACCCGGCCCGTGGGATTGTGCGGGTTGACCAGGAACAACACCCGGCAACGGTCCGCCCGGTCGAGCGTCGCGGCCACCCGGTCCGGGTCGAGCGTCCAGCCGTGCAGGCCCTCCTCGATCGGCACGGTCAGCGGTGGCCGGTCCATCCGGCGCAGGTCGTCGACGAACGGCGGGCAGGCGGGCGTGTGCAGGACGACCGCGTCGCCCGGGCGGGTGGCCAGGTGCAGGACCGCCGACATCGCCTGGTTGACGTCGGTGAACAGGCGCAGGTGGGTCGGCTCGGCGGCGAAGCCGAACCGGCGCTTCATCCGGGCCGCGAACACCTCGCCCAGCGGCGCCCCTTCGGTCGCGTCGAACCACACCGGGTAGCCCAGGTCGCCGTCGATCCGCCGGATCAGCGCGGCGCGGATCTCGGGCGCGATCGGGAAGTCCATGTCGCCGATCCACGCGGACAGCGTGTCCCGGGGTGCGTAGGCCCACTTCTCTCCGTCGCGACGGGCCAGGACATCCGGGTCGAGCGCGTCGAACACCCGGTGTCCGAAGGCAGGTTCGTGCCCGAAGGCGGGTTCGTGCCCGGCGGGGTACGAGGGTTCGAAGTCGGCCGCCGGCGCCGCGTCCGCGCTCATCGGCCGGACTTCTCGGCAGCGGCGGCCACGTCCGGTACAAAACCGGCCACGAGCCGCGAGCCGCCGGGCATACCGCCGCCCGGCTCCGCGCCCCCCGGCCTGTCGCCCGGCTCCGCGCCCCCCGGCCCGTCATCCCGGTCGTCCGCCGTCTCGCCCTCCCCCTCCTCCGGCACGACCCCGACCCCGCCTCCGTCCCCCTCCCCGAGCAGCGGCGACGAGTCGTTGCGTACCGCCCCCCAGCGGCGTTCCGTTTCGCGGTGGATGTGCCAGATGTCGTCCTCGGCCAGCACCACCGAGACCACGCCCGGGAAGGCCTCCTCGAAGTAGGTGTAGGGACGCCGGTTGTCCACCCGGGGCGAGTGGTAGTCGAGCCGATCGTGCATGCCGTGTACGCGGGTGATCGGCGTGGCGGGATGGTAGGTGAGGATGTTCGGGCTGGCCAGGTCGATCAGGCGCGCGTCGATCAGGCCGCCCACCGCCTCGATCGTCTCGTCGATGCTGCCGCGCGTCTCCCCGTCGAGGCCGAACAACACCGAGGTGCCCACCCGCATCCCGTGCCGCTTGACCAGCGACACCGCCTCGCGCACCCGATGCGCCCACGGCCGGTCGGTGCCGCGCCGCAGATTCTTGTGGATGTGGTCCATCACCTGCGTCGACATGCTCTCGATGCCGACGTACACATACGAGCAGCCGGCCTCGCGCATCCGGTTCAGGATCTCGCTCGCCGCGTGCCGCTCCCGCAGCGCGATCAGGGTGTCCACGGTGAGTTGGGCACCCCATTCGAGGTTCCGCAGCCGGGCCGGATCGTCCGGCTCCGGCAGCAGCCGGGCGAAGCGCACCGGCAGCGCCGCCGGTCCACTCCGACGCAACTCCCGCAACCGTCCGCAGAATTCGGCGATGTCGCGCGAACGCCCGCTCCAGAACACCGAGTCGTCGAAGAACAGCGCTTCGGCGCCGTAGCCGACGTATTCACACACGCGTTCGAGCGCGCGGCCGATCGGATCCTCCCGGAACCGCTTGAGGCCGATGCCGAGCGTGGAGGACTCCGAGCAGAAATTGCAGTGATAGGGACAGGCGTTGGAGACCATCACGTGTGCCGTGCGTCGGATACCGCCGTCGGCGTGGGTGAAGATCGGGAAGCGCGAGCGGATCGCGAACGCCTCGTACGGCGAGGGCAACGAGCCCAGATCGAGCGAGGATCCGTCCTGCGGAAGCACGTCGAAGCCGGATGCGGACAGCAGCACGATCACGGAACTGCCCACCGAGGGACCCTCTTTGTCGAGCAGCCCCTGAAGACAGGGCAACACCCGATCGCGGTCGACCCAGCGCCGGTCCAGGTCGGTGGCCAGGGCCAGGGCACGCATCAGCAGGTCGAGCGAGTGGTACGCCTCACCGGTGATCACCGCGTCGAACACCCGGGGTGCGCGCCCGTCGGCGATCACGGCGAGCGGACTGCTGGGGGCGAGCACCAGCCGTTCCCGATGCGGTACCCGGATCACCGTCTCGTCCGCGTGGCGTCCGCCGAGCACCACGAAGGCATCCGGGACCTCGGTGCGGACCAGGCCGGCGATCTCCAGGGCGTAGCGGTGCGCCGGGGAGACCGCGCTGATCAGCACGACCCTGGGCCGTACCCGGCGGAGCAACCGGATCCAGCGCACCCGGGCGGTCTCGTCCCAGATCCGGGGGTCGAAGACGGTCTGGTCGGTGTTCGGGTCGGTGCCGTAGTCGCGGTAGCCGTCGTGACCGGCCGTCATCCGGTAGGCGTGGTCCGGGAATCGGGTCCACTCCGGCGCCAGGTCGTTGTAGTGTTCGGCGCATTGGAGCCGCCCCGCGTCGGCGACGGCGCGGTGCACGGCGAGGCTGAGCGCGGCGTACAGGCACATCGGGTCGCCGGGGTAGGTGATCTCGCCCTCGGCCTGAGTCATCACGGGCGCCAGGACGCAGAGCACCGGGAAGTACCGCGTCGCCGTGCGGCCGGCGGCCAGGTCCGTCGCGAGTCGGTGCCTGCGCGTACTCAGGAGTTCCTGGAAGATCGCCGGCGCGGCGCCGCCGCCCGCGTCGTGGAATCTGATGTCCGCGCCGGCCGAGGTCGGTTCTTCGTCGACGGAATTGGTCATCGGCCCTCCAGGTCGGTCCCCGACGTGCCATCAGGCCGCCGACGGCCGAAATCCCGCGCGTGGGCCGCAGAACGATCCCCCATGACGCCGCACGTGCCGTCGCACGGGCATGGCGTCCACCATCGGCGAGGGTCCCGAGGGGCGAAAGTGTTGCCCTGTTGCCCAAACCAGGAAACAGCGCCTCACCGGGCGGCCCGTCGTGCCGGCCCGCGGCCCGGCGAAAGCCCTCGTGGGAGCCGTGATTCGGCGTGCCGTCGCACGTGGGGAGGTGTTTCCTCGAACGGGCAACAGGGCAACACTTTCGCCCTCCCGGCCGCCGGTCGATGGTGGTCCGCATGCGTCATCGCCGGTGCGGGCCGGACGGGTGACCAGACCCCGGAACCCATCCAACCCCCTGAATCCACCGAGCACACGCGTATGCGCAAGTCGGCCCCGGGCACCCCGTCCCGGGCCCGGATCGGCGATGGGAGAACTGCGTTGTCGCACGCCTCGCGGGAACCGGACGATCACGCGTCGCGGGAACCGGACGACCTGGTGGGGGTGTTCGCGGCGCGCGTCGCCGAACACCCGGACGCGACCGCGATCACCTGCGCGGAGCGGGCAGTCGACTACCGCGAACTCGACGAATCCTCCGACGCGGTACGCCGGTTCCTGGAGGCTCGCGGAGCGGACACCCACCTGGTCGACGACTGCGAGGTGTGCGGGCCGGAACTGGCCGACGAGGCGCCGGTCGGCGTGTTCATGGACCGGGGCGTCGACGTCGTCGCCGCCATGGTCGGCACGGTCAAGGCGGGACGCCCCTATGTACCGCTGGACATCCGCTCGCCGGCGGCCCGGTCGCGGCTGATCCTGGACGAGTGCGGCATCGGCCTGGTCCTGGTGGACACCGTCGAACGAGCCGCGCGTGTCCGCGAGTTCTGCGCCGAGTGGGTCGACGTGGTGTGCTTCGCGGACGCCGTGGCGCCGCCGGCGCCCGCGGCGACCGCACCCGTCGCGCCGCCCGGATCCGTGGCGGGGGCGCCCCCGCGCCCTCGATCGCCACGCCGGCTCGCGTACGTGATCCACACCTCCGGCTCCACCGGCGTGCCCAAGGGCGTCGAGATCGAACACCGCGACCTGGTCGCGTTCGCGGCCGATCCGTGCTGGTCGGACGGCCTGGATCGGCGGGTGCTCCAGTATTCGCCGCTGGCGTTCGACGCGTCGGTGTTCGAGATCTGGATGCCGCTGCTTCGCGGCGGCCGGGTGGTGGTGGCCCCGCCCGGCGAGGTGGACGCCGGCGTGGTCGCGCGGCTGATCAAGGAGGAGGGCGTCACCTGCGCCTTCGTCACGACCTCCCTGTTCAACGTGATGGTCGAGCAGGATCCGGCGGTCTTCGCGGGCATCGGCCAGGTGTGGATGGGCGGTGAGGCGGCCTCCCCGCTCGCCGTCTCGCGGGCGTTGCGGGCGGGCGGCGCCGGCACCGTGGTCAACGTGTACGGGCCCACCGAGGGCACCATCTTCGCCGCGTTCCATGTGCCGACCGAGCCGGTGGGCGCCCCCGTGCCGATCGGCTCGGCGATGGCGGGCGTGCGCACCTACGTCCTGGACGAGCGGCTGGACCCGGTCGAGACCGGCGCGGACGGCGAGCTGTGCCTGGGCGGGCGGGGCGTCGCGCGCGGATACCGGGGCCGCCCCGGGATCACCGCCGACCGGTTCGTACCCGACCCCTTCGCCGGCGGCGGCGCGCGGATGTACCGCACCGGCGACATCGTGCGCCGGCGGCCGGACGGCCTGCTCGAATTCGTCGGCCGCCGCGACCGCCAGGTCAAGGTACGCGGCTTCCGCATCGAACTCGGCGAGATCGAGAGCCGCCTCGTCCTGCGCCCCGACGTCGCGGGCGCCGCCGTGCTGGCCCTGCCGGACGCACACGGCGACAAGACGATCGTCGCCTACCTGGTCCCACGCCGGGACGCTTCGACCGGCGACGCGAACCCCCGCCCCGGCGAACCGGGTTGGGGACGATGGGTGGTGGGGGAGTTGGCTACGACCCTGCCCGCCTACATGGTGCCGACCGACTGTGTGGTCCTGGACGCCCTGCCGCTGACGCCCAACGGGAAGGTGGACTCGGCCGCGCTACCCGCCCCGACGCACGCCGTCGACGGCCGCGCGCCGCGTTCGGCCGTCGAGGAACTGCTGTGCGAGGTGTTCGCCGATCTGCTCGGCCTCGACCGGGTCGGCATCGACGACAACTTCATCGAGCTCGGCGGCCACTCGCTGCTGGCCACCCGCGCGGTCGCCCGGATCGCCGCCGCCGGAGCCGGACTCCTGCGGGTGGTCGACGTGTTCGAGGCGCCGACCCCGGCCGCACTCGCCCTCCGCCTGGACGCGGCGGCCCGGGCCCGGACCGCCGAACGCCCGCCGCCGACCCCCCGACCACGCCCCGACGTCATCCCGCTGTCCTTCGCCCAGCGGCGGTTGTGGCTGGTCAACCGCCTGGAGGGCAGCGCCAACCCGGACTACCACATCCCGCTGCTGTTCCGCCTGCACACCGAGCCCGACCTCGAAGCCCTGCGGGCCGCGCTGCGCGATGTGATCGAACGTCACGAGAGTCTGCGCACGGTCTTCCCCGTACACGACGACGTGCCGCACCAACACATCCTCGACAGCGACGAGTTCGGGGTGCGGATCCCCGTCACCGACTGTGCGGCCGACGCCGTGGACACCGAGATCACCCGCGCCGCCCGGGCGCCGTTCGACCTGACCACCCGGCTGCCGATCCGGGCCGAGCTGATCCGAACCCCGCACGAGAGCCTGCTGCTCGTGGTGGTCCACCACATCAGCGCCGACGGCTGGTCGCTCACCACGCTCACCCGCGACCTGGGCCGGGCCTACGCCGCCCGAAAGCGCGGTACCCGGCCCGACACGGCGCCGCTGCCACTGCAATACCGCGACTACGCCGCGTGGCAGCGCGAACAACTGGGCGACGAGAACGAACCGGACAGCCCGCTGGGCAGACAACTCGCCTACTGGACAGCGCGGTTGGCCGACGCCCCGGCCGGACTGACACTGCCCACCGATCGTCCGCGCCCGATCGTGGCCGGCCACGCGGGCGACGTGCACGCCTTCGAACTGCCCGCCGACCTGTGCACGGCCCTGGACGACCTGGCCCGCTCCGCGCACACCACGCTGTTCGTCGCGCTGCACGCCGGCCTGGCCGGCCTGCTCACCCGACTCGGCGCGGGCGAGGACATCGTGGTGGGCAGCCCCATCGCGGGCCGCGCCGACGCCGTCCTCGACGACCTGATCGGCTTCTTCGTCAACACCGTGGTGCTGCGCACGGACACCTCCGGCGACCCCACCTTCGCCGAACTCCTCGCCAGAGTGGACCGGTCCTGGCTGCCCGCCTACGCGCACCAGGACGTCCCGTTCGACCTGCTCGTGGAGAAACTGAACCCGGTCCGCAGCCTGTCCCGACACCCCATCTTCCAGGTCTCGCTCGGCCTGCTGAACACCCCCGACGCGATCACCGGACTGCCCGGTCTGGCCGACCCGTGGACCCTGGCCAACACCCGATCCGCCAAGTTCGACCTCGCGTTCCACCTCTTCCCGCACCGCACCGAGACGGGCCGCCCGGCTCGGATCGACGCCACCGTGGAGTACGCCACCGACCTGTTCGACCGGGACACCGTCCGGCGCATGGCCGACCGACTGGTCCGCCTCCTGCGCGAGGCCGTCGCCCACCCGCACCGCCCGCTCGGCGCGCTCACCATCCTCGACGACGCCGAACTCGCGGACCTGCGCCCGATCGCGCCGGCCGCCCACTCGGAACACGACACCCTGGTGGCCGCCTTCCACGCCCGGGTCGCGGCGGACCCCGAGGCGCCGGCCGTCGGCGAAGACGCCTTGACGTACCGCGAGTTGGCCCGGCGCGCCCGGGCCCTCGCGGACGGACTGACCGACGTCGACGCGCCCGTCGCCCTGCTCCTGGATCCCGGCGTCGACGCGGTGACCGCGACCGTCGGCGTGATCGAGGCCGGCGGGATCTACGTGCCGCTCGACCCGACCCTGCCCGACCGGCGCCTGGCCACGATCCTCGCCGACAGCGGCGCCGGGACCGTACTGGTCGACCACCCCGAGCGGGCGGCACGGGTCCGCACCCTGGTCGGCCCCAAAACCCGCGTCCTGCCGGTGGCCGACACGATCCGCGCCGGGACGGCGGCAGCCACCGGCTCGGCGCCCGTCGAGATCGACCCCGACCAGATCGCCTGCATCGCCTACACGAGCGACCCCACCGGCGCCCTCGTGGGCGTGTGTACGAGCCACCGCGACCTGCTCACCGCCCCGGATCACCCCGGCGAGTCGATCCTGCGTTCCTGCGGACCCACCGACGAGGCCGGCCCGTATTCGCCGTGGGCCCGGCTGCTGCGCGGTGGCGGCGTGGGCACCGTGCGTGCACCGGATTCCCCGGCCCCACCGGCCGCCGGCGGCCCCCGAGCCCGGCTCGTGGACGAGACCGGCACCCTCGTCGGCATCGGCATGATCGGCGAACTGTGCCTGGCCGCACCCGGGATCGCCTCCGGCTACCTGGGCCGACCCGCGCTCACCGCCGAGCGCTTCGTGCCCGACCCGTACGGCCCACCCGGGTCGCGGATGTACCGCACCGGCGACCTCTTCCACCGCCGAGCCGACGGCAGCGCCGACCACGTCGGCCGGCGCGACCGGCAACTGCGCCTGGGCGGACGGCGGATCGAGCCCGCCGAGATCGAGGCGGCGCTGACCGAACACGCCGGGATGGCCGAGGCCGTGGTGGTGCGCCGCGACGACGAGCGCCTCGGCGAGATCCTGGTCGGCTACGTGGTGCCGGCCCCCGGCCACGGGGAACTCGGCGACGTGCTCAGGGCGTTCCTGGCCGATCGGCTGCCCACGCACCTGGTGCCGTCTGCCCTGGTCCCGCTGCCCGCACTCCCGCGCACCCCGGCCGGCACCGTCGACGCGACGGCGCTGCCCGCCCTCGACCTCGCCGACCCCTCCCGCCCCCCGCGCACCGCCGAGGAACGGGCCCTGTGCGCGCTGTACGCCCGCACCCTCGACGTGCCCGAAGTGCGCCTCGACGACAGCTTCTTCGAACTCGGCGGAAACTCCCTGGCGGCGATCCGCCTGGTCGGTCGGCTGCGCGCGGATCACACGATCGAGGTGCCGGTCAAGAACGTCTTCCGCCACCCGACGCCCGCCGCGTTCCTGGCCGGCATGCCCACCGAGGCACGGCTCCGGCTCACCGGGCCCGATCACGACCGCGACCCCGACGCGCACACCATCCCGCGCACCACCACCGCCGACGACCTCGTGCCGCTGTCCTTCGCCCAGCGCCGGTTGTGGTTCCTCGACCAACTCTGGCCGAACCGACCGGACTACCACCTGCCCGTCGCCTTGCGCCTGACCGGCCCGCTGGACCCGGATCGGCTGCGCACCGCGCTCACCGGGCTGGTCACCCGGCACGACATCCTCCGCACCCGCTATGTGCTCCGCGACGACGAGGCACACCAACTCGTCGAACCGGCCGTGCCGATCGAGCCGCGTGAAGTCGACCTGCGCGCGCTGCCGATCGAGGAGGCGCTGCCCGCCGCCGACGCGGCGATCGCCGACGACCTCGGCCGACCGTTCGACCTCGCCGCCGCACCTCCGGTGCGCACGCTGCTGGTTCGGTTGGCCGACGACGACCACATCCTCTTCCTGGTTGTACACCACATCGCGACCGACGGCTGGTCCAGCGAGGTGTTGTGCCGCGAACTGGCCGACCGATACCGACTGGGCGCGCGGTACGAACCGGACCCGCCGGCACTGCGCTACGCCGACTACGCGGCCTGGGAGAGCGGCGCGGCGGCGGACCCGGCCCGCCGGGCGCAGGCCGACTACTGGCGCACCCACCTGGCCGGACTGACCTCGGTGGAACTGCCCGGTGACCGCCCGCGCCCGCCGGTCATGTCCGGCCGGGGCGAGCAATTCGACTTCGAGATCCCCGCCGACCTGCGCCGCCGACTCCTCGACCTGAGCCGGACCCACGAGAGCACGCCGTTCATCACCCTGCTCACCGCCTTCCAGGTGCTCGTCGCGCGGCGCACCGGGGCCCGCGACATCGCCGTCGGCACCCCCGTCGCCGGACGCGGGCACCCCGAACTGGACACACTGATCGGACTGTTCGTCAACACCTTGGTTCTGCGGGTCGATCTCGATCCCGCACTGGGCTTCGCCGACCTGATCGCCCGCACCCGCGCCGACGCGGCCGCCGCCTACTCGCACCAGGACCTGCCGTTCGAGCAACTCGTCGACGAACTGCGGCCGGAGCGCGACCTCGGCCGCAACCCGCTGTTCCAGCTGATGTTCTCGATGGCGGACGTCAACCCCGCCCCCGCCGACTGGGGGGAACTCGCGGTCGCACCGCACCCGGTGCCGTTCCGCGCCGCCAAACTCGACCTGGAGATCGCCGTCGCCGAGCGAGGGGACGCGTATCTGGGCAGCGTCTACTACGCCACCGACCTGTTCGACCCCGCCACGATCGAACGGCTGGCCCGCGACTATGTCCAGCTCCTCGCGGCGCTGGTCGAGCGACCGGACGCGCCGGTGGGCGGGCTCGGCCGGCAAGCCCGCCTCGGGGCGCCCGACGCCCTCGGGCCCGCGCCCGACCGGTCCGAGGCCCTCACGTCCCCCACGACCGGCGATACCCGGCATGCGGCTGTGGAGGACCCCGAGTCCGGCGCCGAGCCGTACGCCCAATGGAACGACACCGCTTTCGACCACGACCTCGACCACTGCCTGCACGACCTGTTCGCCCGGCAGGCCCGCCGCACCCCGCACATCACGGCCGTGATCGCCGGGCGGGAGAGCCTCGACTACGCCGAACTCGACATCCGCGCCAACCGCTTCGCGCACCGGCTCGTGGCACACGGGGTCCGCCCCGGCCTCCCGGTCGGCCTGCGCCTGGACCGGGGCTCGGACCTGGCCGTCGCGCTGCTCGGGATCCTCAAGTCCGGCGGCGCCTACCTACCCCTCGACCCCGACCTGCCCCCGGCCCGGGCCCGACAACTCCTCGCCGAGGCGGGCACGGACATCTGCGTGGTCGACGCCTCGGCGGGCGACGCGCTGCCGGCCGACGCCGGGATCCGTACCATCACGGTCGACTCGACCGCACCCGACGCCCGGTCGGACATGCCGCCCGACGGCCGATTCGACACCCCGCCCGACGTCCCGGTCGACCCCGACGACCTGGTCTCGATCTACTACACCTCCGGCTCGACCGGTAAGCCCAAGGGTGTGGCCAACCCGCACCGGGGCTGGGTCAACCGCATGTGGTGGATGCACCGCCGCCACGGTCTGGCCGTCGGCGACCGGGTGTTGCACAAGACCGTGCTCAGCTTCGACGACTCCGCGGTGGAGCTGTTCTGGCCATGGCTGGTCGGCGGCACCGTGGTCATGCTCGAACCCGGCCTGCACCGCGACCCCCGGGCGACCCTGCGCGCGGCCGTCGAACACGAGGTCGTGGTCCTCCAGTTCGTCCCCAGCATGCTCGGCCTGTTCCTCGACGAACTCGACGCCGTCGGGCCCGCGGGACTCGACCGGCTGCGGGTTGTGGTCTCCAGCGGCGAGGCGTTGCGTCCGGACCTGGTGGCCCGCTTCCGTACACATCTGGACGCGCAGGGTGCCCGGTTGCACAACCAGTGGGGGCCCACCGAGGCGTCCATCGACGCCACTCACCACGTCTGCGGCCCCGAGGACGCGAAAGCCGACACGGTGCCGATCGGCCTGCCCCTGGACAACTACCGGGTACACGTCCTGGACGCCGACCTGCGGCCGGTGCCGGTCGGCGTCGAGGGGGAACTGCACGTCGGCGGACCGGGTTTGGCGCGCGGCTACTGGAACGACCCGCGGCGCACCGCAGAGGCGTTCGTGCCCGACCCGGACACCCCGGGGGAGCGGCTGTACCGGACCGGCGACCGGGCGATCCGCCGCCCGGACGGCGAACTGCTGTTCCTGGGCCGGGTCGACCACCAGGTCAAGATTCGCGGCATCCGGGTCGAACTCGGGGAGATCGAGGCCATGTTGGTCGCGCACCCGGACGTCGCCGACGCCGTGGTCACCAAGTGGGAGCCCACCCCCGGCGACCACCGCCTGCTCGCCTACCTCGTGGCCGCCGCCGGCACCCGCCCCGAGCCCGAACACGTACGCGCCTACCTGGGCGAACGGCTGCCGCCGTATCTGGTGCCCACCCGCCTGACCCTGCTCGACGCACTGCCGCTGAGCCCGAACGGCAAGGTGGACCGCAGACGACTGCCCGCACCGGAACGAGACGCCCAACCGGCCCCGACACTCGGCCCGATCCGCGCCCCCGAGACCGACGCGGAACTCCTGGTCGCCGAGGTCTGGGCGCAATTCCTGGCCGCCGACGACGCCGACGCCGACTTCTTCGCCCTGGGGGGTCATTCGCTTTTGGCCACCCGGATCGTCTCCCGACTGCGCCGCGCCCTGGACGCCGAACTGCCACTGGTGCTGCTCTTCGAACATCCGACGATCGCCGGGCTCGCCGCCGCCATCGAGGCCGAACTGCTCGGCGCACCGACCGACGACGACTTGCCCGCCGGGGGCTGCGATGACTGAGCGCACCGGCGCGCGTGACCCGCGCCTGGTGGAACGACTGCGCGCGGCCCGGGCGCGGCTGGCCGATCCCGGGCCCGATTCCTCGGACACGTACTCGGGATCGTTGCCCCGGCGTCCGGCCGACGCCCCGATCGTGGCCTCGTTCGAGCAGGAACGGGTCTGGCTGGTCGACCGCATCCTGGGCCGGGCCCCGGAATACAACGTGCCGCAATGCATGTGGTTCCGGGACGAGTTCGACGCGGACGCGTTCGGCCGGGCACTTACCGCGCTGGTCGCCCGGCACGAGGTATTGCGGACCGTCTTCACCGAGGTCGACGGTCTGCCCCGGCCCGTGCTCCGGCCCGCGGACCCGGTGCCGATCGAGACCGTCGACGGCACCGAACTCGGCGATCCGGCCGACCCCGATGCCCTGCGCCGCCTCGCCCGAAGGGTCGCCGGCCTCGCCGACCGCCCGTTCGACCTGGCCCGCGAACTGCCCCTGCGTGCGGTCGTGCTGCGCTGCGTCGACCGTTCCGCGCTGGTGCTGCTGACGGTGCATCACATCGCCACCGACGGGCCGGCCATGGCCCGGACCTGGAACGAACTGGCACGCCTCTACGCCGCCGCCCGCGCTCGCCGGCCGCTGCCCACGGACCCGCCGGCCCGGCAGTACGCCGACTTCGCCGCCTGGCAGCGTGCCCGAGCCGCCGAGACCGAGGCCGCCGACCTGCGCTACTGGGCCGAACGACTGGCCGGGCTGCCCGAGCTCACCCTGCCCACCGACCATCCCCGGCCCGCCGCGAGCGAGCGCGCCGGTGCCGAGGTGCGTTTCACCCTGCCCACCGCGACCGCCGACCGGGTGCGCGCGTTGTCCATCCGACACGGCGCGACGCCGTTCATGACCCTGCTCGCCGGCTTCAAGGCACAACTCGCCCTGCTCGGCGGGCAGACCGACATCGCGGTCGGTACCCCGGTCGCCGGTCGGGACCGCCCCGAACTCGAGGCGATGCTCGGTACGTTCGTGAACACCGTGGTGCTGCGCACCGAACTGTCCGACTCGCCGAGCTTCGTCGACCTGATCGGCCGGGTGCGCGAAACCGCGCTCGGCGCGTACGCCCACCAGCGCCTGCCCTTCGCGCACCTGGTCGAGCACCTCCAGCCCCGCCGCGACCTGAGCCGAAACCCGCTGTTCCAGGTGCTGTTCGCACACCAGCACGAGTCGGCGCCGGATGCGCAAACGTGCTCCGGCCCGCGCCTGCGTCCGGTACCGCTGCCCGTCACCACCTCGAAGTTCGACCTTGCGCTCACCCTGACCGAGTGCGGCCCCGAAGCCCCGATCACCGGGTCGATCGTCTTCGACCCGGACCTCTTCGAGTCCGCGACCATCCATCGCCTGGCCGCCGGATACGTCCGCCTTCTGCACGCCGCCACCGCCTACCCGGACCTGCCCCCCGCCCGGCTTCCGCTCGCCGACCCGGCCGAGTCGGCCGCCCTCGTCCACGACTGGGGACGCGGCGAGGTCCGCGACCGGGACGGCGCCACGCTGCCCGAACTGATCGCCGCGCAGGCCCTACGCACCCCCGAGGCGATCGCGCTCGGCTGCGGCGAACGTACGGTGACCTACGCCGAACTGATCGAGCGAGCCGACCGGTTGGCCGCCCGGCTCGAAGCCCTGGACCTTTCGCCCGAGGGTGTGGTCGCGGTCTGCCTCGACCGCTCCGTCGACCTGGTGATCGCGTTGCTCGGAGTCCTGCGCGCGGGCGGAAGCTATCTGCCGATCGACCCGAGCCACGCCACGGCCCGCATCGGCGCCCTCCTCGCGGACAGCGAGACCCGACTGGTACTCACCCACGCCACGACCGCGCGGACCATGCCCTGGGCCGACCTCGGGGTCCCGGTGCTCGACCTCGACACCGTCCCCGACCACGCGGCGGCCCCGCACCCGACCGCCGCCGCACCCGACCCGGACCAGGTGGCCTACCTGATCCACACCTCCGGGTCCACCGGCCGGCCCAAGGGCGTCATGGTCACCCATCGGGGTGTGGCCAACCTCGCCCGGGACATGATCGAACGCCTGCCCCTGGACGGATCGTCCGTGGTCGGCGCGCTGACCACCGTCTCGTTCGACATCGCGGTGCTGGAACTGCTCGTCCCGCTCGCGGCCGGCGCCCGGGTCCAGGTGCTCCCGCAGGCGGTGCTCGCGGACGGCGGTCGGCTCGGCGCCGCGCTGACCGACGCCGGCGCGACCGTGGTCCAGGCCACCCCCGCCGGCTGGGCGATGTTGCTGGACGCGGGCTGGCCCGGCGGCGAGATCCGGGCACTGTGCGGCGGCGAGGCACTGCCGGGACCGCTCGCCGAGCGCATCCGTGCACGGGTGGCGCGCCTGTGGAACGTGTACGGCCCGACCGAAACCACCATCTGGTCCGCCGCACACCTCGTGGAGTACACCCCCACCACGCCCGGCCCGGGCACCCCCGACCCGGCCGCGCCACCACTCGGCCGCCCGCTGCTGAACACGTCGCTGTATGTACTCGACAACCGCCTCGCCGTCGTGCCCATCGGCGTGGTCGGCGAGCTGTACATCGGCGGCCTCGGCCTGGCGCGCGGCTACGCCGCCGACCCCGGCCGGACCGCCGAGCGGCTGCTGCCCGACCCCTTCGCGGCGAGCGCCGGTCGCGCGGGGGCCCGGATGTATCGCACCGGCGACCTGGTCCGCTACCGCCCCGACGGCCGGCTGGACTTCCTCGGCCGGGCCGACCACCAGGTCAAGATCCGGGGCCATCGCATCGAGCCCGGCGAGATCGAGGCCCGCCTGCTGGCCCACCCCGACATCACCCGAGCGGCGGTGCGGGTGCACGGCGAGGGGCTGGACCGGGTGCTCGTCGGCTATCTGGTGCGCCGCGCCGGGCACGACGACCGGGACCCCGGCGCGCTCGCCCGGGAGTGGCTGCGGGAGAGCCTGCCGGAATACCTGGTGCCGCCCCTGATCGTCGAACTCGACGCGATGCCGCTGACGCCCAACGGCAAACTCGACCGCCGCGCGCTGCCCGACCCGCCCTCACCCCGGACGAGCGCCGCGTACGTCGCGCCTGTCGGCGACCGGGAGTCGCGGATCGCCGCGGTGTGGGCGCGGGTCCTGGACGTGGAACGGGTCGGTGCGCACGACGACTTCTTCGCACTGGGCGGGCACTCGCTGCGTGCGGCGCGCCTGGTCGCCGCGCTGCGCGAGGAGTTGGCGGTGGAGGCGCCCGTGCGGCTGGTGTTCGACCGGCCCACGGTGCGCGAGTTCGCCGCCGCGCTCGACCCGGGGCGGCCCGTCGAGCGCATCCCGCGGCGCGCCGAACCGGACCGGGCGCCACTGTCGTTCCTCCAGCGGCGACTGTGGTTCCTGGACCGGCTGCGCCCGGATCGGGCCGACTACAACGTGGCGTCCGTCCTGCGGCTGCGCGGCGGGGTGGATCCGGCCCTGCTGCGCCGGGCCGTCCAGGGCGTCCTGGCCCGACACGACGTGCTGCGCGGGCGGTTCGTGGCCGGCCCCGACGGTCCCGTACAGGTGACCGACCCGGTGTGGGTGCCGTGGGACGAGGTGTACGACCCGGGCGTGGCGGATCCGGGCGAGGCGGAAGCGACGGCGCTCGCCGAGGCGCGGCGGCGCTGCGCCGAGCCGTTCGACCTGGCGCGCGGGCCGCTGTTCCGGGCCACGCCGATCCGGATCGGCGCCGAGGACCAGCTGTTGGTGGTGGTCATGCACCATGCGGTCGTCGACGGTTGGTCGCTGCCGCTGTTCTGGGCGGAGGTCGGTGCCGGGTATCGGACGCTCGTCGGGTCCGGGTCCGGGTCCGGGTCCGGGTCCCGGTCCGGGTCCGGGTCGGCGTCGGCATCGGTATCGATGCCGCCCGAGCCTGCCCGACCGCCGTTGCAGTATGCCGACTTCGCCGCATGGGAGCGCGACGACACCGTTCGAGGCGAGGCCGACCTTGCCTATTGGCGCGAGAAGTTGGCCGGAGCGACCGCCACCGAGATCCCCGGCGACCGACGCCGACCGGCGATGTTCGACGAGGAAGGCGCCTCGGTCGACTTCGAGCTGCCGGAGACCGTGGCGCGGCGTACGGTCGAGGTGGCGCACGAGCTGGGGGCCACGCCGTTCGTGATCCTGTGCGCAGCGTTCGCGGTCACCGCGGCCCGGCTCTCCGGGAGCACGGACGTCGTGCTCGGGTCCCCGACCGCGGGTCGCGGTCGTCAGTATCCCGAACTGGCCAATGTGATCGGCCCGTTCGTCAACACCCTGGTACTGCGGGCGCACGCCGGGGAGGAGCGTGCGTTCGCGGACCTGGTGCGCGAGGTGCGGACCACCGTCCTGGACGCGACCGCGCATCAGGACCTGCCGTTCGAGCGGTTGGTGGAGGAGCTGCGGCCGGAGCGCGAACTGAGCCGACACCCCCTGTTCCAGATCATGTTCGCACTCGACCGGGACGAGGCCGATGCGCTCGACCTGCCCGGGGTGCGAACCGAGTCCGTACGGATCCCGCACCACAGCGCGAAGTTCGACCTCGGCCTGACCCTCACCGAACGCCCCGACGGCACGTTGACCGGTTCGCTGGCCTATGCCACAGCGCTCTACGACCCCACGACCGCGCACGGCATCGCGGACACCTTCCGGCGTGTGCTCACCGCGGCCCTCGCCCGCCCGGACCGCCCGGCGGCGGGACCCGAACTGCTCGATCCGGCCGCCGTACAACGCCTGTCGCCGATCGACGCGCCCACCGCGTCCGAGGACGCGTGCCTGCACACCCTGGTCGCCGCCCGCGCCGCCGAGCGACCGACGGCCCCGGCCCTGGAGTTCGGGGAACAGGTGCTCACCTACGCCGGGTTGGACCGGCGCGCCAACGGCCTGGCCCGGCGGCTGCGGGCGGCCGGCGCCCGGCCCGGCGTGTTCGTCGGCGTGTTGCTGCCCCGGTCGATCGAGCTGGTCGTGGGCCTGCTCGCGGTGTTCCGGACCGGCGCCGCCGCCGTACCGCTCGACCCGAGCCAACCCGCGGAGCGCATCAGGCTGTTGCTGTCCCACGCGGGTGCGTCCCTGGTGCTGACCGACGAGGCGTCACCGACCGGCGACGCGACGGACCGGTTCGCCGGGTCGGCGGTGGTGTCCGCGTCGACCATCGAGGCCGACAACCCTCCGGATTCCCCCGCCGGCCCGGCGGACCTCGCCTACGTGACCTTCACCTCCGGCTCCACCGGCCTGCCCAAGGCGGTGCCCACCACCCACGCGGCGGCGAGCCGGTATCTCCGGCTGCTCGCCGCCGAGTTCGGGATCGGCGCCGAGGACACCGTGCTCCAGGTGGCCGCCGTCTCCTTCGACGCGGCGATCCGGGACATCTTCGGCACCCTCGCCGCCGGCGCCCGCTTGGTGCTGCCGGCCGACGAACACGCACGCGACCCGAGGGCGATCCTGACCACGATCGACCGGTGCGCGGTGACGGCGCTGCTGTCCGTGGTGCCGTCGCTGCTGGGGGTGTTGACCGCGGTCGCCGACGGCGATGCCGACGCGGTGCCGGCCGTGAGCCGGTTGCGGCTGATTCTGCTCAGCGGCGAGGCGCCGAGCGCGGAGGTGTTGCGCCGGGTGCGCCGACTGGGCACCGGGATCGTGGTGGTCAACCAGTACGGACCCACCGAGTGCACCATGACGTCCACGTTCCGGCGCATCACCGACGCCGACCTCGACGCCGGGTCGATCCCGATCGGCGCGCCGCTGCCCGGCACCCGGGCACTGGTCCTGGACGCCGCCGGTCGGCCGCTGCCCACCGGCGCGATCGGCGAGCTGTACCTGGGCGGACCGGGGGTCTCGATCGGCTACCCGGGCGCGCCCGCGGCCACCGCCGAGCGCTTCGTGCCGGACCCGTACGGGCCGCCCGGCAGCCGCTGGTACCGCACCGGGGACCTGGCCCGGGTCGACTTCCACGGCCGACTGATCTTCCACGGCCGCCGCGACGACCAGGTCAAGGTGCGCGGCGTGCGGGTGGAACCCGGCGAGGTGGAGGCCGCGTTGCTGGCCCGGCCCGAGGTACGGGCGGCGGCCGTGGTGGCGCACCGGGGGCCGGCCGGCGCCGAGTTGGTGGCCTACGTGGTCGGCGCCGCCGGCCCACCCGACCTGCGCGCGCTGCGCCGGGCGATCGCCGACGTACTGCCCGAGCACCTGCGCCCCGGCCACTACACCGCACTCGACGCGCTGCCCACCACCGCGCACGGCAAACTCGACCGCCGGGTCCTGGCAGCCCGCCCGCCGGCGCCCGAGCCGGATTCCGGCGAGGCGGTGGTGACGCCGCGCAACCGGGTCGAGATGCGGCTCCTGGGCGTATGGGAGGAGGTGCTCGGTCGGGCCCCGATCGGCGTGCATCAGGACTTCTTCGAACTCGGCGGCCATTCGCTCAAGGCGGTCGAACTGGTCGAGACGATCCGCCGCCGGACCGGCCTGGACCTGCCGCTGCACACCCTCTTCCGCAACCCCACCGTCGAACGGTTGGCCGCCGCCGCGACCGCCCTGGCCGAGCCCTCACCCGACGGGCCCGACCTGGTGGTCCCGCTCGGCGACGAACACCTGCCCGGACCGCCGCTGTTCCTGGTGCACCCGCAGTCCGGCGACGTGTGCTGCTACGTGCACCTGGTCCGCGAACTCGGCGACTGGCGCCCGGTCTACGGGATCGAGGCGATCGGGTACAGCAGCGACACCGCTCCGCTGACCGACCTGGGTGAGATGGCGCGGCGCTACGTCGAGGAGATCCGCAAGGTTGCTCCGAACGGCCCGTATCTGCTCGCGGGTTGGTCGTTCGGCGGCAATGTCGTGGTGGAGATGGCCGCGCTCCTGGAGGCCGCCGGCGAGGAGGTCGCGTTCGTCGGGGTGATCGACGCCCGCGCGTTCGGCGAGGACGAGGTCGAGGAGTGGTACGCGAACACCGGCGAACTGGCCCGCTTCGGCATTACCCAGGGCCTGACCCGCTCCGGCCTGAGCCGGGCCGACGACGACGCGGTGCTCACCCTGCTGGCCGGACACCTCACCGCGCAGGACCGGCTGTCCCGCTACGCCGACACCGGCACGCTGCGCCGGATGATCGACGTGTTCACTGCGAACGGGCGCGCCGCCGACGGCCATCGCTCCACCACCCGGGTTCGCGCCCCGCTGCACCTGTTCACCGCGAGCGAGCGACACCCGACGCTGACCAACCCCGCCGTGGTGCCCGCGAGTTGGGGACGCCGTACGCACGCCGCGCTGCACGTGGTGCCGGTGCCGGGCACCCACCACGACCTGGCCAACCCGCCACACGTGCCCGAGTTCGCCCGGCTGCTGCGCATCGGTGTGGACACCGCGATGTGTCCCGACGGCGCCGCCGGATCGGCATCGTTCCCCGAGGAGGCTCGGCCTTGATCAAACGTATCGGCATCGTCGGCGGCGTCGGCCCGCTCGCGTCCGTGTACTTCTACGAACGTCTGCTGCGCCTGTCCGGCGCGAGCGACGACGCCGACTATCCCGCGGCGGTCCTGGTCTCCGAGCCGATGCCCAGCCGGATCGAGCACCTGCTCGGACGGGGTGAGAGCCCGCTGCCGCAACTACTCGCCACAGTTGAGCAGTTGGAGCGTGCCGGGGCAGATGCGATCGCGATCCCCTCGGCGACCACACACGCCTACCGGACCGAGCTGTGCGACGCGGTCGGCATACCCGTCTTCGACCTGCTCGCCGAGACCGGTGTCGCGCTGCGCCGCCGCCGGCTGCGTCGGCCGCTGCTGCTGGCCACCGAGGCGACGGCCGAATTGCGCCTGTACGAGCCGCACCTGGCGCCCGACACGATCGCCCGCTACCCGGACGCGGCACGGCAGGCGGAGACCGACGACTTCATCGAGCGGGTCAAGCGCGGCGTCCCGGTCGAGGCGTTGCGCGGGGAGTTCGCCCGCTGGATCGAGGGCCTGCTCCCGCGCCGGACGGGTGATCCGGACTGCATCGTGCTGGCCTGTACCGAACTGTCGGTGATTGCCCCGACCCGGGCGGGCCGCGTCCCGGTCGTGGACGTGACCGACGTGTTGGCGCGGGCGATCCTCGCCCCCGGAGACACCCCCTCGCGACCGGTGCGACCGGCCGCCACTTCATCGGAAACGCAACACAACGTGATGAGCGGAGAACAACCATGACGGTTGAGGACACCCGTTGGTCGGTCGTGATCAACGACGAGGAGCAGTACTCGATCTGGGCGGCCGGCCGCGATGTGCCGGTCGGTTGGCGGATCGTGCGGGTGGACGGCGTCGACGTCGAGGGGTCCCGGGAGGACTGCCTCGCGCACATCGAACGGGTGTGGACCGACATGCGTCCCAAGAGCCTGCGTGACCGGCTCGCCCGGCGGGCCGAGGCCGAGGCCCGGCAGTCCGCCGCGCGCCCGTCGGCGAGCTGAGCGGAAGGCGACGAACACGATGCGTGAGCCCACGCCGCAGGACAGCGCCCGGGCCCTGACCGGCTGGGCCGCAGAACAGGGCATCGAACCGGGCGAGTTGGAGCGGATCCACCGAGGTCTCGATCCCGACGACCCGGTACGATCCCGGGCCGGACACCTGCAATCCCCCGCGATCCTGGTGCCAGGACTGGCCGCCTCGCCCTGGCACGACCTCGACCGGTATCCGTGGGTCGACGCGTTGGAGAGCCGATACCCGCGCATCCGCGACGAGTTCGAGAAGCAGTTCGCGAGCGACGGGATCGACCGCCACCCCGAGGAGCGGGAACTGGCCGCGACGGGCGGCTGGAACGCATACCACTTCCACACCATGGGCACCACCTTCCCCGAACACCTGGCGCAATGCCCGGCCACGGCGGAGGCGTTGGCGGCGGTGCCCGGCGTGGCCGACGCCGGGATCTGCTACTTCTCGGTGCTGGCGCCGCGAACCCGGGTCAAGCCGCACTGCGGCTTCGTGAACACCCGGATCCGCTGCCATCTCGGCCTGATCGTGCCGCCGGACTGTCGCATGCGGGTGGGCACCGAGACCCGGTCCTGGCGGGAGGGCCGATGCTCGGTCTTCGACGACTCGTTCGAGCACGAGGTGGCCAACGACTCGGACCGCCCCCGGGCGGTGTTGCTCGTGGACACCTGGCACCCCGATCTGACCGACGTCGAGCGCCGGGCGATGGAGTTCGTGATGCGGATGTGGACGTCCGATGTGGACTGACCCGAGGGCGCCCGGCCCCGCACCGTCGGCCGCGCCGCCGCTGCCGCCGATCCGTCCCGCGTCGACCGACGCGGACGCGATCCGGGTACCGCCCGCCGAGTTGACCCTGTTCGTCGACTCGGTCTGCCGCCGCATGGGCGCCGGCGGACAGGTGGCCGGCGAGGTCGCGGAACACCTGGTCGGCGCGAACCTGGCCGGACACGACTCGCACGGCGTGTTGCGGCTGCCGCAATACGTCGCCGAGGCGGAGCGCGGCGACCTGATACCCGGCGCCCGGCCGCACGTGCTGCGCCGGCGCCGGGCGAGCGTACTGCTCGACGCGCGCCGCGGGTTCGGGCACTACTCGGCCCGGATGGCCTGCGAATTGGTGGCCTCCCTGGCCATCGAACACGGCGTCGGAGTGGTGGCCATCCGACACTGCGGCCACATCGGCAGGCTCGGTCACTACTGCGAACTGCTCGCGAACGCCGGTCTGGTCGGGATGCTCACCGTGGGAGCGGCCGGCCCGGGGGTCGGTGTGATGGCGCCCCCCGGCGGCTCGGAGCGGTTCCTCGCGGCCAACCCCTGGGCACTCGGCGTGCCCGGCACCGATCATCCGGTCGTGGTGGACGTGTCGATGGCGCTGCTCGCCGAAGGCAAGATCACCGCCGCCGCGGCGCGCGGCGAGGCCCTGCCCGAGGGGTGTGTGGTGGACGCGGGACGGCGTCCCAGCCGGGACCCGGCCGACTACCTGGCGGGCGGCGCGCTGTTGCCGCTGGGCAGCCCGGTGGCCGCGCACAAGGGCTTCGGCCTGGCCCTCGGCGCGGCCCTGCTCGGCGGCCTGGCCGCGATCGGCGACGGCACGCCGACCCTGGCCGGCTCGCAGCGCCCGCCCGACTCCACCGGCCGGGGCGAGATCGCCGGCGTCTGTCTGATCGCGATCGACCCCGAGGCGTTCGGCGGCCTGGAGCCGTATCGGGCGATGATCGCGGACACCGCCGCGCTGATCGCCGACGCCGAGGCGGCCGGGGCACACGCGACCGTCCCCGGCGCCCCGGAACATCGCAGCCGACAGGCCCGCGCGACCGGGATCCCGCTGCCGCGCGCGACGGTGGCCGACCTGATCGCGGTCGGCGCCCGGTTCGACGTCCCGACCAGGCTGCCGCGCACGGGCGATGCCGACGTCGACCCGGGAGCCGCCGACCTCGCCGCGCCCCGGCCGGAACGTCCGTCGCGCCGGCCCTGAGCACACCCGAACGCCCCTGGTGGGCACGGAAGGAAGGAGCGCGGGATGCCCGCGTGGGTCAACGACAGTCGGCCGTTCCTGGACCGGTGGATCGACGAACAGCACCTGGACCGGTCCCGGTTGACCCGGATCCTGGACGGCCTGGAGGTCAGTTCCTGGCGGGAGCCCGCCGACGAGGACGCGGTGCAGCGCCCGGAAGTCCTGCTTCCCGGCCTCACCGCGCAACCGTGGTGGGACCGAAGGCAGTTCCCCTGGATCGCCGACCTGGAGGCCGGATACGCCGCGATCCGAGAGGAGTTCGAGGCGGTCGGCGGGCTGATCCCCGCCGACGCCGTCCGACACCCCAACTCCGGGAACCTGGCCGAGGCGGGCGACTGGAACGCGTACTACTTCCACCTGCTCGGCCGCTCCTACCCGGAGCACATCGCCCGCTGCCCGCGCACCATGAAGGTGCTGTCCGAGCCGGACGGGGTGGCCGATTCGGGCATGTGCTACTTCTCCATCATGGGTCCGCGCACCCATGTCGCGCCGCACTGCGGCTTCATCAACGCCCGGGTGCGGTGTCATCTGGCCCTGGTGGTGCCCGACGGCGGGCGGATGCGGGTCGCCGACGAGACCCGGACCTGGAGCGAGGGCCGGGCCATCGTCTTCGACGACTCGTTCGAGCACGAGGTGTGGAACGAGGCCGAATCGGGCCGCGCGGTGCTGCTCTTCGACGTCTGGCACCCGGAGTTGACCACGATCGAAAAACGTGCGCTGGCATACATGATGACCGTTTGGAAGACCTTCCTGTACGAGGACGACTAGGGATGGGCGACGAGACGGACGTCCCGGAGGTGCGGAGGTCGGAGGCGGGATCGGTGCCCGCGTCCGCGCCGGCGACCGCGGGGCCCTGGCGGCTGTCCGGGTGGGCCCTGGTCAAATCCACCGGGTTTCCCTACGAGTTGCTGGAGGACCTGCGCATCCCGGACCCGGCCGACCGGCACGCGGGCGGGAAGGCCGCGGGTGGGCCGGCCGACGCGGACCCGATCGCCGAGTGTGTGCGCCGCCTGCTGCACACCTGCGCGGATCCGCGCTTCCTGGAGGCCGTCCTGCTCTCCAGCCGGGGAGCCTACGAACGCCTGCACCACTGGCTGCGGACCGACCCGGACCCGAGCCGGCTGCGCTCGGCCGACCGGCGACGGGTGTTGCTGGCCGCGATGTACCTCCAGCGCATGTGCGCCAAGAACGAGAGCACCAGCTTCTTCGGCCCGGTCGCCTGGGCCCGGGTACACCCCGACGAGCCGTTCCGGCTCGACCTCGGGGAGCCGGCCCCGGTGCGCCTGGCGACCGCCTGGACCCACTGGGCCGCACAGGCGATCGCCGACGTGATGAGTGCCGATCCCGACGTGCTCGCCGAGGTGGCGCCGCGCGTGCCGCCGAATCTGGTCGAGCGGGACGGGCGGCAGTTCACGGTCCGCTACGACCGGTGGCCGATCACCCTGGACGAACGGGTCGAGCCGCCCCGGACTCCGGCCGAGCATGCGTTGTTCGCGCGCTGCGACGGGCGGAGCACCGCCGCCGAACTGGCCGCCGCCGAGGGCCTGGACCTCGACGGCACGCTCGATCTGTTGCGCGCGCTGGACCGGCGCGGCTCGGTACGCTTCGGGCTGACCGTCCCGGTCGGCCTGATCGATCCGCTGCGCCCGCTCACCGAGTTCGCCACACGCCTGTCCGGCCCGGCGGGCCGGCGGTGGCGCGGCGTACTTGCCGAACTTGAGCTACGCCGACGCCGGTTCCACGAGGCGCCGTCCCTGGCGGCGCGCCGCGAGGCACTGTCCGCCGTCGGGCGCACGTTCACCGAGGTGACCGGGGCCGCGGCGGACAAGGACGCGGGTCGGCACTACGCCGACCGGTCGATCCTGGTCGAGGACGGGCGCTTTCCCTGGCCGCGGTTCGACCTCGGCCGTCCGCTGCACCGGTATCTCACCGACGAGGCGCCGGTGCTCCTGGACCTGCTGTTCGAACTGTCGCTGGCCCGACGGCGACGGTTGGTCGCCGAGATCACCGAGTGGTTCGCCGACACGTTCGGCGGGCAAAGCGTGCCGCTGGAACGGGTGTTGGTCGCCGCCGAGGCGGCCGGGCTCGGCGAGCGGCTGCGCAAGATCGACCACCGGACCCGGATGGACGGACCCTCGGCACTCACCGACCGGCTGCGCGCCAACGCCGACCGACCCCGGGTGCGGCTCGACATGGACTGGGCGAAACGGGTCGCGGCAGAGGTCGACTTCGACACGTGGTGCGTGGCGGGCGCCGACCTGTTCGTCGCCGCGCCGGACGAGGCAGCGATCAATGCCGACGCGTTCACCGTCGTGGTCGGCGAAGTACACGGCCTGCACGATCAGTTGCTTCAGGGCCTGTGGCCGGCGCTGCATCCGGACCGGGCCGGATTCGAAGCCGAGATCGGCGGCCTGATCGAGGGGCTGACCGACGCGCGGATCTGCGATCCGGTCCTGGCGCACGGGCGCAAGACGCTGGCCCGCGCCGAGGTGTTGCCCGAGGTGGAGTTCCTGGGCACCAGCCCCCGTCCGCCGGGACGGGTCGGCCGTGCGGCCGACCTGCGGGTGCGCCTCGACGACGGCGAACTCGTCCTGGAGTGCCCGACGTTGGGCCGGGTGCTGCTGACCAGACCGCCGCTGCCGTCCTGGGGCGACGAGGTCGAGTCGATCTTCACGCCGTTCACCGGCGCCCGACTGATCGGCGCCGAGGACATGTTCCGCGCCCTCGACGACGTCCCGCACCTGCCCCGGCTGACCGTGGGCCGCACCGTCGTGCACCGGGAGACCTGGCGGATCCCCGCACCGGCGCCGCGATCCTGGAGCGGCCTGCACCCGGTCAACCGCACCCGAATGCGCCGGTTGCGCGACCGGTACGGCTTTCCCGACCAGGTGTATGTGCGCTTCGCCGGCGAACCCAAGCCGATCTTCGTGGACTTCGAAGTACCGGTACTGGCCGACCTGTTCTCGCGCCACTACGACCGGGCACACGGCCCGATCGTGGTCTCGGAGATGTTGCCGGGGCCGGCCGACCTGTGGTTGCGCGACCACGCGGGTCGACACACCGCCGAACTCCGGTTCGGCTACTACCGGGCACGGGCGGGGGAGCGGAGCCGATGAATCGCGGACCGACCGGACCACCCTGCCTGGGGACGGAGTTCCCCCTGCCGAGCGCCGGTGCGGGCGAACTCGGGATCGGCGGCACCCCGCTCGTGCCACTGGTAGTGCCCGTGTGCGGCATCGGCCGCCGGTTGTGGCTCAAGCTCGAAGGGGCCAACGCGTACGGATCGATCAAGGCCCGTACCGCGCACGCCCTGATCGAGCACCTGGAACACCACGGCGGCCTGGAGCCGGGCGGATCGATCGTCGAGTCCACCTCCGGCAACCTGGGCGTCGCGCTCGCCGGCATCTGCCGCGCCCGGGGCTACCGGTGCACTCTCGTGGTGGACCGCGACACCCCGCGCCGGAGCATCACCCTGATGGCGGACGCGGGCGCCGACGTGGTCCTGGTCGAGCCGACGGCCGCCGGCAACCCGGTCGCCGAACGGCTGCGCATGGTGCGCCGGATCCTCGCCGCCGATCGGCGCATGCGCTGGACCGACCAGTACGGCAGCCCCGCCAACCCGAACGTGCACGAACGCTGGACCGGACCCGAACTCGCCCGGGGCATCGGTCGGGGCGTCGGTGCCGTCGGCCCGGACGCGGTGGTCGCGGCGATCTCCACCGGCGGCACCCTGGCGGGCCTGTCCGCCTACTTTCGCCGCGCCCACCCGAACACCACGATCGTCGGCGTGGACGCGGTCGGTTCGGTGGCGACCGGCGGGGAACGTGGCGCGCGACCGGCCAAGATCCCCGGCTTCGGCTCCGGCCGACGCTCGTCGTTCCTGCGCCCGGGCGATTGGGACGTATGCGTGCGCGTCGACGACGAATACGCCCCGCCGGCCTGCCGGGTCGTACGCGCCGCCACCGGCCTGACCCTGGGCGGCTCCTCCGGCGCCGCGCTCCTGGGCGCCGTGGTCGCCGCCCGAGGCGATCCGGAACTGCGCGAGATCGGGGTGATCTGCCCGGACCTGGGCGCGGCGTATCTGAACACGATCTACGCGAGCCGTCGACCGCCGCCCCCCGAGTCCGAACCGGCCCTGCGCGAGGGCTTGGCCGACCTGGCCGCCGCCCGCAGACGCGGGTGAACCGTCCGGACCCGGGACCGCGAGGCCCGGGGCCGGGAGCAGGACGCCCGCCGTGCGGGTGGCAACGGAGAACACGCGGATGCGAAACGGAGCCGAGATGAAACCCCTGCCGCTGGTGTGCCTGCCCTTCGCCGGTGTCGGCGCCTCGATCTTCCGTACCTGGTGGGGGCGCGAAGGGCACGGCCTGAGCATCGTGCCGGTGCAACTGCCGGGCCGGGAGGAGCTGATCGACGACGAGCCGCACCGGGACATCGGCGCCGCGATCGACGAACTCGCCCCACGCGTGCTTGCCGCGCTGCGCGGTCGTACCGAGATCGCCGTGTTCGGACACAGCATGGGTGCCTTCCTGGGCTACGAGTTGGCGCATCGCCTGATCGACACCGCCGACATCCGCGTCGCGGTCCTGGTGGTCAGCGGCTCGCACGGCCCGTACCAATCGCGCCGGCGGCAGGTCACCGGCCTGTCCGACGAGCAGTTTCTGGACGGGATCGCCGAGTTCGTCGGATATCGACCGGCCGCGCTGGACGACCCGGAGTTTCGCGAACTGCTGTTGCCCGTGCTGCGCGCGGACGCCGAGATGCACGAGCGCTACCGGCCGACCGTCGAACGGCCGCTGCCCGCGCCCATCCTCACCGTGCGCGGCAGTGCGGACGACATGGTCTCGGCGCGGGAGGTCGAGCAGTGGCAGGAGGTCACCACCGCGCCGCTGCTCACCGCCGAACTC
This sequence comes from Embleya sp. NPDC059237, assembly GCF_042754105.1. Classification (NCBI taxonomy): domain Bacteria; kingdom Bacillati; phylum Actinomycetota; class Actinomycetes; order Kitasatosporales; family Streptomycetaceae; genus Embleya; species Embleya sp. NPDC059237. The sequence goes on along the minus strand of NZ_JBHZAE010000015.1, from coordinate 32,092 downwards.
CCGGGCGGGCACATGTATCCCACCGAACAGGCCGACGCGCTGCTGCGGCTGATCGCGGCCACGGTGGGCCAACCGGTGGGTCCGAGCCGATGAGCGCGGCGGAGATCCCGGGCCGCGCGCACGACGACGGCGCACCGCGCCTCGCGGACAGGACCGCCGTGATCACCGGGGCGGGTCGGGGGCTGGGTCGGGCCTGCGCGGTGCGCTACGCGGAGGCGGGCGCCGACCTGTTGCTGCTCGACGTCGCCTCGGACCACCCCGGTGTGCCCTATCCGCTGGCCTCCCCCGCCCAATTGGCGGAAACCGCGCGCCAGTGCTCGGAGTTCGGCGTCGAGGTGGTCACCTCGGTCGCGGACATCACCGACGCGTCGACGGTGGATCGGGCGATCGACCTGGCCCTGGACCGGTTCGGCGGCATCGATGTGCTGCTCAACAACGCCGGTATCGCCGCGCCTTCCGGCAAACCGATCCACGAAATCCGCGAGGACGAATGGCAGTTGATGCTCGACGTCGACCTGAGCGGCGCGTGGCGGCTGATGAAGGCGGTGGCGCCGGTGATGGTCGAACAGCGCGGCGGCAGCATCGTGAACGTCTCCTCGACCGCCGGCATGGTCGGCTACCGCAACTTCGCCGCCTACGTCGCGGCCAAACACGGCCTGATCGGCCTCACCCGAGCGGCGGCGCTCGACTACGCGCCCTACGGGGTGCGGGTCAACGCGCTGTGCCCGGGATCGGTACGCGACGACCCGCTCCTGGAGGGCCGCATGCTCGGCGAGATCGCCCGTTCCCTGGACGTCCCGGCCGACGAACACGAGGCAACCTTCGTCCAGGCCCAACCGACCAACTCCCTCGTCGAACCGGCGGACGTGGCCGGCGCGGCCCTGTGGCTGGCCGGCGACGAGGCCCGCCAGGTCACGGGAAGCCTGCTCGCGGTCGACGGGGGGTTCACGGTCCGATGAAGAACGAGGCTCGGATGCGAAAGAGCGAGGCGACGAACACGAACGCGGCGGGTAGCGCGGGTGGCTTTCGTCCCAAGCCGAGGATGGCCGTGGCGGGGCCGGCTGCGGCCGGCGCGGGTGCGGGCGCGGGCGCCGGGTCGACGGGTGCGGCCCCCGCTCCGGCGGGTGTGGCGCCGTCTGCGGTGGGTGCGGGCTCCACAGCTCCCGACCCAGCGGACGCGGGGCCCGAGTCGATGGGTGCCGGGTCCGGTTCGAGGGGCTGTGCGGTGACAACGACCGTGGTGGATGCGGCGGTCGGGTCGACGGTGGCGAACGCGCGTCCCGAGCCGACCGTGTCGGACGCGGGCACCGGATCAGGGGACGTGGAGGCGGCGTCCGGGTCCACGGTCGATGGCGCCCTTGTGTCGGCCGCCCTTGCTGCGGCTGCCGGTTCGGCCGGTTCGGCTGCCGTGAGCGTGGCGACCACGCCCGCTGCTGTCGGCGTGGCTCCCGGTTCGAGCGCCTTGGGCGTGGCTTCCGGGTCTGCCGGTGGGGTGGTGTTCGGCGGGGTTGATGCGTCCGACGCACAGGGCGAGGCTCGCGTTTTGGCGTCGACCGGTCGCCGCCGAGGGCGTTCCGTGCGGGAGTTGCAGCTGGGGCGCGGCTGTCACAGCCTTGTGCGGCGGTTGCCGGTGGGGGTGGACGAGGAGACCGTGCGGCTCGGGTTGCCGCGCGTTGCCGAAGCCTGGCCGGGAGTAGGGTTCGGGGTCGCGTGGCGGCAGGTGCTGGCCGTGGGCTCGGATCATCCGCTCGCTCGACGGCGGCGGGAGCGTGAGGCCGAGCGGCCGGTACATCCGGCTGCCGGGCCGCTGCGGGTGTTGGTCCTGGAGTACGCCGACGGCGTCGCCGACCTCGTCCTGGTCGCGCAGCGGGCGGCGGTGTCGCCCCACGGGCTGCACCGGCTGGCTGCGGCGTTGTGCGGCGGCCCGATCCCGGCCGATCCGGTGACCGTACCTTCCGTGCCGACGCTCGCCACCGAACTGCCGGAGTTCCGGGCTAACCGCCCCGAGGCCGCGCCGCCCTGGGCGCTGGGGGAGCCGAGCGCGGTCGGGCGGATCGGGTGGGCGTCGGTGCCGCTGCCCGCGCTGCCCGGACTGTACGAGCGGCTGCTCCCGGCGGCCGTGGCGCTCGTGTCGGCCCGGCACTCGGGCGAGCCGTGGCAGCGCTTGGCCGTCCTGGACGTCGCCGCCGAGACCGTGGCCGCCGCGACGCCGTACGGCCGATGCCGCCGACTGGGGTGGCATGTGCACGACGTGCGGGTGGACGAGGACGACACGGTCGGCCGCTACCTGCATCTGATCGCGGCGAGTTGCCCCGCCGCCGGGTCGATCGCGGTCGCGCCGGCGGAACCGGGCCCCGCGCCGCAGACGGTGCTGATCACCGCCGCCGACGGCGCGCACGGGTGGACCGACTACCGCCCGTCCCTGGCCCCGATCGCGCCGCTCACGCTCTACGCCGCGGCGGACCCGGCCGGCACCCCGATGCTGACCTGCCGCCACGACGCCGGACTGGTCGACGCCCCGGTCGCCGAGCGGATCTGCCGGCACATCGCGCGTGTGGTCCGCGAGTTGCACGCCGCCGCCGACACCGCGCCGCCGGCCACGATCACCTGGCTGAGCCCCGCCGAGACCCGGGACACGCTGCGCCTGGGCGGCGTGGACCGGCGGCTCGACCCGGCCTTCGACCCGGCGGACACGATCCACGCCCGCTTCGCCGCGACGGCTGCCGCCCGACCCGATGCGATCGCCCTCTCCGACGACGACGGGACGTACACCTACCGGGAGTTGGCCGCCCGCGCCACCCTCACGGCCCGCGGCCTCCGAGCAGCCGGCGCCGAACCCGGCGACCGCGTCGGCGTGTTCCTGGAACCGGACGCTGAGACCGTGGTGGTCCTCCTGGCCGTACTCACCGCCGGCTGCACCTACGTGCCGCTCGACGTACGCCATCCCCCCGCCCGACTGCGGCACACCACGACGGACGCCGGCCTGCGCCTGGTGATCGGCGACCCGAAGACCTTCCCGACCGACCCGACCGACCCCGCCGACCCGACTGCCCCGACCGTCACCGTCCTCGCCCCCGCGACGATCCGCCAACGCGCGACGGAGCACCCCGAGTTCACTCCACCCGCCGTCGGCGCAGCGCATCCCGCCTACGTGATCTACACCTCCGGCTCCACCGGACGCCCGAAGGGCGTCGAGGTGCCGCACGGCAACGTTCTCGCGCTGCTCGACGCGACCCGCGACCTGCTCGCCCCGGGAGTCGACGACGTCTGGACCCTGTTCCACTCCACCGCGTTCGACTTCTCCGTCTGGGAGATCTGGGGCTGCCTGCTCGGCGGCGGCCATCTGGTGGTGGTGTCCTACTGGACGGCCCGCTCGGTCGAGGACTTCTACGACCTGCTGGTCGAGCGGCGCGTGACCGTGCTCAACCAGACGCCGTCGGCCTTCGCCCAACTCGTCGAGGTGGACCGCAGACGGGCCGAAGACCTGGCGCTGCGCCTGGTGGTCTTCGGCGGCGAGCCGTTGCATCCACCGATGGTGCGCCCCTGGTTCGAGCGGCACTCGTACTCGGAATGTCGGTTGGTGAACATGTACGGCATCACCGAGACGACCGTGCACGTCACCGCCCAGCCGCTGACCCCGACCCGGGCGGCCAACGAGGCACGGTCCGTGGGCGCGCCGCTGCCGGGCTGGTGGGTGTCGGTGCGCGACCCGAGGGGACGGGTGCTACCGCCCGGGGTGGCGGGCGAGTTGTGGGTGGGCGGGGCCGGGGTGGCCATCGGCTACCTGGGCCGCCCCGAGCAGACGGCCGAACGATTCGTGGTGGATCCGCACACCGGGCAGCGGGTCTATCGCAGCGGCGATCGCGGGCGACTGCGCGCGGACGGCCGGATCGATCATCTGGGCCGCCTGGACACCCAGGTGAAGGTGCGCGGCTACCGCATCGAACTGGGCGAGATCGAGGCGGTGTTGCTGGAACATGCGAGCGTGATCGAGGCGGCGGCGGTGGTCCGCGGGGCGAGCCCCGGCGACGGCGCGGAGGCCCGGATCGACGCGTATCTGGTGCTGGTCGACGGCGGCGACCCGGCGCAGGTGTTGCGCGCGGCGCGGGCGGTGTTGCCGGAGTACATGGTGCCGGGCCGGGCGGTCGTGGTGCCGGCCCTGCCGCTGACGGTCAACGGGAAGGTCGACACCGACCGGCTCGCCGCACTGTCCGCGCCGGACGAAGACGCGGTGCCGGCTGCGAACGGTCCGGGCCCCGGTACGCCCTGCGGATTCGGTACGCCCGCCGAGTCCGCGACGGCCGCGACGGTGTGGGAGATCTGGCGACGGGTGTTGGGCGCCGACGTCGGGCCGGACGAGGGCTTCTTCGAGGTCGGCGGCAACTCGCTGTCGGCGACCCGATTGCTCGCCGAGTTGCGGGCGGCCGGTCTGCCGCGGATCACGGTGCGGCAGTTCTACCGGCACGCCACGGTGTCGCGCCTGGTGGCGTTGTTGACCGAGGGCGCCGGGTGAGCGGGGCCGGCCCGGCGCCGTCGGGTACGTCAGCGGGCCGTCGGCCCGGGGTCGTCGGCGCCGACCCGGGCCTCCTCGTCGCCGGCGCGTTCGGCCGCGTACGCGCGCAGCAGGGTGGCGAGGCGGTACCGGTCGGGGCCGGTCTCCTCCAACAGGTGCACGCTGACCAGGCTTTCCAGCAGTCGGCGGGTGTGTCCGAGCGGGCGGCCGATCAACCCGGCGGCGACGGACGCCTCCAGGCGCCCGTCCGGATGCAGCCCGAGCAGGCGAAACGCCCGCGCGACCTCCGGGTCGAGGTCGCGATAGGACCCGAAGAACGCGGAGCGCAGCGCGAGGTGCGGGTCGTCGGCATCGGCCAGCAGGTCCAACCGGCTTTTCTCGTCGTCGAGTTCCTCGGCGAGGAGCGCGAGCGAGCGGTGCGGTCGGGTGGCCAGGCGTTCGGCGGCGATCCGCAGGGCCAGCGGCAGATGGGCACAGTGTCGGGCCAACTTCCGGGCCGCGTCCGCCTCGGCGAGCACCCGATCGGGGCCGACCACCGCGCACAGCAGCGCCACCGACTCGGCCGGCGACATCGGTCCGAGCGGAATCTTGGACGCGCCGGCGCGCACCGCGATCCCGGTCAGTCGGCGGCGACTGGTGACCACGGCGGCACAACCGGCGGTTCCCGGCAGCAGGGGCGTGACCTGCCGGGAGTCCGCCGCGTTGTCCAGGATCACCAGCATGCGCAGACCGGCCAGCAGGCTGCGGAACATCGCGGCGCGCTGTTCCAGGTCGGCCGGGATGGCGGGCGGACACACCCGCAGCGCGATCAGGAAGTCGGCCAACACCTCGGTCGGACGCACCGGTTCGGCATCGGGGGAGGAGCCGCGCAGATCGCGGTAGAGCACGCCGCCGGGAAACGACTCGGACACCTGTCCGGCCCAGCGGATCATCAGCGCGCTCTTGCCTACGCCGGCCGGGCCGTCGATGGCGACCGTCAACGGCAGCCCGGTCTCCGTACTGTGTGCCAGGAGCGCGTCGAGATCTCGGAGTTCGCGTTCACGGCCGACGAATCCGGCGGTCGAGGGCGGGAGTTGGGCCGGACGCAGGCGGGGTGGGAGGTCGTCGGCCGCGGAGCCGGCCAATGCGGCCAGTACGCCCTCGGCCGCCAGTTCCCGGTCGCACAAGCGGGCCAACTGCATGGTCGGCGTCGACATGCCGTTCTCTATCTTGCTCAGCCAGCCCGGACTGTAGGCCACGAGCCCGGCCAACTGCCGCAGGGACAGGCCCTGTTGTCGACGATGATGGCGCAGGGCGGCGCCGAACGACACGGTGTGATCGTCCATGTTCACCTGCTGCAAGGGACCGAACCTTTCCTGTGTGGAAACTGTCGGCACTGCCCGGACGCACCCCGGGTGAGGTGGCCCGTCCGGGTCCGAAGGCCCTGGGGCTCTTGTGGAGCGCTCTCCCGACGCGGGTCGACGTCGGGATCCGGCGTGACCGGAGGGCCGAGGCCGGTCGGGCGACGAATGGGCGGGGGAGATGGTTGTACTGCCCATCCAGAGAGTCACCCTAGAGAGCGGAAGGCGGTGCCGGCAGATTGAAACGCGCCAAACACCCCGCCCCGAAGTCTGGTTGGGGTGCCGATGTGACAGTTGTTGCATCAGTGGTGTTTGCGAGCTTTCGAATCCGACACGTGACCCGTCGGTCACGTTGCGACTACTCTACGCTGTGGGCGGAGTTCGCTCGACTCCGCTTCGCCGAACGCACATCCCCTGCGCCGAACGCGCGTCCCCCGTCGCGCGGTCCACGTCGAACGACCCGCGTCGCACCCCCCGTTTGCGTGCGGCTCGCCTCGAACAAGTCACCCAGGGAGGCACGGTGACGATCCGTCGGATCAACCACGTCGTCATGTCCGTCCGCGACCTCGATCTCTCCACCCGGTTCTACCGTGACGTCGTGGGTCTGGAGGTGGTCAGCCGCCTGCCCGCCACCGCGCACTGGCCGGCCATGGCCCTGCTCCGCTCCGCACCGGCGTCGAGCATCCGCCACGATCTGGGCCTGATCGCCAACACCGGCCCGGGAGCGGTCGTCGGTCGCGGGCCGTACCACGTCGCCTTCGAGGTCGACACGATCGCCGACCTCCGACGCGCGCACCGCCGGTTGGCCGCGGTCGACGCACTCGGCAGCGGCATGGACCAGGACTTGCGCTTTTCCGTCCACGGTCACGACCCGGACGGGATCATGGTCGAGATCCTCTGGCGCGCCCCGGTGGGAGTCCGGTCCCATCCGGACGAACCAAGCTGTATGTCCGTCGACTTCGACCGCCCCCGCCCCCACCCCCGCCAACACCTGCACGGCCGGCCGACCACCGATCGGGTGGTCGGCGCACCGGCCTGAGCCGGGCACGGAGCAGGCCGGAGCCCACGCCGCTCTGCACCCGCCCCGCCCGCCTCGGAGGGGCGTGGCCGGCCCCGGTGGCCTCGGTGGTCTACCGTGCTGTGCAGCGTGACCTGACGGGCGTCGGCGACTCCGGCGCGTGTGTATCGAGAACGGGATCGGATCGTTGAGCGAGGAACAGCCCGACGCCGTGGTCGAGCGGGTCGCGGCCGGACACCTGATGCGCACCGGCCCGCACCCCGACGCCGCCGGCCGCCCCGATGCGGTGTCGGCCGTCGACCCGGACGCGGCATTGGTGACCGCCTGGTGCACCTGCCTGCTGTGGCGTTCGCGGCTGCCCTGGACCGCGCGGGAGCATACGGACGCCTTCGAGACCCACCTCGCCCGGGTACGCCGGGCCGCCCGGATCCTGCCGCCCGACCTGGTGGACGGCCGCTTCGCCTACCTGCCCTGCGCGGACGAGGCCGCGGCCCTCGCGGTCGCCGAGACCTGGATCGACCTGGGCAGCGCCCGCAGTCGGCTGTTCCTGGACGGCAGCGGGGTGGTGATCGCGTTCGCCGACGTACAGTTCCCGACCGAGGTCGCGCTGTGGGCGCTGCGCACCGACCGTACCGATCCCTCCGCCGCGTACCTGCTGCACGCGCTGGAGTATCTGGCCGGCCCGAACCGGACGGACTGAGCACCCGCCGGAGGGCCGAGTCCGTGCGGCTCGGCCGTCCGGAGGTGGGCGTGGTGGTCAGAGCGCGGCGGCCATCCGGCGGATCGCGTCGGTGACGATGTCCGGGTGCGTGCCCAGGTTGAGCCGGGCGTGTCCCGCGCCGCCGGTGCCGAAGTCGACGCCGCAGGTCAGCGCGACTTTGGCCCGGTCGAGGAAGTACGCCGCCGGGTGGTCGCCCAGGCCGAGGTCGCGGCAGTCGAGCCAGGCCAGGTAGGTGCTCTCGGCGGGGGTGTAGCGCACGGCCGGCAGGTGTTCGGCGAGCAGGTCGGCCAGGAGCCGCCGGTTCGCCGCGAGTCCGGCCAGGAGGGCGTCCAGCCAACCGACACCGTCGCGCAGCGCGGCGGTGTGCGCGATCACGCCGACGTGGCTGGGGCCGTGGCTCACCTCTTCGGGCAGCGCGGCCAGTTCCTCGGCGGCGGCCGGGCCGGCGATGGCGAGCGCTGCCTTGAGCCCGGCCAGGTTCCAACCCTTTGACGCGGACATCAGGGACAGGCCGTCGGCGGTGCCCGGCACGCTGAGGTAGGGCACGTACCGGTCCGGCGGCGCCAGCGGCGCGTGGATCTCGTCCGCCACGACGCGCACCCCGTGCTCGGCGGACAGTCGGGCCACGGCAGCCAGTTCCGCCTCGGTGTGCACGGTCCCGGTCGGGTTGTGCGGGCTGCACAGCAGATAGGCGACCCGTCCGCCGGCGGCGGTCGCGGTACGGAAGGTGTCGGCCAGTACGTCGAGATCGATCCGGTGGTCCGCACCGAGCGGGGCCTCCACCACCTGTCGATCCATGTTTTTCAGGAACATGTAGAACGGCGGATACACGGGCGAGTTGACCACGACCCGATCGCCCGGTCCGGTGACCAGTTTGAGCATCTCGACGACGCCCTGCATCACGTCCGGCACGATCGCCGTACGCTCGACCGCGAGCGAGTGCCACCCCCACCGCTTGGCGGCGAAGTCGGCCAGGGCGGTGGCGTATTCGGTGCCGGCGGCATACCCCGTGTCGCCGAGCCGGACGGCGTCGGTCACGGCCTGGATGATCGGCTCGGCAAGGGGGACGTCCAACTCGGCCACCCACAGCGGAAGTACATCCTCCGGGTAGGCGTGCCACTTCATGCTGGTGCGCCGACGCAGCGTCTCCAACGTGAGCGCGCGCAGCGGATCGACATTCTCGGCGATGGGCTCCGACAGACTGTCCATGAAACCCACGATAAGCGAGCACCCGCCCGGGAGAAGAGGGTGTGACGAGGGCGAATGAACGGCGGGCCGCGCCGGATCCGGGTCGGGCACGCCCTAGGATCGACCGGATCGGCAAGTCGGTGTCGGGAGGATGCTTCGTGGGTGGCGCGCGGGTGCGGCGGATCGAGGTGCCTGACGTGGCGGCGCTCGGCGCGGAGTCGTCGGGAGCGGAGTTGCCGGGGGCCGAATACGCCTCGGCGTTCGAGCTCGGGACGGCGACGGCTCGCGCGCGTACCCCCGAGCAGTGGGCCCGGGCGGCGTTCGAGGGGTCGCCGGCCGTATTTCGCGGGATGTTGCTGATCGGATGGACCCTCGTGCTCGGGTTGCGGCTGGGACCGCGGCCGTCGCCGACGCACGTGTTGGGCTGGTCGATCGCGACGTCCGACGCCGACTCGTGCACCGTCACGGCGAGTTCGCACATGATCACGGCGCGCAACACGCTGCTTGTCCGGGACGACGCTGTCGTGTGGATCACTCGGGTGCGCCACGAGCGGCGCATCGGCCGTGTGGTGTGGGGCGCGATCGCGCCGATCCACCACCTGACCGTCCCGTGGATCCTGCGGCGCGCGAGCCGCAGCACGCTGCGCGGCTGACCGTACACACGCAGGACACTCGCCACCGGGGCCGGCCATGCGCCCGGGCCCTGCGCGAGTCGGGTCGGAGGGTTCTCGCGCCGATCGGTCACATTCGGCGCGCGAGGCGCGTCATAGCGGCGACGCCTGTGCCGATCGACACGATCCGGGAAGATCCATGACGTTCACCGAAAAAGCTCCCCCCACGGCCCCGCGAGCGGGGGTGTTCGCCCGCCTCGCCGGCTTCGCGCATCGCCGCAAATGGCTCGTCGTGGGGCTGTGGCTGGTCGTTCTCGCCGGCACCTGGGGCGTTGCCTCGACGGTCGGCGACGACTACCACGAGGACTACTCCATCCCGGGCGCCGAGTCGCAGCGGGCGTCGGACCTGCTCGCCGCACACGCCTCGGCCGAGGCCGGCGACACCCTCCAGATCGTGCTGCGCGACGAGGCCGGCCTGCGTACCGAGGCGACCCGGCAGCGGATCGACGCGATGCTCGGCAAGGTGGCGGGGCTGCCCAAGGTGGCGCAGGTGCGCGGCCTGTACGACGATCCGGCGGCGATCTCCCCCGACGGCCGGGTCGGCTATGCCACGGTGGTGCTCACCGGTACCTCGGAGGAGATGCCCACCGCACAGACCGAGCGGATCTACGACACCGCGCGGTCGATCCGACACGACGGGCTGCGCGTCGAGTTGGGCGGCGAGGCGGCCCGGGCGATGGGTCGGAACGAGAGCAGTGGTGCCGAGGGCGCGGGGATCCTGGCCGCGCTGGTCATCCTGGTCTTCCTGTTCGGCACCCTGATCGCGGCCGGACTGCCCATCGTCACCGCGCTGTTCGCGGTCGGCTCGTCGATGGCCGTGGTGGTGGTCGCCTCCCGGGTGTTCACCATCGCGAGCTGGGTGCCGTTCGTGATGATCCTGGTCGGGCTCGGCGTGGGCATCGACTACGCGCTGCTGATCTTCGCGCGGTATCGCAGCGAACTGGTGCGCGGTACCGAGCCGGCGCGGGCCGCCACGATCTCCCTGGACGCGGCTGGGCGTTCGGTGTTCTTCGCCGGCTGTACGGTCATCGCCGCGTTGCTCGGGCTGGTCGCCCTCGGCCTCGGGTCGCTCCAGGGCATGGCGTTGGCGGTGGCGCTGACCGTGCTCGGCACGATGGTCGCGTCGCTGACCCTGCTGCCCGCGCTGCTCGCGATCTTCGGCGAACGTTTCTCCCGACAGTTCGTCGCCCGAGCGGCGGCCCGGGCCGCGAAGGGCAGGGCGCCCGAGGGCACACTCTGGCGGCGGGTCGGCACGGTGGCGCAACGTCGGCCGCTGGTCGCCCTGTTGGTGGCGGTACTGACCCTCGGCGCGTTGTCGGTGCCCGCGCTCGGTTTGCGGCTCGGTTTCTCCGACGCGGGCAACGACCCGACGGGCACCACCAGTCGCAAGGCGTACGACCTGCTGTCCGACGGGTTCGGCGCGGGCTTCAACGGGCCGTTGATCGTGGTGGTCGAGGGCGGCGCGGTCGGTGCCCAGGCGGCCGGTACCGAGGCGACGACCGTGCTTCGGGCCACCTCCGGGGTGCGTACGGCGGTGGGACCGTTGGCCGTCGCGGACGGGCGGATCGCCACCGTGATGGTCTTTCCCACCTCCGCGCCGCAGGATCGGGCCACCACCGACCTGGTGGGCGCGTTGCGCGACGAGGTATTGCCTTCGGTGTCCAAGTCCACCGGTGCGCGGTTCCTGGTCGGCGGGGCCACCGCGGCGGCGGAGGACTACTCCGCCAAGGTCGCGGACCGGATGCCGCTGTTCATCGTGCTCGTCGTCGGCGTGGCCATCGTGTTGCTGATGATGGTGTTTCGTTCGCTGCTGATCCCGCTCAAGGCCGCGGTGTTGAACCTGCTGAGCATCGGGGCCGCGCTCGGTGCGATGACGTCGGTGTTCCAGCACGGCATGCTCGGCGCGGAGGCCGGTCCGATCGAACCCTGGGTCCCGGTCGTGGTGTTCGCGGTGATCTTCGGACTCTCGATGGACTACGAGATCTTCCTGGTCTCGCGGATCCACGAGGAGTGGAAGCGCACCCGGGACCACGGGTCGGCCGTGCGCGAGGGTCTGGCGCACACCGGCTCGGTGATCACCGCCGCGGGCGCGATCATGATCGTGGTGTTCGCCGCGTTCCTGCTCAGCCCGCAACGGGCGCTCCAGCAGCTGGGGTTGGGCATGGCGGTGGCGATCTTCGTGGACGCGGTGATCATCCGCTGCCTGATCGTGCCCGCGATCATGCAACTCCTGGGCACGCGTGCGTGGTGGTTGCCGGCGCCGCTGGCGAAGGTGCTGCCGAGGTTGGAGTTGGAGAAGAGCGAGGCGAGCGAGGATCCGGGGCCGGGTGCCGCGTAGCCGGCGAACGGCTGAGCGGACGACGGGCGTTCAGCGCGAGGTGGGCTCGGCCGGGCGTGCCGGGGCGGCGGCGCGGCCGAAGCGCATCCCCCGGTCCTGGAGCGAACCGTGCTTGAGCAGCAGTACGTCGCGCGGGTAGTTCTGGTGCAGCCGCCACGGCGCGGTCGGGCCCTGCTTGGGCAACATCGCGGTGCCGCGCAGTACATAGCCGGACTTCAGGTCGAGCAGCGGTTCGAGCGGCGCGTCGGCGGGCGGAGCCTGTGGCATGCACACCTGGTAGCCGTGCGCGTCCATGTGGTTGAGCAGCCGGCAAACGTAGCGGCCGACCAGGTCGCACTTGAGCGTCCACGAGGCGTTGGTGTAGCCGAGGGCCAGGGCGAAGTTGGGCACGCCGGAGAGCATCATGCCCTTGTAGGCGACCGTCTCGGACAGTTCGATCGGGGCCCCGTCGACGGTCAACATCATGCCGCCGATGGCCAGCAGGTTCAGGCCGGTCGCGGTGACCACGATGTCGGCGGGCAGTTCGGCGCCCGAATCCAGCCGCAGTCCGGTTGCGGTGAAGCCGGCGATGGTGTCGGTGACGATCGAGGCCCGGCCGCCGCGCAGCGCGGCGAACAGGTCGCCGTCGGGCACGAAGCACATGCGCTGGTCCCACGGGTCGTAGCGGGGCGCGAAGTGGGTGTCCACGTCGTAGCCTTCGGGCAGTTGCCGGATGGCGCCCCTGCGCAGCACGGACTTCATCAGCCTCGGCGCGCCGCGCGAGAGGTGGAAGGCGAGCATGGTGAGGCCGACGTTCTTGGCCCGGATCAGCGGCAGCGCGGCGCGGTCCGGCAACACCCGACGCAGCCGTCGGCCCACCGTGTCGCGCGCGGGCAGCGCCATGACGTAGGTGGGCGAGCGCTGGAGCATGGTCACGTGCGCGGCGGTGTCGGCCATCGAGGGGACCAGGGTGACGGCGGTGGCGCCGCTGCCGATGACCACCACGCGCTTGTCGGTGTAGTCCAGGTCCTCGGGCCACGCCTGGGGGTGGACGACGGGTCCGGCGAAGTTCTCGATGCCGGGGAAGTCGGGGGTGTAGCCCTGGTCGTAGCGGTAGTAGCCGGTGCACACGAACAGGAACGAGCAGGTCAGCTCGACGACTTCGGTGGAAGGTGCCTCGTCGCCCGGATCGGATGCGGCCTCGTCGGCGGGGTTTGGCGATGGCGTCGGGGTCGGCGGTGCTGTTGATATCGGCGTCGGTATCGGCGTGGCCGAGGGTGCCTGCGTCGGGCGTACGACCGGCCGCCGGGCGGCGCGTACCGTCCATCGCGCCTCGCCGCTCGACCACTCCGCGCCGAGCACCCGATGCCCGAAGCGCACCAGCCGATCCACGCCGTGTTCGCGCGCCGTGTCGCGGATGTAGTCGCGGATCGCCGCGCCGTCGGCGATCGCCTCGTTCGCGGTCCACGGCCGGAAGGAGTAGCCGAGGGTGTGCATGTCCGAATCGGAACGGATCCCGGGGTAGCGGAAGATGTCCCACGTGCCGCCGATCGCGTCCCGGCCCTCCAGGATCGATACGGACTTGCCCGGGGAGTGTCGGCGCAGGTGGCAGGCGGCGCCGATGCCGGACAGGCCGGCCCCGACGATCAGTACGTCGACGTGTTCCCTGGCCATGCCGTTCCCCATTCCGCGAGGGGCGCCCGACAGTGGGCGACGGGTGCGACATCCGAGCGAACGCCGGTGCGGCGCACGGCTACCGGACGGTAGCGTAGGCAACGGTATCGACGTGGCGTCGAGTCAGTCAACACAGTGTCGAGACGTTCGACGGGCGATAGGGTTCGGGGGTGACCGAGACCCCCGCCAAGGACAGCATCCGCCCGCGTCGGGGCCGGCGCGACTCGCGTCCCTCGGGCGACGATCGGGAGCGGGCCATCCTGGCCACCGCGGAGCGACTGCTCGGCGGGCGCGGCCTGGACGAGATCTCCATCGACGACCTGGCCCGCGGGGCGGGCATCTCGCGACCCACCTTCTACTTCTACTTCGCCTCCAAGGAGGCGGTCCTGCTCAGTCTGATCGACCGGGTGGTCGCCGAGGCCGACGCCGGTTCGGAGGGCATGCTCGAAGACCTGCCGGCGGACCCGACGGCCCACTGGCGATCGACGATCGACGCCTTCTTCGCGACCTTCCGGGCCCACCGCGCGGTCACCCTGGCCGCGGCCCGGGCCCACGGCACCAACCGCGAGGTACAGGAACTGTGGGCCCGCGTCATGGAGAACTGGATCCGCCGAGCCACGGCAGCCATCACGGCCGAACGCACCCGAGGCGCCGCCCCCGAAGGCCCCCCGGCCCGCGACCTGGCCATCGCACTCACCTCGATGAACGAACGAGTCCTACTGGCCACGCTCGCCGCCGACCAACCCTCCCTGTCCGAACCGGAAGCAGTAACCACGCTGCTCCACATCTGGCTGACCGCCATCTACCACCCCCCGACCCCACCCCACTGACCGCGCCACACCCCGTCTCGCGCGTCGGTTCGGGCCATACCTCGCCTCGCCTCGCGCGTCGGTTCGGGTCGTGCCTTGTCCCGCGCCCGGCTCTGCGCGTTCCACGCCCAGCCCCGCGCCGCCGCCGCGCCCCGCGCCCGGCCCTTCGCCCGGCCCCGCGCCTCGCGCCCAGCCCTTCGCCTCGGCCCGTGTCCGGCCCCGCGCCCGCGCCGCGTCCGGCGTCCGGCTCCGCGTTCCGCGTCCGGTCCCGGGTCCGCTCCGCGTTCCGCGTCCGGTCCCGGGTCCGCTCCGCGTTCCGTGTCCGCTCCGCGGTCGGCGGCGCGTTTTGTGTGCCGGGGTGCGGTTTGTTTGACGGAGTTTGACTGTGGTCTGGACCTGTTGACCTGAAGGTCTGGACCACTTTAGCGTTTTGGTGTTGCACCACGTGAGTTTCCGGGCCCGTCCCCGCCCGGGAGGTAGGCGTGCCACGCAGGACGTTCCTTCCGTGCCCGGCCGCGCTCGAACGGCCGGAAGGATATCGAGCATGAAGCGCAGGACCTCACGCCTGCTTGGGGTCGCCCTGGCGGTCGCCTTCGCGGTGGGCGGCTCCGTCGCCGCGTCCACCCCGGACGGCATTCAGGGCAGCGGCCGTCCGCACCTGGCGAAGGCCACCGGCACCGCCACCACCGCCGACCCGCCGGACGATCTCTGTCCGCGCAAGCCGAAGCCCTTCGGCAAGGTGATCCAGGGCTACTGGGAGAACTGGGACGGCGCGGTCAACGGCGTACACCCGCCGCTCGGCTGGATCCCGATCACCGACGCGCGCATCGCCGCGCACGGATACAACGTGCTCAACGCGGCGTTCCCGGTCATCCTCGGCGACGGCACCGTCCTGTGGGAGGACGGGATGGACTCGACGGTGAAGGTGGCCACCCCGGCCGAGATGTGCCAGGCCAAAGCGGCCGGCGCCACCATCCTGATGTCCATCGGCGGCGCCGCGGCCGGTATCGACCTCAACTCCCGTGCGGTGGCGGACCGGTTCATCGCGACCGTGGTGCCGATCCTGAAGAAGTACCAATTCGACGGCATCGACATCGACATCGAGACCGGCCTGGTCGGCGGCGGCAACATCAACACCCCGTCCACGTCGCAGGCCAACCTGATGCACATCATCGACGGCGTACTGGCCCAGATGCCACCGCAGTTCGGGCTGACGATGGCCCCCGAAACGGCTTACGTCACCGGCGGCAGCGTCACCTACGGCTCGATCTGGGGCGCGTATCTGCCGATCGTGAAGAAGTACGCGGACAACGGCCGGTTGTGGTGGCTGAACATGCAGTACTACAACGGCAACATGTACGGCTGCAACGGCGATTCCTACTCCGCCGGTACCGTCGCCGGCTTCACCGCGCAGACCGACTGCCTGAACCGTGGCCTGGTTGTCCAGGGCACCACGATCAAGGTTCCCTACGACAAGCAGGTCCCGGGTCTTCCCGCGCAACCGGGCGCGGGCGGCGGCTACATGTCGACCGGCCTGGTCTCCCAGGCGTGGAACAAGTACGGCGGCGCACTCAAGGGCCTGATGACCTGGTCGCTGAACTGGGACGGCTCGCGCAACTGGACTTTCGGCAACAACGTCAAGGCCCTCCAGGGCCGCTGACCGCGCCGACCGCACGGTACGGGCACGCAGGCACACCGGGCGGTCCCGTCACCCCCACCCCGGGGCGACGGGACCGCCACCGCGTCGGTGCGATCCGCATTCCTGGTGAACGCGGTATACGCCGAGTCGAGCCCCGACCACGGGTGGGCTACTGGCCGGCGCCACCCGTGGGCCCGAGCGGGAGCAGGATCGAGGGCTCCGGCGAGGGCAGGTAGGTCGCCGTAGGCGCCTCCCCGCGCACCTGGGCGAGGATGTTCCGCACCACGACCTCGGCGCGCCGCATGGCGTACGCGGCCATCTTGGACTCGGCCAGGTGGTCCCCGTTGATCCGCACCCCGTGGCAGCGGAACCGGATGTCGGCGGATATCCCGCCGCCTCCGGTGGTGTCCACGGTGAACGCCTTGGCCTGCCCGGCTCGCTCGGCGGCTGGGTGATCAGGGTCCTACCCGGGCGCAACTCCACGCCCAGCGCAGCGAGTTGGGCGAGCAGGTCGGCGCGCGGCTCGGGCCGGAAGCCGGGCATCAGCTGTTCGGCGGGATCCACTACGACCGCCTGCGGTCCGGCGTTCACCAGCAACACCCGTTCGGCGCCCGCCGGTTCGGTGCGGGACTCGCGGATCCGGCCCAGCGCGTCGGCGGAGACGTCGCCCCGGCCGCGCGATCCGGAGTCGGTTCAGGTGCGCAGGTGGGAGGCGCCGTTGAGGTCGAGGATCGTGCCGGATGCCCATTCGGCCTCCGGAGAGGTCAACCACAGGACCGCGGCGGCGATTTCGGCCGGATCGGCGACCCGGCCGAACGGGCTCTGGTCGCGGATCGCGGCACCCTCGGCACCGGACAGGCGGTGGGCCACCCGGTCGGTGTCGATGAAGCCCGGGGCGACGGAGGCGACCGCGATCCGGTGCGGGGCGAGCGCCACCGCCAGGGATTGACCCAGTGCGTGCAGTCCGGCCTTGGTGGCGCCGTAGGCGGGGTGGTCCGGCTCGCCGCGGAACGCGCCGCGCGAGCCGACGTTGACGATGCGGCCGCCGGTGCCGCGCGCGATCATGCCCCGGGTGACGAGGTGGCTCAGTCCGGCGGCGCCGACGAGGTTGACCGCGACGTGCCGCTGCCAGGCGGTCACCCACTCGGCGTAGTCGGTCGTGGCGGGGGGATGCGGGGTGTTGACGGCGGCGTTGTTGACCAGCACGTCGATGCCGCCCAGGGCCTCCTCCGCCTCGGCCACGAGCCGCTCGACCGCGTCCGGCTCGGCGAGGTCCGCGCCGATCAGTACGTGTCCCCGACCGGCCAGGCCGCCCAGCGTCTCCTCGGCCTCGTCCCGCCGCGACCCGTAGTGCACCACCACCCGGTCCCCGTGCGTGGCGAACGCCCGGGCGACGGCCCGACCCAGCCCTCGGGCGGCCCCGCTGACCAACACCCGCCGCCCCACGGCGGGAAAGCCCCACGTCTCATCGGACACGACGACCTCCTCATACAGCGTCGAACACCCGAGCCTACGAGGCCCCCGACGACGGTCGACGGCCGCACCCCGGCGGACCCAAGGCCGGCAGGAGAGCATCCCGGCGAGCGCCGACCGGAAGCGAAGCGCCTCGGCCCGCGCGTGCCGTCAACGCCGCACCTCGCCCCGTGCCGGCCGGCAACGAAGCGTCCCACCCGCGCGTGCGGTCAACACCTCACCTCGACTCGCGGCGACCGCCAACGCCGCCTCTCAGCCGGCGCCGCGCCGGCGGCGGTGCACCCCGAGCCGGAAGGCGCGCGCCGGTCGCCGCTGCGCCGGCCCAGGGCGCCTGCCGACGGTCAGCGCCGCACCTCTGACTCGCGGCGATAGTCAACGCCGCGACTCGACCGGCGCGGCGCCGGCGGCGGTGCACCCCGAGCCGGAAGGCGCGCGCCGGTCGCCGCTGCGCCCGAGCCCACGGCCCCTGCCGACGGTCAGCGCCGCGCCCCACAGCCCCACGCGCGCGCTACGGGCGGTGCGCGCCCCGCAGCCCCACGCCCGCCCTACGGGCGTTGCGCAGTCGTGGGCGACCCCTCAGGTTCCGTCGATCTGCAGTTCCACGAAGACGTCCGGGTCGAACGGGACCCACCGGGCCGGGCGGTCGCTGCCGACGATGCGCAGGCGGCACCAGTCCTCGCCGCGCCCGCCGTACCAGCGCGCGTTGATCCGTCCCAGGGCCCAACTGCCGTCCCGGTTACGGATCTCCACCGGCTCGTAGACGCGGCGGATCTCCTCCTCCGGAGGAGCCGTCACCCACTCGACTCCCATGCGTCGCTCTCGATGATCATTCAGCACAGTTCCACCCCCTGAATCGCAGGCGACCAAGCGGCCTCGCTCGCACCGAGCCCGCCGAAACCAAGCTTCTACACATCTGTAGAAACCTTACATGACGCCCATTCCGAAATCCGCCCCCGTCGACACCCCCGCCCCGGACACAACCACACGCCCGCCGCAGCGCGGCCGGCGCCGTGCCGGGGGCGGTGTCACAGTGGCGGGAAAGGATCTTGTTCGGGCTGGTGTGCGGCGGGGGCTTGGTGAGCGAGGCGAGGTAGGCCGTGAAACGTACTCCCGTGGTGTTCATCCATGGTTTGTGGCTGCATTCGACCAGCTGGCGGAATTGGATCGAACGATTCCGGAAGGCCGGCTACGAGCCGCTGGCGCCCGAGTGGCCCGGAGTGCCGGGCACCGTACTGGCCACCCGCCGGGACCCGCAGAGCCAGGCCGGGGTCGGCCTCGCCGAGATCGCCGCGGCGCACGCGGACGTGATTCGTGGCCTCGACACCCCACCGGTGCTGATCGGCCACTCCGTCGGCGGCTTCATCGCCCAGCAGCTGCTCGGCGAGGGCCTGGCCGCCGCGGCCGTGGCGATCTGTCCCGGCCAGATCAAGGGCGTCAAGGCGGTCGGACCGGCCCAGGTGAAGTCGACATACGCCATCCTGCGCAACCCCGCCAACGCCAAGCGCGTGGTGTCGCTGAATCAGGCCCAGTTCCGGTACGGCTTCGCCAACACCGTGACCCGCAAGGAGTCGGAGGACCTGTTCGCGGCCTGGACGATCCCCAGTACGGCCCGCCCGCTCTTCCAACTGGCCCTGGGCAACCTCACCCGCAACTCCGCCGCCGAGGTCGCCACCGGGAACCAGTCGCGTGGACCACTCCTGCTGCTGTCCGCAAAGCAGGACCACACCGTCCCCGACGTGCTGACCCGCGCCACGCTCAAGCGCTACCGCAACTCCCGTGCCATCACGGACTATCGCTGCTTCGAGGACCGGGGCCACTCGCTGACCGTCGACAGCGGATGGCCGGAAATCGCGGAGAGCGCACTGCTCTGGCTCGCCGACGCCGGCTTCCCCGCCGCGGCCCCGACCCCGGCCTGACCCCCGGGCGTCAACCGCGGCCCCGCGCGGGCCAGTCGTGCGCCGGCGGGACGAGCGGAAACGTGGTGGCGCCGTACCACGGTTGCTGGTCCACGACGCCGTCGCCGGCGACCGTGACGGTCAGGCCGAAGTCGTGGATGGTCGGCCGGCCCCGGGCGTTCCACCAGTGCCAACTCGCCTCGACCTCGTGCCACAACCGACGCGGGCCCGACTGCCGGATGGTCGGCGCGTCCGTGCCGAAATCGGCCGCGGCGATCGAGTGACCCCGCCCGGTGTCGGCGCCGTACAGCCACAACGTCGCGCCGAATATCCCGTGCAGCACCGTCCGGGCCAGGCAATCGGGTACACACAGGCCCAGCACGAAGCCCACCGAGTCGAACGGCCCGCCCACCACGTCGTCGTAGCCCAACGTCGTGGTCGTCGCCCGGGCGTAGGCGGCCCAGTCGTCGGGCAGCGCCGCGCCGCCGTAGCGCCGCCAATCCGGCCGCTGGGCCCGCAGCTTCATGAACGCCGTGGCGAGCGTGAACGGCCCGCTCGCACCACGCCGATCGGCGCCCACCACCAGGCGCAGCGCGCAGTCGCCACTGCCGTAGTCGGTGCCCCACGGCAGCACGATCACCGCGCCGGGCGCGGCCTGTTCGATCCACGCCGCCGGCACCCGCCGCACCCCGGCGGTGACCTGGATCCGGTCGTACGGCCCGCCCGCCCGATGGCCCAGCGTGCCGTCGCCGGTGATCACCTCGACCAGATCGCCGAACCCGGCCGCCGCCAGATTCTCCCGGGCCCGCCGGGCCAGGTGCGGGTCGACCTCGATCGAGGTGACCCGGCAGCCGCGCGCGGCCAGCAGGCCGGCGCTGTAACCGGTCCCGGTGCCGACCTCCAACACCCGCATCCCCGGGGCCGCGTCGAGGTCGTACAACATCTCCGCGAGGGTCGAGGGCGTCGACGCCGACGACGTGGCCAACCGGCCCGCCTCGGTGCCGGAGTGCCGGCCGTCGTCCCACTGGGTCACCAACGCCCGGTCCGAATAGACCGCGCGGCGCCACGCCTCCGGATCCCGGTCGCGATCGAGGAGCGCGTCGGTGTCGTCCGGCCAGATCCGGGCGGGCACGAAGTCCTCGCGCGCCACCATGCCGAACACCGACTCCCATCCCGCCGGGAGCACGTCCTTGCGCTTGAGCAGCGCCGTGAGCGTGTCGGGCCCCACCGTCATGAAACGCACCGTCGAGCGGCAACGACGGACCGAGCGGCCATCACGAACCAACCTTTCCGGAGGGTGACTACTCGCCGCACCCTAGAAACGCCGAAGCGTAATCGTCAAGGCGGGTGCGGAAGTTGGCGATATCGACTCCGCAACGGCGGCAAACCGCCCCGGCGTCCGGATCAGGCGGTAGGGGCGCCCGTGACCCGGCGTTCGCCGCCGTTGCGGCGCTGCCACTCGCGGTAGACGTCGGTGGCGGCGGTACGCGGCTCGTATCGCATCGGAAGCCGGCGCTCTTCCCACGGCTTGGCGAACTCCGCGTAGAAGGTGTCGAGTTCGAAGTACCTGCGGTCGTCGACGTAGTGCGGCGCGTAGTCGTCGCGGGTGGTCAGGAAGACGACCTCTTCGGGAGAGCAGTAGTAGAGCGAGCCCAGGCACATCGGGCACGGGTGGGCGAGGACGTAGATGGTGGCGCCGATCAGATGCTCCGTCCCCAGCTTTCGGCACGCCTCGCGGATCGCCAGGATCTCGGCGTGCGCCGTCGGATCGGCGGTCTGGGCCACCTTGTTCGCGCTCTCGGCGACGATCTCGCCGTCGCGGACGATCACCGTCGCGAAGGGCCGGCCACCCTCCTCGACGTTGCGGAGGGCCAGGTCGATGGCGCGTTGGGCGAAGTCCATGGGATTCCTCCGGATTTCCGGGTCATCGGGATTTTTTGGTCGTTCGGGTGAAGGTGTGCGGAAAGAGATGGGAAAGCCGGAATGTCAGAACGGCTTGGTCGGCAGATACTTGCCGTCCAACGTGATCACCGCGCGCTCGCCGCCCTCCGGGTCGGCGACCTTCCGCACGTCGAGGCGGAAGTTGATCGCGCTGATGATGCCGTCGCCGAACTGCTCGTGGATCAGCGCCTTGAGGGTGGTGCCGTAGACCATCAGCATCTCGTGGAAGCGGTAGATGGTCGGGTCGGTCGGCAGGCCCGGGGTGTCCGGGCCCCGGGTGGGGATGGCCTGGAGCAGTGCTGCGGCTTCCGGGCCCAGGTCCAGGAGTTCGGCGACCGCGTGGGCGGCGTCGGCGGGCAGCGGGTGCTGACCGAGGACGGCGGCGGTGACGAACGCGACGGACAGGCCGGTGGGTTCGGCGATCCGCTCCCAGGTCAGGTCCTTGCGGATCTTGGCCTCGACGGCGGTGGCGGCGAGCTGCTGCCGGGCGGTGGGGTCGAACAGGGCGTGCGGCATGGGGTTTCCTTACGAGGGTGTGTGAGGGAGGGGAGGGTCAGGCGGAGGGAAGGGTCAGGCCGGCAGGGCGATCGGCCGGCCCGTGGCGGCGTCCAGCGCGGTGACCGTGCCGGAGCCGATGTCGTAGACCCAGCCGTGCAGGGTCAGTGCGTGCCGGGCCAGGGCGCGGGCCACGCTCGGATGTGTGGCCAGGTTGGCGAGTTGGTCGGCGACGTTGCTCCGGACCAGCGCGCCCACCCGATCGGAGGCGTCCGCGGCCGGACGGGCCCGATCGGGGTTCGCGTGCCGGAGCCAGTCGGCGACCTGCGGCGTACCGGCCAGGTCGTGGCCCTCGGCGAGCGCGGTCATCGCCCCGCAGGCCGAGTGCCCGCAGACGATCACGTCCGTGACCGCCAGGACGGCGACCGCGTACTCGATGCTCGCGGCCACCCCGTCACCGCCGCCCGCGCCCGGTGTATGGGCCGGCACCAGATTGCCGGCCGTACGGATCACGAACAGCTCGCCCGGCTCGCTCTGGGTGATCAGCTCCGGCACCACGCGGGCGTCGGAGCAGCCGATGAAGAGCGTCGCGGGCCGATGGGCATGCGCCAGGCGGTCGAACAGCGGCGCCTTGGCCGGGAACACATCGCGCTGGAACCGGGTGACACCGGCGGTGAGGTGATGCATGGCTGGCACTACTCCCTTACGAAGGCGACGGTGAAAGCGGGGCGCTCCTGCCCGACTGGATCCACCATGCATGACCTGTGCCTATAGCGTCCAAGACGCATTACCCATCGAAGCCATAGTCATCACCTATAGTCGTTCTCATGGCCCCGGAACTACGGCACCTCCGCTACCTGCTCGCCGTCGCCGAGCACGGCAACTTCACCCGTGCGGCGGAGGAACTGCGTGTCTCGCAGCCGACCCTGTCCCAGCAGATCAAGCAGCTCGAACGCATCCTCGGAGTGCGCCTGCTCGACCGGAGCGGGCGCACGGTGCGGCCCACCGACGTCGGCGAGAGCTACCTGCACTACGCCCGCCGGGCCCTCCAGGACCTGGCCGCCGCCGAACGCGCCGTGCACGACGTGGCCGACCTGACCCGCGGCGGCCTGCGGCTCGCGGTGACGCCGACGTTCACCACGTACCTGGTCGGGCCGCTGACCGAGGAGTTGTACGCCCGTCACCCCGGGATCGCCCTCGACGTCGTGGAGACCACCCAGGACCGGATCGAATCCGGCCTGGCCGCGGACGAGTTCGACCTGGGCATCGCGTTTCGCGGCACACACCTGCCGGGCCTCGTCGGGACCGCGCTCGGCACCGAACGGCTCAGCCTCGTGGTCGGCGCGACCCGGCCGACCCCCGCCCCGGACGCCCCGCCGCTGCCGGTGCGCGACCTGGACGCTGAGCATCTGGCGCTGCTCAGCGACGACTTCGCCACCCGAGGGCACATCGACGAGTACTTCGCCCGGCACGGCGTACGGCCCGGGATCGCGGTCCAGGCGAACTCGATCCAGGCGCTGACCGAGATCGTCCGACGCACCCCGCTGGCCACCGTGCTGCCGGACGCGATCGCCCGCGACCATCCGCATCTGCGCCCGGTGGCCGTCGATCCGCCGCTGCCCGTGCGTACCGTCGTGCTGCTCCGCCGGGAGAGCGCCTACCGCAGCGCCGCCGCCCGCGCCTTCGAACGGCTGACGCGGGACGTGGTCCGGGCCCGCGACGACTTTCCGGAATCGGCCGGGTGAGCGCGGTGTCCGCTGCGTCCGCCGTGTCCGCTGTCCCGAGGCGGGTGGGCGCGCCGAGGTGAGCGGGCGCGCCGAGGTGAGTGGCCCCGCGCGCCGCCCGCTCAGCGGTCCATCAGCGCGCGTTCCTTGGCCGCGTGTACGGCTGCCGTGAGGCCGGCGATGTCGTAGGGGCCGTGGTGGCGGCGGCCGTTGACGAAGAAGGTCGGTGTACCGGTCACCCCGCTCAGGTCCGCCGACTCCTCGTCCTCGGCGACCCGATCGGCGCCCTGCCGGGTGCGCAACGCGAGGCGGAACTCGTCGACGTCCAGGCCCAGGGTGCGCGCGTGTTCGATCAGGTCGCTCGGCTTGAGCGCGTCCTGGTGTTCGAGGAGGTGGTCCATCATCTCCCAGAACGCGCCCTGATCCGCGGCGGCCTCGGCGGCGATCGCGGCCAGTCGGGCCCGGGGGTGCACGTCGGGCAGCGGCAGGTGGCGCCAGACGTAGCGCACGTCGCCGAAGTCGGCCAGCAGCTCGCGCACCACCGGCTCGGCCCGACCGCAGAACGGGCATTCGAAGTCGCCGTACTCGACCAGTGTCACCGGCGCGTCGATCGGGCCCCGGATGTGGTCGCGGTCCGGATCCACCGGCACCGCCAGGTCGACCAGGCTCTGCCCGGTGCCGAGCAGCGCCCGCGACCGGGCCGGACGCGGCAGCGCCGAGATCACCACCGACACCAGCCAGGTGACCACGAACGAGCACACCACGGCGCTGAGCACGCCGACCTTGGCCTCGTCCAACTGCTCGCCCTCGAAGGCGAGCGTCGCGATCAGCAGCGACACGGTGAAGCCCACACCCGCGATCGCGCCGCCGCCGACCACCGCGCCCCAGCCGACCGGCGGACGCAGTCGGCCCCCGCTGAGCCTGGTGGTCAGCGCACTGGCACCGATGATCCCGATCGGCTTGCCGAGCACGTAGGCGAACAGGATGCCGAGCGTGATCGGCGAGGTGAAGGCCCGGGAGAGCAGCCCGCCGTTCAGCGTGATCCCGGCGTTGGCCAGCGCGAACAGCGGCACGATCACGTAGCTCGTCCACGGGTGGTACATCCGCTGCAGCCGCTCATTGGGCGACAGCGCCGCCGCCATGCCGCGTCGGGCGGTGCGTTCCAGCTCCGGGGTGGGCTGCTCGCGGAAGGAGCGGAACAGGCCGGTGGCCCGTTCCAGCTCGGCCCGCGACGCCGGGTGGGCGATGGTCAGCAGGCCGAACACCAGGCCGACCACGACCGGATCCACGCCGGACTTCAGCACCGCGACCCAGGTGATCACGCCCAGCACCCCGTACGGGGCACCACGCCGGATCCGCGCGCCGCGCACCAGCAGGACCACCCCGAGCAGGGCCAGCGCGATCAGCAGTGGGGTTACGTCGATGTGGTCGCTGTAGGCGACGGCGATCACCACGAGGGCGACGAAGTCGTCGACCACGGCCACGGTCAGGATGAACGTATGCAGCCGGCGCGGGAACCGGCTGCCGAGCAGGGCGAGCATGCCCAGCGCGAACGCGGTGTCGGTGGACATCGCCGCGCCCCAGCCGTGCGCGGAGGAGTCGCCCGCGTTGATCGCCAGATAGATCAGCACCGGTACGGCCATGCCGCTGAGCCCCGCCAGCAACGGCAGGGTCAGCCGGCGCCGCTCACGCAACTCGCCCAGGTCGAACTCGCGCCGGGCTTCGAGGCCGACCACGAAGAAGAACAGCGTCATCAGGCCGCTGTTGACCCACTCGCGCAGGTCGAGCGCGACACCGGAGTCGCCGAGCCGGATCGACAGGTGTGTGTGCCACAACGACTCGTAGGAGTCGGCGCCGATGTTCGCCCAGGCCAGCGCGGCCAGCGTGGCGACCAGGAGGACCGTCGCGCTGCCGCTCTCGGTACGGATGAACGCCCACCGCGCGGTGCGCGCCCCGCCCTCGTCGAGGGATTGGCCCGCGAGGCCGTCCCCGTTGCGCGGCTGCGTCATGCCTGTGCCCCCCTGTACGTGTTCGGCGCTTCTCGGCCGGACCGGGTCAGAGGATATCCGTCGGCGCGCGGCTGATGATCTTCTCGGACATACCCGGCGTGGGATCGGGTCGGTTCGGCGTGATCTGCCGTGATCTGCGTGATCTGCGCCACGGGGCGCGGTCCGCTCAGACGGAGGCGGTTCCCGGGGCGGTGGGGGTGGGGGCGGGGGTCTTCTTCGGGCCGCCCTTGGGGAGCAGGAAGAACAGTGCCATGACCGGGATCAGATAGGCCGTCCAGACGGTGACCTGGAGGACCGTGGGGTCGGGCTGGAAGTTGAGGATGCCCTTGAGGAGGGTGCCGTACCAGGTGTCCGGGGGGATGGTGTCGCTGATGTCGAAGGCCCGGTTCGACAGCCCGGGGAGGTAGTCGGCCTCCTGGAGGTCGTGGACGCCGTACGCGAGTACGCCGGCGGCGACGACGACGAGTGCGGCGCCGGTCCAGAGGAAGAACCTGGCGAGGTTGATGCGGACGGCGCCGGCGTAGAAGAGGTAGCCGAGCACGACGGCGGTGGCCAGTCCGAGGGCGACGCCGATCATCGGCTCGGTGTTCTCGCCGGTGGAGCGGGCCGTGCCCCACACGATCACCGCGGTCTCCAGGCCCTCCCGCCCCACGGACAGGAACGCGGTCAACACCAGCGCACCCGTGCCCATCGCCAGCGCGTGGTCCAGCTTGCCCTGCAACTCCGCCTTGAGCGCGTGCGAGGTACGCCGCATCCAGAAGATCATCCACGTGACCAGGAGCACGGCCAGGATGGAGAGCGAACCGCCGAACAGCTCCTGCTGCTTGAAGGTCATCTCGGCCGACGTCAGTTCGAGGGTGGCCTCGAGGGCGACGCTGAGCGCGACGGCGGCGCCGATCCCGAGCCAGACGGCGGGCAGTGCGTCCCGGCGGTCGCTCTTGACGAGATAGGCGATCAGGATGCTGACCACGAGGGCTGCTTCCAGCCCCTCGCGCAGACCTATCAGGTAGTTGGCGAACACCAGGTGACCCCGCTCGATCGAACAAATCTCGGAATTTAGGCGAGGCTCACCAAAGCACCCGTTCGGATGCGTCGTCAACATGGGATCGGTCATGTCCGGGCGGGCGGGTGACTGGGGCCGGGCGGTTTGGGGGCCAAAGGCTCAGGGGCGTCGGTGGTAGGCCTTGTTGGTGATGCGCCACCCTTCGTCGACGTGGGCCAGGAGGAAGACGTCGGTGAAGGTGTCGGTGCCGTGTCGCAGGGTCATGGTCGCGGTGGCGACGGTGCCGTGTACGTCGACGGTGTCGATGCGACGCGAGCGGGTCGGCTCGTCCGGGGCGGGCCGGCCGGGGAAGAGCGCGCAATATTCGTCGAGACCCCACGAGACGAACGCGCCGTCCCGGATGCCCTCGACGTGCGCGGTGGGCAGGAACGCGGCGCGGAAGTGGGCGGGGTCGCCGGTGGCGTGTCCGCGTATATAGGCGCGGAGGGGTTCGAGCACCGCGTCGGGGACGGCGGGGGTCAGGGCGGCGACGGCGATGTCGGCCTCGGGGTCGGCCGGGGTGCCGGCCAGGTCGGCCGCGCTGCGCAGCGGGGTACCGGACGCGGCGGCCAGCAGGTCCAGGTCCTTGGCCAGCGCGGCGATGGTGAACTGGGCGGGGGCGGCAGTGGGCCGGTTGCCTCCGCTCGTGAGCATGCTGCGTTTGCGGGCCACGAGTCCGCCGAGCAGGCCGAGTTCGAGTATGTCCAGCACCTCGGTTCGGGGCAGGCCGAGCGCGTCGCCCTGCCGCAGCGCCTCGCGCAGGGCCAGGACTCCGCCGGCGAGGCTGCTGTTGGCGATCAGCTTGAGGGCGGCGGCGGTACCGGCGTCGGCGATGGGCCGCACGGTGCCGAGCGCCGCCAACACCGGCCGCACCCGATCGAGCGTGTCGGGGTCGGCGCCGGCGAGGATGTCCAGGGTTCCGGCGGCGACGGCGGGCACCGAGCCGAGTACGGGCGCGTGCACGTAAGAGGCCCCGAGTTCATGGGCCAGCGCCGACGCGTCGGCGGGGGCGACCGTGCTCGTGTTCACCACGATGGCGTCGGGTCGAAGCGAGGCGCGGACCTGGTCGACAACCTCGCGGCAGGCCCGGCCGTCGAACAGCGCGAGGAGCACGACGTCGGCTTTCGCGACGGCGGTGGTCGGGTCGTCGGTGGTGTGGAAGGGGCCGCCGGTGCTGGGAGGCCCGGAGCGGGTCCAGCCGATGACCTCATGGGAGTGCTCGGCGAGTCGTGTCGCGACAGTGGTGCCCATGCGGCCCAGGCCGAGGACGGCGATCGTGCGCGGTGCGGTGGTCATGCGTCCCAGCGTGAAGCAGTGGCGGGCTCTGCGACAAGCGCAACTTCGGAAGGGCAGGCATGCGTATCTCGCATACGACCTGCCCGGAGCCGCCATACTTGTGCCCAGGCTCGTGCTGGAGGGGGCAAGTTGGATCTCACCGTGTGGCGGACCTTCGTGACGGTGTGTCGGGTCGGGTCGTTGTCGGCGGCGGCGGTCGAACTCGGCCACACCCAGTCGGCCGTCTCCCGGCAGATCGCCGGCCTGGAGCGGCGGCTCGGGGTGGCGCTGGTCGAGCGGCAGGTGCGTGGGGTGCGGCCGACGCCGGCCGGCGAGGTGTTCCGGCACCACGCCCTCGTCGTGCTCAACGAGGCGGATCGGGCGGTGCGCGCGGTTCGGGACGTACGAGACGGGACAACGGGTCGCCCGCTGACCGTCGGCGCGACGCCGTCCCTGGCCGCCGGGATCGTACCCGCCGCGATCCGGCGCCTCCTGGACGACGAAGGCCCGCTGCGGTGGAGCCTGCTGCCCGGATCGAGCGCCGACCTGTACGACCGGGTGCTCGCCCGCGACCTGGACATCGCCGTGGTCACGGACGCGCCGCCGGGCCTGCCGGACGACCCCCGGGTGGAACGACGGCTCCTGGGCGTCGACGAGATGGTGGTCGTCCTGCCCGCCGACCACCCGCACGCCGGCCGGGGCCCACTGCCGATCCACGAACTGGCCGACCAGACCTGGGTCGAGGACAACGACGGCTCGGCGGCCCTCCTACGCCGCCACGCCGCCCGCGCCGGAACCACCGCCCGAATCGACCTGGCGGCGGCCGACCTGCCGGGCAAAATCGCCATGGTCGCCACCGGCCACGCCATCGCCCTGATCCCCGCCGCCCTGACCACCGCCCTACGCACAGACGTCACCACGGCGACCCTGATAGACCCCCCAACCCGCGGCATCTACACGATCACCCCACAACACGACCAACACCCGGCGACAGCGGCCTTGTCCACCCACTTGGCGACAGCGTTCACCTGAGGTGCCTCCGCCGAAGGTCTCGGGCCGGCCGGAGCCGGGGCTGCTTCCGGCGTGCGTTGCGTGTGTGGTCGCGGGTGGCCGGTGCGGGGCCGGTCCGGGTCGGTGGTGGGTCGCCGCCGGCGTGCGGGGCTCCGAGACTGCCGGTCCTTGGCGAGGCGGGTGTGTCGGTCGGCGAAAAAGCGGCCGGCAGCGGCGGGCGGGGAGGGCGGTCGGGTCGGGTTCCCCGGGCGGCCTTTCCGAGTGGGCCGAGTGCTTTCGGCGCGTGTTGCGCTTTGGGTTGCGGGTGGCTGGTGCGGGGCCGGTCCGGGTCGGTGGTGGGTCGCCGCCGGCGTGCGGGGCTCCGAGACTGCCGGTCCTTGGCGAGGCGGGTGTGTTGCTCGGCGAAAAAGCGGCCGGCAGCGGCGGGCGGGGAGGGCGGTCGGGTCGGGTTCCCCGGGCGGCCTTTCCGAGTGGGCCGAGTGCTTTCGGCACGTGTTGCGCCTTGGGTTGCGGGTGGCCGGTGCGAGGCCGGTCAGAGTCGGTGATGGGCCGCCGCCGGCGTGCGGGGCTCCGAGACTGCCGGTCCTTGGCGAGGCGGGTGTGTTGCTCGGCGAAAAAGCGGCCGGCAGCGGGGAGCAGGGAGGGCGGTCGGGTCGGGTCCTCCAGAGGGCCTTCCCGAGTGGGTTGGGGTGCTTCGGGAGCGTTTGGAGGGGAGTTGGGGCTCGAAACCGGATCGCGATCGGTGGTTGTGGGCCCTGAGCTTCGGTGACCTGCGGTTTTGTAGTGTCGGGGCGGAAAGTCGGGCGTCGAGTGCCGGTTTCGTGCGCTCCGACCCCCTTGACGCCGCTGCGAAGACCAAAACCGCCCGATCGCAGCCGACTTCGGACGCCGCGACCTCGCAGAGGCCGTCGAAGAGACCACAAGTGCCCAGTAGGGGCCGAAACCGGATCCCGAGGCACCTCAAACGCTCCCACTTCGCGCTGACCTGCGGTTTTCTCCCCCACCGAGGCCATGACGCCTCACGTCGTCCGGTTTCGTAAACTCTCGCCTCTCACACACGCCCACTGCACCTCGAAATGCCCTGCCCGACCCACTCGGGACGGCTCCTCGGCGGGATCAACCGGACCGCCCTCCCTCCCCGCCGCTGCCGGCCGGTTTTCGCTAAGCGATGCATCCGTCTCGTCGGGAACCCGCTGTCTCGGAGCCCCGCACGCCGGCGGCGGCCCATCACCGACTCTGACCAGCGCCGCACCAGCCACCCGCAACCCAAAGTGCAACGCACGCCGGGAACAACCGACTCCCCGAGAAAGCCCTCCGGAGGACTCGACCCGCCCACCCCCTGCCCGCCGCTGCCGGCCGGTTTTCGCCAAGCAACACACCCGTCTCGCCGCAAGCCCCGAGTCTTGGAGCCCCGCACGCCGGCGGCGGCCCATCACCGACTCTGGCCGGCCCTGCACCGGCCACCCGCAACCCAAGGCGCAACGCGCGCCGAAAGCACCCGGCCCACTCGGGAAGGCCCCTGGAGGACTCGGCCCGACCGCCCTCCCGCTCCCTTGCTGCCGGCCGGCTTTCGCTAAGCGATGCATCCGTCTCGTCGGGAACCCGCCGTCTCGGAGCCCCGCACGCCGGCGGCGGCCCATCACCGACTCTGGCCGCCCCGCACCGGCCACCAGCGACCACAAGCGCAACGCACGCCGGAACGACCCAACCACCCGGGCAAGGTGCGGTCGGTCACGGTTCGTCTCGGCGGTGGGAGCCGGGGTCCGAGCCGGGGTCCGAGCCCGAGCCCGAGTCGGGGCGGTGTTTGCGTTGGCGGAGTACCTCCAGTGCGATCGGCAGAAGCGAGATCAGTACCACCACCGCCACGATCGGCAGCAGGTAGGTGTCCACGTTCGGTACGGACGAGCCGAGTCCGTAGCCTGCCAGGACCAGGCCGATCGCCCAGACCGTGCCGCCGATGATCTGCCACAGGGTGAAAGTGCGCACGGGCATCCCCAGTACGCCCGCCAGCGGGTTGAGCACCGTGCGCACGACCGGGACGAAGCGGGCCAGGACCACCGCCTTGGCGTGTCCGTACTTGCCGAGCAACTCCTCGGCCCGCGCCACGCCTTCGTGCAGGCTGCGGTTCTTGTACCGGCTCAGCAGCGCGCGTCCGCCGCGCCGGCCGAGGAGATAGCCGACCTGGGCGCCGAGCAGGGCTCCGACCACGGCGGCGAGCAACACCTGCCACAGGGTCAGGTGCACCCGGTTCGAGGAGCCCGGTACGCACAACAGTCCGGCGGTGAACAACAGCGAGTCGCCGGGCAGGAAGAAGCCGACCAGCAGGCCGGTCTCCGCGAACAACACCACGGCGATGCCGAGCGCCCCGAAGGCGGACAACAACGAACTCGCGTCCAGCACGTTCACGGCCAGGTCGGACACGGCCAAGTCGGATACGGCCGACGAAGGCATGGGCGCTCCCTCCTTCGATAACGCGCGATCCGGTGTCGCTCGGCCGGGATTACGGCGCGGGGAACGACATACCGGAGCTCTGTCCCCGAAACGATGCCGTATCACGGCTCAGAGTCGGCCGAGAGCGCTGTGGGCCGGGCGGGTGACGCGATGAGGACGGGAGCAGGCGGGCCGGGCCGAGATGCGGCCGGCTGAAAACCGCCCCACAGTGCGCCCCCTTCGCCACTGTTGTTATCGATATGCCGCATATTCGTGACCAATTCTCAGCCGTGGCCGGCAAGTGCGCGGGCATCGGGTCCACCATGACGCACCACGACTCATCGCGGGAGAACGGCTCCGACGAACTGGCCGCGCTGGTACGGCAGGCCCGGCAGTGGAGCGAGGCGTCCCCGGACGGCCCGGCCGAGCGACCGCTGCTCGACCCCTCGACGGACTCTCTCCGCGAACGTATGCGTCGCCGCCGCGCCAATCGCTCCAACGACGGCAACGCCCGGAACGACTAGGCGGCGTCGGGGCGGATGGTGATGCCGCGCGGGTCGAGGGCGACGGGATGCCCGCCGCGTCGACCGAGACGCCTCCGGTGCGCCTGCCCGTCGGGCGACTTGGGAAATACCGTGCGGATGCGGATGCGGACAGGGATGCGGATACCGTGTCCGGG
This sequence comes from Embleya sp. NPDC059237, assembly GCF_042754105.1. Lineage (NCBI taxonomy): Bacteria > Bacillati > Actinomycetota > Actinomycetes > Kitasatosporales > Streptomycetaceae > Embleya > Embleya sp. NPDC059237. The sequence continues at coordinate 228 of NZ_JBHZAE010000015.1, read as the reverse complement.
CGCGGTGTTCTCGAACTGCGGTGCGTGGCCCGCCTGTCCGGCGGTGACCGCGAATGTGAGCGGACACTGACGGCTCTCGACCGCCGAACACACCCTGGTGGTCCGCCGGTTGCGGTGCTTGCACGCGGCCTAGTACTGCAACGACACTTCGTGATGGCCTCTGCGTCTGTAGTGGCTGATGCGGGCTCGGGCTTGGCTTCTTCTCCGCCAGTGGGACCAGGAGAGTAT